>NZ_SCFY01000010.1 GCF_007049795.1 Ectopseudomonas mendocina
CCAGCGGCGACATAGCACGCTGGGGCACATCAGCCCGCAAGCCTACGAGGCCCGGATGAGTGCTTGAAACTGTGTCCACGGTTGCTGGGCAAGATCACATCACCTGATCCTCCCCGAACCGCTGCTGATGTCCAAGACCACCTGGAGCAAGCTGACTGCGGATCAGCAAGCACTGATCAAGAAGCTGGCCAAAGAAGCCCAGCTGGAAGAGCGCGACCTGTGGGTTGCCAAGGAAAAGGCCAGCGACGAGAAGCTCAAGGCTGAAGGCGTCGAGTTCATCGAAGTCGACACCAAGCCGTTCTACGACGCTACCGCCCCGGTACGTGAGAAGTACGGTGCTCAGTTCGCCGACCTGATCAAGCGCATCGAAGCCGTTCAGTAATCCACGCGCAAGCGCGCGGCGCCGGCATCTCGCCTGCGCCGCGCAACCGGTGAAGTCTCATGAAAAACCTGGTTCTGGGCGTCAATGACGCCATCTACCGTGCCTGTATCGCGACCGCCGGCCTGGCGATCGTGATCATGGCCACGATCATCCCCTGGGGCGTCTTCAGCCGTTATGTGCTGGGTCAAGGGCTGGGCTGGCCCGAGCCCATTTCAGTGCTATTGATGGTGCTGTTCACCTTCGTCGGTGCCGCTGCCGGCTACCGCGCGAGTGCCCACATGGCCGTGACCTCACTGACCGATCGCCTGCCTCAAACACTGGAGCCGCTGATCACGCTTTTCGTGCGCCTGGTCATGGGCGGCATCGCGCTGTTCATGCTGATCTGGGGTTACAAGCTCTGCGCAGCGACCTGGAACCAGTACCTCAGCACACTGCCTTCGGTACGCGTCGGCATCAGCTACATGCCCATTCCGGTGGGCGGTTTCATCACCCTCCTGTTCGTCATCGAACAACTGTTGTACGGCGATCAACACAAGCGCCGTGCCGTCGACTTCGAACACACTGAAGATTCCAAGGAGGCAGTGTAAATGGATGCCGCCATTCTCCTGGGCAGTTTTATTGTCCTTATCCTGCTGCGCGTTCCGGTTGCTTATTCGCTCGGCGTTTCCGCGCTGATCGGCGCCTGGTGGATCGATATCCCCCTGCATGCCGTGATGATCCAGATCTCCGGCGGCGTGAACAAATTCTCCCTGCTGGCCATTCCGTTCTTCGTCCTGGCCGGCGCGATCATGGCCGAAGGAGGTATGGCTCGCCGCCTGGTGGCGTTCGCCGGGGTGCTGGTCGGTTTTGTCCGTGGCGGCCTGTCACTGGTCAACATCACCGCCTCGACCTTCTTCGGTGCCATCTCCGGCTCCTCCCTGGCCGATACCGCCTCGGTCGGTTCGGTGCTGATCCCGGAAATGGAAAAGAAAGGCTACCCGCGCGAGTTTTCCACTGCGGTCACCGTGTCCGGTTCGGTGCAAGCACTGCTTACTCCGCCCAGCCACAACTCGGTGATCTATTCACTGGCCGCTGGCGGCACAGTGTCCATCGCCGCGCTGTTCGTGGCCGGTATCGGCCCGGGTCTGTTGATGAGTGCAACCCTGGCCACGCTGTGCCTGTGGTTCGCCAAGAAACGTAACTACCCGAAAGGCGAAGTCATTCCGCTGCGCCAGGCGATCAAGATCTGCGTGGAAGCGCTGTGGGGCCTGATGACCATGTTCATCATCCTCGGCGGCATTCTCTCCGGCATCTTCACCGCCACCGAGTCCGCTGCGGTGGCCGTGATCTGGGCCTTCTTCGTGACCATGTTCATCTACCGCGACTACAAGTGGCGTGAACTGCCGAAGATGCTGCACCGCACCGTGCGGACACTGTCGATCGTGATGATCCTCATCGCCTTCGCCGCCGCGTTCGGCTACATCATGACCCTGATGCAGATTCCGTCGAAGATCACCACTGCGTTCCTGGCCTTCTCGGACAACCGCTACGTGATCCTGATGTGCGTGAACTTCATGTTGCTGGTGCTGGGCACGCTGATGGACATGGCTCCGCTGATCCTGATCCTCACCCCGATCCTGCTGCCTGTCGTCACCTCTTTCGGTGTAGACCCGGTACACTTCGGCATGATCATGCTGGTCAACCTGGGTATCGGCCTGATCACGCCACCGGTAGGGGCTGTGCTCTTCGTTGGCGCCGCAATCGGCAAGGTCACCATCGAAAACACCGTGAAGGCACTGCTGCCGTTCTACGTGGCACTGTTCATGGTGCTGATGTTGGTGACTTACGTCCCGGCTATCTCGCTGTGGCTGCCGAGCGTCGTGCTCTGACAGCAACCCGGGCACTGAACGACAACGCCGCTCAATCGGGCGGCGTTTTGCTTCAGGGCCTGATTTCAAGATCATGACAACAGGATTTCGTCATGCAAGGTTCCACCCCGTTTCCGCGTCACATCGCCGTCCTGATTCTCGCCACACTGGCTTGCTCGTTCGCGGGCAACCACATCGCTGCGCGGATCGCCTTTGACCACGACACCGGACTGCTGCTGGCAATGCTCGCGCGTGC
Source organism: Ectopseudomonas mendocina (assembly GCF_007049795.1). GTDB lineage: Bacteria > Pseudomonadota > Gammaproteobacteria > Pseudomonadales > Pseudomonadaceae > Aquipseudomonas > Aquipseudomonas mendocina_D. The sequence continues at coordinate 2,486 of NZ_SCFY01000010.1, forward strand.
CGGCGTGACGCTGGTCGCGCTGGCCGCCTTGGTACTGTGGCGACGTGAATCGCTGAAACTGGGTCGCGCTACCTGGGGCTGGCAAATCCTGCTGGGCCTGCTGATCGCCATCCAGAGCTTCTGCATCTACTCGGCGGTGGCGCGTATTCCAGTGGCGCTGGCACTGCTGGTGGTCAACCTTTCGCCGATCCTGCTGGCTTTGCTCACCTGGGCGCTCGGCGGTGCGGCGCCAACCCGCCAGGCGCTGGCCATCATGGGCGTGATTCTCTTCGGCCTGGTGCTGGTGCTCGATGTTCCGGGTCGCCTGGCCAGCGCCGATGCGCCAGATGGTGAGTGGGTCGCCGGCATCCTGTTCAGCCTGACCGCAGCCGCCGTGTTCGCCGTGGCGCTATGGATCACCGAAAATCGCCTGTCGAAAATTGCCGGCTCGGTGCGCAGCATGCTGACCCTGGCGGTGGTGTTCAGCGCCTCGACCCTGCTGGGTAGCAGCGGCCTGATTCCGGGCGGCCTTATTATGCCCAACGCCAGCGCTGGCTGGATCGCACTGGCCTGCCTGGTGCTGCTCTACGGCGCGGCCTTCTCCACCCTGTTCATCTGCATGCCGCGCCTGAACATCGCGCGCAATGCACCCGTGATGAACATGGAGCCGGTGGCCGGCATGATCCTGGGTTGGCTGGTTCTGGGTCAGGTACTGGGGGCGTTGCAGGTCGTCGGTGGTCTGATCGTGGTCGGCGGCATCGTCGCCCTGGCCTACCGCCGCTAGATGGCGGCATGCGCGTCCAGTTTTCCCTACCGCTAAAATGCACTCGGCGGCTCAAGGCCGCCGAGTGCATTGAACAGGTTTCAGCCGTGCAGCGCTTCAGCCTCGGCCGCTTCGTGCGCCTGACGCAGACGCTCGCGGCTATTGGTCAGGTGCAGGCGCATCGCTGCCCGCGCCGCCTCGGCATCCTGGCGCGCGATGGCTTCGAAGATCTGCTCATGCTCGCGCTCCAGGCGCGCCATGTAGTGGGTCTGATCATCACGCGCCAAGCTGGCGGAATTGACCCGGGTACGCGGGATGATGCTGGTGCCCAGGTGACTGAGAATATCGGTGAAGTAGCGGTTGCCAGTGGCCTCGGCAATACGCAGATGAAAATGGAAGTCCGAGGAAACTGCATCGCTGGCATGCATCGCACTCTCGTTGATGGCATCCAGTGCCTCGCGAATGGCCTTCAGCTGGACATCATTACGACGCTGAGCAGCCATCCCGGCAGACTCCACCTCAAGGCTGATACGCAGCTCAAGAATGGCCAGCACATCGCGCAAGGTGACGATGGTTGCCGGGTCGATGCGAAAACCACTGGCACTCGGCGTATCCAACACGAAGGTGCCGATGCCGTGACGAGTCTCGACCAGGCCAGCGGCCTGCAAACGCGACAACGCCTCGCGCACCACGGTACGACTGACGCCCTGCTCTTCCATGATCGCCGACTCTGTCGGCAGCTTCTCACCGCGCTTGATCAACCCATCGCGAATGCGCTGCGACAGATCGGCTACCAGTTCCTGAGCCAGACTGCGGTGCTTGCGACGAGCACGAGGTTGAGCGTTTTGCATTTCCATGGCGGACGAGTTCTCGAATTAAGACTTGAGGCTTTGCCGTAATGATAGCCTAGCAGTTGTACGATGACACTATGAATTCCCGACAATTAAAGCCCTAGGAGCGTCAAATGCCAACGACTCTGCTGACTCTGAGCGATAACGTGACACAGTTGACTCTCGCCCCGGAACTGGGTGCAAGCCTGGTCAACTGGGTGCGCCTGAGCGACGGTCAGCCGCTGTTGCGCCACAGTGACGATCTGGCGCTGGCCACCTCCAATCCTCGGCGCCTGGCCTGCTACCCACTGCTGCCCTGGTCCAACCGCATCGGCGGGGGCGGTTTCGCTACGCCTAGCGGCTGGCAAGCACTGAATGCCAACACCGAACACGAAGCACTGCCGATACACGGTAGTGCCTGGCAACAACACTGGCAGGTAGTCGATGTGACGTCCGACAGCGCCAGTCTGGAACTGCACAGCCAATCGCCTTTTCCCTATCGCGCCAATTTCCACATACAACTAACTGACGGCTGCCTGCGACTGACGTTACAAGCCACCCATCTTGGCGAGCAGCCCACCTGGTACGGACTCGGCCTGCATCCTTATCTGCCGCGAACTGCGCATACACGCGTACAAGCGCAAGCAGGCGGCGTCTGGTTATGCGGTGAAGACAAACTGTCCAGTCAGTGGGTCGAATTACCGCAGGCCTGGAACTTCACCGAGCCCACCTTGTTGCCACAGCAACTTGTCGATAATGCCTTTACCCACTGGCCCGGCAAGGCGCTTATCATTCAAGCAGACGCCGGTTATCAGCTAGTCTGCGAGGCGGAGGGCTGCGATGTGTTTCTATTGTTCTGCCCAGAGGCACAGAATTTCTTCTGTTTCGAACCCGTTACCCATCCGGTAAACGCCCATCATTTACCGGGGCAGCCTGGGCTAAAGCGGCTGGCAGCGAAGGAAAGCTGCCAGATGAGTTTCAGCCTGCATTATCAGGCGCTTGTGGGCTGATTACTGGACATTCAAAAGGCGTTGGTGATAATACCCGCCAGTTGCTCCATGCAACTTTTCTCGAAAAAAACTTACAAATAGATAAGTAACTGAAGAGAAAAGAGAAAGATGCAAAGCGTGGAACTTTGCAAATTTTTCTCCCAGCCGACCAAGGCGAAGCACTTTAGATTGATCCCTCAGCGCAACAATGAAACCTCGCGTTTCAGCTGTCGTGTGGGCCGATCACAACCTACAGGTAAAAACAGTGACGAAAGACGAACTGCGCGCCGAACTCGAGCGCCAGGCGCAGCGTTACAAGGATGTATACGGCGGCGAGGTCATTACCTACGCCGCTCAACCGGACCCCGACCGCAAACCCTGGCGCAAGAAACCCAGCCTGCTCGACCAGGCCTTCGATAAAGAAATCGAGAAAATCGAGAAGGAACGCCTGGAAAAGAAAGAAGCCGCCAGCGAATACGACTGACGCCCCGAGGGCGCATTGCAGCCGCGCGAAACGCGGCTGCAAGTAACTTCAGCGCTTCTTGCCTCCCATAAGCGACCCCATCAAGCCCCGCACCAGTTGCCGACCGAGTTGATTGGCCGCTTGCCGCAGGGCGCTCTTCATCGCACCGCCGAGCAAGTCGCCCGCCATCTGTCCAAGCCCTTGCTCCTGCGCTGCGGGCTTGCCCTTGGTACTCGATTGCGCGGATACCTCAGCGGATGCCTGCGCAGCACGAGCAGTGAGCAGCTCATAGGCCGACTCGCGGTCGATGGGTTTGTCGTAACGCCCAGCCAAGGGTGATTGACGCACCAACGCCGCACGCTCGGACTCATTCAACGGGCCGATGCGCGATTGCGGCGGAGCGATGGCCACTCGCTGAACCATGGCCGGCGTGCCATTCTCCTCCAGCGTACCGACCAGCGCCTCGCCAATCCCCAACTCGGTGAGCACGCTGAGCGTGCTGAACGCCGGGTTCGGGCGAAAACCGTCAGCCACTGCCCGCAGGGATTTCTGTTCCTTGGCGGTGAAAGCACGCAGGCCGTGCTGGATGCGCAACCCCAACTGGGCCAGGACATCGTCCGGCAGATCGCTCGGCGACTGGGTGACGAAATACACCCCGACGCCCTTGGAGCGAATCAGCCGCACCACTTGTTCAAGACGTTCCTGCAGGGCCTTTGGGGTGCCCTGAAAGAGCAGATGCGCCTCGTCGAAGAACAACGCCAGTACCGGCTTATCGGCGTCGCCACGTTCCGGCAGTTGCTCGAACAGTTCCGCCAACAGCCACAACAGGAAGGTCGCATAAACCTTGGGCGCCTCATGAACCAGGCGGGAGGCATCGAGCAGGTGCACACGACCGCGGCCGTCGCGGTCAGGGTGCAACAGATCTTCGAGCTGCAGCGCAGGCTCGCCGAACAAGGCTTCGGCGCCCTGCTGCTCCAGCCCAGCCAGGCGACGCAACAACGCCTGTGCCGAGGTACTGGTGAACAGCGCGCTGTCCTCGCCCAACACCTGCGGACTGTCCTTGAGGTAGCCGAGCAGCTCTTTCAGGTCTTTCAGGTCGAGCAGCAATAGACCTTCGCGGTCAGCCACCTTGAACGCCGCGTAGAGCGCCGCCTGCTGGCTGTCGGTCAGCTCAAGCAACGCGCCAAGCAGCAACGGCCCCATCTCGCTGAGGGTGGTACGCAGTGGGTGGCCACTCTGGCCATGCACATCCCACAGTGTCACCGGGTAGGCTTGTGGTTGATGATTCAGCCAGGGCATGCTGGCGATACGCTCGGCGACCTTGCCCTGCGGCGCACCGGCCGCGCCCAGACCACACAGATCCCCTTTAACGTCAGCAGCGAACACCGCCACCCCGGCGTCGCTGAACGTCTCGATCAACCGCTGCAGGGTTACTGTCTTGCCGGTGCCGGTAGCACCCGCAATAAGGCCGTGACGGTTGGCCAGGCGCAAAGACTGACCAACCGCCTGACCATCACTGCCAGCACCCAATACGAACTGTGAATTCAAAGGCATCTTGCCATCCCTCGGGTTAAAGCTTTACTGCAGATATACCGACAAAAAGGCAGAACAAACACCCACTCCCTCTGCCACAACAGCCCACGAAGCGCCCTTGCAGGCGCGCCGTGGAATACAAGACTGGTTCCAGAGCCATCCGGACGCAAGACAACATGAGCAAAAACCTACAGTTTAGCCACAAGATTCTACTCGCAGCCTCACTGGTGGTGATTGCCGCCTTCTCGCTGTTCACCCTTTACAACGATTACCTGCAACGCAACGCCATCCGCGACGACCTGGAAAGCTATCTGCATGAAATGGGCAACGTGACCGCCAGCAACATCCAGAACTGGCTATCCGGACGCATCCTGCTGGTAGAAAGCGCTGCGCAATCGATCAGCAACGATAGCGAGCCGGATCGTGTGGTCAAACTGCTGGAGCAGAAGGCGCTAACCTCTTCCTTCGCCTTTACCTATCTGGGCACCGAAAGCGGCGGTTTCACCATGCGCCCGGACGAACAGATGCCCGCCGACTATGACCCTCGCACCCGCCCCTGGTACAAGGACGCCCTGGCCGCCGGCGGCACCACCCTTACCGAGCCTTATGTCGATGCTGCCACCGGCGAGCTGATCATCACCATCGCAACTCCGGCCAGGCCGGCTGGTGTGGTAGGCGGTGACCTGAGCCTGCAAACCCTGGTCAACATCATCAACGCGCTGGACTTCGACGGTATCGGCTATGCCTTCCTGATTAGCGCCGATGGCAAGATCTTGGTGCACCCGGACAAGAGCCTGGTGATGAAAAACCTCAAAGACATCTACCCGCAGAACACGCCGAGCATCAGCAAAGCCTTCAGCGAAGCCACGCTGGACGGCGACACTCGCATTCTCACCTTCACCCCGGTCCAGGGACTACCCTCGGTCAATTGGCATGTAGGTCTGTCGGTAGACAAAGCCAAGGCCTACTCGATGCTCAGCGATTTTCGCGCCTCAGCCATCGTTGCCACGGTGATTGCCGTGGTGCTGATCATTGTCCTCCTCGGCCTGCTGATCCGCGTGTTGATGCAACCACTGAACACCATGGGCAAAGCCATGGAAGACATTGCTCAGGGTGAAGGTGACCTGACCAAGCGCCTGGCGATTCAGTCCAACGACGAATTTGGCGCCCTCGCCAGCTCCTTCAATCGCTTCGTCGAGCGCATCCACAGCTCCATCCGTGAAGTGTCATCGGCCACCATACAAGTCAATGAAGTGGCCAAGCTGGTGGTCAATGCCTCCAACTCGTCGATGGCCAACTCCGACGAACAGGCCAGCCGCACCAACAGCGTGGCTGCGGCGATCAACCAGCTCGGCGCGGCTGCACAGGAAATCGCGCGCAACGCCGCCGATGCCTCGAATCAGGCATCGGATGCCCGTCATCAGGCAGAAGACGGCGGCAAGGTGGTGCAGCAGGCGATCCGTTCGATGAGCGAGCTATCGAACAAGATCAGCGATGCCTGCGCCAAGATCGAGATGCTCAACAGCAAGACCGTGGACATCGGCCAGATTCTCGAAGTGATCAAGAGTATTTCCCAGCAGACCAACCTGCTCGCACTCAACGCCGCCATCGAGGCGGCTCGTGCCGGCGAAGCGGGGCGCGGTTTTGCCGTGGTGGCCGACGAGGTGCGCAACCTGGCGCACCGTACTCAGGAATCGGCGCAGGAAATCGAGAAGATGATCGAGGAGCTGCAGGTCGGATCGCGCGAGTCAGTCACCACCATGACCGAAAGCCAGCGCTACAGCGAAGAAAGCGTGGACATCGCCAACCAGGCCGGCGAACGATTGGGCACGGTGACCGCCCGCATAGGCGAGATCGATGGGATGAACCAGTCGGTGGCCACTGCCACCGAGGAACAGACCTCGGTGATCGAATCACTGAACATGGACATCATCGAGATCAACACCCTCAACCAGGAAGGTGTGGAGAACCTGCAGGCCACCCTGCGTGCCTGCGGCGACCTTGAGCAACAAGCCGTGCGCCTCAAGCACCTGGTCGACAGCTTCCGCATCTGACTCTGTCGACAACAAGAAGGGCGCCGCGGCGCCCTTCCTGTTTATCGCTCGTGCTCAGGCTTGTCCTGGGTCTGCTCCTGCAACTGGCGCCACAGCTCGGCCGCATCGGCGAACTCGGTACCATCCTCTTCGCTCAATGCATCAGGGTCGTAACGCCGCACGCAGCCTTCCCCCAGCGTCGGGGGGGCCTTGGAGGTCGCCTTGTCCAGCGGATCACTCATTGCCCCTCTCCTTAACCGACGCTCAGTTCACCCTGCTCATGCTGGGCGAATTCCTTGACGGCACGAAGCACGTCATGACGACTGATCTGACCGATCAGACGGCCGCTCTCGATCACCGGCATGCGCCGACGCCGCCCCCGCAGAAAGCGTTCTGACAGCTCGATGATGTCCGCCTCCGGGCTCACCGTCTCGACTTCGGTGGTCATGTAGGTGCTGACGGTACCGCCAACAGCTTCGTAGTAGGCACCGGAGAGAATGCCACGCAAACAGTCACCCTCCGACAGCAAGCCAATCAGGTGGCCTTGAGAATCGACCACCGGAGCCCCGGAAATACGGTGCTCCAGCAATCGATTGATGGCGGTGAACAGATCAGTATCCGACCTGAAGGTCACCAGATGGCGAGTCATGTAGTCGCGCACCTTGATGGACTTGAGCATGGGCGTTCTCCTCTGACGTGCATCGGGCCGGCCCACGCAGCAAGATCAGTCGAACACCACCGTCTTGTTGTCGTGCACCAGCACTCGGTCTTCCAAGTGATAGCGTAGCCCACGCGCCAGCACCATCTTCTCCACGTCCTTGCCCAGACGCACCATTTCCTCGATGTCATCGCGATGGGTCACGCGTACCACGTCCTGCTCGATGATTGGGCCGGCATCCAGTTCTTCGGTCACGTAGTGCGAGGTGGCGCCAATCAGCTTCACGCCACGCAGCGAGGCCTGGTGATAGGGCTTGGCGCCGACGAACGAGGGCAGAAAGCTGTGGTGGATATTGATCACACGCTGAGAGAACTCGGCACACAGCGCCGGCGGCAGGATCTGCATGTAACGCGCCAGGACGATGACATCGGCCTGATGTTCTTTAACCAGCCGCTCCACCTCGGCGAAGGCCGGTGCCTTGTCCTTCGGATCGACCGGAACATGGAAGTACGGAATGCCGTGCCACTCGACCATGCTGCGCAGATCGTCATGGTTGGCGATCACACAGGGAATCTCGCAGTCGAGTTCATTGCTGTGCCAACGATGCAGCAGATCGGCCAGGCAGTGCGACTCGCGGCTGGCCATCAGTACCACGCGCTTTTTCTGCGCCGAATCGGTGATGCGCCACTCCATGGAGAACTCACGGGCAATCGGCGAGAACGCCTGCTTGAAACCATCCAGATCGAACGGCAGCGAGTCGGCACGGATTTCGTGGCGCATGAAGAACCAGCCGCTCTGTGTATCGGAGTGGTGACTGGCTTCGGTAATCCAGCCGTTATAGGTGGCAAGGAAATTACTGACTTTGGCAACGATACCGACGCGGTCAGGGCAGGAGATGACTAATCTGAACGTACGCATAACTAAAACCCCAATGGCGGCGCAAAAGTCGGCCATTCTAACGATATGGCGAAAAAACTGCAGCAGCCACGCACCTGCAACAGCCCGCGACTGAGCACCTAGAAACGCACTATTTGAGCGCACGGAAAACTTCATGACCTAGTTGCTGTAGCCAATTTAACTTAAGCCAGAACGACACATAGGGTTGCATTGCATTTCGGTAATTTTGTGGCCTGCTGTTTACTTGTTATAAGTGCGTGACTATTATTGGATCACTGTTTACTACCACAGATTTATTCACGCCAAGGTAATGCCCATGTCGCTGATCAACGAATACCGCAACATCGAAGAAAGCATCAAAGAGCTCCAAGAGCGTCTGAAGAACATGTCGCAAGACGACAAGCTGAAGAAAGAGCTGGAATTCGAAGGCAAACTACGCACCCTGATGGGCGAATATCAGAAGTCGCTGCGCGATATCATCGCCCTGCTCGACCCTGAAGCCAAGACTGCCAAAGGCGTTCGTGCAGCCAAGCCTGCCGTCATCAAGCGCGCACGCAAGGTCAAGCAGTACAAGAACCCGCATAGCGGCGAAGTGATCGAAACCAAAGGCGGCAACCACAAGACGCTTAAAGAGTGGAAAGCCAAGTGGGGCTCCGACGTAGTCGAAGGTTGGGCCACTCTGCTGGGCTAACTCCTTAGCGACACCCAAAACGCCAGCCATGCTGGCGTTTTTTATTGCCGATGTTTTTCGGAAGTAGCCGCTCCGGGTAATTGCTTGCATTAGCAGTAATGCTGAACGAAAAGTTCCCGCATCCCGATTTTTCTTACAACGCACAGAAACGGCCATCGCCCCGCGCATTGCCCCGGCGGCCTACTGTCCGCTTTAAACGCCAGCGGGATTGATAGCGAAACGCGCCTGCAGCGCCCGTGCATACGTCTGCCACTGCTGCAAAAGTTGCAATTGGCTTGGGCTGCAGTCAGCGCGCAACTGCTCCAACGCTGCGTGAAATTGCGTCAGTGTATTGGGGGCACCGAACTCCGGATCGTTCAGACGCTGCCGGCAGAACTCTGCCCAGCGCTGAGATTCAGCCGCTGACAGACTGGCGGGAAAATTGCGCGCGCGATAACGAAACAACAACTCTGGCAGCCGGGCATCATCGAATGGCCACTTTTTGTCGTTGGCCAATGCATCGGGTTGAGCGTTACGCACCTGCTCACACAAACGACGGTCACGGTCACCTATAAACCCATCATACAGCTGTTGCTCGGGGTCGTTACTGCCCGCGAAAGCCTCTTCACGGTAAATGACCGCTAACTTGTCCTGCCAAAGCGGCTGTTCATTTTTCAACACTTCGACATTGCGCTCACAACTCGACCAGTCCAGCTGCAAACGCTGTCGATCCGCCTCGCGCAGCACCGAAAGCGGCGCCACGACCGGACAGCGATTGATGTGCAGCAGCTTCAGCGGCACCGGCAACTCGCCCTCGGCGAGATCCTCACGGCGCGTGTAGAGACGACTACGCAGCGTATCGGCATCCAGATTCAGCAAGGGCGACGGATCGGCCTGCAGGTCACAGACGATCAGCGCATTGCGGTTGCGAGGATGCCAAGCCAAGGGCAACACGGGCGCCAGATAATGACGTGCCGCAGAGAAGCGTCCGGAAATGTGCAACAGCGGCTGCAGCAGGCGAATCTGATCCAGCACTCGCTGCTTGCTGCGCAGTTGGTAGAGAAAGTCGTAAAGCTTTGGCTGACGCTCACGCAGCAGCCGTGCCAAGCCAATAGTGGCGCGCACATCGGACAGAGCGTCGTGCGCCTGACCATGATCGATGCCATTGGCCTGGGTCAGGCGCTCCAGCTTGAGCGAGACCCGGCCCTCTTCCTCAGGCCACTCGATGCCTTCGGGACGCAGCGCATAGGCCGTACGCACGAGATCGATCAGGTCCCAGCGGCTGTTGCCGCCCTGCCACTCGCGCGCATAGGGGTCGAAGAAGTTGCGATAGAGGCTGTAGCGCGTCACTTCGTCATCGAAACGCAAGCTGTTGTATCCGGCGCCGCAGGTGCCCGGTGCCGAGAGCGCGGCATGCACGCGGGTCATGAACTCGCCTTCGTCAAGCCCCAACTGTTGCAGGCGCTGCGGATCGATACCGGTCACCAGGCAGGCAGCCGGATGCGGCAGGATATCGTCACTGGGCCGACAGTAGATGTTCAGCGGCTCGCCGATCTCGTTGAGCGCCTCGTCGGTACGGATGCCCGCCACCTGCAGCGGACGATCACAACGCGGATTGATACCGGTGGTCTCGTAGTCGTACCAGAAGATGCTGGAAGTCATTGGCGGCTCCGTACCCGAGGCAAAATTGCTGCCAGTCTATCATTCACCTCCGGCCTCGCCGCTGCCGGCAAAAGCATGAACCAGCGCACAGGCGCCGCATGAGCGGACGCACTGCACTTGAGAAAAATGCTGTAACCATTAGCATTGGCGCTCCTCTAGCACTCTGTACAAGGACGCAACCATGAGTGACGCGATCACCCCCAATCCCTATGCCGCCCCCACCAGCGACCTGCAACAAGTGCCGTCCAACCAGGTACCGAGCATCGAAGAAGCCCTAGCACGCGGCTATGACTTCAACATCGGCGACCTGCTGAGCGAGTCCTGGAGCAAGGTCAAGGGCACCAAAGGCATCATCATCGGTGGCTTCCTGGTGTTCTACGTGGTGCTTCTGGCAGCCACTTTCATCCTCGGCGGCGTAGTGGGCATCTTCGGCGCGCTGAGCGATAGCATCGCCCTGATGTTCATCGGCGAGATTCTGATTTCGCTGCTGGCATCGGCCCTGGCCTACCCCTTCATGGCCGGCATCAACATGGTTGGCATTCGCCGCGCCGCCGACCAGCCGCTGAACTTCAACGAAATCTTCAGCCACTTCGGCCGCACCGTGCCGCTGATCATCACCGCCGTGGTGATGATGCTGCTGATCTACCTCGGCATGATCCTGCTGCTGATCCCCGGCATCTACCTGGCTGTGGCCTATCTGTTGGCCATTCCGCTGGTGGTCGAGCGTGGTCTGTCGCCCTGGCAGGCACTGGAAGCCTCGCGCAAGGCAATCACTCAGCACTGGTTCAAGGTCTTCGGCCTGTTCCTGCTGCTCGGCCTGATCGTCATGGTCAGCGCCATCCCGCTGGGTATCGGTCTGGTGTGGAGCATTCCGCTGATGGTCGTGGCCATGGGTGTGCTGTATCGCACCATCTTTGGCGTACTGCCTGCTGCCCAATAAGGCCAGCCAATAAGTCGACGTGACTCGGGCCAGTTCGCTGGCCCGGTTGCGTTCGTGGCCCGCTGCTCGCTAGCATCGGGCTTTCCTTGATGCAGTCCGCCGATGCCCTCACGCTCAAGCGCCAGCTTTTCATCCCCACTGCCGCCCCTGGATACTCGCTATCAGGTCGAAACGCCGGAAGGTATCGATCTGCATCTGCGACCAGCCGGGCTGGTCCCGCGCGCCCTGGCGTTCGCCATCGACCTGGCCATTCGCGGCCTGATCCTCAGCGCGACGTTCATTGTGCTCGGCCTGCTTGGTCAGTTCGGCATGGGCCTGGGCACCATCCTGCTGTTTCTCGTGACCTGGTGGTACATGGTGCTGTTCGAGGTGCTCAACCAGGGCCGCTCTCCCGGCAAGCAGATGCTTGGCCTACGCGTGGTGCACGATGACGGCACGCCCATCGGCTGGGCCGCATCGCTGACACGCAACCTGCTGCGCTTCGTCGATATTTTGCCGTTCGGTTACACCCTGGGCATCATCAGTTGCCTTAACCACCCCGCCTTCAAGCGCCTTGGCGATATCGCTGCCGGCACGCTGGTGGTCTATCGCGATGCACCACTGAGTAAACCGCTACTCGCCGACGCAGAGCCACTGCCAGCGCCCTTCCCGCTCAACCTTGACGAGCAGCGCGCCGTCCTCGGTTTTGCCGAACGTGGCGGGCAACTCTCCGCAGCGCGCCGCGCCGAACTGGCGGCGCTGCTGGCCGAGCCACTGCAAGTGCCTGCCGAACAGGCCGAACCGCGCCTCAACGGCATCGCACGCGGCCTGCTGGGAAGTGCACCGTGAAACAGAGCCTGTTCGAAAGTCGCCACCAGCCGGATTGGGATGCCTTCAACAGCCAACTCGAGGCGCTTGAGCGCGGCAAGTCCAAAACGCAGTCCTACCATGACTTCGCCGCCAGCTACCGGCAGCTTTGCCAGCATCTGGCGCTGGCTCAGGCGCGCGGCTACAGCAGCCACCTGATCGACCAGTTGCAGCAACTGGCGATGCGCGGCCACCAGCAGTTCTACCGCCATCGCAGCCACCTTGGCGCGCAGATGATCCGCTTTCTGTTCGGCGGCTTCCCGCGCCTGGTACGTAGCGAGTGGCGCAGCGTGTGCGTGGCCAGCCTGCTGTTCTTCGGCAGCCTGGCATTGATGGGGCTGCTGACCTATCTCTATCCCGAGCTGATTTTCAGCCTGGTCAACCCCGATCAGGTCAGCGAAATGGAAGGCATGTACGATCCCGACGCGCGACGCCTCGGCCGCTTCAGCGAACGCGGTTCGGGCGACGACTGGGTGATGTTCGGCTTCTACATCATGAACAACATCGGCATCGCCTTTCAGACCTTCGCCAGCGGTCTGCTGCTGGGTCTCGGCAGCCTGTTCTTCCTGCTCTTCAACGGCCTGATGATCGGCGCAGTGGCCGGCCACCTGACGCGCATCGGCTATGGCGAGCCGTTCTGGTCTTTCGTCATCGGTCATGGTGCCTTCGAGCTGACCGCCATCGCCCTGGCAGGCGCAGCCGGTTTCAAGCTCGGCTGGGCGCTGCTCGCCCCCGGCCGCCTGCCCCGTGGCGAGGCTTTGCGCTTGGCCGCAGGCAAGGCGATACAGCTGGTGGCCGGGGTGATCCTGTTCCTGCTGCTGGCCGCGTTCATCGAGGCGTTCTGGTCATCCACCACATTCGCCAGCCCGAATATCAAGTACGCCGTCGGTGCCGGGCTCTGGGCACTGGTGCTGAGTTATCTGTTGTTGGCCGGGCGGAGGCAGCATGCGCCTGACTGAAGCCAGCGTCGCCATCCGTCCGCGCAGTGCCTGGGAAGCCATCGACCTCGGCGTGCTACTCGCCCGCCGTCACGCCGGCCTGCTGATGGCCAGCTGGGCACTGGTCACACTGCCTCTGTTCGCCCTGCTCTGCGCATTGCTCTGGCAGTATCCGGGTTGGGCCATCTTTCTGTTCTGGTGGCTCAAACCCGCCTATGAACGGTTGCCGCTGTACATCCTTTCGCAAGCCCTGTTCGGCAACACACCCTCGCTTAAACAGGCCCTGCGCACCCTACCAAAATTGCTGCGACCACAATTGCTGGCCAGCCTGACCTGGCGCCGACTGAGCCCAACACGCAGCTTCGATCTACCCGTGTTGCAATTGGAGGGCCTGGCCGGGCAGGCGCGCAGCCAGCGCCTGGTAGTGCTCGGCCAGCGCGACAGCGCCGCCGCTACCTGGCTGACGCTGGTAGGCATGCACTTGGAAGTCGCCCTATGGATGGGCCTGGTCGCCCTGTTCTATCTGATGCTGCCACAACAGGTGGAGCTGAACTGGACCTGGGAAAGCATGATCGCCGCCAGCAGTGGCCAATGGCTGTGGCTGGAGCACCTGTCCAACCTGCTTTACGTGCTACTGCTGATCATCTGGGAGCCGGTCTACGTCGCCTGTGGTTTCACCCTCTACATCAACCGCCGCACCGCCCTGGAAGCCTGGGATATCGAGCTGACCTTCCGCCGCCTGCGCCAACGCCTGACCGGCAGCGCCTACGCCCTGTTGCTCGGTTGCGCCGTATTGCTGACGCAGCTGCCAGGCGACGCTTGGGCCGACACGCAACCAATCGTCAGCGAAGACGTTGAGCAGGCCGACCCGCAAGGCCCCGAGGCACCACGCCTGCTCCAGCAGCCGCTGAGCAGCCAGGCCGCGCGTGAAAGCATCGAAGCGCTGCTCGACGAACCGCCCTTCCAGCACCGCGAAACCGTCACGCGCTGGCGACTGGGCGAAGAAAAGCCCGCTGAGGAGCCCAAACCGGAAGACGTCGAAGCCTTCCTCAATATGCTCAAGAACCTGCTCAAGCTCGGCGAATGGTGGAAGAGTCTGGATGTCGTCACGCAGATTTTCGAAGTGCTGCTGTGGGCGGCACTGGCTGCGCTGCTGGCCTTCGTTCTGTGGCGCTACCGCGAGTGGCTGCAGGCCTTTGGCGAACGTATCGGCCTGCCGACACGACGCCGGCAGGTCGCGCCGCAACAGCTGTTCGGTCTGGAACTGGCGCCGGAGACACTACCCGATGACGTCGCCAGCGAAGCCGAGCAGCTCTGGGCCGAACAGCCGCGCGCAGCACTCGGTTTGCTCTACCGCGCCTTGCTCAGCCGGCTTTTGCACGAGCACCGCCTGCCCCTGAAACAGTCGCACACCGAAGGCGAAGTTCTGCACCTGGTCGCCGGTCTTGGACAGCAGAATCTGGAAGACTACAGTCGCCAGCTCACCCTGCATTGGCAGGTCCTGGCCTATGGTCATCGCCTGCCGGACGAGTCACTGCGCCAGGGCCTGTGCCAGGGCTGGCGTAGCCTCTTCGGTCAGGAGCGTGCAGCATGAGTCGGCGCGCCGGTTTCATCCTCGCCATGGCCCTGCTGCTGGGCCTGGGACTGCTCGCCAGTTATGTGCTGGGTAAGCTCGAACCTTATGAGGACGTGGTCGAACACGGCCCTTCTCCCGAGGTTGCCAGCAGCCCTTACCTGGCGGCCGAACACTTCCTGCGCAAACAGGGCATCGCCGCTCGCCGCGCCGAAGGCCTGGATGTGCTGGACGGCCTGCCCAGCGAAGGTCAGACCCTGATGCTGCTGGCCGACCGCGGCAACATGACGCCACGCCAGGTCGAACGCGTGCTGCAATGGACGGCCAATGGCGGTCACCTGCTGTTCATCGCCGAACGCCTGTGGGACGAAGAGGAAGGCAAGAGCGGCGACCTGCTACTCGACCTGCTTGGCATCCAGCAATACATGAGTGACGACCTGGATGACGAAGAAGCCAGTGAGCCCGAGCCGGAAAACCAAGAGCACGAGGCCTACCCGCAACTCACCAAACTCTACCTGGAGAACGAACAGGCCCCGGCCTACATCGCCTTCGACACCGACTTTCATCTGTACGACGCGCAGAACCGGGCACACGCATGGGCCAACAGCGACTCTGCCACGCACTTGCTGCAGCTTTACCACGGCGATGGCCTGATCACCGTACTGAGCGATCCGTGGATCTGGCAAAACCGCAATATCAACGAATACGACCACGCCTGGCTGCTCTGGTACCTGAGCCAGGACAGCGCCGTGACCCTGCTCTATCACGCCGACAGCGACGGCCTGGCCCGCCTGCTGCTGCGCCACTTCCCGCTGGCGCTGCTGGTGCTGGCGCTGTTGATCATCGCTACCCTGTGGCACGTCGGTGTGCGCCATGGCCCACTGCAGGCGCCGGCCAGGCGCGCCCGTCGCCAGCTCGAAGAACACCTGCGCGGCAGTGCCGACTTCCTCCTCCGTCGCAGTGGTCAGCACAGCCTGCTCAAAGGCCTGCAGCAGGATATCAATCGCCGCGCGCGCCGCCGCCACCCCGGTTTCGAGAAACTCGCCGTCGCCGAACAATGGCAAGTGCTCGGTCGCCTGACCCGCCTGCCCGCCAAGAACATCAGCCAGGCCATGCGCCCATTGCCTCCGCAGCGCCTATCCGCCAGTGACTTCACCCGCCAGGTTGCCCACCTGCAAACCCTCAGGAATGCCCTATGAGCGAGATCCCCGAGAACGACAACCTGCCGGTGCAGGAAACCCCGACCGCCGCGCCGAGCAACCCACAAGCGCAGCAGCGCCAGCGCGCCAGCCAACTGGCCCAGGCGCTGCGCGCCGAATTGCGCAAGGCCGTGATCGGCCAGAGCGCGGTGATCGACGACGTGCTGACCGCGCTGATCGCCGGTGGCCATGTGCTGGTCGAAGGTGTGCCGGGGCTGGGCAAGACCCTGCTGGTACGCGCGCTGGCGCGCTGCTTTGGCGGCGAGTTCGCGCGCATCCAGTTCACCCCGGACCTGATGCCCAGCGATGTCACCGGCCATGCCGTGTACGACATGCAGAGCGAGCAGTTCAAGCTGCGCAAGGGCCCGGTGTTCACCAACCTGCTGCTGGCCGACGAAATCAACCGCGCACCGGCCAAGACCCAGGCCGCCTTGCTGGAAGTGATGCAGGAACGCCAGGTAACCCTGGAAGGTCGCGCCCTGCCCGTGCAACTGCCGTTCATGGTGCTGGCGACCATGAACCCGATCGAGCAGGAAGGTACCTACCCGCTGCCGGAAGCGGAGCTGGACCGCTTCATGCTCAAGCTGCGCATGGATTATCCGCAGCAGGATGAAGAGCTGAACATGGTGCGCCAGGTGACGCGCTCGGCCAAGGCCGACATGCTCGAAGTCAGCCCGCTGCGCACCCTGCTGCAAGCCAAGGACGTGCTGGCTCTGCAAAAGATCGCCAGCGATCTGGCCCTGGATGATCAGGTGCTCGATTACGCCGTGCGCCTGGCCCGCGCCACTCGCAGTTGGCCAGGCCTGGCCATGGGCGCCGGGCCGCGTGCGTCGATCGCCCTGGTACGCGGCGCCCGCGCGCGCGCGCTGCTGCGCGGCGGCGACTTCGTCCTGCCGGATGATATCAAGAGCTGCGCGCTGGCCGTGCTGCGCCATCGCGTACGTCTGGCGCCGGAGCTGGATATCGAAGGCCTGTCGGTGGATCAGGTTCTGCAACAGTTGCTCGATCAGGTGCCGGCACCGCGCCTATGAAACCTTCGCGCCTGCTCCTCGGGCTGCTCGGCGGCCTGTTCGCCGCCGCCGTATTACTCGGTGCCTTGCCCCTGCTCGGCATTCGCCTGGCAGACAGCCTGATGCCAGTGGCCTGGGGGCTGTTGCTGGCGTTGCTGCTGATCGCCGCTGTCGACGCCCTGTGGCTGCGTCGTCAGCCATCTCCGCGTCTGGAGCGCGTGTTGCCGGGTAATCTGCCGCTCGGGCGCTGGAGCGAGGTTCAACTGATCGTTCATCATGACTTTGCCCAAACCCAGGAAATCGAGGTCTTCGACCATGTGCCGGAAGGCATGGCCTTCGACTTCCTGCCGCAACGCATCACCCTGCACCCGGGCCAGCAAACCCAGGCCAGCTATCGCCTGAAACCGCTTATCCGCGGGCATTTCCACTTCGTCCAGTGCGAACTGAAACTGCCCAGCCCACTGCGTCTATGGCAAGCCAAGCGTCTGCTGCCGCTGGCTGACGAGAGTCGCGTCTACCCGGACTTCGCCCGCCTCTACGGCGCGCAGCTCAAGGCCGTGGACGACTGGCTGAGTCAGTTGGGCGTACGCCAACGCCCGCGTCGCGGCCTGGGTCTGGAATTTCACCAACTGCGCGAATTTCGTGACGGCGACACTTTGCGCCAAATCGACTGGAAGGCCACCGCCCGCAAGCGCATGCCCATCGCCCGCGAGTACCAGGACGAACGCGACCAGCAGATCGTCTTCCTGCTCGACTGCGGCCGGCGCATGCGCAGCCAGGACGACGAGCTGTCGCACTTCGACCACGCCCTCAACGCCTGCCTGCTGCTCAGCTACGTCGCCTTGCGCCAGGGCGACGCCGTCGGTCTGGCGACCTTCGCCAGCAACCAGTCGCGCTACCTGGCACCGGTCAAGGGCCCTGCTCAACTGAACGTGCTGCTCAACGCCGTGTATGACCTCGATCCCAGCCAGCAGCCGGCCGACTTCAGCGCCGCAGCCGATCTGCTGCTGGCGCGTCAGCGGCGTCGCTCGCTGGTGGTGCTGGTGACCAACCTGCGTGATGAGGACGATCAGGACCTGCTCGCCGCCTTGCGTCGCCTGTCGCGTCAGCATCGCGTGCTGATCACCAGCCTGCGTGAGGAGGCGCTGGACCGTCTGCGCCAGACGCCCGTAGAGCAATTCGATCAGGCCCTGGCCTACTGCGGCACGCTCGACTACCTCAACGCCCGCGCCGACCTGCACGAGCGCCTGGCCGCCCACGGCGTACCGGTGCTCGACGCCCGCCCAGGCGAACTGGGCCCGGAGCTGGTCAGCAGTTATCTGGCCTGGAAGAAGGCCGGCGCACTTTAAGGTCCGTTGGTGTTTCGGCAAGACCGCGCCGAAAGAAGCAACTGCTGGCGCCTCTGCTTGTCGAACCCAATGCTGCAGAGGCCCTGGCACCGGCTTTCCCACACAGATGTTGCGTGGTTATGGCCGTGGCCGGGTGCTATGATTCCGAGTCTGCGGCGCAAAGAGTACAAACTCGACGCCGCCCATAGGCCGCCCGTGATCGGCCTTGCGCATACCGCACACGACCTGAGTAGGAGATAGACCATGGCTTTTGAATTGCCGCCGCTGCCTTACGAAAAGAATGCCCTCGAGCCGCACATTTCTGCCGAGACCCTCGAGTTCCACCACGACAAGCACCACAACACCTACGTCGTGAACCTGAACAACCTGGTGCCGGGCACCGAGTTCGAAGGCAAGAGCCTGGAAGAGATCGTCAAGACTTCCTCGGGCGGCATCTTCAACAACGCCGCTCAGGTGTGGAACCACACCTTCTACTGGAACTGCCTGTCGCCGAACGGCGGTGGCCAGCCGACCGGCGCCCTGGCTGACGCCATCAACGCTGCCTTCGGTTCCTTCGACAAGTTCAAGGAAGAGTTCAGCAAGGTTTCCATAGGCACCTTCGGTTCCGGCTGGGGCTGGCTGGTGAAGAAAGCTGACGGTTCCCTGGCCCTGGCCAGCACCATCGGCGCTGGCTGCCCGCTGACCAGCGGCGACACCCCGCTGCTGACCTGCGACGTCTGGGAACACGCCTACTACATCGACTACCGCAACCTGCGTCCGAAGTACGTCGAGGCGTTCTGGAACCTGGTGAACTGGGACTTCGTCGCCCAGAACTACGCGGCCTGAATCTCAGCCCCGTAATACGAAAACCCGGCCCTTGTGGCCGGGTTTTTTCGTTTTTGGCTTGCGCATCCGGCGTGCAGGACGAAACACCGCAGGCGCTCGCAATACCTTATAACCGATGGCAAACCCACGATCTTCGCCGTGTATTTGCCAGCTCATCGGATCGATGACGAGCAGCGCCATACAGAAGCGCAGCAGTGACAGGCAGACAATCCGACCAAAGGCGCTCAAGTCCGCGGTAATTTCTACGACACAGAGCGGTCGGCCGACGTCGTAACACCAATTCGCGACCCGGCGTGCCGCTTGTGGATAAATAGTGCCGACAGACATGATGGCCCTTTGACGGCCAGGCCTAGATTGCCAATACTCTCGTCTGACTGACGCTGTAAGCATCGACACAAGGAATTGCCTTTGAAGCTGGAATTGAAGAACAGCTTGTCACTCAAGTTGCTCCGCGTGGTGCTGTTATCAGCACTCGTAGTCGGGGTGGTATTGAGTTGCGCGCAGATTGTCTTCGACGCCTACAAGACCCGTCAGGCCGTGGCCAATGACGCCCATCGCATTCTCGGCATGTTCCGCGACCCTTCGACTCAGGCGGTGTACAGCCTGGATCGGGAAATGGGCATGCAGGTGATCGAGGGGCTGTTCCAGCACGAGTCGGTGCGTCATGCGTCCATTGGTCACCCCAACGAGCCTATGCTCGCAGAACGTTCGCGTGATCTGGCGCAAATACCCACGCGCTGGCTGACCGACCCGATCCTCGGTCAGGAGCACCTATTCTCGACCAAGCTGGTCGGCCGTGGTCCTTACAGCGAATACTACGGCGACCTCAACATCACCCTCGATACGGCGCCCTATGGCGAGAGCTTCGTCACCAACTCGGTGATCATCTTCATCTCAGGTGTGCTGCGCGCCATAGCCATGGGCCTGGTGCTCTATCTGGTTTATCACTGGCTGCTGACCAAACCGCTGTCGAAGATCATCGAGCACCTCACCAACATCAATCCCGACCGCCCCAGCGAACACAAGCTGCCCATGCTCAAGGGCAACGAGAAGAACGAGCTGGGTCTTTGGATCAACACCGCCAATCAGTTGCTGGCCTCCATCGAACGCAACACCCACCTGCGCCGTGAAGCCGAGAACAGCCTGCTGCGCATGGCTCAGTACGACTTCCTCACCGGTCTGCCCAATCGTCAGCAACTTCAACAGCAACTCGACCAGATTCTCGAAGACGCCGGCCGCCTGCAGCGCCGCGTAGCCGTACTCTGCGTCGGCCTGGATGATTTCAAGGGCATCAACGAACAATTCAGTTACCAGAGCGGCGACCAGTTGCTGCTCGCATTGTCCGACCGCCTGCGCAGCCATAGCGGCCGCCTCGGTGCCCTGGCCCGCCTGGGCGGCGACCAGTTCGCTCTGGTGCAGGCCGATATCGAGCAGCCTTACGAAGCCGCTGAGCTGGCGCAGAGCGTGCTCGACGACCTGGAACTGCCCTTCCTGCTCGACCAGCATGAAGTGCGCCTGCGCGCCACCATCGGCATCACCCTGTTCCCGGAAGACGGCGACAGCACCGAGAAGCTGCTGCAAAAAGCCGAACAGACCATGACCCTGGCCAAGAGTCGATCGCGCAACCGCTACCAGTTCTACATCGCCAGCGTCGACAGCGAGATGCGTCGTCGTCGTGAGCTGGAAAAGGATCTGCGCGATGCTCTGGCGCAGAACCAATTGCACCTAGTCTACCAGCCCCAGATAGACTACCGCGACCACCGCGTGGTTGGCGTCGAGGCGCTGCTGCGCTGGCAGCACCCGCAGCATGGCTTCGTCGCACCGGACCTGTTCATCCCGCTGGCCGAACAGAACGGCACCATCATTCCCATTGGCGAATGGATTCTCGACCAGACCTGCCGCCAACTGCGTGAATGGCATGACCAGGGCTTCAGCGATCTACGCATGGCCATCAACCTGTCCACCGTGCAGTTGCACCACGCCGAGCTGCCGCGCGTGGTCAACAATCTGATGCAGGTCTATCGCCTGCCGCCCAAAAGCCTGGAGCTGGAAGTCACCGAGACCGGCCTGATGGAAGACATCAGCACCGCCGCCCAGCACCTGCTCAGCCTGCGCCGCTCCGGCGCGCTGATCGCCATCGACGACTTCGGTACCGGCTACTCCTCGCTGAGCTATCTGAAGAGCCTGCCGCTGGACAAGATCAAGATCGACAAGAGTTTCGTGCAGGATCTGCTCGAAGACGAAGACGACGCCACCATCGTTCGCGCCATCATCCAGCTGGGCAAGAGCCTGGGCATGCAGGTCATCGCCGAAGGCGTGGAAACCGCCGAGCAGGAGGCTTACATCATCGCCCAAGGCTGCCATGAGGGTCAGGGCTATCTGTACAGCAAGCCGCTGCCAGCGCGCGATTTGACGCTGTTCCTCAAGCAGTCACGACGCCTGAGCTCAGCCGCGACGCTGTAAACGTCAACCACAAAAAACGCCGCGATTCATCGCGGCGTTTTTTGTTCGAGCCCGCAAACCCGGCTTACCAGTTCTGCACACCGAGTAACCAGGCTGTAGCCAACGCACCTGCCAGGCACAGCACGGCGCCACCGGCGGCTTGCCAATAGAATCTGCGAGCCAGTTCGTCCTCACCGCTATTGGAGAGGATGAACGGCTGCCGTTCGCCAGGCTTGGCCATGTGATGCCGCGCCGGCTCGGATGCCTTTTGCCGATGGCGATCCTCTGCCTCCAGCTGCGCCGCCAGTCGCACGCGATTCCATTCCTGCTCGTCGAGCTCGCCGTTGCCGTCGCTGTCGAAACGCCGCAGCAGGCCGACGTAATCGCCCTTCCATTCACGGATCACTTCGCCCTGAGCGGCCTGCCTGTCGAACCCCTGCTGCGCAGCGCCACGGGTGCGAAAGTCGCCGATGGCATACAGCGGCTGGCCAACGTGAAAGCGCTCCTCGCAGTAGCGATAACGCTGACCGCTGGTGAGAAAACCGAACAATCCGCTCTTGGCCGGGCCCAGCGGGTGCCGCAAGTTGCCCTCCCATACTTCACGCACCGCCGCATGAACCTCGGCACCACGTGGGTCGATCAGGCATTCGCCGGTGCCATCGACCAGGCGTAACCAGGCATCGCTGGCCCCACTCTCGATCACCCGCCAGCTGCGCTTCTTGCCGCTGGAACGATATTCCTCGATACGAAAGCGCCACCATAGGCAGGGTTTACCGGTCAGGGGTCCACTCAACTGCATGTCCGGCAGCGTCTCAAGCACCCCATAGAGCTCAACGTAACCCTGCGCCGCCGAGCGAATCTTCGAGGTCGGCGTGTCGAGCAGATGGCGCGCCTGCGACCAACCCCGCAGGCACCACCAGGCGCCGCCCAGGCAGGCGCCGAGAGTGAACGTGAGCGTGAAAAAGAAGCCGAAGGGGTCCGCCTGCATCATCGGCTGACGCTCAATTGAATAGCGACTTCATATCCACATCGGCTTTCTCCGCCTCGCTGAACACCAGCAACTCGGCAGCCTGGAAGTTGAACATTCGCGCGATGAGTACATCGGGGAACTGCTCGATGCGCACGTTGTTGAGGTTGACCGCCTCGTTGTAAAGCTCGCGGCGATCGGCGATGCCGTTTTCCAGGCCGCTGATACGCTGCTGCAGATGCTGGAAACTGTCGTTGGCCTTCAGCTCGGGATAGTTCTCGGCAAGCGCGAATAGCTGGCCGAGGCCCGCGCGCAAACCACTCTCGGCCTTGCCCAGAGCGCCGACATCATGTTGTTCGCGAGCACTGGCAACGGCGCTACGCGCTGCAATCACCCGCTCCAGGGTCGAGCCTTCGTACTGCATGTACTGCTTGCAGGTTTCCACCAGCTTGGGCAGTTCGTCATGCCGTTGCTTGAGCAGCACATCGATATTCGACCAGGCCTTGCTCACGCCATGCTTGAGACGTACCAGCCCGTTGTACAACGACACCGCGTAGGCGCCGAGCAAGACGAGGACAACGATGATGATCACGGCGGTCAGGCTCATGCAGTTTTCTCCATGCAGAACTGCGTATCAGGTGCTGGCATTCTAGCGGCAGCGATGGCCTTGGGCAGCGATATCCTGCACAAGGATGAATAATGGCCTTTACACATAATGCGAAACATTTGCATTATGTTGCGGTTTTTTCAGGTACTAATGAGTACCGCCCCATTTCGTACATGCAAAGGACTCCGCCATGATTCGTATGCCTCTGGCCTCCGCCAGCCTGCTGGCCATCGCCATTTCCCTCGCTGGCTGCGGCGAAGACAAAGCCCCAGCGACCCAGGCAGCTGCTCCTGCTGCCGCCACCGAAAGCGCGGCACCAGCCACCGCGGCGAAGGCCGACGAAGCAGCGGCGAAGGCCGTGGTTAATCATTACGCCGATCTGGCTCTGGCCGTATTCAGCGACGCAGCGAGCACCGGCAAGGCCCTGCAGAGCGCAGTAGACGCCCTGCTCGCCGCCCCCAGCGAAGCGACTCTGAAAGCTGCGCGCGAAGCCTGGTTGGCCGCACGCGTGCCGTACATGCAGACTGAAGTGTTCCGTTTCGGTAACCCGGTGGTCGACGAATGGGAAGGTCAGCTCAACGCCTGGCCGCTGGACGAAGGCCTGATCGACTACGTGGCCGAAGACTACCAGCACGCTCTGGGCAACCCGGGCGCGCAAGCCAATATCATCGCCAACACCGAGATCCAGGTTGGTGAAGACAAGATCGACGTCAGCGAAATCACTGGCGAGCTACTGGCCAGCCTGAACGAGCTGGGTGGCTCCGAGGCCAACGTCGCCACCGGCTACCACGCCATCGAATTCCTGCTCTGGGGCCAGGACCTCAATGGCACCGAACCAGGTGCTGGCGAGCGTCCCTACACCGACTACTTGATAGGTGAAGGCGCTACCGGTGGCCACAACGAACGCCGCCGCACTTACCTGAAAGCCGTCACCGACCTGCTGGTCAGCGACCTGAACGACATGGTCGAGCAGTGGAAGGACGGCGTAGAAGGCAACTACCGCAGCGAACTGGTCGCCGACTCGGCCGACAACGGTCTGCGCAAGATGCTGTTCGGCATGGGCAGCCTGTCGCTCGGCGAACTGGCGGGCGAGCGCATGAAGGTCGCACTGGAAGCCAACTCCACCGAAGACGAGCATGACTGCTTCAGCGACAACACCCACAACTCGCACTTCTACAACGGCAAAGGCATTCGCAACGTCTACCTGGGTGAGTACAAGAAGGTCGACGGCAGCACCCTGACCGGCCCGAGCCTGTCCGAGCTGGTGGCCAAGGCTGACGCCCAGGCCGACGCCACGCTCAAGGCCGACCTGCAGGAAACCGAAGCCAAGCTGCAAGCACTGGTCGACAGTGCCGAGAAGAACAACGTGCACTTCGATCAGTTGATCGCGGAAGGCAACGCCGAAGGTCAGCAACTGGTACGTGACGCCATCGCCGCCCTGGTCAAGCAGACCGGTGCCATCGAGCAGGCTGCCGGCAAGCTGGGCATCAGCGACCTGAACCCGGACACCGCCGATCACGAGTTCTGATCGACATAGCGGTCTGAAAAAGCCGGCGCCTCCGTAAGGAGCGCCGGTTTTTTTTGGCTCTTCGCATAGTTTGGTGAAGATACGGATTGACACCGTACTGGCAATTAGATGTTAGCTGCCGGTGCTGGCACTATCCGTTAGCGCGTCGTCTGATCTGAAGGGTTTCGCCCCTTGCGGGCGAGTTACTTTCTCTTGCTTGCCCAAGAGAAAGTAACCAAAGAGAAGGGCACCCCGACATCCGAGCTAGGCGCCCCCGCCCTGCTACGCCGGGGTTCCCTCGTTCCATCACCACTCCAGGGGCACGACCGGATGCGGCCCACTGACGAAGGGCCATCCCTGGCCCATCGCAGCTCTCGCGACATCCATGTCGCTCAACCCCTTCCATGGTGATTCCACTCGGCCTCCTGAAGGGGACTTGGGCGTCGTCTGTACCATCGCAGTTGAAGAGCAAAAGCCAAACGCTACCGACTTTGATCTTCCGGAGATTTCGCAAGCTCGCGGTCCGGTCCCCTTCAGGAGGCCGAGCAGAGGTGTTGCGTAGGGGAGCGAGCCGCATGGATGCGGCGAGAGGCTTAAAGGGCCATGGATGGCCCTTGTAAGCCGGCCCCCGGAGCTGCACCGGCGCGAGGGAAGTTTCGCGTAGCGAAACCCGGATGTCGGGGTGCCCTTCTTTGGCACACCTTTCTTGGGCAAGCAAGAAAGGTGTGGCGCCCGTAAGGGGCGCAACCCAAACGTTCAGCAGACGCGGTAATGGATGGTGCCAAGTCAGTAAGCGATACGCACACAAACTTGCCAGTCCGGTGTCGGGCGCATCCTCCCCGCGAAAATGCGAAGAACCTTTTTATTCCTGCTGCCAGCTCCGGGCCACCGCGCTGCGATATTCACCTGGGCTCACGCCATAAACCTGCTTGAACTGCCGCGACAAGTGGCTCTGATCGGCGAAGCCCAACTGCATCGCCACAGCGACCGCGGTGCAGCCCGTCTTGAGCAACGCCCGCGCCTGTTCGAGGCGGAGCTGTTTTAGCCAGGCATGCGGCGGCAAGCCGGTCGCGCGGCGAAATACGCGCGCGAAGTGAAAAGGTGAGAGGTTGACCGCAGCCGCCAGCTCTTCCAGCGACGGCGGCTCGACCAGTCGCTCGGCGAGCATTTGCTTGGCGCGGGCCACAGCCAAAGGCTCGCGCCCAGGCGCAGGCGGTTCGGCAAGCTGCGCATGGTGCTGGAACAGCAGCAGGATCGCCTCACGCCAGGCCAGTTGCTGCTGTAACGCCTCGGCGCCATGTTCGAGCAGTCGGTGCAGCTGCAGAAAGGCCGCGTGCAAACGCGGATCATGCAGCACGCTGAAGGCAAACGACGGCATGCCGGCCTTGGCCAGCCCCA
This sequence comes from Ectopseudomonas mendocina, assembly GCF_007049795.1. Lineage (GTDB taxonomy): Bacteria > Pseudomonadota > Gammaproteobacteria > Pseudomonadales > Pseudomonadaceae > Aquipseudomonas > Aquipseudomonas mendocina_D. The sequence goes on from NZ_SCFY01000010.1 coordinate 28,564, forward strand.
CCTCCTGCAGCGCCCCCAGTACCTGAGCGTTGCCGGGGTAGAAACCGCGATAGCGCCAGCCGTCTTCGTGCGCCTTGGAGCCGGTGTGCACTTCGTCCGGGTTGATCAGCACCATACTGCCCTGCGGCGCCAGGTGATCGCAGCCACGGTGGCGAAAGCGCTGGGCGCCATGCTCGATTACGGTGAAGACGAACCCTTCATGTACGTGCGGAGCGAAACGCTGTTCGAGGTAGCGCGCCTGCAACAGCTCGACTCCGCTCAATGCGGAGGCTTGCCAGAAGCGGGTCTGCTCACGACTGTGCATACGGCTCAGACGTTGAAGCCCGCCTCCATCGCCTCACGCAGCGCCGGCCATTCCAGGTCGGTGATGCTGTACAGCACGGTGTCATCGAGTCGGCCATCAGCCAGGCGCCGATGGTTGCGCAGCAACCCTTCACGAACGGCGCCAAGCTTCTCGATAGCGCGTTGCGAACGCAGGTTGCTGGCGGCGGTTTTCAGTTGCACGCGAACCATGCCCCAATTTTCGAAAGCGTGCTTGAGCATCAAATACTTGATGCTGGCGTTCAACCCACTGCCATGGTGGCGGTGGTCAAGCCAGGTCCAGCCAATTTCACAGGCCGGCAGGGTGTTCGTGAAGTCGGCGAAGCGCGTGGTGCCCACCATTTCGTTACCCATGCGTATGACGAACGGCAGTGCCCGCTGCTCACGCAGATCGGCCAGGGCGGTGCGGTACCAGTCCAGTCGCAGAGTGCCGCTCATGTACAGCAGCTCCTCGCGATTGGCCTCGGCCAGCGCCACCAGGCCAGGGATATCGGCGTCGGAGAGCGGTTCCAGGCGCAGAGCGCCACGTTGCAAAGTCACCAGCTGCGGCTTGAACATAGGGTCCTTCCTCGGACAGAGTCGCAAATCAGCCAAGCTATCAGCCTCTGCGCTGCGGCACAATCGAGTCCCGTCGCAAAGCACGCCTGCTTGGCTGCTACCTTGGTCGCAGCCGACAGCGCGTGGCTTTGTGCAACACTGATCAACATCAGCCTCGCCTCGGCGGTCAGGTTCTTTTCGTTTCATCGCGCGCTTCGGAGTCTGCATGTCGTTGTCCCCCGGGTTGATCGCCGCGGTCGCCCTGATCTACATGGCCATTCTTTTCGCCATCGCCTTCTATGGCGACCGCCGCAGTGCGCCCATGCCGCCGAAAGTCCGCGCCTTGGTCTACTCGCTGTCGCTTGCGGTCTATTGCACCAGTTGGACCTTCTTCGGCGCCGTCGGCCAGGCAGCCGAACAACTGTGGTCGTTCCTGCCGATCTACCTCGGTCCGATCATCCTGCTGCTGACCATGCCCTGGGTGCTGCAGAAGATGGTGATGATCAGCAAGCAGGAGAACATCACCTCGATCGCCGACTTCATCGCCGCGCGCTACGGCAAGTCGCAGTCGCTGGCCGTCGTCGTAGCCCTGATCTGCCTGGTCGGCGTGCTGCCCTACATCGCCCTGCAGCTCAAGGGCATCGTGCTCGGTGTCAATCTGCTAATTGGCGTGCACGCCCAGGATACCGGTACCAGCGCCCAGGACACCGCGCTGATCGTATCGCTGGCGCTGGCGCTGTTCACCATTCTGTTCGGCACACGCAACCTCGACGTCACCGAGCACCATCGCGGCATGGTGCTGGCCATCGCCTTCGAATCGTTGGTCAAGCTGCTAGCCTTCCTCGCCGTCGGCGCATTCGTCACCTTCGGCCTGTACAACGGCTTCAACGACCTGCTGGAGCAGGCACACAACACCGCCGAGCTGGACGACTTCTGGAACGAGGCGGTGAACTGGCCGGCGATGCTGGTGCAGACCGGCATGGCCATGATCGCCATCGTCTGCCTGCCGAGGCAGTTCCACGTCACCGTGGTGGAAAACATCGAGCCCAAGGACCTGCGCCTGGCACGCTGGGTGTTTCCGGCCTATCTGGTGCTGGCCGTGCTGTTCGTCGTCCCTATCGCCCTGGCCGGCCAGATGCTGCTGCCGGCCGGCGTGACACCGGACTCCTTCGTCATCAGCCTGCCGCTGGCCGAAGCCCATCCAGGCCTGGCGGTGCTGGCCTTCATCGGCGGCGCCTCGGCCGCCACCGGCATGGTGATAGTCGCGTCCGTCGCCTTGTCGACCATGATTTCCAACGACATGCTGCTGCCCTGGCTGCTGCGTCGGCAGAGCACCGAGCGGCCGTTCGAGGCCTTCCGTCACTGGATGCTCACCGCGCGCCGGGTCAGCATCGTGCTGATCCTGCTGCTGGCCTATGTCTGCTACCGCCTGCTCGGCGAAGGCGCCAGCCTGGCCACCATTGGCCAGGTGTCGTTTGCCGCCATTGGCCAACTGGCCCCCGCCATGTTCGGCGCGCTGGTGTGGAAACAGGCCAACCGCCGCGGCGTGTTCGCCGGCCTGATCTTCGGCGCCATGCTTTGGTTCTACACCCTGGTGCTGCCGCTGGCGGCACGCGGCATGGGCTGGTCGCTAGACAGTTTCCCCGGGCTCACCGCCCTGCTCTACGCCCCCATCGGCCTGCAGGTCGACCCGCTGACGCGCGGCGTGGTGCTGTCACTGGCTGGCAACATGCTGCTGTTCGCCTGGGTTTCCTGGTTCTCCCGAACCCGAGTTTCCGAGCATTGGCAAGCCGGGCGCTTCATCGGCCATGACCTGGGCACCAAACCCAGCAACCGCAGCCTGCTGGCAGTGCAGGTGGCTGACCTGTTGATGCTCTCCAGCCGTTTCGTCGGCGAAGAACGCGCACGCCAGAGCTTCAACCGCTTCGCCCTGCGCCAGGGCAAAGGCAAGGACTTCGATCCCAACCAGCCGGCCAATAGCGAGTGGATCGCCCACACCGAACGCCTGCTCGCCGGCGTGCTGGGCGCCTCCTCGACCCGCGCGGTGGTCAAGGCCGCCATCGAAGGCCGCGAGATGCAGGTCGAGGATGTGGTGCGCATCGTCGACGAAGCAAGCGAGGTGCTGCAGTTCAACCGCGCCCTGCTGCAGGGTGCGATCGAAAACATCACCCAGGGCATCAGCGTGGTCGACCAGAACCTGCGCCTGGTGGCCTGGAACCACCGTTATCTGGAGTTGTTCGAGTACCCCGAGGGCCTGATCTACGTCGGTCGACCGATTGCCGAGATCATCCGCTTCAATGCCGAACGCGGCATGCTCGGCAGCGGCGACCTGGAGGAGAACGTTGCCAAGCGCCTGTACTGGATGCGCCAGGGCACGGCGCACAGCTATGAGCGGGTATTCCCCAACGGCCGGGTGATCGAGCTGATCGGCAACCCCATGCCCGGTGGTGGTTTCGTCATGAGCTTCACCGACATCACCGAATTCCGCGAAGCCGAGCGTGCCCTCAAGGACGCCAACGAAAGCCTCGAACGACGGGTTGCCGAACGCACCCATGAGCTGTCGAAACTGAACCAGGCACTGACCGAAGCCAAGGCCCACGCCGAAGCCGCCAACCAGTCGAAAACGCGCTTCCTCGCCGCAGTCAGCCATGATCTGATGCAACCGCTCAATGCAGCCCGGCTGTTCTCAGCCGCGCTGGCCCACCAGGATGACGCCCTGCCCAACGAGGCCCAGGAGCTGGTCCGGCATCTGGACAGCTCGTTGCGTTCGGCAGAGGACCTGATCACCGACCTGCTGGACATCTCACGCCTGGAAAACGGCCGAATCACCCCGGATCGTCACGCCTTTGCCCTCTCCAGCCTGTTCGACACCCTCGCCGCCGAGTTTGGCGTGCTGGCTGCCGAACAGGGTATCGACCTGCGCGTACATGGCAGTCGGCAGTGGATCGACAGCGACATCAAGCTGCTGCGCCGGGTCCTGCAGAACTTCCTGACCAACGCCTTCCGCTACGCCAAGGGCCGCGTGGTGCTGGGAGTACGGCGTGAAGGCAATCAGTTGCGCCTGGAAGTCTGGGACCGCGGCATGGGTATCCCCGAGGACAAGCGCAAGGTGATCTTCGAGGAATTCAAGCGCCTCGACAGCCACCAGACACGTGCAGAGAAAGGCCTGGGCTTGGGCCTGGCGATTGCCGACGGTCTCTGCCGCGTACTCTCCCACCGCCTGGAAGTGCGCTCCTGGCCAGGTAAAGGCAGCGTGTTCAGCGTCAGCGTACCGCTGGCGAGAAAACCGGCGCCGAAGCAGCAAGGCCCAGCCTTACCGGCAGTGGATGGCCAGCCCTTGCGGGGCACCCAGGTGATCTGTATCGACAACGAGGACAGCATTCTCACCGGCATGTACAGCCTGCTGTCGCGCTGGGGCTGCCAGGTGTGGACGGCGCGCAATCGCCTGGAGTGCGAGCACCTGCTCAGCGAGGACGTGCGCCCGCAACTGGCGCTGATCGACTACCACCTCGACGAGGGCGAAACCGGCACCGAACTGATGGCCTGGCTACGCACGCGCCTGGGCGAACCGGTGCCGGGTGTGGTGATCAGCGCCGACGGCCGCCCGGAGTTGGTCGCCGAGGTCCATGCCGCCGGCCTCGACTACCTGCCCAAACCGGTCAAGCCTGCGGCCCTGCGGGCATTGCTCAGTCGCCACCTGACGCTGCGTGGCTAGCCGGATCTTGGCCGGAGGCTTGCGCCCTTGTAACCACTGCTGAGCGTGTCACCGGCGCGGCATGCGGTGTCCGCTTACTCGCCCAGCTCGTCCAGCACCGGCAGATCTGCAGAGCGCTCGAGCAGCTCGCCTGGCAGGCTCTTGCTCGCGCGAGCGCCCAGCAGCTTGAGATTTTCCACACGACCAATGAGGTTGCCACGACCGTCCACCAGCTTGTTGCGGGCACTGGCGTAAGCCTTGTCCAACTGCTGCAGACGGCTGCCCATTTCATCCAGATCGGCGACGAAGGCGACGAACTTGTCATATAGCTGACCGGCGCGCTCAGCGATCTCGCGCGCATTCTGGCCCTGACGCTCCTGGCGCCAGAGGCTGTCGATCACCCGCAGCGTAGCCAGCAAGGTGGTCGGGCTGACGATCACCACCTGCTGCTCGAAGGCCTCCTGAAACAGATCCGGCTCGGCCTGCAGCGCCGCGGCGAAGGCCGCCTCGATGGGCACGAAGAGCAGCACGAAATCCAGACTGTGCAAACCTTCGAGGCGCTGGTAATCCTTGCCGGACAGACCCTTGAGGTGGCTGCGCAGCGAGATCAGGTGCTGCTTGAGCGCCTGCTGGCGAATCGGTTCGTCCGCTGCGGCGACATACTGCTGATAAGCGCTGAGGCTGACCTTGGCATCGACGATCACCTGCCTGTCGCCCGGCAGGCGGATCAGCACGTCAGGCTGAAAACGCTCGCCACCAGCGCCCTTGAGGCTGACCTGGGTGTGGTACTCACGCCCCTTCTCCAGGCCGGCATGTTCCAGCACTCGCTCCAGCACCAACTCGCCCCAGTTACCCTGAGTCTTCTGGCCCTTGAGTGCACGGGTCAGATTGGTTGCCTCGTCACCCAGGCGCTGGTTGAGCTGCTGCAGACGCTCCAACTCTTTGTTCAGGGAAAAACGCTCACGCGCTTCTTGTTGATAACTCTCGTCGACGCGCTTCTCGAACGCCTGGATGCGCTCCTTGAGTGGGTCGAGCAACTGGCCGAGGCGCTGCTGGCTGGTCTCCGCGAAACGCTGCTCACGCTCATCGAAGATCTTCGTTGCCAGTTCGGAGAACTGGGCGCGCAGCTCGTTGCGCGCGCCCTGCAGATCATCAAGACGCTGCTGCTGGTTGTCGCGGTTTTCCTGCAGCTCGGCAGCCAGCGCCGCACGCTCGGCGGTGAGCCGACGCAATTCAGCTTCATTACGTTCGCGCTGCTGATTCCACGACTGCGCGGCCTCGCGGGCAATCTGCCGCTCCTGCTGCAGCAGCTCGTTCTCACGGCGCAAACCGGCCAACTCGGTTTGCTGCTCCACCTTGATCTCGCTGACCTCGGCCAACTCGGCGCGACAATCATCGAGTTGCGCCAGCAAACCGGTCTGGCTGAGCTGTGCATGCTCCAGGCGCTCCTGCAGCAACGCCTGTTCGCCTTGCTCGCGAGCCAGCCGACGCTGCAAGGACCAAAGGCCGGCCAATAGCGGAACCAGCGCAACGGCGATGCCGATAGCGAGAGAGAGAGGATCGATTGGCATAGACGCTCCATGTTTGACCGCCGTGCAGTATACCCGCCGGCGATTTACACGGGGCCAGCACGCAATCAGCGTGAAAGACGCTCCAGCTCCAACTGAGCACGGCGGTCGCCCGCGCGCGCAGCCTGGCGCAGGAGTTCATAACCGATGCGGCGATCACGGGTATTACCGCAGTCGCGACAGAGCAGTTGGCCCAACCGGCTTTGCGCCTGAACACAGCCCTTGCGCGCAGGCTGCTTGAGCAGGTTGCCGGCGATGCGTTTGACACTGGGGGTTTGCCCCAGACGCGGGCTGTCGAGCAGCCACAGCGCAACGCGCATGGGCAGACGAGAAGAACCGGGACGGGTCGCAGAGGATGAAGCAGGTAAAGCGCGAGGCATAAATACAGGGGGGGTGACTGCCGGGGCGCGCCACTCTACTCCTTTTTTCTTGAAGGTAAAGCCTTGCCTGCCAGATCGTTTGCGGCTGCCAGAAAGAGTTCCCTCACAATCCACAGAAGCTGTGGATAACTCCGTGCACAACTTGGGCGAAAGAACTCACAGGCCTGATGTCGTGGGGCTCGCAGTCAAACTGTCGATTTTTTCACCAACAAAAAAAGTGCATATTTTTCATTGACTTAAAAATCAACCACGGAAAATCAAGCGGTTAGCGGCGTTTCTGACAGTGATGTGACAGCCTGCTTCAGCATTGTGCACAACTCCCTGCGACAGATCCGCGCAGCGCTCTGTTTCGGGGCATCCAAACGGCGAATGCAGCCGTCATGCGGCACTGCGATGACCTCGCCCTGCAGCAGAAACCGAGCCCAGCGAAACGGCCTTGATCGGTCCGCCAATCCATACCGCATCGCACGCGGATTCGAACAAGCGCCGCAATGCAACCCCCAGATCGGCTTGGCACTCTCTGGAGCATGGGGTACCGTCCCGCAACGGCACCAGGCAAGGAGAACTCATGAGCCGCCGGCGTTTCTGGCTGAGCATCTGCATGGCGCTTGCGGTGCTGCTCTCGCTGCTCGCCTGCTACGCCATCTATCGCGTGCAGCAGTTGCTCGACGAGCAGCATGTCGAACTGGACTGGCAGGGTTTCAGCCTCAGCTGGCGTGGCCTGCAGCTGCACGAGGTGAGTCTGGTGCAGCGTGACCAGGGTGAATTGCACACTCATGCCAAGCAGCTTCACCTGCAATGGCTGGCCAGCGAGGCGCCGCGCTACCGCCTGGCTGTGCAGGGTCTGCGCGTGGACTGGCTAGCGGCGGATTCAGAAGCGCAGAGCCCGACCGACAGCGGCCTCGACGAAACCGTTCAGACGATATCGAATGCCCTGCCCTGGCTGCCGAGGCGGATCGAACTACGCGACCTCCATGCGCAACTGCCCTGCATCAATGGCCGTTGCGCACTCGATGGCGAGCTCGACCTGCAGTGTCTGGACGATGCCTTGCATCTACGCGTGCGACTGCTACGCGAAAACCACAGCGCAGTATTGCAAGCGCACCTGCAGGGACTCGATGGCGCCCTGGATAGTGCGCGCCAGCTGCAGATGACCCTGCACTTCGATGAACAACAGCAGATGGAGCTGCACAGCGACCTGGCAGTTCAGGGCGATGCACTGCAATGGAACGGCGACCTGCTGCTGGCACCGCTGCAGGAAATCGCCTGGGTCGCCGCCTGGCTGAGCGAGTGGACATCACTGGACACCGCCAATCTGCCAAAGACGCCGCAGCAGGCCGGCATCATCGCCCAGTGGCAACTGCAGCTGCCGCAGACCACCCGCCAGCTCGGCGAGCTGCTGACCGCGCCTGGATGGTTACGTGTCGACGCCCAACTGCCGCAGCCCTGGCCACTGCCCGGCATCGGCCTGCTCAGCGGTGAACTGCAGCTCGACCTGCGCAATGCCGCAGGCGCCTGGCAAGGGCGCAAGCTGCACGGCAATCTGCAACTCGATACCCAGGATGCGCCCTGGCTGACCGCCCTGCCAAACGGCCTGCGAACAAGCCGCCTGCAATTACAGCTGCAGCCGCTGGAAAGCAAGCCGGATACCCCACTGGCCCTGCAGCTGAAGCTCGTCGCGGAAGGGGCGTTGCAGGGGCAGATCGACGCCGAGCTCGGCCTGCAGCAATCGCGCGACTGGGCGCTGGAGGTGCGCCAGTTGCAGCTCGATGCCCGCAGCAAACGCGTGGACCTGGATGGCATTCGAGCCGATGGCCTGCAGTTGAATCTCGACCTGTCTGGCAATGTCACCGCGCACCAGCTGCAACTCACGCTGGCCGCCAACTCGCGCCTGGATATCCAGCGCCTACGCGGTGCCGACCTGGATCTGCAACAGGCCCGCTTGACCCTCGCCGGCCTGGGCGTGGCCGGCGCGCCACATGTGCCAACGCTGTCCGGCCCACTGACGCTGCGCGTGCAGAATCTGCAGCACGCACAATTACAGGCCCAGGGCTGGCAATGGCAGGGTCGGATGGAGGCCGACAGCGCTCGCCAGAAACTCGATGGCGCCCTGTTGGCCGATTCGGGCCTGAGCATGGCTCTGGGGCTGAACAATACCGCCGATGGCCTGGCGTTGAACGCCACGCTCGATGAGCTCTTCCTGCGCGCAGGCAACCCGCTGGCACATACGCTTGCGAACTGGCCGCCGCTGTTGACGCTGGACAACGGCCGTATCCAGGCCGACGCGAGCCTGAACCTGCCCACTGGCAAGCCCCTGCAACTGAGGGCGAAGCTCAGCGGCAAAGGCCTAGCCGGCATCTATGACCGCAGCATGCTGAGCGGTGTGGACGCCGAATTGCACCTGCGCCTCGCGGGCGAGCGCCTGACACTGGAGCTGCCGAGCCTGAGCGCGAAACAGCTCGACCCCGGTATCGCTCTCGGCCCCTTGCAGCTGCAGGCCAGTTATCAGGCCAGCCTGCAACGCCCTCTGGCTGGCAACCTCAGCCATCAACGCGCGGAACTGGGCATCCTCGGCGGCAGCCTGAGCCTGGAACCGGCGACCTGGGCACTGGATAGCCCCAGCCAGTTGCTGCCACTGAAGCTCAGCGGCCTGGATCTGCAGGAGCTGTTTCGCGTCTATCCAGCCGAAGGGCTCGCCGGCAATGGGCTGATCGACGGCACCTTGCCGCTGCGCCTGGGCGGCGCCATCAGCATCGAACAGGGCCTGATCGAAGCCAGGCCACCAGGAGGGCAGCTGAGCTTTCACTCGCCGCGCATTCGCGCCATGGGCCAGGCCAACCCGGGTATGAAGCTGGTCACCGACGCACTGGAGGACTTCCACTACGATCTGCTCAGCAGTAGCGTCGACTATGATCAGTCCGGCACACTGCAGCTAGGCATGCGCCTGCATGGGCAGAACCCGGCCATCGAGAAGGGCCGCCCCATCCACTTCAATATCAATCTGGAAGAAGACATTCCGGCCTTGCTGGCCAGCCTGCAACTGACCGACAAGGTGAGTGGCATCATCCAGCAACGGATTCAGCAATGGATGCGCCAGCGTGTCCCCCAAGAATCAAAGGAGTAGCGCCATGCGCACGTACCGCCTCCTCGCAGTCCTGAGCCTGGGGCTGCTGTGCCAGGCCTGTACCCCAACGGTACAACTGGCGATGCCGAACGAACCGATCAACATCAACCTGAACGTCAAGGTCGAGCACGAAATCTACATCAAGGTGGACAAGGCGCTGGACAGTGTATTTAGCGAAGGCAGCGGTCTGTTTTGAGCCCACTGTTTCGGCATGAACAGGTCCTACGGAGAGAGACGATGATTCGATACATTTCGACCCTGCTGCTGGCACTCACACTCAGCCTGCCGGCCTACGCACTGAACCTCAACCAGGCCATGAGCGCGCTGGGCGACGCCAAGGCCAGCGGTCAACTCGGCGAGCAACCCAACGGCTATCTCGGCGTGGTCAAAGCCGGTGGCCAGGCCGATGAAATCGCCCGGCTGATCAACCAGGCACGTCGCGCCGAATACCAGAAGGTCGCGCAGGACAACGGCATCAGCCTGAACGACGTGGAAGCCATCGCCGGCAAGAAGGCCATCGAGCGCACGCCCAAGGGTCAGTTCATCCAGCTGAACGGCCAGTGGCTGCAGAAATAGACAGCAGATGGCAGAAACGAAAGAACCCGCCTAGGCGGGTTCTTTTTTTGCAAATGCAGTGATCAGGCGTCGGCCTTCCCCACAGCATCCTTGATCAGGGTCTGCAGCTCGCCCTTCTCGTACATCTCGGTGAGGATGTCGCTACCGCCGACCAGCTCACCGCCGACCCACAGCTGCGGGAAGGTCGGCCAGTTGGCGTACTTCGGCAGGTTGGCGCGGATTTCCGGGTTCTGCAGGATGTCGACGTAGGCGAACTTCTCGCCGCAGCCCATCACGACCTGGGCAGCACGGGCCGAGAAGCCACACTGCGGCGCGTTAGGCGAGCCTTTCATGTACAGCAGAACGGTGTTGTTGGCGATCTGCTCTTTGATGGTTTCGATGATATCCATGGGGCACCTCAGCATAGACTTCGCGACCCTACGGTCGCCACGGTGGCGCGATTGTAGCGAAAAGCCGAGCATAATGCTCGGCCTTGCCGTCGCCCAATAGCGTCGAGCCAACCCCGAGTTTTATCCGGGCTACGCAGCCACCACCTCCACCGGCACACCATTGAGCACAGCATTACCGGACAGCGCATCGAGCTGGCGCTCGTCGGTCAGGTCGTTGGCGCTGGCACCCGGCTGGGCACGCGCAATATCCATCTGCACGCCAGGACGGGCATGCCCCCAGCCATGGGGCAGGCTGACCACGCCAGCCATCACCTCATCGCTGGCAGCCACCTCCACCTCGATGCTGCCAACCCGCGAGCGCACCCGTACGCGCTGGCCATCGGCCAAGCCACGACTGGCCAGATCGTGCGGGTTCATCAATAACTGATGACGCGGCTTGCCCTTCACCAGGCGGTGATAGTTGTGCATCCAGGAGTTGTTGCTGCGCACGTGACGACGACCGATCAGCAGTAGCTCATCGGCTGCCGGCTGCGGCTGTTCAGCAAAGCGTGCCAGATCGGCGAGCAGCAGCTCAGGTGCAGCCTGCACCGCCTTGCTCGGCGTTTTCAGACGCGCGGCCAGGTTCGGCTGCAAGGGCCCCAGGTCGACCCCATGCGGATGCTCACGCAATGCAGCCAGACTGAGCTTGTGCTCACTGCGATCACCATAGGGACCAAAACGCAGGCCCATGTCGATCATCTGCTCAGGCGCCATGGTCGGTTTCAGCTCCAGGCCATTGCGCGCCGCGAAGGCTTTGGCCAGACCGACAAAGATTTCCCAGTCGTGCAATGCACCGTCCGGCTTGGCCAGGATTGCCTCGTTGAAGCGGGTGACGTTGCGCACCGCGAACACATTGAAGGTAGTGTCGTAATGATCGTGCTCCAGCGGCGCGGTCGGCGGCAGAATCAGGTCGGCGTAACGGGTGGTCTCGTTGATGTAGAAATCCACCGAGAGCATGAAGTCCAGGCCGTCCAGCGCCTGCTCCAGCTGGCGCCCATTGGGTGTCGACAGCACCGGGTTGCCGGCCACCGTGACCAGGGCACGGATCTGCCCTTCGCCCGGCGTCAGCATCTCTTCGGCCAGCGCCGAAACCGGCAGCTCGCCACCGTATTCCGGCAGGCCGGATACCCGGCTCTGCCAGCGATTGAAATGCCCGCCCGAGGTGCTCGCCACCAGATCCACCGCCGGCGTGGTGCAGAGCACGCCGCCCGCGCGATCGACGTTGCCGGTCACCAGATTGATGATCTGCACCAGCCATTGGCACAGGGTGCCGAACGCCTGGGTGGAAACGCCCATGCGCCCGTAGCACACGGCTTTGTCTGCCGCGGCGAAATCCCGCGCCAGTTGGCGGATGGTTTCTGCCGGCACACCACAGCGTACGCTCATGGCCTCGGCATCAAAGCCGGCAATCGCTTCGCGCACCTGTTCCAACCCTTCCACCGGCAGATGGCTGTCGCGCGTCAGGCCCTCCTCGAACAGGGTGTTGAGCAGCGCCAGCAGCAGCGCGGCATCGCTACCGGGGCGTACGAACAGGTGCTGGTCGGCGATGGCGGCGGTCTCGCTGCGACGCGGGTCGACCACCACCAGCTTGCCACCGCGGGCCTGGATGGCCTTCAGGCGCTTCTCCACATCCGGCACAGTCATGATGCTGCCGTTGGAGGCCAAGGGGTTGCCGCCCAGAATCAGCATGAAGTCGGTGTGATCGATATCGGGAATCGGAATCAGCAGACCGTGGCCATACATCAGATGGCTGGTCAGGTGGTGCGGCAGTTGATCGACCGAGGTGGCGGAAAAGCGATTGCGGGTTTTCAACTGACCGAGGAAATAGTTGCTGTGGGTCATCAGCCCATAGTTATGCACGCTGGGGTTGCCCTGATACACGGCCACGGCATTTTGCCCATGGGCGGCCTGAATCGTGCTCAGGCGCTCAGCTACCAGCTCGAACGCCTCCTCCCAGCCGATGGCCTGCCACTGCTCGCCAATGCGGCGCATGGGCTGACGGATACGGTCGGGGTCGTTCTGGATGTCCTGCAGCGCCACAGCCTTGGGGCAGATATGGCCACGGCTGAAGCTATCCCGAGCATCGCCCTTGATCGAGCGAATCTGCGTGCTGCCATCAGGCTGCGCTTCAGTTTCGATGGCAAGGCCGCAGATGGCTTCGCACAGATGGCATGCACGGTAATGAAGGGACTTGGTCATGGCCTGGCCTCTTGTTCTGATCCGAGACGACCGGTCAGGTCGCAGGTCATGAACTATGAGCCGAGCGCGAAGGCGACGCCAGCAGCGTTCGCCTCATGAATCGACAGGCATCAAGCCTGCCGATTCAGCAGCACCACGTACGTGGCCCCTGGCACGACTGCGTTCAATATCACTGGCGCCAGCGCTTTGGCTAAAAAGGCTTGTAAAACATCATTCTGCGCGCCCGTAGGCGTTAACTTGCGCCGTCTCGTCATTTCCTTATAGGATCGCGCCTTCCCCTGTTTCGTCGCACCCTGCGGCCTCCTGCCGCAAGCTCTGCTGTTTTTGTCGGTTTTAGCCCCGAACGCAAGCTTGCGAAATGTAGTGATAAAGGTAGTTAACGATGAGCGTCAGACACTTTCTCTCGATGATGGATTACACACCGGACGAACTGGTGGGTTTGATCCGCCGAGGCATCGAGCTGAAGGATCTGCGTAATCGCGGCGTACTCTTCGAGCCCCTGAAGAATCGCGTGCTGGGCATGATCTTCGAGAAGGCCTCGACCCGCACCCGCCTGTCCTTCGAAGCCGGCATGATCCAGCTCGGCGGCCAGGCCATCTTCCTCTCGCCGCGCGACACTCAGCTGGGCCGTGGTGAGCCGATTGGCGACGCCGCCATCGTCATGTCGAGCATGCTCGATGCGGTGATGATCCGCACCTTCGCCCACAGCAACCTCACCGAGTTCGCCGCCAAGTCCAAGGTGCCGGTGATCAACGGTCTGTCCGACGACCTGCACCCCTGCCAGTTGCTCGCCGATATGCAGACCTTCCTCGAACACCGCGGCAGTATCGCCGGTAAGACGGTGGCCTGGATCGGCGACGGCAACAACATGTGCAACTCCTATATCGAAGCGGCGATGCAGTTCGATTTCCAGCTGAAGGTCGCCTGCCCTGCTGGCTATGAGCCGGACTCACGTTTCCTGGCCCAGGCCGGCGAGCGTGTGCAGGTGCTGCGTGCCCCGCGCGAAGCGGTGGCCGGCGCGCATCTGGTCAGCACCGACGTCTGGGCCTCGATGGGCCAGGAAGACGAGGCCGAGCAGCGCATGGCGTTGTTCCGCCCCTATCAGGTCACCCGCGAGCTGCTCGACGCCGCCGCCGAAGACGTGCTGTTCATGCATTGCCTGCCGGCGCACCGTGGCGAAGAAATCAGCTTCGACCTGCTCGACGACCCACGCTCGGTAGCGTGGGATCAAGCCGAGAACCGCCTGCACGCCCAGAAGGCGCTGCTGGAGATGCTGGTCGACCCGGCGTACCACCACGCATGAGCCAGCCCCTGCTGCAGCTACGCGGGCTGAACTGCGGCTACCACGCCCACAAGGTGGTGCAGGATCTCGACCTGCACCTGAACCCGGGCGATATCGGCTGCCTACTCGGCCCATCGGGTTGCGGCAAGACCACTACGCTGCGCGCCATCGCCGGTTTCGAGCCAGTGCTCGAAGGTGAGATAGAACTCGACGGCCAGGTGATCTCCCGCGCCGGCTTTACCCTGGCACCGGAGAAACGCCAGATCGGCATGGTGTTTCAGGACTATGCCCTGTTCCCCCACCTGAGCGTGGCGGAGAACGTCGCCTTTGGCATTCGCAAGCACGCCAATACCGAGCGCATAACCCAGGAGCTGCTGGAACTGGTCAAGCTCGGGCACCTGGCCAAACGTTACCCCCACGAACTGTCCGGCGGCCAGCAACAACGCGTGGCCCTGGCCCGCGCCCTGGCACCGGAGCCGAAGCTGCTGCTGCTCGACGAGCCCTTCTCCAACCTCGATGGCGAACTGCGTCGGCGCCTGAGCCATGAAGTGCGCGAGATACTCAAGACGCGCGGCACCAGCGCCATCCTGGTGACCCACGATCAGGAAGAAGCCTTCGCCGTCAGCGATCACGTCGGCGTGTTCAAGGATGGCCGTCTGGAGCAGTGGGACACGCCGTTCAACCTCTACCACGAGCCGCTGACACCTTTCGTCGCCAGCTTTATTGGCCAGGGTTATTTCATCCGCGGCCAGTTGCTCAGCCCGGAAACGGTACAGACCGAGCTCGGCGTGATCCGCGGCAACCGTGCCTATACCTGGGCGCAGGGCAGCGCGGTGGACGTGTTACTGCGCCCGGACGATATCGTTCCGGACGAAAGCAGCGAACTGAAGGCGCGTATCGTCGGCAAAACCTTCCTCGGCGCGGCCACGCTCTACCGACTGCAACTACCGACCGGCAGCCAGCTGGAATCGATCTTTCCCAGTCATGCCGATCACCAGCCGGGCGACGAGGTGGGCATCCGCATCGCCGCCGACCACCTGGTGGCCTTCCCGGCCCTTGGCAGCGTCGCCGCGCAATTGCAGCTGAGCGAATCAGCTGGCGTGCGCCGGGTCAGCAGCAACTGATCAGAGCATCAGCTGGCCACTGGCGATATGCCGGGCGTGGCCAGCGATCTTCACCCGCTCGCCCTCCAAACGACAGAGCAACTCACCACCACGCGCCGAACACTGGAAGGCACTGAGCGTGTTGCGACCCAGACGCTCGACCCAATAGGGCATCAGGATGCAGTGGGTCGAACCGGTGACAGGGTCTTCATCGATACCGATACTGGGCGCGAAGTAGCGCGAAACGAAGTCATGTTGGGCCCCGGCAGCCGTGACCAGCACGCCAAGCCCAGGCAGGGTGGCCAGCGCGGGCAGGTTCGGCTTCAGCTCGCGGAGCTCGGCCTCGGAATCCAGCACCACCATCAGTTCCTGCACGTTGCCATCGGCATTGCCCAACGCCAGTACCTGCTCCACCTGACGCTCCAGCGCACGCTCGGCCTGCTCGTGTAATTCCCGCGTCACCAACTCCGCGCGCCGCACCGGGAAATCCAGTTGCAGACGTTCGCCCTGCCGGGTGACCTGCAGCGCTCCGGACAAGCAGGTGAAATCCAGCACCTCGGCCGATTCCTGATAAATGTCGAACAGCACCTTGGCCGCCGCCAGGGTGGCATGCCCGCACAGCGGCACCTCGCTGACTGGGGTGAACCAGCGGATATGCCAGGCACCGCTCTCTTTCACCACGAATGCGGTCTCGGCCAGGTTGTGCTCGGCAGCGATGCGCTGCATCAGGGCATCGTCGAGCCAGGCATTCAGGCGATAGACCATGGCGGGATTGCCCGCGAACGGCTGATCGGTAAAGGCGTCAACTTGATGGAATTCGAGAGGCATGCTGCATTCCGGCCAGATTAGAGCCGCCAGCATGCCTACGCCAGGTAAGCCGCAACAGATACAGTTGCTGTTTTCCAGTTAAGCCCAAGCATCGCGGCTAAAACCGCTTCTACGATCCCGGGGTGCTTCAGGGCTCGCTGCGCACCCGCTTCACCGCATCCAGCCAACCAGCGTAAAGGCGTTCGCGATGTGCATCGTTCATCCGCGGCTCGAAACGCTGCTGACGATGCCAATGACTGGCGATGGCGTTCAGGTCCTGGTACAGGCCTAGCTTCAGACCTGCCAGATACGCGACGCCTAGCGCAGTGGTCTCGGTGACTTCCGGGCGTTCCACGCTGACGCCGAGAATGTCGGCGAGAAACTGCATGACCCAGTTGTTCTCTACCATGCCGCCGTCGACACGCAGGGCGCTAGGCGCCGCCGCCCCATCCTGGCGCATGGCTTCGAGCAGGTCACGGGTCTGGTAGCACACCGACTGCAGGCCGGCGGTGACGATCTCCTTGATCCCGGTATCGCGGGTCAGGCCGAAGATGGCACCGCGCGCCTTGGGGTCCCAATACGGCGCCCCCAGGCCGGTGAATGCCGGCACCAGGTAGACGCCGCAGGCTTCACCGGTGGCCTCGGCCAGCGCCTCGCTTTCGCGCGCATGGCTGATCAGCTTGATACCGTCACGCAACCACTGCACCGCCGCGCCTGCGACGAAGATACTGCCCTCCACCGCGTAGGTGACCTTGCCATTGAGGCGATAGCCGACCGTGGTCAGCAGACGGTTCTTCGAACTCACCGGCTGATCGCCGGTGTTCTGGATCATGAAACAGCCAGTACCGTAGGTGCTCTTGACCATGCCCGGCTCGAAGCAGGCCTGGCCGATCAGGGCCGCCTGCTGGTCACCGGCCATGCCCAACACCGGAATACTGGCGCCGAGCAGCGCGCTGTCGGTATGACCGAACTCGGCAGCGCAGTCGAGCACCTCGGGCAGCAGGCTGGCCGGGATCTCGAACAGCTTGAGCAGCTCTTCGTCCCACTGTTGGGTATGGATGTTGAACATCAGCGTGCGCGAGGCGTTGCTGGCGTCGGTACGGTGCACCTTGCCATCGGTCAGACGCCACAACAGGAAGCTGTCGACGGTACCGAAGCGCAGCTCACCGCGCTCGGCCCGCTCACGAGCACCCGGCACGTTATGCAGAATCCAGCGCAGCTTGGTGGCGGAGAAATACGGATCGATCAGCAGGCCGGTCTTGGCCGAGACCGCCGCCTCATGGCCTTGCTCCTTGAGCCCGGCGCAATAGTCGGCGGTGCGACGATCCTGCCAGACGATGGCCGGGTGGATAGGCTTACCACTGACAGCATCCCACACCAGGGTGGTTTCGCGCTGGTTGGTGATGCCGATGGCGGCAATAGCCTCGGGCTGCAGACCGCTACTGGCAATGGCATCGCGGCAAACCTTGAGCGTGGAGGACCATATCTCCTCACCGTCGTGCTCGACCCAGCCATCCTGCGGGAAGTACTGCTTGAACTCCTGCTGGGCGCGCGCAACCGGCAATCCCTGGGCACTGAAGATGATGGCGCGGGAGCTGGTGGTGCCCTGGTCGATGGCTAGCAGGTATTGGGTCATGCAAGATTCCTTGTTGTTATCGGTAACGTTCGCTGCTGTTGACCGCAGAGTGGCTTATTTTGCTGGCAGCATACTGCTCGTTTCAGGCTTTGCCGATAGCGGCGAACTGCCCCTGAGTGTGCTGTGCCAGGGTCTCGGCCGAGAGCTCCAGCTCCAGCCCTCGCCGGCCACCACTGACGTGAATGGTAGGATGCTGGCGTGCACTTTCGTCGATAAAGGTACGCAGGCGCTTCTTCTGCCCCAGCGGGCTGATGCCGCCAACCAGATAACCGGTGGCGCGCTGTGCGGCTGCCGGGTCGGCCATGTCCGCTTTCTTCGCCCCCGCAGCTGCTGCCAGCGCCTTGAGATCCAGGCTGCCCGCCACCGGCACGACCGCCACCAGCAGCTCGCCCTTCTCGGTCGCTGCGAGCAGGGTCTTGTACACGCACTCGGGTGCCAGCCCCAGCTTCTCGGCCGCCTCCAGCCCGTAGGACGGCGCTTTGGGATCGTGCTGGTAGCTGTGCACACGGTGTTCGGCCTTGGCCTTTTTCAACAGATCAATTGCGGGAGTCATGTTCGAATGTGAAAACGCGATAAAAGATGCCTTACAGTAACAGGCCCAAATCCACCACCGCCACACCCTATAATGAGTGACCATCACAGGAAGCGCTCATGAACCTCGCGCCGCGCCAGCACGACATTCTCAACCTCGCCCGTGAACGCGGCTACGTCAGCATCGACGAACTGGCCCAGGCGTTCGCCGTGACCCCGCAGACCATTCGCCGCGACATCAACCAGCTGGCCGAGCACGGCCTGTTGCGCCGTACCCATGGCGGCGCGGCCTGCGAATCGTCAAGCATTCAGAACACCGCCTACGGCATGCGCGCGGGGCAGATGCGCGAGGAGAAACAACGCATCGCCGAGGCGGTGGCCGCGCAGATCCCCGATCACGCCTCGCTGTTCATCAACATCGGCACCACCACCGAAGCCATCGCCCGCGAGCTGCAGAACCACAAGGGTCTGAAGATCATCACCAACAACCTGCACGTCGCCGCCCAGCTCAGCGCCAAGGCTGACTTCGAGGTACTGGTGGCCGGTGGCACGGTGCGCGGCGACGGCGGTATCGTCGGCCAGGCCGCAGTGGATTTCATCCAGCAATTCAAGGTCGATTACGCCATCGTCGGCATCAGCGGTATCGACGACGACGGCAGTCTGCTCGACTTCGACTACCAGGAAGTACGGGTTTCCCAGGCGATCATCGACAACGCCAGACAGGTCTTCCTCGCCGCCGACTCCAGCAAGTTCGGCCGCAACGCCGTGGTGCGCCTGGGCTCCATCGCCCTGGTCGACCGCGTCTTCACCGACAGCGCGCCCTCGGCCGCCATCACCCGCCTGCTGCACAGCCATAAGGTCCAGCTCGACCTGGTCTGATAGACGCAGGTTCGGCATCTACGTGTAACCCACCACCAACCTGCCTGCGGCTTGCACCCGCCCTAGTGCAAATCCCATCCCTCAGTACCGCTCGGCGCGCAATCGCGTGCCGGGGTAGCGAAGCTGCGCATCTTCGTCTAGCATATTTTCGAAAGTGAACATAAACACATTCGAATCCAATAGCCGAGCGTGCCACATGCCCCACGACCAGTTCGCCAGCCCCGTTGCGGAAGTCTATGACCTCGCGGTCGTTGGCGGTGGTATCAATGGAGCGGGCATCGCAGCCGATGCAGCCGGTCGTGGCCTTTCCGTGTTCCTTTGCGAAAAGGATGACCTGGCCAGCCACACCTCTTCGGCCAGCAGCAAGTTGATCCACGGCGGCCTGCGCTATCTGGAACACCATGAGTTTCGCCTGGTGCGTGAGGCCCTGGCCGAGCGCGAAGTGCTGCTGGCCAAGGCGCCGCATATCGTCAAGCCGATGCGCTTCGTTCTGCCGCACCGCCCGCACTTGCGTCCGGCCTGGATGATTCGCGCCGGCCTGTTCCTCTACGATCACCTGGGCAAACGTGAGCGTCTGCCGGCTTCGCGCGGTCTGCGTTTCGGCGTCGGCAGCCCGCTGAAGGCGGAGATCAGCCGCGGCTTCGAATATTCCGACTGCTGGGTGGACGACGCCCGCCTGGTGGTACTCAACGCCATGGCCGCACGGGAAAAAGGCGCGCACATTCACCCGCGCACCCGTTGCGTCAGCGCCCGACGCAGCAAGGGCCTGTGGCATATCCATCTGGAACGCAGCGACGGCAGCCTGCTGTCCATCCGTGCACGGGCGCTGGTCAATGCCGCCGGCCCCTGGGTCGCTCGCTTCATTCGTGACGACCTCAAGCAGCAATCGCCGTATGGCATTCGTCTTATCCAGGGCAGCCACATCGTCGTGCCGCGCCTGTACGAAGGCGAGCAGGCCTACATCCTGCAAAACGAAGACCGCCGCATCGTCTTCGCCATCCCTTATCTGGAACGTTTCACCCTGATCGGCACCACCGACCGTGAATACCAGGGCGACCCTGCTCAGGTGACGATCACTGCCGAGGAAACCGACTACCTGCTCAAGGTGGTCAATGACCATTTCAAACAGCAGCTCAGCCGCGACGATGTACTGCACAGCTTCGCAGGCGTACGGCCGCTGTGCGACGACGAATCCGATGAGCCGTCGGCGATTACCCGTGACTACACCCTGTCGCTCTCCGGTGCGCCGGGCGAAGCGCCGTTGCTGTCAGTATTCGGCGGCAAGCTGACCACCTACCGCAAGCTGGCCGAGTCCGCCATGCAACAACTGGCGCCGCACTTCACGAAACTGGGCCCGAGCTGGACAGCCAGTGCCCCGTTGCCCGGCGGCGAAGATCTGCAAAGCCAGAGCGCCCTGGTCGAAGCACTCTGCGAACGCCACGGCTGGTTGCCCACCAGCCTGGCCAGACGCTGGGCCACCAGTTATGGCAGCCGCACCTGGCGTCTGCTCGACGGCGTGCACAACCTCACCGACCTTGGCGAACACCTGGGTGCCGGGCTCTACACCCGCGAAGTGGACTACCTGCGCCGCGAAGAGTGGGCGCGCAGCAGCGCCGACATCCTCTGGCGGCGCAGCAAGCTGGGCCTGTTCATGACCCCGGCGCAGCAGACACGTCTGCAGGACTACCTGAATAGCCGCGACCCGCATTCGGCTCACGCCGCCTGAATTCTGCGTGCCCCATGCCCCGCTTTGCGGGGCTTTTTTATGGGCGCGAAAAAATAAAATACCGGGGCTAGTTGTCGGATGGCGTCATGCCTGAACTTTCAGCAACTTATTTATTGCGTCAATTCAATAACTTGGCGCCATGATGCGGAATAAAAACATTCTTATTCGGCTTTATTTTTACTTATGTTTCAAACACTTAGGTTTGACAGAAAGAAGAACGAGGCCGAAAATTCAAGGCTATCACTGTCATTGAAACTGCAGGAGCGGTCATGAAAGGCGACAAGAAGGTCATTCAACACCTGAACAAGATTCTTGGTAACGAACTGGTCGCCATCAACCAGTACTTCCTGCATGCGCGCATGTATGAAGACTGGGGCCTGAAAAAACTCGGCGAGCATGAGTACCATGAGTCCATCGACGAGATGAAGCACGCCGACAAGCTGATCAAGCGCATCCTGTTCCTTGAGGGCATTCCGAACCTGCAGGACCTGGGCAAGATCCTGATCGGTGAAAACACCAAGGAAATGCTCGAATGCGACCTGAAGATCGAGCACAAGGCCCATGGCGACCTGAAGGCTGCCATTGCCTATTGCGAGAGCATTGGTGACTACGCCAGCCGCGAACTGCTGGAAGAAATCCTCTGCTCCGAGGAAGATCACATCGACTGGCTGGAAACCCAGCTCAGCCTGATCGAAGCAGTAGGCCTGCAGAACTACCTGCAGTCGCAGATGGACGAATAAGCCTTACCCGCTACATAAAAGAACGGGAGCCAATGGCTTAATGCCAGTCAGTTAAGCACTACAGCTTGAGCTTCTGCGCGCTGAAACGAAAATCTGATGCTTGTTTTGAGCATCGGATTTTTTATGCGACTTTCCCGCGCCTTGGCACTGACTCACGAAGTGGCTTCTGCCACCCACTCCCTTGACGAGCTGGGGGCGCTGCTTGATCCAGACCTAGTTAGCACCGCACTGGAAACGGCGGGAGTGGCGACCCTGCGTAAGCGACGTCTCCCTCTTGAAGCCATGATCTGGTGCGTGATCGCCATGGCGTTGTTTCGCCGGATGTCGGCCTGGGATGCCGCGAGCCGTATGGGCATCATGCTGCCTGGGCAGAAGCCATTGGTAGCACCCAGTGCAATCGTGCAAGGTCGCCAGCGTTTGGGCAGCGCTGCGGTGCGAGGCAACATCCCTCGCTACCTGGCCGAACTACAGGCCTCGGCCACGCACTACGTCCTACCTCATCGTCGTGAGGATCGCAGTTATCCGCGAGCGGTCAAGCCCGGCCGTCCAAGTATCCGACCAGAAGTAAAAATGCCAGTCAGCTTAACTGACTGGCATTAGCCAATGGCTCCCGTTTTTTATTGCTATCAGCAACTTTGCGGGAAGAGCTTGAAAGCCGCGACAGCATTAAAAGCTCGCCGCTAAAGCGCCTCCCACAGCCTACTGCGCCTCGCTCTCCTTGACCCGGAACCACGCCGCATACAGCGCTGGCAGGAACAGCAGGGTCAATGCCGTGGCCACCACCAGCCCGCCCATGATGGCCACCGCCATAGGCCCGAAGAACACACTGCGCGATAGCGGGATCATCGCCAGCACCGCCGCCAGGGCTGTCAGCACGATCGGCCGGAAGCGGCGCACCGTCGCCTCGATGATGGCGTGCCAGCGGTCCAGGCCGTGGCTGATGTCCTGCTCGATCTGATCGACCAGGATCACCGAGTTGCGCATGATCATCCCAGCCAGGGCAATGGTGCCGAGCATGGCGACGAAGCCGAACGGCTGGCGGAAGATCAGCAGGAACAGGGTCACGCCGATCAGGCCCAACGGCGCGGTAAGAAATACCATCGCCGAACGCGAGAAGCTTTTCAGCTGCAGCATCAGCAGCGTCAGCACCACCACGATGAACAGCGGGATACCTGCGTTGACCGACTTCTGTCCGCGCCGGGAATCCTCAACCGTGCCACCGACCTCCAGCAGATAACCAGCAGGCAGCTCGGCGCGGATCGGGTCGAGCGTCGGCAGGATCTGCTGGGTCAGGTTGGCCGGCTGCTGCTTGCCATAGACGTCGGCACGCACGGTGACGTTGGGCAGACGGTTGCGGTGCCAGATGATGCCTTCCTCGAAGCCGTACTCCAGGGTCGCCACCTGCGACAGCGCCACACTGCGACCGCTGTCGGTCGGCACCGCCAGGCTCGGCAGCAGGCTCAGGGCCTTGCGCTCCTGCGGCGTGCCGCGCTGGAGAATCTCGATCAGCTCATTACCTTCGCGATACTGGCTAACACTGGTACCGGACAGCGAACCCTGCAGGAAGCGCGACAACTCGGCGGTGTTGACGCCCAGGGCACGGGCACGATCCTGATCGATATTGAGGATCACCACCTTGCTCGGCTCCTCCCAGTCCAGGTGCACATTCACCACATGCGGGTTCTCGCGCACCTTGTCCGCCACCTGGCGGGCCAGGGCGCGCACCTCGGCGATGTGCTCACCGCTGACGCGGAACTGGATCGGGTAGCCCACGGGCGGCCCGTTCTCCAGGCGGCTGACGCGACTGCGCAGGGTCGGGAACTCGTCGTTCATCACGTTGATCAGCCAACCACGCAGGCGCTCGCGCTCTTCGATGCTTTTGGCCAGTACCACGAACTGGGCAAAGCTGGCCGCCGGCAACTGCTGATCCAGCGGCAGGTAGAAACGCGGCGATCCCGTGCCGACGTAGGCCACGTAGTTGTCTATGCCGGGCTGCTCCTTGAGCAGTTTTTCCAGGCGATGCACCTCGGCTTCGGTGGCGCTCAGCGAAGCGCCTTCCTCCAGCTTGATATCGACCATCAACTCCAGGCGCCCGGAGGCCGGGAAGAACTGTTGCGGCACGAAACGGAACAGCAGCACCGACGCAACGAACAGTGCAATGGTCAGCAGGATCACGATGCCACGACGGCGCACGCACCACTCCACCGTCGCGCGAACGCGGCGGTAGAACGGGGTCGAATAAGGGTCATGACCGCCTGCGCTGCCACCGTGTTTCGCCGCGTGCAGCTTGGCCAGGTCAGGCAGCAGCTTGTCGCCCAGATAGGGTACGAACATCACTGCCGCGATCCATGAGGCGATCAGCGAAATGGCCACCACCTGGAAGATCGAGCGGGTGTACTCACCGGTACCGGACTGCGCAGTGGCAATGGGCAGAAAACCGGCAGCAGTGATCAGGGTGCCGGTGAGCATGGGGAAAGCCGTACTGGTCCAGGCGAAACTGGCCGCTTTGAAGCGGTCGTAGCCCTGCTCCATCTTGATCGCCATCATCTCCACCGCGATGATCGCGTCGTCCACCAGCAGGCCGAGGCCGAGCACCAGCGCACCGAGAGAAATCTTGTGCAGGCCGATGCCGAGGTAGTACATAGCAGCGAAGGTCATCGCCAACACCAGCGGGATCACCAGCGCCACCACCAGGCCGGTGCGCAGACCGAGGGAGAAAAAGCTGACCGCGAGCACGATCACCAACGCCTCCACCAGCACCTTGACGAACTCGCCCACGCCGGTCTTCACCGCTGCCGGCTGATCCGACACCTTGCGCAGCTCCATACCCAACGGCAGCGTCTGTTGCAGACGGGCGAATTCGTCTTCCAATGCCTTGCCCAGCACCAGGATATCGCCGCCGTCCTTCATCGATACGGCAATGCCCAGGGCGTCCTCGCCCATGAAGCGCATGCGCGGCGCGGGTGGGTCGTTGAAACCGCGCTTGACCTCGGCAACGTCAGCAATGCGGAAGGTGCGATCAGCGACGCGAATGGGAAAATCGCGGATTTCCTCCACCGACTCGAAACGCCCGGTCACACGCAGCTGAATACGTTCGCTGGAGGTCTCGAAGAAGCCGGCAGCGGCTACTGCGTTCTGCGCCTCCAGCGCCTGTTGCACGGCAGACAGTGGCAAACCGAGGGTGGCCAGCTTGGTGTTGGACAGTTCGATCCAGATCTTCTCGTCCTGCAGCCCCACCAGCTCGACCTTGCCCACATCCTTGACCCGTTGCAGTTGCAGCTGCAGACGGTCAGCGTAGTCTTTGAGCACCGCGTAGTCGAAACCGCTACCGGTCAGCGCATAGATATTGCCGAAGGTGGTGCCGAACTCGTCGTTGAAGAACGGCCCCTGAATACCGGGCGGCAGCGTGTGGCGAATGTCGCTGATCTTCTTGCGCACCTGATACCACAGCTCTGGAATCTCGGAGCTGCGCATGGAGTCGCGCGCCATGAAGGTGACCTGCGACTCGCCGGGGCGGGAGAAGCTGGTGATGCGGTCATACTCGCCGGTCTCCATCAGCTTCTTCTCGATGCGCTCGGTGACCTGACGCGACACCTCTTCGGCGCTTGCACCCGGCCAGTTGGTGCGGATCACCATGGCCTTGAAGGTGAACGGCGGGTCTTCGCTCTGCCCCAGCTTGGTGTAAGACAGCGCCCCCACCACGGCGAACAGCAGCATGATGTAGAGGACGATCTGGCGATGACGCAGCGCCCAGGCAGACAGGTTGAAGCTCATGCGGGCTTACTCCTTGGCGGCCAGTTCGACGTTGCGATTGTCCCGATCGACCGGGCGCACCTGCTGGCCTTCGCGAAGAATCTGTACCCCGGCGGCGACGACCCAATCGGAAGCGGTCAACCCTTCCAGCACCGGCACACGCTCATCACCATAGGCGCCGACACGCACCGGACGACGCTGCACGCGGTGCTCCTTGGGATCGACAACCCAGACGAACGCCTGGCCCTGCTCGGCGCTGAGTGCCGACAGCGGTACGGCCAGCGGTACCTCGCCATTGCTGGCGATGAATACCCGCGCACTCTGGCCCAACTCAGCCGGCACCTTGCCTTCGGTGAACGCGACACGTGCGGCGAAAGTGCGCGACTGCGGATCGGCCGCCGGGGCCATCTCACGGATGCGGCCGGGGAAACGCTGATCAGGCTGCGACCACAGCTCGACCTCGACCACCTGACCAATTTCGAAGCGACCAAAGCTCTGCTCCGGCAGGCTGATCGACACTTCACGCTCGCCGTCGGCAGCCAGGGTGAACACCGTCTGACCGGCCGCCACCACCTGCCCCACCTCGACCGCGCGACGGGCGATCACGCCGTCCTGCGAGGCCCGCAGCACGGCATAGTCGGTCTGGTTGCGGGCCACGTCGTACTCGGCCTTGACCTGCTTCAGGCGCGCTTCGCCGGAGCGGTATTGGTTTTCGACGTTGTCGAACTGCGAACGGCTGACCAGATTGCGCTCAAGCAGCTTCTTGTAGCGCTCACGCTCGGCACGCACGGTTTGCAGGTTGGCCTCGGCTGCCGCCATCTGCGCGCGAGTGGCCTCCAGTTGCAGGCGCACGTCCTGCGGATCCAGTTCGGCCAGGGCCTGATCCTTCTTCACCCGATCACCGACATCCACCGTGCGCTTGCTCACCTTGCCGGCGATACGGAAAGCAAGCTCCGGCTCGTAGCGGGCGCGCACCTCACCCGGATAGCTGTCGACCAGCGCCGTAGCGGGCTGCGGCTGCACCACCATGGCAGGACGGATCGGCTGCTCCGCCTGTTCACCGTTACCACAGGCAGACAACAGGAAGACGAGACCCAGAGAAGCAACGAGCGGGAGAACATGGCAAGACATGTGTAAGACCTTTCAGAGAAGGTTTGGAATATTTGTACTGGCGGGTATAGTAAAAATAGCAAACTCGCCAGTCCAGTATTAAAATCCGCCAATGCCTGACAAGTTGTTACAACCTTCCGGCCCCGGTCGTCCGAAAGACCCCGCCAAACGTCGCGCCATCCTCGAGGCGGCCAAGAGCCTGTTCCTGCGTAATGGTTATGACGGTAGCAGCATGGACGCCATCGCTGCCGAGGCGGGCGTTTCCAAGCTCACGGTGTACAGCCACTTCACCGACAAGGAGACCCTGTTCTCCGCGGCGATCAAGGCCAAATGCGAAGAGCAACTCCCCGAACTGTTGTTCGAGCTACCGGACAACGTACCGCTGGAAAGCCAGCTAATGGGCATCGCACGCGGCTTCCTGGCGCTGGTCAATAGCCGCGAATCAGTGGAAATGCACCGGATGATGGTGAGCCTGGCCAGCCAGGGCTCCAAGCTGTCGCAGATGTTCTACGAAGCCGGCCCGAAACGGGTGCAGGATGAGATGGAAGTGCTGCTGCACAAAGCGGCCCAGCGCGGACTGCTGAGCCTGGACAATCCGCACCTGGCCGCCGACCAATTCTTCAGCCTGCTCAAGGGCGGTGCGCATTTCCGCCTGCTGATCGGATGTGGCGAGCCGCTTGAGGGTGAAGCCGCGGAACATCATGTGCAGGACGCGGTACAGCTGTTTCTGCGCGCTTACCGACCCTGAACCGGGGAGGCGCTACGCGCTGGCTTCCAGCTTCTTTTTAGGGTAGATGTCGTAACGGCTCGACTTGCCTTCCAGCACATAGCCCGGTTTGCTCCCTTCAATGGCCGGCGCCTTGCGTGGGCGCTTGACCACAACGCGATGAGTGGCCAGCGCCAGCGCCGCTTCGAGCAACGCCGGCGCATCCAGATCATCACCGACGAACGGGCGGAACAGGCGCATTTCCTTCTTCACCAGCGCACTCTTGTCACGATGCGGGAACATCGGATCGAGGTAGATCACCTGCGGTGCCTCGTCCTGCCAGTTGCGCATCAGCTCGATGGCATTTCCGGTAAGCAGGCGCATGCGCGCGATGATGGGCGCCACATCGAAATCCAGCGCCGCCCGCTGCAGGCCGTCTTCCAATAGCGCAGCCACCAGCGGCTGACGCTCGATCAGGGTCATCTCGCAGCCCAGGCTGGCCAGCACGAACGAGTCACGCCCCAGCCCCGCCGTCGCATCGAGAATCCGTGGCCGAATACCCGATTGCACGCCTACGGCCTTGGCAATCATCTGCCCACTGCCGCCGCCGAACTGGCGGCGATGCGCCGCCGCCCCCTCGACGAAATCCACCCGCACCGGACCAGGCGCCTTGTCGCCCAGCTCGACCAGTTGCAGCCCGCCGTCACCCAGTTGCAAGGCGAACTCGGTCTCGCCCTCCTGCGCCAGGCCCAGACGTGACGCCCATCGGGCGGCCGCTTCGGCGTACTGAGGATGCAAGGCTTGGATGCGGATGCTGGCGTTGTGCCGCTCGTCGGTCATTGGCTCGTTCTGCTCAAAAATCACTCAAAGCACCGGCCACACGGCCGATATCGAAGAAGCGGCATTCTGCCAGACCCGGCCGCCGACAGCCGCATCGAGAGTGAACATGTTCGACGCCCTCTCCGCCCCACGCCCAAACAACAGCCCCGTCAGCGCTCGTCCTCTCGATGACGAACTCGACCGCGCGACGCACGAATCCATCAACTATCAGATTCTGCGCCGCACCCTGGGTATCGAAGACGAGCAGAAGCCCGGTGAGATCGCTCGTGAGCTGCGGGAAACCGCCGAGCCAACTGCTGTGCCCAGCAGCGCCGCCGTGGTCAGCCAGGCGGTAATCGATCAACGCGGTCTGGAACTGAATGTCAGCGTGGGCCAGGCGCCCCAGCAGGTCGACCCGCTGGTACTGGATATGGCTGGCAACGGCTTCTCCACCAGTGGTCTTGGCCGTCCGGTGCGTTTCGATCTGGATCCCGACGGCCGTATGGATTCGATCAGCGCACCCACCGGTGACGATGCGCTATTGGCGCTGGATCGTAACGGCAATGGACTCATTGACGATGGCCGCGAACTGTTCGGCGATCAGCATGGGGCCGCCAATGGCTTCGCCGAACTGGCACGCTTCGACGATAACGACGACGGCCGTATCGATACAGCCGATGCCGTGTTCGACAAACTGCGCCTGCTGCGTTTCGACGCCCAGGGCCGCCAGCAGCTGCAAATGCTCGGCGAAGCCGGCGTCAGCGCCATCGACCTGCGCGCCCGCGACGTCAGCATCGCCCTCGGCGCTTACGACCAGATCGCACAGCTGGGTCGCTTCGAATTCGCCGATGGGCGCAGCGGACAGGCAGCCGATCTGCTATTGGCCAAACGCTAGGGATGGCGAAGCTTTTTCGTTGCCGTAGGGCGGGTGCAACCCGCCATTGGCGCTATGGCGGGTTGCACCCGCCCTACAGATCGCAAGCGCGTCAGCGGCACATGCGCCACATGCCCATGTCCAGGTGAAAGTGATCGCGGTGCGCGGTGTTGTATTCAGGTCCCAGAGTGACATTGAAGCTGTCACAGGCCGCTTCCTGTACCAGGCGCAGAAAGCGCGCCTTGTCGCCCTGTCCCGGCCAGTCGCGCAGCACGCTGATGTGCTGGCCGTCGCGCAGACGGAAACCGACCATGTCCAGCGCATTGGCATAGGAATGCTGACTGGGCCGCTGGCTCCCGGCAATGCTGCGACAGGCGAAACTGCCGACGTGTTCGACACGGGTCACCGGCTGGCCGAACACCGCCTGTGCAGCCGGCTGCAAGCCATGTCGCTCGAACAAAGCGAAGCTCACCGCCAACGGGCAGGTAGCCATGAAACTGCTGCTCAGACCAACGCTGGCCCCCTGAATACGCACGGCATTTTTAATCGGGCAGCCAGGATGCGGCGTGCTGTCGGGCAGACGGGTAAAACGCAGGTCAGAAGTCGCCAGGGCCAGGTCGCATAGCTCACGATCCTCGCTCAGGCGCCAGAGTTTGAAGGGGGTCAGCAGGTTCGGCGTTTCTCGCACGTCCAGCGGCGCCCAGGGGTTGAAACGCGGCGCCACATCCACCCAACCACGCCACAGCGCTACCAGCAACGCCGCGCCCAGTAGCACGGAGAGAAACAGCAAACGGCCGATTATCCGTATCAGCATATCCATGCTCCATCAGAGTAAGCCAAGCTGCTCCAGTTCCGGCTCCGTCTGCAAAACCGGCAGTTCGGGCAAGCCAGGCAGGCGCTGCATCAGCTGCTCATGAAAACGCCGCGCCAGCTCCGGTGCCAGGCGGTTGTCCGAGGTATGGGCGAAGACGTAAGGGCGCAACCCCTGCTCGATCCAGCCGGCAGCCTTGTCCAGCCAGTGCAGCATGAAGGGGTCGTTGGCCAACAACTCGGGATGGCCGATGAAGCGCAACTGCGGGCTCTGACTGAACGCGGTAGGACGAGTCGGCAAGCGCGGCTTCTTGGCTTGCGCATGCAGCACGGCGGGCTCCTGCGAATCGCAGCTGAACAGCGCACGCGAATCCAGACAGATGCGCTCTATACCACGCTCGTGCAGCAGGCGATTGAGCACGCGTTCGGCATCGCCCTTGGCGAAGAACTCCGGGTGGCGCACCTCTATCGCCAGTGGCCAGTCCCCCCACTGCTCGATGAACGCCGCCAGCTCCGCCAACCGCGACGGACCGAAGCTGGCCGGTAGTTGCAGCCAGTATGGCGCCACCCGCTCGCCGAGCGGTGCCAGCAACTGACGAAACTGCGTGACCTCATCCAGTTGCTGACAGAGATCCTCGCTGTGACTGATGTCTCGCGGCAACTTGGCGCAGAACCGAAAGTGCGCCGGCATGGCCTGCGCCCAGCGCGCCACTATTTGCTCGCTGGGTCTGGCATAGAACGTGGTGTTGCCTTCCACCGCGTTGAATACCTCGGTGTAGCGGCTGAGAAACTCGGTTGGCCGGGTATCCTGCGTATACAGCGTGGCGCGCCAGGCCGCTTCGCTCCAGGATGGGCAACCGAGGTAATAGGGAAGCGCAGCGCTCATCGATCTGTTTAGCGGGCCTGGCTGAGAGGGTGTGAAACGGGGTTACGCGTAGAGATCGAGCCCGAGCACTTCCTGCGCATCGTAATCGCTGGCGTAAGCGGCGGTGGTGCTGTAGCTGGCCAACGCCTGTGCAGCACGGTTGCTCAGCGCAGGCTGTTGATAACCGAGATCCTGCGAACGGGTCGGCAGGCTGTCGGTGTTACTGCTGCTGGCCTGTACGCGGCGAATCTGCGGCGCCTGCTCCAGCCCCTGGCTGCTGGCGGGTGCAGCCGGCTGTTCACGCTGAGCCTCGACCTCCCGCTGCGCCTCACGATAGGGCGTGACCGCGGTGCCCGAACGGGGGCCACGATCTGGCGAGTAGGAAGGTAGGTAACCGTCGATCCGCATCTAGGACTGCTCGGTGGACTCGGCTGAACAAGGGACAGTGCTGGCAATGTAGCGGCGGCCTACGTCGTTGGCAAATGCCAAGGGAATACTGACGTCAAGCATCCGACCAGCTGTCATGCCTGCGGTGCTTTCGGCGTGGCGACCTGATCACGCAGGTACACCGGTTGCGCCTGATCAGCCGACAACGCCTCGCCACGGGCCCAGGCAAAACGAGCCAGGCTCAGCAAGTCTTCGGCATGCGGCAGCAGGCTACCATCCATGCCCACAGGCCTGAGGGCGATACGCGCGGCGAAGGTGCCCCAGCCCGTGCCGGCGCCGAACCACTCACCATCGCTGCCACGCGGCGCTTCAGCTTGCTCCGGCGGCAACACCGCTTCCTGGCCAAGCAGGCGCATCTCGCCGGCTTCTGCGCGGTAGCACCCCCAGTAAACCTCGTCCATGCGCGCGTCGATGGCGGCGGCAACCTGAGTCGCGCCCTGCTCACGCAGCGCGCGCTGGGCCAGCACGGCCAGATTGGAAACCGGCAGCACCGGTCGATCCAGTGCAAAGGCCAGGCCCTGTACCACGCCGATAGCGATACGCACCCCGGTGAACGCACCAGGACCACGGCCGAAGGCAATGGCATCGAGTGCCGAAGCGGCGATACCCGCCTCACCCAGCAGTTGCTGAATCATCGGCAACAGACGCTGCGCGTGCATACGCGGGGCGACTTCGTAGTGGCTGAGCACGCGACCATCATGCAGCAGCGCGACGGAGCAGGCTTCGGTGGCGGTATCGAGGGCCAGGAGAGTGGTCATTGCATTCGGACAGCTGAATAAAAAAGAGCCGGCATTAGACCGGCTCGACGACTTTTTTTCCAGCACCATGTCGGCGCCCAGCTTGCGCGGAGCGACCGACGGGGATCAGCGTTGCCCTACCAAGGCTCGACTACCGGCTCGGCCTCCCAGCCTTTAAGCGGCGCCTTGGACCAGGTGCCATATCCGGCATTGGGGAACACGATCCACTCCACACCCCACTTGTCCGACTCTTCGGCAACGGTCTTGCGCTGCGCGTCGAGCGGCGTTTTGCGGAAACGCGCATCGAAGTCATGCAGCGTATCGCCCAGCAGCATGATGATCTGGTGATCGGCACTGACGATGGCGCGACGCTCGACCTTGGGCGGCCCGAGCAGCAGCACGCTCTCTTCCGATACCTGCGGCAGGCCCAGTTTGCTCAGGGTGGCCAAGGTGTATTTCTTCTGCTCGTCGGCACGATCGGAGACGTAGCGGATGGTCACGCCGAGCTTGTCGGCATGCTCGAGAAACTTCTTCGCGCCAGGGATCAGCTCCGGCGTACCGTCACGTTCCCAGGGCAGCCAGGTGTCCCAGGCATCGTACTGATGACAGTTGGCCAGATCGCGCGCCAGCAGCGCACTGTTGTCGATTACGGTTTCGTCGAGGTCGGTGACGATGGCCAGCTTCGAGGGATCCTTCGCCGCCGCCACAGCCTTGTCGAGCTTCTCCGTGGCGATGTTGTAGGCCTGCAGTTGCAGCGCCTGGACCTCCGCGGACTGCTGTTGAAAGCGCAAACCCATGGTGAATTCGGCGACGGAACAATCTTCTTTGCTGTCAGCAAATGCCAGCGGAGTGGTCAGCAGCGATACCGCTAGGCCCAGCCAGATGCGTTTCTCGGTCATTGAATGCCCTCTTCCTTATAGGTTATCGACACGCCCCGGCGCCGGCCGGAGGCTGCATCGTCGATATTAGTCGGCCCGCATTGCGCGGCCATGCTTGAGAGCGACCAGAACGTATCAGGTTCCATAAACGAACAAGGCCCCTTTCGGGGCCTTGTTGCTATGACACTCGGCGAGCTGGACTCAGCCCAGGGCTGCCAGGGTCTTCGCGGTGATTTCTTCGACGCTGCCGACACCCGGGATATGACTGTATTTCGGGGTACCGGATGCAGCGGAGAGCTTCTGATAGAAGTCCACAAGCGGCTTGGTCTGCGAATGATAGACGGACAGGCGATGACGCACGGTTTCTTCCTTGTCGTCTTCGCGCTGGACCAGTTCCTCACCACTGATGTCGTCCTTGCCGGCAACCTTCGGTGGGTTGTACTCGATGTGGTAGACACGGCCGGAAGC
This sequence comes from Ectopseudomonas mendocina, assembly GCF_007049795.1. Lineage (GTDB taxonomy): Bacteria > Pseudomonadota > Gammaproteobacteria > Pseudomonadales > Pseudomonadaceae > Aquipseudomonas > Aquipseudomonas mendocina_D. The sequence goes on from NZ_SCFY01000010.1 coordinate 61,562, forward strand.
CGGGTGAACGCGACGGCCAGACAGACGCTTGACGATCTCTTCGTCCTCCACGGCAATCTCGACCACGTGATCAAGAGCGACGCCAGCATCACGCAGCGCTTCGGCTTGCGGAATAGTGCGTGGGAAGCCGTCGAACAGGAAGCCATTGGCGCAATCGGCCTGAGCGATGCGCTCCTTGACCAGATTGATGATCAGGTCGTCGGAGACCAGACCACCAGCATCCATCACGCTCTTGGCCTTCAGGCCGAGTTCGGTGCCAGCCTTGACCGCAGCACGCAGCATGTCGCCAGTGGAGATTTGCGGAATGCCGAATTTCTCGGTGATGTAGCGAGCCTGGGTACCTTTGCCGGCACCGGGCGCCCCCAGCAGAATCACGCGCATCGATGTGCTCCTCAAGAGTTATGTAGTAATCGGTCGGACTCGCCTCGTGGGGCCAATCTCTTGAATGTAGTGCGGCTGCCGTAGCGGCCAAAAGGCTGCTCAAGATACACAGCGCACCCCAGGCGCACAAGCCGCCAAAAGTCGGATAAAACCCCTCCTCCTGGCGGCCTGAATCCGGTATGTGACGCTGGCCAGGCATATGCCGGCCAGCACCTGCCGCCCTTCAACCGGTGTTGCGCAAACCTGCAGCGATACCTGCCACGCTGACCAGCAACGCCTGCTCCAGAGGGCTCTCCGGCGCCTGTTCACGTTGCCGGCAGCGCGCCAGCAGCTCGGCCTGCAGCAGGTGCAGCGGGTCGAGGTAGGTGTTGCGCACGCTGATCGATTCCAGGGTTTCCGGATTGTGCGCAAGCAGCCGAGACTGCCCGGTCAATTCCAGCACGGCAGCGCACGCCTGCGACAATAGGTCGCGTAACTGCGCCCCCAGCGGCTGCAGGGCCGGCTCGACCAGACGCTCGTCATACAGGGCGGCGATATTGGCATCCGCTTTGGTCAGGACCATTTCCAGCATGTCGATGCGGGTGCGGAAGAATGGCCATTGCTCGCGCATGCTTTTCAGCAGCTCAGCATCACCGCCTTGCAGCGCCTGCCCCAGCGCCTGCTCCCAGCCGAGCCAGGCTGGCAGCATCAGGCGCGTCTGCGTCCACGCGAAGATCCACGGAATGGCCCGCAGGCTCTCCACACCGCCTTCGCGCCGCTTGGCCGGGCGACTGCCCAGCGGTAAGCGGCCGAGCTCCTGCTCCGGCGTGGCCTGGCGGAAATATTCGACGAACTGCGGATGCTCGCGCACCACGTCGCGATAAGCCTTCACGCCGGCATCGGCGAGGCGGTCCATCATCGCCCGCCAGCTCGGCTCCGGTGCTGGCGGTGGCAGTAGCGTGGCTTCCAGCACTGCAGCCAGATAGAGGTTGAGATTCTGCTCGGCGATATCCGGCAGGCCGAACTTGAAGCGGATCATTTCACCCTGCTCGGTGGTGCGGAACCGCCCCGCCACCGAGCCAGGGGGTTGCGACAGGATGGCCGCGTGAGCGGGGCCACCGCCACGGCCGACGGTGCCACCGCGACCGTGGAACAGCAGCAGTTCGACCTGATGCTCACGACACAGACGCACCAGCTCCTCCTGAGCGCGATACTGCGCCCAGGCTGCCGCGGTAGTACCGGCATCCTTGGCCGAATCGGAATAACCGATCATCACTTCCTGCGGGCCATGCAGACGCGCGCGATAGCCGGGCAACCCCAGTAGGCGATCGATCACCGGCCCGGCATGATCAAGATCGGCCAGGGTTTCAAAAAGTGGCACCACCCGCATCGGCCGGCGCAACCCAGCCTCTTTCAGCAGCAGTTGCACGGCCAGCACATCGGAAGCAGCACCAGCCATGGAGATCACGTAGGAGCCCAGCGATGCGGCAGGAGCGGCTGCCACCTCACGACAGGTAGCGAGTACCTCGGCGGTATCGGCAGAGGGTCGATAGTCGCTTGGCAGCAATGGACGGCGGTTTTCCAGCTCGCGCTGGAGGAAGCTCAGGCGCGCTTCTTCATCCCACTCGGCGTAGCGACCGAGGCCGAGATAGTCGGTGATTTCCGACATCGCGGCTGCGTGCCGGGATGAATCCTGACGCACGTCGAGACGCACCAGGAACAGACCGAAGGTAGCTGCCCGGCGCAGGCAATCGAGCAGCGGACCATCGGCGATCACGCCCATGCCGCAGGCATGCAGCGACTGGTAGCAGAGCTGCAGTGGCGCAAGCAGATCATGGTTGTCGCGCAGTACTGCAGCGCTGGGCGCCACATCGGCAGTGAGCGCCTGCTGCGCCCAGCTGCGCGTTTCGCGCAGGCGTTCGCGCAACTGCTTGAGCAGTGCACGGTACGGTTCGGCGCTATCGCCCACCTGCGCGCGCAGTTCGTCATTGGCCTGCTGCATGGACAGCTCCGCGGCCAGGTTGTCGACGTCGCGCAGGTAGAGATCCGCGGCCATCCAGCGCGCCAGCAGCAACACCTCGCGGGTCACACGCGCAGTGACGTTGGGGTTGCCGTCACGGTCGCCCCCCATCCACGAGGCGAAGCGAATCGGCGCAGCCTCCAGCGGCAGACGCAAGCCGGTGGCGGCCTGCAGGCTCTGATCGGTACGACGCAGGAACTGCGGCACGGCCTGCCAAAGCGAGTGCTCGATAACGGCAAAGCCCCACTTGGCCTCATCTACCGGACTGGGCCGACTGCGGCGAATTTCCTCGGTGTGCCAAGCCTCGGCGATCAGCCGCTGCAGACGCTGGGCGATGCGTTCACGCTCTGTTGGCAATAGATCGCTGTGATCCAGTGCCATCAGTTGCGCGGCGATGGCATCGTATTTCTGGATCAGGGTACGCCGCGCCACTTCAGTGGGATGTGCGGTCAGCACCAGTTCGATGTCCAGGCGCCCCAACTGACGCGCCAGCTCATCGCTGCCCTGCCCGGCGGCGAGCAGACGTTCAAGCAATTCGTCGAGCACACGCAACTCGAACGGCTCGGGCTCACCGGCACGGCGACGACGCACACGGTGCTGCTGCTCGGCGATATTGGCCAGGTTGAGAAACTGATTGAAGGCCCGTGCCACCGGTAACAGTTCGTCGTCACCCAGATCGCCCAAGGTACTGGTCAGCTGCTCGGCACCTGCGGCAGAGCCACGACGGCCAGCTTTGGCCGACTTGCGAATGCGTTCGATCTTGTCGAGAAACTCGTCGCCCAGCTGGGTGCTGATGGTATGCCCGAGCAACTCGCCGAGCAGGTGCACCTCTTCACGCAGGCGCGCATCAATTTCCGCCATGTCGCACTCCTTATTCTGTCCAGTGTCAACAGAGTGCCCAGCGCGCCAACTTCTTACAAGGGTGCGACGCGCACCAAGGCGAGCCTGCGTGCTGGGTCTAGGCTTGTCGATGGGCGCTGCGGTTTCGCCAATGGGCACCGCTTGCGCCACCTGTGAGGAGCTACGACATGAGAATTCGCGAACTGGCAAAACACTGGGAACAAAATGCCAAGGTCCACCTGACACCGACTCGTTATCACATCCACCTGGATATCGAATCGGCCGCTCGCCTGGCGGCGCTCACCGAGATGTACCCCAAGCACCACAGCGAGGAACTGCTAGGCGAACTGATCGGCGCAGCGCTCGAGGAACTAGAGGCCAGCCTGCCTTACGTGCGCGGCAACAAAGTGGTGGCGCTGGACGAGCAAGGCGACCCGTTGTACGAGGATGTCGGTCCGACTCCACGTTTCCTGGCGCTGTCGCGCAAATACCTGCGCGAACTGAGTGACACGAGCAAAGAGACGAGCCATTGACGCCCTGAACGGGCCTTGGTGTTCGACATATTGTTCAATTTCGGGCGTTCAGGCAGATAACACGTCTGCCGGGCAGCCTTTTCTGCATCGATGCAGCACCTCCCTCCGCCTCCGCCGACACGCAGGCGCGCCGGCCCTCCTTCACCCATAAAAACCCACAGATCCATCTAGATATAAGGGTTTAGGAGCGATCTAGATGCGCATGAAAAACCACGTCGCAGCCGTTCCACACACAAATAGCTGACTAACCAGTCATCCAGAAAGCCATAAGCAGGCTGTTTTTTTTTCTGAACTATTCGAAAAACCTGCCGGTCCCACTTACAGGCCATCGTGACCAGCCGACACCGCCAACACCTTTGGTAGACGGACGACACGAGAGGCCAATCGCTACGGATATCGTCGTTCATAGGAGTGTTTCAAATGGAGTTAGCCGCCATGAAGACCCATACCGAAAAAGCCCCGCGCAGCCGCCTGCACGGGATCAAACTGGCCGCCTTGGTACTGGGCAGCAGCCTGGTACTGGCTGGCTGCGCGGGTAACCCGCCCAGCGAGCAATATGCCGTGACGCAATCTGCCGTGAACTCGGCGATCAGCGCTGGCGGTACCGAGTTTGCCGCCGTGGAAATGAAGTCTGCGCAGGACAAGCTCAAAGAGGCCGAACTGGCCATGCATGAGAAAGAGTACGAGAAAGCCCGCCGCCTGGCCGAACAGGCTGAATGGGATGCTCGTCTCGCCGAGCGCAAGGCTCAGGCCGCCAAAGCCGAACAAGCATTGCAGGACGCCCGCCAGGGTGTTCAGGAACTGCGTGAGGAAGGCATGCGTAACGCTCAGTGAGCGCCATGCACCCCACCCATTCGCTGACAGATCAAAGGATGAACGCCATGCGTAAACACGTGATGATCCCCGCCCTTCTGGCCCTGAGCGTCGGCCTGGCCGCCTGCTCGCACCAGCCCAACGCCAACCTGGAGTCGGCGCGTAGCAACTTCTCCTCGCTGCAGAGCGATCCGCAGGCGAGCAAGGTCGCGGCGCTGGAAACCAAGGAAGCCCAGGAATGGCTGAACAAGGCCGAAAAGGCCTACATGGAAAAGGAAGATGAGAAGAAGGTCGACCAACTGGCCTACCTGACCAACAAGCGCGTCGACGTGGCCAAGCAGACCATCGTGCTGCGTAACGCCGAAGCCGAGCTGAAGAATTCCTCGGCGCAGCGCGCCCAGGCTCTGCTCGATGCTCGCGATGCACAGATCCGCAAGCTGCAGGACAGCCTCAACGCCAAGCAGACCGAACGCGGCACGCTGGTGACCTTCGGTGACGTTCTGTTCGACTTCAACAAGGCCGAACTGAAGAGCAGTGCGCTGCCCAACGTCACCCAACTGGCACGCTTTCTCCAGGAAAACCCGGAGCGTCAGGTGATCGTCGAGGGTTACACCGACAGCGTCGGCTCGGCCAGCTACAACCAGGGTCTGTCCGAGCGTCGCGCCGAGTCCGTCCGTCGCGCACTGATTCGCGCCGGTGTGGAGCCGACGCGCATCGTCGCCCAGGGTTATGGCAAGGAGTATCCGGTTGCGGACAACTCCAGCGACTCCGGTCGTGCGCAGAACCGTCGCGTGGAGGTGACCATCTCCAACGACAACCAGCCGGTCGCTCCGCGCTCGTCTGCCGGCGCCTGATAGCACCGCTGTAATGAAGAAACCCGCCTGATGGCGGGTTTCTTTTTTGGCGCACGCCGACGTTTCGATACGCACGGCCTAGGCGGCCCCGCGACACCCTACGTAAGCGTTTTGCCTTACTGCTCCAGCGCCGGAGTTTCCTGACCGATGCAACGCACAGCCTGCTTCTTGTTGTCCACAAGCACGCCAGTCAGCCCTTTCTGCTGCAGATCGAACAACACCAGCACGCCATCGATGCACTGCGCCACCTGATCGGCCGGTTTCAGCGAGACCTTGTAGTCCTCGCCGGGAATGGTCTTGAGCATGGTGAAGTCGGAGAGCAGCAGTGCGTCCTCCGGTTTGGCGAAATGCACATAGCCGTAGTACCAGAGCACGCCGATGGTGCCGACGATGCTGGCGACACCCGTGAGGATCAGGGGGATGGGATTACGTTCGGTCATTGCGGACTCTCTGTTGCGGATTCGGTAGCCGGTCCCAGGCGCTCGACGTAGGCCTGCGGCGCGACGAAGAACGCCAGTAGCGACTGACGCCAGGCGGGCTCGACAAAGGTTTGCACGTGCGGGCCACGAGTTGCCTGAAAGGCGCGTGGCGGGCGCGCAGCTTGATACAAACGCTGGCCATTGGAAAGCGGCACGATCACGTCGTCAACACTGTGATAGATCAGTAAGGGCGCGCCTGCGAGTCGATCGATGCTGTGAATCGCGCTGTCGCCGTCCGGCACCAGCCAGGACAACGGCACCTGCAGCGACCAGGTCAACCAGGACTTGCTCAGCGCATGGCGGGCGACGTCGCGATAACTGGCCGGCACACCGTCCAGAGCGATGGCCTGCAAAGCCGATTGGCGCTCAGGATGCTGCGCCAGGTAATGCACGGCCAGGGCGCCGCCGAGGCTCTGCCCGAGCAGGAAAAGCGGCGCGCCCTGCACCTGCGGCGCCTGATCGAGCCAGGCGAAGGCCGCGTCGATATCCTGGTAAACCTCGGGCAAACGCGGCTTGCCAGCGGACAGGCCATACCCCCGGTAATCCAGCATCAGAACCTGATAGCCCTGCTCTGGCAGCCAGTGAACGCCACCCAGGTGCCAGGCCAGGTTGCCGCCATTGCCATGCAGGTGCAGTACCGTGCCCTTGACCTTCACCCCAGACTTGGCCGGCAACCACCAGGCGTGCAAACGCGTGCCATCGGCGGCGCGCAGCTCGATGTCGCGGTATTCCAGCCCGGCACGCTCCGGGGTAATCGGCAGCCCTGGTTCCGGGTAGAACAGCAGGCCGCTGCAACCAGCCAGCCAAAGGCTGGCCAGCAGCAACACCAGCGCCCGCAGGCTACTTGCCACCGGCGCGCACCTCTTCGCGAGCCTGAACGGTCGCCGCATAGACGCGCTCGGCCAGGCGCGAGAACGGCAGGCTCTGAATCCACACCGTACCGGTGCCTTTGAGCGTGGTCAGCAAAATGCCTTCGCCACCAAAAAGCATGCTTTTCAGGCCGCCAGCCAGGGCAATGTCGTAATCGATACCGCTGCTGAAGGCCACCAGGCAGCCGGTGTCCAGACGCAAGGTTTCGTTGTTCAGCTCCTTGCGGATCACGGTGCCACCGGCATGCACGAAAGCCAGGCCGTCACCGTCGAGCTTCTGCAGGATGAAACCCTCACCACCGAAGAAGCCGGCGCCCAGGCGTTTGGCGAAGCTGATACCGATGCTGGTGCCATGCGCGGCGCAGAGGAAAGCGTCTTTCTGGCAGATCAAGCGACCACCGATTTTTGCCAGGTCTATGGGCACCACGGTGCCCGGATAAGGCGCGGCGAAGGCGACCCGTGCCTGACTCTTGCCGGCATTGCTGAAGTGAGTCATGAACAGTGACTCACCGGTGAGCATGCGTTTACCGACGCTCCACAGCTTGCCCAGCAGACCATTGGACGAGCCATCACCCATGCGCGTCTCGAAGCGCACGCCGTCGGTCATGTAGTTCATCGCCCCGGCTTCGGCGATCACCGTCTCACCGGGGTCGAGAATGATCTCCACCGATTGCGCCGAAGCGCCGAGGATTTCGTATTCGAGTTGATGACTGGGCACTTGCTGGTCTCCGAAGTGGGCCACGACGGTGTATGCCTGGCGATACGTGGCGCCGGCGGTGCGCGCAGCGCACCCTACCGGACTGCGATCAAAGGATATTGGCGTAGTCCGCTTCGATGCGATCCAGGCTCAGGTGATTGAGGAAGTTGGAGAAGCACATCCAGGCCGACAGCGCGTTCATGTCCTGAAACTGCGGCGGCAGATACTTGGGTGGCTGCACCAGCCCCTCGTCCACCAGCTTGCGCAGCGTGCGCATGTCTTCCAGGGTGGTCTTGCCGCAGAACAGCAGCGGAATCTGCTCCAGCTTGCCTTTGCGCACCGCCAGCTGGATGTAGTTGTAGATGAGGATGAAACCCTTGAGGTAGGAAAGGTCCTTGGTGAACGGCAGGCCCGTCGGCAAGGACCCACGGAACACCCGGCTGGCATTGCTGTAACCGCCTTCAAGGCCATAGCCCTGCTCGCGGAAGAACTCGAATACCTCGAGAAAATCCGCGCCCTCTTCGGCCATGTGGATGGCGCGGGTGCGGTTGGTCAGCTTGCGCAAGCGCGTGGGGTAGGAAGCAAAGGCGATCACCTCCATGAGAATAGCCAGACCCTCCTGGGTCACGGTCGATGAGGGCGGGCCCTTGGCCAGGAACGTGCAGATCGGCTGGTTGAGCCCGTTGAGCGTGGTGCCGACATGCACCAGACCTTCGTGCACCTCCAGCGCCTTGACATCACGCTCGTTGAAACGCGCATCGCTGCGGATCTTGATGTAGTCGGCGCCAGCCGCGGCATCGGCGAGAATACCGTCGGACTCGAACACACGAATGGTTTCGTCGCCAAATACGCCAGCCAGGCGCTGCTGCAGGATGTTCACCGCATCACTGGCACCGAGGGTCTTGGCCTCGTCTACCAGGTCGCCACGCGCGGCGATGTTATTGAGGTAGTCCGAGAGCATCAGGCCGAGATCGGCCAAGGTCGGATCACCGGCATGGAAGGCGTCGGAGGCAGCGCCATACAACTCCTGGCTGATCAGGCCGAAGTCCTCGGTGCCACGCGCCTCGAGCATGCGGATGACCATGCGGTATTCCTTGCACATGCGCCGCATGATCTGCCCGACCGGATTGAACTGGCCGAGTTGACGGGTGATGTCACGCTCGATGTTCTGGAATTCCAACTTCTTCGCAGCGGCATCGAACGCCAGCGGTCGACTCAGGTAGTAGTCGCGATCCACGGCTGGCGTCTGCTTGCCCTTGGCCTTGAGAAAGCCGTCACGGATGCCATCGTCCCACTTCACCGCATCGAGTACGCGGATGGGCGTTTGCGCATCGACGATGCGGTCACTGAGGGCACGGATACAGAGCTGATAGTCGTCCAGTTTTTGCTGGCTGTTCATTGCAGTTCCTACTCGGCGGCCCGCTGATAACGCGCCACCTCGACGAACAGGTCGGAATTGGCCGGGTCGTCGAGATAGGCGAACACCTTGTCCAGCGGGCTGGTGATCAATGCACCATCAGCTTCGGGCATGGAGACGGTCTGCCCTTGCAGCAGGCCCTTTTCCATATCCTGAAGAATGCGGTCGGTGTCGAGGTTGTACAGCACCAGTTCGTTGTCCTTGGTCAACTCGAAACCGGCGATGGCGAAGTTGGCGCCCAGGCTCTTCGGCAAGCCCGCGGAGAGGTACCAGCGGCGACCGTGGTGAGCGACGGTGAAACCGAACTCCTCGAGGCTGCCGAGGTTGTCCGCGCTGCCCTCGTAAATGCGCGCCTGGTAGAGATTGGAGCCGGCACGGGTGATTTCCAGAAACAGCTGATCGCCCCACTCATCCTGCCGGGTCCATACGCCCAGCAGCGGTATGGGCGCAGCCTCGTTGGCCGGAATCGGGTCCTTGAAGGTGACCAGGCAGCCACTCAACAGCAGGAAGGACAGGGCGACCAATGCGCGCCAGGCTTTCATTATGCTCTCCTTGTGAAGGCCGTTCGACCCGATGATCGACGGTTTACAACCCCAGAACCAGATTCATGTAGCGTTTAAGGATGGCCAGCATTCCTTGGCTGTCCAGGTGCTCTACGCCGTCTAGCAGGCCCTGATACTCCATCCGCACGATGGCGGCCGTCAACAGCACGGCATCCTGTTCAGGCTGGCGCGAGCCCAGTACCTCGAAGAAGTGGGTGACCCCCTGCTGCAGGATCTGCCGGTGCGCTCGCACCAGCTCGCGCAGTCGTGGATTGAGCAGGGCTTCCTGCTGGAATGCCTGCTCGGCGATCAGGTGGTCACGACGCTCACACAACTGGCGCTGCACATACTGCACCGCCAGCCCGGCGATCTCGTCGGCCAGCTGCCTGCGTGCCTGCTCGCTGCCATCCAGACGCCCGACCATCGTCTCCAGCGCACCCTGAGTACCGCTCCAGAATGCCGCCATCTGCGCGGCGCTGCGCTCGACGAACTGGGCGAAGGTATCGGTGATCAGGTCATCGATGTCCTTGAAATAGTAGGTCGTGGCCGACAGAGGTACCTGCGCCTCGGCCGCCACCGCGCGATGGCGCACGGCGCGCACGCCCTCGCGCACAATGATGCGCATGGCGGCATCGAGAATCGCCTGGCGGCGCTGCTCACTGCCCTGGCGACTGGCCTTGCGGCCCTGGTACTGGACACTTTCGGCGACAGCGTTGGCTGCCTGTGTGGCATTGGGGGGCGCAGACACGGAGCTCACGGTGGGTCGACCCTCTACGTTCTAGTTATGACAGGGAGAGTAATGGCTTGGACATGCAAGCAAAAGGCTCCGTTTCGCTTACAGGCCAGGCACCCAGCGAAATCGCCGCGAAATGCATAACGACAAGTAGCAAAAAGCCGCCCGAAGGCGGCTTTCTGTCTGGCATCAAGCCTGCGGGCGCATGTGCGGGAAAAGGATGACGTCACGGATCGACGGCGAGTTGGTCAGCAACATCACCAGGCGGTCGATGCCGATGCCCTCACCAGCGGTAGGCGGCATACCGTACTCCAGAGCGCGGACGAAGTCGGCGTCGTAGTGCATGGCTTCGTCGTCACCGGCGTCTTTCTCGGCCACCTGGGCCAGGAAGCGTTCAGCCTGGTCTTCGGCGTCATTGAGCTCGGAGTAGGCGTTGGCGATCTCGCGGCCACCGATGAACAGCTCGAAGCGGTCGGTGACGTTGGGGTTCTGGTCGTTGCGGCGGGCCAGCGGCGATACCTCGAACGGATACTCGGTAATGAAGTGCGGCTGCTCCAGCTTGCTCTCCACCAGCTCTTCGAAAATCATCACCTGCAGCTTGCCCAGGCCTTCATGGCCGAGCACTTTGGCGCCGGCCTTCTTGGCGATGGCGCGGGCCTTGTCGACATCCTGCAGGTCGGCAGCGGTCAGTTCGGGGTTGTACTTGAGGATCGAATCGAACACCGACAGACGCGCGAACGGCTCGCCGAAGTGGAACACCTTGTCGCCGTACGGCACGTCGGTGCTACCGAGAACAGCCTGAGCCAGCTCGCGGAACAGCTCCTCGGTCAGGTCCATGTTGTCTTCGTAGTCGGCGTAGGCCTGGTAGAACTCGAGCATGGTGAACTCGGGGTTGTGCCGGGTCGAGACGCCTTCGTTACGGAAGTTGCGGTTGATCTCGAAGACCTTTTCAAAACCACCGACCACCAGACGCTTGAGGTACAGCTCCGGCGCGATGCGCAGGAACATGGCCATGTCCAACGCGTTGTGGTGGGTCTCGAACGGTTTGGCCGCAGCACCGCCAGGGATGGTCTGCAGCATCGGTGTTTCCACCTCGAGGAAGTCACGCTCGGCAAGGAACTTGCGGATATGAGCGATGACCTGCGAACGCACCCGGAAGGTGTCACGCACTTCTTCGTTGACGATCAGGTCGACGTAGCGCTGGCGATAGCGCTGTTCGGTATCGGTCAGGCCGTGGTGCTTGTCCGGCAGCGGACGCAGCGACTTGGTCAGCAGACGTACGCTGGTCATCTCGACGTACAGGTCGCCCTTGCCGGAACGGGCCAGGGTACCTTCGGCGGCGATGATGTCGCCCATGTCCCAGGTTTTGACCGCTGCCAGGGTTTCTTCCGGCAAGGTCTTACGGTTGACGTAGACCTGGATGCGGCCAGTCATGTCCTGAATGACCATGAAAACGCCACGATTGAGCATGATGCGCCCGGCAACCTTGACCGGAATGGCAGCGGCTTCCAGTTCTTCCTTGGTCTTGTCGACGTACTGTTTCTGCAGGTCGGCGCAGTAGTTGTCGCGGCGGAAGTCGTTGGGGAAGGCGTTACCCTGCTCACGGATGGCAGCAAGCTTTTCCTTGCGCAATGCAATCAGCTTGTTTTCTTCCTGTTGCAGTTCGTTCTGGTCGCGTTGTTGGTCGCTCATGGTCGTTTTATCTGCCTGGCGTGTATATGCAAATGGGGTTTGGCAGGAGCCAGCTGGTCGCGAAGAGCATCGCCAGCACGCCGACTCCTAAAGGATTGCGGTTAAAGGCCCTGCTTGAGGCTGGCCTCGAGATAGCCGTCGAGGTCGCCATCGAGGACTTTCTGGCAGTCGCTACGCTCGACGCCGGTACGCAAGTCCTTGATGCGCGAGTCATCGAGCACGTAGGAGCGGATCTGATGACCCCAGCCGATATCGGACTTGCTGTCTTCCAGCGCCTGAGAGGCCGCGTTGCGCTTTTGCATCTCCAGCTCGTAGAGCTTGGCCCGCAGCATCTTCATCGCCGTATCCTTGTTGGCGTGCTGGGAGCGTTCGTTCTGACACGCGACCACGGTGTTGGTCGGCACGTGGGTGATACGCACCGCCGAGTCGGTGGTGTTGACGTGCTGACCACCGGCGCCGGAGGAGCGGTAGGTGTCGATGCGCAGGTCGGACGGGTTGATGTCGATCTCGACCTTGTCGTCGATCTCGGGCGAGACGAACACTGCCGAGAACGAGGTGTGGCGACGCGCGCCGGAGTCGAACGGGCTCTTGCGCACCAGGCGGTGCACGCCGCTCTCGGTGCGCAGCCAGCCGAAGGCATATTCGCCCTTGATGTGCACGGTGGCACCCTTGATACCGGCGACTTCACCCTCGGACAGTTCGATGATGGTGGCGTCAAAGCCGCGCTTGTCGGCCCAGCGCAGGTACATGCGCAGCAGGATGTTGGCCCAGTCCTGGGCCTCGGTGCCGCCGGAACCGGCCTGGATATCCAAGTAGCAGTTGTTCGGGTCCATCTCGCCGCTGAACATGCGGCGGAATTCCAGCTTCTCGAGGATTTCGCGCAGGCGCTCGACTTCGGCGGCGATATCGTTCACGGCGCCTTCGTCGTTTTCTTCGGCAGCCATTTCCAGCAGATCTTTGGAATCGGCCAGGCTGCCGGTGAGGTCGTCGATGGTTTCGACGATCTGCGCCAGCATGGCGCGCTCACGGCCCAGCGCTTGCGCGTACTCGGGCTTGTTCCAGACGCTGGCGTCTTCCAGTTCGCGGTTTACTTCGACCAGACGATCATGCTTGTGATCGTAGTCAAAGATACCCCCGAATTGACTGGGTTCGCTCGGACAGGTCCTTGATGGCGTTGAGGATCGGATTGATTTCCATGGTAGTCGGCGCTCGCGGCAAATCGGACGGAAAAGCCGGTGATTATACCCGAGCCAGCCCAGGCTGGCAGCCCACTATCGGCAAGTGATCACAGCTCAATGGATCAACGGCGCACTATACTGGTCACACAGCCGATTGCAGTGGCCTACCCGGGAATCAAAACATGCCCCCAGCGCAAAGCATGCGTAGCCATATCGCCCTCTTCGTTGCCCTTCTGGTCTGCGCCCTCAGCTGGCTTCTGGGCACACTGATCGGCCAGTACACCAGCCAGCAGATTCGCGAGGACGTGGGCCGCAACATGGCCGAGGTGTCCTATGCAATGGTTGATCGCCTGGATCGCGACATGGCCTCGCGCGCCGCGGTGCTGAAGGTGCTCGGCAACCTGCAGGCGTTGCGTCAGCCCGATGATATCGCCGAGGTGCGGCGCCTGCTCGACAGCCTGCAGAAGGAAATCGCCAGCATCGCCTGGATCGGCTTCACCGACCCGCACGGCCTGGTGCTGGCCTCCAGCAACGACATATTGGAAAACGTCAGCATTGCGCAGAGGCCGGTCTATCTGGAGGGGCGCAACGGATTGTTCATCGGTGACGTGCATGAAGCGGTACTGCTGGCCAAGCTGCTGCCCAACCCAAGCGGCGAGGCGATGAAATTCGTCGACATCAGCCTGCCGATCTTCGCCAGCGACGGCAGCCTGGCCGGCGTTTTGGCCAGCCACCTGTCCTGGGCCTGGGCCGACGAGGTGCGCGAGTCGATTCTCGGCCCGAGCCAGGACCGACATCTGGTCGAATTCTTCGTCATTGGTCAGGATCGCGGCATCCTGCTTGGCCCGCAGGAAATGATTGGTCAGAAACTGGAGCTACCGGCACTGGAGGGACTGAAACCTGGACAAAGTCGCTGGCAAGTGCAGCAGTGGCCGGACGGTAACGACTATCTCACCGGCCTGACGCTGAGCCAGGGCCATCAGGACTACCCAGGGCTGGGCTGGACAGTGGTGGCGCGGCAATCGCTCGAGGTCGCCGATGCCCCAGCGCAGAACCTGCTGCAAAGCATCTTGCTCTGGGGCAGCGGCCTGGCACTGGTATTCGCGGTGATCGGCTGGTTGGTCAGCAGCTACTTCACCCGGCCACTGCGCGATATCGCTAACGCAGCAGACCGTCTCAGCGCGGGTGAAATCACCGATATCCCCGAGCTGCGGGGTAGCCGTGAAATTCATCAGCTGAGTCAATCCATCCGTCACCTGGTGGAAAGCCTGACCCTGCAGCAGACCGCGCTGGGCATGATGGAAAGCCTCGCTCACCACGACGCGCTAACCGGCCTGCCCAACCGCATGGCGCTGGAGAAATTTCTGCCTCAGGCCCAACAACGCAGCCGCCTGCAGCATGGATGCCTGGCCCTGCTCTATCTCGACCTCGATGGTTTCAAACCGGTCAATGACACCCATGGCCATACAGCAGGGGATCATCTGCTACGGGAGGTAGCCCAACGTCTGCGCGGCTGCCTGCGTGACGGCGACATGGTCTCGCGCCTGGGCGGCGACGAGTTTCTCATGGTGCTGCAAGTGCCGGGACAGGATGCACAGCATCACGCCCACCAGGTGGCCGAGCGCGTAATCACCGCACTCGGCCAGCCGGTACTGCTGGAAGTCGGCGAGGTGCGCATCGGCTGCAGCGTCGGCGGAGCACTCTGGCCTGAGGACCACATCGAGCTCAGCGTCGTCCTGCAACTGGCTGACGAGGCGCTGTACAAAGCCAAACACGGTGGGCGTAACCGCGCGATATTCCACAGCAGCCAGGAAACCAGCCTCAGCTGAGCGCGGGCTTGGTTACCCGGGTCGCCTGTCGTTGCGGCTGCGCGTCCTCGGTGATCATCAGCGCTGCCTTCTCGGCGATCATCAATACCGGCGAGCAGGTGTTGCCCGAGGTGATTCTCGGCATGATCGACGCATCGACCACGCGCAAACCGGCGATGCCATGCACGCACAAGCGGGCATCGACTACGGCCTCACGCCCCTGCCCCATCGCACAGGTGCCCACCGGATGGAAGATGGTGGTGCCGATCTCGCCAGCCGCACGCTGCAGATCCTCCTCGCTGCGATAGTCCGGGCCGGGCTTGTACTCCTGCGGTCGATAACCGGCCAATGCCGGTGCAGCGACGATACGCCGGGTCAGGCGAATGGCGTCGGCGGCCACACGCAGATCCCGATCGTCACTGAGGTAGTTGGGGCGAATCAGCGGGGCGACGCTGGCATCGACTGAGGCGATTTCGACGCTACCACGGCTGTGCGGGCGCAGGTTGCACACCGAGGCGGTGAACGCCGGGAAGTCGTGCAAGGGCTCGCCAAAGCGCTCCAGTGACAAGGGTTGAACGTGATACTGCAGGTTGGCGCGCGCCTGCCCGGGGTCGGACTTGGCGAAGGCGCCAAGCTGGCTGGGCGCCATCGACAGCGGCCCGCTGCGCTTGAGCAGGTATTCCAGGCCCATGCCCAGCTTGCCCCAGGGCGTGGCCGCGATGCGATTGAGCGTCTTCACGCCCTCCACCTGATAGATCAAGCGCAGTTGCAGGTGATCCTGCAGGTTGCTGCCAACACCTGGCAGCTCGTGCCTGACGCCGATGCCCAGCTTTTCCAGCAGCGCCTTTGGGCCGATACCGGAGCGCTGAAGCAAGGCCGGCGAGCCGATGGCGCCGGCACACAGAACAATCTCGCGACGCGCCGCAACGCGTAGCGCGCGGCCCTGACAACGCAGGTGCAGCGCACGGGCGCGCCCGTCCTCCAGTTCCAGGCGCTCGGCCTCGGCGCCAGTCAGTACCTGCAGATTAGGGCGTTGGCGGATATCTCGCAGAAACGCCTTGGAGGCATTCCAGCGCACGCCACGTTTCTGGTTGACCTGAAAGTAACTGCAGCCTTCGTTGTCTCCACCGTTGAAATCTTCGACGCTGGCAATGCCACTTTGCGCCGCGGCACCACGGAAGGCTTCGAGAATTTCCCAGGACAGACGCTGACGCTCGACCCGCCACTCGCCATCACCACCGTGCAGTTCGCTGGTGCCGGAAAAATGATTCTCCGAGCGTTTGAACAACGGCAACACATCACGCCAGGCCCAACCCGGATTGCCCGCGGCGGCCCAGCCATCGTAGTCGGCAGCTTGGCCGCGCATGTAGATCATGCCGTTGATCGAGGAGCTGCCGCCGAGCACACGACCACGCGGGTATTTCAGCGAGCGGCCATGCAGGCCGGGATCGGCCTCGGTGCTGTAGCACCAGTCAGTGCGTGGATTGCCGATGCAGTAGAGGTAGCCGACCGGGATGTGAATCCAGGGATAGTTGTCGCGCCCACCCGCCTCGATCAGCAACACGCTGACGCCAGGGTCGGCGGAAAGCCGATTGGCCAGCAGGCAGCCGGCCGGGCCGGCGCCGACGATCAGATAGTCATAGGCATCCGATGGCGCTTGCGACATAAGCATCCTCGCGTGTCGTTCTTGTCATTGGCCAATAGCCTAAAACAAGCCGGGTGCGAGGATGAATGATCTTTTGGTCTGAGGCAGCGCGTCAGACGCGCTGCGCCTCGATACGCACCTGAGCTTCCAGCTCGCTCTTCAGCGCAGGCGCCAGCTGCAGCTGACGCGCCAGCTCTTCGAGGTAAGCGCGCTCCATGAAGTGCTCTTCGTCGACCATCAGCACGCTGGCCAGGTACATTTCGGCGGCCATTTCCGGGGTCGCGGCAGCGCGCGCCACGTCGGCAGGGTCCAGCGGCTTGTTCAGTTCGGTGTGCAGCCAGGTCTGCAGTTCGCCGTCCTGAGCGAGCTTGCCCAACTCCTCTTCGATCAACTGACGCTCACGCTCATCGACATGACCATCAGCCTTGGCCGCCGCCACCAGCGCCTTGAGAATGGCGCGGCTGTGCTGCTCGACTTGCGGCGCCGGCAAACGATCCAGGGTTTGCGGCTCGACCGGCTGCGCACCACCCTGCTGGGCTTGCTGCGCCTGCCAGTTGCCATAGGCCTTGTACGCCATCACGCCGAGCGCGGCCAGACCACCATAGGTCAGCGCCTTGCCGCCCATCTTGCGCGCCTTCTTGCTGCCCAGCAGCAGGCCGACCGCACCGGCCGCCAACGCGCCGCCACCGGCGCCCGAGAGCAGACTGCCCAGGCCTCCGCCAGAGAGCAGACCGCCTAGACCGCCTGCCTGCTGCCCCTGAGGGCTCTTCGCCGCAGGTTTTTGCATGGCCTGCTGGCCGGCCTTGAGCAGTTGGTCGAGCAGATTGCTGGTGTTCATCACGAACTCTCCTGAAAAGTAGGCACCGGAACATCCGACCCCGGAAAGCACCGGGATATCCCGGATGCTCTTCAACCGACAGCGGTTGAACGGACGTGAATTTCTAGCAGAGTTCGCCCCAACCAGCCGGGCATATTGGTAACGCCGAATTTCATAACCGCCGCACTCAGCGCGGGGCGATGTGCGCCACCATCAGTTGCACGGTTTCATTGCCACGAAACTCGTTGAGGTCGAGTTTGTACGCCACTTCGGCCCAACGCAGCGTCGGGTTGGGCCAGACCTCGCGATCGATGTTGAAGGCGATACCGTCGAGTTGCACGCTGCCGCACTCGGTCTTGAGTACAAGCTTCAGGTGACGCTCACCGACGATGCGCTGATTGACGATCTGAAACACGCCATGGAACAGCGGTTCGGGAAAATGCTGCCCCCAGGGTCCGGCGTTGCGCAGAGCGCGGGCCAGTTCCAGGTGGAACTCAGTGGCATCAAGCTGCCCGTCTGAGAGCAGGCGGCCAGTCAGGTCGTCCTCGCACAACTGGCGCCGTACCTCGGCGTCGAAGGCGACGGCGAAGGCGCCGAAATTCTCCTGCGGCAGCGACATCCCGGCAGCCATGGCATGCCCGCCGAACTTGCTGATCAGCCCCGGATGACGCGCCGCCACGGCGTCCAGCGCATCGCGGATATGCAGCCCCGGCACCGAACGCGCCGAGCCCTTGAGCATGCCCTCGCCAGCATCGGCGAAGGCGATGGCCGGACGGTGATAGCGCTCTTTCAGGCGCGAAGCGAGGATGCCGATCACGCCCTGGTGCCAGTCCGGCTCGAACAGGCACAAGCCGAATGGCATGTCGTCCAGTGACAGGTCCTTGAGCTGGGCCAGCGCCTCGCGCTGCATGCCCTGCTCGATGGCCTTGCGATCCTGGTTGAGCTGGTCGAGCTGCACCGCCATATCGCGGGCCAGCGCCTCATCGTCGCAGAGCAGGCATTCGATGCCGAGGCTCATGTCATCCAGGCGCCCGGCCGCATTCAGCCGAGGGCCAAGGATGAAACCGAGATCAGTGGAGGTGATACGCCGATGATCGCGCCCGGCTACTTCGAGAATCGCCCGCAGGCCCAGCCTTGCCCGGCCGGCACGAATGCGCGCCAGGCCCTGGTGCACCAGGATGCGGTTGTTGGCATCCAGCGGTACCACGTCGGCGACACTGCCCAGCGCCACCAGGTCGAGCAGCTCGCCTAGATTCGGCTCCTGCCGACTGGCAAACCAGCCGATCTCGCGCAGCCGCGCGCGCAGCGCCAACAGCACATAGAACATCACGCCGACACCAGCCATGGCCTTGCTCGGAAACTCGCAACCCGGCTGATTGGGGTTGACGATGGCATCGGCCGCCGGCAGCTCCGGCCCAGGCAGGTGGTGGTCGGTGACCAGCACCTTGAGCCCTGCGGCCTTGGCGGCCGCCACACCGTCGACGCTGGAGATGCCGTTGTCGACGGTGAGCAACAAGTCGGGCTGGCGCTCAAGCGCCACGGCGACGATCTCCGGGGTCAGGCCGTAGCCATACTCGAAACGATTCGGCACCAGGTAATCCACATGCGCCGCGCCGAGCAGGCGCAGGCCGAGTACACCGACCGAGCTGGCAGTGGCACCATCGGCATCGAAGTCACCGACGATAAGAATGCGCTGACGCTGCTCAAGCGCCTGCACCAGCAGTTCGACCGCGGCGTCGATGCCCTTGAGCTGCCGGTACGGGATCAGCCGCGCCAGCCCCTTGTCCAGCTCCTCGGCAGACTGCACACCGCGGGCGGCGTAGAGACGGGTCAGCAAAGGCGGCAGATTGCCCAGGTCAGGCAGTTGTGCGGGTAAGGGACGGGCTTCGATACGCATCTTGGGTCTTTTCTTGTAGGGCGGGTGCAACCCGCCACAGGTGATCTGGCGGGTTACACCCGCCCTACAGCATCAGATTTCGCAGATTCAACGCTCGCCAGCGAGCCACTCAATGGGAATCTCGTGCTGACCGCGCTCGTCGGTGACGAACAACTCGCCATCGCTGATCATCACGCTCCAGTTCAGCGAACGCGGCATGTCCAGCGCCAGGTCGGCCAGCGCCTCCTGGCCGAGAGCGACCACGTTGATGTTCTTCAGGCTGCGCACCGGGTCGAGGCACTTGCCCTGCCACACGCGCAGGTTGCCGTAGGCCACCAGGCTGAATTTTTCGGTACGCCGCGAGCACCAAGTGATGCGCTCGCTGTCCGGCTGGCCGACTTCGATCCAGTGCAGCACGCGATCGTCCAGGCTCTTTTCCCACAACGCCGGTTCGTCGACATCCGACAGGCCGCGACCGAACGTCAGTTGCTCGTGGTAGAACAGCGCATAGGCAATCAGCCGCGCGGCCAGACGCTCTTCGGTCTCGGACGGGTGGCGAGCGACGGTGAAACGCAGGTTTTCATAAACGCTGCGATCCATGTCGGTGAGGTTCAGTTCGATCTTGTAGGTGGTCGATGGCAGGGCCATGGCGGGCTTCTTGGCTGGTCGAAAGAGCGCAAGTCTAACGCGAATGCATGGTCCCCGCCGACCTTCAACAGGTCATACGGCAGATACCCTGCTGCGCGTCGGTGTATTCGATAGTCGCCTGCAGACTGCTGAGGTCGAGGTGCAAACGGCAGTAATGCTCGCCATGCCGCCAGGCCAGCAGCAGTTGGTCGTCAGTCGAATAGTTCTGCTCGAAACGCCCCTCGAAAGCCGGATGCTGACAACGAAAGCGCATCAGCGCCAGCAGACGCTGCACCAGAGGTTGCTGCAAGGCCTGCTCGGCCTCTTCGAGGCTGTAGTAGTGACGATTGACGTCGCGCGCCTCGCCGGTCTGTTCGAGCAGGTCGAAGTCGTTGCAGCCTGCCAACAGGCCAACGTAGTAAACCTGCGGGATACCAGGCACGAAGAACTGGATGGCACGCGCGGCGATATAGGCCTCGTCGTTACGCATCAATGCTTCGTAGAAGGTGCAGGTCAGCTGGTAGATAGCCCCGACGCTGTGCACGTTGACTGCCGAGCGACGCATGATCGGGTCGGCGCTGCGCGTCGAAACCTCATCGATCAGGTACTGGATCTGCGCCTCGGGCAGCATGCCTTCGACATCCGGGATACAGATACCGTCATGGGTATCGAGCACGGTGATCTGATTACGCGGGCACATGCGCAACCAGTTTTTCAGATAGCGGCTGCTGCCACTGAGCAACGCGTGCAAGACCAGCGGTGGCAGAGCGAAGCCGTAGGGGCGCATCTGCCGCCGGGAGATGGCGTACTGGTAGCTGATGTGATCATGCACCTCCGGCAGCATCTCGGCCTCGTACTTGGCCCCGGTTTCGCGGAACCACTCGAGGATGCGATACACGTTCGGCTCCACCAGAAAGCAGGTGGTGCCGATACGCTTGGTGGTGTAGCCGAAGGCATCCAGGCGAAACAGCTTGACCCCGCGCGCAGCGAGGAAGGCAATGTATTGCTCCATCAACTGGTAGGTTTTCGGCGATTCGTAATTGAGGTCGATCTGCCGTTCGGTGAAGGTGCACCAGACCCTACAGGTCTCACCGTTGGCCAGCCGCACCTCGCGAAACGGCTCCTTCTCCCGGCGAATATGGATCTTGGCCAGGTCGTCATGAGTGATTTCGCCGAACTGATCTACCTGAACGAAGAGATCCGCGTAGGGCGAGTCCTGGCCATGTGCAATGAAATCGAGAAACTCCGGCGACTCGTCGGCGATATGACTGATCACCAGGTCGACGCACAGGTCGAAGCGCGCGGAGATGCGCTCGACATCCACCCAGTCGCCGTAGCGCGGATCCACCTCCATATGGGTGAGCGGCGAGAATCCACCGTCGGCATTGGACGGATACAGCGGCAGGATATGCACCCCGCCCAGGGCATCGCCCAGATGCCGATCCAGAAATTGGTAGAGTTCCCCCAGGTTGCGCCCCAGGCGGTCGGGATAGGTGATCAGTTGAATAGCGTTGCGCAGCGCCATGAGCCCCCCGGTACATTTGATGGTCTGCTAAGAACCTGTTTACGATCTGCTGCGCGTCGGCGCTACTGCGTTAAAAACAAGCTCGGAATGCTCATTTACCACTCGTAAACTGCGCTTCCTCGCTTGTTTTTGCCTTGTATCGCTCTAGCTCGCGAGATAGTAAACAGGCTCTAAGGCCTAGGCCACGATCGCCGCGCGCGTCAAGAAAGCCCGCGAATGAAGCGTCAAAGCCGTGCCAGTACCGCTTGCACTGCCTGCTCCGGCGCCTCGTGCCATAGACCATAGCTCAGTGGCAAGGTCTCCAGACCAGCGCGCGCCAGCACCAGGTAGCGCTCCAGTTCGAGAAAGCCTTCGCCCTCCCCCGGAAAGCCGATCAGGTCAATGGCCAGGCACTTGTCGCCACGTCGACAGAACAGGTCCAGCACCTGTCCCGCCAGCGGGTAGTGGCTCCACACGCTGACGCCCTGCCCTTCGAGCGCCTGACACAAGTTCTGGCGGGTGTCCTCCACGGCTCCCGCCTGCCAACTGACACCAGGTTTCTGCAGGAATTCCAGGTAGCGGCGCAGCAGATGCGTGGCGGACAGCTGTCGCTCGTCACCACTGAACAGCAGCACCTGGCGCTCGCGGGCACGGGTGATGGCGACGTTGAACAGGTCGGCACGGTTCAGGTAGTTGGCCGCCTGGCTCGATTCGCGATCGATGGCGAAGCTGAGGATCATCAGGTCTCGCTCCTCGCCCTGGAAGCCGTAAGGCGTATCCACCAGCAGACGAAACTCACGCAGTTGTTCCAGCGGCAGCGTTTCGCCGATGCGCAAACGGATGCGCTCGACCTGATCGCGAAACGGCGACAGTACACCGATGCTGGGTTTGAGCGGGCTACCCTGGTACTCGGCCAGGTGCGCGGTGATCAGTTCCAGCACCCGCTCGACCTCCGCCTCATTGACACCGTTGCGCCCGCGCTGGCCATCGATACGCAGCAGCTGCAGGCTGTCGCAGGCATCAAGGCCGGGCCGCTCCTTCATCACGCGCAAACGCTGGTCGTAGAACAGCTCGTTGCTGAAGCGGATCAGCGCCGGACGGCTGCGAAAGTGTTCGTCGAGAAACACCACCGCCTCCTGGCTGCCCAGTTGCAAGCCGACCAGATCCAGCACGCTGTTGTCGCGGTAGCTCCAGGCCTCGCGCTCTTCGGCTTGCAGGCCGGCGCGCTGCAACAGCTGCGTTTCACGCACACGGGAAAGAAAGGAGATGTGCCGCAACTGACGCGCATCGCCGGTGACCACGGCGCGCTTGCAGCGCTGGAAAGCCGGTAGCGCCGAAGCGATGTCGCATTGGGTCGCCTCGTCCATCACCATCACGTCGAACAGTTCCGGACGCAGTGGCAACAGGCGGTGCAGCTCGTCCAGGGTCACCACCCAGATCGGAAAAGCGGCCAGTAAACGCGCCGGATCGATACCTTCGAACAGCGCCAGCTGGCGTTGCGAATTGCGCGCACGAATGGCCTGGTTGTAGCGCACGAACAGTGCGCGGTCGCTGACCAACAGACGCTTGAGATTCAGGGCGCGATGACTATTGAGGTGCTCACAACTGAGAAGCTGGCGGCGCTGCTGGCAATCGCGCAACTCATCCAGCAATGCCCAGGGACGCAAGCTGCTGCCGATACGTTTGCGCACCCAGGGCACCTGCAACCAGCGCTGCCAGAAAGCCAGGCTGCCACGTTCGGCACGCAGCAATAGGCGGCTCCAGCGCACGGCCTGCTCGCAGCGCTTACGAAAATCTGCCGACAGGCGCCGCTCGGCCTCGGTCAGCACTTCCAGCTCGCTGCGCTGACGCTCTTCGACCTGCTCCGACACCCACTCGAACTCCCCCTGCAGTAACCGCTCCAGGCGCTCGCGCAAGGCCTGGCGCAGGCTCTGTCCATCGCCTTCGAGCACGCCGTCGCGCAGGCCGAAATCCTCCCGCAGCTTGTGTGCGATCACGCGCACAGCCTGAGCGCTGCGGCTGACCAGCAGCACGCTCTCACCCTGCAGATAACGATCCAGCGCCAGCGCCGCCAGGCTGTAGCTCTTGCCGGTGCCAGGCGGGCCGGAAATCTGGCTCAGCGGATGGCGCGCGGCATTGGCCAGCGCCTGGCACTGGGCCGAGCTGAGTTGCGCCGGCAGGCGCTGCGGCCTGCTGGTCGAGCCTGCCGTCTGTACAGGAGGTGTTTCGCCGAGCAGTTGCAACAAGGCGGGCGACAGTCGCTCGGCATCCTGCAGCAGTTGCAACTCATGAGCGATGCCACGGCTACCGCTGCCGCGCGGCACCAGCGCGACGAAGGCGCCAGCCTGCAGCGACAAACTGCGACGCCGCAGGGCCTTGGCCAACACCTCATCGCTTACCAACTGCGGGAAACCAGCGGCCTCGCTGACCTCGCGCACCTGTGTATTGCGCGCCACCCAGGCGAGCAACTGGCCCAGCGAGGCCGCATCCAGTGCGCCTGTCGGCAGTGGCAGTCCATCGAGGCTAGCGTTGCCGCTTTCATCGAACAGACGGCGCAGCAGGCGCCAGTTGCCATGCACCTGCTGCAGGTCGATGGCGAGCAAGTGGCTCTGCCCATCCGTCGTCGGCTGCAGGCTCGCCTCGTAATAGAACAGCGGGCCGCAGATCGCCTGTGAACCACCGCTATCCAGTTGCAGGCGGCCGCAGATCGGCAACACGCCATAGACCAGCTGCAATTCACGTTGATACAGCGCCTGCGCTTCGGCCAGGCCATGACCCAGCTCGGCCGACAACGGCAACAGCGGCACACCGCCGCTGGCGAGCTCCTCACGCCCCTCGAGCCAGGCCCAGCGGTTGGCAGGCAACTTGCCGAGGTTGTCCAGGTCCAGGTCGCGACTGTCGGCCAGGTAGCAACTGCGATAGAAACCCAGAAGCTGGTGAGCGTGAGGATGGTTCATCAGTTACCTGCGTAACGTGCCCAGAGCGCTTCGAATTCACGACTGTAGGCCGCCACCAGTTGCGGATGGTCGATCACCAGCAGGTTTTCCTCATTGCTGATGGTGGCGCTGCGCGTCCAGTTGAAGCTGCCGTTGAGCAGCAGACGACCGTCGAACAGAGCGAACTTGTGGTGCATGTGAAAGGGCCCGGCATCGATGCGCAGGGGCACACCCTTGTCACGCAGCCACTGGATGTCGCTGCCGACGTCGAACTGTTTTTCGTTGTCGGTGATCACTCGCACGGCGATACCACGCTCATGACAGGCCAGCACCTCTTCACTAAGTTGATCGTCGGAGATGGTGTAGACGCAAATCTCCACGCTCTTGCGCGCCTGGCGGCAGAGCTCGCGGATCTTGCGCCGGCAACTCTCGCCCGGACTGAAGTGAGCGCTGGCATGCTCCACGCGCGGCGCGCTGCTGACACTGTCGAGGGTCTTGATCACCTGCTCCAGCCATTTCAGCGCCGGCTCGACGTTCTCCGGTGCACGCATCAGTTCACGAGCAAGCGCAAAAGCGCGGTTGCGCATGAACCGCACCTGATCGGCGCTCAGTTCGCTGCCCAGTTGACGCAGTTCGTCGCGCTCCTCATTACTCAGGCGCAGGTCGGCCAGGCTGTCGCGCAGTTGCTGGTCGAGGCGATTGAAGTCCATGAAAAATCCCTTTTATCGATGACTACGACGGCTCAATGCAGCGTAGAGAACGCCGCAAAAAGCCCCCGCCAGGTGGTATTCGAAGGAAACGCCGGCACGCGGCAGCAAGCCAAAGAACCAGCCGCCGTAGAGGAAGAACACCAGCACAGCCAACAGCAGATCGAGCAGGCTGCGCTCAAACCAGGCGCGTGCCAGGAGCAGCCCCCATAAACCGAACAGCCAGCCACTGGCCCCGACATGCAGGCCGGTACGACCGAACAGCCAGACCAGCACGCCACTGCCGATGATGATAAAGGCGCTGGCGAAGAAGAAATCGCGGCGCGAGCGCAGCAGCACCAGGCTGCCGAGCACCAGCAGACCGCTGAGGTTGCTCAGCAGATGCGCCCAGCTGCCATGCAGCCAGGGCGCGAGGAGAATGCCGGGCAGCGCCTCGATATGCCGAGGCAACAGTCCCCAGACATTCAGGGCGCCCCCGAGGGCGCCATTGAACAGTTGCACCAGCAGCATCGCGCCGCTGATCACCAACAGCGGACGCAGCTCGATCAGCCAGCCTCGCCTCACGGCGCCCCGTTATCCGAGGCGTCGCTGCGCTGCTCCTGGCCCAGCAGCGTGCCAAGGTCACGCAGTTGGGTGGAGATTTCCAGCATGCGGTTGTGGGTGCGCAAATCGATGTCGATCTTCTTGTCCATCGCCTTGATCAGCGGCAGAAAACTGTTTTCCAGGCTATCGGCCAGGTTCTCGAGCAATTTTTGCGTGCCCGGTTGCGGCGGCGCGATCACCTCCACCTGCGGGCGCAGTTTGCCGAGGCTATCCAGTCCGGCCAGCAATTGCTCCCAGGGGATACCCGGCGCTTCGCTGGCCGACGTCTTGCCCGCCCCCAGACCGCGCACGCTCTCGACCAGGTCGTTGAGCTGCGCCACCACGCGTCCTCCAACGTCCGTATCGCTGCCGCCCATGGCCTTGTTACGCAGGAAGTCACGCTTGATCTGCGTCCAGCGCTCAGCCTGCTCCGGCGTCATGTTGCCACGCAGCTCGGCGAGCTTGAGCAGGTTCTCTTCGGCGCCGGTGGTGAGCAGTTGCGACTCGCCCTGGTAGTGGTCGGCGATCAGCTGCAGCAACTCGGTATCGTTCATCACCGGGCTGATCTTCTCGGCCATCTTGTTCATGTTGCGGTAGCTGCCCTGCAACTTGAACGGTGGCTCGGTGCGGTAGCTGTCGGCCTGCGCGGCGCTGACGATGTACTGCTGGTTGACCCGGCCGACCACGTCGCGAATCTGCATCAGGCGCTGCAGGGTCGAGGTGATTTCGTTGATCTCAGCGGCGCTGTAGGTGTGCGACAGCTCATTGGCCGAGAACGGCTTGCCCTCGGCCTTGGCGACGAAGCGATAGACATCGGCCATGTCACGGGTAGCCAGCGGCGCCAGCACCGGGTTGGAGGTCAGACCGTTCTCGATGTAGGACAGCGCAAAGGCTTCCTGCATACCGCCCAGGGTGTCGCCGAGGTTGTAGATGTCGGCGCGGTTGGCGAGCATGTCGGGGATCTTGAACACATCGCCGGACTCGGTGTACGGGTTGCCGCTCATCACCACACAGAACTTCTTGCCGCGCATGTCGTAGGTCTTGGTGCGGCCCTTCCACACGCCCTCGATACGGCGGGTGCCGTCGCACAGCGAGATGAATTTCTGCAGGAATTCGGGATGGGTGTGCTGGATGTCGTCGACGTAGAGCATCACGTTGTTGCCCATCTCCAGCGCCAAGTTGAGCTTTTCCAGCTCCTGGCGCGAAGTGGCATCTGGCGCCTGCGCCGGGTCGATGGAGCGCACCTCGTGGCCGAGTGCCGGGCCGTTGATCTTCATAAAGATCAACCCCAGGCGATGCGCCACGTACTCCATCAGCGTGGTCTTGCCGTAGCCGGGCGGCGAGATGAGCATCAGCAGGCCCATCAGGTCGGTGCGCTTGTTCTCGCCAGCGGTCCCCATCTGCTTGGCCAGGTTGTCGCCGATAAAGCCCAGGTATATGTCGTTGATCAGCTTGTTGCGCACGAACGACGACAGCGGCCGCGGCTTGAACTCGCTCAGGCGCAAGGCCTGACGCTCGCGGTTGATCACCTCTTGGCGCAGCGCCTGGTAACGCTGCAATTGCGGCACGAAGTGGCCACGGTGCTGCTCGAGGCGGGCGAAGTAGTCGTCGATGGCCAGCACCAGGGCGCCATCCTGCACACGCGGATGATCGCCGAGCAGCCCACTGACGGTGAAGCGCAGGTCGACCTCGGTGAAGCGTCGTGGGAACTCATCGTCCAGCATGCTGATGGCCACGGCTTCGGGAATGTATTCGGCCAGCTCGGCCAACGCTTCATCCTGCGTACACAGGCCATCGATCCAGGTCTGCGCCAGCGACCAGCGCTGCACCGGGCGGCCGCGCAGGTTGTTCAGCGCCTCGCGGTAGTCGTCCCAGACATGGCTGGCTTGCATGCGCTGCTGCAGGCTATCGAGCAGTTGCCGGGCGTACTTGCTGAAGGTGAACTCGATGGGCTTGGCCGCCACCTCTTCGACCAGGTAGGCGGCTGCCGCCTGGCGCTGAGCGGTGTCCACGGCCAACGGGTGTTGAGCGAGGAAGCGTTGCATCGCTGCCGCGATCTCCTCCTGCAAGCGCAGTACGCCATCTTCACTGCCGAACATCTGCCGCAGGTGCAGGCTGCTGCGTGCGCGCTCGGGCCATAACTCGGCCTCGATGTCCTGCCCCCAGCGGTTCCAGAACAGCGCGGCGAAACCCCGCGCAGCCGGCGCGTAGCGCAGCAGCCCGGCGCTTTCACGCAGCGGCAGCAGCTGGATCAGGATCAGCGCCGCATCGTGGTCGTGGATGCCCTTCTCGTAAGCATCCTTGTAGCGCGGCGCAGCGAAGTCGCGGATCAGCCGGGTCAGGTCATCTGGCTGCGCCAGATGGGTCTTGAGCAGATCCAGGGTCAGTCCTTCACGCCCGCCCAGAGCCGCGTCCAGCACCAGCCCCGCCAGGTATTCGGCGCGGTACAGCGAAGGCGACTCGGACTCCAGCGAAACCTGCCAGTAATCGCGCAGGCCTTCCAGCGTCTCGTCGCGCAGCGGTTCGAGGAAATCGGTGCCGGTCAGGTGCAGATAAAGCGCATCACCGCGCGGCATCAGGGTCAGGTCGAGTTCCTGAGTGTTGACGCTGAAGCGGTGACGCGGGCCGAGCTTGATGACGTTGCCGCCCTCTTCGAACAGCTCGCTCTTGTCGCGCAGGGCACGTACCGCCTGGTCGCGTGCAGCCTTCAGACGCGCTTCGACGTCATCAGCCTTGACGCTGTCCTTGAGCTCGCGCAGGCGCTCGGCCATTTCGCGCAGCTTGAGAATCAGCGGGTCGGCGGCGAAGAAAGCGTTGAGCTCTTCCATCTGGGTCAGGCGTGCGGTGCGCCGGACGAGGCTGTCGAGGATGCGCTGGGCGGCATCGAGCACGCCCTGGGCGCGGCGCTGACGCTCGTCGAGCAGGCTCTGCTTGTGCGCCTCGAAGGTTTCCAGCAGCTCTTCGCGCTTCCCGAGGATATCGCTGAGGAACTGCTCCTGATCACCGAACTGACTCTCAAGCTCCTCAAGCTGCACCAGCAGACGCGACAGCTGTTCGTCGCACTTCTCCGGGTCCTGGGCCAGCGCCAGGGCGTTGGTGATGCCCTGGCCGAACAGTTTGAACTGGGCGCCGAACTGCGCCACCGTCTCGGCCGAGCCCAGGCCCTTGCGCCGTTGATCGGCACGCGCCTTGGCCTGGTTGAGCCGGGCGTATACCTCGGAAATCGATTCGACGATGCGCGTGCGCTGGGTGGCGTCGTCGATCTTCAGCGACGCCATCAGGCTCGACAGCATGTCGAGGTTGCCAGCCATCTCCTGCATCTCGACCAGCGGTTCATTGAGCTGGGTGACGGTATCGGCCTTCTGCGCCAGGCCGTCCAGTTCGCCGAGGCGCTGCACATAGGGTTGCAGCGCCGCATCACTGGCGAGGAAGGCCGAGGTAGCCCCGGCCACGCGCTCTTGGGCTTCGAGCAGTTCGGTTTCCATGGCGTCGATACGCGCCACGTCGATGTAGCGGTAGTCACGGATGGTCAGCAACTGGCCGCGCTGCGCGGTGATGGCGTTGAGCGCCTCGACGAAGTGCTGCACTTCGTCCCAGCTGTCGACCAGCAGGCCGGAGAGCAGGCTCTTCTGTCGCGTCTCGGCCTCGGCCATGGCGCGGGCGGACTGCTGGCGAATGCTCTCGACCTTCTCGAACTCATCCAATACCAGCTCGGACGTGGCGGCTACTTCGCGCAGCAGCGGCGCCAGCTCGGCGCACTGGGCGTCGCCCAGCCAGTGGTAGACATCGAACAGACGGCGAGTGTTCTGGCACAGCTGGGTGTAACGCGCCACCGACACTTCGCGGCTGTCGATCTCGCGACTGAGGTTGAGCAGGTCGGACACACCACGCACCAGTTCGGCATTGCCGATGCGCCCGAAGAAACCGCTGCGCGCCGGCTGGCGCGCGGCATGGTCCTCGCTCTCGAACGGCGTTTGCCAGATCTGCATCGGATGGATGCGCGTCGGCTCGCTGCCCTCGGCGGAGAAGATCACCATGCGCCCGTCTTCCAGGCGTGCGTAGCCGTGGCCGAAGATCGGGTTGTGCAGCTGGCGATTGATCATGTTGTAGGTGAACAGCGCCGCGCGGCCTTCTTCCGGGTGATAGAAGATGTACTGCACGTCTTCGCCGTTGGGCGAGCGCACCGAGCGCTTGAAGCGCATGCCGACCATCGACTGCTCGAAGGTCTTGTGCTCGCCGTTCTGCAGGTAGTAGCCGCCGGGGAAGATGATGCCGTGGTCCTCCGGCAGCTGCACGCAGGCCAGGCCGATGGCGTCGATACGCTCGACCTGATTGGTCAGGCTGTTGAATACCAGGTAGCGCCACTGCTCCTCGCGGTACGGCAGAATCTTCAGCAGGATCAGGCTACCCAGGCGCGCGTATTCGATCTGCGCGTCATCCAGCGACTGGGTCTTGTCGACCACGGCTTCGCGGTAGATACCCTGGCCATCCTGGGTATTGTTCTCGACCTTGATGGTCAGATCGCCGCCGACGGTCTCGACGAATACGCTGTCGAGGATGTTCACGTGCGGATGGCGGCCCATGACCACCATCTCGCGGGTGGTCTTCTGCCACTCGAAGTCGAACGGCGCCGGCAACGCGATATCGCGCTCACCGCGGTTGTCGATGTAGCGGACGTCCTTGCCGTCGGTGGAGATCGACCAGCGGAACACGCGGATATCGGTAATGCGCTCACCGATCTGGAAACTCGCCAGCAGCTTGCCGTCGCGGATGGCCAGTTGCAGCAGTCGGGTGTTCTTGTAGTAGGTGTACAGCTCGTTGAAGTCGGCGACGAAGCTGGCTTGGGCCAGGAAGCTGCCATCCAGCGGCACCGGCTCGGCATCGAAGCCGTCAGGGGTTTCCACCAGGCGGTAGAGGGAGAACACGTCGGCGACGCTGGTTTCCTTCTTCAGCCCCAGGAACACGTTGTAGCCGAACAGCAGGCATTCACCGACCTGGACGATATCGCGGGCGATGCAGTTGTTCTCGGTGCGGATACGCACCCGACCGATAGCCTCCATGGCGCTGCTGCCGAACTCGGCCAGACGCTGACCATTGAGCGTCTCGGTCAAACTGCGCAGGCGCTGCCCCTGCTCCTGCAGGCGCCGCTGCAGCACCTCGTAGGCACCGCCTTCGGCGACAGCCTTGTCCAATACGTCCTGTGTGTGTGCGTCCGACATCGTGTTCTTCCTGGATATTCGGCATCGAGCACCCTCGCCCGATCAGCAGGGCAAGGGTCTGGAAAATGCGTGGGAGGTTCGCGGCTAAAGCCCCTCCCACAAGGCTCGGCATGCTGTGGCCGGTAGGGTGGACAACGCTCTTTTTGTCCGCCGCTCGTGTCGCCAGTGGTGGGCTGAAGCCCACCCTACAGGCAACGCGCTCAGGCCTGATCAAGCCCTGCGCTTGGCGCGGCCACCGGCGCTGCGGGCGCTGCCTTGCCGGCCAGCAAGCGCGACAGCACGTCCTGCACCACTGGGCTCTTGCCCACCACACCCTCGATGGCCTTGCCCACCGACAGCGACTTGGCGAACGAATTGAAGAAATCGCCTTCGCCACCGACGATCTCGATCTTCGCCTTGGCCAGCGCGGTAGCCAGCACCTCGGCCTGATCCTTGGCGATGTCCTTGTTCGCAGCGATGGCGGCCATGGCCTCCTCGAAGCTCTTCTCCAGCTGCATGCGGAACTCTTCGTGCTGGCGGGCGTTGTCGCTGAGCGAATCCAGAGCACCGAACTTCTTGCCCAGACCTTCTGCTTCGGCGTTCAGACGCTCCAACAGTACCTGCGCTTCGGCCATACCCAGATCCTGAGTGGCCTTGGCCTTGGCGGTGCCAAGTTGCTCTTCGCCACGCGCCTGGGCGCCGAGTTTCTCTTCCAGCACCTTGGCGTCGGCCAGGCCGTCTTTTTCCTTGGCAGCTGCTTGCGCTTCGGTGACACGCGCTTGCGCCAGCCCCTTCTCCTGCTCGCCCTTGGCTTCGGCGATCAGGCGCTCAGCCTGCACGCGTGCCTCGGCCAGACCTTCCTTCTCTTTCGCTGCGGCAGTGACTTCACGCACTCGCGCATCGGCCAGGCCAGGTGCGGCGCGCTCGGCTTCGATACCTTCGGCCAGTTTCTTCTTGGCTTCGGCGCTCTTGGCGGCTGCTTCCAGTTCGGCCTGGGCCAGGTTGTTGATTTCCACTGCCTTGTGTTTGGAACGGGTTTCGTCGGCTTCGGCCTGCTTGACCTGGCGCACCAGCTCCTGCTCGGCCTCGGCCTGAGCGTTGAGCACGGTGACCTGCTTCAGGCGCTCGGCCTCGGACACTTCACGCACTTCCTTGATGCGCTCTTCTTCCTGCGCCACGGTCTTCTCGACCGCGACACGCTCGCGCACAACGGCGGCGATGTTCTTGCGCTCTTCTTCCAGCGCCTTTTCCTTCTCGATGCGCTGCAGCTCGACCTCACGCTCGCGAGAGACCACTTCCAGGTCCTTGGCACGGGTAACCTTTTCCACCTCGATGACCACGGCACGCTGGCGGTTCTGCTGGGCCACTTCCACTTCGCGCTGGTGATTCTCGGCGCGGATGTCCAGCTCCTGCTGGGTCTGGATGCGGGCCTGCTCGGCCTTCAGGCGCTCTTCCTCGCGCACCTTGAGGGTCTCTGCTTCCTCACGGGCACGGATGGTCTCGATCTCGCGCTTCTGCCGCGCTTCAGCATCGGCCTGCTGACGCTCCAGCGACAGGGTCGCTTCGCGGGTTTCGACGTTCTTCTTCTTGATCGCCAGTTCTTCGTTGCGCTCCAGTTCGTTGGTGATGACGTTCTGCGCAGCGGTCAGCTCAGTGATCTTGCGGATACCTTCGGCATCGAGAATGTTGCTCGGGTCCAGCGAGTGCTTGGCGGTCTGTTCCAGGTAATCAATGGCGACGTCTTCGAGCACGTAACCGTTCAGATCATTGCCAATCACTTCGACGATGCGATCACGGAAGTCCTGGCGATTCTCGAACAACTGGACGAAATCGAACTGCTTGCCGACGGTCTTCAGGGCCTCGGAGAACTTGGCGTTGAACAGTTCGTTGACCGCCGCACGGTCGGAGGCACGTTCCACGCCGATAGCCTTGGCCACCTTGAGCACGTCTTCCTGGGTTTCGTTGACGCGCAGGTAGAAGGCCACGGTGATGTCGGCGCGCATGTTGTCGCGGCAGATCAGGCCATCCTTCGCACGGCGATCGACTTCCAGGGTGATCAGGGAGATCTTCATGAACTCCTTGAGGTGGATCACCGGATACACCAGCGAGCCGGTGAAATGCACCTTGGGCGTCGAGCTCATGTCGTTGACGATCAGCGCCGTGCCTTGCGGAACCTTGATGTAGAAGGCCTTGAACAAGGCGATCAGGGCAATGATGAAGAGGACGACCAGCCCTGCCCCGACGATGAAGGGAATGACGTTTTCCATTACAGCTCTACTCCTTTGCTAGTTGTGCAGGCAGGTTAGGCAACGCCCCACTCTGCCAGCCCTCTGTTACGTACGAATGGTCGGCTAGACGCCGCGAAACTCTTCTTCGGTGATGATGCGATAGGCGTGTTCGACCGCTAGGTACTCGAGCAGCACGACGCGATCGCCGCGTTTGAAACCCAGTGCCTCGTCGGCACGTATCCGCAGGATCAAACCAGCACCGCCATCTTCCAGCACCGCCTCACCATGAGTGGCAGTAACACGGCCGCTGCGCACCACGGCCACCTGGCCCAATACCGATTTGCTGCTGACCGCCTCGATTTTGTGAAACAGCGGCCGTAGCGGCCGGCAGATTGCCGCGCACAGGGGGGCAGCCAGCACCAAGGCGCCAGCGATGATCACCAGCCCTAGCGGATAACGCAGGATGCCCAACGGCAGGTGCCGCAGCAGCCATAGCTCGATGAAGTAGCAGGCGAACCAGGCAAAGAAGAACAGCAGCGTCAGCACCAGAGTGACCGGTACACCGTCGAGCTTGAGCTTGTAGAGCAGGCCGGCGAGGCCTTCGGTCTGGCCGCTGCCTTCCATCATCGAATCGGCCTCGACGTCGAGCAAATCGACCTCGAGCAGACCGGCGGCGACGACCAACCAGTAGATGACCGCCACGCACAGCAGGAAGCTGTAGATGGCGGTGGGGAATGACAGAGCTGTCTGCAGGAAGAGTTCCATGGCTTTCCTTTTCCCGAATCCATACGGCAGGTGCGATGGTTCGCACCTGCCGGTTCATGCGCCTCTGATCAGGCCTTGGACTTGTCCTTCAGCCTGGCCAGCACGCTGTCGGCGCTGGCGTTGTCGGCCTTGATGCCGGCAGCACGCAGTTTGGCTTCCAGCGAATCGTCCGGCGCGCTGGTGGCAGCCAGTTCAGCCGAAGCCTCCATCTTCGCCGCACGCTCGGCCTGCTTCTGCTTGATGCGCTCGAGCGACTCGACCGCCGTCTGCAGCTTGGCTTGCGAGCCACCGTAGCGCTGAGCCACAGCCATTTGCGCCTTCTGCACGCTTTCGGTGGCCTTGACCGTATCCACCTGCTGCTTAAGG
This sequence comes from Ectopseudomonas mendocina, assembly GCF_007049795.1. GTDB lineage: Bacteria > Pseudomonadota > Gammaproteobacteria > Pseudomonadales > Pseudomonadaceae > Aquipseudomonas > Aquipseudomonas mendocina_D. Next base: position 95,648 of record NZ_SCFY01000010.1, read on the forward strand.
CGCTTGATGTTGCCTTCAGCCTGGGTCACGGCCTTGCGCAGCTGGGCCACGCTGGCGGCGAAGCCTTCAGCCTGCTCACGTTCACTGGCCTGTTCGATTTCCAGGTTGGCGATCTTCTCGGCGACGTCCTTGGCCAGGGTCTCGTTGCCCGCGTCCAGTGCCTTCAGCGCATACTGTTCGTACTCGGCGATGCTCGCCGCGCTCTTGTTTACCTTGTCGCTGGCCAGCTTCTGCTTGGCCATGATCTCTGCCAGCGCTTCCTTGGACTTGCGCAGCTCGACATCGGCGTCGCGAATTTCCTGATCGAGGATACGCAGGGCCTGACTATCGACCACCGCCTCACCCACTTCATTGGCGCCACCACGCAGCGCCGTCAGCATTTTGCTCCAGACATTCATCGTCTTCTCTCCTCTCAGGCGCTGTTCTTGAGGAAGCCTTCATAGGCTTCGGTGGCCTTGATCACGTTGTCCGCCAGCAACTCGATTTCGAACACCACATCGGACAAGGTCGAGGACGAGCTCAACGCGCCGAACATGGTGTAGCAATCGCGCCCGTCGACCATTTTCTCCAGGCCAATGGACGACAGCGGGAACAGCTTGTGGGTACGCAGTACTTCTTCGTTGAAGGTCGCCGCATCCTTGACGTCCGCCGCCGGCCAAAGCAGCGCCTCGACGATGATCTGCTCACCGAATACAGCGATGAACAACGGCAGGTCGCCGTACTCACGCATGGTGATGTGCAGGCTGGCATCGGCACCTTGAATCAGCTCGATACTGGCCTGAGCGCTTTGGAACAGTTCCGTTGCCGCCAGCGCTTCATGCAGCGCCTGGGCGGTCCAAACTTGAGGCATGCTCATACCCTCCTCCTTCTCCATCGAAGCCAGCAGTGACTGTGGCTGGCGCAGTTTGCGCTCGAACGCGACCAACAACGGCGCATGCTCGGGCAAGATCCAGACTTCCTTCTTGATCAACCCCTGCTCACGCAGACGCTGACGATAAAGACGCTGGTAATGGGCTGATGATTTGTTGTCCATGAAACGCAGACTAGACCCTTACATGTGAACATGTAAAGAACTCACATGTGATAAATGTGATGCCGTTCGTCAGATGAGCGCGCAGCCGTCATCCTCGGCGCAAGGCAACCGAAAAGCGGACTGGAATGGGAAGAAGAGAGGCAGGCACCTGGGCTCATCCATGATTCGGCTAAAACGCATCCATTCGCGAAGTGTCGAATTAAACCTCAGGTACCTTCGTTGCGCACGCAAAAAAGCGCTAACCGGGTCTCAGTTATGACCGCCAACCCGAGAGACAGACAGTGCCATGAATGAACTCCCACCCGCAGTACGCCAGCTCGTGCATGCAGGCCAACGTCAGGCCGCCATCGACCTGCTGAGCGAATACCTGGCCAACGATCAGCAGGAAGCCGAACGCCGCATCGATCAATACCTGGAAGACGATCCACCCGTGCATCTGCGCGGCGCAGGCGTCGTGCGAGCCAGTCGCCTGAACGCACTGATCTGGCTGATCCTGATCATTCTGATGACGCTGCTGGCACTGATTTTCGCCCTCTGAGCCAGCCACAAACGAAACCGGCGCCACAAGAGCGCCGGTTTCATCGAAGCAGAACACCTCAGAGCGGTTTGCCGCGATTACCGTGAGCCGCAACGAACTGCTGCACGGTCTTCAGGTCATTGGCCAGCACCGTGCAGCGCTCCTCGCGCTGGAACAGATCGGTCAGGTGCGCCGGCAATGCAGGGACCGCATCGATGCCGGCCTTTTCCACTGCCTCAGGGAATTTGACCGGATGCGCGGTACCCAGCACCACCATCGGCGTCGCCAGGCTGCGACGGCACTCACGCGCGGCGCGCACACCGATGGCGGTGTGCGGATCGAGCAGCTCGCCGCATTCCTTGTACACCTCGGTGATGGTTTCGCAGGTCTGCTCGTCATCCACCGCCAGCGAATCGAACAGCTTGCGCGCTTCGGTCCAGCGATCTTCGTCGACACTGAAACCACCGCCCTGCTTGAAGCTGTCCATCAGGCTGGCGATGGCAGCGCCATTGCGGCCGTGCAGGTCAAACAGCAGGCGCTCGAAGTTGGACGAGACCATGATGTCCATCGAGGGCGACAAGGTCGCGTGCAGGGTTTCCTTGACGTACTGATTGCCGCTCATGAAGCGGTGCAGGATGTCGTTGCGGTTGGTGGCGACGATCAACTGGCTGACCGGCAGGCCCATGTTGCGCGCCAGGTAGCCAGCGAAGATGTCGCCGAAGTTGCCGGTCGGCACCGAGAAGGCGATGGAGCGCGCCGGCGCGCCGAGCTGCAGCGCAGCATGGAAGTAGTAAACGATCTGGGCCATGATCCGCGCCCAGTTGATCGAGTTGACCGCCACCAGGCGCGTGCCCTTGAGGAAGCCTTGGTCGGCGAAGCTGGCCTTGACCATCTCCTGGCAGTCATCGAAGTTGCCTTCGATGGCAATGTTATGGATGTTCTCACCCAGAATGGTGGTCATCTGCCGGCGCTGCACCTCGGACACACGGTTGTGCGGGTGCATGATGAAGATGTCGACGTTGTCGCAGGCCTTGCAGCCTTCGATGGCCGCCGAGCCGGTGTCGCCGGAAGTAGCGCCCATGATCACCACGCGCTCGCCGCGCTTGGCCAATACGTGATCGAGCAGACGGCCGAGCAGTTGCAGGGCGAAATCCTTGAACGCCAGGGTCGGGCCGTGGAACAACTCGAGCACCCACTCGTTACCGTTGAGCTGACGCAGCGGCGCAACGGCGTTGTGCTCGAATACACCGTAGGTTTCTTCGAGGATCTTCTTGAAATCGACATCGGCGATGGAGCCCGCAACGAACGGGCGCATCACCCGGAAGGCCAGCTCGTGGTACGGCAGACCGGCCCAGGAAGCGATTTCCTCGACGGTGAAACGCGGCAGATTCTCCGGCACGTAGAGGCCGCCGTCGCTGGCCAGGCCAGCCAGCAGCACGTCTTCGAAATTCAGGGCCGGCGCCTGGCCGCGGGTACTGATATAGCGCATGGGATAAACCTTCGTTCGACTGCACCCGCAGGCCTGCGCCTGCGGGTGGACACGGGATTAGTTGAGCTGTTCGACGCGCAGGCGCATGACCGGCGAGGTCACGCCATCCAGCGCTTCCATGGCGGCGATAGCCTCGATGATACGCGCCTCGACCACGCGGTGGGTCACGAGGATCATCGGCACCAGGCCGTCCTGCTCCTCAGCCTCCTTCTGCATGATCGACTCGATGTTGATACCGCGCTCCGACAGGATGCTCGCCACCTGAGCCAGCACGCCCGGATGATCCTTGGCCTGGATGCGCAGGTAATAAGCGCTTTCGCACTCGGCAATAGGCAGGATCGGGTGATCGGACAGCGAGTCCGGCTGGAAGGCCAGGTGCGGCACGCGGTTGGTCGGGTCGGTGGTCAACGCACGCACCACGTCCACCAGATCGGCCACCACTGCCGAAGCAGTCGGCTCCATGCCAGCACCAGCACCGTAGTACAGGGTGCTGCCAACCGCATCGCCATTGACCATCACCGCGTTCATCACGCCATTGACGTTGGCGATGAGACGGTCGGCCGGGATCAGCGTCGGGTGCACGCGCAGCTCGATGCCAGCCTCGGTGCGACGAGCCACACCCAGGTGCTTGATGCGATAGCCCAGCGCCTCGGCGTAATTCACATCAGCCGTGGTCAGCTTGGTGATGCCTTCGGTGTAGGCCTTGTCGAACTGCAGCGGGATGCCGAAAGCGATGGACGCCAGGATGGTCAGCTTGTGCGCAGCGTCGATACCTTCGACGTCGAAAGTCGGATCGGCTTCGGCGTAACCCAGCGCCTGCGCTTCCTTGAGCACGTCCTCGAAGGCACGGCCTTTCTCGCGCATCTCGGTGAGGATGAAGTTGCCGGTACCGTTGATGATGCCGGCCAGCCAGTTGATGCGGTTGGCCGACAGGCCTTCGCGGATCGCCTTGATCACCGGGATACCGCCAGCCACGGCAGCTTCGAACGCAACGATAACGCCCTTCTCACGCGCCTTGGCGAAGATCTCGTTACCGTGCACCGCGATCAGCGCCTTGTTGGCGGTGACCACATGCTTGCCATTTTCGATGGCCTTGAGCACCAACTCCTTGGCCAGGGTGTAGCCACCAATCAGCTCGATGACGATGTCGATCTCGGGGTTGTTGACCAGCTCGAACACATCGCTGGTCATGGTAATGCCGGTGGTGTCGTACTGCGGCTTGGGCGAGCGAATGGCGATCTGGGCAATCTCGATGCCGCGACCGGCGCGCCGAGTAATCTCCTCGGCATTGCGCTTGAGTACATTCAACGTACCGCCACCGACGGTGCCCAACCCACAGATGCCTACTTTGACCGGCTTCACACTCAATTCCCCATCAGCACTGCACGAAACGGCCGGAGCATGCCCCGGCCGCAGATAAAGAGCCGCACCTTACGAAGCGGCTGTTTGTTAGTCAATCCACCGCTCACAGAACCTGATCACGAGCTCACGAGCTAGAGCTATGCAAGGCAAAAACAGGCGAGGAAGCGCAGTTTACGAGGTGTAAATGAGCATTCCGAGCCTGTTTTTAACGCAGCAGAGCCGACGCACAGCAGCTCGTGGACAGGTTCTTAGTTCGACTCCAGCGCAATTTTGGCCAACTGTGGCGCCGGCTGATAACCCGGAATCATCTTGCCGTTAGCCAGAACGATGGCCGGCGTGCCGTTGACCCCAATCATCTGACCAAGCTGATATTGCTTGGCCACTGGGTTATCGCAAGTAGCGTCAGCAACGCTCTGGCGAGTCTTGGCGCGATTCATCGCATCCTGCTGATCCTTGGCGCACCAGACGCTGACCAGCTCCTTGGCCGCCGGACTGTTCAGGCCCTGGCGCGGGAAAGCCACATAACGCACTTCGACGCCCAGGCGGTTGAGCTCCGGCACCTCGCTGTGCAGCTTCTGGCAGTAACCGCAGTCGGTATCGGTGAAGACGGTGATATGGGTCTTCGGCGCCTTGGGCGCAAACACCACCATTTCCTTGGCCGGAATGGCGTTGATCTGCTGTGCCACCGCACGGCTTTCTTCGATCTCGGTCAGGTTGACGGCCTTACCGTCCTTGACCTGGAACAGATAGCCCTGGATCAGGAACTGACCATCGGCACTGGTATACAGTTGACGACCGCCCTCCAGCTGCACCTGATAGATACCCGGCAACGGGCTTTCGGCAATCGCCTCGATCGGCAAATTGGCGTCGAGCGACTTGAGCGACTGGCGAATGGCCTGATCAGGGTCGGCAGCCAGGGTGACGCTACTGCCCAGCGCGAGTGCCAGGGCAATGGAAATACGGGTCAGTGACATGAACACTCCTGTCGAAAGGCGGGCCGGTGAAAATCGCAACAGCCTACCACAGATGCAGCACCGTACAGCCGGCCAGCTAACAGATGGCGCAGCCAACGGACGCCCATTCCGCAAGAGCATCAGCCACGCGGGTGGTGTTGCGCATGCAGCTCCTGCAAACGGGCACGTGCGATATGGGTGTAGATCTGCGTGGTGGACAGGTCACTGTGACCCAGCAACATCTGCACCACCCGCAGATCGGCGCCGTGATTGAGCAGATGCGTGGCGAAGGCGTGGCGCAATGTGTGCGGCGACAACGCCTTGCTGATGCCTGCGACCAGGGCCTGATGCTTGATGCGATGCCAGAAGGTCTGCCGAGTCATCTGCTCGCCACGCAAGCTGGGAAACAGCACATCGCTGGGTTTGCCGCCCAGCAATAGCGGACGCGCCTCGCGCATGTAGCGCTCGACCCAGGCGATGGCCTCTTCACCCAGCGGCACCAGGCGCTCCTTGCTGCCTTTACCGAATACCCGCAACACGCCCTGACGCAGATTGACCTGCTCCAGCGTCAGGCCAATCAGCTCACTGACACGCAAACCGCAGGCGTAGAGCACCTCGAGCATGGCGCGATCACGCAGACCGATGGGGTCATCCAGGTCCGGCGCCTGCAGCAGCGCCTCGACATCCGCTTCGGACAATGACTTGGGCAGCGGCCGGCCGATCTGCGGCAACTCGATCTGCAGCGTCGGGTCTTCACTGATCAGCGTTTCACGCAGCAAAAAACGGTAGAAGCCGCGCACACCGGAGAGAAAGCGCGCCGTGGAGCGCGCCTGATAGCCCTGCTCGAGACGCCAGGCCAGGTGATCGAGAATGGCGTCGCGACCGATATGCTGCAGCGCCAGGCCACGCCCATCGAGCCAGCCATTGAAGTGCTCCAGATCACTGCGATAGGCGGCCTGAGTATGGGCGGAAAGCCCTTTTTCCAACCATAACGCTTCGAGAAAGCGCTCGATCAGAGGGTGAGTCAGCGCAGGCATCGATTGACCTTCAATTACAGGGTAGGCAAGTGTTCCACAGCCAACACCCGACGCACCAGCAGACCTGGCTGACGATCAGCGGCCCTCGCCCAAGGCCGGCAAATGGCTAGATAGAGAATCCCGGCAGTACCGGCACCGGCTTCTGCTGATCATCGACGGCGACGAAGCTGAAGCTACCGCTGATCGCCCGCTCGCGCCCTTCCTGATACAGCCCCTCGACGAATACTTCGACCTCCACCTTGAGGCTGGCATTGCCAACCTTGATTACCCGCCCCACCAACTCGACGATGGAGCCCGCCGGTATCGCGTGCTTGAAATCGATGCGATCGCTGGAAACGGTGACCAACGGCAGACGGCAGAACCGCGTAGCAGCGATGAACGACACTTCGTCCATCCAGGCCAGCGCGGTGCCGCCGAAGAGGGTGTTGTGATGATTGGTGGTCGGCGGAAACACCGCCTTGGTCACACGGGTTTCCGACAGCGCGATGCGTCGCTGGATCTCTTGCTCTCTCGGGGTCATCTCAATGCCACTCATGATTACTGCAAGCCAGAAACGACAAAAGCAGCCCTTAGGCTGCCTTTGTAAGAGAAGCGTCCGAACTTAGGACAGCTTTTCCTTGATGCGTGCGGCTTTGCCGGACAGATCGCGGAGGTAGTACAGCTTGGCTTTGCGCACGTCACCGCGACGCTTGACTGCCAGGCTGTCAACCAGCGGACTGTAGGTCTGGAAGGTACGCTCAACGCCAACACCGCTGGAGATCTTGCGCACGGTGAAGGCGCTGTTCAGGCCGCGGTTACGCTTGGCGATAACGACGCCTTCGAAGGCCTGCAGACGCTGACGGTCGCCTTCCTTTACTTTCACTTGTACGACTACGGTGTCGCCCGGTGCGAAAGTCGGGATTTCTTTGTTCATCTGCTCAGCTTCGAGCATCTGGATAATCTTGTTGGTCATGCTGCGCTCCTAAGACAAGCCTCCCGGCCCATCATCGATACGTTAACTATCGTCCCGCTGGCGGATGTATTCCTCCAGCAGCTTCTTCTCTTCTCCAGAAAGCGAGCGGCTATCCAGAAGATCAGCGCGACGTTCCCAGGTCCGACCAAGGGACTGCTGCAAACGCCAGCGCCGGATGTGTTCGTGGTTGCCACTAAGCAACACTTCGGGAACACGTTTATCCGCATACACCTCCGGGCGGGTGTAGTGCGGGCAGTCGAGCAGGCCATCCGTAAAGGAGTCCTCCTCGGCCGAATCGGCATGACCCAATGCACCAGGCAAAAGGCGCGTCACCGCGTCGATCAGCACCATGGCCGGCAGCTCACCGCCGGACAGGACGTAGTCGCCAATCGACCATTCCTCATCGACATGCGCCTCAATGAAACGCTCGTCGATGCCTTCATAACGACCGGCGATCAGGATCAGTGCATCCTCCTGCGCCAGCTCGCGGACCGCCGCCTGATTCAGGCTACGGCCCTGCGGCGACAGGTAGATCACCTTCGCCGTCTCTCCCGCGGCTTGCTTGGCACTGGCCAAGGCATCCTCGAGAGGCTTGATTTTCATCACCATTCCCGGACCACCGCCGAAAGGGCGGTCATCCACCGTATGGTGACGATCAGTCGTGTAGTCTCGCGGGTTCCAGCAATTGAGCTTTAGCAGCTCCTGCTTGACCGCTCGACTGGTGATGCCGTACTCGCCGATGGCGGCAAACATTTCCGGGAACAGGGTGATGACTTCTACACGCATGAGCCTTAGAAATCCGCATCCCAGTCGACCCGCATCTCGCCAGCTGCCAGGTCAATCGAAAGCACGCACTGCCCCGTGTAGGGCAACAGACGCTCGCGATCATCCAGACTGCCCGCGCAGGGCTTGACCACCATCACATCGTTGGCACCGGTCTCGAACAAGTGGTCGACCACACCGAGCATCTGCTCTGCCTGATCAATGACCTTCAAGCCCTGTAACTGGTACCAGTAGAACTCACCATCTTCCAGCTCTGGCAGCTCGCTACGCGGCACGCAGATCTCGAAACCGGCGTAGGTACGCGCAATTTCGCGATCATCCAGACCCTTCAACCTGGCTACCAGCACCTTGCCCTGAAGGCGGCCGCTGGCCAGTTCCACTTTCTTTACCTCACCGTCACGCCTGAGCGTCCAGTTGCGGTAATCGAGCACGTTATCGATGGGATCGGTAAAGGAGTACACCTTCACTTCACCCTTGACGCCGTGCACCGAAACAATCTTGCCGAGAACGATCAAATCTTCGGCGACGGCCGGCGTCGTACTCATAAAGATGCTTAGGCAGCAGCCTTGGCAGCTTCCTTGAGCAGCTGAGCAACGCGCTCAGACGGCTGCGCGCCCTGGCTCAGCCAGTAAGCAGCACGCTCTTGGTTGACGGACAGCTTGACCTCAGCACCCGCAGCGATCGGGTTGAAGAAACCGATACGCTCTACGAAGCGACCGTCGCGCGCATTGCGGCTGTTGGTCACGGTCAGGTGGTAGAAGGGGCGCTTTTTGGAGCCGCCACGAGCGAGACGAATAGTTACCATGAGAACATCGTTCCTGTAGTCGGTGCTAACTTGAGGCACACATCAAAAATGGGCCTAGGCCCGAAAGGCCGCATATTTTAAGGATTATGCGGCGGTTTGCAAATCTCTTTTTCCGGACGACCATCGGCCGGCGTACAGGCCTCAGAATTTCGGCATTCCGCCGCCACCCGGAAGCATGCCACCCATGCCGCGCATCATCTTGGCCATACCGCCCTTGGCGGTGAATTTCTTCATCATCTTCTGCATCTGCTTGTGCTGCTTGATCAAGCGGCCGATGTCCTGCACCTGGGTACCGGAGCCCAGAGCGATACGGCGCTTGCGCGAGCCACTGATGATGTCCGGGTCGCGGCGCTCAGCGGGCGTCATCGAGTTGATAATCGCTTCCATCTGCTTGAACTGCTTCTCCGCCGCACCTTGAGCATTGCCCATCTGCGACAGATTAACGCCACCGATGGACGGCAGCTTGTCCATCAGACCGCCGAGGCCGCCCATGTTTTTCATCTGCTGCAACTGATCACGGAAGTCTTCGAGATCGAAGCCCTTGCCCTTCTTCAGCTTCTTGGTGAGTTTCTCGGCCTTCTCGCGATCAAGGGTCTGCTCGGCCTGTTCGATCAGGCTGAGCACATCACCCATGCCGAGGATGCGCGAGGCGATACGATCCGGATGGAAGGGCTCGAGCGCGTCGCTCTTCTCGCCCATACCGATGAACTTGATCGGCTTGCCGGTGATATGACGGACGGACAAGGCAGCGCCACCACGGGCGTCACCGTCGACCTTGGTCAGCACCACACCAGTCAGCGGCAGCGCCTCACCAAAGGCCTTGGCGGTGTTGGCGGCGTCCTGGCCGGTCATGGCATCGACCACGAACAGCGTTTCGACCGGTTTGACCGCCGCATGCAGCGCCTGGATCTCGGCCATCATTTCGCTATCCACGGCCAGGCGACCGGCGGTATCGAGGATGACCACGTCGATGAACTTCAGCTTGGCTTCGCGGATCGCTGCGTTGGCGATATCCACCGGCTTCTGGCTGGCATCGGAGGGGAAGAAAGTCACCCCGAGGTCGCCCGCCAGGGTTTCCAACTGCTTGATTGCCGCCGGACGGTAGACGTCGGCCGACACCAGCAGCACAGACTTCTTCTTGCGCTCCTTGAGGAACTTGGCCAGCTTGCCGGCGGTGGTGGTCTTACCCGCCCCCTGCAGGCCGGCCATCAGCACCACGGCCGGCGGGGCTGCGTTGAGTGCCAGATCTTCGCTGGCCGCGCCCATCAGCTCTTCCAGCTCGGCGCGGACGATCTTCACGAAAGCCTGTCCCGGGGTCAGGCTCTTGGAGACTTCGGTACCAACGGCGCGATCCTTGACCTTGCTGACGAAGTCCTTGACCACCGGCAGAGCCACGTCGGCCTCGAGCAGGGCCATGCGCACTTCGCGCAGCGTATCCTTGATGTTGTCTTCGGTCAGCTTGGCCTTGCCCGTGACGTTACGCAGCGTCTGGGACAGGCGATCGGTAAGATTTTCGAACATGCGCGTTCCTTTGATAGGTGCGACCCGGCGCGCCGGGTGTGCGACAGGCGGCGGATTATAGCGAAGTCGCCGAGCTGCCGACACCGCCGGCAGTCTTTCGTGCCGACGCCCATCTGTGCCACACTCAGCGCCTTTCGGGCTCGCCTTACACGGATTTATGCACCCTCTGTTGCCCAGTCTCGCCGCCGCCCTCCTCTACGCCGGCGCCGCCGCTTACCAAGGCCTGCGTCTGACGCAGCGCAGCATCCCCGACAAACGCCTGCTGGCGTCGCTAGGTGTGCTCGCCCTGTGCCTGCACGGCATCGGCCTGTTCTACCAGCTGTATGACGTACACGGCCTCAATCTGGACTTCTTCAACGCAGCCAGCCTGATCGCCTGGGCGGTCATCGGCCTGATTCTGCTGGCCTGCCTGCGCATTCCGGTGGAAAACCTGCTGCTATTGCTGTTCCCGCTCGGCACGCTGACCGTGCTGGCGGCCGAATTCATGCCCAGCGGCACCATCAACCCGATCGACGAGCACCCCGGCATCCTTGCCCACATCCTGTTCTCGATCATGGCTTACGGCATGCTCACCATCGCCGTGTTCCAGTCGATCCTGCTGCTGTTGCAGGACCATCAGCTCAAGCACAAACACCCGTCCGGGCTGATCCGCAACTTTCCACCCCTGCAAACCATGGAGAGCCTGCTGTTCGGCTTTCTCTTCGCGGGCTGGCTGCTGCTGTCGCTGTCGCTGCTGTCCGGCGCGCTATACATCGATGATCTGTTCGCCCAGCACCTGGCGCACAAGACCATTCTTTCCTGCTTCGCTTGGGTGGTTTTCGCCGTTCTGCTGTGGGGTCGCCACCAGCTTGGCTGGCGCGGCCACAAGGCCATTCGCTGGACCCTCGCCGGGTTCTGCCTGCTGATGCTGGCCTACTTCGGCAGCAAGCTGGTACGCGAATTCATCCTGCACATCTGAGGCAGACGTCGTGGACGACATACATTCGAGCTACCTGCTCGGCCTGCTGATTTTCCTCATCCTCTGCTCGGCGTTCTTCTCCAGCTCCGAGACCGGCATGCTCAGCCTCAATCGCTATCGGCTCAAGCACCTGGCCAAAGAAGGACACAGCGGCGCCAAGCGCGTCACCCGCCTGCTTGACCGTCCGGATCGCCTGCTCGGCACCATTCTGGTCGGCAACAACGTGGTCAACATCCTCGCCGCCTCCATCGCCACAGTGCTGGCGGTGGACATGTGGGGTGAGGCAGGTATCGCCATCGCCACCGCAGGCCTGACCATCATCGTACTGATCTTCGGCGAGATCACGCCCAAGACCCTGGCCGCCCTACGCCCGGAATTGGTGGCCTTCCCCGCCAGTCGCGTGCTCAGCCTGCTGCTGCGCGTGCTCTACCCGGTGGTGTGGCTGACCAGCGCGATCAGCAGTGGCCTACTGCGTCTGTTCGGCGTCGATCCGTCACAGCGCGCCAGCGACAGCCTGTCTACCGAGGAGCTGCGCAGCGTGGTGCGTGAGTCCGGCTCGGAACTGCCGATGAATCGCCAGAGCATGCTGTTGGGCATCCTCGACCTGGAACGGGTCACGGTGGATGACATCATGATCCCGCGCAACGAAGTGACCGGCATCGATCTCGACGACGACCTGGAAGTCATCATCGGCCAGTTGCGCAGTACCTCGCATACGCGCCTGCCGGTGTTTCGTGGCGACATCAACCAGGTCGAAGGCGTGGTACACATGCGCCAGATAGCCCGTCTGCTCAGCCACAACCAGCTGACCAAGGACAGCTTGCTGGCAGCCTGCAACGAGCCCTATTTCATCCCGGAAAACACGCCGCTGGCGACCCAGCTGATCAATTTCCAGAAGCAGAAGCGGCGCATCGGCATCGTCGTCGACGAGTATGGCGAGGTGATCGGCATCGTCACCCTGGAAGATATCCTCGAAGAGATAGTCGGCGACTTCAGCAACCAGGACAGCCTGCGCAGCCCCGACATCCACCCTCAGGAAGACGGCACGCTGGTCATCGACGGCGCCGCCTACATTCGCGAAGTGAACAAGACCCTCGGCTGGCATCTGCCCAGCGATGGTCCCAAGACCCTCAATGGCCTGATCACCGAAGCCCTGGAGACCATCCCTGACAGCAGCGTCTGCCTGAAGATCGGCCCCTATCGCCTGGAGATCCTGCAGGCGGCGGACAACCGGGTGAAGAGCGTCCGCGTGTGGCAGGTGAAAAAGGTCAAACCGGACGCTGCAGCGACGGAGTGAGGCGCTCGGCCAGGCCATCGGCCCAGCGCCGGTAGCCCAGTGCCGACGGGTGATAGCCATCCTCGGCCAGGTAATGCGCCTCGAACGGCAGGTCCAGCCGGCAATGCAATGCGCCAAGGCGTTGCGCCAGGCCCTGCAACTCAGCATCCAGCAAGCGGGCCCGCCAGCCCATCAACTGCCGCAGCAACCAGGGCAAGGCGCTGAAATGCTGCAACGGCGGTACGCCGCTGAATGCCACGTGACAGCCCTGCTCGCCCAGCGCAGTGGCCATCCCGGCCAGTGACTGCAGCCAACGCTTGCTCGGTGTGAGGTGAGTGGTGTCATTGACGCCGAACACCAGCAGCGCCAGGTCCGCGGGCTCCGTCAATGCCTGCGGCAACAGGCGCTCACGGGCCTCAGGCGCGGTGATGCCATTCTCGCCACAGGCGCGCCAGCGCACCGGTCGCCCCAGACGTTCAGCCAGGGCGGCGGCCAGGCAACTTGCCAGGGACTGATCGAAGCGGGTGACCCCAACGCCTGCCACGGTCGACTCACCGATCAACAGCAGGTGCAGCGGCTCACCAGGAAGATGCGCAGCGGCGACGCCGATCGGCTCGCCCTGCGCAACCGGCAGACGCAAGGCGGTACGCCGGGTGTTCAGGGCCAGAGGCAGCGCCAGTGGCAGCAATGGCACAGTTGCCAGCCACCACAGCGCATGCCGACTCACAGCTGGACGCGAACCGCTTGCGCGCTGCGCAGTGCCTTGGCACGTGCAGCCTCGATGGATTCGTCACGTGCCAGCGCCACGCCCATGCGGCGCTGGCCTTTGACTTCAGGCTTGCCGAACAGGCGCAGCGCCGTGTCTTCCTCGCTCAGCGCAGCGCCAAGGTTGGCGAAACTGGCCTGCTGCGAATTGCCCTCCACCAGAATCACCGCAGAAGCAGACGGCCCCATCTGACGGATCGTCGGAATCGGCAGACCAAGAATGGCGCGGGCATGCAGGGCGAACTCGGACAGCTCCTGGGAGATCAGCGTCACCAGGCCGGTGTCGTGCGGGCGCGGCGAAACTTCGCTGAACCACACCTGATCGCCTTTGACGAACAGCTCGACACCGAACAGACCACGCCCGCCCAGCGCTTCGGTCACCGCCAGGGCAACACGCTCGGACTCGGCCAGCGCTTTCGGGCTCATCGGTTGCGGCTGCCAGGATTCCTGGTAGTCACCGTTCTCCTGGCGATGGCCAATCGGTGCGCAGAAGCTGGTGCCACCGACATGACGCACGGTAAGCAGGGTGATTTCGTAGTCGAAGTCGATGAACCCCTCGACGATCACCCGCCCCTTGCCGGCACGGCCGCCTTCCTGGGCGTAGTCCCAGGCGCGCTGCAGGTCGGCGTCGCTTTTCAGGACGCTCTGGCCTTTGCCGGAAGAGCTCATGATCGGCTTGACCACGCAGGGGTAGCCGACGGACTTCACTGCTGCGGCGTAGTCCTCGAAGGTGTCGGAGAAATGATACGGCGAGGTCGGCAGGCCCAGCTCCTCGGCCGCCAGACGACGAATGCCCTCGCGGTTCATGGTCAGCTGTGCGGCACGCGCGGTCGGCACCACGTTGAAGCCTTCGGTTTCCAGCTCGACCAGCGTGGCAGTGGCGATCGCCTCGATCTCGGGCACGATGTAGTGCGGCTGTTCCTTTTCGATCACTGCACGCAGGGCTGCACCATTGAGCATGTCGATGACGTGGCTGCGGTGCGCCACCTGCATGGCCGGCGCATTGGCATAACGATCAACACCGATGACTTCACAGCCCAGGCGCTGCAGTTCGATCACCACTTCCTTGCCGAGTTCGCCGCAGCCACACAGCAGTACACGGGTCGCAGAAGACGACAGAGGGGTTCCAATACGGGGCATGAGTGTTCCTCGAACAGTGAATCAGGACGGAGTCAGTAAAAGACCGGAAGCGCGGGCGCGCTCCAGGCAGCGTTGCAGTACCTCGCGGCGCTCGGCATTGTCCATGCGGCCCCAGCGGGTGATTTCGGCGGCGGTACGCTGACAGCCGATGCAGATATCCTGCTCATCCAGCGCGCAGACATGCACACAGGGTGAACGCACCGGTTTTTCTATATCACTCGTCGTCATCAGGCACCAGCTCACGGGAATAACGCTGCGCATTATGAACGTAATGCGCAGCGCTGGCCTCCAGCATCTTCTTCTGCGGCTCGGTGAGCTCGCGCACCACCTTGCCCGGGCTGCCCATGACCAGGCTGCCGTCGGGAATCACCTTGCCCTCGGGAATCAGGCTGTTGGCGCCGATGATGCAGTACTTGCCGATCTTGGCGCCGTTGAGGATCACAGAGTTGATGCCGATCAGGCTGTAATCATCCACGCTGCAGCCGTGCATCATCACGTTGTGGCCGACGGTGACGCCCTTGCCCAGCGTCAGCGGAAAGCCCATGTCGGTGTGCATGACGCTACCGTCCTGCACGTTGCTGTTCTCGCCGATATGGATCAGTTCGTTGTCGCCGCGCAACACGGCGCCGAACCAGACACTGGCACCGGCCTCCAGGCGAACCTTGCCGATCAGGTCGGCGCTTGGTGCGACCCAGCTCTCGGGATGGGCGTCGACACGGGAGCTTCCCAGGCGGTATTTCATGCTTGTCAGTCCTCGGCGCTATCAGCGCAGGTGTATGAAGTGTTCGGGGGGCTGGTGCAGAGCGATCTGCGCATCGTCGAAGATCAGGTTGACCAACTCCACCACCATGATCGCGGTCAGGCCCCAGATGCGGTACTCGCCATAGGTGTAGGACGGCACGTACCAGCTCCGTCCTAGGTAGTCGATACGGTGGGTGACTTCGCGCGGGTCGCTGCGGAAGAACTCCAGCGGCACCGAGAATACCGAGGCGATCTCGGCGTCGTTGGGCTTGTACTCGACGTAATCCGGCACCAGCCCGACATAGGGCGTGACCTGAATGCCGTGACGCGACACCAGGCTGCTGAGCGGCCCAACCATCTCGACCAAACCAGGTGGCAGGCCAATTTCCTCCTCGGCCTCGCGCAGCGCGGTGTCCACCAGATCGCGATCTTCCGGGTCGCGCCGGCCACCGGGAAAGGCGACCTCGCCACTGTGGGTCGACAAACCACTGGCGCGCAGGGTCAGCACCAGCTCAGGTTCGTCACTGCGGGTAATCGGGACCAGCACCGCCGCCTCGGGGAAGCTGCGCTCGGTCTCCAGAGAGCGCGGACTGTAACCGCGCACACGATGGAGCAACTCGTCCAGCATGGGCATACTCGGAGTCTTGTTTTGCCAGGCATCATGGCATGAAAGCACGCGGCCGCCCAACCCCGACGACAGGACAGGCCGGCCGCAATAGCGGGCTTGCCGGCCACCTCTCAGCCGGCCAAGATAGCGCCAGAAATAGAGGAACGGGCATGAAGTTCTGCAGCCAGTGCGGCAACCCGGTCACCCGCATGATCCCCGCGGGCGACAATCGTATGCGCCATGTCTGCGGCAACTGCGCCACCGTGCATTACGAAAACCCGCGTATCGTTGCCGGCTGCCTGCCTGTGTGGGACGACCAGGTGCTGCTGTGCCGCCGCGCCATCGAGCCGCGCCGCGGCTACTGGACGTTACCGGCCGGCTTCATGGAGAACGGCGAAACAACCGAACAGGCCGCCGCCCGTGAGACCCTCGAAGAAGCCTGCGCCCGCGTACGCGACCTGAGCCTCTATACCCTCTTCGATCTGCCGCACATCAGCCAGGTGTACATGCTGTTTCGCGCCGAACTGGTCGACCTGGATTTTGCCGTCGGCGAGGAAAGCCTGGAGGTGCGGTTGTTTGCAGAGAGCGAAATCCCTTGGTCAGAGCTGGCTTTCCCGACCATAGGCCGTACCTTAGAATGCTTCTTCGCCGACCGTCGGCAGAATCTCTTTCCGGTACGCAATGAGCCACTCGAAGCGCTGCGTGCCCACTACACACCCCGTTGACCCTTGCGGACGTTCCCGATGCGCTGGTTGTTGCCCCTGCTTTGCCTGACCCTCAGCTTCAACGTCCTGGCCAGCACCACGCCAGCGACCAGCAGCCGCACCGTGGACAAGGTGCTGGTACTCAAATCCGAGCGCAAACTGCACCTGCAGCAGCGCGGCGAGACCATCAAGTCGTACCGTATTTCCCTGGGCAAACAGCCCAATGGCGCCAAGCAACGCGAAGGCGACCTGCGCACGCCGGAAGGCTTCTACTGGATCGACTGGCGCAAGCCGAGCGACAAGTACCAATTGTCGCTGCACATTTCCTACCCCAACGCGCGCGACCTGGCCAAGGCCAATGACGCCGGGGTGCCGCCGGGTAGCATGATCATGATCCACGGCACGCCGCTGGATGAGGAATACCCGGAGTGGTTCTTCCACACCCTCGACTGGACCGAGGGCTGCATCGCCATGAAGAACGACGACATGCGCGAGGTCTGGAGCCTGGTCAAGGACGGTACGCTGATCGAAATCAGGCCTTGAGCCACTGCATTGAAAAGGCGCCATCGGCGCCTTTTTCATATCGACTCAAAACTGCAGGTCGGACAAGCGCCAGACGTCGAAGGCCGGCGTTTCGTAGGGATGGGTCTTCTTCAGCGCCTTGACGGCGTCGTGGATCAACTCGTCGGCAACGACCATTTCCACTTTCCACTCGGCAACCTGCTCGACGCTGCCGACCTGACCGATGAACGGCTGGCTGCCGTCCAAAGCGCGGAACTGACCTTGGCCCAGCACCTGCCAGCAGCAGCTGTCGTAAAGACCTATGCGCCCGCCGCCGGCTGCGAACACCGCCTTTTTTACCGGTTCCAGATGGGTTTCCGGCACGTAGAAACACAGTTTGTACATCAAGTTCTCCGCAGATGGGCAACCGAACAACAGACAAGCCATGACGCCAACATGATGTCATTTCGCCATGGAGTTGTCTTGAGATCGCCCACACAAATCCACACGCAGCATTAAAACGATTCGCTGCTTTCGACTCAGGCGACGGGCATGGCGTTCTCAACGAGCGCCGAAAAAGCGCCGCCATCTGTCGGCCAGACCGCTGGTCGGCGGGCTGTGGCTACCATCGCAGTAGGGCAGGTCTGCGGATCGGCTACAGCGGCACAACAGCAGGCGCTGCTCACGCTCGGGTTGCAGAATCAGGGATTGGGCGCAGTCGGGTGGGCAGTCAGGCATCTCGGGCGAATGCCCACAGCGGCATAGGTGATGAGTTTCGCCGGCTTTGACCAGGCGGACTTCGGGAAGGATGGGCAGAGAATCATCGGCCATGGCTGGGCCTGTGTGGTTCGGATGGAATCCGGGTGAAGGTGTGGCAACGGTTATCCCGGATTGCATCCGGGTTACGCGCTCCACGATCGGCTCCCTCTCCCATTCATGGGAGAGGGCTGGGGAGAGGGTTCGGCGTTAGCTATACACCGGTGCCAGCTCAGCTTGGATCGGAGCGCAGCCGCTTTCCCTCTCCCGCCCTTCGGGCACCCTCTCCCAATGGGAGAGGGTCAGCAAAAGGCCGCTACGCGGCCGCTTTTAGTCCACCCACACTCGGGCGTTACGGAACATGCGCATCCAGCCGCCATCTTCCTGCCACTCGTCCGGGCGCCAGGAGTTCTGCACGGCGCGGAACACCCGCTCCGGGTGCGGCATCATGATGGTCACACGACCGTCACGACTGGTCAGGCCGGTGATGCCACGCGGCGAACCGTTGGGGTTGGCCGGGTAGGTCTCGGTGACCTTGCCGTGGTTGTCGACGAAGCGCAGCGCCACGGTGCCGGACAGATCAGCTTCCAGCAGCGCCTCCTCGCTTTCGAACTCGGCATGACCCTCGCCGTGGGCGATGGCGATCGGCATGCGCGAACCTGCCATGCCCTGCAGGAAGATCGACGCCGACTCCTGAATCTGCACCATGGCCACGCGCGCTTCGAACTGCTCGGAGCGGTTGCGCACGAAGTGCGGCCAGAACTCGGTACCCGGGATCAGCTCGTGCAGGTTGCTCATCATCTGGCAGCCGTTGCACACACCAAGGGTGAAGCTGTCGCGACGCTCGAAGAAGCCCTGGAAAGCATCGCGAGCACGCGCATTGAACAGCACCGACTTGGCCCAGCCCTCACCAGCGCCGAGTACGTCGCCGTAGGAGAAACCGCCGCAGGCCACCAGACCTTTGAACTCTTCAAGGCTGACGCGGCCGGCGAGGATATCGCTCATATGCACGTCGATGGCGGAGAAGCCGGCGCGGTCGAAAGCAGCGGCCATTTCCACCTGGCCGTTGACGCCCTGCTCGCGCAGGATCGCCACTTGCGGACGCACACCCTTCTTGATGTAGGGCGCAGCAATGTCCTGATTGACGTCGAAGCCAAGCTTGACCGACAGGCCGGGGTTGTCTTCTTCCAGTAGCAGGTCGAACTCCTGATCGGCGCCCTGGGCGTTGTCGCGCAGACGCTGGATGCGATAGCTAGTCTCAGCCCACTGACGCTGCAGCAGACGACGATCACCAGCGAACACCGGCTCGCCATTGAAACTGATGCTGACGTCGCTGTTGTTCACGGCCTGACCGATCACGGCCACGCAGTCGTCCAGACCGGCAGCGCTGAACTGCGCCAGCACCTCTGGCGTGGCGTCCTGGCGCACCTGGATCACCGCCCCCAGCTCCTCGTTGAACAGCACGGCCGGCAGCTCGGAGCTGTCATCAGCCAGCGCATCAAGGTTCAGCGACAGACCGCAATGACCGGCGAAGGCCATTTCCAGCACGGTGGTCAGCAGACCGCCGTCGGAGCGGTCGTGGTACGCCAGCAGGTGACCATCGGCGTTCAGGCCCTGGATCACGGCGAAGAAGGCCTTGAGGTCTTCGGCGTCGTCGAGGTCCGGCACTTGCTGGCCGATCTGCGAATAGACCTGTGCCAGGATCGAGGCGCCCATGCGGTTCTGGCCACGACCGAGGTCGATCAGAATCAGATCGGTCTCGCCCTTGTCCATACGCAGTTGCGGAGTCAGGGTCTGGCGGATGTCTTGTACCGGAGCAAAACCGGTGATCACCAGCGACAGCGGCGAAGTCACGCTCTTGTCGACGCCGTCGTCCTGCCAGCGGGTTTTCATGGACATGGAGTCTTTGCCCACCGGAATGGTGATGCCCAGTGCCGGGCACAGCTCCATGCCGACTGCCTTGACGGTGTCGTACAGACGAGCATCTTCGCCGGGGTGGCCGGCAGCGGCCATCCAGTTGGCCGACAGTTTGATGTCGGACATCTTCTCGATGCGTGCCGCCGCCAGGTTGGTAACGGTCTCACCCACCGCCATGCGCCCGGAAGCCGGGGCGTCGAGCAGTGCCAGCGGCGTGCGCTCACCCATGGCCATGGCTTCACCGGTGTAGACGTCGAAGCTGGTGGCGGTCACGGCGCAATCGGCCACCGGTACCTGCCACGGGCCGACCATCTGGTCGCGAGCAACCAGACCGGTAATGGTGCGGTCGCCGATGGTGATCAAAAAGCTCTTGCTGGCCACGGCCGGGTGATGCAGCACGCGACCCAGCGCTTCTTCGATATTCACGCTGGCAGCGCTGAAGTCATCGCCCTGCTCGGCTTCGCGGCTGACGCTACGGTGCATGCGCGGCGGCTTGCCCAGCAGCACCTCCAGCGGCATGTCCACCGGGGTGTTGCTGAAGTGGCTGTCGGTCACGGTCAGGTGCGGCTCTGCAGTGGCCTCGCCGACCACGGCGAACGGGCAACGCTCGCGCTCGCAGATAGCCTTGAAACGCTCGAAGTCGGCAGCGTCCACGCTCAGCACGTAGCGCTCCTGCGACTCGTTGCACCAGATTTCGTGCGGGGCCATGCCCGGCTCGTCGTTAGGCACGTTGCGCAGCTCGAAGCGGCCGCCACGACCACCGTCGTTGATCAGCTCCGGCAGGGCGTTGGAGATACCGCCGGCACCGACGTCGTGGATGAACTTGATCGGGTTGGCCTCGCCCAGCTGCCAGCAGCGGTCGATGACCTCCTGGCAGCGGCGTTCCATTTCCGGGTTCTCGCGCTGCACCGAGGCGAAGTCCAGGTCAGCCGAGCTGGCACCGGTGGCCATCGACGAGGCAGCACCGCCGCCGAGGCCGATGAGCATGGCCGGGCCGCCGAGCACGATCAGCTTGGCGCCGACCGAGATCTCGCCCTTCTGTACGTGGTTCTCGCGGATATTGCCGAGACCGCCAGCGAGCATGATCGGCTTGTGGTAGCCACGCACTTCCTCACCGCGCAGGCTGCTGACCGCCTGTTCGAAGGTACGGAAATAGCCGTTGAGCGCCGGGCGACCGAACTCGTTGTTGAACGCGGCGCCGCCCAGCGGGCCTTCGATCATGATGTCCAGCGCGCTGACGATGCGCTCGGGCTTGCCGTAGGGCTTTTCCCAGGGCTGGAGGAAATCGGGGATGTTCAGGTTGGAGACCGAGAAACCGGTCAGGCCGGCCTTGGGCTTGGCGCCACGGCCGGTCGCGCCTTCGTCGCGAATCTCACCACCGGAGCCGGTGGAAGCACCCGGGAACGGGGCGATGGCGGTCGGGTGGTTGTGCGTCTCGACCTTCATCAGAATGTGCACCGGCTCCTGCACCGCGCCGTACTGGCGAGTCTCAGGATTGGGGAAGAAACGCCCGGCGGTGTGGCCGACGATGACCGAAGCGTTGTCCTTGTAGGCGGACAGTACGCCTTCGTTGTGCATCTGGTAGGTGTTCTTGATCATGCCGAACAGCGACTTGTCCTGGCTCTCGCCGTCGATGTCCCAGCTGGCATTGAAGATCTTGTGGCGGCAGTGCTCGGAGTTGGCCTGAGCAAACATCATCAGTTCGATGTCGTGCGGGTTGCGCCCCAAGTCATTGAAGCTTTTGACCAGATAGTCGATTTCGTCCTCGGCCAGGGCCAGGCCCAGGTTCTGGTTAGCCTGCTCCAGCGCGGCGCGGCCACCGCCGAGCACGTCCACGGCGGTCAGCGGCTTGGGCTCGGCGTGGCTGAACAGTGCGCTGGCATCTTCCAGCGCACCCAGCACCAGCTGGGTCATGCGGTCGTGCAACAGCGCGGCGACAGCAGCACTGTCGGCCTCGCTCAGCTCGCCGCTGACGTAATAGGCGATACCACGCTCCAGACGCTGGACCTTGGCCAGGCCGCAGTTACGGGCGATATCACTGGCCTTGCTCGACCAGGGCGAAATGGTGCCGAAACGCGGAATGGTCAGGAACAGTTTGCCGCTGGGCTCCTGCACCGGCACGCTCGGGCCGTACTTGAGCAGCCGAGCCAGCACTTGTTCCTCATCGGCGTTGAGCACGCCGGTGACGTCGGCGAAATGCGCGAACTCGGCGTACAGCCCGGTCACGGCCGGCACCTTGCTGGTCAGTTGCTCAAGCAATTTGCCATGGCGGAAAGCGGAAAGGGCGGGAGCGCCGCGCAGAATCAACATCGTCGGAACAGCCTCTGGGAAGGGGTGTGCTGGAGGCCGGGCATTCTACCCTAAAGCGTTGGCCTGCGGCACCTGTAGCCAGGCGCTTAAAGGACGAACGCGCACTAGCAGAGAAGCGAAGCGCTGTCGATATATGGCGCCGCCTGCGCTTTGCGTATACTGCGCCGATGTTTGCACGACCTGCGATACGCATGCGTTGCGCCAAAGGGCTGTTGGCGATTGGAACCCTCCTGATGCTTGCTGGCTGCGGCGAAGAACCCAAGCCCAGCGTACTTGAGCAGGCAAAGGCGGAGGGTGAGCTGCGCGTGGTCACTCGTAACAGCCCCGCTACCTACTTCCAGGATCGCAACGGCGCCACCGGTTTCGAATATGAGCTGGCCAAGCGCTTCGCCACCGACCTCGGCCTCGAACTGAAGATCGAAACCGCCGATAACCTCGACAACCTGTTCGCCAGCCTGGACCGCGCCAACGGCCCGGTCATGGCTGCCGCCGGCCTGGTGGACACACCGCAGCGCCAGCGTCAAGCACGCTTCTCTATCCCTTACCTGGAAGTCACGCCGCAGGTCATCTATCGCCAGGGCGAGAGCCGTCCGACCAAGCCCGAAGACCTGGTCGACAAACGCATTCTGGTGCTGGCCGGCAGCAGTCACGCCGAACAGCTGGCGGCGCTCAAGCTGGAACAACCGGAGCTGGAGTTCGAGGTATCCGACGCAGTGGAAGTGGTCGACCTGCTACGCATGGTCGATGAGGGCCAGATCGACCTGACTCTGGTGGACTCCAACGAACTGGCGATGAACCAGGTGTACTTCCCCAACGTGCGCGTCGCCTTCGACCTCGGCGACACCAACACCATGCGCTGGGCAGTGGCGGCCGGCGAAGATGACAGCCTGCTGCTGGAGATCGACGCCTTCCTCAAGCGCGCCGAAGCCAACGGTACCCTGCAGCGCCTGAAGGAGCGTTACTACGGCCATGTCGACGTGCTCGGCTATGTCGGGGCCTACACCTTCGCCCAGCACCTGCAGAAACGCCTGCCACGCTACGAGAAAATGTTCCGCCAGGCCGCCCACAGCCATCAGATCGACTGGCGCCTGCTGGCAGCCATGGGCTATCAGGAGTCGCTATGGCAGCCCAACGCCACGTCCAAGACCGGCGTACGCGGCCTGATGATGCTAACCCAGCGCACCGCCCAGTCGGTCGGCGTGTCCAACCGCCTGGACCCCAAGCAAAGCATCGACGGCGGCGCCCGCTACTTCATCCAGGTGCACCAGCAATTGCCGGACAGCATCGCCGAGCCGGACCGCACCTGGTTCGCTCTGGCCGCCTACAATGTTGGCGGCGGTCACCTGGAGGATGCACGCAAGCTGACCGAGGCCGAGGGCCTGGACCCGAACAAATGGGCCGACGTGCAGAAGATCCTGCCGCGCCTGGCGCAGAAGCAGTGGTACAGCAAGACCCGCTACGGCTATGCCCGCGGTGGCGAGCCAGTGCATTTCGTGCGCAACATTCGTCGCTACTACGACATTCTCACCTGGGTGACCCAGCCGCAGCTGGAAGGCACGCAAGTGGCCGAGAGCGGTATCCACCTGCCCGGCATCGACAAACGCAAACCCGAAGAAGAAACCCCGCCGCTCTGAACACTCAGAGCAACTCCTGATTGCCCACCGCACAGCGACTGATTGCCTGCCTGGCCGGTGGCAAGCCTTTGAGGTGCGTGGCGCATTGTGCCTGACTCGATATCCGCTCGACCTGCAGATTGGCCTGCGCATCGATGCTGATCAGGTAGGGATGGTTATAACGCGCGCGATCGTTCCAAGCACTGAACCGCTGAGCACTGAACACGCAGCGGTAGTCCAGGTGGCCGGTAAAGCCCTGAAAGCGATCACGCATGAAGATGTGGTGATAGCGCTGCCAGTCGCGATCACGCTGACCGACACGCACGGCCTCCTGACACGCTTCGAGCGTGGTGATCTGCGGCTCGTGCAGGAAAATACTTTGCGCCAGGTTGGAGCCACCCAACTGCACGCTAGCGACCAGGTACACCTCGGGCTGCTCCGCGAACGCCGGCGCAGCCAGGAGCGCCAGCAGACTCAAGATCCGTTTGTTCATGCCTATTCCCTGTAAGAACGCTCAGCCTCGCCGAGCCTTGAAGAAATCTTTCAGCAGCGCCCCGCTGTCCTCGGCCAGCAACCCGCCCTCCACCAACACGCGGTGATTGAGAAAGCCCTGATCGAAGAACTGCCCCTGGCTGATCGCTACCCCGGCACGCGGCTCGCTGGCGGCGAACACCACCCGAGCGATGCGCGCATGCACGATCAGGCCGGCGCACATGCTGCAGGGCTCCAGCGTGACATACAGGGTGCTGCCGGGCAGTCGGTAGTTCTGCACGCTTTCCGCTGCCGCGCGGATCGCCACCATTTCGGCATGGGCACTGGGGTCGTGACGCAGGATCGGGCAATTGTAGCCCTGCCCGACGACCTCGCCATCCTGCACTAGCACAGCCCCCACCGGCACCTCGCCCTGCTCTGCGCCCAGGCGCGCCTGCACCAGCGCCAGGCGCATGAAGTGCTCGTCACGCGAGCGGTCGATGATCTGCGGTCTTTTCATTGCATCAATCCGTAGGGCGCCGGCGAAAAACGGCGCCCACCCTACACCACTTCGATAGCCGCCATCAGCCCCGTTTCCATATGGTCGATGACGTGGCAGTGGAACATCCACACACCGGGATTATCGGCGACAAAGGCGATGCGCGCCGTCTCGTTCTTGCCCAGCAGGTAGGTGTCGGTGAAATACGGAATGATCTTGCGCCGGTCCGAGCCCAGCACCTTGAAAGTCATGCCGTGCAGGTGGATCGGGTGCTGGTACTGCGCCATGTTGCGCAGCACGAAGATGTAGTGACCATCCTTCTTCAGCGTGGCGATCGGGCGATCGGCACAGGTCTTGTCGTTGATGTCCCAGGCCTGGCCGTTGATCTGCCAGTACTTGTAGCTGCCGCCCCTCTCGACATTCCCCGACAGCATAGCCGCCCACTCGAAGTTGAAGCGCAGCGTCTCGGCGCGCGCCAGATCCGGCTCGGCAATCGGATTGGCCGGCAATGGCGGTGGCCAATCTCCGGCAGCTTCGGAGCTGGAGATGCCCTTCACGGTCGCCAGGCGCAGCGGCCCGTTGCGCAGGGATAACTCCTCTCCAGCAGCCGGAACCTTGAGCGCCAGGTCAAGGCGCATGCCGGGGCCGAGCCAGTATTCCTTGCCCAAAGGGCGCGGCTGCACCGGGTTGCCGTCCAGCGCATAGATGCGCGCTTCGCCGCCCGGCAGATTGAGGCGATAGGTGATGGTGCTGTCGACGTTAATCAGACGCAGGCGCACCACCTGCCCGGCCGGCAACTCCAGTGCTGGGTTAGGCTCGCCGTTGATGGTGGTCAGGCGCCCACGCGTACCCTCGCGTGCGGCCTGGCGCGGCACCAGAAACTCGGTGAACGCGCCCTGCTCGTCGATGTGCCAGGTTTTCAGGCTCAGCGTACGCTCATGACGGAACCCCGTCGGCTCGCTCTCCTCGACGATCAGCGGGCCGACAAGGCCGCGCCCCAATTGCTCGGCACTGGCGGTGTGCGGGTGGTACCAGAAGCTGCCAGCGTCGTGGCAGATGAAGTCATAGTCGAAGTATTCACCCGGCAGCACCGGTGCCTGGGAAACGTAGGGCACGCCGTCCATCTCCAGCGGCAGACGAATGCCATGCCAGTGAATAGTGCTTTGCACATCGAGCTTGTTGATGAAGCGCACCCGCAAACGCTCGCCCTGGCGGCAACGCAACTCCACCCCCGGGGCCTGACCGCCATAGCCCCAGGCCGGCGTCTTGTGCCCCGGCACCAGCTCAAGATCAAGCGGCGCGGCGATCAGCTCGTAGTCATGGCTCGCCACATTCTCCGGGCGCCCCAGCCAATAACGCACACCACCTGCGCCCAGGCCGGCCACACTCAGGCCAGCCAGGCCGACGAGCACTTGTCTGCGGGTAAACGACATCTTCATCCTCGGCAATCTGCGCGCATACTCAATTGCGGTATCTTCTCATTTTCAACGAATGAAAAACGACCCCACTAGCAGAGTCGGGTTGCCGCAGCTCCAACCTGCGGGCATGAAAAAACCGGCCTAAGCCGGTCTTTTCATGCAGCGCTTCGGGATCACTCCCACTCAATCGTCGCTGGCGGCTTGCTCGACACGTCGTAGGTGACGCGGGAGATGCCTTCGATTTCGTTGATGATGCGGCCGCTGACGGTTTCCAGCAGCTCGTAAGGCAGATGCGCCCAGCGAGCGGTCATGAAGTCGACGGTTTCCACGGCGCGCAGGGCAACGACCCAGGCGTAGCGACGGCCATCGCCGACCACGCCCACCGATTTCACCGGCTGGAACACCACGAACGCCTGGCTGGTCTTGTGGTACCAGTCGGCCTTGCGCAGCTCTTCGATGAAGATGTGGTCGGCGCGGCGCAGCAGGTCGGCGTATTCCTTCTTCACTTCGCCGAGGATGCGCACGCCCAGGCCAGGGCCCGGGAATGGGTGGCGGTAGACCATGTCGTATGGCAGGCCCAGCTCCAGACCGATCTTGCGCACTTCGTCCTTGAACAGTTCGCGCAGCGGCTCGACCAGTTTGAGGTTCATTTCCTCCGGCAGGCCGCCAACGTTGTGGTGCGACTTGATCACGTGGGCCTTGCCGCTCTTGGCGCCAGCCGACTCGATCACGTCCGGGTAGATGGTGCCCTGGGCGAGGAACTGGATGTTGTCCAGTTTGCTGGCCTCGGCATCGAACACGTCGATGAAGGTGCGACCGATGATCTTGCGCTTCTTCTCCGGGTCGGACTCGCCAGCCAGGTTGCCGAGGAACTGCTCTTCGGCGTTGGCACGGATCACCTTGACGCCCATGTTCTCGGCGAACATGGCCATGACCTGGTCACCTTCGTGCAGGCGCAGCAAGCCGTTGTCGACGAACACGCAGGTCAGTTGGTCGCCGATGGCCTTGTGCAGCAGCGCCGCGACCACCGAGCTGTCCACACCGCCAGACAGGCCGAGCAGCACATTGGCGTCGCCAACCTGGGCACGCACGGCGGCAATGGCATCCTCGACGATGTTGGCCGGAGTCCACAGGGCTTCGCAGCCGCTGATTTCCAGCACGAAGCGCGAGAGGATGCGGCCACCCTGCTTGGTGTGGGTCACTTCCGGGTGGAACTGCACGCCATAGTAGTGGCGAGTGTCGTCGCACATGGCGGCGATCGGGCAGCTCGGGGTGCTGGCGAGGATGTGGAAGCCTTCCGGCAGGCGGGTGACCTTGTCGCCGTGGCTCATCCACACGTCGAGGCCCAGCACGCCGTCGGCGTCGACATGATCTTCGATACCAGCCAGCAGCTGGCTCTTGCCGACCACGTCGACACGGGCGTAGCCGAATTCACGCAGGTCGGAACCTTCCACCTTGCCACCGAGCTGCTCGGCCATGGTCTGCATGCCGTAGCAGATACCCAGTACCGGCACATTCAGGTCGAACACCGCTTGCGGCGCGCGCGGGCTATTGGCTTCGTGCACCGACTCCGGGCCACCGGCGAGGATGATGCCGCGCGGAGCGAAGGCACGGATGTCCTCGTCGCTCATGTCCCAGGGGTGCAGTTCGCAATAGACGCCGATCTCGCGAACGCGGCGCGCGATCAACTGGGTGTACTGGGAACCGAAGTCCAGAATGAGGATGCGGTGGGCGTGAATGTCGTGGGCCATGGCCGTCTCTCGTAGGTGTTCACAAATGACACGGGGCTGATCGAACAGCCCCGTTATTCATACATTGCAAAAATCGATTTGCCGCGTCGCGAGCGCCGGACAGGCAAGGCGGAGAGAAACGAGAAAGCGGAGTTTGCTGAAGCAAGCATTTACTCACTACGTTCGCCCTCCGGGCCGTCCTTTCGGACGTTCACTGGCGAGCCAGTGTCAAGTTTTTCTCCAACGCAGCATGCCCAAGCGCAGCAGCGTCAAATCGATTTTTTCAGCCGACGCGGTAGTTCGGCGCCTCTTTGGTGATCTGCACGTCGTGGACGTGCGACTCAGCCATGCCAGCGCCAGTGATGCGCACGAACTCGGGCTTGGTGCGCATTTCCTCGACGGTGGCGCAACCGGTGTAGCCCATGGAGGCACGCAGGCCGCCCATCAGTTGGTGAACGATGGCACTCATCGCGCCCTTGTAGGGAACGCGGCCTTCGATACCTTCCGGCACCAGCTTCTCGGCACCGGCCGAGGAGTCCTGGAAGTAACGGTCGCTCGAGCCTTGCGCCTGCGCCATGGCACCCAGCGAGCCCATGCCACGGTAAGCCTTGTAGGAACGGCCCTGGAACAGTTCGACTTCGCCCGGGGCTTCTTCGGTACCGGCCAGCATGGAGCCGATCATCACGGCGGAAGCGCCAGCGACGATGGCCTTGGACAGGTCGCCAGAGAAGCGGATACCACCATCGGCGATCAGCGGCACACCGGTGCCAGCCAGAGCGGCGGCCACATTGGCCACGGCGCTGATCTGCGGCACACCGACGCCGGCAACGATACGCGTGGTGCAGATCGAGCCAGGGCCGATGCCGACCTTGACGCCATCGGCGCCGGCTTCAACCAGCGCCTTGGCGGCGGCACCCGTGGCGATGTTGCCGCCGATCACCTGAACTTCAGGGAAGTTCTCTTTCACCCAACGCACGCGGTCGATCACGCCTTTGGAGTGGCCGTGGGCAGTATCGACGATGATCACATCGACGCCGGCTGCGACCAGCGCCGCAACACGGTCACCGGTATCGGCACCGGTACCCACGGCAGCGCCCACGCGCAGACGGCCCTGATCATCCTTGCTCGCCAGCGGGTAGGCCTTGGCCTTCTCGATGTCGTTGACGGTCATCATGCCCTTGAGGCGGTACTGGTCATCGACGATCAGCACGCGCTCGATGCGGTGCTTGTGCAGCAGCTTGCGCACCACCTGAGTGTCTTCGCCTTCCTTGACGGTGACCAGACGCTCTTTGGGCGTCATCACGTCGCGCACCTTGGCAGCCATATTGCTTTCGAAACGCACATCTCGACTGGTAACGATGCCGACCAGATCACCATGATGCAGCACCGGCACACCGGAAATATTGTTCTGCCGGGTCAGGTCGAACAGATCACCCACGGTGGCATCGGCCTCGATGGTGATCGGGTCTTTCACCACGCCCGACTCGAAGCGCTTGACCTTGCGCACTTCGGCAGCCTGCTGCTCGACGGTCATGTTTTTGTGGATGATGCCGATGCCGCCTTCCTGTGCCATAGCGATGGCCAGGCGTGCCTCGGTGACCGTGTCCATTGCAGCGGACAGCAGAGGGATATTCAGTTCGATACCGCGCGTCAGGCGGGTCTTGAGGCTGACATCCTTGGGCAGCACCTCGGAATAACCGGGGATGAGCAGGACGTCGTCGAAAGTGAGTGCTTCTTGGCTGATGCGCAGCATGGAGGGCTCCCGAGCGGGAAAATAAGAAGCGCGGTATTATACCCAGCGAGCTCATTTCACTCAATGCAAAGTGTGTCTCTAGGCAGTCATACCTCGAAACACATAAAATAATGATTCTCAGAAACTCTTGCACTTGAGTGCCAAATGAAATTCAACCGCTTTTCCTCGAGTGGCCAAGGCGCCGCCCTTCTCACTTTTTGCCTGCTTCCAGCGGGCCACCTGCTGGCTCAGGAGCTGGAGCTGCCCAGCCAGGAAGTCGTCGCGGCGCCCGTGGCTGACGAGAATGGCTACCAGGCCAAGCGCGCCAGTACGGCGAGCAAATCTTCAGTGGCACTCAAGGATGAAGCCCAGTCGGTACAGGTGGTAACGCCACAGACCATCGAGGACTTTCAGGTCAGATCGCTGGACGATGCAATGAAGTTCGTCAGTGGCATGACCCAGAGCAACACCCTGGCTGGCACGCAGGATGGCTTCGTCAAACGCGGATTTGGTAGCAACGCCGATGGTTCCATCCTGCGCGACGGCATTCGATCCAGCCTGTCGCGCAACTTCAGCGCCACCACCGAACGCGTGGAAGTGCTCAAAGGGCCGGCCTCGCTGTTATACGGCGCGCTGGAGCCGGGCGGCCTGATCAACGTCATCAGCAAGAAGCCACAGTATCAGTGGAGTACGCGACTGAACGCAGACAGCTCCAGCTTCGGCGGAGGCAGCCTGGCAGTCGACGTTACCGGCCCCATTGCCGACAGCGGCCTGGCCTTTCGACTGGTTGCCGAGCGCCAGCACGAAGACTACTGGCGCAACTTCGGCGAAGAAGAACACAGTTTGATCGCCCCCTCGCTTAGCTGGGAAGGCGAACGCCTGCGCCTGAACATCGCCTACGAATACAAGGAATACAGCACTCCGGTGGATCGTGGCACGGTGATCATCAACGGCAAACCAGCCAAGGTCTCCTATAACGACCGCTTCGGTGAAAGCTGGTCGAAGGCCGAAGGCATCGACGAACTGCTCACCGCCACCGCCGAATATCAGCTGAGCGACGACTGGTCGACCCGCGTCACCTACGGCTGGAACAACGAGCGCTACGACTATGCCGAAGCTCGCCCCAACGCGCTGAATGCCACTACAGGCGCGCTCAGCCGCCGTTCTGACGGTAGCGAGCATGACAACCAGACCCAATACCTGGCCTGGGACTGGATCGGCAACGCCAACCTGTTTAGCCAGCGGCATGATCTACTGATCGGCGCCGATACGGAGCGCGTCGATAATTTCCGTGGCGATACCTGGCGCGGCTCGGCAGTCGGCGGCTTCAATATCTACAACCCCGTGTACGGTAATCTCGCCGCGCCCTCGACGCTGAGCCTCAAAGACAGTGACCGCAGCGACGAACTGCACTCGCGCTCGATCTACGCCAAGGACAACTGGCACCTGAGCGATCAATGGATTTTGGTACTGGGCGGCCGCTACCAGCGCTTCGAGCAACTCGTGGAACAGGGCCGCGGCGCTACCTATACCCGCACCACCGACCGTACCGATACCACCTTCCTGCCCTTCGGCGGCCTGGTATTCCAGCTGAGCGACCAGGTGGCGTTCTATGGCAATTACAGCCGCTCCTTCGTGCCCAATGCCTCGGATACCAATACTGGCCAGGCATTCGATCCCGAAGAGGGCCGCAGCTACGAGCTGGGGGTGAAATTCGATTTGCCTCAAGGCATCGGCGCCAGCCTGGCGCTGTTCGATATCGAGAAGAAAAACGTCGTGGTCACCAACAACTCCGTATCGGAAGCAGCAGGCAAGGTCGGTTCGCGCGGCGTGGAACTGGATATCAGTGGCCGCCTGAGCGAGCGCTGGGAGCTGCTTGGCAGCTATGCCTACACCGATACGGAAATCCTCGATGACCCGAGCAACGAAGGCAACGAGCTGGTCAACGCCGCACGCAATGTCGGCAGTCTCTACCTCGTCCATCACCTGCATCTACCCCTGGAGCTGGGTCAGTGGAAACTGGGTGGTGGCGCCCGCTACGTCGGCGAGCGTGCTGGCGACAACGCCAACACATTCTGGCTGGATAGCTACACCGTGGCCGATGCCTTCGCCACTTGGGACAGCCAATTGCTTGGAGAAAAGACGCGCCTGCAATTGAACGTACGTAACCTGTTCAACGAGCGCTACTACCCCTCCAGCGGCGGCAATCTACGCGTTGCCGTAGGCGAGCCGCGCGAGCTGCGCCTGTCGGCCAGTGTCGAGTTCTAAAAAGCCTTTGTAGGAGCGGCTTCAGCCGCGAAGGGATTCGAGAACATCGCGGCTAAAGCCCCTCCCACAAGCGCGAGAGCAAGCCACGCTCAAGCCGGATCGTCGACCCGCACCTGGCTCACGGCAAAGCCCAGGCGTTCGCCGAACTCTTCGATGAACGCCGGGCGCAGGCCGGCTTCAGCCCAGCCGTTGAAGATGAAGCCCAGGTTGGAAAAGCCGCATGGCTGCAGGAACAGGAAGCCGTTGATGTCATCTTCATGCCCGCATTCCGGGCAGGTGAAGTTGTCGGTTTCCCCTGGCCACCACGCCTCCAGGCTATCGAACAGCGGCACGCCGACTTCCCTGCGGCATTCGGCACAGCCCGCCTCTTCGAGAAAACCGCGTGTCGGCACATAGATGCAACGATTGGTGATGATCTCCAGGCCATTGTGCGCCTGGCCATAGGGCAGCAACTCTGGGCGCCGGGCGATACGCCGCGCGCCCGGCCCGATGGCGTAGGCCATGCCATTACCGCCCTGGCCGCAGGTAGTCGGCAGCGCCTCGACGATCTCCCGCTTGACCAGCCAGCGCAGCATGGCCTGGGCCTTTTGCTCGTGGGCGGGAAGCGTGGATATCTGCGGGACGAGGATCAGTTGCGCGGTCATGGTGTTCGAACGGCTGGCAAGGAAAGGGCGGCAGCTTAGGCGCTACCGCCGGCAAATCAAGCCCCGCGACAGATCACAGCAGCCTGCTGCGCTTCACGACGGGCCACCCAGCGAGCACGCAGCACGTCGTAGATCCAGTTGAACGCCATGGTGTACGGCAGGAAGAACAGGATCAGCACGATGTCCAAGAGCAGCGCCTCGAGCAAACCGATCGACAACCACCAGGCCGCCAGTGGTACCAGTGGTACCAGCACGACGATCAAGCCCACCTCGAACAGCAGCGCATGGCTCACCCGCGCTCGAAAACCGCGCTCGAAGCCCAGACGACTCTGTACGCGGTCGAAGAGGTAGTTGAACAGCATGTTCCACAACATCGCCACGGTGGAGAACATCAGAGTCAGCACACCCAGGTGCAGCAGCGGCTTGTCCATGAACCAGGCCATGGCCGGCGCGCATATAAGCACGGCAATACCTTCGAAGGCCAGGGCGTGACCGATGCGCTCACGCAGAGAGCGCGGCAAGGGCTGAGTCATGAAGCGAACCTCGTGATAAATGACGACGAGCGCTATGATCATCGGAATATCAGCCAACCCCAAGGCAGTTACCATCGGCAAAACCGATATGAATATTTCACCTGAATCGCTGCAAGCCTTCGCTCAAGCCGCCAACTGCGGCTCGCTCAGCGCTGCGGCGCGACGCCTGGGCAAGAGCCAGTCGACCATCAGCGAGGCCGTCGCGCGTCTGGAAATCGACCTGGGCGTGAAGTTGTTCGAGCGCGGCCCACGCACATTGCAACTGACCGACGCCGGGGCCAGCCTGCTGGCCCATGCAGAAGAGGTGCTCTGTGCCAGCGACCGCCTGGCGCGACACGCGGCAGGTTTGGCCAGAGGCCAGGAAGCGCGCCTGACCCTGGCCCTGTCCGACGCCTACCAGCCGAAACAATACGAAGTTCGCCTGCAGGAGCTGGATCAGCGCTTTCCCGACCTGCAATTCGAGAGCCTGATCGCCGAACAGGCCGATGTGCTCGACTTGGTCACCCAGGGCCGTGCGCAATTGGGGCTGCTAGGCGCGCAACCGACCTACCCGCCGCATATCGCCCACGCCCGCCTGGAAATGAGCAGCGAGTTCGGCCTGTTCGTGGCCAAGGATCATCCGCTGAGCAGACTGGCCCAGGTACGCCAGGACGACTTGTCGCGCTGGCGCTTGCTGCGCCTGAGCAGCGTCGCCCATGACGATGCCAATACCGATGACCTGCCCGGCAGCGGCGGACGTTGCTGGGCCGCGCCGGACTACCTGATGCTGCTGGAAATGGCGCGCCTGGGCTTCGGCTGGGCCGAACTGCCACGACAACTGGTCGATGCCTACGGCTTCGACAGCCTGCATGAACTGCCCTGCAGTGGTTGGCCACGGCGGGTCAGGGTGGACGCCATCTGGTCACGCCAGCGCGAACTCGGCCCGGTCGCAGCCTGGTTGCTCGAGCGTCTGCTGCAGGACGCCTGATGAAGGTCGCACCTACGGGCCTCTCGGCTTATCATGCCGCCCCATGATCAATGGTCCCTTTGCTCGCCTGAACCTCGACCGCGAGGTGCTCAGTGTCAGCCAGCTAAACAATCGCGCCCGCCTGCTGCTGGAGGACGTGTTCGCCGGTATCTGGGTCGAGGGGGAAATCTCCAACCTCGCCCGACCGGCCTCCGGCCACATCTACTTCACCCTGAAGGACAGCCAGGCCCAGGTGCGCTGCGCGCTGTTCCGGCAGAACGCTGCGCGCGTACGCCAGGCGCTGCGCGACGGATTGGCGGTGAAGGTACGCGGCAAGGTCTCGCTGTTCGAGGGGCGCGGCGACTATCAGCTGATTCTCGATGCGGTCGAGCCGGCCGGCGACGGCGCGCTGCGCCTGGCTTTCGAGGCGCTGAAGGAAAAGCTCGGCACCGAAGGCCTGTTCGCCACCGAACGCAAGATCGCCCTGCCCGCCCCTGTCTCTTATACCCATCTGACGCTGCCGACGAAGCTAGATCCCCGCCCCGCCCGCAACAGGTTGCGCCGCCGCGGTGATAGCCAGGTGGGCTGCATGCACCGCTGCAAATAGCTCCTCGCCCTGTTGCACGGCGCCCACCAGCTCCTCCAGCGCCAAGGCACTGGCCACCTCGCCACGCTCGTGCCCACCCATGCCATCGGCCAGCGCCCAAAGCCCCAGATCGGGACGGCAGACCAGAGCATCCTCGTTATGCGTGCGTACCTGGCCGGCAACGCTTTGCGCAGCGAACACCACGGATACAGGGGAGGACTGAGACACGCGGCGAATCCTTGAGCAAAATGCGATTCCCCATGATGCGGCGACGCGAACGGGCTGTCACCGCCCGCAAGGCCGTAAATGCGCAACCGTTAACCAAAATGCGATCATTAAATAAGCCGCCAGATCCGCCACCTGAACCCATGACCTCACCGCGTTTTCGCCGCTTGCCCCTGCAGTTGCGACCTCTGGTCGACAAGTTCTACCGCGACCACCGCTCGCCGATGCGCAGCCAGGCGGGGGATGAACTGTGGGTGGCGGAAAACGCCAGCGAGATCGTCGCAACCCTGAGTCTTCGTGCTGTAGCGGGAGGACAGTGGCTGACTGGCCTGTTCGTCGCCCCCGCGCTGCGGCGCCAAGGCGTGGCAGCAGCATTGCTCAGTCACAGCCTGGCGCTACATCCCGAGCCAGTCTGGCTGTTCTGTCACCCCGAGCTGCACACCTTCTATCAGCGCCTGGGCTTCGAGAGCTGTCAGAGCCTGCCGACCGAGTTAGCCCAACGGCTGGTCCGCTACCAACGCGGAAAATCGCTTATCGCGCTGCGTATCCACTGAGCAACCTGTCGCCAAGGGCAAAAATACTGGCACTTTGCTCAGGAATGCCCCTTGCCATTAGCGGTCAAAGCTCTGCATGCTTGTTCCATAACAACGAAAAGAAACGCTATGGCTACCCAGACTGCTCGTTTGCTGAAGCGCCTGCGCAATGACTTCCAGCTGTCGATCATCACCCTGATGGGGCTGTTCGGGGTCATCGGCATCTCGCCCTATGCCGTCTACCGCCTGCTGCACGGCAACTACCTGGTCGGTATCGCCGACACCGTCATCGTCTTTTCCACCCTGTTCGCCGTGCTCTACGCCTGGGTCACCCGCGACACGGTCAAACCCGGTATTTACCTGGCCGCCGTGTTCTCGGTCGGCGCCACGCTGATCGCCATCAACCTGGGGGTCAACGGCCTGTTCTGGATCTACCCACTCATTCTCTTCAACTTCTTCATGGTCACGCCTGGCAAGGCGCTGTTGGCAACCTCCGTGGTGCTGATCAGCCTGGTCAGCCACGCCCTTCTGGTACCCGGCAGCGTGTTCGAAAGCCATTACCAGATGGTGTCGTTCCTGGTCACCTGCATGATGGCCAGTGTGCTCAGTTTCATCTTCGCCTTCCGCACCCGCACCCAGCGCGACCAGCTGCAATCGCTGGCCATTCATGACCCATTGACTGGCGCACGCAACCGCCGGGCGATGAATGAAGAACTGAAGATCGCCATGGCCAGCCATCGCCGCCACAGCGGCAGCTACGGCCTGCTGGTGATGGATCTGGACCATTTCAAGCAGATCAACGACCACTTCGGCCACCACGTCGGCGACCAGGTGCTGGTGGCCTTCGTCGAACTGATCAAACGCTGCTCACGCAAGGAAGATCGCTTGTTCCGCTTTGGTGGCGAGGAGTTTCTCCTGCTGCTGCCCAACACCGAGGCCGAAGGCCTGCGCGCCGCTGCGCAAAACCTGCTGAGCCGAGTCGCCAATGAGCTGGAGAGCCCGGGCGGCGCGGTGACCGTCTCCATCGGCGGCGCCATTCTGCACAGTGGTGAACACTGGGAAGGCTGGTTGCAGCGCGCCGATGAATGCCTGTATCGAGCCAAGAGCGAGGGGCGCAATCGCGCGGTGATCGCCGATGCGCCGGGCGATCAGAACAAGGCTGCCGCCAACCCCTGATAGATCAGCGACTGCGCTGTTGCTGATAACTGCCACTGCCCGGT
Source organism: Ectopseudomonas mendocina (assembly GCF_007049795.1). GTDB lineage: Bacteria > Pseudomonadota > Gammaproteobacteria > Pseudomonadales > Pseudomonadaceae > Aquipseudomonas > Aquipseudomonas mendocina_D. The sequence continues at coordinate 132,193 of NZ_SCFY01000010.1, forward strand.
TGACGTTCGATGATCAGCCCGCCCGGATATTCGGTGCTCTGGCGAATACCACCACGGGTTTCGCTGGAATAGCTGCCATAGCTGCTTTCCTGACGCACGCTGCCCTGCGGCAGACGCTGCCCGCCATAGAGGTTGTGCTGCTCATAACTCGACGAACCCGAAACGCTGCCGCTGGCACCGGGGCTGACGTAGCTCTTGGGGATGACGCGAATAGTCTGCGGCTGATCAGCGAACGCAGCACCGGCCAACATCGCAGTCAGGATCAACACAAGCGAACGAATCAACATGAGTACCTCCCATCTGAGCGGGGCCAAGCATTGCCCGCCTGAAACCCGAAAACCATCATCACACCGGCTTTGACAACAACACGAGGGAATTTTCATACCTGAAACGACAAAGGGTCAGCCGAAGCTGACCCTTTGCTGGACATGGTGCCGGAGATAGGAATCGAACCTACGACCTTCGCGTTACGAGTGCGCTGCTCTACCGACTGAGCTACACCGGCGGGAAAACGTCGGCATTATGCGAGTTGCCACGCTCGCGCTCAAGTCGCTGGAGCATCAGCTGTCGAGCAGCTCGATACGGTCGTCGTGGATGCGGATCAGCCCCTGCTTGTAGAGGCCACCGATGGCCTTCTTGAAGTTGCCCTTGCTGACCCGGAAATGCTCGGAGATCAGTTCCGGCGGGCTCTTGTCACCCAGCGCCAACACGCCACCCTGCGCACGCAGGCGTTCGATGATCTGCTCGGCCAGGCCGCTGGCGGCTTCATGACCGATGGGCTGCAGGCTCAGGCTGATCTTGCCGTCGGCGCGCAGCTCCTTGATGTAGCCCTTCTCGCGCATGCCACTGCGGATGAACTTGAACAGCTCGTTCTTGTGGATCAGGCCCCAGTGCTTGCCGTCGATGATGGCCTTGAAGCCGAGATCAGTACGCTCGACCACCAGTAGGTCGACTTCCTGGCCGACCTGGTAGTTGGCCGGCACCTTGTCCAGGTGGCGATCCAGGCGCGCGGTGGCGGTGAGGCGGCGGGTGCGTTTGTCCAGATAGAGGTAGATCACGCAGTAGTCGCCGATCTGCAGCGGGCGCTTCTCTTCGGAATGCGGCAGCAGCAGGTCCTTGGGCAGGCCCCAGTCGAAGAACAGGCCGACGCGGTTGATGTCCACCACCTTGAGGCTGGCGAACTCACCGAGCTGGATCTTCGGTTTCAGGGTAGTGGCGATCAGCTTGTCTTCGCTGTCGAGGTAGAGGAACACGTTGAGCCAGTCCTCGACTTCGCTCGGCGTGTCCTTGGGGATGTAGCGCTTGGGCAGGAGGATTTCGCCGTCCGCACCACCGTCCAGGTACAGACCGAAGTCGGTGTGCTTGACCACCTGCAAAGAATTCATCCGCCCAATCAAGGCCATCGCGTTTCACCTCACCAAAACAGCCGGCCATTCTACCCGAGTTAATCCTCGACCGGGCTGACGGTGTGGCGAATCGACGGCCGGTCGACTGGTGGCGTAAGTAACTGAGAAACAAGCCATAAATTGTCGCGAAAAGCCGCCCATGCGCGGCGTTATGGTATTCATCATGGCGATTAACCAAGCAGAAAGAGACTGCTTGAGGCATAATGGCCGGCCGCCCATCTGAAAGAGATCAAGGTCATGGCCACCCTGCGCGTGAAGTCCTCCTCCAGCAAAGTCAGCAAACCCGCCCCTGCCGTGGAAACCCGCGAGTCCATCGAGGCGCAGATTGCTGCCTTCCTGCAGGGCGGCGGCGAGATCCAGCAGATCGCCAAGGGCGTCAGCGGCCAGACTTACGGCGGCACTCGCCAGATCACCATCAGCAAGAAGTGATCGCCTCGGGTGCGCGATGCGCACCCAGCCTCTCCCCCTCCTGCTTTACTCGCTCGCCAGCCCCAGGCGCAGCAACTGCCCTTTCGGCGCATCCGTCAGCACATAGATATAGCCGTCCGGCCCCTGCCGTACGTCGCGTACCCGTGCGTTCAGCGACTCAAGCAAACGTTCCTCATGCACGATTTTGTCGCCGTCGAGCTGCAGGCGAATCAGCGCCTGACCGGAGAGCGCACCGATGAACAGGTTGTGCTGCCAGGCCAGGAAACGCTCGGCATCGTAGAACGCCATGCCGCTGATGGCCGGTGATTTTTCCCAGACATGATGCGGCGGTTCGGTGCCCTCCACGGTTTTGCCCTTGGCCTCGGGAATCGCCAGCATCGAATAGTTGATGCCATGCGTCGCCAGCGGCCAGCCGTAGTTCTTGCCGGCCTCGGGAATGTTGATTTCGTCGCCACCACGTGGGCCGTGTTCATGGGTCCACAAGCGGCCACTCCAGGGATTGAGTGCCGCGCCCTGCTGATTGCGATGGCCGTAGGACCAGATTTCCTTGCGCGCGCCGTCGCGGCTGGTGAAGGGGTTGTCCTCAGGAATGCGCCCGTCCGGGAAGATCCGCACCAGCTTGCCTTGCAGCTTGTCGAGGTCCTGCGCGGTAGGGCGATTGTTGTTGTCGCCCAGTGCGATGAACAGGTGGCCGTCACGGTCGAACACCAGCCGCGAGCCGAAGTGCGTGCCGCTGGACAGCTTGGGTTGCTGGCGGAAGATCACCTCGAAGCCTTCCAACGCCAAGGCATCGGCCGACAGCTTGCCGCGCCCTACGGCCGTACCTGCGGCGCCGTCGCCCTCCTCGGCGTAGGACAGATAGACCAGGCGATCCTTGGCGAAGTCCGGCGACAACACCACGTCGAGCAAGCCACCCTGGCCAACGGCGAACACCTTGGGCACGCCGCGCAGTGGTTCGGACACTTCGCCCTCGGCACTTACCCGACGCAAGGCGCCTGGCCGTTCGCTCACCAGATACCCCTGCCCCTCCGGTAGAAAGGCGACGGCCCAGGGGTTGGCCAGACCTTCAGCGACGGTGTGAACGCTCAGCGGCCCCAGCTCGGAGCTCAGTTGCCGATCTTCGGCGAAGCTGTACTGGTAACCGAACAGGGCGACCAGGCCGAGGGCTGCGAGGGGTTTCAGGCGCGGCATCGTAGCGTCTCCAGGCGTCAGACAAGCGGCCATAGTGCAACAGCCCCCGAGCCGTGGCAGCCCCGTAAAAGTTTCCTCAGGTTTCAGTCCGTCAGGTAACGCTGCTCGATACGCTGGTATTCGCCGGACTCACGCAGCAGGCGTAGCCCCTCGTCGAAGCGCCGACGTTGTTCATCCCGGCGAAAGCCGACGCGGTATGACGTCGGCGGAAATATCTCGAACCAGGCCAGTGGCTGGGTGACGTCGACCTGGTCGTTCACCTCACGATCCAGGTAGCGGATGATGCGCTTGTCGCCCACCACCACATCGGTACGGCCGCTGTAGAGCAGGCGGTTGCGATTGATCTGCAGCGCCTCCTCGCGGTAGCGCGGGTTGTTCATGGCCATGCGCTCGAACTCGGGGCCCATGAGCAGTCGTGCACGCTGGAAGGCACTGACCGCGTACTGGCCGAGGTCGGAAATCTGCTCGATGTGATAACCGCGTTTGGCCAATGCCACTGCCACGTTCTGATAATGGATGTAGACGTCCGAATAGAAGGCCTGCACGCCACTGCGCTCATGAGTGGTGGTGATGGCGTCGATCTCACCACGGCGCAGCATCAGGTGCAGACGCTCCATGGGCGCGTAATAGGCGGTCAACTCAAAACCGGCATTGCGCGCAGCACGCTCCACCAGCTCATATTCCAGGCCGCGCGGCTCACCTTCGTAGACATAAGGCGGCTTGTGCGTACCAAAGCCGACATGCAGCACCTCGGCCGCAACCGTTGAGCTCAGGCACGCCAGCATCAATCCCAGCCACCATCTGACCATCGTCTACCTCGTTATCGGACCCGCCAGAGCATAGACGCCTGACCACCGTCATAACCAGAGTGGATGCCGGCTGATTCATTCCGCTTTGCCCTATCGAGGCTAGACTGGCTGCACGCATTTTACGCCTGCCTTCAGGAGACCAAGACCATGATCAAAGCCGAATACCAACAGCGCGGCCCGGTACCGCAAGACGTGATCAGCGCAGTGCCACTGCAACTGCCGGAGCCCGCTGCCGGGCAGGTGCGGGTCAAGGTATTGGCTGCACCGATCAACCCGTCCGACGTACTGACCCTGACCGGCGCCTACGGCATGCTGCCGCCACTGCCGGCCGTGGGCGGTAACGAAGGCGTCGGCAAGGTCGAGGCACTTGGTGAAGGCGTCAGCAACTTCAAGGTCGGCCAGACCGTGTTGCTGCCGGTCGGCTGCGGTACCTGGGTCACGGCCCTGAACGCCCCGGCCGAGAAACTCATCCCGCTGCCGGATGCCGACCCGCTGCAACTGGCCATGCTTACCGTCAACCCGCCAACCGCCTCGCTGCTGCTCAGCGAGTTCGTCGACCTCAAGCCAGGCGATTGGGTGATCCAGAACGCCGCCAACTCGGGTGTCGGCAGCTACCTGATTCAGCTGGCCAAGCTGCGCGGTTTCAAGACCATCAACGTGGTGCGCCGTGATTCGGCCATTGCCGCTGTCGAGGCCGAGGGCGGTGACCTGGTGCTGGTCGATGGCCCGGACCTGGCCAAGCGCGTGCGCGCAGCCACTGGCGGCGCTGAAGTCCGCCTGGGTATCGACGCGGTCGGTGGCGTCAGCACCGACAACCTGGCAGCGGCCCTGGCCAACGGCGGCGTGCTGGTGAACTACGGCATGATGAGTGGACAGGCTTGCCAGGTATCGCCGGCCTCGTTCGTGTTCCGTGACGTGACCCTGCGCGGTTTCTGGCTGGCCAAGTGGTTCCAGCAGGCCAGCCCGGCGCATCAGATGAAGGTATTCGGCGAGCTGGTGCAACTGATCGCCAGCGGCAAACTGAAGACTCGCGTCGCGGCGACTTATGACCTGGAGCACATCAAGGACGCCGTAGCCGCTGCCGCCAGCGGCGAGCGTGATGGCAAGATTCTGCTGGTGCCCTGATGCTGTGGGTGATTGCTGCGCGCAGCTCACCCTGACTCCGACATTCAAACGGTGCGTCCACCTGCTAAAGGCGCACCGTTCACCGGCCCACCGTGATAACGCGGCCCGCTTCTCATGCACATCAATGCGCCCTGCATGCGCTGCATTGGCGCCATCCTCCTGGGCCTGAACCCGGCTTACGGATATCCATGTCCTTGGCGCAACACGCCTGCAGCCACGCCCTCGTTCTATGCAAGCCAATGTCGGCAGACGCCACTCAAGCTGATAGCCGGCAGACATAAGGCAGAGGGCTTTATTCCGTGCTAGAACAATGGAGCCGGTCATCTTTTGACCAATGCCCGACTGACTGGCAATGTAAGCCTGTAATTCATCGAATTGGACGCTCACACCGCCGCGAGGCGGGGGGAGATGGCTATGGAAGGACTCTCGATCCGCTTTCTTGTCGATATGCCCGAACAGGGACGGCTCCTGCTCGATTGCCAACACGATCCCCGGCTCGTGGCCCTCTCGTACGTCATCGCCAGCGTCGGCAGCCTGAGTACACTGACCATCGCCCGGCATCTGGACCAGGTGCAAAGACGCAGCATGCGTCTGATCTGGGGCCTGCTCGGCGGGCTGTGCCTGGCGGGCGCGATCTGGTCCATGCACTTCATCGGCATGCTGGCGTTCCAGGCGCCTGTCGCCATTCGCTACGAGCTTGCCACCACGGTGCTGTCGCTGTTGGTGGCCCTGGCCGCTGCCCTTCTCGCCGTTTATTACATGGTCATGCCGCGCCCCGGCCTGAGCAGACAGTTACTGGCCGCCAGCATCATCGGCCTGGGTATCAGCGCCATGCACTACAGCGGTATGGCGGCGATCCGCTCGGATGCTCAGGCCTACTACCACGGCGGCCTGTTCACCCTGTCCATCGTCATCGCCATCAGCGCCAGCTTCGCCGCGCTGCTGCTCAACCGCTATGTACGCCATGGCTCGCCGCGTCGACAGCGCTGGATGAAATATTCGGCAGCGCTGGTGATGGGCGCGGCCATTGCCTCGATGCACTACACCGGCATGAGCGCGCTCAACCTGGTGGTGCCGGACGGCACTGCACTGCAATTGCGCAGCGCCGACAATAGCGTGCAACTGGTGCTGATCGTCGCCTCCATCACCCTGCTGATTCTCGGCCTGAGCCTGGCCGCAGCCTGGGCCGGACGCAAGCTCGACGACAAGGAGCGCGACCTGCAGCGGGTCAACACCTTGCTGGTGCAGCTCGATCAGGCCAAGGCCTCGCTTGAGCAAGTGGCGCATATCGACCCACTGACCGAGCTGCTCAACCGCCGTGGCTTCAACCGGGTTTTCGCTGCCACCCTGGAGGAGCACGCGGTGACCGGCCGCAGCCTGGCGGTGATGTTTCTCGATGTCGATCACTTCAAGCGCATCAACGACAGCCTTGGCCACGATGCCGGCGACGAACTGCTACGCGTGGTGGCACAGCGCATCCGCAGCGCGTTGCGTGAGCGCGACATCATCGCGCGCTTCGGCGGCGACGAGTTCTGCGTGATCGCCAGCCTCGACAGCACTGCCGACCCACGCGCCCTGGCCGCGCGCATGCTGGAGCACATGAAGGAGCCAATTGGCCTGGCCGGGCGCGAGATCGTGATGACCACCAGCGTCGGCATCAGCCTGTTCCCACAGGACGGCAGCAGCACCGACGAACTGCTCAAACATGCCGATCTGGCGCTGTATCAATCCAAGGGCAGCGGCCGCAACGTGGTGCACTTCTTCAACCCACACCTCAAGCAGAAGGCTTCCTTCGAGCTGCAACTGGAAGAAGACCTGCGCCATGCCCTACAACAGGACAACGGGCTGCTCCTCTACTACCAGCCGATCATCGATCTGCGCAGCGGCGCGCTAAGCAAGCTCGAAGCCCTGGTGCGCTGGCATCACCCGCAGCACGGCCTGCTCACACCGGAGCGCTTCATCGCCATTGCCGAGGCCAACGGTTTCATCGACCTGCTCGACAGTTGGGTGCTGCGCCGCGCCTGCCTGGACCTCAACAGCCTCGATCACATGGGCTATCCAGGGCTGAAGATCGCGGTCAACTGCTCGGCCCTGAACCTGGCCAACGACCAGTTGCCTGGACGCATCGAGCAGTTGTTGAACGCAACCCGCTGCCCCGCGCACTGCCTGGAACTGGAGGTAACCGAGAGCGCGCTGCTGAGCAACATCAACCGCGCCATCGGCCTGCTGGAAGACATCCGCGCGCTGGGCGTCAGCCTGTCCATCGACGACTTCGGCACCGGCTATTCCTCGCTCGCCTACCTGCGCCGCTTACCGCTGGATACGCTGAAGGTCGACCGCTCCTTCATCCAGGACGTCGCCCACTCCAGTCAGGACCGCGAGATCGTCCACGCCATCATCGCCATGGCCCACGCCCTGCATCTGAAGGTCGTCGCCGAAGGCGTGGAAACCGCCGAACAGCTGACGTTCCTGCAGGAGCGCGACTGCGACCAGGTGCAGGGCTATCTGTTCAGCAAACCGGTACCGCTGGATGAAATCGTCGTCCTCTTCCCACCGCATTACCGGCCGCTGGAGCGGGTCGGCACGCGGTTCTAGGATCCAGAGGTAAACATCCGCTGCGCGCAGCGCCCCCTAACCAAACGCCGATACTCCGTAGGGTGTGCCATGCGCACCGAGCCAAACACCCATCACCGGTCCAGCCACCCACCATGTGAATCGCGCTGCGCACAGCGCCCCTAGGTGCGCTGCTGCCACTGCGCCAACCAGCCGAGGCTGGCCTGCGTGCCCACCTCACCCGGTTTATATTCAGCGCCCAGCCAGCCGCTGTAACCGCTGTCACGTAACGCACCGAGCAGCGCGGGGAACGCCAGCTCGCCGGTACCTGGCGCGCCGCGCCCCGGCACGTCGGCGAACTGCACATGACCGATGCGCCCGGCCAGCAAGCGCATTCCTGCGGCCACGTCCAGCTCCTGACGCGCCATATGGTAGAGGTCGTACTGTGCGGCCAGATTCGGGTGATCCACCGCGCGCAGCAGCGTATCCAGATCCTCCGGCGTATTGATCAGGAAACCTGGCATGTCGATGGGGTTAATCGCCTCCACCAGCACGCGAATGCCCAACGCCGCGAAAGCCTCGGCGCTCTCGCGCAGGTTGGCGGCCAGGCAGTCCAGCGCCTGCTCGCGGCTCACGCTTTCAGCCAGGCGCCCGGGCAGCACGTTGATGCAGACCGGGCGCGCCATGGCGGCGTAGGTCAGCGCTTCCTGCAGCGCGGTGTCGAACTCCACCTGTCGCGCCGGCACGCTGGCCAGGCCGGGACCACCCGTCATCAGATCGCCCGCTGGCACGTTGATCAGCACCAACGGCAGCGCGGTCAACTCCAGCACTTCTTTCAGGGCGACCGCTGGCAATTCGTAGGGGAACTGAACTTCCACACCCTCGAAACCCGCCGTCATCGCCGCTAGCACACGCTCGCGCAGTGGCAGCTCGGTGAATAGCATGGACAGGTTGGCAGCGATCTTCATGGGCATTGCTCCCGCAACATTTCCACCAGGGTAGCTGGGTCGCGCTCCAGATTGCCCTGGCTGCCGTGCAGGCGCATCAACTGTGCGGCCAGGCCACTCATGGGCGTGGCACTGCCCTGCTCACGGGACAGTTTGACCGCCGTATCGAGGTCCTTGAGCAGCGTGCGCACGTGCCATTTGATCGGTTCGAACTGGCTGGCCGCCATCTGCGGCGCCAGAATCTGCAGCGGTTTGGAGTCGGCGAAACCTCCGGCCAGTGCTGGAGCGATCAGGCTGGCATCGACGCCAGAGCGTTCGGCCAACGCCACCATTTCGGCGATCACCAGGGCGTTGCAAGCGACGATCATCTGATTGCACACCTTGGTCACCTGCCCCGCGCCGACCTCGCCCATGCGCGTCAGGCGCTGGCCCAGGTGCGCGAGAATCGGGCGCACGCGCTCCACATCTTCTTCACGACCACCGGCCATGATCGCCAAGGTGCCGGCCTCGGCCCCTGGCGTACCGCCGGAAACCGGCGCATCCACCCAGCGCATACCGGTGCGCGCTTCCAGCTCAGCAGCCATCTCACGGGTAGCAGCCGGCTCCAGGCTGGAGAAATCCACGAGCAATTGCCCCGGCCGTGCCCCTTCGACGATCCCACCCGGGCCGAACACCACCTCGCGTACCACCTCGGTATTGGCCAGGCACAGCATCACCACATTTGCATCGCGGCACAGATCAGCGGGGTTCTCCACACGATGCGCACCCTGCTCGAGCAGCGACGTGCATTTGTCCGGCGTGCGGTTCCAGAGTGTCAGCGGGTAGCCGGCAGCGAGCAGACGGCGGGTCATCGGCAGACCCATGAGGCCGATACCGGCGAAGGCGATGGCGGGCAGTGAAGCGGTCATACAAGGCTCCAGAGGCAGTGAAAAATCGATCAACCAATACTAACCGCGACGGGGGCTTCGTCTGGAGTTTTCATCGATCAGTCCCGCGATCTCGGCCACAGACCTCAGCCCGCCTCCTCACAAAATACTTATGCGCATGATTGATTTATACATTTAGTAATAATTATTATTAATAAAATATAAAACGATAAGAGCCATCATGCACAACAGGAATAAGAACGCTCTGCTGGGTCTTCTGCTTGCCAGCTGCAGCGCACCGCTTGCCGCCCAGGTCATCAGCCTGGAAGCCATGGAAATATCCAGCGCCCCCATCGAGGACGCCGTACAGCGCGCCCACGCGGAAAGGCGCAATGCGAGCCATTCGAAAACGGTTATCGAGGCCAAGCAACTCAACCAGTTTGGCGACCAGCCGCTGGGCGATGCCCTGCGCCGTCTGGTCGGCGTCTCCTTCGCCGGCGCCAACCGTGCCCGTGAAGTGCAGTTGCGCGGCATCGGCCCGGAGTATGCGCAGGTGTTGGTCAATGGCCGACGTATCCTCGATGCCAACTCCAAGCGCAGTGTGCAGCTGGATCGCATCCCCAGCTCGCTGGTCGAGCGTGTGGAGATCATCCGCTCGCCACTGGCCAGCCAGGAGGGCCAGGGCGCAGCGGGCACCGTCAATATCATTCTCAAGCAGCGCGCCAAGAGCGGTAACGGCGAGATCGGTATCGGTGCCGGGCATATGGAAAGCAACGGTGGCCTGGGGGATGCCACCGTCTTCTACAGCCTGGGCAACGACAACGTCACGCTGAACCTGGCCGGCGGCGTGCAATTGCAGCGCCGCAACGAAAGCAAGGACTCGCTGGTATTCACAACAGCGGCGCCAATGGCGGTGAACTGGGCAGCAACGAGCGTCGCTTCGAGCAAGGCAACTTCCTGCCGTCGCTGGAGCTGCGCCTGAACGACGACAACCGCCTGAACTTTCAGCTCGATTACCTGAAGACCACCGAATACCGCGACGACATCGCCGCCGAGCTGGAAACTGCGCAGAACGCAGTGCGTCGTACCGAGTTCGAGGACCGCGAGCGCAAGCGCACCAACCTCGGCCTGCTCAGCGACTGGACGCACCAGTGGAGCGACGACACCGAGCTGCTGCTGAGCCTCGACTTGCAGAAGGCCGACGAGGACACCACCCGCGACGCCAAGCGCTACCGGGCCAACGGCACCTTGGATCGCACGCGACTGCGTGACGAGAACATCCACATGACCTCGGTCTCGCCCACCCTCAAGGTCAAGACGCTGCTCGACGCCCACAGCCTCGAATGGGGCGCCGGAGCGCGCCGCGAGACCCGCGAGGAAGACAACAGCAACATCGAGAATGGCGTGGTCCGCCCCATCAATGCCGCGCGCACCTACCAGATCCGTGAGGACATCACCCACCTGTTCGCCCAGGACACCTGGCTGCTGCCCTGGGGCGACAGCCTGACCTACGGCCTGCGCTTGGAAGACGCCCACACCCGCACCCGCGACCTCAACGGTGCCAAGCAGCAGACCAGCAAGCTCAGCCCGCTGCCGTCGATCAGCTACCTCGGCCATCTCAGTGCCAACACCGACTGGCGCCTGGGTATCGCCCGCACATTGCGCCGACCCGATCTGCGCGAGCTGAGCCCGACCGTCACCACCGACTCCGGCACCCTGGCCCGGCCCGATACCGGTGGCAACCCGAGGATGACACCGGAGTCCATCTGGGGCGTGGACCTGGGGCTGGATCACTTCTTCAACGACCAGCGCGGCCTGCTCTCGGCCAACCTGTTCCACCGCCAGTTCAATGACAAGATCGAAAACGTGCTCAGCGAGCAGAGCAACGGCCGCTGGCTGAGCCGCCCGGAGAACGCCGGCGACGGCCAGGCCAGCGGCCTGGAACTGGAAGCACGCGCGCCACTGGACGTGCTCGGCTTGCCGCAACTGACGCTATGGTCCAACGCCACCGCCGTGCACACCCGCCTGAAGAGCGAAGCCACTGGTGAAACCCGACGCTTCCTCGATCAGCCGGACTACCTGTTCAACGCTGGCGCCGACTACTACCTGGCCAGCCTGCGCACCACCTTCGGCGTCAACTACAACTGGAACAGCGGCTACAACCAGAAGTATCGACTGACTTCGGGCCAGACGGCAGAGAACGACCAGGACGCAGTTGGCCGTGTCGATATCTCCGCGCGCACCCAACTCAGCGAGAACACCAGCCTCAACCTGTCGGTACTTAATCTGTTCGCCCAGAACGAGGACAGCCGCGCCACGACCTACGGCGCCAATGGCCTGCTGGAAAGCAACAGCCTGACCGAGGAAGGCACCTACCGCACCTTCTACATGCGCGTGCAAACCGCGTTCTGATTGTTCGCGCGCCACTCAGAGGCCCCCGATGCGCCAGCGTCGGGGGCCTTTTTCGTTCTGGTAGCGTCGGCATCAAGCTCCCACAGATTCAGACAGCAGAAATGAATCAGACGCGGGCGTTCTTCTTCTGCAGGATCAACGACGCTTCGTTATAGGCGCTCTGGAAGGCTTCGCTGCCGATCCAGGTGATCGCAGCGTCCTCGTCTTCATCGTGGAAGATGCCGCGGTAGACGATCAGCAGGCCCATCATGAAATCGGTCGCAGCCTCTTCCGACTCCTCGGCAACCACCAGTTCCAGCACCGGGTATTGCAGGAATATCAGGCACAGGGCGAGCAGGCTGATGCCCTCGCCGGCTTTCATCGCCTGGAACAGGTCATCGAAGTGCGCGGGGTCGAAGCCGTTTTCCTCGATGTCCTTGAAATCGAAGGTACTCAGGTCGAGCTCGACATCATCGAACGGCTCGTTGATCAGCGGGTTGGCGAGAATCGGGTGGACGACATTGGCCTGCGCCTTGGGCTTGCCCATGCGGTTCTGCTTGGCCTTGGTCTTGGCCCGTTGGGCGCGCTTCTTCTGTTTGTCTGGGGAGGCCATGGGGCGTTCCTCGTTCGATACAGCCATGTGCATGGCGCGGAAAGTTCAGGCGCCATTGTATTCAGTCTTGGTCATGGCCTGCGCCTGAATTTGCAGACGGAGAGTCATGCATTGAAGAATGGGCTTTCTTCTTCGACTTCCACCTGTTTTGTTCGGGATGCATGGATGACGGGAGCCTGACCATGACGGACCGCGCACAACTCCACCACGACGGCTATGCGTTGCTGCGCCAGGCGCTACGCGACACCTGGCAGCGCGACATCTTCGATCACCTGGTCAACAACGCCGGGCACGGGGACATGGCGTCGATTGCCGAGACCACCGAGGCGCAGTTCGACGCACTGGTGAACGTACACTTCAAAGGGGTGTTCTTCCTCACCCAGATACTGCTGCCGCTGATGGCCGACGGCGCTCGTATCGTCAATATCTCTTCTGGGCTGACACGCATCGCCTACCCGGGCTTTGCGGCCTACTCGGCCGTCAAGGGAGCGCTAGAGGTGCTGAGCGTCTACCTGGCCAAGGAGCTGGGCAGCCGGGGTATAGCAGTCAATACCGTGGCACCCGGCGCGATCGAGACGGATTTTCTCGGCGGCGCCGTGCGCGACATGCCGGACCTGAACAAGGTGTTCGCGGACATGACAGCGCTTGGCCCAGCCCACCCTGCGCCCTCACCCGAGCCACCGAAGCTACCCCTTCAGCAACCCGCAAGCCTCGCCAATCCCTCAACGGCCAATCACGTAAACGCCGCACCATGCGTTGCCAGAACCTCGAGCCTTCAGGTGCGTACCTCGGCAATTCGCGCGGCAGTAACAACTGCGATGCCAGATAGCCGATCTCCACTTCGTGCTGACCGGCGGCGAAGCGCGGTGCAGCGCCCTGCTCCGGTGCCAGCACGAACGAGCGGATATCGGCGCTCTCCTGCTGCAGGCTGAGCACGCGCCAGCGCTGCCACTGATTGCGCTGCTCCCGCTCGCGCAGACGCGCATCGGTTTCTGCCCAGGTGCCGGTCATCAGGCTGGTCGGTGCATATTCCTCGAAGGCCCAACGCAATGAGGTCGCGGCCGGACGCAGCACCACCTGCTCGACGTCGAGGGTCCATAGCCGTTCGGTACCCTCGAAGAGGTTGAGTTGTCCGACGGGGCTGGCATGCAGGCCGGTCACCTAGCGCTCGGCCTCCTCAACCCGCTGCAGAATGCGCTGGCAACTGTCGGCGAAAGCGGTACCCGCCGCGCTCAGGCTCACACCACGCGGCCCGCGCAGCAGCAAGGTGCTGTCCAGACGACTTTCCAGCGCAGCTAGGGTACGCATCACCGTGGCCTGCGACAGCTGCAACTGGCGAGCAGCAGCGGCCAGGCTGCCCGCCTGGGCCACGACGATACCCACCTACATCATGTTCACCACGCGGTCGACCAGCAGCGCATTGACCTCCACATCCGGGTGGGTGTCGAGGTACTGGGCAATGCGTGGAATCAGGCACAGCTCGCCGAACATCACCGGTGCGGTCACGGAGAGGCGTCCACGCGGCCGCACACTGCCACCAGCGGCCAGTTCCTCGGCTTCTTCCCGCTCCAGCAGGATGCGTCGACAGTCCTCGACATAACGCTGGCCGGCCTCGGTCAAACGCAGGCTGCGCGTGCTGCGCACCAGCAACAGCGTGCCCAGGCGCGCCTCCAGCGCCGCGACGGCGCGACGGCGCGGGTCACGCTGGGCGGCGAAATGCCCAGCAGCTTGGCGCCACCGGCGAAGCTTTCGGCCTCGGTCACTGCCAGCAACACCCTCATTTCCTGAAACCGATCCATCGTCACCGCCTGGTTTTCTGTTGCACCGACGCAGCGTACCTCATGACGAGGCCACCTCCGGACTCAGCGCCGGCTCAAGGCCAGACGCGCGGCGAAGAGGACGAAGATAAGCCCCGTGCTGCGATCCATCCACTTGATCACCACCTCGCGCCGCAACCAGTGGCCGAGCGGCTGGGTAGCGCCGATCAGCAACAGCGCCCAGGCCAGGCTGAGCACCACATGGATGCCCACCAGACCGAATGTCCAGGCAATCAGCGGCTGCCCCTGCGGAATGAACTGCGGCAGGAAGGACACGTAGAAAATCCCCACCTTGGGGTTGAGCACATTACCCAGCAGGCCGCGCAGGAACCAGTTGGCACCGGACTGGCCGCCGGCCTGCGCCGGAGCCAATGAGGTGCGCGGGCGCAGCAGCATATTCAGCCCGAGCCAGGCCAGATACGCCGCACCGCAATACTTGAGCAGGTTGTAGCCGAATTCGGAAACCGCCAGCAGCGCGCCGAGACCGAAGGCCACCGCCGCGCCCCAGAGCAGGCAACCGGCATTGATGCCCAGCGCCGCGCGAAACGCCTGCTGCCGGCCCTCGACCGCAGCGGTACGCAGCACCAGCGCCGTGTCGATCCCCGGCGTCAGGGTCAGCAGCGTGGCCGCCAAGGTGAAGGCGATGAGGTTTTCGGCAAAGGGCATCGGCAGGCGCTCCGTCCATTGGGCAGAGCGCGAGTATAAACAGCGCATCGCTGGCCGTCGTGGGGCCAGCGATGTCGTAGGGTGCGCCGCGCGGACCGCGGTTCGTTCATGCGATGCGTGTTGCCGGTGGTGCCAGCGGTGTTTATCCGCGATACGCCTCGAAAAGCCCCGTAGCACCCATGCCGCCGCCAACGCACATGGTGACGATGCCGTAGCGCAGTTCGCGGCGCTGCAGCTCACGCACCAGGTGGCCGACCTGGCGCGAGCCGGTCATGCCAAACGGGTGGCCGATGGAGATGGAGCCGCCGTTGACGTTGTACTTCTCGTTGTCGATCCCGAGCGTGTCGCGGCAGTACAGGCACTGCGAAGCAAACGCCTCGTTGAGTTCCCACAGGTCGATGTCGGCCACACTCAGGCCCTTGGCCTTGAGCAGCTTGGGCACCGAGAACACTGGGCCGATGCCCATCTCGTCCGGCTCGCAACCGGCCACGGTGAAGCCGCGGAAATAGGCCTTGGGTGTCAGGCCGAGTTCCAGGGCTTTTTCCAGGCTCATCACCAGGGTCATGGAAGCGCCGTCGGACAGTTGCGAGGCGTTGCCGGCCGTCACGCTGCCAGCCGGGTCGAACGCCGGTTGCAGCTTGGCCAGTGAATCCAGGGTAGTGTCAGGGCGGTTGCAGTCATCGGCCTCGACCACGCCGTCGACGATCTTTTTCTCGCCGGTCGCCTTATCTTCGAGCTGATACTTCACCGTCATCGGCACGATTTCATCGGCGAACAGGCCTTCGGTCTGAGCGCGCGCGGTACGCTGCTGACTCTGCAAGGCATAGGCATCCTGGGCTTCACGGGTGATGCCGTAGCGGTTGGCGACGATCTCGGCAGTCTTGCCCATGGGGTAGTAGATGCCGGGGTTGTCCTTTTGCAGCAGCGGGTTGAACAGGTTGTCCATGTTCATGCTTTTCAGGGTCATGGTGATGGACTCGACGCCACCGGCGACGATGATGTCGCTGCAACCGGACGCCACCTGGTTGGCGGCGATGGCGATGGCCTGCAGGCCCGAGGAGCAGAAGCGGTTGAGGGTCATGCCCGCCACCGGGTTGCCCAGGCGTGAGAGCACGGCGACGTTGCGGCCGATGTTCATGCCCTGCGCGCCCTCATTGGAGCCGGCACCGACGATGCAGTCATCGACCAGCTTCGGATCGATGCCGTTGCGCCCCAGCAGCGCATCGACGCAGTGAGCGGCCATGTCATCCGGCCGAGTCATATTGAACTTGCCGCGGAAGGACTTGGCCAGGCCAGTCCGCACGCTGTCGACGATCACCACTTCACGCATGACGCACCTCGTTGTTATTGGATGGCGAATGACGTGAAGATAAATCCAGCCCATCCCCGGGTACGACCATCATTGATCTGGCGTATACGGGACGATGCCGGGGCCACCGGGAGCAACACAAAAGCATCGCGGCTGAAGCCGCTCCCACGTTCCTGCCGATGGCGACGACTCGTAGGAGCGGCTTCAGCCGCGATTAACGCTTCAATCCCTGGCGAACGCCGCCTCGATGGCCTCGTTGATGGTACGCAGCACCTTGACCCGGGCGAAACGCTTGTCGTTGGCTTCGATCAGCGTCCAGGGCGCGATCTCGGTGCTGGTACGGTCGACCATGTCGCCCACCGCATCGGCGTAGTCGTCCCACTTTTCACGGTTCCGCCAATCCTCTTCGGTGATCTTGAAGCGCTTGAACGGGATCTGCTCACGCTCCTTGAAACGCTTCAGCTGGGTCTGCTGATCGATGGCCAGCCAGAACTTCACCAGGATCACCCCGGCATTGGTCAACTGCTCTTCGAAGTCGTTGATCTCGCCATAGGCGCGCAGCCAGTCGGCCTGGCTGCAGAAGCCCTCGACTCGCTCCACCAGCACACGGCCATACCAGCTGCGGTCGAAGATGGTGAAATGCCCGCGCGCCGGGATATGCCGCCAGAAGCGCCAGAGATAGGGCTGGGCGCGCTCTTCCTCGGTCGGCGCCGCCACCGGCACGATGCGGTATTGGCGTGGGTCGAGGGCACCGGTCACGCGGCGGATGGCACCGCCCTTGCCAGCGGCATCGTTGCCCTCGAATGCAGCGATCAGGGCGTGCTTGCGCATGCGCTTGTCACGCATCAGCCCGGACAGGCGCGCCTGCTCGGTGGCCAGTTGCTCCTTGTAGTCGTCCTTGCTCAGCGCCTGGGTCATGTCCAGGCTGGCCAACAGGCCGCTGCTCTGTCCGGAAACCGGTGCAGCATGTGGTCGCCCCACTGCGCCTTGCTGCCGCGCCAGCGCCGCCTGCAAGCCTTCGAGCAGAATGCGCCCGACCGTCAGGCTGCGGTAATAGTGATCGACGCCCTCGACTACGTACCAGGGCGCGTAGTCGCGGCTGGTGCGGCGCAGGATGCGCTCGCCGTAATGCACGAATTTGTCGTAGGTCTTCGACTGCTGCCAGTCCAGCGGGCTGATGCGCCAACTGTGCAGCGGGTCATCCTTGAGCGCTTCGAGGCGCGTCTTCATCTGTTGCTTGGACAGATGGAACCAGAACTTGAAGATCAGCGCCCCCTCATCGCAGAGCATGCGCTCCAGATGCTCGGCAGCATCGATGGCCTGATCCAGCACGGCATCCTTGAACTGGCCATGCACCCGCCCCTGCAGCATCTGGCTGTACCAGTTGCCGAAGAAGATTCCCATGCGCCCCTTCGGCGGCAGTTGTCGCCAGTAGCGCCAGGCCGGCGGCCGCGCCAGCTCTTCATCGGTCTGCACATCGAAGGTGCTGACCTGGATCAGCCGCGGATCCATCCATTCGTTGAGCAGTTTCACCGTCTCGCCCTTGCCGGCGCCCTCGACGCCGTTGATCAGTACGATCACCGGAAAACGCGCCTGCTGCTTGAGCTCGTACTGCGCCTCCAGCAGCGCCTCGCGCAGCGCCGGCTCTTCGGCCTCGAACTTGGCCTTGTCTATACTGCGGCCGATTTCGGCGGACTCGAACATAAAGCAACCTCCCTGGAATGATCCTCACAGCCTAACGGAACATCCGATGCTTTGCCCGGTGATACCAGCGCCATGGCACCTGTGCACGGTAGAATCACCGCACGATCCAGCGGAACACAGCCATGTCAGACACCCATCACGCCCAGCTCGACTGGGACGAGCGCGGCCAGCCTCTGTCGCGCAGCTACGGCGACATCTATTTCTCCCAGGAAAATGGCCTGGCAGAGACGCGCTACGTCTTCCTCGCCAACAACGATCTGGCGGCGCGTTTCGCCGCTCTCGCCGACGGCGAATGCCTGAACATCGGCGAGACTGGTTTCGGCACCGGGCTGAATTTCCTCTGCGCCTGGCAGTTGTTCGAGCAACAGGCACCCGCTGGCGCGCGTCTGCACTTCGTCAGTGTCGAAAAATATCCGCTGCATCACGACGACCTGCAGCGCGCCCTGGCCCTGTGGCCGGAGCTGGCACCGTTCAGCACAGAACTGCTGACGCAGTACCGCGCCATTCACCCCGGGTTCCAGCGCCTGCTGTTGGCCGGTGGTCGGGTGGTGCTGACGCTGTTGATCGGCGACGTGATGGAGCAATTGCCGCAACTGGATGCGCGTATCGACGCCTGGTTTCTCGACGGCTTCAACCCGGCGAAGAACCCTGAAATGTGGACACCCGAGCTGTTCGCCGAACTGGCGCGACTGTCGGCTCCCGGCACAACCATCGGCACATTTTCCAGCGCCGGCCGGGTACGGCGCGCACTGAATGAAGCCGGCTTCAAGATGACACGCGTGCCAGGCCTGGGCAAAAAATGGGAGGTGGCTAAAGGGCTGTTCAGCGGTGAGCCGCAAACCGTCGGCAAGCCCTGGTTCGCTCGCCCCGCTCGCCCTCAGGAAAAACACGCGGTGGTGATCGGCGCTGGCCTGGCCGGCTGCGCCACGGCCGCCAGCCTGGCCGCACGCGGCTGGCGCGTGACTGTGCTGGAGCGGCATGACGATGTCGCCCGCGAGGCATCCGGCAATCCCCAGGGCGTGCTCTACCTCAAGCTCTCGGCCCATGGCACCGCGCTGTCACAGTTGATCGTCGCCGGCTTCGGTCATACCCGCCGCCTGCTCGAACGCCTGCAGCGTGGCGTCGATTGGGATGCCTGCGGTGTGCTGCAACTGGCCTTCGATGCCAAGGAAGCCGAGCGCCAGGCCAAACTGGCCGCAGCCTTCCCCAACGACCTGCTGCACGCGCTGAGCCAGGATGAGGCCGAGCAACGTGCCGGCATCGGCCTACCGGCCGGCGGCCTGTTCTACCCGGATGCCGGCTGGGTACACCCACCAGCGCTATGCCGGCAACTGCTGCAACACCCGCTGATCGAACTGCGTCCCTATCACGAGGCGCTGAGCCTGAGCCGACAGGGCGAACGCTGGCGCGTCGAGGGACAGAGCGGCGTGTTGGCCGAGGCGCCGGTGCTGGTGCTGGCTTGTGCCGCCGAGATATCTCGCCTGCTGCCGGATACCAACCTGCCGCTCAAGCGCATTCGCGGGCAGATCAGCCGCCTGCCGGCCAACTCGCTCAGCAGTCAATTGCGCACCGTGGTCTGTGCCGAAGGCTACGTCGCTCCACCGCGCGAAGGCGAACACACCCTGGGAGCCAGCTTCAACTTCCACAGCGACGACCTCACGCCCAGCATCGCCGAGCACGCCGGCAACCTGGCGCTACTTAGGGAGATATCCACTGACCTGGCCGAGCGCCTGCAGGCCGAACATGTCGACCCCGCGACGCTGGAAGGTCGCGCCGCGTTGCGCTGCACCAGCCCGGACTACCTGCCGATAGTCGGGCCGCTGGCTGATGCCAAAGCCTTTACCGAGACCTATGCGGTGCTGGCCAGGGACGCCCGCCAAGTGCCGGATGCATCCTGCCCCTGGCTGCACGGCCTGTACATCAACAGCGGCCACGGCTCACGCGGTTTGATCACCGCGCCACTGTCAGGCGAACTGATCGCCGCCTGGCTGGAAAACGAGCCGCTGCCAGTGCCACGCGAGGTAGCGGAGGCCAGCCACCCCAATCGCTTTATGCTGCGCAAGCTGATTCGCGGGAGCTGATCGACGGTGCGCACGGCGCACCCTACCGGGTTGGCCGCGCTTACGCTGCTGATCGACGGTGCGCACGGCGCACCCTACCGGGTTGGCCGCGCTTACGCTCTGGCCTCAGCAAGCACCGGTTTGGGTTTGCGAAACACCAGCACGTTGCCCAGCATCACCAGACCCAGGCCGAGCAGCGCCGGGGTCGTCCATTGGTAGCCCTCGAGGAACACCGAGATGTTCAGCGCCACTACCGGGAACAACACCGTGCAATAGGCCGCGCGCTCCGGGCCCATGCGTCCGACTAGGGTCAGGTAGGCGGTAAAGCCGATTACCGATCCGGGAATCGCCAGGTACAGCAGCGAACCCACGTAGCGCGCGTTCCATTCGAAAGCGAACGGCGTACCGCTGACCAGGCAGATACCCACCAGCATCAGCGCGCCATAGAGCATGCCCCAGGCATTGGTGGTCAGCGGCTTGAGTCCGGCCTTCTGCTGCAGGCTGGAAAGCATGTTACCGGCCGAGAAAAACAGCGTGCCGCACAGCGCCAGGCCGATGCCGAGCAGGCTTTCGCGGCTGGTTTCGTGCCCGGCCAACTCCGGCCAGAACAGTAGGCCAAGGCCGACCAGCCCCAACGCGCCCCCGAGCAGCACGTTGGCAGCGATACGCTGTTTGAAGAACAATCGCGCATTGATCGCGTTCCACAGGGTGGCGGTGGAGAAGATCACCGCGATCAGGCCACTGGGGATCCACTGGCTGGCGGTGTAGAAGCACAGAAAGTTGAGGCAGAACAGGCACAGCCCCTGGACCAGGCAAATGCCCTGGCCACGGCGATCCAGCGGCTGCAGGCGGCCGCTGAACCAGAGCATGGTGAACAGCACCGCCGAGGCCAGCGCGAAGCGATAGGCGATGGAGGCGGCAACGGCCACCTCGCCCATCTGAAATTTGATGGCGATCCAGGTGGTGCCCCAGATCAATACGGTCAGCAGGTAAAGCGACAGGTTCATCGAGAATCTCCCAAAACTGGAGCACAGTCTGTAAGCGATAGGCGCCAGGCGCTTGCACAAAGTTGCGCATTTATCGCCGCGCCATCACTGCCTGCCATCGCGCTGATGGCTTTATCATGCGGGTTTTATCAGTCAGGTCATTCTCACCGCATGTTTTCCGCCGTCGCGCGCTACAAACAACTGTTGTCCAGCGCCCTCGCCCGCTACTTCCCCCACACTACCGCCTACCTGCGCGCCGAGAGCGAAGCTGCGCAGCCGCGCAAGCCCGTGCGCAAGCAGAGCAAGAAGAAGTCCGCTGGCAACAAGAAAGCCGGCACTCGCAAGGCCGCCAGCGGCAAGCCTGGCCCCGCCGGCATCTACCCCGCCACCCGGCTGAAGATCGAAGACGCCCAGGTGCAGGCCATGCGCGAGCGCGTGACCCAAGCGGTGAGTGCCGGGCTGATCGGCGCACCGTCGGACGAACAATGGGCGATGATTCTATGCCGTGCGCCGCTGGCGCGCATTTTCGCCGGCGCCGGCTCGGGCAAGTCGAGCACGCTGGTACTGCGTGTGGTGTTCCTGCTCTGTCACCTGGAGGTCGACCCCAAGCGCCTGACGGTGATCTCCTTCACCAACGCCTCCTGCCACGAACTGCGCGAGCGCCTGCAAAGCCTGCTCGACTTCTGGCACTACCCGCACCATGCGCGCCAGTGCGTGCGCACCTTCCACGCTGCCATGGCCACGCTGGCCAAGGAAAGCCTGGGCAACCCGCGCTGGTTCGAGCAACTGGACGAGCCCAACGACGAACCGGACAACCCGCTCACCGGCGCTCGCCTGCGTCCCGCGCAACAGCGCCTGCTCAAACAGGCCTACCAGAACGCCTACGCCGACGATGCGCGCTTTCGCGCCCTGACCCACCGCCTACTCAAGCTGCCGGCACCCGAAGAGCCGCCACAGGGCAAGCCCAAGGCGCCACTGGATACCTGCAAGCTATCCGGTGAGTTCGCCGCCCTGCCGCTGTTCGAGCTGCTGCACGGGCAGATCGACTTCGCCGAGAGCCTGGGGATTCGTCTCGACCGCCTGGACGTGAAGGCCTTGGGCTGCGCGCCCCGCGAGCGTGATTTCATCGAGGCCATGCAGCGCTTTCACCTGCACTTCAGCGCCCTGCTACAGAGCCAGGGGCTGATCAGCTTCAACGGCGCGTTCGCACAGTTGAGCGAGCGACTGAGCAGCGACGGCGGCAAACCCGGCCCCGCCCTGCTCGCCTTGAGTCACTTGCTGATCGACGAATTCCAGGACATCTCGCCGCAGATCGTGCTGTGGTTGCAGGCCGTGCATCGCCGCCTGCATGCGGCGGGCGAACGCATCAGCCTGATGGCCATCGGCGACGACTGGCAATCGATCTACGGCTGGCGCGGCAGCTCGCCGGAGCTGTTCATCAACTTCGACCGCCACTTCCCCAGCCGTGGACGCGGCAAAAGCACCACCCTGCTGCTGGGCACCAACTACCGCAGCATCGAGCCGGTGATCCGCGATGGTGAGAAGGTGCTGGCCGAGGTGCACAGCAAGCAGGCCAAGACCTGCGTCGCGGCCAAGGCCATGCAACCGGGCGACCACGGCGTCAAGCTGATCAAGCGCTTCGATCTGGCCAGCGGCCTACCGCGTCTGCTGGAGGAAATACGCGCGCAGTGCACTCATGTCGCCAGCCGCCCGAACGCCGACCGCACCGCCGTACTGCTGCTCAGCCGACGCAACGAGCCGCTGCAGCAGGTGCGCGCGCAGCTGGACAAGGCGCTGCCGGTAAAAACCATGACCATCCACCGCGCCAAGGGTCTGCAGGCCGAGGTGGCGATCATCCTCGACGACTGCCTGCCGGCGGACAAACACCCGCTGCGCAACGCGCTCTACGCCCAGTGCGGTTTCTTCGCCGGCAGCTACGACCAGGCCATGCAGGACGAAGCCCGGCGCCTGGCCTACGTGGCCATCACCCGTGGCGTGAGCCGGGTGCTGTGGTACACGCGCAAGGCGCAGGGTGCGACGCAGTGCCTGGCCAGCTAGAACGCCCGGCGAATACTCCGCTCCCGTAAAGCTCACAAAGCAGCCTGGCGTAGGAGCCCCGCCTCGGGGCGAAGCTTTTCAGGTCAGCGCCATGCTTAAAACTCTGGGGCTAGGCGATTGATCGGGCTCTGGTTATGACCCGGTACTTTCTACAGGCAACAAAAAACCCGCCGAAGCGGGTTTCCTCCCAACCATCCGACATCCTGTCGGCAGCCATCTTGGCCTGGTCATCTTCCTTGATCCTCAGCGCTCCATCGCTGCAGGGGATGGATGTAGATTAGTGATCGGCCCGCATGGGCAACAGTGGCGGTTGCCGTTATCGCCTGTAAGACATTCGCCATAGACGACTGCTTCAGCGACCGATCATTCGCGCCAATACATCCTCACCGCCCTGGCGGCGATGGACAAAGGCCATGGCGGCATGGCCAATCACCATGAACAGCAACAGCCAGCCCAGGTTGCCATGCAGCAGGCCAGCTGGAGCGATCATCCACTCGATCTTGCCGTCAAAACCGGGCATGACGGTCATGCCGAATGCCACGAACTCCCGGCCCGAGCCGTACTGACGCAGCAGCGCGACAAAAGGAATCACGAACAGCAGTGCATACAGGGCCAGATGCCCAAGGCGCGCCGGGATGCTGACTGCGGCAGGACGGTGGTTACGGTTGTAAAACGCCCAAAGCAGACGAATCACCACCAGCACCATCAGCAGCAGTCCTGTTGCCTTGTGCGTGCCCCAGGCGAACTTGTCCAGCACGCTGTCTTCCAGCAGGACATGGGCCAGTACGGTGACGAACTGCCACCCCAGCAAAATGGCCATACCCCAGTGCAGCAGGCGTGTAACCAAGCCATAGCGCTGCGCGCAATCATGCAAATTCGACATCGTGCATCCTCTTCAATGTCATCAACGAACACGGTGTTCGGGCCACCAATCGTTGGCAAAAACCCGTTCCAGACGCAATGGTGCCGTGCAGCAGCACGAGACTGCGCCTGCAGATGTTAGCGGATATGTCAGAAAGGCATCACGCCACGCCCCCGACGACTGCGGGCGTGGCGTGCTGATCAGGCATCGCGCAGCGCTTCGCGCCAGGCGTGGTATTGCGGCTCCTGCCAGATGCGCGCGTGCAGGCGCGCCATGCCGTCAGGATCGTTGAGCAGACGCCAGCGGGTTGCCTCGACCTTGCCCTCAGGCCCGGCACTGAGGATTTCCTCGATACGCGCTTCGCGCAGCGCTTCGGCGGCGGGCACCACCTTGGCATGGCGGGCGCGGGCCATAGCGCAGACCAGGGCGTTGTACAGCGGATCGACCACAGCACGCAGGAAACCCTTGCGCAGCGCACGCGAACTGTTCAGTTGCTCGTACTCGGAGGTGTTTCTCAGCTCCACTGGCACCTTGTGCTCCTCCGGTATCAGGAACAGCTTGCTGCGCCGCGCTGCCAGTCCTGGCGCGGTACGACTGGTCAGCACCGAGACCACAGGCGACAGCACCAGCGACACCACGATAGGCGCCAGCCACCAGAGGAAGTCCGGGTTGAGCCAGGCCACCAGTGCCGTCCAGCTGATACCGATCAGCACCTGGGTACCGTGACGACGGAACGCTTCGCTCCAGGGGGTCGAGTCATCCACACGCTGCGGCGAGTTCCACTGCACCGACCAGCCGAGGAAAGCAGCGGTGACGAACAGGCTGTGGAACAGCATGCGCACAGGTGCGAGCAGCACCGAGCAGGAGGCCTCCAACAGCATCGACAGCAGCACCCGCGTACGACCACCGTAGGCTTCCGCGCCCTTGATCCAGATCAGCAGCACACTGAGCAGCTTGGGCAGGAACAGCAACGTCATGGTCGCCGAGAACAGCGCCACGGCCTCTTCGGGTTGCCAGCGCGGCCACAACGGGTAGAGCTGATTGGGCTGCAGGAAGTACTCCGGCACCATCAGCGTATGGATCGCCAGCAGACAGGTCGACAGCACCAGGAACAACAGCCATAGCGGCGCCGACAGGTAGGACATGACGCCTGTAAGGAACACCACGCGATGCACGGCGTGCATGCCACGCACCAGGAACAGGCGGAAGTTCATCAGGTTGCCGTGGCACCAGCGGCGATCACGCTTGAGCTCGTCGAGCAGGTTCGGTGGCAGCTCTTCATAACTGCCCGGCAGGTCGTAGGCGATCCACACGCCCCAACCGGCACGGCGCATCAGCGCGGCTTCGACGAAGTCGTGAGAGAGAATTGCGCCAGCGAAAGAACCAGTGCCCGGCAAGGGCGCCAAAGCGCAGTGCTCGATGAAGGGTTTGACCCGAATGATCGCGTTGTGACCCCAGTAGTGCGATTCACCCAGCTGCCAGAAGTTGAGCCCTGCGGTGAACAGCGGTCCGTAGACGCTGGTGGCGAACTGTTGCAGGCGCGCGTACAGGGTGTCCATGCCCGATGCCTTGGGGGCGGTCTGGATAATGCCCGCCCCGGGGTTGGCCTCCATCAGGCGCACCAGGCGGGTCAGGCAATCGCCGCTCATCACGCTGTCGGCATCGAGCACTACCATGTAGCGATAGTTGCTGCCCCAGCGCCGGCAGAAGTCGTCGATGTTGCCGCTCTTGCGTTTCACCCGACGCCGACGGCGGCGATAGAAGATATGGCCGAAGCCTTCCACTTCGCGGCACAACTCCATCCAGGCCTGTTGTTCGGCCACGCAGATATCCGGGTCGTTGCTGTCGCTGAGAACGAAGAAGTCGAAATGATCGAGTTGCCCGGTAGCCTTGAGCGACTCGAAAGTCGCGCGCAGGCCGGCGAAGACACGCGGCACGTGCTCGTTGGCAATCGGCATGACCAACGCGGTACGCGCCCGCGGCGAGATCGGCTCATCGCCGCAACTGCTGGCGGAGATGCTATAGCGATCACGCCCCTTCAGCAGTTGGAAGAAGCCCATCAGCGCGGTCCAGAACCCCATCGACACCCAGCAGAACAGCAGGGCGAACAGCGCCAGGATGCTGGTCTGCACCACATAGGGCAGGATCTGCCGCGCCGACTCCTGCCAGGGCTGCTCGAACACCAGCCCCAGGTCGACCAGCGACCAGCCCTGATAGGGCAACACCGACTTCATGTACCAGGTGGCGACCACGGTCTGCGTGATCATCAGCACCAACAGCGCCGCACGACGCACCGCGGCGACATGGCGCCAACGCTCTTCGGCAAAGTCCTCGCTTTCGCGCGTACGTGGTCGCGGTGCCGGCTTCTCGCCCTTCAGGCGGCGCCAGCCGCGCTGCAGGATATTGGTCTGCCAGGGTTCCGGCACCATGCGCGTGCGCTTGATCGGCGGCGTCGAATCGATGGTCGGACGCCCCTGGTGATCCTGCACGATGCGGCAGCCGCGCTCGAGTGCATCCGGCCAGCCCAGTGCCAGGCGGGCCGGTACCGAATCGAGCATCTCGCGGGTTTCTTCCAGAGGCTCGGCCGCTGCCTGATCGTCCTCATGCAGGGCACGGTGCAGCGTGGCGAGGTCGCCACCCTCCTCCTCCACGCGATTAGCCAAAGCCTGCTGCCGCTCCTGATCGAGCGGCAGTTCACCCAGGTAATCCTGGATCTGTGTAGCGTCTAGGGTGTTATTCATGGGAAGGCAGCTGATAGCTCCAGGTTTCCGACACAGGCTTGCCGTCCTCGACCAGCGCGGCACGCATCTCCACCGGCTGCGCCGGGTTCTTGACCTTGATCCGCAGGGTCAGGCGCCAGCCTTTGCTGACCGGGTTGTAACGCAGGCTGTCTTCCAGCAACTCGGCGTTGCCATCGACGCTGACCTGAACAGTCGGCGCCGCGTCGGGCGAACGCTTGGCCAGCTCCTCACCGACGAAATCGACCACCAGCGCGGTACTGCCATCGGCCTGACGAATCAGGTTGGCCTGCTTGATATCACCCTCCGACAGCCGGGTCTGGCTGACCATGGCCAGTTGCGGATCGTGCAGTTTGGCGTCGTCACGGCTGAAGTGTAGGCGATAGGCCACATCCAGCGACTCGCCCGGTGCCGGCAGCTTCTCGGGACGCCACAGGGCGACGATGTTGTCGTTGGTTTCGTCCGGCGTGGGGATCTCCACCAGCTCGACATGACCGGCACCCCAGTCACCAACGGTTTCCACCCAACCGCTCGGGCGCAGCTCGTAGCGGTCATCAAGATCCTGGTACTGGTTGAAGTCACGGCCACGCTGCATCAAACCGAAACCACGTGGGTTGTCGATGCGATAGCTGCTGACGTTGAGGCGCTGCGGGTTGTTCAGCGGACGCCAGATCCACTCGCCATTGCCGGCATGGATGGCCAGGCCATCGGAGTCATGCAGCTGCGGGCGGTAATTCGGCCGTGGCCAAGGCTGGTTGGCACCGAACAGGTACATGCTGGTCAGCGGCGCGATACCGAGCTTTTCGACGTTCTCACGCAGGTAGACCTTCGATTGCACCTCGAGCACGCTGTCGCGCCCCGGTTTGATTTCCATGCGGTAAGCGCCGGTGGCGCGCGGCGAGTCGAGCAGTGCGTAGATCACCAGGCTGCGGCGGTCGGGCTGCGGCTTCTCGATCCAGAACTCGCTGAAACGCGGGAACTCTTCGCCCGATGGCAGCGCGGTGTCGATAGCCAGACCGCGCGCGGAAAGACCGAACACCTGCCCTTTGCCGACGATGCGGAAGTAGCTGGCGCCCAGCACGCTCATCACCTCATCGTGCCGACCGTTGGTGTTGATCTCGTTGATCACCTTGAAGCCGGCAAAACCGAGATCTTTGAGGTCATCCGGGTTCAGGTTGAGATCGCCGAAGTCGAACATCGACGGGTCGTACTTGATTTCCTGGGTGCCTTCGGCGGTCACTTCGTTGATCTTCACCGGCACATCGAAGTGCATGCCCTGGTGGAAGAAGTACAGCCGGAACGGCGTCTTGCCATCAGCCCAGTGTGCTTTTTCCTCAAGGAAGCGCACCTTCTGATAGCCAGCGAACGGCAATTCGCGCAGCGCAGCCGGCAGATTGCTTTGCGGGGCGCTGTAGCTTTCGGCGGCAAGCGCCTTGGCCTTGACCGCCACATCATCCAGATCGAAGGCCCAACTCTGGGCAGCGAACAACAGCGGGAGCACACAGAAGGCCAGCTTGCCGGCCTTACCCATACGGGCTCCAGAACAACGACTCATCGACACACAGCCTCCAGGGCAACACGTACTGACAAGCAGCGGCAAGCCCAGGGGCGGCCGCTGCAGGGAGTTGAAACGGGCGAATGGTACAAATACAACGCGAGCACGATGCAGACAGCCAACCGGACGGTGACGTCTCCGCATCCGCGGATTCTTTCTGCGCATTATTACCAGATCGTGAAGTCCGGCACAGGTGCTCGCGCGAGTATATTTTTCGCCTCCTTGGGCCACGCTCTCATTGGCGTGGCAACAGTTCGAAACGCGCCTCCTGCACGCTCTCCGAATCCAGCCCCAACTGGACACGGAAGGCACCTGGCTCGCTGACATGCTGCAGGCTGGCGTTGTAGAAACGCAGCATGGTTTCGTCGATCTCGAAACTCAGCTCGCGCGCCTCACCTGCTTCAAGCTTGACCCTGCGAAAATCCTTGAGTTCCTTCACCGGATGGATCACCGAAGCGGCCTCGTCGTGCAGATACAGCTGCACGACAGTGGAGCCAGCCCTTGGCCCGGCGTTCTTCAACATGACGCTGACGCGAATCTTCTCGCCCGGCGTCATGCGCTCGGCAGACAGCTTCGGCGCCGACAGCTGGAAATCGCTGTAGCTAAGCCCGTAGCCGAACGGATACAGAGGGCCGTTGGGTTCTTCGAAATACTGCGAGGTGTAGTTGCCCGGCGTGCCAGGTGTGTAGGGTCGGCCCAGGCGCAGGTGGTTGTAGTAGGTGGGAATCTGCCCGACCGAACGCGGGAAGGTGATCGGTAGCTTGCCAGAGGGGTTGTGCTCACCGAACAGCACGTCGGCGATGGCGTTGCCGCCCTCGATGCCGCTGTACCAAGTCTCCAGCATGGCATCGGCGTTTTCCTTTTCCCAGCCGAGCGCCAGCGGCCGACCATTCATCAACACCAGCACCAGCGGTTTGCCGGTGGCCTTGAGCGCGCGCAACAGCGCCTGCTGGCTGTCCGGCAGGTCCAACCGGGTGCGACTGGACGACTCATGGGACATGCCGCGCGCTTCGCCCACTGCAGCAACGATGACGTCGGCCTGGGCTGCCACACGCACCGCCTCCTCCAGCATCGCCTGCGGAGTGCGCTTGTCCAGCACGACTTCCGGGCGATCCCAGTTGAGCTGATTGAGGTAATTGATCACATGGGCATCGTCGGTGACGTTGGCGCCAACGGCGTAGAGCAGCTTGCCCTGCCCGTTGAGCGCCGCCTCCATGCCCTTGCGCAGGGTCACCGCCTGCTCGGCCACGCCGACCGCCGACCAACTGCCGAGCATGTCCACCGGTGAGTCAGCCAGTGGACCGATCAAGGCGACGGTGGTGTTCTTGCTCAGGGGCAGCGTGTCGCCATGGTTTTCCAGCAGCACCAGGGAGTCGCGCGCCATGGCCCGCGCATCGGCGCGGTGCAGGCGGCTTTCGGCATTGACGTCAGCCGGGTCGCCCTCGGCGCGGCCGATACGGCGGAACGGATCGTGGAACAGGCCGAGCTCGTACTTGGTGTTCAGCACATGGGTGACGGCCTCATCCAGCACGCCCTGTGGTACCGCGCCGCTGCGCACCAGCGCCGGCAGCTCCTGATCGTAGAGCGTGTCGGCCATGCTCATCCCAACACCTGCGGTGACGGCCAGTTTTGCCGCCTCTCGGCCATCGGCTGCCACACCATGGCGCAGCAGTTCAGTGATCGCGCCGTGATCGCTGAGCGCCACGCCCTTGAAGCCCCAGTCGCGGCGCAGCAGATCACGCAGCAGCCAGGTATTGGCCGAAGCTGGCACGCCATTGATGGCATTCAGCGCCACCATCACCCCACCGGCGCCAGCATCGATGGCGGCGCGATAAGGCGGCAGGTAGTCCTGGTACATGCGCATCGGGCTCATGTCGACCACGTTGTAGTCGCGCCCGCCCTCCACCGCGCCATACAGGGCGAAGTGCTTGACGCTGGCCATGATGCGCTGCGGGTCGCTGGGGTCCTTGCCCTGATAACCGTGCACCATCGCCGCAGCGATACGCGAAACCAGGTAGGGGTCTTCGCCGAAGCCCTCGGAAGTGCGTCCCCAGCGTGGATCGCGGGAGATGTCGACGGTCGGTGCGAAAGTCATGTCCAGGCCATCGGCACTGGCTTCGAAAGCCGCGATCCGGGCGCTGTTCTCGATGGCTGGAATGTCCCAGCTGGACGCCAGGCCCAGGCCGATGGGAAAGGTGGTGCGATGACCATGGATGATGTCGTAGGCGAAGAACACCGGGATGCCCAGGCGGCTACGCAGTGCGGCCTCCTGCATCGGACGGTTCTCCGGGCGTACCACCGAATTGAAGGTGGCGCCGATACGCCCCGCGGCCATCTCCTCGCGGATGCGCTCACGCGGCATGTCGCCGCCAATGCTGATCAGACGAAGCTGACCGACCTTTTCCTCAAGGGTCATGCGCCCGACCAGGTCGGCGATGAAGGCCGATTTGTCATCGATGGACGGAGCGGCAGCAAGCAGGCTGGGGGTGATCAAGGCAGAGGCAAGAGCGAACTTATGCAGGTATTTCATCGGGAGCGGCATCCGGGATGCAAATCATTGTTTGAATGGCCGCCACGATACTCCGAGTCCTCCTGCCGCGCCGCGGGTTAGTGCAAAAAAACTTAAGCACTATTGAAAGGCGTTCCAGAAATTACGACCCCATACTTGCGCATTTTTTTCTTCGCCTCTGGTTTTGCCTACTGGCAGGCGTAGCACGGCTGCATTCGGGAGAAGGTGATGGCGCAATTCGAACATCTGCAGGTATTCCAGAGCATGAGCCGCTCGCCCAACGCTCAGCTACACGCGATGGCCGAGCTGGGCAACGGTATGGCCGTGGCCCGCTGGAGCAATGCCCATGACGCACGCGACTACCTCACCCCCAGCCATCACACGCTGTCGTGCTACCTCAGCGGCGGCACTGGCACCTTTCGCCGCGAGCAGCCCGGCAACAAGGGTGCGCCGGACAAGCTTTGCATCCTGCCGGCCGAGCACGAGTCGGGCTGGATCATCAACGGCGAGATCCAGCTCGCCCACCTCTATACAGAGCAGGAGCAGTTCTCCCTTGGCGCGGTCGCCCTGCTCGATCGCGAGCCGTGCAGCCTGCAACTGGAAGAAGCGACCTTCCTCGAAGACGCCGAACAGTCCGCGCGCTTTCGCCAGCTGTGCACCCTCGACTGGCAGGAACCGGGCGAACGCCTGCTGGCCAGCAGCCTGGCGCACCAGTTGCTCGACCATACCCTGCTCAACCAGGTTGGCCAACGTCAGGGCCTGCGTCTCAAGGGTGGACTGGCACCGCAGCAACGCCGACATGTGCGCGAGTTCATCGAGCAGCACCTGCTCTGAGCGAGGTAGCATTGGCCTGCGGCTTCGCCAGCGCCAACCATTTCAGCAACCGTTTTCGCCAGACACTGGGTGCAACGCTCGGACAGTACCGCGCGGCCTTTCTGTAGGGCGGGTGCACCCCGCCAACTCCGCTGCTGCGGGTTGCACCCGCCCTACTCGCCGAACGCCTGAAGCGATGGCCACGACAGCACGTCGGCAATCTCGGCACCACGCCTGCTAATCGTCACGCGGCTATGCGAAAATCTGCGGCTTTGCATTGCCACGGCCCAGTCATGCGCCCATTCATTTCTGCCTCGGGGCTTCGTTGATGCCCCTGGATATCCACCAACTCCGCCAGGAAGACTGGCGCTCGGAATTCGGCGCCGGTGACCTGCGTCGCGGCATCGGCTACGCCGAGGAGAAACGCAGCAAGCTGCTCAGCATCAAGGACAACAGCCTGCTCGCCAATTGCCGAGGCTCAGGTGGGCAGATCTACCAGCAACGCATCACGCTGCATCCTTATGGGCGCAAATGGAGCGTGACCGGCCACTGCAACTGCCCGGTCGGCTTCAACTGCAAGCATGTGGCCGCCGCCCTGCTCACCCTGGAAGCGCAACAGCGCGCCGGCAGCGACCTGTCAGACATCATCGTGCTGGACAAGGAGCTGGCTGAAGCGCGCCTCGAAGGTATCGCCCCCACCGCCGTCCTCAGCCTCGGCAGCCAGGTGCGCGTGCATTTCGACGCACGCAAGGGACGCATGCAGGAACAAACCCAGCACCGCGCCGCGCTGGCCTTCGACTATGCCGGGCACAAGGTCTTCGGCAAGCCGGCCAAGGACTTGGTCAAGCGCCTGGATGAGCAAACCAACCTGCGCCTGATCCGTGACGGCGCAGCCGAAGCCACGCTGCGCAAACGCCTGGAAAGGCTCGGCCTGCAGGTAGCCCTGCGCCAGAGCGAAGCGCTACCAGCCGAAGCTGGCGAGCCGTTCGAGCTGGAACGCGAGCGCGACTGGCTGGATTTCGTCCAGCGACAGCTGCCGCAATTGCGCGCCGAAGGCTGGCAGATACACATGCGCCCGGACTTCCAGTACAACCTCGCCGAGGTCGACGACTGGTACGCCGAGGTCGAGGAAGACCCGCAGCAGAACTGGTTCGACCTGGAGCTGGGCATCGAAGTCGAAGGCCAGCGCCTGAGCCTGCTGCCGATCCTGCTCCAGGCCATTCGCCGCACGCCCTGGCTGCTGGCGCCCGAAGCACTGGCCCAGCGCGCCGACGAAGATCGCCTGCTGGTAAACCTGCCGCAAAGCAGCAAACGCATCGCCCTGCCCTTCGCCCGCCTCAAGCCATTGTTGGCCACGCTCGGCGAGCTGTATTTCCGCGATCCCGGCGAAGACCACTTGCCGCTGCGCCTGGGGCGCGCCGACGCCGCGCGCCTGGCCGAACTGGCGCAGGGTCCTGAACTCAGCTGGCAAGGCGGGGATGAACTGCGCGGTTTCGCACAACGCCTGCAGAGTCTGGCAGTGCGTGAAGTCTCACCACCCGCGGGCTTGCAGGCCGAACTGCGCAGCTATCAGCTGCAGGGCCTGAACTGGATGCAGACCCTGGCCGAGCTGCGCGTCGGTGGCGTACTGGCCGACGACATGGGCCTGGGCAAGACCCTGCAGACCCTGGCGCATATCCTCTGCGAGAAACAGGCGGGTCGTCTCGACAAACCCGCGCTGATCGTCATGCCCACCAGCCTGATTCCCAACTGGCAGGACGAAGCGGCGCGCTTCACCCCGAAGTTGCGCGTACTGGCACTGCATGGCAGCAAGCGCAAGGCGCTGTTCGAAGATATCACCGAGCACGATCTGATCCTCACCACCTACGCCCTGCTGCCACGCGACCTCAAGGCGCTGAACCAGCAGCGCTACCGCCTGCTGATCCTCGACGAAGCACAGAACATCAAGAACCCGCGCAGCAAGGCGGCCACCGCAGCGGCTCAGATACAGGCCGAGCTGCGCCTGTGCCTGACTGGCACACCACTGGAAAACCACCTGGGCGAGCTGTGGTCGCTGTTCCACTTCCTCATGCCCGGCTGGCTCGGCGACGCCAAGGCCTTCACCCGCGATTACCGCACGCCCATCGAGAAACGCGGCGACGGCCATCGCCTCGCTCATCTGAACGGGCGTATCCGCCCCTTCCTGCTACGCCGCAACAAGGAACAGGTGGCCA
Source organism: Ectopseudomonas mendocina (assembly GCF_007049795.1). GTDB lineage: Bacteria > Pseudomonadota > Gammaproteobacteria > Pseudomonadales > Pseudomonadaceae > Aquipseudomonas > Aquipseudomonas mendocina_D. The sequence continues at coordinate 165,813 of NZ_SCFY01000010.1, forward strand.
GCGAACTGCCGCCGAAGACCGAGATCACCCACTGGGTCGAGCTGACCCAGCTGCAGCGTGACCGCTACGAAACCCTGCGCCTGGCCATGGACAAGAAGGTGCGCGAGGAAATCACCCGCCAGGGTCTGGCGCGCAGTCATATCGTCATCCTCGAGGCGCTGCTGCGCCTGCGCCAAAGCTGCTGCGATCTGCGCCTGCTGGGTGACGACGACGGCGAACTGAACGCCAGCGACTCGGGCAAGCTCAGCGCCCTGCTGGATATGCTTCAGGAACTGGTCGACGAAGGCCGCCGCGTGCTGCTGTTCTCCCAGTTCACCTCGATGCTGGCCCTGATCGAGGCGGAATTGCAGGCGCGCAAGATTGCCTACGCGAAACTGACCGGCAGCACCCAGGACCGACGCACACCGGTACAACGCTTCCAGGCGGGAGAGTTTCCGGTGTTCCTGATCAGCCTCAAGGCCGGCGGCAGCGGCCTCAACCTGACCGCCGCCGATACCGTGATCCACTTCGACCCCTGGTGGAACCCGGCCGCCGAAGCCCAAGCCAGCGATCGCGCCTACCGTATCGGCCAGGACAAACCAGTGTTCGTCTACAAGCTGATCGCCCGTGGCAGCGTCGAAGAAAAGATCCAACAATTGCAGCAGGCCAAGGCCAGCCTGGCCAAAGGCGTGTTGGACGGCGGCAGCCAAGGCCAGTGGAAGCTGGATGAGGAAGACTTGGCAGCGCTGTTTGCACCGCTCGATTGACACCTCGCCTCAACGATCCGCCATCACGCCAGTAATGGCGGATGAAACGAGTGTCACCCACGTCAAATATCAGTCAGACGTATCGTCGCGCTCGGCCTCGGCATCCTCACGGTTGCGCGCCTTGTTGCGGGGATGCGGGCCGGCCACGGCCGGAAAGCGTGACGAGGCGTAACGCACCACCAGAATCGCCAGCGCCAGCAGCAGGATCGCCCCGGACACCATCACCACACCCCAGCTCGGCTTGTGCGTGTGGGAAATATCGGAAATCAGCAAACGGGTCAGCGCGGTGATCGCCACATAGATCATGAAGCGGATCGGCATGTGGTTGGTCTTGAAGTAGATGCCCACCATCGCCGCCAATTCCAGGTAGATGAACAGCAGCAGAATGTCATCGACCGTGATGTGGCCCTTCTCCAGCATGCCAATGAAAGCCATCACCCCCGCCCAGGCCGTGATCGCCCCGATGGCGAACAGCGCCAGGTAATGGAAGGCCTCCATCAACAGATTGCCCAGCGACTCCGCCAGACCGTGCATGTTTTCGCGCAAGCGCTCAGCCCAATTCATCCTTCAACTCCCCACGAGACCTGGCAAACCACCCCGAATCCCCACCTCGGGTATTCGCAAGAAACAATCATGCAGGAAAAAGACCAGCCCGAGGATGCCGCTGCGATGTGACGATTTGGCACGCTCCAGCCAACCGCGACGAGGCTGAAACTGACATCACAGGCTCGCCAAGATACCCCGACGCGTCGCACACTACGGCATCGCCACTCTCAATGAAGGATCACCCATGCGTCTTTTCTCGCTGAGCACCGCATTGTCGTCCGCCATGATCGCCCTGGTCAGCCTGCCGCTGCAGGCGGCCGCACCGGCACAACAGAAGACCCAGGTACCGGGCTACTACCGTATGGCACTCGGTGACTTCGAAGTCACCGCTCTGTATGACGGCTACGTCGACCTGCCTGCCAGCCTGCTCAAGGGCATCGATGACAAGGACCTGCAATCGCTGCTGGCACGCATGTTCGTGGCGTCGGAGAAAGGCGTGCAGACTGCGGTCAACGCCTACCTGATCAACACTGGCGACAACCTGGTGCTGATCGATACCGGCGCCGCCCAGTGCTTCGGCCCGACTCTCGGCGTGGTGCAGACCAACCTCAAGGCATCCGGCTACCAGCCGGAGCAGGTTGATACCGTGCTGCTCACCCACCTGCACCCGGACCATGCCTGCGGCCTGGTCAACGCCGACGGCAGCCCGGCCTACCCCAACGCGACCGTGGAGGTGCCGCAGGCGGAGGCTGAATTCTGGCTCGACGAGGCGACCATGGCCAAGGCCCCCGAAGGCATGCAAGGCATGTTCAAGATGGCGCAACAGGCAGTCGCACCCTATGCCAAGATGAACAAGCTCAAGCCCTACAAGACAGAAGGCGAATTGTTGCCTGGCGTCAGCCTGGTAGCGAGCCCGGGACACACGCCCGGACATACCTCTTACCTGTTCAAATCGGGTGGACAGAGCCTGCTGGTATGGGGCGACATTCTGCATAACCACGCCGTGCAGTTCGCCAAGCCTGAAGTGGTCATCGAGTTCGATGTCGACAGCGCCAAGGCCAGGCAATCCCGCCAACGCATCCTGGCCGAAGCGGCCACAGACAAGCTGTGGGTCGCTGGTGCGCACCTGCCCTTCCCCGGCCTGGGCCACGTACGCAAGGAAGCCCAAGGCTACGCCTGGGTACCCGTCGAGTTCAGCCCGATCCGTAGCGACCGCTGAATTCTCGACACTCGCTGCTGGCAAAACGGTAGCGAGTTCTTTATGCTTGGATAACTGTATAAATAAACAGCTACCAACAGACACGCATGAAGGCAGATGAGGTGATGAATGGCCGTCGAAGTGGTGTATCGCAGCAGTCGCGATCCGGAGCGCTTGTTCATGGATAAGGCCGAAGCCGACCGTTACGACAAGATGCTGGAACTGGCCGAGCGCCTGAGCGAGGTTCTGCACAAGGCGGTGCCGTCCTTGAGCGAGGAACAGGGCGAGGAGCTGGGTATCTTCATGGCCAAGAATCGCGACGTCTTTGCCAAGGCGTTCAAGAGCCAGCCGGACGCACTCGAGGAACTCGAGATCGAGACCGCCAGCGAGTGACCGTGTAGCGCGGCCCTCTTTCGCACGAGGGGTCTGCTCGGTAAAACCGTCCAGCATCATGCTCTGCTGCCTGGGTATTGCCCCGCGACCTGCTCCAGCCATGCCGGCAAATCACGTCGCCTGACGCCCTCACCTCGCGCACGGGCCAGCTGTTCGATCATGTACTGACGTTTGCGCTCATCGCCCTCGGCAAAGGAAAGCGCCAGGTCGCGATCACTCCACTGGCGAATGCGACGGAACAACCACCAGTGAAAGTAAAGGCCGGCAGCGGTGGTGACGACGATAATGAAGTAGTCCATGGTGAATCCTCCTTGCACCACGCTAATTTAGCCTGTGAGCATCGCCAAGTGTGGCGTTGCCGCAGGTCGCTGCACCGTGCACCCATCAGTTCGACCAAGCGCCGCCTACCGATTACCTTCGTGCCACTCCACAGTTTGAACGGGCTAGGCAACCGCTAGGTGCGATAAAGCAGGCTCTCCGCCAGGTAGTCAGCGACTCGCGCCGGGGATCGCTTTTCAGCCTGCGCATGGGCGTAGATTTCAGTCAGGCGCCGGCTGATCTGCGCCAGGTGCGCGGTGATCGCCGCTAGTTCCTCGCCGCGATGACGCAGCGCCACGTAGATCAGCCCTCCGGCATTGAGCACGTAATCCGGCGCGTAGAGAATCCCGCGAGCTTCCAGCTGATCGGCCACTTCAGGGCTTGCCAGCTGATTATTGGCAGCCCCTGCCACCGCTGCGCAGCGCAGATGAGCGACCGTCTGCGCATTCAGCACACCACCCAGGCCGCAGGGCGCGAGAATGTCGCAAGGCGTGGTAAGCAGCGCATCGCTGGTTATCGGGTGCGCCCCCAGTTGCTCGACAGCCAGTTGCACACGCCCGGCATCGAGGTCGCTCACCAACAGTTCCACGCCCGCGGCATGCAGCGCTTCGGCCAGGGCGAAGCCGACATTGCCCAGGCCCTGAATGGCGACTCGCAGCCCTTCCAGATCATCGCTGCCAAGGCGCGCCTGGGCGGTGGCGCGAATGCCCGCGAACACACCCAAGGCGGTGTGCGGTGACGGATCACCCTCACTGGTCGTACTGGTAGCGTGATGGGTGTACTGGGCAATGCAATCCATGTCGGCGCTGGAGGTGCCACTGTCGATGGCGGTGATGTAACGGCCATTGAGGGTTTCGATAAAACGGCCGAAGGCTTCGAACAGCGCGGCGCGGCTCTGCAGATGAGCCGGGCGGATGATCACCGCCTTGCCGCCACCGTGATCGATACCGGCCAGCGCTGCCTTGTAACTCATACCCTGGGCAAGGCGGATGGCATCGCCAATGGCGCTTTGTTCATCGGCATAGGGTAGGTAGCGACAACCGCCAAGCGCTGGCCCGAAACGGGTGTTATGAATGGCGATAACGGCCTTGAGACCGCTGGCCGGATCCTCGGCCAGATGCAGGGCCTCGAGGCGGGCGGCTTCCATCATGCTGAACATGGGCGAGCTCCCGGTTGGACTTCAGGCCTCAGTATAGGAGAGCCAAGCTGGACGACGACCTTGTCAGGAGCTAAAAGAGCAGAAGTCAGCGGAGAATGCGATGAGCCCACGCCAAGCCTGCCTGCAGTGCCTGCAACGCGACCCTCCCGCCCTGTTCGAGGCGGCACTATGGATCGCTGCCGAACACGATGACCAGCTTCAGCCCGCGCAGATACTGAGCGACCTGCACAGTTTGTTACTGCAGGTCAGCGCTGGGTTACCCGCCCTGCCCCCTCGCGAATTGGCACAGCCGCTGCTGCGCCGACTGGCCGAACTCGACTATCAGGAAGACGACGAAGGCGTGACACGACCGCGCCATGCCCTGCTGCATGAAGTGCTACGCCGCCGACGCGGCCAGCCATTGCCCCTGGCGTTGATTGCACTGGAGTTGGCGCGCCGCCTGGAAATTCCACTCCAGGGCGTGAATTTCCCTGGTCACTTCATGCTCCGTGTACCTGGCGCCGATCACCTGCTCGACCCTTGCGGCGGACGCCGCCTGTACACCCGCGACTGCCGTGATCAGCTCTATCGCCAGCTGGGCCCGGATGTCGAACTCAGCGCGGCGCATCTACAGACAGCCGATGCCGCTGACATGCTGCGACGCCTGTCGCGCAACCTGCGCCTGTTGCACATGCAGCAAGATGCTCCGGAAGCTGCGCTCAAGGATGCCGAGCGCGTGCTGCAACTCGGCCCGCCCAACCTGGCCGATCATCTGGCTCGTGCGGACGTCTATCGGCAACTGGATTGCCCACAGGGTGAGCGCTATGACCTTGAACACGCCCTGCTGTTCTGCGAGGAGGAAGGTTTGCGCCTGCAATTGAGCCAGCGCTTGCGCAGCCTGGCACGTGCGCCAGCGGTGCATTGACGCCGCAGCGCACGACAACCTCGAACCAGCGAAATGTCAGGCAGACGCCGCCAGGCTGTGAAAGCTGAAGTAGTAACGCAGCGCGTCGATCATCTCGACGTAGTCGGCAGGTGGCGCCGCCAGAGCGAAGCCGGAATCGTAGACACCGGGATTGACGTCTTCACGGCACCACTTACAGTTGGCGGAGAAGTCGATGAAATGCATGCCATGCTGGCCTGGAATCTTCAGGCGCATGTCGAAGCGTGCGCCTACCAGCATCGGCAACTGACTGATCAGCATCAGACCGTCGAGGGAGACATTGCCGATGGAGCCCATCGGTTTGTCGGTAATGCGATTGAACACCTTCAGGTAGTAGGGCAACTGATGGCGTTCGATTCGGCGCTGGCTACGCATAGTGGCAAATCGCTACAAAGGGACTTGAGTATGGCCCTACTACGACCACTTAACCATCCTCAAGAACAGCGTTGGGCTATCCGCTCGCGCAACTGGCGACGAGCGGTGTCGGTTTCTTCATCACTGTAGTAGATGCGCTCGCCGCCGGCGCCTTCGCGATAGTAGCGAAAGCCCTCCGGCATCTGCGCCAGGTGTCGGCGCAGATCACGGCATTCACTGGCCCGCTCTTCGCGCTGCGCAGTTGCTGTCGCCGCAGCCTGTTGTTGCTCTTCACGCCGCGCATCGTAGAAACGCTGACGGCGCTCCTCACGCTCACGCGTATGTTGGTCGCGCTCAATCACCTGCGGTTTCACCTGCACGGTTTCAGCCCCGGCCACGGGCCTCTGGCCGAAATGCACCCGCCCCTGCTCGTCCGTCCAGCGATAGATTTCCGCCGTCGCCAGCGAGGGTAGTAGTACAGCGATCAACAACCAGTGACGCATGTTCATCCTCCATGAGAGACATACGCCAGCTTATACCGCCACGCGCCCCTGAAGAACGCCGAACGACCGAAGGCTCAGAGTGTGGCCGGACTGACCTTGGCTGCCGGCGCCGGACTGTGATGCCCCAGTTGCTCCAGCGTCTGCAGACGCGCGCGGGCACGGTAGGCGTACTCGCTGGCCGGATAACGCGTGATGATGAACTGGTAAGTCTGCGCGGCATCGACGAACAGGCTCTCGCGCTCCAGGCATTGACCGCGCAACAGGGAAATCTCAGGTTGCAGGTAATTGCGCGAGCGGCTCTTGCGCTCGGCCTGCGACAGCTCCAGCGCGACCTGCGCACAATCACCTTCGTTGTAGGCGCGGTAGGCGTTGTTCAGATGATGGTCGAGCGAGACACGGGTACAGCCCGTGGCAACCAGGGCCACGGCCAGAATGATCAGGGTACGCATGGGCAATTCCTCCAATGAGCAGTGTATCGACAGCCGAGGGGAAAACTGAACAGCAATAGTTGTTCTGGCAACGCCCCGCATGACGCCATTGCCTCACCTTTTTTGTCCGCGCCAGCGCCACGACTACTCGCCCTCTCGAACCAGCGCCAAATCGCTGATCCATATCAATGCCGCTCGCCTGAACATGGCCTGTAATGCAGGCACAGACTCCAGGTGAGGACGCTGCCATGAAACTGCAACGGCTGATGGTCGTCATCGACGCCGAACACCAGCAACAACCGGCCCTGCAGCGGGCCGTCGAAGTGGCGCGCGAGACCGGCGCCGCCCTGCACTTGCTGCAGGTCGAGTATCACCCGAGCCTGGAGAGCGGCCTGCTGGACAGTCAGTTGCTCAACCGCGCCCGTGAAGCCATCCTGCGGCAGAGTCATGAGGCGCTACGCGCCAGCGTCGCCCACCTGAGCGATGAAGGGTTCAGAATCGAAGTGGACGTACGCTGGGGCAAACGCAGCCACGAGGAGATACTCGCCCGCGTTGCCGTGCTGCAGCCGGACATCCTGTTCAAGTCGACCCACCCCAGCAGTGCACTACGACGCCTCTTGTTCAGCGATACCAGCTGGCAACTGATCCGACGCTGCCCGGCGCCACTGTGGCTGGTGCACGATGCCAAGCCCCGCGGCCAGAGCCTGTGCGTCGCGCTCGACCCGCTGCACAGCGCGGACAAACCTGCCGCCCTCGATCATCAGTTGATTCGCACCAGCCAGGCTCTGCAGGCTGCGCTTGGCCTGCAAGCCGAGTACCTGCATGCACAGGCACCGCTGCCACGCTCGCTGCTGTTCGACGCTGAGGTAGCGCAGGAATACGAAGACTACGTGAACCAGTGCAGCCGCGAGCACCGCGAGGCCTTCGACAAGCTGATTGGCCAATACGCCATCGATCGGGCGCAGGCCCACCTGCTGGACGGATTTGCCGAAGAAGTCATTCCAAAATTCGTGCATGAGCACAATATCGGCCTGCTGGTAATGGGTGCCATCGCCCGCGGCCATCTGGACAGCCTGCTGATCGGCCACACCGCGGAGCGGGTACTGGAACGCGTCGAGTGCGATCTGCTGGTGATCAAACCGGACGGCAAAGGGTAGTGCACAGGAACAATGACTACAGCTGGATGGCGTAGTAGCCTCCCGAACATAGTTCACTAGGGAGTTCGTGCATGACCTTTCGCCGCACCAAAATCGTCGCCACCCTGGGCCCGGCCAGCAGCTCGCCGGAAGTGCTGGAGCAACTGATCCTCGCCGGTCTCGACGTGGCCCGTCTGAACTTCTCCCACGGCACGCCGGACGACCACAAGGCGCGCGCCGCTCTGGTTCGTGAGCTGGCCGCCAAGCACGGCCGCCATGTCGCCCTGCTCGGCGACCTGCAAGGCCCGAAAATCCGTATCGCCAAGTTCGAGAACAAGCGTATAGAGCTCAAGGACGGCGACCTGTTCCGCCTGTCCTCCAGCCACTCGCGCACGGCCGGCACCCAGGAAGTGGTCGGCATCGACTACCCGGCGCTGATCCAGGACTGCGATGTCGGTGACGAACTGCTGCTCGACGACGGCCGCGTGGTCATGCGCGTCGAACTTAAGGGTGCCGATGAACTGCACTGCCGCGTACTGATCGGCGGCCCGCTGTCGGACAACAAGGGAATCAACCGCCGTGGCGGCGGCCTGACTGCGCCAGCGCTGACCGAGAAAGACAAGGCCGACATCAAGGTCGCCGCCGAAATGGACCTGGATTACCTGGCTGTGTCCTTCCCGCGTGATGCCGCCGACATGGACTACGCCCGTCGCCTGCTCACCGAAGCCGGCGGTACCGCCTGGCTAGTGGCCAAGATCGAGCGCGCCGAAGCCGTGGCCGATGACGAAGCGCTGGACGGCCTGATCCGCGCCAGTGACGCGGTGATGGTCGCCCGTGGCGACCTGGCCGTGGAAATCGGCGATGCCGAGCTGGTCGGCATCCAGAAGAAGATCATCGCCCACGCCCGTCGCCTGAACAAAGCCGTGATCACTGCCACGCAGATGATGGAGTCGATGATCCACAGTCCGATGCCGACTCGCGCCGAAGTCTCGGACGTGGCCAACGCCGCGCTGGACTACACCGATGCGGTGATGCTGTCGGCCGAGAGCGCCGCTGGCGAATACCCGGTCGAAGCCGTGCAGGCCATGGCCCGCGTGTGCCTGGGCGCCGAGAAGCACCCGACCAGCAAGCAGTCCAGCCACCGCCTGGGCCGCACCTTCGAGCGCTGCGACGAAAGCATCGCTCTGGCGACCATGTACACCGCCAACCACTTCCCCGGCGTGAAGGCAATCATCAGCCTCACCGAGAGTGGCTACAGCCCGCTGATCATGTCGCGCATCCGCTCGTCGATCCCGATCTTCGCCTTCACCCCGCACCGTGAAGCCCAGGCCCGCGTGGCACTGTTCCGTGGCGTCTACACCGTGCCGTTCGACCCGGCCTCGCTGCCAGCGAACAAGGTCAGCCAGGCGGCGGTGGACGAACTGCTCAAGCGCGGCGTGGTCGAGCCGGGCGACTGGGTGATCCTGACCAAGGGTGACAGCTACCACGGTACCGGCGGCACCAACACCATGAAGATCCTGCACGTCGGCGATCAGATGGTGTGATCCACCCTTGAACGAAAAAGGCCGCTCATCGAGCGGCCTTTTGTTTTTTAGTAGTGAGCCGCTTGCCGGTAGGGTGCGCCGTGCGCACCGATTTTTCGTGGTGCACTGTCTTCCAGCCACAACCAGCCCTGGTGCGCGAGACGCACCCTACGCGAATTTGGAAAAATCCGGCTTCCTGCGCTGCATGAAGGCCGTCAACGCCTCGATGGCCTCGGGCGAATGCAGACGTTGGCCGAACAGGGCGCCCTCCTCTTCGATGACCTTGCGCAACTCCTCGCGTCCCGGCGCACGCATCAGGCGCTTGCTGTCGACAACCGCCGATGGCGCCAGGTCGAGAAAACGCTGCGCCATCTCACGCGCCTTGCTCAACGTCGCCGCACCGTCGTCCAGTGCCTGGTTGGCGATGCCCCAGGCTGCGGCCTGCTCGCCCGTGAACGCCTGCCCCAGCAACAGCAACTCGGCGGCGCGCGCGTGCCCCAGCAAGCGCGGCAGGATCAGGCTGGAGCCGTACTCGGGGCACAAGCCGAGGTTGACGAAAGGCATCTTCAACTGCGCATCACGGCTGACGTAGACCAGATCGCAATGCAGCAACAAGGTCGTGCCGATGCCCACCGCCGGGCCGGCCACTGCGGCGACCACCGGCTTGCTGAACTCGAACAACGTGCGCATGAACTGGAACACTTCGCTGTTCAGGCCCGTGGGCGGCGCCTGGATGAAGTCGGCGACATCGTTACCGCTGGTGAAACACGCCTCACCACCAGTGAGTAGCACCACGCGCACGCCCGGGTCGCGCTCGGCCTCGTCCAGCACCTCGGCCATGCCGGCGTACATGGCGCGGGTCAGCGCATTCTTCTTGTCCGGACGGTGCATGCCCAGGGTCAACAGACCGCCGTCGCGCTCGATATGCAGGTGCTCGCTCATGCCAGGGCTCCAATGGGTGCGTCATACGCACCGGCGCAAGGCCTGACCGGCCCGGCATAGCCTATGCGCGCGTGAGAAAAACGTCGGCGAGCATCTGACTGCGTGGCAAACCGGCCATATAGAGGCGCCGCGCTAAGCTGTCGACCGTCAAGGGATGGCCGCAGAGTAAGGCGAGGGTTTGCCGCGAAACAAGGCGCAGTTCGGCCAAAGCAGCCGGCAACTGCGCCGCCGTCACCAGTTCCACCTGCAGGTTGGCGTGCTGCGCAGCCAGTGCCTGAAGTTCGTGCGCCAGATAATGCTCGGCCGGCTCATGCGCCACGTGCAGCAGGCGGATGACGCCCTGGTGCTCCTGACGCAGCGCGTCACGCAAGACCCCGTACAACGGCGCCAGCCCCGTACCGGCGGCAAGCAACCACAGTGGTCGCGCTTGCCAATCGGCATCGTAATGCAGAGCGCCACCGCGCAGCTCGCCGAGCTGCAGCGAGTCGCCAACCTGCAAGCGCCGCGCAGCATCGCAGAACGCGCCGGGCAGGCGGCAGTCGATGTGAAACTCCAGCCAGTCGTCCTCACCCGGCACGCTGGCCAACGAATAAGGACGCGCTACACCCTGCTCATTCCAAAGCAGCAGGTGCTGGCCGGGGCGATAGCGCAGTGGTTTGGCCGGCTGCAAGCGCAGGCGCAAAACCTGCGGGCTGTGCCAGTCCAGTGCGAGCACCTTGGCTGACAGGCCGTCACGCTGCGGGTCGAAGGGCTCGACCTGCAGATCCTCGATAACCTGGCACTGGCAGGCCAGGCGCCAGCCCTCGGCGCGCTTGTCGACCGCCAGTGTCTCGGGCTGACGGTCCAGCGGCTCGCCGGCAACGCAACGCACAAGGCAAGCATGGCAGCTGCCGGCACGACAGCTGTAGGGCACCGCCACACCGCCGCTGAGCAACGCATCGAGCAGGTTGGTTTGCTGGACGACTTGCAGTAGCTGGTCACCGACGCGCAGCTCAGGCACCCGCGTTCTCCCAGCTGGCGTCGCAACGATTGCGGCCGCCGCGCTTGGCCTGATAGAGCGCCTGATCGGCACGCTGCAGCGCTTCATCGAGATCGTCCCCGGCGACCAACAGTGTCATGCCGGTGGAGAGGCTCAGATTATCGACCTTCACGCCCACTGGCTCGGCCTTGGCGAAGGCTTCGCGCAAGCGCTCGCAGCAGGCGGTGAACTGATCAGCATCGGTATTGGGCAATAGCAGCACGAATTCCTCACCGCCATAGCGGGCAATGATGTCGCCGTCACGCAGACAGGCACGGGCCACCGCGGCGAAGGTTTGCAGCACCCGATCGCCCGCAGCATGGCCATGAGCATCGTTGATTCGCTTGAAATGGTCCAGGTCGATCAGCGCCAGACCGTGATGCCGCCCGTGGTCCAGATGCCCCAGTTCGCGGGTGGCCAGACGCAGGAAGTGACGACGATTGAACAGGCCGGTGAGCTCATCGGTAGCGACCAGGTCCTCGAGCTGGCGCATCATCCCACGCAGGGTGTCCTGGTGCGCTTGCAGGGCGAAGCGGCGTTGGCGCATGCGTTTGCGCATGGCCTGCACGTAGCTGGAGAACAGACATAGCCAGACCAGCAAGATGAACAGCACCCACACCTGTAGCCAGGCCATGCTCGGGTCCACCAGCTGCATGCGGTAGGCCTCGACCAGTATCATCGCCGTGAAACCGAAGAAAGCGAACGCGGCGCAACGCACGAACACCCGCGGCGGCAGCTGGAACACGCCGAACAGCAGAATCAGTACGTAGAAGACCATCATCACGCCGCGCGCGCTGTCGAACAACGCCAGCACCGGTGGCTGCCAGGCCAGCGCCACCAGTACCTGGGCTTCGGTCAGGCTGGGATCTTCACATCGCAGGTTGCGGCCGGACAGAAACAGCCAGAGAAATACCAATTGGCTGCCGAAAACACCCAGGGTCAGCCAGGCAGCGGTGCTGATGGAACCGAAGAAAAGGCCATTGAACACAGCGAACCAGCAGACGAGCGCCATCATCGCGTAAGTAGCGAAGGCCATGGCGAAGCGTTTGAGCAGGAGGCTCTGCAGGCTGCGTTGCGTTCCCCGGCGAGTCGTTGAGCTCATGGGCTCCATCCCATACTGGCATCTGGCCGTACTCTACCCCTGTGATCACAAAAAACCTAGGCCGCAGTAGGGGGCCGCCTAAAATCGCGGCGAGCCAGTCGGCGCAAGAGAGAACAGTCGAAAACGCTTGCAGTCGCGCTCGACGTTACAAGCGATGAATGAGCATGTGACCCGGCTGGCGTCCCGCCAATTATCAAATAGCGCTGACAAGGCACGACCGTGTGGATGTAGTTGGCGCAGCGACGCAGAAAGCCAAAACCGAGGTCGTCCTGCAAACGCCCGATAACCGCCCACTGCGCCTGCCATCGACCTTTGGCTGCTGTGCCCGTCACGGCTGGCTGCGGTATACTGCCGCGCCTTTTTGGGCAGCTCTGAAAAATATCAAAGATAATTTTCAGAGCTGCCCTTCCGCCGTTGCGCCGGGTCTTGTCCGGCGCTTCCTTGTTGATGTTCCCTGATAGAGGAGCGCCCCAATGACCGTGATCAAGCAGGACGACCTGATTCAGAGCGTTGCCGACGCCCTGCAGTTCATCTCCTATTACCACCCCGTCGACTTCATCCAGGCGATGCACGAGGCCTACCTGAAGGAAGAGTCGCCGGCCGCCAAGGACTCCATGGCGCAGATCCTGATCAACTCGCGCATGTGTGCCACCGGCCACCGCCCGATTTGCCAGGACACCGGCATCGTCACCGTGTTCATCAAGGTCGGTATGGATGTGCGCTGGGACGGCGCCACCATGAGCGTCGACGACATGATCAACGAGGGCGTGCGTCGCGCCTACAACCTGCCCGAGAACGTCCTGCGCGCCTCGATCCTGGCCGACCCGGCCGGTGCCCGCAAGAACACCAAGGACAACACCCCGGCAGTCATCCACTATTCCATCGTCCCTGGCGACAAGGTGGAAGTGGACGTCGCAGCCAAGGGCGGCGGCTCCGAGAACAAGTCGAAGATGGCCATGCTCAACCCGTCCGACTCGATCGTCGACTGGGTGCTCAAGACCGTGCCGACCATGGGCGCCGGCTGGTGCCCGCCCGGCATGCTCGGCATCGGCATCGGCGGTACCGCCGAGAAGGCCGCGGTGATGGCCAAGGAAGTGCTCATGGAGCACATCGACATCCACGAACTGCAGGCTCGTGGCCCTCAAAACAAGATCGAAGAGCTGCGTCTGGAGCTGTTCGAGAAGGTCAACCAGCTGGGCATCGGCGCCCAGGGCCTGGGCGGCCTGACCACCGTGCTCGACGTGAAGATCATGGATTACCCGACCCACGCAGCTTCGCTGCCGGTGTGCATGATCCCCAACTGCGCCGCCACCCGCCACGCCCACTTCGTGCTCGATGGCTCGGGGCCTGCCGAGCTGGAAGCGCCGGATCTGGACGCCTACCCGGAAATCGTCTGGGAAGCCGGCCCGAGCGCACGTCGCGTCGACCTCGACACCCTCACCCCGGAAGACGTGCAGAGCTGGAAGCCGGGCGAAACCATCCTGCTCAACGGCAAGATGCTCACTGGCCGCGACGCCGCACACAAGCGCATGGTCGAGATGCTCAACAAGGGTGAACAGCTGCCGGTCGACCTCAAAGGTCGCTTCATCTATTACGTGGGCCCGGTCGATCCGATCGGTGACGAAGTGGTAGGCCCGGCTGGCCCAACCACCGCCACGCGGATGGACAAGTTCACCCGGCAGATTCTCGAGCAGACTGGTCTGCTGGGCATGATCGGCAAATCCGAGCGCGGCCCGACCGCCATCGAAGCGATCAAGGACAACAAGGCCGTGTACCTGATGGCCGTCGGCGGCGCTGCCTATCTGGTGGCCCAGGCGATCAAGAAGTCCAAGGTGCTGGCCTTCGCCGAACTGGGCATGGAAGCGATCTACGAGTTCGAAGTGAAGGACATGCCGGTTACCGTTGCTGTCGACAGCAACGGCGAATCGGTACACATCACCGGCCCGGCGATCTGGAACAAGAAGATCGCCGAAAGCCTGGCAGTGGAAGTGAAGTAAGCGTCAACGCTGCAAAGCAGAAGCCCGGCCAAGTGCCGGGCTTCTGCGTTTTCAGGCGTCCTGCAGCAACTGCCGGCCACGCGCCAGGTAATGGTCCATCTCCGCTTCCGGCACCATGCTGCCGCCGGTCGCCCATACCAGATGGGTCGCCTGCGCCATACGCTGAGGAGTGAGGCCCATTCGCTGGCGATAGCCCTGCTGCTCGCCCAGCACACGCAGCACGCCCGGCATACCGGCCAGCGCCGAAGGTTCAAGGCGCTGACCTTCAGCGCGCTCAAGCAGTGCCAGGTAACGGAACAGCTGCTCATCACTGACCGTGTAATAGCCATCGATCAGGCGCTGCATGGCGCGGCCGACGAAGCCGGATGGTCGCCCCACGGCCAGTCCGTCAGCAGCCGTGCGGTTGTCGATACCGAAATCCTGCACCGCTAATGCTTCATGCCGTCCGGTATGCACGCCGAGCAGCATGCACGGTGAATGGGTCGGTTCGGCGAACAGGCAGTGCACCGCATCGCCGAACGCCAGTTTCAGGCCGAAGGCCACGCCACCCGGCCCACCGCCAACGCCACAAGGCAGGTAGACGAACAGCGGATGCTCGGCATCGACAACGACACCGGCTGTCGCCAGTTGCTGCTTGAGACGCTCACCGGCCACCGCGTAGCCGAGGAACAGGTGCCTGGAATTCTCGTCATCGACGAAGTGGCAGCGCGGATCGCCTTCGGCCTGACGCCGCCCCTGCTCCACCGCAACGCTGTAATCGCTGGCGTACTCGACCACCGTCACGCCATGGGCGCGCAGCTTGCCCTTCTTCCATTGGCGCGCATCAGCGGACATGTGCACCGTGGCCTGGAAACCCAGCCGCGCGCTGATGATGCCGATGGACAACCCCAGGTTGCCGGTAGAGCCGACGGCTACCTGATAGCCACCGAAGAAGGCGCGCATCTCTTCGCTGTCGAGGCAGGCATAATCGTCATCGAGGCTCAGCAGCCCAGCAGCCAGTGCCAGGTCCTCGGCATGTTTGAGCACCTCGTAGATGCCGCCACGGGCCTTGATCGAACCGGAGATGGGCAGGTGGCTATCGCGCTTGAGCCACAGGGCGCCGATCTCGCCGTCTGCCTGGGCCTCATCAATGAGCAACTCGCGCATCTGCGACACGGGCAGGATGTCCGACTCGATGATGCCACCGCTGGTGGCCGTCTGCGGAAACACGCGAGCCAGATAAGGCGCGAACCGCGCGAGACGGGCGCTGGCGTCGGCCACGTCTGCGGCGTTCAAGCCCACATCCCCCAGCGCCTCGCTGACAGGTGCCACGGCGGGGTTGAACCAGCTTGTTTCACGCAAGGCGATCAGCTCGTCGAGTAGCGGGTATTGCGCGCACCACTGGGCGAGCGGCTGACCAAGGATCATCGGCAGTTTCCTCATTGCAGGCCGTTAACAACGCCCATTAGATGACGCTGACAGCCATCTGGCAAAGGCCACGAGCGGCAGGTAAGCGGAACGATACCTGCCCAGGAGTGGCCTAACCGGGAAACCGCCAAGGAGTTGCCATGACCTTTTCCATCGTTGCCCGCTGCCCACGCAGCGGACAGTTCGGCGTCGCCGCGGCCACTGCGATGCCCGCCGTCGGCAAACTACTCAGTCATGCTGCCGCCGGTGCAGGAGCGGTAGCCACCCAGGCGCAGGTCAACCCCTATCTGGGTCTGGATGGACTGGCGCTACTGCGTCAGGGATTGTCGGCTAAGGAAGTGCTGGAGCGGCTCAAAGACACCGATCCGTGCATGGAACTGCGCCAATGCGCGCTGATCGACGCTCAGGGTGACAGCCTGTGCTGGACCGGCGACAAGTGCCTGCCCTGGGCCGGCTCGCTGAGCGGCGAACAGTTCTCCGTGCAGGGCAATCGCCTGGTCGGCCCGCAGGTTCTGGACGCCGTGGCCGAAGCCTTCCGCCACGCGGAGAAACGCCCACTGATCGAACGCCTGATCGAAGCCCTGGCCGCTGGCGACCGCTGCGGCGGCGACCGTCATGGCGAATCCTCCGCGGTGATCTACGTGGTCGATCAGGAGGAGTATCCGCTGTGGGACATCCGCGTCGACCATAACCTCGACCCGGTGGCCGAGCTGCGCCGACTGCACGAGGTCTTCGCCCGCGAAGTACTGCCAGAAATTCTTGCCATGCCGACTCGCGATAATCCAGCGGGCCTGGCGGCGGAAGACTCGGTCTAACGCGCAGTGGTGCCGAAACGCCGCCGGTAATCGCCAGGCGACAGGCCCACCAGACGAGTGAAGACCTTGCGAAACGCGCCACTGTCGCGATACCCCACCTGCCAGGCCACCTGGTCGATGCTCTGGCGAGTGAACTCGAGCATTTCGCGCGCCTTGCTCACACGTAGCTGCTGGCAGTACTCGGTGGGCTTCAGCCCGGTGGCGGCGCGAAAGCGACGCAGAAAGGTGCGCTCCCCCAGCCCGGCACGCGCGGCCATATCGGCCAGGCTCGCCTCGGCGCCCTCCTCCCCCTGCAACCAGCGTTGCACGGCAAGCACTGCGGCATCGCCGTGATCGAGGCTGGGCGCGAAGCTGCTGAAATGGCGCTGCGATTCACGGTTCAGGTCCACCACCAGAAAGCGCGCGGTCTCGGCGGCGATGGTCGGCCCCAGCAGGCGAGTAACAATGGCCAGACCGAGATCGGTCCAGGCCATCAGACCACCGGCGGTGATCAGGTCACCGTCATCGATCACCATGCGTTCGGGCAGTACCTGCACCTGCGGAAAACGCGCCGCCATCTGCGCTGCCAGCGCCCAGTGGGTAGTCACCGTGCGCCCATCGAGCAAACCGGACTCGGCCAGTGCAAAGGCACCGGCACAGACCGAAGCCAGCAGCACGCCGGCGCCGTGCTGTGCACGCAACCAGTCACGGTAGACGGCCGCGAGCGGCTGCTCGGCAGTATCGTCCAGACAGGGCGGCAAGATCACCACCTGCGGCGTACCCTCGGCCTGCGGCAGACTGTCGAACATACGCTGAAGCTGTCCTGTTTCATCGGCCTGCCAGTGACTGACCCGCAGCCGAGGCAACCCCTCACGCCCCTGCCCGGCGGCCATGCGATTGGCCACCGCGAACAAATCGCCCAGACCATACACCGCTGCCAGCTGGGCACCGGGGTAGCGCAACAGGCCAATCTCCAGACAGCGCTCGCTCATTGTCAGTTTTTCCCCGCAGATTGTCGGCCGCGCCCATCCTCGCAGGCGCGCCAGGGCGATAAGGTTTGCCGCACATCATCCCACGGAGACAACCATGAGCAAGCGCGCCCTGATCCTGATCGACATCCAGAACGACTATTTTGCCGGCGGCAAGTGGTCGCTCGAAGGCATGGACGGAGCAACCGCCAACGCCGCCCGCGTGCTGGCGGCAGCACGCCAGGCGGGCGATAAGGTGATCCATGTACGCCATGAATTCGAAAGCGCCGACGCGCCCTTCTTCGTTCCCGGCAGCGCTGGTGCGAACATCCATCCGCAGGTGCAGCCGCTGGCGAGCGAAGTGGTGGTGCTCAAGCATAAGGTCAACGCCTTTCTCGGCACCGATCTCAAGGCTCAGCTGGACGCCGCCGGCATCGAGCAGATCACCCTGGTTGGCGCCATGAGTCATATGTGCATCGATGCCGCAGCCCGTGCCAGCAGCGACTTCGGCTATGTCACCACGGTCATTCACGATGCCTGCGCGACGCGCGACCAGGAATTCGAGGGGCAATCGATTCCGGCCGCCCAGGTGCATGCCGCCTATATGGCCGCACTGGCCTTCGCCTACGCGAACGTGGTTTCGACCGAGCAGTATCTGGCCGGCTGAATCAGCTGGCGCCAAATCGCTGCATTTGCATCTCGCGAAGGCGACTGAGCGTACGGCGGAAGGCAAAATCGAGGTAGCCCTGAGTGTAGAGTTCATCCAGGGCCACCGCGGCCTCGATGTAGAGTGGCACGCGGCGGTCGTAGCACTCGTCGACCAGGGCGATGAAGCGGCGCACCGCATCGTCGTTACGAGACAAAGCCGGCAATTGCCGATCCCCGGCATCGACCCGTTCGGCACCGTCCTCGGTGCCACGGGCGATGCGCCCCTCGCGTTGCTCGCCATCCAGGCGCGGCACTTCGCCAAGCAGGATGGCCGGAAAGCGCTCGCACAATTCGATGAAATCCACCGCTGCCAATGGCTGCTCGCATAGATCGCGGAAACGGCACCAGAGTGCCGCCGGGCTTTGACCGAGGGTCACCACGCTGCGGTGGGCCAACTCCACAGGTTCACCGCTAATGACCTGCCCCTCGCTCAATTGAGTGAACAGCTCGCCCAACGCCTGCGGCTGCCGTACCCAATAGCGCTGCACTTCTGCACCGAGATGCAGGCGGTGATCCTGCTCGCCGTCGACCGCCACCACCTGCATGTGCGCCGTGAGCGCGGCGATAGCCGGAAGGAAGCGCTCGCGGTTGTAGCCCTCTGCGTAGAGCTGATCCGGCGGCTGGTTGGAGGTCGCCACCAGCACCATACCCTGCTCCACGACCAGACTGAGCAGGCGGCCGAGCAGCATGGCATCGCCGATATCGCTGACGAACAGCTCGTCGAAACACAGCACGCGCACCTCACGCCCCAACTCCTCGGCCAGCAGGCGCAGCGGGTCGGCATTGCCAGTGAGCTGAAACTGCCGGCGATGCACCCACTGCATGAAATGATGAAAATGCTGCCGCCGTGCCGGCACGCGCAAAGCGTTGAAAAAGCTGTCCATCAGCCAGGTCTTGCCACGCCCGACCGGCCCCCAGAGGTAGACGCCAAGAGGCCTTTCACCTCGCTCAACAGCCTCATGACAGTGCTGCAGCGCCTCGACCGCACGGCGCTGCGCGGCATCGACTACGAAACCGGCAGCAAGCGCACGCTGATAGGCGGCCTGGGGCGAATCGTGCGGCGCCTGCATCGCGGTCAACGTAGCACCAGCCGGCCGTCATCGAACTGCCGTGGCCAGTCACGACGGGTGAACACCTGGCCCTGCTCACGCACGCGGCGTACTTCATCCAGATCCAGCTCGCAGATCAGCCAGTGGCTGCGCGTGGGGCATAGCTCCTCGCTCTCGGCGACGATGCCGCTAGCCGGCATGCCGTAGTCCGATGGTACGTACAGCGAGGCGCGGCCATAGCCTTCGTCCAGCGACGGCGACCAGGGCGCCAGACCGACGGTAGGCGAATGCAGCACGGCGATCTGGTTCTCCAGAGCACGGGCCTGGGCGCCGATGCGCACGCGGTGAAAACCGGCCACGGTGTCGGTGCAACTGGGCGCGAGAATCAGGTCGACCCCGGCTTCGGCCAGGGTATGAGCCAGCAGCGGAAATTCGTTGTCGTAGCAGATCAGGATGCCCAGCTTGCCCAAGGCTGTATCGAACACCTTGAGGCCGTTACCCGCTGCGATGTGCCACTGCTCAAGCTCGAAGCGGGTCATGATCAGCTTGTCCTGAGTGCCCAGACAGCCGTCCGGGCCAAACAGCCAGGCGCGATTGCGATAGATGCCGTCGTCATCCAGCACCGCCACCGAACCGGGCTGCAGGTAGATATTCAACCGCCGCGCCAGGCTCTCGCACAGTTCCAGCCAGCGTGGCAGCAGCGGCTGGATGCCGGCGATAGAGCCGTGCAGATCGCCGCGCTCGGCTTCCTGCAACTGGCCGGTCAGCACCAGGCCAGCGTACTCCGGTAGCAGCAGCAGCTCGGCGCCCTGCCCGGCTGCGTCCTCACACAGCGTGGTGAGGTGCTCGGCATATTCGTCCCAGGTGACGAACAAGTCGATGTGATATTGGCAGGCGGCGACCTTGATCATGAAGCGAGCTCCTTCAACCAGAACGACATGGGTTTGGCCGACTCCTTGGCTTCATCCAGATCGCGCCAGTGGTAATAGGTGTGCAATTCGGGGTGATGGCGATAGCCGCGGCGCGCCCAGAAGGCGTCCAGCGGCTGATAGTCGGCTGGCCGCCTCGGATGATCGACGGGGCGCTGCACGGCGCAGAAGGCGCACCAGTCGAAGCCGCCCAGCTTGCGCGCATGGACCTCGCGCTCGACGAAGAAGCGCACGCCGAGTCCACGCCCGCGCCAGGCCGGCAACACCACCGACTCGGCGCAGTAGAAGATGCGCGCCGGATTCCACCCCGCAGCGATGAATGGCTCCTGGAATTCCTCGGTTTCATCGGCAAGCGGCAGCGCCGTGGAGGCACCAACGACACGACCCTCGTCACGTACCAGCACGCACAGGCTATCGGCACTGCGCACGTAAGTGGCCAGGTACTCGGCCTCGTAGTCGAGGTTGCCCTCGTAGAGGTAGGGAAACTCGCGGAACACCTGGATGCGCAGGCGCGCCAGGTCGTCGATATGGGGTTCGATCTCCGCCCCCCGGAGCAGTCGGATATCCATTGCAGTCGCTCGCCAGCAACAGGGTGACGCCAGCAGCTATACCAGCGGTAAACGGTGAACTTATCATGTGGGCCAACGAACCACTAACCACGCTACGAAAGGAACTTAGCCATGACCGCCACCGAACTGGTTCAGGCCTACTACGCTGCCTTCAACGCCGGCGACATGCCCGCCTTCCTCGACCTGCTGGCAGAAGACGTGGTGCACGACATCAACCAGGGCGAGCGCCAGGTCGGCAAGGCCACCTTCGCCGCCTTCATGGACAAAATGAACCGCTGCTACCGCGAGCGCCTGGCCGACATCGTGGTGATGCAGAACGCCGCTGGCGACCGCGCTGCTGCCGAGTTCGTGGTGCATGGCGAATACCTGGCCGACGACGAAGGCCTGCCACCGGCCAACGGCCAGACCTACGTGCTGCCAGCCGGCGCCTTCTTCGAGATCAAGAACGGCAAGGTGGCGCGCATAAGCAACTACTACAACCTCAATGACTGGGTTGCGCAGGTGGGCTGAACATCTTCAACACAGAGGCCTTGTCCTGTCTTTACCGTATAGGGCCAAGCCTATAAGTCGCTCGGCTCAGTGACCCAGTACAGTCCGCGCCGCTCGGCTAGCCTCGCCCGCTCTCGATCCAGTTCGGCACGAAGCTCTTCTTCGCTGGGCAATACCAACTTGTACTTGCTGGCGAACAATTGCTCGCTGCCTTGCAGCACCGAGTAGCGCACCAGCGAGGCATCCTTCTGCGCACAGAGGATGATGCCTACGGTCGGGCCGTCCTCCGGGCCGCGCTTGAGGTCATCGAACATGCGCACATACATGTCCATCTGGCCGATGTCCTGATGGGTCAACTCGCCGCGTTTGAGATCGAAAATCACGAAGCACTTGAGCAGGTAGTTGTAGAACACCAGGTCGATGTAGAAATCCTTGCTCTCGGTGCTGATGCGCTGTTGCCGACCAACGAAAGCGAAGCCTTTGCCCAGCTCCAGCAAAAACTGCTGCAACTGATCGATCAGCGCCTGCTCCAGCTCGCTTTCCAGCAAGGCGCCAGCATTGGGGAGGCCGAGAAACTCCAGCAGTACCGGATCACGCACGAACTCGCGTGGGCTCTTGCCCAGCGCCTGCAGGTTACTCGCCGCCTCCTGTTCGACCGCTGCGCGATCCTGGCTGGCCAGCAGGCGCTCGTAATACAGCGTACCGATCTGCCTCTCCAACGCACGAGTGCTCCAATTCTGCGCAGCGGCCTCGTTCATGTACCACTGGCGGGCGCTGTCGCTGTCCACTTTGAGCAGAGAGCGATAGTGCGTCCAACTCAATTCGGAACGCAGTGCGTTCCAAATCGGGAACGCTTGATAGAAAGCGCGCATATGTCGCAGGTTGCGCTCGTCGAAGCCCTTGCCGAACTCAGCCGTCAGCCCATTGGCCAAGTTGGCCAGCAGCTTCTTGCCGTAAGCGGCTCGGGCCTGCCCACCCTGCTCGAATTCGACGATATGTCGACCCACTTCCCAGCAGGTTTGCACCTGAATCACATCCACCGCACGAACCGCCTGTTGCCGAGCCTGACGGATCAATTCGGCTAGCTCCGCGAGCAAGGGACGCAGCGCCGCTTGCGTCTGAGTCGATGTCATACTTCCTCCGTTGAAGACTGAAGCGCCTAGCACTGCATACCCTGCTAGCCAAGTTCTGATGCTCGCGAACCTTAACCGCTCGTTCGGCCATGAACCAGTGCTCTAGCCCGTTGTAGGAGCGGATTCATCCGCGATGGTCAACGCTGAAACCACAAGCCCGAAACATTCTGCAAAGGCTTAATACAGCGTTAAGCCAACCCCTCACACAATTGGCCCCAGGTTCATCACCGAGGTTCCGAGCATGGAACTACCCTGGGCGCATCATGATCGTCCCGTTGCCCGTATCGGGCGCAGCGATAGTTACGAACTCCACCTGGCGTCTCCCGGCAGCGCACGTCGCGTTGCCCTGGAGCAGTTCGTCTGCCAGCGCTTCGAACTGCAGCACGGCGCACGCATCCGTCACTTCATGCCCTGCCTGTTCGGCCTGGAAAACCAGACCGGCCAGTTGCTCGGCGCAGTCGGCGTGCGCAGCGGCAACAGCGGCCCGCTGTTTCTCGAACGTTACCTGGACGAGCCGATCCAGAGCGCCATCGGTGCATGCCTGGGCAACAGCGTGCCGGGTCGTGGCGAACTGGTGGAAGTCGGCAACCTGGCCGCCGATAGCCCCGGCGCCGCGCGCCTGCTTATCGTCGCCCTGACCGATCTGCTGGTGGCCATGGGTTTTCGCTGGGTCACCTTCACCGGCACGCCGACGCTGCTCAACAGTTTCCAGCGTCTGGGCCTGACACCCATCGCCCTCGGTGAAGCCGATCCGGCGCGCATGGGCGATGAACTGGCCGACTGGGGCAGTTACTACGACAACCGCCCGTTGGTCATGGCCGGCGACATTCATGGCGGCCACCAGCGTCTGCTGCAGCTGGGCGCCTACCCGCGCCTCGGTCATCAACCGCTGTATGCCCTGGAGGACATGCCCAATGTGGTCTGCAGCTGAGTCCTTGTTCGCCCGCCTGGGCGAGTTCGGTACGCACATCGCCCTGGCCGAAGGCGAACGCACCCTCACCTACGCCGAGCTGCTCGGTGCGGTCGCCGCACGAGGCAGACACCTGCGGGCCCTCGGCGCCCACCGCGTGGCGCTGGCCCTGGACAACGGCATCGACTGGGTACTGTGGGACCTGGCGGCGCTGCACGCTGGCCTGGTCTGCGTACCGGTTCCAGCATTCTTCTCCGCCGACCAGCAGCGTCATGTGCTCGACAGTGCCGGCATCGACTGCCTGATCGGCACACGCGCACCTGGCTTCGCGACCGTGGAGGCCGATATCCATCGCCGTTCGGTGGCGCAACCTGCGGCGCTGCACCAGAACACCTGCAAGATCACCTATACCTCCGGCACCACCGGCCAACCCAAGGGCGTGTGCCTGGATCTGGACACGCAACTGGCGGTAGCCGACAGCCTGATCAAGGCCAGCGCCAGCCGCGAGGTGCAGCGGCACCTGTGCATCCTGCCGCTGGCGACCCTGCTGGAGAACATCGCTGGGGTCTACGCGCCGCTGCTGGCCGGCGCCCGGATCGAACTGATGCCCATGGCCCAGATCGGCCTGACCGGTGCCAGTGGCTTCGACCTGGCGCGCTTTCTCCAGGCGCTGCACGCCGCTCAACCGCACAGTCTGATCCTGTTGCCGCAACTGCTGCTGGCGCTGGTCAGCGCCAGCGAGCGCAAGTTGCCGGTACCGCATTCGCTGCGTTTCGTCGCCGTCGGTGGTGGCCGGGTTTCCGCGCAGTTGCTGGAGCGCGCCGACGCGTTGAGTCTGCCAATCTTCGAAGGTTACGGACTGTCCGAATGTGCCTCGGTGGTGTGCCTGAACACGCCCGAACAGCGCCGCATCGGCAGCACCGGCCAGCCGCTTGGCCACCTGCAGGTGAGCCTGGCAACTGACGGCGAAGTGTTGGTCAAGGGCGCCCGCATGCTCGGCTACCTCGGTGAGCCGGCGCCGCAAGGCGAATGGTTGGGCACCGGCGATCTCGGTCATTTCGAGCACGGTTTTCTGGTGCTGCACGGGCGCAAAAAACATCAGTTCATCACCGCCTTCGGGCGCAACGTCAATCCGGAATGGGTCGAGTCCGAGCTGATGCAACAGTTGCCCATCGCCCAGGCCTGGCTGCACGGCGAGGCGCTGCCAGCCAACGTCGCAGTGCTGGTGCCGCGCTTCGCCAATACCCCTGATGCGCAGTTGCAGGAAGCCGTGGACGCCGTCAATCACGGCCTCCCGGACTACGCCCGCGTGCACCACTGGTTGCGCGCCGATGCCCCTTTCAGCGCGAGCAATGACCTGGCTACAGCGAATGGTCGTCTGCGCCGCGCCGCCCTGTTCAACCATTACCAAAGCGCCATCCATGACCTGGTGGCAGAAGGAGTACACGCATGAGCTTCTACGAATCCCTGCTGGCCCAGACCCAGGCCGAGCGCGACTACCTGCTCGGCGCACCGATCATCCAGCAGGCCATGACCGGCCAGGTCGCCCTGCGCAGCTACATTGCCTTCCTTACCGAGGCCTACCACCACGTCAAGCACACCGTACCGCTGCTGATGGCCTGTGGCGCACGCCTGCCGGAACGCCTGGAATGGCTGCGCGAGGCCATCGCCGAGTACATCGAGGAGGAAACCGGCCACCAGGAGTGGATCCTCAATGACATCGCCGCCTGTGGTGCCGATAAGGAAGCGGTGCGCCATGGCACTCCGCAGTTGCCGACCGAGTTGATGGTGGCCTACGTCTACGACCGTATCGCCCGGCACAATCCGGTGAGTTTCTTCGGCATGGTCAATGTACTCGAAGGCACCAGCATCGCCCTGGCCACCCAGGCCGCCGGCATCATTCAGGACAAGCTGCAGTTGCCGAACAAGGCCTTCAGCTACCTCAACTCCCACGGCAGTCTGGACCTGGAGCACATCGAATTCTTCAAGAAGCTGATGAACCAACTGGACAACGACGATGACAAGGCCGCCGTGGTGCACACCGCCAAGGTCGTCTACCGCCTGTACGGCGACATGTTCCGCAGCCTGCCGCTGTCGGGCGAGGAGTAAGGTCATGCAACCGACGGATTGCCGCGCCCTGCTCACCGGTGCCAGTGGCGGCATCGGCCTGGCCCTGGCGCATCGTCTGGCCAGCGAGGGTGCCCATCTGCTGCTGGTGGGCCGTCGCCTGGAGCCCCTGCAACCGCTGCTGCAACGCTTCCCGCAGAACGTGCAGCTGGTGCAGGCCGACATCGCCACCCGCAGCGGCCGTGATGCACTGGTCTCCGCGGCGCAGAACTTCGGCGGGCTGAACTGCCTGATCAACGCCGCCGGGGTCAACCGCTTCGGCCTGCTCGACCAGCAGGACGAGCAGCAGATCGCCGAGCTGATCGGCCTCAACGTCACCGCCACGCTTCAACTGACCCAACGCCTGCTGCCGTTGCTGCGTGCACAACGGCGCGCCCTGGTGATCAACGTCGGCTCCACCTTCGGCGCTATCGGCTACCCCGGCTTTGCCGCCTACTGCGCCAGCAAGTTCGCCGTACGCGGCTTCTCCGAGGCGTTGCGCCGCGAACTGGCCGACACTCACGTACGCGTCCTCTACTTCGCACCGCGCGCCACTCGCACGTCGATGAACGCCCCTAGCGTGGTGGCGATGAACGATGAGCTTGGCGTGGCCATGGACGACCCCGCGCAGGTGGCCAAGGAACTGCTCGACACCATCCACCGCGAGCAGGAGGAACGTCACCTGGGCTGGCCGGAACGCCTGTTCGTGCGCGTCAACGGTCTGCTGCCACGCGTGGTCGACCAGGCCCTGCGCAAGCAGTTGCCGATCATTCAACGCTTTGCCCGTCACAAGCACTGAGGAGATTTCCCGTGAACGCATTTCGCACCCTGATCATCGCCGCTCTCGGTTTCACCGCCCTGCCCGCCTTCGCCCTCAGTGACAACGGTCAGGCTCAGTTGCATCAGTTGCAGACACGCTGGGCAGAGATCAACTACCAGACGCCGGAGAAGCAGCGTGAAGAGGCCTTCGCCAAGCTCGTCACGCAAGCCGACGCGGCCCTGGTCAGCGAGCCCAAGGCACCGGAGCTGCTGATCTGGCGCGGCATCATCCTCAGCACAGAGGCCGGCGCCAAGGGTGGTCTTGGCGCCCTGGGCCTGGTCAAGGAAGCCAAGGCCAGCCTGGAACAGGCCCTGGCCATCGATCCGCAAGCCCTGGCCGGCTCGGCCTACACCAGCCTCGGCAGCCTGTACTATCAGGTACCGGGTTGGCCGATCGGCTTCGGCGATGACGAGAAGGCCGAGAAGATGCTTACCCAGGCCCTGGCCATCAACCCGGAAGGCCTCGACCCCAACTACTTCTATGGCGACTTCCTGCAGCGGCAGAAACGCTACGAGGAGGCCCGCGCCGCCCTGGAGAAAGCCCTGGCCGCCAAGGATCGTCCTGGCCGCGAACTGGCTGACAAAGGTCGCCGCGCAGAAGCCACGGCGCTTTTGCAGCAAGTCGAGAGTAAACTCCAGTAACTCGGACGCATCCCTACAGGAGTTGCCATGCGCATTCTTCTCGTCGAAGACGATCAGGCCCTGGGCGAAGGCATTCGCACCGCGCTGAAACCCGAAGGCTACACCGTGGACTGGCTGCAGGACGGCGCCAGCGCGCTGCATGCGCTGAGCCACGAGAGTTTCGAGCTGGCCATTCTCGACCTCGGCCTGCCGCGCATGGATGGCCTGCAGGTGCTCAAGCACCTGCGCGCCAACGCCAACCCGGTGCCGGTGCTGGTACTCACCGCGCGTGACGCCACCAGCGACCGCATCGCCGGGCTCGATGCCGGCGCCGACGACTACCTGATCAAACCCTTCGACGTCGCCGAGCTCAAGGCTCGTCTGCGTGCGCTGCTGCGGCGCAGTTTCCAGCGCCCACAACCGGCGCTGGAATACCGCGGTATCAGCCTCGACCCGGCCAGCCAGGTGGTCGAATACCAGGGCCAGACCATCAACCTGCCGCGCAAGGAATTCCTGTTGCTGCACGAGTTGCTGATCCAGCCCGGTCGCGTACTGACCCGCGACAAGCTGCAACAGGCGCTGTACGGCTGGGATGAGGAAGTGGAAAGCAACGCCCTGGAAGTGCACGTGCACCACCTACGCAAGAAATTCTTCCCGGAACTGATCCGCACGGTACGCGGCGTCGGTTATCTGGTGGACAAATGAGGTTGCTGAAAACCTTCGGCTCCATCCGCACCCGTCTGCTCGCCCTGCTGCTACTGCTGGTAGCGGCCAGCTTTGGGTTGATCAGCCACAAGATCTACAACGACTCGGTGCATGAAGTACGCGAGCTATTCGATGCGCAGCTTGCGCAGACCGCCCGCCTGCTCATGGGCCTGGTACGCCACGACCTCAGCGAGACCGAGCGCCGTGAGATGCAGGCGGTGCTCGATGAAGCCCTGCTGCTGCACAGCTCGCGCAATCCGGAGAACCTGTTCGGCCACGAGTACGAAGGTAAGCTGGCCTTCCAGATGCTCGACGACGATGGCGAGCTGCTGTTCCAGTCTGCCAGCGCGCCACCCGGCCTGCTCAACGACATGATCCAACAGCTCGGCCTGGCTCTGCCCAATGATGACCAACCGATGCGCGAACGCCTGGCGCAGTTAGCTCGCTACCTGATCGGTTACCACAACCTGACCATCGGCGAACACAACTGGCGGGTGTTCGTCCTGCATGACAGCCGCGACTACCACTGGGTACTGGCGGGCGAGCGCGAGGACGTACGCGGCGAGTTGATCGGCAAGATCGCCCGACGCAGCCTGCAACCTCTGCTGATCGGCCTGCCCATTGTCGGCCTGCTGCTGTGGCTGACCGTGGGTTGGGGCCTTTATCCGCTCAAGCGCATGGCCGATGCCATCCGCGGCCGCGCACCGGACAACCTGGCGCCGCTGGTCTTCCCGCCCCTACCCAACGAACTGGAGCCGATGGCCGCCGCGCTCAATCGCCTGCTGATGCAAGTCAATCAGCTGCTCGAGCAGGAAAAGCGCTTCATCGCCGATGCCGCCCACGAGTTGCGCACGCCGCTGGCGGTGCTGCGCATCCACGCGCAGAACGCCCTGGAGGCGCCGGACCCCGGTGACCGCGAAGAAGCGCTGAAACAGCTGGGTAGCGGCGTCGACCGTGCCACCCGCGTGGTCGCCCAACTGCTGACCCTGGCGCGGCTGGATCCCAATGGCGTGCATCTGAACATGAATGACCTCGACCTGCTGGCCTTCCTGCGCAGCGAACTGGCCGAGCTGACCCCGTTGGCCCTCAATCGCGGCCAGGAGCTGATCCTCGAGGCCCAGGAGCCGGGCGAATATCATCTGCCGGCTGACGGCCCCAGCCTGGGTATCCTGCTGCAGAATCTGGTGAGCAATGCCGTGCAGTACACCCCGGCAGGCGGCTGCATTCAGGTGCAACTCCAGGCCACACCGCAAGAGCTGGTGCTGCAAGTGCTCGACAGTGGCCCAGGTGTACCGGTGGAATTGCGCGAGCGATTGTTCGAGCGTTTCTTCCGCGTTGGTGAAGGCCAGGGCGCCGGCCTGGGGCTATCCATCGTGCGCCGCGTGGTGGAATTGCATCAGGGCAGCATCGCCCTGGACGAGTCACCGCTTGGCGGCCTGCGTGTCAGTGTGCGCCTGCCCCGGCGTCCCGGCAGCCATGCTTGAGTGATCGCGATGGCAAGCATCAAGATCAGGCATAGCCATACGCAATCAGAAAGATAGAGACAATCCGTTTTATCAATCGAAGCGCATCTCCGATCATGCCCACCTGTTCAACAACCCCTACAGGAGTAACGTCGCATGAGCCTGATCAAACGCTTCTTCCAACCATCCCAGCCTAGCCAGCAACCCAGCACCCCGAACGCGCAGGAACATCCGAACTTCTGGATGTACCAGTGATTCAGCCGCTGGCCCCAACCACTCTCAGCGGCACCTGACGCCCGGCCTTCTGTGCCAGGTAGCGGGTGCAGCTGACACGCAGGAACGAGGCGAAATTGACCACTTCGCCGCGAAAATCCATGACTTCGTCATGCAGCTTGGCGATCAGCTGGTTGGTGGTCATGCCATCGACTTCGGCGATTTCGCGCAGGATGTCCCAGAACTGATTTTCCAGACGCAACGTGGTGACCACACCGCGGATGCGCAATGAGCGTGAGCGCGATTCGTAGAGGATGGGGTCGGCCTTCACATACAGTTCGCACATAGGTCGTGTTCCTGAAAGGTAGGGCGGGTGCAACCCGCCACGTATGGACTGGCGGGTTGCACCCGCCCTACGTCTTGCTCGCGCCATAGCCCGGTGCAGTCAGTGCGTGAATGCCGGCGATGATGCGCCCGGATAACATCCGGCTACGGAGGTTACAGGCGAATTTCCGTGCCCAGCACCTTGAGAAACGCTGCCAGCCATGCCGGATGCGCGGGCCAGGCCGGCGCGCTGACCAGCTTGCCCTGTACGTGCGCCTGGTCCACCGGGATTTCCACGTACTTGCCACCGGCCAGCGCCACTTCCGGCGCACAAGCAGGATAGGCGCTGCATTCACGTCCCTCCAGCACCCCTGCTGCCGCCAGCAACTGGGCACCGTGGCAGACGGCAGCGATGGGCTTGTCAGCCGCCGCGAACGCCTTGACCAAGGCAATGACATCGGCGTTCAGGCGCAGGTACTCGGGCGCACGGCCACCGGGTACCAGCAGCGCGTCGTAATCGTCGGCACGCACCTTGGCGAAGTCATAGTTGAGGGCGAAGTTGTGGCCGGGCTTTTCGCTGTAGGTCTGGTCGCCCTCGAAATCGTGGATGGCGGTGCGTACCGTCTGCCCGGTCACCTTGTCCGGGCAGACCGCATGCACGGTATGGCCAACCATCTGCAGCGCCTGGAACGGCACCATGGTTTCGTAGTCCTCGGCGTAGTCGCCGACCAGCATGAGAA
This sequence comes from Ectopseudomonas mendocina, assembly GCF_007049795.1. Lineage (GTDB taxonomy): Bacteria > Pseudomonadota > Gammaproteobacteria > Pseudomonadales > Pseudomonadaceae > Aquipseudomonas > Aquipseudomonas mendocina_D. The sequence goes on from NZ_SCFY01000010.1 coordinate 196,045, forward strand.
TCTTCTTGGCAGCCATGATCGTCTCCTGAAGGTAGGTGGAACGAACGCCATTATTCGCCCCTATTTCTTCCGACAGGTAACAGCCGAGTACTACTCAACAAAAAGCCAAGCGTCGATATACCGACTGTGTAGGAGCGGCGCCCCGCCGCGAACCAGAGCGGCATGGCCTGGCCAAGCCTCGCCCCGGAGCCGGACCACGAAACACCGCGTTGCCTGATCGCTACCGGCCTTTCAGTGATGGCCTGCGGCCTAGAGCGCGTACTTCTGCAGGTTCGCCATCATTTCCCTGAGCGCTTCGACGTTGTCCGCCGGGTGCGCAGCGCCCTCGAAATCGCAGATGCGTTGCCACTGCGCCGCCACGTCGTCCGGGCTGAAACCGGCCTTGGGGTCGAAACCTGCGCCGAGGCTGCGCCCCCAGCGTACCTTGCCAACCCAACCACCGCCGACCTCGAACAGGCCACCGGTATCCTGGCAGGCGGCGCTGCCGAGATACACCACCAACGGGCTGACCAGCTCGGGCTTGAGCTGTTCGAACACCTGCGGCGGGATCAATCCTTCGGTCATGCGCGTGGCACCGGTGGGGGCGATGGCATTGACCAGGATGTTGTTCTTGCGGCCTTCGATGGCCAGGGTGCGCGTCAGCCCGTACAGGCCGAGCTTGGCCATGCCGTAGTTGCTCTGACCGAAGTTGCCGTAGATACCAGATGTGGACGAGGTGAAGATAACGCGGCCGAAGTTCTGCTCGCGCAAGTGAGGCCAGGCAGCGTGAGTGGTCTTGTAGGCGCCTTCGACATGGACCTTGTAAACCAGATCCCAGTCGGCATCTTCCATCTTGTGGAAGCTCTTGTCGCGCAGGATACCGGCGTTGTTGACCAGCACATCGATACGACCGAAATGATCCAGCGCGGTCTGCACGATCTTGTCGCCGTCAGTCACCGAGTCATGGTTGGCCACCGCGGTCCCACCGAAGGCGCGAATCTCTTCCACTACCTTGTCGGCAGCAGAGGCGTTGGCTCCTTCACCGTGGGTGCTACCACCGAGGTCGTTGACCACCACCCTGGCACCGTGGCGGGCGAACAACAGCGCGTGGGCACGGCCCAGGCCACCGCCGGCACCGGTGACTATGACTACTTGATCTTCGAAACGGATGGCATCGCTCATCGACAGCGTCCTCGGGGCAGGTTGTTAATGCGCCGAGTGTCAAACAGCCCCACGCGCTTCACAAGGCGCGCGGGGCTGCTGAATGACGGCCGATAATGCGACCTTATGCGGCTCAGTTACCGGCGCCGGAACCCGAGCCGTCGCCGCCGCTGCCATCACCCGAACCAGCCCCATCACCACCGGGGTTGCCATCGGTGTTGGGCCCCTGAACAGGAGGGATGCCCTCACCGTCATCGCCCGGGTTCATCGGATTGGTGTCGCCCGGAGTGGTCGGCGTGGTAGTCCCCGGGGTGCCCGGAGCATTGGTGTCGCTGCTAGCGAAGGCAGGCAAAGCCATCGCGCCCAGAATCCCGCTCAGCAGCAGTGCAGATAACTTCTTGTTCATGGTTAACCTCTACTTTCCTGTGAGTGACAGAGTTACTGAGTCACTCTCGGCGGCAGAGGTTCGACAAAAATTGTTTCAGCGCCAACTGGTTCAAATTCACGCGTGATCAAGCAATGCGGATCAAGCTCAGGTGGTTGTAAAGGTGCAGCACGTGCGCCTCGGCATACTCGGCATGATCGAGCGCACCGTAGGCAAAGTGCGGTTGTAACTCGCCCGCGTGACCGACAAAGCGTTCGAACGCCGCCTGCAAGCGCTGCAACGCCAGCACCTGACTGGCCGGTTCACTAAGCGTGGCGGCGCCGGGAATCGCTTCATCCAGCGGATGACGCATGGCGCCACGGGAGCTGAACACGGCGAATGCGGCTGTCCCGACGCTGTGGCGAAACCAGGCCGGCTTCAGCTCGGGATAACCGTCGATGGAATAGTCGATGCTCTGCGCGCAGTGATTGAACACCTCGGCCGGACTCCAGCCACGCAGGCTTTGCAGCGTCTTGCCGTGCAGATCCGCCAACACCTGGCGCGCGCCCTCCAGGCTGACAGCCGCCGGTCGCGGCCCCGCAGGCAACGCCCAGTAACCAACTCCGAGCGCTGCGACGCCACCGAGCGCAGCGCCTTTCAACAGGGTACGTCTACGCATGCAAGCTCCTCGCGTGGCGAAATTGCAGGTAATGATCGAGCACCGCAGCCGGCGCTTCCAGCTGCGGATAGTGGCCGATGCCGTCGAGCAGCACCGTGTCGGCGTCGGCGATCAACTCACGGTAACGCGTCACCATGTGCGCTCCTGAAATGGGATCGAAGGCGCCATCGATCACCCGCATCGGCAGGGTCGTCGCCTGCATCGCTGCCACCCAGCGTTGCCGCTGCTGGCGGCGCTCGGACATGTAGCGAATCAGACGATGCATCACCGCCGGGCCGTTGTTGTAGGCCACCAGTTGCCACAGGGCATCCAGTTCGGCCTCACTGGCCTGGGTGTGCGGGCCGAAGATACGGGCGAAACTCTGCGCCAGCTTACGCCGCGAAAACAGACGCCCGATCAGCGGTCCCAGCGGCCCGAGCAGCAACTTCTGCACCCGCACCGGATGATGCGTTTCGGGGAACAGGCCGCCGTTGAGGAACACGCAACTCGCCAGTTGTAACCGGCCCTCCTGATGCCGCGCGATCAGCTCCTGCGCGACGCTGTCGCCGTAATCATGGGCCAGCACATGCACCGCGCGCTGCTCGCCGATATGGGCCAATAGAGCCTGCTGCAGGTCGGCCTGCTCCAGCAGGCTATAGGCATGCCCACGCGGCTTGGCCGAATAACCGAAGCCGAGCATGTCGCAGGCGATAACCCGGTGACGCTCGGCCAGCGGCGCCCACAGACGATGCCAGTCCCAACTGGCGCTGGGAAAGCCATGAATCAGCAGCAGCGGCTCGGCATCGGCGTCACCGGCGACCCAGTAACGAATGGCATGGCCGCGAAAATCCAGCGTCCGGCTCTGAGCGCACCAGTCGTCCAGGGCGATGCCTGGCAAGTCGCTCACTGGTCGTAGCCCGGCATTTGCTGGTCGAGCTTGCGCAGCAGCGCCGGCCAAGGCAGCGAGCCCCCCATGCCCTGTGGCGTTTTCATCACACCGGCGATCATCGCCCGCGCACCGTCGAGAATCTGCTGCGGAATATGGATCAGTTCGGTGCCACCACTCTGCGCCATGATCTGGATCTCGCAGGCACGCTGCAGGATGAACATGCCCAGGAAAGCGTCGGCGATGCCGCCGAAAGCAGTAAGCAAGCCATGGTTGGGCAGGATCATGAAGTTCTTGTCGCCCAGATCCGCCTGCAGCCGCGCCTTCTCGTCATGATTCAGCGCCACCCCTTCATAGCCGTGGTAGGCCAGGCTGGCGAGGACGAACAGCGACTGCTGCGACAGCGGCAGCAAGCCCTGCTTCTGCGCCGATACGGCGATACCGGCAGGCGTATGGATGTGCAGTACGCAGCCGACGTCGTGGCGCACCTCGTGCACGGCGCTGTGGATGGTGTAGCCGGCCGGGTTGATGTCGAACGGGCTGTCCATCAACTTGTTGCCCGCCAGATCGACCTTGATCAGGCTCGACGCGGTGATTTCGTGAAACATCAGGCCATAGGGGTTGATGAGGAAATCTTCGGTGCCCGGAATCTTGGCGGAGATGTGGGTGAAGATCAGGTCGTCCCAGCCATAGAGGGCGATCAGTCGGTAGCAGGCAGCGAGATCGACGCGCGCGCGCCATTCGGCCTCGGAAACCAGATTCTTCACAGCAGGGAGTTTCAGCGGAGCATTCACGGCGGTCACCTCGATATTCTTGTTGATCGGTGGTGTCCGCAGTCTAGCCAGACGCGCCGCTGGCGGTAGTTGCCCTGGCAGCCATCTTGATGGCTTTGCAGGTCACGGCGCTGGCGCGCCGCGGTGCGATGGTGAGGTATTCGCCGCTTTTATCGGCCGCTCATACCTGCTCGGGGTATTGGGGCATGTCAGGCCTTCAGCGCAGCAGCGAATGCTTGCAGCCAGGGCTCGGCATCGGTTTCCGGGGTCACCGTCTCACTGGAATCCAGGCGCAGCATCTCTACCACTTCGCGCAGACCCAGCTCGGCATACAGCTCACGAATCAGCTCGCCGCCGCCGCAGAAGGTGTCGTAGCTGGAGTCGCCCAGCGCCAGCACCGCAGCCGGTTTGCCGCTCCAGGCCGGAAAGCGGTCACGGATTTCGCTGTACAGCGGCAGCAGGTTGTCAGGCAACTCGCCCATGCCGGTGGTGGACGTCACGGTGAGAAACGCGTCCGGCGCGAAGGCCAGCAACTCCTCGAGGCTCATATTCGCTTTGTGCCAGGCATCCAACCCGGCGGCCTTGAGCTGGCGCTCGGCGTGGCGTGCAACTTCTTCGGCTGTACCGTAGACCGACCCCGAGACAATGGCGACTTTCATGACAACTCCGGAAACAGGAAAAACGCCGCGCATTATGCCGCAAGTGGACAGCCCGACCCGATGTTTTAGAATGCAGCGCATATCCATCGCGGAACCGGACTCATGATCAATGCCAAACTGCTGCAACTGGTAGTAGACGCCTCCAACGATGGAATCGTGGTGGCCGAGCAGGAGGGCGAAGACAATATCCTGATCTACGCCAACGCGGCATTCGAACGCCTGACTGGCTACACCAGCGATGACATCCTCTACCAGGACTGCCGCTTCCTGCAGGGCAGTGACCGGGCCCAGTTCGGCTTGCAGGTCATTCGCGAAGCCGTCAAGGCCAGCAAACCCTGCCGACAGATCATCCGCAACTACCGCAAGGACGGCAGCGCCTTCTGGAACGAGCTGTCGATCACTCCAGTGCTCAATGAAAGCGACCAACTGACCTACTACATCGGCATCCAGAAGGATGTCACCGAACAGGTCGAAGCCAAGCAGCGCGTACGCGAGTTGGAGGTGGAAGTAGCGGAGCTGAAGGCCGAACTGGCGCGTCTGAAAAGCTGATGAACGGATAAAACTATCGTCTGGCGCGGCAGTCGGAAGGGTTTGCCCCCTTGCAGTATTTACTCCATGCAAAGCGACCCGCTGCTGACTCAGGACGAACTGGATTTCCTCCAGAAGATCCTCTTCAAACCTCCGCAAAAGCGGCGCTCTACCGCAGCGCCGCAGTTGGCTCTGGGCGATCGACTCAGTGAGCTTCTGGCTCGTCTGGGCAACGAAGAGCAGCTAAGCCTGGACACCCATACCGACAATCAGCATCTGAGCTTTCCCCTGCACCTGATTCAGGACGACCACAGCCAGTCGCGCCTGGAACTGGGGGCCCCGCTGATCTTCGAACAAGGGGTGAACGAACGCCCATGGCGCCTCGTTCTACCCACTGCGCTGACACTACTGGACAGCAGCGACCAGCCCAGCGGCCTGAAGGCGCTGGAGCTATCGAACAATGGAGTTCTGGTGGAATACAGCAAAGCAGGCATGCCGGCCAAGGATCAGTTGCTACAGCTGATCTTGCCTCAGGAGCGTCGCGTTCAACTGCGCGCACAGCTGGCAAGACGTGTCAGCCAGACGTGTTACGCCTACAGCCTGCAGACGCTACATGAAGAAGATGAACAGACCCTGCGTCAGTACCTGTTCGAACAGCACAACGAACAACAACCGCAGACCGTAGCAGCCAACTGAGACTCAGCAGCCAGGGCCATCTCAGGTATCGAGATGGCCAGCCAGGAACTGCTGCAGACGACGCTGCATCAGACGCCCTTCGTTACCCAGGCACGCGATGGGCGAGCCGGCCAAGCTCTCCTCCGCCAGATCGGCACTATCTCCGGCCAGCAGCACCGGACATTCCAGACCAAGCGCGAGACGCGCCAGTTGCCGCGGAAATTCATCACCTGGCGGCTGATTGCTGAAAACCACCAGCGCCTGCGGCTGCATGCGTTCGCAAACCAGGGCCAGATCGGCCATCGGAACACCGGGCCCCATCACCGCCACGTCGATGTCCTGATTGCCCAACAGCAACGCAGCAACCAGCAGCTCAAGCTCTCGGCAGTGGCCAGGTAGCGCCACCAGTAGCACGCGCTCACGCGAATCATCGCGTCCCAGTTGCAGCCGTTGCCAGCAACGCCCACGCAGGAAGCCGTCGAGCATCAGCCACTCGCCGCGCTGACCGACTTCGTCCTGACGCAGCAGAAGCTCCTGCCAGACCGGCATAAAGATGCTCTGAAATACCACCTGCAGTGGATAGCAGGAGAAAATCTGCCCGTACACACGCTCAAGACGAGACTCATCGAAGTTCTGCAGCGCGCCGCGCAGTTGATCCTGCCACTGACTCCAGTCGTCGCTGCTAGCGTCGTTATGGGCGGGCGTGGCGACACTGCGGCTGCTGGCGCTCTTGGCCAGGATCGAACCGACCTTGCTGACCGCGACGCCACGCTCGATCCAGGCGAGGATGCTGCGCACCGCGTCGATGTCGGCCTGCGAATACAGGCGATGGCCGCTATCGGTCCGTGTCGGCTGAATCAGGCCGTAACGCCGCTCCCAGGCACGCAGGGTGACCGGATTGACACCGGTAAGGCGGGAAACCTCGCGAATGGGGAACAGCTCTTCCTGTTTCAAAGCGCTGGACGCGAGCGATGTGACGGAGGCGAGTTCGGGCATGGCTTCGGGCATCACGGCAACGAATATTGGGCGATTGTAACCCAGCAACTGCTCACTGGCATTGTGCAAGATATGTACAAAACCATACCAAGCACAACAACAAGGATAACGGCAGCCTCAAGCGCGATGTTTATCCATGCCTGGCGCCCTTCACCGAACCATCGCACACAGCCCATGCCCTTGAATGGTGCAAATCCCGCCCAAGGTTTCTCCTTTAACCCGTCTGGAGCCCCTTGTCAGGCGGGGCTGGCTAATTTTCACGAAACGGGAATAATCCTTGCTGCAATTTTCGTCGAGCACACTACCCCCGTGCGCGATCGCGCCCTACGCCACACCCCGGCTGACGGCAATACTCGAGGAGATACACAATGTCCCCCGTAACCCTGATGGTGGCGCGCCGCGTCGCCAATGGTCGTTATCACGACTTCATCGCCTGGCTGCGTGAAGGCGAACACCTGGCCACCGACTTTCCGGGCTATCTCGGCTCCGGCGTGCTGGCACCGCCCGCCGATGACGATGAGTTTCAGATCGTCTTCCGCTTCAGCGACGAACAGACCATGGCCTCCTGGGAGCATTCCGCTTCGCGCCAGGCGTGGCTGCAGCGTGGTGCGGGACTTTTCGCCCAACCGCAGGAAAAGCGCGCAGTCGGCCTCGATGCCTGGTTCGGCAGCGCCCACCGCCAAGCTCCGCGCTGGAAGCAAAGCGTGGCGATCTGGCTGGCGTTCTTTCCGGTGTCGCTGGCTTTCAATCTGCTGTTCGGCCCCTGGCTTGCCGACCTGTCGCTGGTAACCCGCGTACTGCTGTCGACGCTGGCCCTGACGCCCCTGATGACCTACCTGTTCATTCCGCTGTCCACGCGCCTGCTGGAACCCTGGCTGCAGGGCAACTACCCGCAGCGCCTGAGCCGACGCGCCGCCAGCCTCGGTAAATCCTGATCGCTCCCTCCTCCCCCATCGGCCAGCCTCGCGCTGGCCGATTTCGTTGTACAAGCCGCCGACACCTATACAAAAACAACAATCCGTACAAGTAAAGTATAGAAAGCGCCTACCCAGAACTCCGGTAAAAAGCCTTTAAACTCAGTCAAATAGGCTTACACACCGACCCTCATAGCAAAAACACATGGCACGCACGATTGTACAAGCTGCAGCTCTGGTATAACTTTATCCGAGGTCTGCCGAGTATCGCCTGTCACGGGTCAAGTGACCTGAGACGTAAACGTCCGGCCTTTCCATTTTTCATGCGAGTCGCACATGAGCGCTGCCAGCTTTCCCATCCTGATTACCGGCGCCGGCCAGCGAGTGGGCCTCTACTGTGCCGAGCGCCTGCTCGACGCGGGCCAGCCGGTGATCATCAGCTACCGCCAGGAGCGCGACAGCATCGCGCAGCTGCGTGAGCGTGGCGCCGTCGCCTTGCAGGCCGACTTCAGTGACGAGACCGGCATTCTGGCTTTCATCGAACAACTCAAGGCGCAGTGCAACGGCCTGCGCGCGATCGTGCACAACGCCTCGGATTGGCTGGCCGAAACTCCCGGCGAAGAAGCCGATGCCTTCCGCCAGCTGTTCAGCGTGCACATGCTCGCGCCCTACCTGATCAATCTGCACTGCAGTGACCTGCTGCTGCAGTCGGAACAGGCCGATATCGTTCACGTCAGCGATGACGTGGTACGCAAGGGCAGCGCCAATCGCCCCGCCTACTGCGCCAGCAAGGCAGGCCTGGAAAGCCTGACGCTATCGTTCGCCGCACGTCTGGCGCCGCGCATCAAGGTCAATACCATCGCCCCGGCCTTGCTGATGTTCAACACTGACGATGACGACACCTACCGTACCAAGACGCTGGCCAAATCGGCGCTGGGCATAGAACCCGGCCCGCAGGCCTTCTACCAGACCTTGCGCTACCTGCTGGACAACTCCTACGTAACCGGAACCACCCTTACCCTCAACGGCGGCCGCCACCTCAAGTGACGCGGCTGCTCAGGACACTGCCATGAGCCAACCTCTTTCCCAGCAATACCGCGAGATTCTCGTAGGCCTCGGTGAAAACCCGGAGCGCGAAGGTCTGCTCGATACACCCAAACGTGCCGCGAAGGCCATGCAGTATCTGTGTCATGGTTACCAGCAGTCGTTGGACGAGATCGTCAACGGCGCGCTGTTTGAGTCCGACAATGACGAGATGGTGATCGTCAAGGACATCGAGCTGTACTCGCTGTGCGAACACCACCTGCTGCCCTTCATCGGCAAGGCACATGTCGCCTACATCCCCACCGGCAAGGTACTCGGGCTGTCCAAGGTGGCACGCATCGTCGACATGTACGCACGGCGCCTGCAGATCCAGGAAAACCTCACCAAGCAGATCGCCGATGCCATCCAGCAGGTGACCAACGCCGCTGGCGTCGCGGTGGTGATCGAGGCCAAGCACATGTGCATGATGATGCGTGGTGTGGAGAAGCAGAACTCGGTGATGAGCAGCTCGGTGATGCTTGGCGCTTTCCGCGAGTCCTGCAACACTCGCCACGAATTTCTGCAACTGATCGGACGGAACAACTAATGCCGCGACTGGAACCCGGAATGGCGCGTATCCGCGTCAAGGACCTGCGCCTGCGCACCTACATCGGCATCAAGGAAGAAGAGATCAACAACAAGCAGGACGTGTTGATCAACCTGACCATCCTCTACCCCGCCGTCGATGCGGTAGAGGTCAACGACATTGAGCATGCGCTGAACTACCGCACCATCACCAAGGCGATCATCGCCCATGTCGAAGGCAATCGCTTCGCCCTGCTCGAGCGCCTGACCCAGGAAATCCTAGACCTGGTGATGACCCATCAGGCCGTGCGTTACGCCGAAGTGGAAGTGGACAAACCGCATGCCCTGCGTTTCGCCGAGTCGGTATCCATCACCCTGGCCGGCCATCGCTGACAGCGGCTTGTCGCTCTCCGGCAAGGCTCTTATCATCGCCGCCACCTAATCCCGGAGAGCCCACCATGACCGAGCAAGAACGCCTCGAACTGGAAGCTGCAGCCTTTCGCGCACTGGTGCAGCACCTGCGCAGCCGTCCTGACGTGCAGAACATCGACCTGATGAACCTGGCTGGTTTCTGCCGCAACTGCCTGTCCAAGTGGTACAAGGCCGCCGCCGACGACTTCGGTGTCGAGGTCAGCGCCGACCAGGCCCGCGAGACCGTCTACGGCATGCCCTATGCCGACTGGAAGGCCAAGTATCAGAAAGAAGCCTCGGCCGAGCAGAACGCTGCATTTGCAAAAGGAAAGCATCAATGACCGCTCTCAACGAGCTGCGTAAGCGCCTGCAACAGGATGACTACGTGTTCAGTGAAACCCTGGCGTTCATCGCCGCGCACTACGACTATCAGCCCAGCGCCTTCCGCAACGGTGACGTGGAAAACGCAGCCGGGCAGAACGAAGGCTCCTGCAAGACCCTGGGCCTGGCCCTGTTGGAAGGCTTGAGCACGGAAGAAGCGCTGCGTGCTTTCGGCGAGCACTACCGCAGCGTGCTGGCCACGCCGCAAGGCAGTGACCATGGCAACATCCGCGCACTGATGGTGCATGGCCTGGACGGCGTGAAGTTCGAACAGCAACCGCTGAAGTCGAAAGGCTGAATCTATAGCGCAAAAACCTGCGCAACTGTCGGCAAAAGCTGACAGACATCACATCGCTATCGCTTTATCCTGCGCGCCATAACAAACATGGAACACGAGGGAACGTGTTCTGCGCGCAGTGGCGCCCTTCCCTCCTGTTTCGCGCTCGGCATGGAGTCGACCGATGCAGCAAACCCTGGTATGGAAACCCTGGTACACCCCCGACGTGGAAACCCTGCGCCTGAGCCAGGATGCCAATGGCATCCACGCGACCAGCCATCTCATGCAAGTCATCAAAGGCGACAGTATCGTTGCCAACTATATGATCGATTGCGACCCGCGCTGGCGCTTCCGTCGTCTCTGGCTGAAAGTCGACAACCACGGCCAGCGCAACCTCTGCCTGCAGCGTGATCTGCGCGGCAACTGGCTGCTCAATGGCGTACCGCGTCCCGATCTGCAGCAATGCCAGCACGTCATGCTCTCGGCCTCGCCCTTCACCCATACCCCAGCCCTGCAACGCAGCGCCCTGGAAGCCGGGCAGAGTGATGAGATGCAGGTCGCCTACATCGACATGCTCAGCCTCAAGGTGGAACCGCGCCAGCAGCGCTATCACTGCCTGCGTCGCCGCCCGGGCGAAAGTCTCTACCGCAGCCAGGCCGAAGGGCGTGCGCACGAGGAACTGAGCGTCGACGACCAGGCGCTGCTACTTAAGGCAGACGAGCAGTACCTGCGTCTGAGCCAGCGCGAGCTCAAGGTCAGCGCGCTGGTGTAGCGGGCTTCCAGCGATCCACCCCGGTAGGGTGCGCCACGTGCACTGCGAATACGGCGGTACCTGCCTGGCGCGCGCAGCACACCCTACGCAAAGCCAAGGCACGCGCCGTTCAGATCGGTAACTGCCCGAACGCCCAGCGAAGCAGAAAGAACACCAGCAACCCCCCACCGATAGTCGCCAGCAAGTGCCGCGTGAACGCCGCGATGGCAATGGCCGCCACACCAGCCAGCAGGTATGCATTGTTCCAGCTGAGCATCCACACCTGCCCGTCCGGCAGCAACATGCCGGGCACCACGATGGCCGTCAGCACCGCAGTCGGCACGTAATGCAGCCCCTGCCTGACCAAGGGCGGAAAGCGCAGATCGGGGAAAGCGAACAGGCTGTAACGGGTAACGAAGGTGATCGCCAGCATGCCCAGGATCAGCATCCAGATATCCATCAGACCAGCTCCTCCTGCAGCGCCGGCTTGCGCCGCTCCAACCACACACCGATGACGATGCCGCTGGCTGCAGCCGCCATCAAGCCGAGCTTGTAAGGCAGGTCATGACACGCCAACGCCACGGCGCCTGCCACCAGGGCCGCGGCCACCTGCGGCTGGTTGCGCAGCATGGGCACTACGATGCCGATGAAAGTCGCCAGCATGGCGAAGTCCAACCCCCATTCACCGATATTTGGCACTGCCTGACCGAACAGCACGCCTACCAAAGTGAACAGCTGCCAGTTGCAGTACATGGCCAACGCCGCGCCGAGAAAATACCAGTGACGGAAAGCGCCCTTGTCGCCCCGCGCATAGCGCTGCACCACCACCGCGTAGGCCTCGTCGGTCAGACCGAAGGCCAATGGCACGCGCCAGCGCTTGGGCAGGTGGCGCACGTGGGGCTGCATACTGGCGCTGTACAGGGCATGGCGCAGATTGACCACGAAGGTGGTCAACAGCACCACGGCGATGCCAGCGCCACCAGCCAACAGGCTGATGGCGATGAACTGTGCAGAGCCGGCGAACACCAGCGCGGACATACCCAGTGTTTGCCAGGGATCGAGCCCTGCAGCGCCAGCCAGGCTGCCGAAGATGATGCCGAAGGGAATGGCGCCGAGCAGCATCGGCAGCATATCGCGGGCGCCTTGGGTGAATTCGTGATGACGGGACATGGAACCTCCTTGGGCAGGCGATCTTAGCCAAACGCCCCAGGCAGGTCTTGAACGTTCTTGCTCTCAATCAGCACCACTCTCTGAAGCCGCAGCCACTGCATAGATAATCGAAGAAGCTGATGGCAGGGAAGTAATGATGCCGGCATACCCCGCGACCTCTGGCCGCGTCTAGATAACGCTAATCCATCTTATTTAAATTCCGTTAGCCTGCTAATCTTGGCGCCCCGCTTCTCTGCCTGTTCGGATTGTTCCTCGATGTCGCCGCTCCAGCACTGCCTGCTGCCCTTTCTGGCCCTGTCTTTGATCGCTTGCGAACAGCAGCCTGAATTCACCCAGGCAGAGCCTGGCGAACATCTCTCGGCCGGTGCGGCGACGGTACGCAAGTTCGATCAAAACGCCTTCTCCCTGCCTTCGGCGAACCTCGCACCCAGCCGTCGCCTGGATTTCGCCGTGGGCAACAGCTTCTTCCGTAATCCCTGGGTCACGGCGCCAGCTACCACCACAGCACGCGATGGCCTGGGCCCGCTGTTCAATACCAATGCCTGCCAGAACTGCCATATCAAGGACGGTCGCGGCCATCCACCGGGGCCAGATGCGGTCAGCGCCACTTCGATGCTGGTGCGTCTGTCGATACCGGCCGGCCCGGAGCATGCCGAGGTGCTGATCCAACAGGGCGTGGTCGCCGAGCCCACCTACGGCACCCAGATGCAGGACATGGCCAACCCCGGTGTTGCCCCTGAAGGCAAGGTACGCGTGACCTACAGCAGCGTGCCTGTGCGGTTCGCCGACGGCACGCAGGTGGAGCTGCGCAAGCCGCAGTTGGTCATCAGCCAGCTCGGTTACGGCGACATGCACCCCGATACTCGGTTCTCGGCACGCATCGCCCCGCCGATGATCGGCCTCGGCCTGCTCGAAGCCATCGCCGAAGAAGACATCCTGGCCGGCGCCGATCCAGATGACGCCGATGGCGATGGTATTTCCGGTCGTCCCAATTGGGTCTGGGACCGCCAGCAGCAGCGCAGTGCACTTGGCCGTTTCGGCTGGAAGGCTGGCCAACCCAACCTCAATCAGCAAAATGCCGAAGCCTTCGCCAATGACATGGGCCTGACCAGCTCGCTGATCCCTCACGACAACTGCACCACGGCGCAAACCGATTGCCTGGCCGCGCCCCATGGCGGCGAACCGGAAGTCAGCGACAACATCCTCGCCAGCGTGCTGTTCTACAGTCGTAACCTGGGCGTACCGGCACGGCGTGACGTCGACTCGCCTGATGTGCTCAAGGGCAAGAGCCTGTTCCACCAGGCCGGTTGCCAGAAGTGCCACACTCCCAGTTTCACCACATCGCCCGATGCGGCGGAGCCGGAACTGGCCAACCAATTGATCCGGCCGTATACGGACATGCTGCTGCACGACATGGGCGAAGGACTGGCCGATGGCCGCGAAGAATTCCTCGCCAACGGTCGTGAATGGCGCACGGCGCCGCTGTGGGGCATTGGTTTGACGCAAACGGTCAACGGCCATACTCAGTTCCTGCATGACGGCCGTGCCCGTAACCTGCTGGAAGCCATTCTCTGGCACGGTGGCGAAGCCGAAGCGGCCAAGCAGCAGGTGCTGCGTTTCGATAGCGATGAGCGAGCAGCGCTGCTCGCCTTCCTGAATTCTCTTTAAGGAGCCTGCGATGTTGCACAAAACCCTGATCGCCTCTCTGCTCGGCCTGGCCCTGGTCGGCTGCAGCCAGCAGGACCCGAAAGCCAAGGTCAGCGCGGCGCTGACCGATGGCGTGCTGCTGCCGGCCTACAGCAGCTGGCAGGAAGCCGATCGCCAGTTGGCCGTGAATGCCGAAGCCTTCTGCGCCGGTAACGCCGATCTGAGCACCGCTCGCCAGGCCTTTCTCGGTGCCCAGAGTGCCTGGGCCGGCTTGCAGCCGTTGCTGGTCGGGCCGCTGGCCGAAGGCAACCGCGCCTGGCAGATTCAGTTCTGGCCGGACAAGAAGAACCTGGTCCAGCGCCAGGTCGAAGCCCTGCTGAAGAACAAGCCGCAGCTCAGCGCGGATGACCTGTCCAATGCCAGCGTGGTGGTGCAGGGCCTGACCGCCTACGAATACATTCTCTTCGACCCCAATCTGGACCTCGCCCAGGCCGAGCAGAAAGCCCGCTACTGCCCGCTGTTGCAGGCCATCGGCAAGCACCAGCAAGCCCTGGCTGCGGAGATCGTCGGCGAGTGGCAAGCCAAATCTGGCATGGCCGAACAGCTGAAGCAGTTTCCCAACGAACGCTACGCCGACGCCAACGAGGCCATCGCCGAACTGTTGCGGGTGCAGGTCAGCGCCCTGGACGGCCTGAAGAAGAAGCTCGGTGCGCCGATGGGCCGCCAGAGCAAGGGCACCGCCCAGCCTTACCAGGCAGAAGCCTGGCGCAGTGCCGCCAGCCTGGCCAACCAGGGCGCCGCGCTGGCCAACGCCGAACTGCTGTGGCACGGCAGTAACCGTGACGGCATTCAATCGCTGCTGGGTGAGGATCAGGCCGACCTGGCTAAACGCATCGACGCCGCCTACCAGGACACCCGCCAGCGCCTGGCTGCACTCGACAGCCCACTGGTCGAACTGCTCGCCGACGAAGCCGGTCGCACCGCCCTGAACGAGCTGTACGACAGCCTCAATCGTCTGCACCGCCTGCAGGAAAGCGAGCTGGCCAAAGCGCTCGGTGTGCAGATCGGCTTCAACGCCCACGACGGAGACTGAGCATGCAACGCAGAGCCTTCCTCGGCCTCAGTGCAGCCGCCGCCAGCCTGGCGGCCGCGGGTGCCTTTGGCGGCTGGACGCTGTTCGGCCCATCAGGACAACCGTTGCTGCTGTCAGCCCGTGACGATGGCGACGGCAACCACTACGCGGTCGGCTATCGCCTCGACGGTGAACGCGCCTTCGCCACTCCGGTGAACGAACGCTGCCATGACGTGGTGCCGCACCCCAGCCTGCCCATGGCCCTGTTCGTCGGTCGCCGCCCCAGCACCGAGAGCTACCTGATCGACACCCGCGACGGTCGCCTGCTGCAAACGCTGAGCTCGCCGGCCGGGCGTCATTTCAACGGCCACGCGGTGTTCCACAAGGGCGGCGAGTGGCTGTACGCCACCGAGAATGACACCACCGAGCCAGGCCGTGGCGTGATTGGCACTTATCGCCTGCAGGGTGAGCAGTTGCTGCGCGCGGCTGAACACAGCAGCCACGGCGTAGGCCCGCACCAACTGCTGTGGATGCCAGATGGCGAAACCCTGGTGGTGGCCAACGGCGGCATCCGCACCGAAGCGGAAAGCCGCGTCGACATGAACCTAGACGCCATGCAGGC
The DNA here is from genome assembly GCF_007049795.1 of Ectopseudomonas mendocina. Lineage (GTDB taxonomy): Bacteria > Pseudomonadota > Gammaproteobacteria > Pseudomonadales > Pseudomonadaceae > Aquipseudomonas > Aquipseudomonas mendocina_D. The sequence goes on from NZ_SCFY01000010.1 coordinate 211,577, forward strand.
CAGCCTGGTGCTGATGCAGCGCGACGGCAGCTTGCTCAGCCAGGAGTATCTGGCCGACCAGCAGAACAGCATCCGCCACCTCGCTGTCGCGCGCGACGGCACGGTGGTCAGCGGCCAGCAGTACATGGGCGACCTGCACGATCAAGTGCCGCTACTGGCGATCAAACGCCCCGGCCAGCCCTTCCAGCCGTTCGCCCTGGGCGAGCCGCAGCGTGCGGCGATGAACCAGTACACCGCCAGCGTGGCGATCCATGACGAGCTGCGCCTGCTGGCGATGACCGCACCGCGCGGCAACCGCTTCTTCATCTGGGATCTGGACAGTGCACAGGTGCGCCTGGACGTGCCGCTGCCGGACTGCGCAGGTGTCGGTGCGGTGGCCGATGGTTTCGTGGTGACCTCGGGCCAGGGCCGTTGTCGCCTATACGATTGCCGCGGCGATCGCATCGCCACCCAGGCTTTGCAGCTACCCGCCGGGTTGTGGGACAACCACCTGCGTCTGGCCTGATCAGGCGCTGCCGCGTTCGATCAACTCGAACCCCACATCCATGCGCAGCGGCTGACGCGCAGCGGCCGGCTCGGCAATACGCGCCAGCAGCGCATCGGCGATGGCACAGCCGATACGCGGCCCGTCCACTCGCACAGTGGAAAGCGGCGGATGGGTATGGGCGGCGCTGGACAGGTCGCCGAAGCCCATCACCGCCAGATCCTCAGGAATGCGCAGGCCGCGGCTGAGTGCCTCGGCCATCACCCCTTGCGCTACGGTGTCGGAACTGCAGACCACCACGTCGCCAGCGACGCCCTCGCGCAGCAGCCTGCCCAGCCCCTCGCGGCCAACCGCCAGAGTCGCCGGCGCGGGCAAAATCTGTGCAGCCACCGGCGCATCTACATGACCTTCCAGCGCCTCTGTCAGGCTTCGATAACGGCGCATACCACGTGGGTCATCGATGCCCACCACCGACACGCGACGGTAGCCCTTGCCGATAAGATAGCTCGCCACCGCCTGGCCAACAGCCTCGTGCGAGAAGCCGACCAGCATATCCACCGGGTGCTCACACAGATCCCAGGCCTCGACCAGGGGGATACCGACTCGCGCCAGGCGCTCGCGGCTGGCCTGGGTGTGCTCGGTACCGGTCAGCACGATGCCATCCGGTCGACGCCCCAACACCGCCTCGAGCAAGGCTTCCTCCTGTTCCGGACGATAGCCAGTCAGGCCCAGCAGGGTCTGATAGCCCGCCGCTGCCAGGCGGTCGGTCAGCGCCTGCACAGTGTCGGCGAATATGGAGTTGGCAATGGTCGGCAGGAAAATCGCCACCAGCCGACTACGGCTTGAAGCCAGCGCCCCCGCGGCAAGGTTGGGGACATAACCGGTCGCCCGAACCGCTTCCAGCACGCGCTTACGGGTCGCATCGGTGACCACTTCAGGCCGGCCGAGTGCACGCGATACTGTAATCGGCGACACCCCTGCGACCTTGGCGACATCGATCAAGGTCGGGGCCGCACTGCTGCGGATGCCAGCAGGTTTCCTGCCCATGTCACGCCTCCAGTCACTCGAACACCTCGCATAAGGAGGCACGCCAACCTGATCGAGATATGTTGTCATACAACTTTAGTCAAACAGGCATCGAGCATACCGACCCTGCACCAGCCTGATGCTACCCGAACTGCTCGAATAAACTGTACCAACACGATTAACTGCCGTGATAGAGCCAACCAAGCTATATTTCCGCTCCCCAGATCGACTCACTGAGCAGACTGAATCGGCTCAGTTACGAGCAAACGAAACACCTCGATTTCCACCTCTGTCGCGTTGACATTGCCGAAGTGGGTGCTGATAATCGATCCAAGTCATACGACAACGTATGACAAACCAATAACAACAAGCAACAAGAGTCCAGGCCCCGCCATGACCACAACCTCCAGCGAACTGCGCCCCTTCAATCGCCTGCTGCTGACCGGCGCCGCCGGCGGCCTGGGCAAGGTACTGCGCGAACGCCTGCGCCCCTACGCCACTATCCTGCGTCTCTCCGATATCGGTGAGATGGCCCCTGCTGCCGGCCCCCACGAAGAAGTGGTGCGCTGCGACCTGGCAGACAAAGCGGCCGTGCATCAACTGGTCGAAGGCGTCGATGCCATCCTGCACTTCGGCGGCGTCTCGGTCGAGCGCCCCTTCGAGGAAATCCTCGGTGCCAACATCTGCGGCGTGTTCCATGTCTATGAGGCGGCCCGCCGCCATGGCGTGAAACGCGTGGTGTTCGCCAGCTCCAACCACGTCATCGGCTTCTACAAGCAGGACGAACACCTCGACGCCAGTTGCCTGCGTCGCCCGGATGGTTACTACGGCCTGTCCAAGTCCTACGGCGAAGACATGGCCAGTTTCTACTTCGATCGCTACGGCATCGAGACCGTCAGCATCCGCATCGGCTCCTCATTCCCCGAGCCAGCCAACCGCCGCATGATGAGCACTTGGCTGAGCTACGACGACCTCACCCACCTGATCGAACGCTGCCTGTACGCCCCGAACGTTGGCCACACAGTGGTCTACGGCATGTCTAACAACCGCGACGTGTGGTGGGACAACAGCAAGGCCGCGCACCTGGGCTTCCAGCCCAAGGACAGTTCGGAAATCTTCCGCGACAAGGTGGAAGCACAGCCGATGCCTACAGCCGACGACCCTGCACGTATTTACCAGGGTGGAGCCTTCGTCGCTGCCGGCCCGTTCGGCGACGACTGAACACGGCGCCACCGCTGCCCTACGTCATAACAACAAAATAGAGCGCCTGAATGCCATGACAGCCGAACTGATTGTCGATGCGCGCAACGCCACGGGTGAAAGCCCGGTCTGGAACGCTGCCGAACAGGCTTTGTACTGGGCCGATATCCCTGCCGCCCGCCTGCACCGCTGGTCCGCAGCTGATGGTCAGACGCAGAGCTGGCAGGCTGACGAGATGCTCGCCTGCATCGCCATGCATCCCGCTGGTGGCTGGATCGCAGGCATGCAGAGCGGCATCTTCCACCTGCGTCCGCAAGACGATGGCAGCGTAAAAGCCGAGCGCCTGGCGCAGGTCGAACATGCCCGCGCGGAAATGCGCTTTAACGATGGCCGCTGCGACCGCCAAGGCCGCCTCTGGGCCGGCACCATGCTGCTGGACATGGCCCAGGGCGCACGCGTCGGCGCTCTGTATCGCTACGACGGCCAGCTGCAACAGGTGCTCGACGATCTCATCGTGCCCAACGGCCTGGCCTTCAGCCCTGACGGCCGCACCATGTACCTGTCCGATTCGCACCCGAGCGTACAAAGCGTCTGGGCTTTCGATTACGACACAGAGAGCGGCACGCCGCACAACCGCCGCCTGTTCATCGACATGAAGCAGCATCCAGGCCGCCCCGACGGCGCCGCGATGGATGTCGACGGCTGCTACTGGATCTGCGGCAACGACGCAGGCCTGATCCATCGCTTCACCCCGGATGGCCGCCTCGACCATTCGCTGGAGGTTCCCGTGAAGAAGCCCGCCATGTGCGCCTTCGGCGGCGCCAATCTGGACACCCTGTTCGTTACCTCAATCCGCCCCGGCGGCGACCTCTCCGACCAGCCACTGGCCGGCGGTGTGTTCGCTCTGCAAGCCGGCGTCTGCGGCGTAGAGGAGCCGGCTTTCCACCCCTGACCCGATTCACCCCGGGCCGCTCGCGGCACCGGACTCACACTGCTGTACACCAACAACAACAAGACGGAGTTTTCCGCATGAACCTGAAACGTAAGTTGCTTCTCGCCACACTTCCTCTAGCGCTCGGTCTGTCCTCCTTCGTACAGGCCGAGACGACCCTGAAAATTGCCGAAATCCACCCGGCCGGCTACCCGACCGTAGTCGCAATGGAAAACCTCGGCAAGAAGCTGGAAGCGGCCACCAACGGCGAAATCAAGTCCCGAATGTTCTCGGGTGGTGTGCTGGGTTCCGAGAAGGAAGTGATCGAACAGACCCAGATCGGCGCCGTCCAGCTGACACGCGTCAGCCTTGGCTCGGTCGGCCCGGTAGTGCCTGCCACCAACGTCTTCAACATGCCGTTCGTGTTCCGCGATATCGACCACATGCGCAAAGTGGTCGACGGTGAAATCGGTCAGGAAATCCTCGACGCCATCACCAACTCCGACTTCAACATGGTCGGCCTGGCGTGGATGGAAGCCGGTAGCCGCAGCCTGTACACCAAGAAGCCGGTACGTAAACTCGAAGACCTCAAGGGCATGAAGATCCGTGTGATCGGCAACCCGCTGTTCATCGACACCCTCAACGCCATGGGCGCCAACGGCATCGCCATGGACACCGGCGAGATCTTCAGCGCCCTGCAGAGCGGCGTGATCGACGGCGCCGAGAACAACTCGCCGACCCTGCTCGAGCACAACCACTTCCGTGCGGCCAAGTACTACACCCAGACGCATTGATCTTGCCCAGCACGAGTGGACACCCCGTTAAGCGATAAACTGCAACGAGGTGAACCATGGCAAGAACCGCTACCCCGATGAAACAGAACCGTAC
>NZ_SCFY01000011.1 GCF_007049795.1 Ectopseudomonas mendocina
CGACTGCCGACGCAGCGGGCGAGTGAGATCGGCCAACTACTGCCGCATCAGTGGGTACCTGCCTGAATCACGCAAGGTGAGTTCGGCGGACGCTTACGTTGAACATCACGCCAAGTACCGCAGGCGTGTTGCGGTTGGCCAGCGCCGTAGCCGCTGCTTTTTTTCCATTGGCGAAGCGTTCTTTCCACTGTTCTTCGCTGATCTTTCCGCTTTGATGCTCCCAGAAGCTTTGGAAAACATACGGGTTGTCCAGTAGTACCCGGATGCTGCCGGGGAACTCCGACCAGACGAGCTTCTCGATGCTGTTGTTGCGATCAAGAGAGCACAGTTTTTCGAGAAAGGTTTTGAAGGTTTCCTGCTCGGATAATCGCTGCTGCTCGTCGATATCGGTGGCGTAGGCAGCGTTGAATGCGATCCACAGAAAAATGAATCGGCCATCAGTGTCTTCGGCTTGTTCTGCTCGGTTCAGCCAACTGAGTGCTCGGTGTAGTCGTAGGCTGAGATTGGGATGCTGTTGGTCGCGCTCTTGGCGGTGACGTTCCTTCAAGGCCTGGTAGTGCATGCGATAGCTCCCTGTGATTATGGCCACACCATATCAAGGCTTTTGCCTGCTCGCAGCAGAGCCTTTAGGTCTTAACAGTTGCACTTCAAAGCCAGAGCGTATCGAGGAGCCCTATGTTACCTGCCAGGCAGCGTTGTCTGAGGTGGACAGTGGCTCGATGGCGTCCAAATGGGACATGAACTCGTCCAGTAGCGCCTGGCCATCTTTGCAGATCGCATGAGGCCCAATTCGCAGGTCACGTGTGGTGAGTTGATTGACTGGCCTTAATGCCACTAGGCGCCGAGCGTTGCGGCAGCATCTTTGACGTTGTTTCATCGGCTGCCTCCGAGCGATGCCGCTTCGCTAGTGGCTAATGGGTGTGAGTGCGCTAAATCAAGCTCATCAATGGCTAAACCTCAGGAGTTTAAGGCCATAGCCCGAATAGTTGAGACTCACCCAGCCAGTGGTGACAAAGTCCAGTTCGAGGCTTCGCTCAAGCGTATCCACGATATCGATGTAATCTCCGATGCGTGTGTCTATACCACCTTCAATGATCAAGATCTCACCATCGAGGTGGCTTGGATTCGTCGTCTCTGCTGATGCCAGCAGAGCATTCACAGCGGCGCTAGGTGTAGCCCCCCAACCAACACTCACTGTGGCAATGCAGTCAACACATGGCTGCCACATAAAGTAGCTTTCCCAGTCCAGCTCTAAGAACCAGCATATTTCGCGGGAGAGGTAGAGGCTCGCCAAAAACTCTGTCAGATCACTTTCTGACCTCCAGCGATAGGCGCGTAATCCAGACTGTAGTTTTGTATCGCTTTGCTCTAGCAGATGGATGTGCACGATGCTGCCTAGGCTCGCCAGAAGCTCCTGTGGTAGCGGGAGGGTGGGGCAGCCATGAATCCAATGGACCTCATCAAATAGCTGCAGTGGTCGCCATGCCTGATCCAACCCGTAAGCCGTAAAGCGCTGCCTTGTCGGGCTGGATAGGTGCTTGTGCATGGCTCCTTCAACAAGCCCCAAAAAACGGTCAGCCTCCGCTTGTGTAGCGGCGATAAGCCCAATTTTGTAAGTGTCCAGGTGAGGAGCTTCTTGAACTGCCATCTGTTCGAGCGCAGCTTTGGGGCTTTCGAGGCTTTCTCCCTGGTTGAACAGGTAGTAGAGGTAGTCTCGAAGTCCCGATTTGCCAAAGCGTGGCTTGAGCACCTTCAGCGCACCTGCACGGGAGCGTTGGCGCATTTGTAGCCCGGGTATTGAGCTTCGGCTGTGACGCGAGCCATTTCGGAGTTCACGGCCTGGACCGTGATCGTGAAGTTGGCGCGAGGGCCGGCATTTGGGGTGACACGTTGCAGGAACGCGGAATAGGTCTTCATAGTGGTGGCTCCATGGTCAAATGACAGGAGACAGGTTGCTTCCGGTATGCGACAGCCTGTGTCGCATTAACCTTGTTCGTACAGTGCCGCCATCCGATGCGCCGATAAGGCCATTTGCTGCCTTAATTCAGTCGGCTCCAGAACCTCCAGGTGTTCGCCCTGGCTCAATAGCCATAGTTCCAGCCCCTGGCTAAGAGGCAGGTTACCTGTCATCAGCCACCAGCCATCACCGGTAGGTTGTAGCTGTTGATCGGCAGTGAGCGCGTTCTCATGCAGGCGTTCGTAGAGCGCCTGAGAAATGCGCAGCTTCAGTTGAACTGGGTGCTCTGATCTCTGGGATATCAGGCTGCGCTTGACCTCAAACGAGTTCATCTCAAAACCGTCAGGAGTCTTTAGGTCTTCCCATATAGTCTTGGCAGATTGAAAGCGATGCAGGGGGAGGGACGCCAGGTTGCCTTCGGGCAAGCCTTTGAAAATACATACAAGGTAGATATTGGAGTCTTGGTAGGAAAGACCCAGTGGCTTGATATGTAGCGTTTGTGGCTCACAGGCACCGCGTTTGAGGTAGAGAGCTTCGATAGATGAATCATCCAGAAGTGCCTGTTGGACAACCTCCAGTACCTCCGGCTTCACTTGGCCTGGTTCCAGAACAACGAAGCGGGTGTTGCTGATGATCTTGCCTGAGCAGTCCTGGCTGGGGCGGTTTCCTTTCAACAGAGATATCGCGTAATCCCTCAGGGGGGTCAGGTTTGCTACCTGCACCGCCATTCCGAATTTGGCCGCGTGATCCATGATCATGACGAGGTTCATTGCATCTGTTGGCAGCATGCTCAGTCGCGACAGCGACTTTTCTGCCCACCACAACTTGGCTTTGCCCTTGGGCCTGCTGCGCACATGGGGGAATTTCTGTTCTAGCTCGCTCAGGTCACGCTGAATGGTGCGCTTATCAACCTGGACACCCTGGTTGGCTACTCGTTGGTGAATGGCGTTGCTATCGAGAGCGCTTTCCTTGCTCGGGAGAAGGCCAAGAATGAGCTCATGGCGAAGCAGCTGTTCCACACTTCCGTCCTTGTTCGCGTGCGACATAGGCTGTCGCATGGCTGTTGAAAATGGTCAGACACGATCATCGATGGGGCAGCAGCATGAGCAAATCTGCAGGCGTCTTCAATCTTATGGACAACCTTCTTCCCCGGGCTGAATACGTCGAGCTAGCTGAGCCTGACGAGCTGCAACGCCTTTATGCTGGAATCGGTATGCCGTCGCTGAGAGCGATGGAGCTGAGCGGGCAGGCGGGTGTTACCTATCACGAGATCAGGGCAGCCAATCCGCTTCTTGGATTGGTTGATCCGATCAGGATTCGAAATCGCTATGTGGAGCTGCGTGAGCAGGCTCTGTTGGGCGATGCGGATGCGCTCAATGATCTAGGGTGGTTTTGGCTCAATGGTATGCGGCTCAAGCATAATCCTGCGCTAGCTAGGCGGTTGTTCAAGATTTCTGCGGTAATGGGCTCTGCCGAGGCCCTATTCAACCTCGCGGAGCAGGCCTTTTACGGCAAGGGGTTGGAGGTCAATCCGAGTTTGGCCGTCGACTATTACGAGCAGGCTTTTGAGGCGGGGATACCTTGCGCAGCAGTTGCGCTAGGTGGTTTGTATGAGTGTGGTGATGAAGGTATCCCTGCGGATCATGGGAAAGCCATTAGCTGGTACAAGCGCGGAGCGGCCGAGCAAGATTCGATGGCGTGCTTCTCACTGGGGCGGCTGGCTCTGGACGAGTCATCGCCTGAGTATGATCCTGCGCTGGGCTTGTACTGGTTGCAGTGGGCGGCTATGAAGGGGCAGGTGCTGGCGACTGAACGGCTTACCGATTTTTACTTTTATACCTTTGAATCTCCGCCGGACCCAGAAGGACTGCTTTTTCGCTTCTGGAGGGATCTGGCGGTTAAGCAGGGCAGTATGAGGACAATGGAACTGAGTGCTTTGGATAGTGCCATTATCGCGGCACGCAAAAGCTCTTAGCAGGTCGACCAGAACATAGAGGAAGGCGCAGAGTATCAGATGAGGCCAATAACGATTAGCAATGCTCAGCTTGCTGTGGCTTTGCCCAAGGTGCAGCCCGGTTTGCAGAAGTACTGGTCAATCCAGCAACAGGTCCGGCGAGATAGATCAGGTTTCACTGACCCAGTATTGAGGCGCTCCTACAATGGTTTTTATCGTGTTCGACGAGGCCTGCAGTGGCAGTCGACTTACTTCGACCTCATGCGTCAAGCCCAAACCCATGGGTATGGCTTCTCGCAGGTACTCAGAGCCTTGCATCAATCGACTGGTAGATATGAAGCCTCATTTGCCAGCAAACTGATTGCGACACTAGATACCACCCAGCCTGTAATCGATTCGGTAGTTCTGAGCAATCTTGGCTGTAAGCTTGCCTCTTCAAGTACCCCTAATCGTATGCAAGCTATCGAGTCCCTGCATCGTGACCTACAGCAAAACTTTCAGGGATTCTTGGCGTCAGCGGAGGGGCGGGCCTTGGTTTCTACTTTTAAAGCCGCTTATCCCGCGTTCGCAATTTCCGAAGAGAAGATGGTCGACTTAGTGTTGTGGCAAATGCGGTAAGAGCCATTCTGGTCAGTGCTGGTCTATCTGTAGTTCGAGGCTTTGTCGTAGGTAGTTTGATTTTTTGCCTACGAAACAGGCTGTCGCAAAGTGATTGAAAGTGGGCTGAGCAGGCTAAAAATAAGACAGGGAGTCCCTATGCAAGGACAGCGTATTACTTTTGGCTTGCATCTCGACGGCCAGCGCCCCAGGCCGGCGGCTGATGCACTCGGTGTATCGTTGGTCGGCCCCTTGGGTCTGCTGAATATTCTCGAAACCCAGTTGGGTCTGCTGGCGCTGCGCCCCTCGCAGGCCGAGCGCATTGTCCAGTATCAGGATTGCCTGCATCGGCTCGATTCCGAGCAGCGTTTCTATCATTGCAGCTTCGCTACCGACCCCCTAGGCACCGCGGCATACCTGCTCGACTGGCGGGATCAGTGGGCCCTGCATGGTTGGGCTGGCGGCATGCCGAGCATGGCGCCAAGGCGCCTGCGAGACCTAGCGGAGGTTGAAGCACTGGCCGCAACGGCGGTGGCGCCGAGTATTGGCCAGCGCCTTGAGGCGGTGAAGGCTGCGTTGCAGAAGCGCCAGCTCAGCATCGAGCAGATCCTGCTTGTGGATCCGCTGGAAACCCTGCCTTATCGCTGGCAAGCGGTGCTTGCCGAGCTGCCAATCGTGGCGGCCGGCGAATTCGCTGGGCAGGGCATGGGCTTCCTTGGCGCGCTGCAGAAGCAGCTCCACGGCGTGGCCAACGGCCAGGAGGGGGCGAAGCTGGCGTGGCAGGAGGATGGCTCCGTGCTCGTCGTCCAGGCCGAAACGTCAATATTGGCGAACCACTGGTTGGCGACCCAACTCACCAAGGATTGCCCGACGCTACTGCTCTGTACTCGTGACGGCATGCGCCTGGATGCCCAGCTTTCCGCTGCCGGACTGCCCCGGCAAGGGCTCCGGCATGCCAGTGCCTTCCGCCCGGCGCTGCAGGTCCTGCCCCTGGCCCTGGAGCTGCTTTGGGAACCGCTCGACTTCCAGGCCCTGGTGCAATTCCTTACTCACCCGGTCTGTCCTGTCCCCGGCTATGCCGGGCGCCGTCTCGCGGAAAAAGTCGCCGATGCTCCGGGTATCGGCGGGGCGTATTGGCAACGGACCCTGGCCCGGATCGACGAGTACTACGGTGAGGAGCGCGCTGGCTCGGTTCGTGAAAAGATTGCCCTCTGGGTCGAGCATGCGCGTTTCCCTGCCGAGTCCGGTGCGTCGATAGAGGCAGTCATCGAGCGGGTTGCTCACTTGGCGGCATTCTTTCGCCAGCGCCTTGGCGAAGACGATGCTGCCAAGCGCCTCGCCTTCCTGGCCGGCTATGGCCAGTGCCAGTCCTGTCTGGATTCACTGGTGCGGCTGCAGGCTCAGGGAGCTGCAGTTATCCGCCCCAGGCAGCTGCAAAAACTCGTCGCTCAAGCCACCGCCAGCGGTACGGAGAACTCTCTCTGGCCAGCCGAGGTCGGCGCAGTTCAGGTGGTTAATCTCCCGGGCGCGATTACCGAGCCGGTTGCGCGGGTTATCTGGTCGCCCTTGGCGTTGCCGCCGCTGCCCGGCAGCGATCCCTGGTCGACTGCCGAACTCCGCGTCTTGAGGGAGGCCGGGGTGGAGCTGCCGTCGGCTGCGGACAGGCTGGAGCAGGTCACGGCCAGTTGGTTACGGCCGGTCATGGCCGCTCGTGAGCAACTGGTACTGGTACTTCCACCTGCTGAAGAGGAGGTGCATCCCCTCTGGCTAATGATCGAAGCGCTCGTTGAGAAGCCCCGGATACATACCCTGGAGATGCTTCTTGGCGCAGGCGGCGCCATGCTGGCTCCGATCACTGCCCAGCCACTCCCTGCTCCAAAGCGCTGGTGGCAGTTGCCTGACGATGTCTCGGTGGCTTTGCGTCCTAAAGAGTCCTTTTCCAGTCTCGAAAAGCTGCTGTTCAATCCCTATCACTGGTTGCTGCAATACCCAGCCAGACTGCAAGCGTCGCGCATCGTTAGCCTCGATGGCGGTTTCCGGCTGCTCGGCAATCTGGCCCATGGGCTGGTCGAGCAGTATTTCCTGCGTCAGGGCGCGCTGACGATGCCCGCAGCGGAGTTCGACGCCTGGTTTGCTTGCTCCTTCACGGCGCTGATTGATGAAGAAGGGGCTACCTTGAAAGCCCCGGGGCGGGGAGCCGACCTGGAGGATTTCCGCCTGCGTCTGCAGCAGGCCATGCGTAGTCTGCGCGAGCAGGTGGCCAAGGCTGGGATGCGGCAGGTGGTGCCGGAGCGGGCGGTTGCTGGGCAGTTCTCTGGAGGCGAGCTGGTGGGATCAGTGGATCTGATGCTGGAGAACGCCTTGGGCGAGCTTGCCATCGTCGACATGAAATGGTCCGGGGTCAGGAAGTATCCGGAAAAGCTGCGCCAAAATCGCCATCTCCAGCTCGCCCTCTATGCCGAGCTGTTGCGCCAGGAAACGGGGCGCTGGCCTTCGGTCGCCTATTACATTCTTGACCGTGCCCGCTTTTTCGCCCCCGACGACCGCGCCTTCCCGGACGCTGAGGCAGTGCCGCCCGTGGATGGCGAAAACACCCCACAGCTTTGGCAGCGCTTCCTGGCTACCTGGCGCTGGCGCGTGGCGCAGATACAGGCCGGGCGGTTCGAGGTGGTGCTGGAGGGCATCCCCGCCGACGAGGCGTCGCAACCGCCGGAGGACGCCATGGCCACGGAAACGCTTAACGAGGCTTACAACGATTACCGGACGCTTGCCGGATGGGAGCGTTAAGCATGGCGAGCAGAATGAAAGGCCAGATCACCTTTATCAGCGCCGGTGCCGGCAGCGGTAAGACCCACCGACTAACCGAGCTTCTGCACCACGAACTGACGTCGGGCAGTGTCCGGCCAGCGGGCATCATGGCGACCACCTTCACCAAGAAGGCGGCGGCTGAACTGCGGGAGCGCGTGCGTGGGTACTTGCTTAAGCAGGGTAACTTTGCCCTGGCCAATTCAATGGGCCAGGCGCGCATCGGTACGGTTAACAGCGTGTGCGGCCAACTGATTGCCCGCTTCGCGTTTGAGGCCGGCCTTGCCACCGAGCAGCAGGTGCTGGAGGAAGCACAGAGCGGGATTCTGCTGGGCCGCGCTATCGACGCGATACTGGATGGGCCTAGCATGCAGAGGCTCCTGGGTCTGGTTCGCCGCCTGGGGCTTGAGGATGACTGGAAAGACGCCTTGCAGTTGCTGGTCAACCAGATCCGCAGCAACGATATCCCGCTTGGCCAGGTCCCCAGCTTCGCCCAGTTGAATGCCGACGACTTGCTAAGCCATTTCCCAACGCCGTCCCGGCAGGACCTGAGTCTTGATTTGCTCAAAGCAATCCGCGCGGCGCTACCAACAATCGAAGCGACCGCCCAATCTGGCAGCAAAAAGAACACCAATGACTACCTGGCGCTGCTCAAGGGCTTTGCTCGTGGCCTTGAGGGGCAGGCTGTGCCTTGGAGTGAATGGGTCAAGGTCGCTAAGGCGGCTCCCGAAGCGAGCCTGCGCCAGGTCATCGAGCCCATTGCGAACCTGGCCGGGCAGGTCGACGCACATCCCAGCTTACATAGGGACCTGCGCGAGTACCTCGACCAGATGTTTGACCTGGCGACCAAGGCGCTGACCAACTACCAAGCCCTGAAGCAGGAACTGGGCGTTCTCGATTTTGCTGACCAGGAACACCAACTGCTTGGCTTGCTCGACCACCCTGAAGTGGTGGCTGTGCTTGACGATGAACTCGACCTGCTGATGGTTGATGAGTTTCAGGATACTAGCCCGATCCAGCTTGCCCTTTTTCTGAAACTCGCTCGCTTTGCCAAGCGAGTCTACTGGGTGGGTGATATTAAGCAGGCGATCTATGGCTTCCGTGGCAGCGACACGGCTCTCATGCAGGCCATCATCACGGCCCTGCCGGACCTGGGGGGGAGCAAGGAGGTCTTGCCGTCGTCTTGGCGCTCGCGCCCGGAGCTGGTGAAGGTTGTGAACGCGCTCTTTACTCACGCCTTCGCGGACTCCCTGGCCAGGGAAGAGGTTGAACTCAGGGCCGAGCGCACGGAGCCCTTGCCAGGGCCTGGCTTGGCCAACTGGGTACTCGCGGGCAATAACGCAGGCCAAGAGGCCAGCGCGCTGGCATCCGGAGTTCGCCAGCTGATCGACAGCGGTTATGTCGTCTATGACAAGCAGGCCCAGTCGCTGCGTCCTGCTCGCTTCGGGGATATTGCCATTCTGTCGCGTTCCCATGACGGAGTGGATGCGTTGGCTGCGGCCCTGTCCGCGCAGGGCATTCCCGTCGCCACTGCCCAGGCGGGCCTGCTGGCCACGCCCGAGGCTACACTTGCCCTGGCCTGCCTGCGCCGCCTCAATGACCCCGCGGATACCCTGGCCACGGCTGAGATAGTGTCACTGGCCGACAGCCTGGAGCCTGAAGTGTGGCTGGCGGACCGGCTGCGGTACTTGGCGCAAGGCGGTAATGTCGATCTCTGGTGTGAGCAGGCCGTCGTAGGCCATCCGGCGCATCCCCTGCTGGAAGCGATTGCCGCTTTACGGCCCGCTATGCCGGTACTGGCCCCGCAGGAGGCCTTGGTGACGCTGATCGCAACCTGTTCCCTCGCGGAAAAGGTTGCACGCTGGACGCCGGATAGCGTCCGTGTACGTCAGCGACTGGCTAATTTGGAGGCCCTGGTTGCACTTTCCGAGCACTATGAAAATCTTTGCAGCAGCGGCCAGCAGTCGGCTTCAGTTTCCGGCCTTATCCTCTGGCTCGATGAAATGGCCGAGCAGAAGCAGGACATGCTGGCCGAACCGGCCGTCGATGCGGTTAGGGTGTTGACCCATCACGCCGCCAAGGGGCTTGAATGGCCGGTGGTCATCCTCACGGACCTGGCCAAGGACATCAAGGACCGACTCTGGTCTGTTTGCGTGGAATCCGGGGGCCGTTTTGATGCTCACAACCCTCTGGCCGATCGGTATATCCGCTATTGGCCCTGGCCATTCGGCCCGCAAAAGAAGGTCGCGATTGCTGACAGGATTGCGCTTACACCTATGGCTGCTGGATTTAGACAGGCCGCCGTGGAGGAGGCCAGGCGGCTTCTGTATGTCAGTATGACTCGGGCTCGGGATTTACTGGTGCTGGCGCGCTCCAGCCGCAGACCGAGCGGCGAATGGCTCGATTCGCTCGGGGCGCCGTGGTTACTGCCGGCGGAGGGGGGTGCTGCCGTGGAGCTGCCCGGTGGCGAGCGTATCCCTGCAGATTACTGGATGCTTGAGCCGCTAGAGGAGCTTGGCAGTGTCGAGCCAGCGGCGGCAGAGCCGCTTCATTGGTTCCGGGGCCGGGGCGATATAGGCTTGCGGCTGCCACTCAGCTTCAGCCCATCTTCGGCAGGGCAGGTCTCGGGTACTGTTTTGGAAAAGTGCCGTATCGGTGAACGGATTCCTGTGGTCGCAGGTGCTGATGTGCGTGAGCTTGGCGAGGCGATTCATACCTGTATTGGGATGTCCTTCGCTGATCCGGATACCCCTCTGTCTGAGACGGATGTAATCAGCATCCTGTCCGGATTTGGTGTGTCGGATTACCTCTCGGCAACCGCAGTGTTGCAACAGCTCAAGGCTTTCCAAAGCTGGTTGTCTAGCCGCTGGCCTGAGGCGAGGCCTCATGCCGAAATTCCATTGCAGAGCATTTTGCCAAATGGTCAGGTGTTGAATGGTCGGATCGATCTGCTGTTGGAAACAGCAAGCGGATGGATTCTGTTTGACCATAAGTCCAGCCAGTTGGCTATGGATCACTGGGAGAAGTTGGCTAGCGAGCACTGCGCACAGTTGGAGTTATATGCTCAGGGGGTAGAGCAGGCTTCCGGGCGAAAAGTCATTGAGCAGTGGCTGCTTCTGCCATTGGCAGGTGGCGCTTTGAACATTGAGAGGTTGGGATGAGTTCGATCACCCTTGAAATGCCAAACGCCGACGCTGAGGCTCTGTTACGTTTTGTGCGAAAAGTTAACGCCCGGGAACAGTGTCCCTCTGACCCATGGGAGGCATCTCGTTTGGAGTCTGCATTGGAAGTCCTGGTGGAGGCTCTAGAAGCAGACGTGGGATGACCCGTTAGCGTCAGCCTGCGGAGATGGATGAGGTTCATCTCAATCAGATGAACCTCACTCAGCATTTGCCAATGTCGACACTGCCAGTTAGCGGCACGTGCTAGTGGGGCGGTGTAAGTCTGCGGCGATTCAGGTCGTCGGCTCACTGCTGCCCTGTTTTTCGCGCTTAAGCTCCTGGAACTCTCGATAGTGTTCAAAGGCGGCCTTGACCACTACCGCTAGACCTATGGTGGCAAGAAGATTCTTGAGCATGCTTTGGGCTCCTTCAGGCCAGCAAAACCAGTGCAAAACACACCAGCCAGACGATGAAGTAGGCCAGGTTATGCTGCAGGTTTTGGGCACGTTGATAAAGGTAAACAGGCACTAGCCAGCGCACGACGCCAAATTGCGTCGCGATGCAGATTGCTCTACCAGGCTGAACGGCAACTGTTCTCAGGGCTGCCTAGTGGCCTGAGAACATTGGCGATGTTTCTTGTGGGCAGAGTAATGATCTGTCCACCTGCGGAGAGTTTCAGGTGATTGGCTTCGCGCAAGGCCTCCCAGAAATCTGGGAAGTTGGCCCCACACACCCGGCAGTCGGTGAAGAACGGGTTGCTGTAAGTTACGCCATCGACGATTACATCGAAGCCGCTATCGTCCTCGGAGCTGTACTGCCGGCCGCCAATAGTTGCGTAGGCACGTACATAACCATCTTCCTCGTAGTCCGGGCAAGAGATGTTCAACTCGTTTCCGTTGCCATCGTCTACCAGGTGTTCGCTGACGCCCATGCCCCAACCGGACGTCCATTCATAGGTGCCGGCTTGGGCGTGGGTGCAGATGAATAGGCTCCAGAGCAGGAGTAGTTTTGTGTTGTGCATAATGAGTTTTCCTTTCATGCCGTTCAGACCCGTGACTGGCGAAAGAATAGGTTCAGTCGTTCGCGCATGATTTCCGTACGACTGGCTGGGCGAATTTCCAGGTCGGTGGATTGGCAGGACGGACAGTGAGCGGGCCAGTCAACCCCTAGTTTGAATGCGTCGCTAGTGATAATACGGGTGCGTTGCCAGCCACAGTGTGAGCAAATGAAGGTGCGGGGCGGGAGTGGTATTGGCATAAGTTGTCTCTCTGAGGTGCATGTAGAGAGTGTGCTGTAACGGCGCGACAAATTGTGTCGCTGGCTGCGGGCAGGAGGAAAGTAGGGGGAATTCTCCCGGAAATTAGGGATGTCGCCCAGGGGGTATTCCATGCTGACGGCTTCAAACATTGGGCTGAGTCAAAACTCAGTGCTTGTCGATCCCATTGCTTTGTATCGTCCAAAGCACCTCGATACGCCGTTGTCGTGCGTCCTCTGGTGAGATGCCAGGAATCGGTTGGGAGTCGCCGTATCCAGCAACTACTACCCGTTTAGCCTTCGCAGTATCTAGGGAGCCAATGATCAGCTTCCGTGCCTCCCGTGCTCGCGCCGCCGACAACGTAAAGTTGTCATCGTATACGGTGCAGTAAGCGTCGAAGTTGGTCACTGGACGAGATACTGGGAGATTGTCGGTATGGCCTTCTACATACACCTTCCCGTTGGGAAACTGGCTGAGGAAGTCGGACACACTCACTTCGATGCTATTGAACGCCTGCATCGCCTGATCGGTGATGCAGGCGCTGCCACGACTGAAAACTCCGTCACGTAGGGTGAGCTTTTGCGCGTTCACATCAATGGCCACTAAACCTTCATTGGCCGTGTCACCGAGAGATTGCTTGAGTTGGGAAAGCATCTGGTTGATTGTCTCGCGTTGCGAGGTAGTGCTTTTCTCCATTTCCTGCTTGTGCTTGAGGTCAGAATAGGTCTTTTGCATTACCGACATCACAAGTAGCAGCATAACCACGGCCATGACACCGGCCATCAGGTCGGAGATTGAAACCCACTCGTTCGGCTTGTCTTTCATAGTAGGTTCCGTCAGGCATCTGTGCTTTCAAGGCTGGTTTTTTTCAGTTGGCTATCAATACCTTCCAGGTGTCCGATAACTTCGCCCATAGCATTGCGGATATGGCCGATATGCTCGCTATGGTCGCTGCTGTCCAGTCGCTGCTTGAGCGCAAGAATATGCCTGTCGATGTTGCCTAGGTTGCTGCTGAACGTTTCGATTTGCTGAATCATCATCTCTACAGCCGGCTGCAGTGGGCTGGACAACTGAATGCTCTTCAAGTGCTCCGAAAATTGTTCAAGAGCATCCGCGCTGCGAGCTGCTTTCTCCACGACATCACTGTAACGCTTGTCGAGGGAGACCATGCGTCGACCATTCTCCGATACAGCGCGGAGGCCGGAGAGGATATTTTCCCGCAAGTCGTTAACCAGTGTGGTCATGGCCTCGACATTTTCTATGAGAGATCCACTGGTGACTAGAAACTCCCCCTGAGCTTTTTTCTGAATTTCGATGGAGGTTTCATTCGACTGCTGGACGCTACTCATGGTCTTGCCGACGTTCTCAGACAAGTTTTCCACAGCTCCAGAAATACCTGCAGTGGCCTGTGCCATTGTCTCTGAGATATTCGACATGTTGCGGGTGAAGCTCTCGCCCATGTTGTCGATGGTGCCGGCTAGATCGTGCTTGAGGCCGTCGAGCACGTCACCAACACTCGACCTGAACTCACTGATAGCTGCTTTCAGCTGATCGGCAGATTGGCCAATGCCGCCAGCTGCGCTGGCCATCTGGTTGGCTGCTGCGGAGATGGCACTCAGGTTTTCACTGTTAGTGGAGATGAAGCTCTCTAGGTTGGAGCGAGTTGCTTGGCTGTCCTCCAGTTGCTGGCGGTTTTGCTCGCTGTGTTGTTGCAGCAGGGCTGTGTGTTCGTCGAGCGCTCGCTGGCTATTTAGAGCACTGCTGTTGAGAGTGTGTAGCTGCGGCACCAGGGATTGCTGCAAGTCGGCAACGGCCTGACGCATACCAGTCAGCGCGTTGTTTGTTGCCTGAGTGCCTTGCTGGCTGAGCTGAACATGTTGCTCGAGTACTCTGCGGCTAGCTTGCAGTTGTTCCAGCAGTGTCTGGTCGATTTTAGAGAGCGCGCTGATTAGAGTCGACTGATCGCGCTCATGGATCGCGCGCATGGCCTCACGGCCTTGATCAAAAGCCACCTTCATCTTGCCAATACACCAGCGCAGGCGCCGTTCGTCGTAGCTACTGAGACCAGCAAAACCCTTGAGGGTGAGGAAGGCGATGAGGCCCCAAGTAGAGGTTTTGAACTTGGTGCCCAGCCCTTCCATCATGCCCATCAGGCTGACCATGGAGCTGTCTATGCCACCACCAGAGCTGGCCTCAAGGAGAATGGTAGATGCCTTGTTTAAGGCAATGCCAAGTCCGAGAAAGGTGCCGAGCAGTCCAAAGATCAGCAGGATGCCTGGCATGATATCGGCCATTTTCTCGCCAGAGCTGGCAACGGCGGCACTGATCTCGTTGACAGATCCGTGCTCAACGTCCAGATCGTCGGCCCCGCTGCCATTCCATTTCTTTTCCCAAGTGGCCTGTCGGGCACCCCACAGCATCATGACTAGAGTGATGGCGCAGAGCACAAAGATCAGGAAAAAGAAAGAGACTTGCAGGGGGTCACTGCCAGGCACTAGGAAGGCCAGTATTTCATTGTTGGTCATGCAGTGACCTCGACCACCTGAGCGGTACGGGCGCGGCTGTCTTCTTCGAAGATGTTGGCAAAGTCGATGATGAGGGCCTGCTCATCAGCGCTGAGCGATTCCCAGCGTTTGCCATGCTGTGCGCAGTCGATGATAAGCATGCCAACGGTGGCACTGTCTTCGAGCATGTATTCCTTGCCGACAAACTCTTCCGGCTCTTTTTCCAGCATTTGCAGGAAGCCTTCGGCTGCAAATACATAGTTGCGCATCTCACTGGTTTGCTTGCGCTTTTGATCCATCTTTGCGGTGAGCTTGGGTAGCTCTGCTTTCAGCTTGTTGAGTTGTGCAACTTCCTCCGTGGATAGCTCGGCCAAGCGCTGGCTGGTTTCAAGGCGGCGCATTTCGACTTTCTTTTTTGCCAGATTGTCGTTGAGCTTCTTCCACTCCTTCTCCAGCGCCCCGAGATTGATGCCCCAAGAGATGATCAGCTCCTCAAAGACGAACGGGATTAGTTTCTTGCCGAAGCGCTGCAGGATAATTTCGTCCAGCTGTTGAGTCTGGATGTCGCTGATCTGTGGTTGTGCTTTCAGTAGCTCGGCGGCCATTTCGGTGAGGAACAGGTCGTCCTTGTCGATGGCGCTAATGTCTTGGGCCTCTATCAGGCGCTGCTCGGTATCGCTGAGCAGTTTCTGTGCGGCGCGTAGGCGCAAATAGTGCTGGAAATCGGAGATAGCGTTGTTTTCCAGAACGTCCTTGATGCCTGTGGCCAGCTGTGCGTATTGGCTAATCAGGAGTGCCAGGTCGATACCCTGCGCGGCCTCACCGCGAACCTTGCTGCGAGCCTCGCGAAGAGCACTTTCATGCTCCTCAGCCTCTGCCGCCTCTGCTGGCCCCATCCAGGCTTCACGCAGGTTTTTCGCTTTGCTGATGGCCCACTTGATGGCTGCCTCGACTTTCTTCGCTAGATCCGATTGGTCCCACACCAGCAGGGCTCCCAGCGCTTTGTCGAAGGCCGTCAGTGCGGTGCTCACCCAGGGGAAAGTCGGTAGGTTTGTAGCAGCCCATTTGGCCGCTAATTTAAGACCGGGGCGAATCACATTTTCGATAAATGGCTTGGCTCTCTCCCAGACCTCCTTGACCGTGCCGACAAAACCTTCGGCCTTCTCGGCCATCCAGGTCAATGCTTGCCCCGCGACCTCCCTAGCCTTACTGATAACCCTTGCGCCCACATCGACGGCGGTGCTGACAGCGCTAGTCACGCCGCTCCATACAGAGGACCAAAAGCCCATGGTGTTCTCCTTATTGAATACCTAGCAGAGCTTTGGCTCTGGCGGTGTCCTGCGCAGAATGCGCTTTGTTGGGTGGGGTTGAAGTAGCTACCTGAGTGTGGCTCGCCAGCACCTCGTTAATGGCCGCTAGCAAGTGCTCGGTATGTAGTAGTGGTTCGCCGCCGTCACGCTCAGCGGTAAGGAATGCCTTGGGCAGCGCGAGGCGCATACAGGTGCGAATTTCACGGCCTGAAAGCCCTTCGGAGCTTGTGCTGACGCTGTCGAGGAGAGTTTCTCGATCGTCCTGCAGTGGAATGCCTGCAACCAGAAAGCGCTCCCAGAGGCGGCGGCGAGCGTTAAGGTCGGGCAAGCTGAACTCTATGTGGTAGCCGATGCGGCTGCGAAAGGCTTCGTCGTAGTTCTTCGCGAAGTTGGTGGCGAACACCACGATACCCTCGAAACGCTCTAGCTCAATCAACAAGGTGGATCGCATGGCATTGACTTCGTTATCCACCCCCTGCGTGACTGACGATAGACGTTTGCCCAACAGGGTGTCTGCCTCGTCGAAGAACAGCAGGGCGCCTGTTTCACGTGCATGCTCGAAGGCTGCCTGGATGTTCTTGGCGGTTTCACCCATGAACTTGCTTTCCAGTTCAGCGATACCTAGTGCCATGAAGGGCAAGCCAAGCTGCCCGGCCAGCGCCTCAGCGCATAGTGTTTTGCCCGTTCCGGGAGGACCATAGAAATTCAGAATGGCGGTCATGCCCATCGGGTCTACTGCTGAAAATCCCCAGTCACTATAGATTTTGTTGTGGAATCTCAGGCGGGCCAGGCACTCATCCAGCTGCAGGCGGGTCTTCTGGGACAGGACAACATCCTGGGACAGATCGAAGCGGGCCTGAAGTGTTGATAAGGCCAGTGTCGGTGTTGCATCCGGCGTTGTTTTAGGCGTGCTCTTACGTGCCGGCCGGCTGGCAGAAGGTTGCGGGGAGCCTGCCGCCTGATGGTCTGGGGGCGAGCTGCGATCAGTAGGGGGTGTCATTCGGCCTCCTGAGTGTGACGAGGGGGTCCCGGGTGAGGCAATGCCCAGGTGGGCTAACCTGATGGGCTTTCTGCCCGGTTATTTTAACTGCTGCTGTTTGCTGCTTAGTGTTCATAAAGGCTCTGTAGCTTGTCAGCCTTCTGGCGGATATCTCGTGCCCAGTTTTGCGGCTCCCGCACCCGGATGTTTTCACCCAGCCCAAACAACCACCACAGCGTCTCTTGATCTTCTGGCACCCAGGCTCGCAGGCGCTGCCAGTCACTATCTTGTAGTGGCTCCAAGCTCTGCTCGCTGCTCAGTGGAGTTTCGCCGATCAGCCAGGCGATTTGTGGGGATACATCGGCGACCAGCTCTACCTGTTCGATGGGGGCGGTAGCGTTGAGGTTTTGGCGGATGTAGCGTCCAATTTCGAAGTCGTCACGGGCGCTGGCCGGGGTGTCAATGCACTCTGCTTGGTGAATTCGGTGCAGGGCGAACTGGCGCAGGTCCTCGTAGCCGTTGACGCTGCCAATCAGGTAGCTGATGGCGTGGCGGGATACCAAGCCTGCAGGGTGAATCAGAAATTTCTTCAGCTCACTCTTACTGCGACTTAGGTAGCTGATCTGTAGCTGTTTGCGCTCTAGCAGGGCAGTGGAGGCCTGTTCCCAGACACATGGGGCGATCTGTGCGGGTTGCAGGGACTTGCCGTTGGGAATCGCCCGGACTTTGTGGGCCCATTGCGCCAGACCGTTGTTCTCTAAGCTGTCGATGTAATCGCGTGCCATGCGGAACTGCGGGCCGAGCTGATCCAGCACGCTCTGTGGCAGTAGTGTCTTCAGG
This sequence comes from Ectopseudomonas mendocina, assembly GCF_007049795.1. Lineage (GTDB taxonomy): Bacteria > Pseudomonadota > Gammaproteobacteria > Pseudomonadales > Pseudomonadaceae > Aquipseudomonas > Aquipseudomonas mendocina_D. Next base: position 17,363 of record NZ_SCFY01000011.1, read on the forward strand.
TGGCTTTCCGCGAGGTAAAGCGCCAGTGCGGTGGGAGTGTCCATGGCCGACAAATCGATAGGCGCATTTTCTGAAAGGCTCCAGCGAAATGATGGGCCGCTCTCGTCACGCTGTAGTGCAAATGGGATCGACAGGCGGTCGAGGTCGCGTTGAACTGTCCGCAGGCTTACTGAGAAACCATCATCCTTGAGTTTCTCTAGCAAGGTTGTGGTCGCAATGCGGCCCGGTGCTCGTGGGATAAGGCGCAGCAGCGCGATAAGTCTCAGGAGCGTGTCCTTAGCCTCGGACATCGTTACTTCCCTGTCGTATCTAAATGGGGGCGCTTTGTTGGCGCCGCTTAAATGGCGAATCTAACCCTTTAAATGGCAATTTGCCATTCCGGCGATAACCAGCGTAGCCCGAGCGAGCGAAAGTAGCCGCTAGGGCCTCTAGGCGGGTCGCTCGACGTTCAAGAAGCTCTAACGAGCGGCACCAAGGGCAGTGATCGAAGCACTCTTTTGTGGTGCTACCCCCATCGTTGGGCACCACCGTCTGCTGCCATTCACAATGGCGGCAGCAGTGGGTCAGAGCTGTTCTCATACGCCGAGTCTCCTTTGCGAGGCGCTTGCAGAGGACATTACCCGGTCATGGCGACAGAACCTGTCGCGTTGAAACACTGAGGTCTGCGACGGATCAAGCTCGTGTCGCTTCTGTTGCGTCACAGCCGCTCTATGCCATGTTGAGCTTCATCTTCAATCAACGAACCTATGTCCGCTGAGGACAAGGCTGCCTGCCTTGACGTTCATCCAATCTTTGTTATGTAAAAATAATTGATTTGTCTATTGCGATAGCTTTTGCTCATTAAGCATGCTGGTTATGTGCGAGATCGTTCGTACATATAAAAAGAAGAATCAGCATGAACACCGATACTCAGACCGCTTACCGCTCACTAGCTACCCACTTCTATACGACACGCTTTCCAGAAATCCCTGTCTCGGCGCTGGATGAGTTGGATGAGTTCCGCATCATCGGCGCGCTGCTGCGTGCCGCTCCCGAGTACCGGCCTGACTACTTCAGGCGGTTGCGTAATGCATTGGCCATGGACCAGAAGCACAGAGGGCATTTCTGGATTGCGCAGGAGATCAATCGAACGCTCAACCCGGTTACCGTTTTGGGCTTGCCTCGCAAGCGCAAGCAGGCGCGGCGGCAGAGAATTTCTGATGACGATTTCGCCAAATGGGTGATGGCGCTTTTGGCTAAGGGCCAGAGGGTGGAAGCCGGTGCGTTGATGCTAATCAGCATGACGGGAGCGCGCCCTTGCGAGCTGAATGACATCAGTATTGAGGGCACGAGGATCAGCATTCTCGGCGCCAAACATAGCCACGGTGGGCTGCGTGGCGCTGACCGAATGCTGGATGCTGACGAGGATTTCTGCCAACTCGTCTGTAATGCGGTGGAGGCGTTTCGTTCTGATGCCAGGAGCCTGGACTCTATTCGAATGGTGATTCATGAGACCGCTAAGGAGGTTTTCACTCGCGGGAAGCTGCCTAGCATGTACACGCTGCGCCATCAGTTCGGTGCAAATTTGAAGGCGTCAGGGATGTCCAGAGTTCAGATGGCTTATGTCATGGGCCACCAAGCAACAGACTCTATCGGGCGCTATGGTGACAAACGCTTCGGGCGTGCCGAGGCAGTGAAGGTCAGGCCAGCAGCGGATGCGAATCTGACGCTAGTTCGGAGAACGCATGCCTCTTACCGTCCAGGCTATTCAAAGGCAGTTAGGGCGGAGCAGTAAGTCGACGTTAGCTAGCAGGTCAGTGGCTGTTCAGTACCTGAGGCGAAGGGCCTCAGGTTGCCCCTGTAGTTAGCGCATCAGACTGGCAAATGTCTCGCCGAGGAACATGACTCTGGCGGGCTCGTTAGGCATTACGGCAGTACCGAGCACCAGGGTTTCAAGGTGTGGGTTCGTTTCCTCAACCGTCTCGGCTAATTCTGAAAGCGCCTGGATGTCCGGCTGTTCATTGTCGATGAATAGTAGATAAAGCGTTCGGAAGTCCTGGCAGGGCAGTTGTAGCTGATGCATAGGGTTTGAGTAGTCAAACACTGAGAGAGCAAACAGCAACTGTCGGTCCTGACTGTAGCTCAGGAACTGACGGAAGTCGGAATGGTTGCGACCCGGCCAGTCACACCCTACAGCGGCGTAGCGGACGTACTGAATGACCTGCTCAGCCCAAGTCTTGAATTTGATGGCGGCGATTCGCTTTTGCGCAACGATCTGGAAACCTCGCTGGCCAAGATCCCTGGCGCAAGGTACCGGGTCGACAAAGAACACGTACCTGGCACCGTCTTCGTCGGCCAGGTAGTTCAGCGGTGCGTTGATCGCAAAGGAAATGTCGCTCGGGCCGAGTAGGGTGCGCTGTTTTTCCCAGTTGAGTTGGGTGTGTATGGACTCATGCCCCGAGTTGAAATCCATAACCCGCATACGGATTGGGGAAGGTGGAATCAGTGTGCTCAAGTCATCCATATTCAGTTACCGGCCTCCTGGCCTTTTAGACGGAGGATCCGGCGTGCCTGAGCCTGTCCCACGAGCCATGAAATCAGTTCGGCGTAGTTGATTTCACCAACATCCACGATGGCTTGTCGGGAGGCCTCCAGGCTGGCGACCATGGTTCCCAGTGCCTGGTCGTCGAGCATGCGTGACATGCCGGAACGGGATAGCTGTGTGATCGGTTCCAGCAAGGCATCGAATGCATCCTGCAAGATCAGTAGCCGTGATAGGTCATTGAACTGGGACTGGATCTTGGCCGGGGGCTCAGCGCTTCCCAAGAAGCCAGCAAGATTGATGATTCTCCGCCCCAAGCGTTTGCTTCCTGCAGACTCCTGCAGAAGGGCTTCGAGGTTCTCTTTAATCAAACGGTCCATGGTGCTGCTCCTGACTAGCCTGTCGAGAGCATGTGGCACGCGCGCGACAAAACGTGTCGTGCGGTGCAAGGCGACATGTGCTGTTTCTTTACGTGCGAAAAGTAGACAGGTCGCTTCGCATCTAGGAGCGCGTTAGCTTGAGCCTCACCGCATACGGAGGACTACCCCATGATTTTGCCGCTAACGCTGAGTGATCTGTTGCCGCTGGTGCTGGTATTGCCGGTATTGTTGGGGCTGGCCCGTGTCGCCTATGGCGGACGCTCTGATTGAAGGCGAAGAACAGTGTTGCATCGCTGACTTGCATGGTCACAGATGCTGGGCTGCTCAGTCCTTCGGGTTGCCTGCTTTCGCTGGTGTGGATTGCCGCTAACTTGATCAGGCAACTGCCAAGCCGCCGCAGCTACCCTCACCCCCAGAAGTTATTGCAAATCCGCTGCACCGCAGCATTGGCTGCCCGCCGGTCAAACAGCTCGGGATCGAAGCTGCTGCCGCTTGGCTGTTGGGTTGAGGCCAACAAGTCCAAATAACCCGGTACACCGCCTGCATCCTCTGGCGGGCAGGCACGGGCTCCATCGAGCACCTCGCACCAGGTGCCGGTGAAGTCACAGGGCTCGATGCTCTCCACTGCAATCACATGCTGCCAGCTATCGCCGAAGTCGTAGAGATAGCGCAGCCGGTCCGCCTCTTTGAATACTCGGCGCAGTTTGGTTTTGCGGTCATCCAGCACGTCGTCGTACTGGTACATCAGTTCGGCATCCAGCGGCATATAGCTGTTCACGCCATTGCTGAACTCATGCAAGTGGCAGCTGTGCCAGCCGAAGGCCGCCTGAATGAAGTGGTGCAGTTTGCGTAGGGTGCAGTCGCCGCTCACCTTTATGCGCCGCCAGATCGGCGGATCGAGCTGCAATGGCTCTAGCTGGATATGTAGGGTGTAGAGCAGGGGGTGGGTGGCCATACGGGCTCCATCTGTCAGTGATAAAGCCAGGGCTTCAGTTCATCGAGGTTGGCTACAACAATCTGCTGAGCCTCCGCCTTGGCATGCACCTTGGTCGGGTCGATCTGGTAGCGCTGCAAAACGTACTGCACCAGCGCGCCACGGGTCGCGATCAGTAGCTGGCCGTTCTGCATGCCATAGTCTGCTTCGATAATGGCTCGCTGCTCGGGTTTCAGGCGCGAATCGGGTTCGATGACTACCGCGAGCTCGGTATTCCACCCGCTATCCAGGTCCCGGTTGTGCTCGGACTGGTCATCCATAAGCCCTGGTTCACCCCGAAACCGGCTGAGCACGAAGTCCCGGTAATCTCTGTTCTTCTCGCAGTAAGCGCGCACATGCCAACGCATGCCGGTGTAAATGAGGGTATGTGGGGCAATCAACCTGGTCTCAACGTCCGGGGTGCTGAAAGACACATACTCGCACTCCAGTCGCAGCCCCTCTCGGCAGGCTTTGAGCAGAGGGCGCAGCACCTCCGGGCGTACTGAGCGATCCGGTACACCCAGTACTTCGGTGTGGGCATAGGCTAGGGCCAGGCCGTCGATATGAGGTGCCCGCTCGTAGTTTTGATTGAGCAGATGCAGGTAGGCGCTGGCGCTGTCGTCAATGAACAGTGGCTTGAAGTGGCGGCTCGGTACATACCCCTTCAAATGCTTGTCGTATTCCAGGTTCTTCGGCGCGTAGTCGGTGATGTATGAATTGATGTCCTTCGACGCCTGCTGCCGGCTGATGCCAAAGCTCTGCATCAGATGGCCTGTGGTCAAACGGCCCTCCCACCAGACAATGGTTTCGATCAGGCGGTAGCGCAGAGCCAGATCCCAGCGCACTGCCTCAATTGCTTGCTTGCGTTTCATAGCTTCTCCATCTGCTCGAAAACTTTACCTGTACACGTAAACACCGTGGATGCGTCGCCTGAAGCTACATATTCTGATGGCGTCATTCAAGTTGGCGCTGTAGCCGCCACGGAAAAGGAGAAGCACAGTGAACGGTATCGGAATGTCCTGGGCAGTAATGGGCATCGCTCTGCTGGCTGTCTGCATGATGGCCTTGGCAATGTTTTGGCAGATCATGCGTCGCCGAGAGGCCGTGAGCTCCCTGCAGCATTACCAGCTCCAGCTGGAGCAGTTGCAGCAGCAGAGTCAGCAGCAAGAAGCCGACCTGCGCGAGCAAACGGCCGCTGCGCGAGCGGAAAAGGCCCATGCTGAACAGCTGCAGCGTCAGCTCGACTTCGCACAAGAGGAACTCGCTGCTCTGCGCGATGAGCAGAGGCAGCAGCTTGCTCGCTTTGCGGAGGCACAAAGCCAGGCCAGCGCATCGCGTGCTCAGCACGGCCAGCTGCTGCAGCAGCACGCCGAGCTCAAACAGTCCCATGAGCGCCTGCAAAACAGCCACGAGGTGATGCAGGACAAATTCGCCAACCTGTCCAAAGAGCACGCCACCCTCAGCAGCAGCCTGGAGCAGAAGCAGCAGCACTTTGCCGAGCAACAGCAGCTGCTCAAGGAGAGCCGTGACCAGCTCAAGCTGGAGTTCGAGCAGCTCGCCGGGCAGATCTTCGAGGCCAAGGGCCAGGCCTTCTCGCAGCACAGCCAGCAGTCGCTGGATGCGCTGCTCAAGCCCTTCCGCGAGCAGATCGACGGCTTCCGTGCCAAGGTCGAAGACATCCACCACAAGGATGTCCAGCAGCAGGCCGCGCTGACCCAGGAGCTGCTGCACCTCAAGGCGCTCAACCAGCAGATCACCCAGGAGGCGCACGACCTGGCCACCGCACTCAAGGGCCAGAAGAAGGCTCAGGGCAACTGGGGCGAGCTGGTGCTGGAAAACGTCCTGGAGCGCTCCGGGCTGGTCAACGGGCGCGACTTCAAGCGCGAGGTCAGCATCAATGGCGAGGAGAATCGTCAGCGTCCGGACGTGATCGTCTACCTGCCGCAGGCCAAGCACCTGATCATCGATGCCAAGGTCTCGCTCAATGCCTACACCCGCTATATCAATGCCGAGGATGATGCCGAGCGGCGCCTGGCTCTCAACGAGCACGTCACGGCCATCGGCCAGCGCATCAAGGAGCTTTCCGACCGCCACTACTTCGACCTGCCAGGGCTGAATGCGCCGGAGATGGTGTTCATGTTTGTGCCCATCGAGTCGGCCTTCGTCGAGGCGCTTAAGGCGGACGAGACTCTGTTCCAGAAAGCCATCGAGCAGAACGTGCTGGTCGCTACCCCGACCACCTTGCTCACCAGCCTCAACATCGTGCGCCAGCTCTGGCGTTTCGAGGACCAGAACAAGCACACCGCCGAACTGGCCGAGCGCGCTGGCAAGGTGTACGACAAACTGCGCACCTTCCTCGGCAGCATGGACGCCATCGGCAACAGCCTGGACAAAGCCCAGGACGCCTATCGCAAGGCACGTGATCAGCTGGTGAGCGGCAAGGCCAACCTGGTCAAGCAGGTCAGCGACTTCCGTCAACTGGGCGTGGCCGTCAAAGGTGAGCTGGACGAAACCTGGGTAGACCGTGCCGAGCTTGAGCTGGGCCTGGTCGAACAGGAAGCCTTCGAGGCGCAGGAGGAAGCATGAACGCGTGCGTGCGGCTGGTCATGGTTCTGCTGCTCGTCATGAACAGCATGGCTTTCGCCATAGACCGTGACCTGGATAACGATGGCCGTTGGGACTTCGGCGCGGGCGGCACGGATCGCGACATGGATAACGATGGACGTTGGGACTTCAACGCCGGTGGCACTGATCGAGACGTCGACAACGACGGCCGCTGGGATCACGACAAAGGTGGCACAGACCGTGACCTGGACAATGACAACCGCTGGGATTTCGGTGCTGGCGGTACTGATCGGGATATCGACAATGATGGCCGCTGGGACTACGACAAAGGCGGCAGCGCCCGTGATCTGGACAACGACAATCGTCGTGATTGACGCCTGTCATGCTGCAGTTACACGCTGCCTCCAACAACGCCCAGCAGGAAGCAACCGCCATGAATAAACCCACCACCGTGCAGGCACTGGAAGATCTGGGGCGTGTCAGGCTCTCCAGGAGCTTCTTCATGCGCGATTTCCTCTATTCGGAAATCAGCCAGATCGATGGCATCCCGAATATCCCTGACTTCCCCGACCGCGCCATCGAGGCCGGGCGCCAGCTCTGCGAGCAGTTGCTGGAGCCGCTGCAGGATCGCTTCGGCCGCATCGCCATTCGCTCGGCGTATCGCTCCGCGGCGGTAAACGCCAAAGGCGCAGAAGACGGCAATAACTGCGCGAAGAACGAAAGCAACTACGCCGCGCATATCTGGGATTACCCGGATGCCGACGGCCACCTGGGCGCTACCGCCTGCATTGTGGTGCCGGCCCTGCTGCCCTGGTATGACCAAACCAGTGACTGGACACCCCTGGCCTGGTGGATTCACGACAACCTGCCCTACGCCAATCAGTACTGGTTCCCCAAACTGGCCGCCTTCAACCTGCGCTGGAGCGCCAACCCTCAGGTGCTGCCAAGCATCAACACCTATGTCACCAACCCGCATACCGGGGATAAGAAGGCGTTGGTACACAAGGGCGTGGCGGCCCTTGGCTTGCAGGAGCGTAAGCAGATCGTAGAGCCCTGGCTAGCTAGCCTGGGCTGAGCGCAGGGCTGGGGATGGCTGCCAGCTGCAAACAGCGGTGTGTCGCTTTACCCCTGCTTTGCCAATGGATAAGGTGACGGGCATCGCAAAATGGCAGGTCGTGGTATCCCAGGGATGGCCCTCCAGATGCGCGGCGGCAACCGCCGCCTGGCGCTTCGCTCCCCCCGGTTCCCGTCTGTAATGCTGCCCCTAATTGAATTGAGTCGACCCGCGCTCTGGCGGGCGGCTATGGAGTGTTGTGCATGAGTGAGTTGGAGCAGGCCCTGCTGGCCGCCGTACCGGCCGATGGATCGAGCATTGGCAATCAGTCGCTACTGGAGCGCCTCAAGGGGCAGTTTCCCGATCTGAATGAAGACGCCTTCTGGGCCGCGCGCGATGGGCTGATCGAGCAGGGCGTGCTGCAGAAAGGTCGTGGCCGTGGCGGCTCGGTACTTCGTGCCCAAGCCGCTACTGGCAGCCTGGCCGACCAAGCATTGAGTAAAGCGCGTGAGCGCTTCGAGCCGACGGCTGCGGCAGAGGTGTCAGCCGACTATGTGGTGGAGGCCGCGGCTGCGGTGAAAAAGGGCAGGGCGGCCAAGGTGCAGCCCGCCACCAGCATCGAGGCCATGGAGAAAACCCTCTGGGCCACCGCCGACAAGCTGCGCGCCAATATGGACGCCGCCGAGTACAAGCACATCGTGCTCGGGCTGATCTTCCTCAAGTACATCTCCGACAGTTTCGCCGGCCGCCGTGCCGAGCTGGAGCGCAAGCTGACTGACGAGAACGACGATTACTACCTGGGCGACGACGACCCAGAGGCGCTTAACGCCGAACTGGAAGACCGCGACTACTACCGCGAGGTCAACGTGTTCTGGGTGCCGGAAGTGGCGCGCTGGGAGTCGATCCGCGCCGCCGCCAAGCAGGTGGATATCGGCAAGCGCATCGACGAGGCCCTGGCTGCCATCGAGGCGGAGAACCCCAAGCTGAAGAACATCCTCGACAAACGCTACGCCCGCGCGCAGCTGCCGGATGGCAAGCTGGGTGAGCTGGTGGATTTGATCTCTACCATCGGCTTCGGTAGTGACGCCGGCAAGGCGCGCGATCTGCTCGGCCAGGTCTACGAATACTTCCTTGGCCAGTTCGCCAGCGCCGAAGGCAAGAAGGGTGGGCAGTTCTACACGCCGGCCAGCATCGTGAAAACCCTGGTGGCGGTGCTCAATCCGCACCATGGCAAGGTCTACGATCCCTGCTGCGGTTCGGGCGGTATGTTCGTGCAGTCTGAGAAGTTCATCGAGGCCCATGGCGGCAAGCTGGGCGATGTGTCCATCTACGGGCAGGAGTCCAACCCCACCACCTGGCGCCTGGCGGCGATGAACCTGGCCATTCGCGGTATTGACTTCAACCTCGGCAAGGAGCCGGCGGATACCTTTATTCGCAACCAGCACAGCGATCTGCGTGCCGACTTCGTGCTGGCCAACCCGCCGTTCAATATCAGTGACTGGTGGCACGGCAGCCTGGACGGCGACCCGCGCTGGGTGTATGGCACCCCGCCGCAAGGCAACGCCAACTACGCCTGGCTGCAGCACATGCTCTACCACCTCAAGCCCAATGGCCGCGCCGGCATCGTGCTGGCCAACGGCTCGATGAGCTCCAGCCAGAACAGCGAAGGCGAGATTCGCCGCGCCATGGTCGAGGCCGATGTGGTGGAAGTGATGGTCGCATTGCCCGGCCAGCTGTTCTTCAACACCCAGATTCCCGCCTGCCTGTGGTTCCTCGCCAAGGACAAGCGCCATGCCCTCAGCACCGCCGGCATCGACCGCAGCGGCCAGGTGCTGTTTATCGATGCACGCAAGCTCGGCACCAGCGTTAGCCGCGTGCAGATCGAGCTGACCGATGCCGATATCGAACGCATTGCCAGCACCGTGGCGGCCTGGCGTGGCGAGGCGTTGGATGAAGGCGGGCAGGTTGGCGAATACGCCGATATTCCCGGCTTCTGTCGTAGCGTCACTCTTAATGAGATCGCCGAACACGGCCATGTGCTGACACCGGGCCGCTACGTGGGTGCCGAAGAGGTGGAGGATGACGACGAAGCTTTTGCCGAGAAGATGCAACGGCTGACAAAGCAGCTCGGCCAGCAGATGCAGAAGGGCGCGGAACTCGATCAGTTGATCCGGCAAAAGCTGGGGGGGCTGGGGTATGAGTTCTGAGCTAGAAATGCAGCCTCTAGGGTCGTTTGTCACCCTTGTTTCCGGAAATACGCCGTCAAAATCAAATTCAAACTACTGGGGCGGGGACATTCCGTGGATTTCTGCAAAAGACATGGGCGACTTCTGGATCTCTGACTCGGAGGATCACTTAACACCCGATGGTGCCTCCGTAGCATCAAGGCTCGTTCCTTCTGGGTCAGTTCTCTTGTTGACGCGTGGGATGACCCTGCACAAGAGGGTTCCGATTTGCCGAACGGCCAAGCCCGCCACGTTCAATCAAGATGTGAAGGCTGTTTTGCCTAGGCCAGGTGTTTCAAGTCGGTTTGTTCCATACCTCCTTGTGGGCAATCATGATCGTTTGCATGCCAAGGTGGATTCTGCAGGGCATGGAACAGGTCGATTGAATACTGAGGCTGTCTTGAGCTTTCCAGTCTGGGTGCCCGACTTGAAAGAACAAGAGAGAATTGCGGATGTCGGCGAGTCTCTCGACGACCGCATCACCCTGCTACGCGAAACAAACGCCACCCTCGAAGCGATCGCCCAGGCGCTGTTCAAATCCTGGTTCGTCGATTTCGATCCCGTGCGCGCCAAGGCCGAAGGCCGCCAGCCGGAAGGCATGGACGCCGCCACTGCCGCCCTGTTCCCCGATAGCTTCGAAGAGTCCGAACTGGGCTTGGTGCCGAAGGGGTGGACGGTAATGCCAATCGGTGAGGCCGTTGAGTGCGTTGGGGGTGGCACGCCAGATACGAAAAACGAAGCCTACTGGCAACCAGAAGAGTTTTCGTGGTCATCGCCGAAAGACCTTTCAGGCCTGCAGTCACCTGTGCTGCTATCGACTGAGCGCAAGCTGTCGGCCCAAGGTTTGGCAAAGGTGAGTTCTGGCTTACTGCCGAGCGGAACGCTGTTGATGTCTTCTCGAGCCCCTATAGGTTATCTGGCGATCGCACAAATCGAGCTGGCAGTGAACCAGGGATACATCGCGATGTTGCCTGGAGGTAGGCTGCCAGTTTTGTTTTTGCTTTTCTGGTGCCGGATGAACATGGAGGTGATTAAAGGTCGAGCTAATGGTTCAACCTTCATGGAAATCAGTAAAAAGGCTTTCCGGCCAATCTCTGCATTGGTGCCATCGGCTGAGGTGTTGGCGGCATTTGAGCAAGTAGTAGGTCCGCTGTTCGAACGATTGGTAGCCAACGAGCGCCAAGCCCAAACCCTCACCCAACTCCGCGACACCCTCTTACCCCGCCTGATCTCCGGCCAGCTGCGCCTGCCAGAAGCGGAAACTGCACAGAACGATAGGGATATTGCCGAATGAACGAACCTGTAGCCGAACGCGAAGCCCTGTGGGATCAGTTTCTGCAGCGCTGGCCGCTGGAAACCCTGCGTGATATGACGCTGGCACAGTACAGCCAGGCGGGCACCGATGACTACTTTTGCCGCTGGCTGGAAAAGCACACCGAATCGCTGGGCTCGATCTGGGGTGGCTCGGCCTTCAAGTTCGGGGTGTTTTCCCGGCTCGACAAACAGGAAAAGACCAGCCCGCACCATGAGTTCAGCGAGCAGTACGCCTGGCTGAAGAAGTACGGCGCAAGCGCCGAACAGGCCTTTGCCGTGGTGCGCGAGCATATCGTCAGCGTGGCCGAGGCTGCGCGGCGGGGTGATCTGGAAAGCATCGAGCAGGTGGATCTTGGCCCGGTGGTGAAGTGGAAGATCGCCTTCCTGTACCAGGATCGGCAGAACCCAAGCATTCTCTGCGTGTATGCCGCCCGCGATCTGTGTGCTGCACTGGGCCGCAAGGCCAGTCATAACGAAAAACTGGCCCCGCTGCAGCGGGAGCTGATGACTCAACGCCAGGGCGCGAACCTCTTTGCCTTCTCGGATCAGGTATGGGAGCTGGCCCAGGGCTGGCACCGTAAGCACAGCCTGGCCGAGCAGGCGCTGGAGTATTTCAAGGACGACGCCGAACGTTTTCAGCTCATCAATGAAACCCAGAAGATGGCGGGCTTTCGTCTGGGCAATGGTCGGGAGCTGGCGCTGCTGCGCGAGGGCAGCAAACTGAGCCTGTTTGTCGCTCCCGGCCCATGGCAGCAGACGTTCACTGTGCTGGATACCAAAGTCTACTCCCCCGATACCGCGCGGCATTCCGGGCTGTCCTCATGTGCGCCGTCACTGGCGCTGGGGCACCCAGCCGTAGCCATCAAGCTGGCAGACCTGGCGGCACTGGAAGAACTTTGTCAGGTCTATGAGCTGGATGCACATAGCCAAGTGCAGGTGGAGCCGGCAGGGCTTTCATCAGCTCAGGCTGCCGGCATTGCGCTGAACCAGATCCTGTTCGGCCCGCCCGGTACCGGCAAGACCTACGAAACCATCGATGCCGCGCTGGAAATCATCGAGCCATCTGCTCTGCTGCACGGGCGGAAACAGCGCCACGAGCGTTTCCGCGAATTGGTGAAGCAGAAGCGCGTGCGCTTTGTAACTTTCCACCAAAGCTTTAGCTACGAGGATTTCGTCGAGGGACTGCGCGCCCTGCCGCCAGGCAGCGAGGAAAACCCCGGCTCGGCACTGAGTTATGACGTGGCGAAGGGCGTGTTTGTCCAGCTATGCCAGGATGCGGTCAGCGACCCTGAGATGGGTGAAAAGCTGGGACTGAAGGATGATCCGACCATCTGGAAAATCTCCATCGAGGAGGCCAGCAGTGATGGTCGCACCCGGCGCTACTGTTTTGAGCAAGGTGAGGCGCGTATCGGCTGGAGTGGAACCGGCGACTTGAATCAGGCAGATCTGACCGATCCGGCGCTGAAGCTGGGCAGCAACGACCGCAGCTCGTTGGACAGCTTCGTGCGCGGGGTCGAGCCGGGCGATGTGCTGGTCTGTCTGGGCACACGCAAGACTATCTGCGCCGTCGGGGTGGTGACGGGTGAGTATGAGTATCAGCAGGAGGTGCCGCAGGGGGTACGCAAGGACTATGTGCATCGCTTGCCGGTCAACTGGCTGCTGAAGGACATCGACTTCGATATCACACTACTCAATGGCGGGGTCGGCCTGACCCTGAAGACGCTGTACCCGATGAACCGGCTGAGCTGGCCGGAGCTGAAGGGCGCACTGCAGGAGGCGGGCCATAGCCTGGCCGGTGAAAGCCCGGCAGCAGTGCGTGAAAAGCTGCCGTATGTGCTGATCATCGACGAGATCAACCGCGGCAATATTTCGCGCATCTTCGGCGAGCTGATCACCCTGATCGAGCCATCCAAACGGGCCGGTGCCGAGGAGGCGCTGGAGGTGCTGCTGCCGTACTCGAAGAAGCCTTTCAGCGTGCCGGACAACGTGTACCTAATCGGCACCATGAACACCGCCGACCGCTCGCTGGCGGGGCTGGATATCGCCCTGCGCCGGCGCTTCACCTTCCGCGAAATGCCCCCGCGGCCGGATCTGCTGGACGGCGTGACGGTGGACGGAGTGGACGTAGGTGAGCTGCTGCGGGTGATGAACCAGCGCATCGAGGTGCTGCTGGGGCGTGATTACTGCTTGGGACATGCCTATTTCATGGAGCTGCAGCATGTCAGCGATGACGAGGCCTTGGCCCGGCTGGCGCTGATTTTCCGGCAGAAGGTGCTGCCGTTGCTGCAGGAATACTTCTTCGAGGACTGGGAGCGCATCGGCTGGGTGTTGAATGACCAGAGTGCTGACAGCAACGGTACTCAGCCGTTCATCCGCCAGCCGGCAGAGGCTGAGGGTAAGAGCTTGCAGACGTTGTTCGGCAGCAAGGTGGCCGGTGGCCTGAGTGAGCGGCGCTGGGAGCTGAACGATGAGGCATTCGCCAGTATCGACAGCTACCGCAATATCTGTCGGAGCGCAGGGTGAACACCCGGCTGATCACCGTCCGTGAATATGCCCGTCTGACCACCGAGCCGGTGCCGCCTTCGCTGGATTGTGCACAGGTGCCGCCGAGCGCCTTCGACTGGCTGTGCGAGCTGCAGGCGTCCTTCAGTCGGAGAGGGGCGGCGTTGCTGCAGCAGGACGGGCGACGGGCGCTGAAGCTGGACAGCTACGTCGGGGTGATCGAAACCCCTTGCGGTACACGGTTGGAGATTCTGCCCAAGCACACCGAGCAGGCAGATTGTCAGCAGGCGGCGCGACACACGCTGCAGCGCATGTTGCAGACCGTGCTGGATCTGCCGGCGCGCGAAAGCGGGCCGGCCAGTCTGCGGTTGTTCGACGATGTGCCCTTGTCTGAATGGGTGATTCGGCAGTTTCTGCAGGGGCTGGATCATCTGGTCAAGCGTGGGGTGCGCTTCGACTATCAGCGTGTTGAGGAGGAGCAGCGCTTCCTGCGTGGTCAGTTGAACGTGGTGGCGCAGATGCGCCAGCCGCCAGGGCGCCAGCATCACTTCCAGATCCGCCATGATGTATTCCTCGCCGACCGGGCGGAAAACCGCCTGCTGCGTCTAGCGCTGGAGCGGGTGTGCAAGTGCACGCAGGAGGCGGGCAACTGGCGGCTGGCCCATGAGCTGCGCAGCCTGCTGCTGGAAGTGCCGTCCAGCCGGGATATCCGCCAAGACTTCCGCCAGTGGCAGAACGACCGGCTGATGGCGCATTACCAGCCGTTGCGTCCCTGGTGCGAGCTGATCCTCGGCGAGCAGTCGCCGCTGGCGATCAGTGGCGATTGGCGTGGTGTCAGCATGCTGTTCCCGATGGAGGTGCTGTTCGAGCGCTATGTCGAGGTGCTGCTGCGTCGGCAATTGCTGGCGGGCAGCAAACTACGAGCCCAGTTGTCCGGCCAGGATCTGTGCCTCCACCGCGAGCGCGGCATGTTCCGTCTCAAGCCGGATCTGCTGCTGGAGCAGGCAGGCCGAAGCTGGGTGCTGGATACCAAGTGGAAGCTGCTGGACGCTGCTGCAGTATCCGACAAGTACGGCCTGAGTCAGGCGGACTTCTACCAGATGTTCGCCTATGGCCAGAAATACCTAGCAGGGCGTGGTGACATGGTGCTGATCTATCCGCACACCGAACGCTTCCAGAAGCCTTTGCCGCTGTTTGAGTTCTCCCCCGAGTTGCGCCTGCAGGTGGTGCCGTTCGATCTGGAAAGCGGCATATTGTGCCTGGATGGCCTGATAGAGCTGCCGCTGGCCACGGGCGGCCGGTAGTCAGCAGGCTGTTTGCTGTAGTGCAGGGAAAAGGATTTTTGTAATGACCGAAGATCAACTGGAACAGGAAACCCTTGGCTGGCTCTGTGAGCAGGGATACACGCACCTCTATGGGCCGGATATTGCCCATGACGGCGATAACCCCGAGCGTGAGAGCTATCGCGATGTGATCTTGACCATGCGCCTGCGCACGGCAATTGCCCGACTCAACCCTCAGGTGCCTTTGGCTGCGCGCGAAGATGCGCTGCACCAGGTGCTGGAGTTGGGTGTGGTAGTGCAGCTCTCGGCCAATCGTCTGTTCCATCGTCTGCTGGTCAGCGGTGTGCCGGTGCAGTACCAAAAGGATGGCGAGACGCGTGGTGACTTCGTGCGCCTGATCGATTGGGCGGACGTGCGGGCCAACGAGTGGCTGGCGGTCAACCAGTTCAGCATTCAGGGGCAGAAGCATATTCGCCGACCGGACATCATCCTGTTCGTCAACGGGCTGCCGCTGGTGCTGTTGGAGCTGAAGAACCCGGCGGATGTGAATGCCGACCTGGTCAAGGCATTCGATCAGATTCAGACCTACAAGGAGCAGATTCCGGACGTCTTCGAGTACAACGAAATTCTGGTCATCAGCGATGGCAGCGAGGCGCGCATGGGCTCGTTGTCGGCGGATATCGAGCGCTTTGCGCGCTGGCGCACCATCGATGGTGTAACGGTCGATCCGCTGGGTGAGTTCAACGAGCTGGAGACGCTGGTGCGTGGTGTGCTGCAGCCGGCGATGCTGCTGGATTACCTGCGCTACTTCGTGCTGTTCGAGGATGATGGTAGGCTGGTGAAGAAGATTGCCGGCTATCACCAGTTCCATGCCGTGCGTGCGGCCATTCAGCAGGTGGTCAGCGCCTCGCGTCCAGGTGGCACGCACAAGGGCGGGGTGGTTTGGCACACCCAGGGCTCGGGTAAGAGCATCACCATGACCTGCTTCGCCGCGCGCGTGATGCAGGAAGCGGCGATGGAAAACCCGACCATCGTGGTGATCACCGACCGCAATGACCTAGATGGCCAGCTGTTCGGCGTGTTCTCGCTGTCGCAGGATTTGCTACGCGAGCAGCCGGTGCAGGCGCTGACCCGTGGTGACCTGCGCGAGAAACTGGGCAACCGACCCAGTGGCGGCATTGTCTTCGCCACTATCCAGAAGTTCATGCCGGGCGAGGATGAAGACAGCTTCCCGGTGCTCTCGGAGCGTTCGAATATCGTGGTGGTGGCCGACGAGGCGCACCGCACCCAGTACGGCTTTGGTGCCTCATTGAAGGCGCCGGACCTCAAGGTGGCCGAGGCCAGTGCCCGCTATCAGGTTGGGTATGCCCAGCACCTGCGCGATGCCTTGCCCAATGCCACCTTCGTGGCCTTCACCGGCACGCCGGTGTCCAGTGAGGATCGCGACACCCGCGCGGTATTCGGCGACTACATCCACGTCTACGACATGCAGCAGGCCAAGGAAGATGGTGCCACCGTGGCCATCTACTACGAGTCTCGCCTGGCCAAGTTGTCGCTCAAGGACGCGGAGCTGGCGCATATCGACGAGGAGGTCGATGAGCTGGCCGAGGATGAGGAGGAGGATCAGCAGTCTCGCCTGAAATCACGCTGGGCCGCGCTGGAGAAAGTCGTTGGGGCCGAGCCGCGGATCAAGAGTGTGGCGGCTGATCTGGTGGCGCACTTCGAGGAGCGTAACCAAGCGCAGAGCGGCAAGGCCATGGTGGTGGCCATGAGCCGCGAGATCTGTGTGCACCTGTACAACGAGATCATCGCGCTGCGCCCAGAGTGGCACGACGAAGACCCGAAGAAGGGGGCAGTGAAGATCGTCATGACCGGCAGTGCCTCGGACAAGGCTTTGCTGCGCCCCCACATCTATCCGAGCCAGGTGAAGAAAAGCCTGGAGCAGCGCTTCAAGGACCCGAAAGACCCGCTGCAGCTGGTTATCGTCCGTGACATGTGGCTGACCGGCTTCGATGCGCCCTGCGTGCATACCCTGTATGTCGATAAACCCATGAAGGGCCACAACCTGATGCAGGCCATCGCTCGGGTGAACCGCGTGTTCAAGGACAAGCAGGGCGGCCTGGTGGTGGATTACATCGGCATCGCCAACGAGCTGAAGGCAGCACTCAAGGAGTACACCGCGAGCAAAGGGCGGGGGCGGCCTACGGTCGATGCCCATGAGGCCTATGCGGTGCTGGAGGAAAAGCTCGATGTGCTGCGCAGCCTGCTGCATGGCTTTGATTACAGCGACTACCTGATAGGCGGGCACAAGCTGCTGGCTGGGGCGGCCAACCATGTGTTGGGCCTGGAAGATGGCAAGAAGCGCTTTGCTGACAATGCGCTGGCTATGAGCAAGGCCTTCACCCTGTGCTGCACGCTGGATGAAGCCAAGGCTGTCCGTGAGGAGGTCGCCTTCCTGCAGGCGATCAAGGTGTTGCTGACCAAGCGCGACATCAGCGCAAAAAAGAAAACGGATGAGGAACGAGAGCTTGCGATCCGCCAGATCATCGGCAATGCAGTGGTTTCCGGTGAGGTGGTGGATGTGTTCGAGGCGGTTGGCCTGGACAAGCCCAATATCGGCCTGCTGGATGACGAGTTCCTCGCCGAGGTGCGCAACCTGCCGGAGAAGAACCTTGCCGTGGAGCTGCTGGAACGGCTGCTGGAAGGCGAGATCAAGAGCAAGTTTGCCAGCAACCTGGCCCAGGAGAAGAAGTTCTCCGAGCTGCTCGATAGCGTGATCAAGCGCTACCAGAACCGCTCCATCGAAACCGCCCAGGTCATCGAAGAGCTAATCGAGATGGCCAAGAAGTTCGCCGCTGCGAGTAAGCGCGGTGACCAGCTGGGGCTGAATGACGATGAGCTGGCTTTCTACGATGCGCTGGCCAACAACGAGTCATCAGTACGCGAGCTGGGCGATGAGACCTTGGCCAAGATCGCCCATGAGCTGACCGAAAGCCTGCGGCAGAACGTGACCGTGGACTGGAGCAACCGCGACAGCGTGCGGGCCAAGCTGCGGCTTTTGGTCAAGCGCATCCTGCGTAAATACAAGTACCCGCCTGACCAGCAGGAAGAGGCTGCACAGTTGGTGCTGGCGCAGGCGGAGACGTTGTGCGAGGCGTGGATGTAACCCCCTGCTGATTGAGCTAAAGGAGTCGTTTGAAGCAAGCGTTGGAGCTTATGACCAGTATCGCTTTGTACTGGTAGGTACTAAAAATGGAGGAATTGCCAGTCAGCGGTAGTTGAATGGCAATGTCTCCCGAGGGCGTCAGGTAAGTTTGCTATTTCTATAAGGGGCTTTCAAATGATAAATAATAAAGACTTTGTGCCGGATGTCCGTAGACCCCAAAAAGTAAAGATCTTTTTTGTGGTTGATATGTGGGGTATCCAGGGCCCCTATGGCGATGGAAATTGGCACGAGCTAATCCATAAATTTTCTCGTGGCTGGGTCTCTGAGCTTCCAGATCAAGAGCCTGCAACGCTGTGGTCGGTAGTCAGGCCTTGCGATATTTTTGAAAACGGCACTTCTTTCTATATGACCGCAAGCTCAAAGCTGCCAGGTATTTTCTTTGATCGTCTTGCAGAGTTTATGGAAAAGCATTGTGGTTCCCATGTAGAAGTTCTTGATGTGGATTTCGATTTGCCATTTGGTGAAATTGAGGGTTGGCGAGCCTACCTGCATTTTGAGCAGGCTAAGTTGTGGGCGATGGACGAAGAGGGTGGCTGGGGTGAGGCCGAGGTTCTTTGAGGCAAAGATTGCTAGTTTTTAGGTTTGTAGCGATATTCTGAAGATCGAATAGGGCCTTTTTAGATGAATCATATGGTTGTTAGTCGTTTGTTTCAGGTCTCAGAATTTGGCCCTGTCAGCACTCAAACTCATCTGCCGCAGCTGGTGCACTTGCGTCAAGGTGATATGGATGGGGCTTGTGGTCCCTATTGTGTTGTCATGGCGCTAATTGCTTTGGGTGTTATGACACGTAGGGAAGCTGAAAATATGGATCAGTTTGATGGGCGTGAAAGGTCAGGGCGCTTTCGTAATGGGTTGAAGCGATTTGGTGCATTGATTGCGGAGGGTACAAGCTCCAGTGAGTTGCAGTGGCTTGCTGATTTTTTCAAGTCTGAAAAGCTCAGAGCTGAGCCTGTTGGTGGTAAAACAAAGGATGTCTTCGTAGGAATAAATAACGCGATTGATGCTGATGCACTACCAATTGCTTTCCTACGTTGGGGCGGGGGAGCTGCGCACTGGGTGCTAGTAGTGGGGTATCAAGGTGTGGAACGCGACGGAAAGATTTTTGAAACACATCTTCTCTGTCTCGACCCTGGGCAAGAGTCCCCAAGAACAGGCATCTGGAATGCTGTTGTGGAAGTCTATAAGCCAGACGGCTCATCCATTGGTGACGGGCGGTTACCTTCAGCGCATTGGGGGCTAGATGGTGGTAGGGGGAAGTGTAAGCTTGAGGAGGCTGTAGTTTTAAGTATTGGCTGATGTTTCTAGTAATGGTTTTGGCTTGACTCTTGTGTCTAATTGTAAGATCGAAGGTCGAGTGCTGCGCCCAGGAGTTTTGATGAGTATCGATAATGAAGAGGCAGTTCAGGCGGCAAAGCGGCTGTTGGGAGAGCGATTCGACCCTTCGCTGTCGCTAGCCGCATTGGGCGATATGTGCGGCCATGCTTTTTTTCAGGGTGAGCTGCCTGATGATGCCTGCGATGAGGATATTGATCTGATATTTAGGGTGTTGGTTGAGACAGAGGCTCCACCAATCCCTGAGCGTCCTCCTTTGTTCCGCGGGGATCGGACGCTTCCAGATTTTCTTGAGCCAATTTAGGCAAAGGTGGGGTAGAGGCTCTCTGTCCCACTTTTGAGCAAAAGCGTGTCCTGTGAGTTGGAAGGACATCCAGCGCGCTTCTTGTCTGACGGGCATTTCTCTCTATTGTTTTACGCGCACCAGCGCCAGGTGCACGCTTGATTGGCCTTTGGTCGGATCAATGTAGTTCGCACTGGCGAGATCACACAGCAAGATGGGCTCATTGACCAACTCTAGCTGGGGAGCCCCTTCGTACCAAGGATCTGTGTCCTCCAGCCCGGCTGCGAAGGCTCGAAGCAAGTCGTCACTGCTGTTGAACTCCTGTTTATAGCTGTAGTTGCCTGCCTGATCGTCATAGAAGCGGGAGAACACCAAGATCACCACACCCCACCTACGAATACTGTTGTTGCAGCTCACGTCAGGGATCGCCTTGGTCAAGTCGCGGCGGATTTCCCAGATTTTCTGATAAGCATTCTTATTGTTGTGGATGACCTTGAACTCGATGGATACAGGAGGCTCCTGGTTCAGTTGATCCTCGATCCACAGGTCTACCTTTTTTCGCTCCGCTGCAATCAACCAGCGCGGCACGTTGGGCCGATGATCAAGGAGCTCATCCAGACCAAAGCGGGTGCGATTGGTGTCGAGCAGAGCTGCCGATTCGAGGCTTATCCAGTGTTCGGGCGCCGCGGTGACAACCAGCGAAGACAGCATTCGCTTTCGTTCGGGCTTTTGGAAATGCTCTGCTAGGGCGCTGGCGAAATAGGGTACA
Organism: Ectopseudomonas mendocina; assembly: GCF_007049795.1. Classification (GTDB taxonomy): domain Bacteria; phylum Pseudomonadota; class Gammaproteobacteria; order Pseudomonadales; family Pseudomonadaceae; genus Aquipseudomonas; species Aquipseudomonas mendocina_D. The sequence goes on from NZ_SCFY01000011.1 coordinate 37,790, forward strand.
AAGGGCACGGGATCATTCCTTGTTGTAATGCATGAAGTTCACTGCCGGCTCCAAGCCGGCGGCACTTTAGTCTAGACCGTATGCGTCCAATGCTGCACGCAGGCGAGTCCGTATCTCAAGAGCTAGATCCATAGGCTCATGGATGATCACGGACTCGGCATGCGACAGGATCCACCAGCGTAGTTCCCAGCTGTTCCCGACTGTCGCAGTCAGTTCAATGCCAGTAGGGCTGGAGCTCAGCTTCATATCATCGGACAGTGGGGTCTCCTGTAGTAAGCGCGCGACCCCTTCGCTAAGCGTCGCCCTCAGCCTGATCTTCTCGCTCGAACCAAACTGCATTGCACCGCCGTCTATGTAGTCGCGTAGTTTGAAGCCCTCGGGCTGTACGCTGGGCGTTTCCAGTACGGATGCCTGCTCGAATCGGTGCAGCACATATTGGCGGATGTCGTGGTAGGGGGAAGCAGTAGCGATTAGGTAGGTCACCTGACCGCGTTGTACCAGCCCAAGAGGGTTCAGGGTCAGTTCGCTGTGCTGGTCTCGATGGGCTGAGTAGTAGTGGCAGCTGAGTTGCCGCTCATGCAGGAGTGCTTGTTGCACTTGCTCCAGAATGGCGTGATCGAGTTCTGGTGGAAGCTGAGTGATTTCCGGCTGAACACTGGCGACTTTTTCTATCCAGCGTGCCGATTCGTTCTCTGCCGCCATGGCCTCAAGCTTGCCATGTGCCAGGTTGAAACGAGGCTCCAGCGTGCTCAGCATGTAGGCGGGAATCAGGGGGCGAAGGCTTTTCTCCAGGAGTTGCAGGGTGAGTGCTTCGCTTAGCGTAATGCCCGGTAGCTCCGCGCTTTTGCCTGGCTGCCAGTACCAGCCGAAGGGCATGCTCTTGTCGTTGCATTGCAGTGGAAAGAGGCGTGACAGCTCGATCAAGTCCCGCTCCACGGTACGCTTGCTCGTGGTGTAGCCAGCACTACTGAGCTGCACTGTGAGTTGTGCTGCTGTAAGGCCTGGGCCTTTGGCGGGTAGGAGTTTGAGTAGTTCCCATTGCCGGGTCAGAGTGGTTCGGCTAGCAGCGGAAGGCACAGATGCTCCTGATGGCGAGGTATATCCAGAGAGCGATCATGCTTGTGCCTTTGTCTGACGGCAATGCCGATTCCTTTCGGCTGCTGCTAGTGGATAAAGCCAATGGGGTGTTTTGGTGAGTGCGATTTCAGAGCGCTCTCAGCCAGCAGAGCTTCAATGAACTGGGTGCTGTCTGTGAAGGCTTTGAAGCGTGCACGCCGGGCAAGCAATGCAAAGTCTCCGGGCGTCAGGCGGCTGTTTTTAAGTAGCTCTGCGAGCCTCCGCTCATTGGGTGAGGCAAGGCAAAGCTGCTTTAGGTGTTGCTCCAGCAACTGCACAGTCTGGCTGGTGGAGAGGTAGCCAAAACCAATCTTGAGATCGAAGCGGCGCAGTGATGCCTCATCCAGATTGCCCATGAGATTGGTCGAGGCAATGAAAAGGCCGGGGTAGCTTTCCATCTGCGTAAGCATTTCGTTGACCGCGCTGACTTCCCAGCTGTGACGAGCGTTGCGCCTGTCCTGTAGAAAGCTATCAACCTCATCCAGGAGCAGCACTGCTTGATCGTCCCTTGCTTGGCTAAATGCACGGGCGAGATTCTTCTCTGTGAGGCCGACATAGGGGGAAATCAGATCCGAGGCACGATGAGTGAGCAGTGGCCTGCCCAGCTCTCTTGCCAGCCAATGTGCGAAGGCCGTTTTCCCTGTGCCTGGTGGGCCATAGAAGCACATACGGGCTTCTGCGTGCAGGCGGAGTCCATCGAGTAGTTGCTGGAGATCGACGTCGGCATTGCTCAACTGGGGGCTGTAGAACGATGGAAGGGACTGATTGCGGCCATGCGCCAGGCGCGCAAAGCCCTGGGCTTCGAGAGTCGCATCTACCAGGCTCTCAACTGTTGCTTCGAATGGGCCGTCCGGTCCAACAGCTCTTTCCGCCACCTGTAATGCGCGAGTGATGACGGCTGGCATCAGCTGTTCGTGGGATACCAGTTTCTCCACAAAACCCTGGCTCAGACGCTCATTGCTAGCCTGAAGCACTATGCGCTCCCTTTGGGTGCGAGGCGGGTTATCAAGCTTCATGACCAAGTCGAAACGCCGGATATACGCGTTATCCAGGGCATCGATATTGTTGGTGAGCCAGAAGCAAGGAACAGGGTTCTCTTCCAGCATGCGGTTGATCCATCCCTTGAGGTTTTCCTGGCTGCCGATGTGCCGGCTGAATTCCCGGTTGCCACTGAAGAGGTCCTCGATCTCATCTAGTAGTACCAGGGCCTGCTGTTGTCCGATTACCGACATTGCAGAGCTGAGGGCACAAAGGCGACCTTGGCGATTGATTGGGTCGCCCTGGCTGTTGGTGCAGGCAATCTCATAAAGATCAACATCCAGTTCCTTCGCGAGGACGCGGGTCAGCTGGCTCTTGCCAGTACCAGGTGGCCCGTAGATCAGGACGTTCACACCGGCTTGCCGACTACTGATGGCGTGCTGCAGATAGCTACGAACGATGCTGAACTGGTCTTGCAGGTAACTGAAGTCCTCTACAGACAGTTGGGCGGCAGGTGCCTTGCGGAACGCGCTTTGGAACACCTCTATTGTACTGCCCTGGTGATAGCGCAGAGAGAACAGCAGGTCCTTATTGGTGAACGTCAAGTAATCGGAAAAGCAGTTTCTTCCACCACTGTAGCGGGTCACATCGAGTAGCCCTGAGTGGGTGAGGCGGCCATCTTTCGAGAAGCTCTGTCGGATGTCCTCCACTGATACATCCAGTAGCTCACCCAAGATGCGCAGCATCCGCCCATAGCTGATCAGGCCGGTCAGGTTGGCACAGTCTTCAAGGAGCGATTCGGTTTTCAGAATGGCGCAGAAGGCGAGTAGTTTCTGATCGACCGCGCTCAGCTCGATCAGCGTGGCAAGGCTGGAGATATTGGCCGCCAAGTTATCGGGCAGTACATAGGAGGCTTCGTTTCCACATCGATTAGTGCGCTCTCTCCGCAATGCAGATTGCACTCGGTCCCGGAAGCTTCTGCGCAGCTTGGCTCCAGTGCTTTGCTCGTCATCGAGCATTGATGAGTATTCATCATCACTCCCTACGAGGCCTAATACCCCAAGCTCTCTTGCAACGTCATCATCCCGAAAGCCATGGCCTCTGTGGATGAACTCTTGCAGGCCGCCGCAATCGAGGATTAGGGCATACATCCAGGCGAGCGCTGGCTGGCAGGTATCTCTGTTCTTGAGTGCGGTTTTCTTGGCGCTCTGACGCATGTGGAGTTCCCCGATGAGTACTCCGAAAGCATGCCTGGGTTGTGCGACATAATATGTCGCGCAAGGCGGTGCGGTCGTCAGGGTGGGGCAGCGCCTCAGCATGCTTTCTCGCTGGCGGGGGGGGGGCGCCGGTAATGACCAGCCAAGAGTTTGGTCGTAGGGCTGACTGAAGGGTAGCTCGCAGCTAGCCATGCGAGGCATCGAATGGTGAGGCTAGCCATTCACCAGGGTGAATTAATGCTCCTGTTTGACAACAAAGCCTGTCGCTTCGCGATGGCAGTTGAGCATTTTTCCACTTCGCTCGGCTTGCTTCACATTCGTTCTGCAAACCCTTGCTACGCGGAAAAACACCCAACTGCCCCATACTTGAAGGCTCAAGTATGGGGGGGAGGGGGCGTACTTGAAGATGCGCCTGGACGGCTGCCTCAAGTACGCCCCCTCCCTTGTATTTGTTGTCAAAGCTTAGCCAGCCCGGCACGCCGGTCTGAAAAGGCGGCCTTGCCGGTGGTTCGGCGTTTTGGCTGCTCATGCCGTTTGCGATCAAATTCAAAAAGTACTCAGTGCCCTAGGCGCTGAAGTGACGAGCCCGTCGTCCATAAACGTGCTCATGGCCCATGCAGAAAAAGCTGCATACAAAATGCTAGCCATGCGATAGCGTTTTGGTTATGAAAAAAGCCACTGAAGTCAGTGTTTTCAAGGGTTTCAGCGATAATATAACCAAAAAAAGGAGTGCCAGTTTTGGCACGTTTCGCGTCACAAAAGGCCACTTCGGTGTCGAATCCGGCTACCTCCAGTGCCACTAGAGGCACTCAAACTGCCGTTAGTGGCACGATCCGGATGTCGCAAACCGCGTGTGCGACACACATGGTGTATCGCAACAACTGAGTGCGACATGGTTGGAGTGTCGTAGTGCGAGCGTGCGACAGGCCGAGAGTGTCGCATTGATGTCCTGCGATACACCTTGGGTGTCGCAGGCCAGACCATGCGACACGAAGGTTGTGTCGCAAATCTGCGATCACATTACCGGTACCGCTTGAGGCACGGTGTGGGTGTCGCAATGAGCATGTGCGACATGCTGGGTGTGTCGCAGTCAGTCAATGCGACAGGGGGAGCGTATCGCAGCGTGAGTGTGCGACAGCCGAGGTGTGTCGCATGGAGGTGTTGCTGATACACCATCGGGTCCCGGTACATGTGGTGATATGCCGCCGGTCTAATGCCAAGGTGCTAGCCGTATGTGATGACCAGTGCCGGCGGCATTCTGGTCGCATCAGCACTCTGCGACAGGTTGGCAGTATCGCTGATGCCTGAAAGCTTTCTAAACATGCAAAAAGGCCGCACTGACGGCGGCCCTTATTGATCCTTCATCACATCATCTCCCATTGATGATGGTTCCCTTCAAACGAAGGGGCTAGTGCAACGTCTTCCTCGCTCTCCGACCACGTTTGCTGCGTCCTGCCTGGCTGCTCATCAAATGCTTGAAATGCTTCCAGTTTATGTCGCCCAAGGGCAGGTTGTAGCTTAGGTGGCGTTCCAGAGTATCCAGCAAAATCACGGACTGCGGCTTTTCTAGGTAGTGCTCTTGGGTGACTTCGAGCTTGCCGTCAGAGTGGCCCAGTAGATGTGCAATGGTGGTTGCCGGTACATTCGACTTCTCAAGCCGGACCGCAAACGTGCGGCGAAAGCTTTTAAAATTAAAGCCGCCATCCAATGCCATGGGGCAATGCTGGCCTATGAATCCGGTGCCTGTTTCGGGGCCACAGAAGAAACGGCTCGCAGCACGCGAGTAGAGGTGTTTCTCGTCAAAGCGCAGCTCTGAAAAAAGCAGAGCATCCGGGCCTTCGGCCTGGCGGCGCTCCGTCACGAAGTCGAGAAAGCCCATTGTGATTAGCTTCGAGCAAATTGGGATCTCGCGTCTCGATTGCTCATTTTTAAGCGACTTATTGAAACCGCTGTCGTTGATGCTGATCAGGGGCACGCCATGGGCGTCTTCGATCACATCGTGGGCGCGTAGCTGGCAGAGCTCGTTGAGTCTGGCTCCAGTAAAGAGTCCAAGCGGCATCAGCCAAAAACAATAGCTCTGCGCATCTTGGAGAACTGGCGCTGCAGGTATGCTCGAATCGTATGCCTGATAGGGCCAGCTATTGAAGAGGCTTACTAGGTTTGAGTCGAGGAACGACTTGGTGATCTTCGGTTTGGTGGTCTGGCAGCCTTTGATCTTGAGGTCTTCATCAATCCAGTGATCATTGGTTGCTTGATCTAGCATGCGATTAAAAAGTCGGTAATAGGCTTGAAGGTTATCGCCTTGGCTGCTCGACGTGTTGTTCTTCCTAAGCAGCTTTGGGAGCTCGTCCTTTAGCGCTTCGATATCGTGATTGCTTAGGCTGGCTACTCGGCGCATGGGATCATCTTGAGTAAGGACGGCCTTGATCTTGGTCATCCTGGCTCTGAGTTGGTATGCCGACTTTGCGTTGTGATGATTCTCACGAAGGAAACGATTCAGCACGTTGTCCATGAACTCGGCCAGTAGCGGCGAGTTGTGGTGTCGATAAATCGATTCAGAAATCTTGGCGAGGTGTGGCATCGCCAGTTTCAAGATTTCCGGGTCATGCCCAGCAGCTAAAGCTAGCGATAGGCCATGGGTGATTGGGACGGAGATATGGGATGGGTTCAGCGCATTCATAAGTGCCTCTCTGGTTAATTGAGGCACCACAATACCACTGTATGAGTAAACAGTGAATATAGGTGTGGCAAATTATCTTAATTATTTGCTGGTATTGACAGGTTGTCAATAGATTTTTTGGGGTGCGGGGAGGGCGATCTCCCCGCGCCGCCTCAGCTATCGGGTGATGCGGGATTGCCAGTGCCGTTTTTCAGCCCAACCGGTGGCCTTGGCCTTGTCGACTCCAGCTGGGCGGCCGATGCGAAAGACGCCTTGCTTGGCTTGCAGCGCCTTGTAGTGGCTGTAGTGGATGTGCGTAGTCGAGGCCTCAAAGTCGATCTTGTCGAGCTCCTCTTTCAGCACGTAGCTCGGATAGCAATCGCCATAGCCGCCTGTCGTGCTGCGGTCGGCATGGCCGACTAGGGCTTTGCCAATTAGCATGTCCAGCTTCTGTCGGCGGAACTGCTGAATGAACGTATGCCGCAGGCCATGAAAGGTGAGTTCGTCATCGCCCAGTCCGCATTGTCCCAAATAGCCTTTGTCATCTTTGTCTGAGCCTCGATACCAGCGGCTGGCCGTGTGCCCGGGTGAGAGGTCGCCATAAGCGCGGAGATTTTCAAAAAGCGGCGCTGACAGATCACCGCCATTTGCCTCCAGGCGCTGCTGATGAAACGCCAAGAAGCCGGCTTCAAGAATGACTTTATGCAGCGGCACGAGGCGCTCCGATTCGACGGTTTTCAGCTGTCGCGCTCCTGAGCTGCTGATGCTGATTACCCAGACGCCAAGCTCTTCACGAATATCCCCGAGCCGAAGCTGGCAGAGTTCACTCAAGCGAGCGCCAGTGTAGAGGCCAAGCAGGGGCAGCCAAAAACGGTAGTCATCCAGGCGCCAGCGTGGTGGTGCTTTGAGCGTGTAGACCGGGCCTTGCAGCAGTTGCTCGATCTGTCTGGGAGTATAGGTGCGCTTGCGTGGCGCGGCTGCACCCTTAGTGCTGAATGAAAGTCCGGCGGCCAGATTCTCTTTCAAATACCCCTGATCGTGCGCATAGCTGATGAGCGCGCGTGCCAGCTCGAAAAACTTCTTCGCTGTCCTGGCATTCAAAGCCTCGTACTTGCCGCTCTGAATAATCTGACTTAGGGGCTGATAGCGAGTGGCGCGCAAGCGATGACGATTTTTGGGGTAGCTGCGCAACTGATCGCGCAAAGCATTGAAGTCTGCGCGAGTCAGCGTGCTGAGTGGGCGATGGCCACCGATTAGCTCTGCCAAACCCTCTAGACGAGCATGCATAGTGATGCGCGTACGCGGATTCTTCCATGCCCCTTCGCGTACCTGGCGCTCTTCGAACTCCCGGGTGAGAGCGCCGAAGTGCCGGCTGCTCTCGTGGGGGAGTGGCGGCTGGATCAGCAGGTCGTTGGATGCAGGTGCATCAAACAAGGCTTGTAACTTTGCGTTCTGGGCCGGTGACAAAACGCTGCCGAGGGCATTCAGCAGTGCGAGCGTGCCAGCGTCTTGGGGGGCTGTGACTGCGTCGTTGGCCGCGCTCATGTCGGGGAGGGTGTACATGGGCTCGGCGGGCGGGATGGGGCCAAGCATGCGCCGGATTAGGTCCTGAATCTCTTGCAGGGCACGCTCATAGGCATCTGTTGAGGGGGCTTCAATGAAGCTTTTCACCAGAATTTTGTCGATTTGACCGAGGCTGAAGTGCAGCAGGATCGACGCCAGGATCGGTGAGCTGGTCAGTAGTTCGACGCGTAGTTCATCGGGGTGACGGGGTGCGCCGGTGAGTCGCGCGCTGGTCAACGGAATAAGGAGGCTATAGAGCCCGCTTTCCTCCTGAAGAATCTGAAAGTTTTGGCAGAGGGTTAGGCGGTCGAGCTGTCCCGAGATCCGGCTGAAGTGAAACATCACGCTGTGCGCGGAGCGTGGCAGGCCTGGCGGAATATGCAGCAGATGGCGGCCCTGGTCGGGACGGGCAAAGCACAGGTACTCGTAGAACGACAGCATCGTGATAAGTGGATGCCCGGCCTTGAAGATGTTCTTGGCCATCGGGGTGGTTTCCAGCACTGTGATGGCGCTGTAGATGTAAGCGGCTGCCGCGTTGGCGGTGACTGGGTCGTTGGTGCCGAGCGGCCAGTCGAAGCGGGTGAAACCGAACTTGAGGGCTTGGCGCAGGGCTTCGCTCGGATACAAGGCGAAGTGGATTTCACCGCCTGGCTCGTTGCAATAAAGCACGGTGTGCTCTTGGCACTCTTTCAGCAGGCGCTCATGCCCGGCGCTCAGGTCAGAGTTGGCCAGCACAGCAGGTGCGGGGCGGAGCTTCCAGATCTTCAGGTGGCTTTCGGTAAAACGACTGATTTCGGCATGAATAAGGTTCAGGCCTGACAAAAAGCGTTCAGGATCCAGCTCAATCGTGGCGGCGCTGCTGCGCCTGAGCAGGTCTTCGAAACGCGGGTTGAGATATTGGGCGAGATCGCGTGCGAGCGCTTCGTCATGGCCGAGTGACCAGCGAATTTGTGCAGGCAGCTGCGGGTGATTGCCGATATAGCTCGGGAAGGTGAAGTAGTACTGGAAGCCGGTTTTGGCTTGATAGACCAGGTGCTGAACACCGGTTTTGCTTTGACGCTTGGACATGATGGCATACCTTTTTGGATTCACAGAAGGACTGTGTGAAATCCAAAGCCATCAAATCGGGCCTGAAACCCGCGTTTTAGACGGGTTTCAGGTTCTATTTGGTGGAGCCGGGGGGATTTGAACCCCCGTCCGCCAGTTCTCCACTGTTGGTACTACATGCTTAGCCGTGTCTATTGAGTTAACCCTCAGCCGCCCGACGGGCAGGGTGCATTGGGCGAGTTGTGTAAGTTTTAGCCACTTCGTCCACAACGTACTACGCGGCGATCCTGTTCTGCATGACAATCACTTCAGGTTTACAGGCATCCCCTAGTGATCGCTGGAGCCGAAGCTACCAGAAGGACTAGTCGCGCCGCTTACGCAGCGAGAGCGTAGCCCTCGTAGTTTTCGTCATTGGCAACTATAGAAAGTTGCAACAGTTGATTTACGACTTCTGTTACCAAGTCGGCATGCACCTCGAGCTTCGCTACCGGCGTCGAATCCTAATCGGCCCCAAAACTTCGCGGTTACTAATAAGACAGGAGTTTACGGCAAAGGTTCCTCTGCGTCGACTGCGGATTCCATCGCAGGGCGCTATGATGGCCCCCTGCGTCTGTCTGCGCTTGCCCCCGGAAGGAGCCTCAATGCCGAGTTCTAGCCGCTACCCTCTGCGTCAGTGGATCTGGCGGGCGTTTGTGCAAAGTGCGCTCATACCGCTGATTCTGGTGGAGTCGGTGCTGATCGCGGTGTATCTGCTGAGCAATCAGGCGATTCGTGATGCGCAGATCGAACACTTGCAGGAAACGGCAGTCAAGGATCTGGCCAGTGCCGCGCAACGTGAAGGGCAGATCATCGATGGGCGCCTGCGCTCCATCGAGTCGCTGGTGCAGGTTTATCGTGAGGCCGCGTACGAGGCGTTGCTCGATAAGCGCTTCCGGGCCGATGAGCTCGAGCATCAACGCCACGCAGTCACGGACAGTGGCGTGTTCTATACCCGCAGCGATGACGGGCGCGCAGCATCCTTTTATGCCAACAGTACGCCGCTGGCGCAGCAGGATCACGCCAAGGCCATGCGGCTGTCGCAACTCGATCCGCTGATGCGTTCGATCCAGCAGGCCAATCCGTTGGTGGCGGCGCTGTATTTCAATACTTGGGACAGTTACAACCGTATCTATCCCTGGTTCGATACGCCCGCGCAGTATCCCCACGACATGGTGATACCCGATTACAACTTCTATTACCTGGCCGACGCCAAGCACAACCCGCAGCGCAAGGTGATGTGGACCGAGGTGTATCTCGACCCTGCCGGCCTGGGCTGGATGATGTCGGCCATCGCCCCGGTGTATCGCGACGATTTTCTCGAAGGTGTGGTCGGTCTCGACGTGACCGTCGGCCAGATCCTGGGCGAAATTGCTGAGCTCAACGTGCCCTGGCAGGGCTACGCGATGCTGGTTAGTCATGACCACAACATCATGGCGTTGCCGAAGGCCGGGGAACGGGACTTCGGTCTGCGTGAGCTGACCCAATATTCCTACGACGAAGCTGTGCGCCGTGAGGTGCTCAAACCCGAAGACTTCAACCTCACCAAGCGCGAGGGCATGGCGTCGCTGTTGCAGGCGATGAATGAAGGTAATGGCAGAGCGCAGGAGGTGATGCTCGGTGGCCGCAAGCAGTTGGTGGCCTGGAGCGAGATTCCGCAGACCGGCTGGCGCCTGTTGCTGGTGGTGGACGAGGAGCAGATCTTCCATGACACCAACCAGCTGGCCGAGCGCTACATGCAGATCGGTTATCTGCTGATCGCCGGTCTGGCCGGGTTCTATCTGTTGTTCTTCGCCCTGATGTGGCTGCGCTCGCGCCATCTGAGCGACCAGTTGTCGAGGCCCATCAATGGCATCGTCGACATGGCCGCCAGCCTCGGTCAGGGCAAGTATCTGCCCGCCGCACCGGACAGCCATATCGCCGAGGTCAGCCGCCTGGCCGATGCCGTGCAGCAGGCCGGCAAGCAGCTCAAGGCCAGTGAGCATGAGCGGCAGGAGGCACAAAGCATCCTGCAACTGGTGCTGGAGAGCACCACTGAAAGTCTCTGGCAGATCGATACGCGTGATCTCACCATCGATCTCAGCGAGCGCTTCGTGCGGCGTTTCGGCCTGGGTGCGAGGCATCTGACGCTGAGCGAATTCAACCAGCGCGTGCATCCAGATGATCTGGAGCGCCTGCGCCATCTGCGCAAGTTGTTCGCCGATAATGGCGAGGAATATTTCGACGCTGAGTATCGCTATCTCGATTGCCGTGGCGAGTACCTCTGGTTGCTCAGCCGAGGCAAGGTTCTTTTGCGTGACGAGAGCGGCTGGCCGCTGCGAATCGCCGGCACGCACGTCGATATCACCCGGCTCAAGCAGGTGGAAGATGACCTGCGTCACGCCAGTCTCGAGGCACTCGCCGCCAGCCAGGCCAAGAGCCGTTTCCTATCGAGCATGAGCCACGAGCTGCGCACGCCGCTCAACGCGATTCATGGCTTCGCCCAGTTGATCGAAATGGAGGCGCAGGACAAGCACGATGCCAAGCTGGAGACCGATTACTCGCGTGAGATCGTCAGCGCCAGCCGCCATCTCACCTCGCTGGTCGATGACATCCTCGATCTGTCGAGCATCGAAAGCCGGCGTCAGCAGTTGCAATTCCAGCCGATCGAGATCGGCAGACTGCTCAAGGGCTGTGCCGAGCTGGTGCAGCCCGAAGTGCAACAAAAACAGCTGCAACTGCAAGTAATGGAGGCGGCCGATCCGTCCTTGTTCGTGCAGGGCGACCCACGTCGGGTGCGACAGATTCTGCTCAACCTGCTGTCCAATGCGATCAAGTACAACAGCCCGCGCGGGATGATTCGCATGGGCTACGAGGTGCGTGCCGACGGTGTGCGATTGTGGGTCGACGACACCGGACCAGGGCTTTCCAGCGAGCAACAGGCGCAGCTGTTCCAGCCGTTTCAGCGCCTCGGCCGGGAAAGTTCGAACATTCCCGGTACCGGTATCGGCCTGGTGCTGTGTCGCGAACTGGCCACGCTGATGAATGGCGAGATCGGCGTGCGCAGCGAACCGGGTGTGGGCAGCCGTTTCTGGCTCGACATTCCCAGCGCGGCAAGCCCTGAAGGGCTGGGCAACGAGGTTGACGAAGTACCGGCGCAGGTCGTGAAAAGTCTGGTACAGGTGCTGTGCGTGGAGGATCACCCGGCCTGCATGAGGATCCTTCAGGCGTCATTGCGTGAATTTGCCGAAGTCAGGGGCGTTAGCTCCCGCCAGCGGGCGCTGGCTGAGTTGCAGGACAGTGAACCAGCGCTGGTGCTACTGGATATCGACTTGCCCGACGGCAGCGGGCTCGAGGTGCTCGATGCCATGCGCGCCGAGCCTCGCTTGCGTGATGTGCCGGTGATGGTGATCAGCGCAGTGGCCGACGCCCGCTTGTTCGAGGATGCTCGGGCCCGCGGAGCGTCAGCCTGCCTGAGCAAGCCGGTGGATTTGCAAGAGGTCAGGCAGGTGGCGCTGGGTCTGCTTTACAGCGGCTTCTGAGCCTTCACTCGCTGGCCGACAGCAGGTCCAGGGCTTCGCCGAGTACCTTGACCGACTCGGTGTGATCGCCAGCCTTGTGCAGGGCTTCGCCCTCGGCGCGCAGCTCCTTGACCTTGGCCAGCACCTCGGGGTCGGACGATGGATCGCTTTGCAACAGTGCATCGATCTTGGCCATGTCCTGCGGGCAGTGCATGGCCCACAACGGCAGGCTGATCAGGGCCGCGGCGAGAAACATGAGCGTGCGACGCATGATGACTCTCCTGAAGCGGGGTTGGAGGCTTCAGTATAGAAGCTCGCCTTCAGCGTGCTGCCCTTTAGTAGTGATACCAGCGCAGCTCCAGTTTCACTTCATTGACCGGGCTGGCCAGCTGGCTGAATTCGCGCTGGGCGCTCAGGCGCAGGCCGAGGTTGCGCGAAACTTCCCATTGCTGGTTGAGCGATAGACGTCGGCGCACTTCGCCATTGTGGAAGTAATCGCCTGCAGCTTCCAGGGTCATGTTGCCCAGCGGGTTGCGCCAGAGCAGTCCGCTGTTGAATCCGACTGCCGGAGAGATGACGGCGGCAAAGTCCTCGTTGTATTCCAGGCGTGCGGTGCCGAGGGCAAAGCCCAGTAGGTCGTCGTGCAACTGCCAGGTGGCGCCGGCACCACCGCTGATATGGCCGACCAGTCGGTTATCGCCATCTTCGCCTAGCACCCGCTCCAAACCGCCGCCGATCTGCCAGGACAGCGGCTGCAACAGGGCGTTGCGTGGTGTCAGCGAGCGGATGTTGGCCAGATCCAGGCGTTGCAGCTGCCAGTGGTTGTTCTCGTACTGGCGCAGCTTGAGCTGGAAGATCTCGATCTGCGCGCCAAGTGGGAAGCCGTCGAGGTTGTCGGTGAGGTCGTGGTAGGCCATGCGCAGGCCGTACTCGGCAAAGGCGCGATCATCGCGGCTGCCGCCAGCCAGTTGCCAGGTGCGTGATTCGTGGCCTTCCTCAGGCAGCGGCGGGCGCTCGACTGCCAGTGGCGGTGGCGGGTTACGATTGATCGCGCCGAGCAACTGGAAGCTGCGCTGGGCGTTGCTGCTGCGTTCTTCATCGTTGGCGTGGTAGCGCACCAGACGGAAGGCGGCGTCCTGGATCAGGGCACGGCGTTCCGCCGGCAGGGCGAGGAAGGCGCTGTCGTCGAGCTGCGTCGGGTCTTGGCTCAGGCGCAGGACCCAGGCCTGTTCGTCGCGCTCCAGCGGTTCAGCGCGGGCCAGCAGTTCGCGCTCGCGCGAGGGGCGGTAGTCGATGCGTTCGATCAGCCCGGCATCCTTGACCGCGCGCACGGTGTCGGTGGGGATGGCAGTCAGCGGGAAATGTTCGGTCAGCTCGATGCCAGGGCGGGCGATTTCCAGCAGCTCCAGCAGGCGGTACGAGCAGTTCTCGTCGAAGAAGAAGTAGTCGAAGCGAACCTGCTTGAGTTCCCAGACGTGCTCGACCATGCGCGCGGTTTCTTCCGGCGTCAGGTTCAGCCGGTATTCCCACAGGTCGCGATTTTCCAGGCGGTTGTATTCGCTGAGTTTCTCGCGGTACGGCACCAGGGCGAACAGGCCGGGGTAGCCGCCCATCAGTCCGCGCCAGGCGTAGAGGATGCTGTTGTCGTCACCTTCGATGAACGCGCCGAAATTCAGCGCGTAGCTGAGTAGTGCGGTGTTGTGGCTGTCGATATCGGCCTGGTCGATGCGCAGCAGTGTGTGGCCGAACATCGATGACGGGCTATTCAGGTAGGCCGCGGGGAACACCAGTACCGTGCTGTGTGGATTGACGTCGGCGAACCAGTTTCGATATTCGGCGCAGTCGGGGCTGGGCAGGTCATCGAGTTGCAACTGCGCCTTGAGCCAACGGGTACGCGCCGGGTAGACGCACTGTGGGTGGCGGTCGCCCAGCTCGGCAGGTTGGTGCAGGGCCTTCAGGGTCGCCTGCAGTTCGGCTGCCGGGTCGCTGTCGCCATCTTCTGCGAGAAAGAAATCGTCGTCGTCGACATAGCTGCGCCAGCCGCCGAGCTTGCCGGTTTCATAGTGGCCGAGGGCGATCCAGTAAGGATCGTTGGCCAGTTGTTCGAGCGTGGCGGCGTGCAGGGGAAGGCTGAAGCTCAGGGCAAGGACCGCGAATATCCTTTTCAAGATCGCTGTTCTTCTGGTCATGGCGATGGCCGAGCTTTGGCCACGCGGCAGACTGGTGTCAAGGCAGTCGACGTCGGCATTTTGCACAAGTGCTGGCCGGTGTCCGTTGTTGGGGGGGCGGCGCATGACGGTTGAGCCACTCTTCATTTTTTGAATCAAGCCTTGATCCCTTTCGCGCCACAGGCCCAGAATCACCCCATGTTTTGCGGAAACTTCCGCCCGCTATAAGGATTGCCAATGTCCAAGCGTAGCCTCGATGCTTTGCGCCTTGCCCCCGACTCACTGACCCGCCCCTTCGCCCCCGAGCAATTCAACTTCAGCAGTACCGATGACCTCGAACCCTTCCGCGGTGTACTGGGCCAGGCTCGCGCTGTCGAAGCCCTGCAGTTCGGCGTGGCCATGCCGCGTTCTGGCTACAACGTGTTCGTCATGGGGGAGCCCGGTACCGGACGCTTCTCCTTCGTCCAGCGTTACCTCAAGGCTGAAGCCAAGCGCATGGAGACGCCAGCCGACCGGGTTTACGTCAACCACTTCGACGAGCCGCGCGAGCCGCGTGCGCTGGAGCTGCCAGCCGGTACCGCAAGCGATTTCATCGCCGACATCAACCTGCTGATCGACAACCTGCTGGCTACCTTCCCGGCGGTGTTCGAAACCCCGACCTACCAGCAGAAGAAAAGCGCCATCGATCGTGGCTTCAACAAGCGCTACGACCAGGCGCTGGACGTGATCGAGCGGCTGTCGCTGGAGAAGGGCGTGGCCCTATACCGCGACAGCACCAATATCGCTTTCACCCCAATGGCCGAAGGCAAGGCGCTGGACGAAGCCGAGTTCGCGCAACTGCCCGAAGCCGAGCGCGAGCGCTTTCACGCCGATATCGCCGCGCTGGAAGAGCGCCTCAACGAGGAGCTGGCCAGCCTGCCGCAATGGAAGCGCGAGTCGAGCAACCTGCTGCGTCAGCTCAATGAAGAGACCATTACCGTTGCCCTGCAGCCGTTGCTGGCACCGTTGTCGGAGAAGTACGCGGAAAACGCCGATGTCTGCGCCTATCTCCAGGCCATGCAGGTCAACCTGCTGAAAACTGCCGTCGAACAACTGGTGGATGTCGACAAGGCCGACCCGCAACTGCGCAAGCTGCTGGAGGAAATGTACTGCCCGAGTCTGGTGGTTGGTCACCATGCCAACGGCGGTGCGCCGGTGGTGTTCGAGTCGCACCCGACCTACGACAATCTGTTCGGCCGTATCGAATACAGCTCCGATCAGGGCGCGCTGTACACCAGCTACCGGCAACTGCGCCCCGGCGCGCTGCACCGCGCCAACGGCGGCTATCTGGTGGTCGAGGCAGAAAAAATGCTGGGTGAGCCCTTCGTCTGGGAAGCACTGAAGCGTGCCCTACATTCGCGCCAGTTGAAGATGGAGTCGCCGCTGGGTGATCTCGGCCGCATTGCCACCGTCACGCTCAACCCGCAGGTCATCCCGCTGCAACTGAAGGTCATCATCATCGGCTCGCGTCAGCTCTATTACGCGCTGCAGGATGCCGATCCCGACTTTCAGGAGATGTTTCGCGTCCTGGTCGACTTCGACGAGGACATCCCGCTCGCCGAGGAAAGCCTGGAGCAGTTCGCGCAATTGATGAAGACGCGTACCTCGGAAGAAGGTATGGCGCCGCTGACTGGTGCTGCCGTGGCGCGTCTGGCTACCTATAGCGCACGCCTGGCTGAACATCAGGGACGTCTGTCGGCGCGTATTGGCGATTTGTTCCAGTTGGTCAGCGAGGCGGACTTCATTCGCCAGCTCGCCGGAGAAGGTCTCACCGATGTCGGTCACATAGAGCGCGCACTCAAGGCCAAGGCCACCCGCACCGGGCGCGTGTCGGCGCGGATCATCGACGACATGCTGGCCGGCATCATTCTGATCGACACCACGGGCGCGGCGGTGGGCAAGTGCAACGGTCTGACCGTGCTGGAAGTCGGCGACTCGGCTTTTGGCGTGCCAGCGCGGATTTCCGCCACGGTCTATCCCGGCGGCAGTGGCATCGTCGATATCGAGCGTGAGGTCAGCCTGGGCCAGTCCATCCACTCCAAGGGCGTGATGATCCTCACCGGTTTCCTCGGCAGCCGCTACGCGCAAGAGTTTCCGCTGGAGATTTCCGCCAGCATCGCCTTGGAACAGTCCTACGGTTACGTCGACGGCGACAGCGCGTCACTCGGTGAGGTCTGCACGTTGATCTCGGCGTTGTCGCGCACGCCGCTGAAACAGTGCTTCGCCATCACTGGCTCGATCAACCAGTTCGGCGAAGTGCAGGCGGTCGGCGGCGTAAACGAGAAGATCGAAGGCTTCTTCCGTCTGTGCGAGGCGCGTGGCCTGACCGGCGAGCAGGGGGTGATCATCCCGCACTCCAACGTCGCCAACCTGATGCTCGACGAGCGCGTGCTGCAGGCCGTGCGAGAAGGCCAGTTCAACGTCTACGCCGTGCGTCATGTCGACGAGGCCCTGAGCCTGCTGGTCGGCGAGGCGGCTGGTCATCCGGATGAAAAGGGTCGCTTCCCCAAAGGCAGCGTCAACGCTCGGGTGGTCGAACGTTTGCGCGATATCGCCGAGATCGGGCTGGAGGAAGAGATCAAGCCGGCTGACGCGGACAAGGCGAAGGCCGAAGCCGAGGCGGCTGCGGTGAAACCGGCCAAGGCGCCGCGGCGCAAGAAGGGGGAGGGTGAAGGCACTGTGGACTGAGCAAATATTGCACGATTGTCACGGATCGCCCGGGACAGGTGCATCTTGATTGTTGCTCACTACTCATGCACAGAGTTATCCACAGATTGCGTGGATAACTTTGGCCTTCACAGTGCGGCGGCTCGGGGTGTAGGCTGAAGCCTGGATTCTGCGAGGGTCGCCGCCATGTCGCGCAGCCTCTGCCTCACCCGTCAATGCCTGGGCCTGGTCACTCGCATCGAATGCGTGATCAGGCCTCTGGCAGGAGACAACGGACGTTGGACACTGCTTTGCGCCGCCGGTATGTCGGGGGCGCAGCCTTCCGCGATCAAGGCGCAAGGCCCGTTCTATGGGCCTTCCGTCGCCGAGGATGCCCTGGCGGCGATTGCCGAGAGTCTGGCTCTGCAGGGCTACGTCGAATGTTCTGAAGCGCCGATCTGGCGTCTGCACATGCAAGCCGAGTTACGCCGAGTCAATGGTGAGCGGCACAGCGCTGCCGGGCCCTTCCAGCGACATCCTGAAACCGACGGACAGAGCTGAAGCGCCCGAATCATGGCGCGTCTGGGCAATCCGGGCGTTGCCGCCGTGCTGGGGTTATCCACAGTGCTCAGGCACCTTCTTTTGGTGCAGTGCGATGGGTATACTCGCCGCGATTTTCCCCTCCTTCAGTGAGTCCTCCATGGAACGCTTCATCGAAAACACCATGTACGCATCGCGCTGGTTGCTGGCGCCGATCTACTTCGGTCTTTCTCTCGCCGTGCTCGCCTTGTCGGTCAAGTTCTTCCAAGAGCTTTATCACATCCTGCCGCAGATATTTTCCCTGGCCGAAGCCGACGTGATCCTCAAACTCCTGTCGCTGATCGACATGGCGCTGGTCGGTGGGCTCTTGGTGATGGTGATGCTGTCCGGCTACGAGAACTTCGTTTCGCGCCTGGATATTCACGAAGGCACCGAGAAGCTGAGCTGGCTTGGCAAGATGGACTCCAGCTCGCTGAAGATGAAAGTGGCGGCGTCCATCGTGGCGATTTCCTCCATCCACCTGCTCAAGGTGTTCATGGATGCGAAGAACTACGATCTGGAGTACCTGAAATGGTACGTGATCATTCACCTGACCTTCGTGGGTTCTGCGTTCGCCATGGGCTATCTGGACAAGGTCACCAAGCACGACTGATCCGAACCCGCCTCGCAACCGCCCGTCCGAACGTGATGGGCGTTTTGCTTTCTGGGCTTGAGCTTTTTCTTTGTTGTACAAGAATTGTTTTTGTATAAGTTCTTGTATAGTTAAGGTCGGAGGCAAGCCTGATGAACCTGAATGATCTGTCCACCCACGCCCAAGCCGGGCGCGTCGACGAACTCAATCTGATCTCCCTAGAAGGTGGCATTTATCTGCTCGAAGCGCGGATGGAAGGACGTGCCCACCCGATTCTTACTGACCAGGGCAGTACGCTTAACCTGCGTTCGGTAGAACATGCGCGTGACGTGCTGCAGGAAATGCCGGCGCTGCCGTTCTTCCTGGTGCACAGCTCGGTACATGATGAGATGTGCGGCATGCCATCGGCTGACAATAGCCTGCGCGTACCCATCGCCTTCCGTTCTGGCTGGTGACGGCGACGTTCGCTGCAGCCGCGACGTTGCAGGGCAGGGCCCTGGCCGTCGTGGAGGTGAAGACCACAGGCGTGCATCCGGCACTTGATGCCATCTGGGAGCTGGCGATCATTCAGGTCGATGTCGACGGCACGGTCGAGGCGCGCCTGCACTGGCTGTTCGAGCCTGGCGTGGCCGTACCCCCGCCGTTGCTCAGCTTGGCAGGCCTGCATCCGTTGGAGTTGCGTGGCCAGCCGCGTATCGAATGCGAGGCGCAAGCCATTGCCGAGGCCATTCGTGGCCGCGTGTTGGTGGGCCACAACCTGCGCTTCAGCCTGGCGTTCCTGCGCCGCGTGCTGCCCGAGTGGAAGCGCCTGCGCCCACCCCAGCTGTGCACACTGCGCCTGGCCAGAGCGGCACTGCCAGAGTTGGCGAGCGGCGGTTTCGATGCACTCTGTACGCATTTCGGCATCGCGCGATTTTTCCGCGATCGTGCGGTGCCGGATGCCGAGGCCGCCCTGGCCTTGGCCCTGCAGCTGTTGACGCGGGTGGCGCCGTCGGCGCTGGGCAGCCAACTGCGTAGCGCTGCACGTCCGCCCCTGCTGGCGGCGGAGCGTTTCGCTCGGTTGCCGGAGCGGCCCGGGGTGTATTACTTCCTGGGTGATGGCGGGGCGCTGCTTTACGTGGGCAAGAGCCGTAATTTGCGCCGCCGGGTGATGTCGCATTTTCAGAACGATCACCGCGACCGTCGCAGCCTGCAGATGGTGCAGCAGATTCGCGACGTGCAGCTGGCAGTCACTGCCGGTGAACTGGGCGCGCTGCTGCTCGAGTCTGCCGAGATCAAGCGCCTGCAACCCTTGTACAACCGTCGTCTGCGCAAGCAGCGCGAGCTGCTGACCTGGGCGCTGGCGGGCGAGCCTGGTGAGCTGCACATCGAACTGCTGCAGCACCATGCATTGAGGCCCGGGCTCAGGCATGTTGGGTTGTTCCGCTCGCGTCATCAGGCGCGTCAGTGGCTACTGGAGCAGGCGCGCGAGCGGCGTCTGTGTCTGCGCGTGCTGGGGTTGGAGGACGGCGAGGGTGCCTGCTTCGCCTATCAGCTTGGGCGCTGCGCGGGCGCCTGCTGTGGTGAGGAACCGCGCTCGGCCCATGACAGGCGGCTGCTTGCCGGTGCCGAGCGCCTGCAGACCCAGGCCTGGCCCTGGAGCGGGCCGGTCGCGCTGGTCGAGCGCGACGAGCAGCACGGCCTCACTCAGTGGCACGTGCTCGATCAATGGCGTCATCTCGGTACGGTCGACAAGCTCGATCATGCCCAGCCGCTACTGCCCGCGTGTCGTGGCGGTTTCAATCTCGATACCTATCACATCCTCATCGGCCATCTGCGCCGCCACCCGAATATGGAGATCGTGCCGCTGTGAGTGCACGCCGTCTGATTCTGATCCTGGGTGACCAGCTTACCCACGGCCTCGGTGCATTGAAGGACATCGACCGCGAGCACGACCACGTGCTGCTGGCCGAAGTGATGGAAGAAGCCAGTCATGTGCCGCATCACCCGAAGAAGATTGCCCTGATCTTCAGCGCCATGCGCCATTTCGCCGAAGCCTTGCGTGAGCAGGGCCAGCAGGTGCATTACGTGGCCCTGGACGATCCGGACAACACGGGCTCGTTGCCGGGCGAGCTGCTGCGCTGGACGCAACGGCTCGACCCTGCCGAGGTGCATCTGACCGAGTGCGGCGACTGGCGCCTGGAGCAGGCGCTGCGTCATTGCGGCGTGCCGATTCACTGGCATCAGGACAGCCGCTTTCTCTGCAGCCGCGATGCGTTCGCTGCCTGGGCCAAGGGGCGCAAACAGTTGCGCATGGAGTTCTTCTACCGCGAGATGCGCCGCGACAGCGGGCTGCTGCTCAACCCGGACGGCACGCCAGAGGGCGGTGCCTGGAACTTCGATGCGGACAACCGCAAGGCATTGCCCAAAGACATACATCCACCCGCGCCGCTGAGTATCGAGCCGGATGCCATCACCCGTGATGTGCTGGCGCTGGTCGAGCGGCGTTTCACCAGTCATTACGGCAGCCTGGAGGGTTTTGATTACCCGGTCACCGCCGAGCAGGCAGAACGCCTCTGGCAGTATTTTCTGGCCCAGGGCCTGGCCGACTTTGGTGACTACCAGGACGCCATGGCCGATGGTGAGCCCTTTCTCTTTCACTCGCGCATTAGCGCTGCGCTGAATATCGGCTTGCTCGATCTGCGGCGGATCTGCGCCGCGGTCGAGGCCGCCTATCGTGCCGGCGACGTGCCGCTGAACGCCGCCGAAGGCTTCATCCGTCAACTGATCGGCTGGCGCGAATACGTGCGCGGCATCTACTGGCTACGTATGCCGGAGTACGCCGAGGGCAACCGCTTTGGCAATTCACGAGCGCTGCCCGAGTTCTACTGGACCGGCAAGACGCGGATGAACTGCATGCGGCAGGCCATCGGCCAGACTCTGGAGCATGCCTACGCGCACCATATCCAGCGGCTGATGGTCACCGGCAACTTCGCCTTGCTCGCCGGCATCGCGCCCAATGCCATCTGCGACTGGTACCTGGCCGTGTACATGGACGCCTTCGACTGGGTGGAGCTGCCCAACACCCTGGGCATGGTGATGCATGCCGACGGTGGCTACCTCGGCTCCAAGCCTTATTGCGCCAGTGGTCAGTACATCAAACGCATGTCCAACCATTGCCAGGGCTGCAGCTACAAGGTGAGCGAGAGCACCGGCGAATCGGCCTGCCCGTTCAACGCGCTGTACTGGCATTTTCTGATGCGCCACCGCGAGCCTCTGGAACGCAACCCGCGCATTGGCATGGTCTACCGCAACCTGGCGCGCATGACCGAGGCCAAGCAGCAGGCGCTGTGGGACTGGGGCGAGCGCCTGCTGGCCAAGCTCGATGCCGGGGAGATGCTGTGAAGAAAAGCGAGTTGCCGGTGAAGACCTGCGCGGTCTGCGGCCTGCCGTTCAGCTGGCGCAAGAGGTGGGCGCGCTGCTGGGACGAGGTGCGCTACTGCTCCGAGCGCTGTCGGCGTTCGCGTTGAGCGGGTGCCCGGAGTAACCTCCGGGCACCCGCTGCGAAGGCTCAGACCTGAAAGCGCGCGACCATGCCCTGCATGTTGGCGGCCAGGCTCGACAGCGCGCGGCTGGCGGTGCTGGTCTGTTCCGAACCAGCCGAGTTCTGCAGCGACAGGTCGCGAATGTTTATCAGGTTGCGATCCACTTCACGGGCGACGTGGGCCTGCTGTTCGGTGGCACTGGCGATCACCAGGTTGCGGTCTCCGATCTCGGCAATCGACTGAATGATCTGATCCAGCGCGACTCCCGCGCCCTCGGCGATGTCCAGCGTCTGCTTGGCTAGCCCGTTGCTCGATTCCATGGCGCGCACCGCCTGTTCGGTGTCACCTTGCACGGTGCTGATCATGGTCTCGATCTCGCGGGTGGATTGCCCGGTCTTGTGCGCCAGGGCGCGCACTTCATCGGCAACCACGGCAAAACCGCGACCCGCTTCGCCTGCACGTGCAGCCTCGATGGCCGCGTTGAGGGCAAGCAGGTTGGTCTGTTCGGCGATGCTGCGAATCACGTCGAGTACCTGGCTGATGCCACGGATCTTGCCGGCCAGTTGGCCGAAGTTGCTCGAGGTCGAATCGACATCGGCGGCCAGCTGGTTGATCGACGACAGCGTCTGAGTGATGCGCTCGCTGCCCTGGCGGGCAATGCGCCCGGACTCGCTGGAGCTTTCCGAGGCACTGGCGGCGTTACGCGCCACCTCATCCACGGCGCTGCTCATTTCGGTGACGGCGGTGGCGGCCTGGTCGATCTCCAGGCTTTGCTGGTGCAGGTTGCGCGCGGTGCCATCGGTGACGGCACTCAGTTGTTCAGCGGCCGATGCCAGTTGATTGGAGGCGTCGGCGATCTGTTCGATGGTGCCGCGCAGATTGCCCTGCATGCTCTTGAGCGCCTGCAACAGCTTGGCCGGCTCGTCATTGCCCTGGGTGTCGATATTCAGGGTCAGATTGCCGCTGGCCACCGAGTCCGCCACCTGTACCGCGTCAGCCAATGGCTTGACGATGCTGCGAGTCAGCAGCGCGGCGAGTATCACCGTGGCAATGGCCGACAAGGCCATGACCAGCAACGTGCCCCGGGTGGCCTGGGTGTAGACCTGATCGGAGGTCTTGGCCGCAGCCGAGGCACCGTCACGGTTATGCATGATCAGCTCGTTGAGCGCCTTGATCATCACGTCGGCTTGCGGGTTCAGGCTGTTGTAGAGCAAGGCCAGTGCGGCCGGTCGGTCATTGTTGGCCAGGTGCTGGACAAGCTGGGTACGGGTCGCAAGGTAGGTGTTCTCGTAGCGCTTGAAGTCATCGTAATGCGCCTGTTCTTCCGCGGAGCTGATCAGCCCCTCGTAACGTTGCTGAACGCGCTCCAGGTCACTGAGCAGGCTCTGCGCGAGCGTGGTGCTCTCCTGCAATTGCAGGGGCGTCTCACTGAGCAGCATGCGCAAGGTGGCGGCGCGCAGGCGCAGGACGTCCTGAGACAGGTCGCCCAGGGTATTGATGCTGGGGACCCAGTTGTCGTCTACCTCATTAGAGCGGTCATGCATGCTGCTCATCTGCAGCAGCGAGAAGCCGCCGAGGGCGAAAACCAGCAATGCGATCAAGCCAAATCCTATTGCAGCACGAGGGGCTATGGAGATGGATCTGAAGTTCATGGCGGTAATACTCGAAAATTGAAGAGAGAACTAGAGAGCTTCGGCGTCAGGTGCAGTAATCAAGGTCGATCAGTCTCCTTGCGGGCAATCGCTGAGGTCGTGCTGGAGGGTCTCGATCTGCTCATAGAGGCTCTCCACCAGCGAGACCAACTCTGGGTCGAAATGCTTGCCGGACTGTTCACGAATAAACGCTTGGGCTTTTTCGATAGGCCAGGGCGCCTTGTATGGGCGTGGCATGCGCAAGGCGTCGTAGACGTCGCAGATGGCGACGATGCGTCCGGACAGAGGAATCTGTTCGCCACGCAGCCCACTCGGGTAGCCGCTGCCATCCCATTTCTCGTGGTGGGTCAGGGCGATTTCTGCCGCCAGCGTGGTCAGCTCGGAGGCATGCTGGTCGGTCAGAATGGCGTGGCCGATGGCGGGGTGCTCCTGCATCTGCCGGCGTTCATCATCGGTCAGAGCGCCGGGTTTGAGCAGGATATGGTCGGCGATGCCGATCTTGCCGACATCGTGCATCGGCGCCGCCTGACGAATCAGCTCGACCCAGTCGGCGCTCATGCCATAGGCCTCGGCAATCAACGCGGCTGACTCACCGATACGCACGATATGGTTGCCAGTCTCACTGTCTCTGTAGGCCGATGCTCGGCACAGCGTGCGTACCAACGCCGAATAGCTCTGGCTCAATTGTGCAGTGCGCTCGCGCACGCGTTGTTCCAGGGTCGTGTTGGCTTCGTACAGGGCCAGGCTGGCCTGGCTCAGTTGCAGGTTGCTGCGCACCCGCAGGATCACCTCGGGCAGGTCGACGGGTTTGCTCAGATAATCGTTGGCGCCCAGTTCCAGGCCAGTACGGCGGCTGGTCGCGTCGTTCAGCGCGGTGATGATGATGATCGGGTTGCTGCTGCGATCACGGTCGGCCAGCGCGCGGAGAATGTCGAAGCCGTTCGGCGCCGGCATGTCCAGATCGAGCAGCAGCAGGCTCCAGGGGTTGTGCTGCAACCAGTCCAGCGCGGCGGCCGAGTCGGAGAAGCTGACGGTGTTGCGCATGCCAAAGGCCTTGAGGCTGGATTCCAGCAGGCGGCTGTTGGCCACCACGTCATCGACGATGACGACGCGTGACTGGCTGAAGTCTTTAGACAGCATGGTGTTTCTCCCAGCCGGTCAGGTCTGTGACCAGTTGACGAAGTTCATTGGGGTCGATGGGCACACCCAGCAGCGCACTCCCGCCCAGGCCTACCAGTTCCTCGAGTTGATCCTCGCGACTGAGCAGTACCACCGGCAGGTCTGCCAATGCTCGATTCTGACGCAGGGTGCGGAGCAAATCGCGGCCGCCGAGACCGTGCAGTTCGACGCTGAGCAGCAGCAGGTCGGGCCGTTTTTTCAGCACGGCCGCCAACACCTGGTTGCCATCATCGAACTGCAGCAGTTCGATACCTGCCAGGGCTTGGCCGACGACTGCACGATTCACGCTGTCGAGGTCGGCGTGATACACGCAGGCTGAATGCTGTGCCTGTATTGCGGACGCGGGCCGTTCGGGTTCGGTGTAGCGGGGCAGGTCGATCCAGAACTGACTGCCTGCATTGGGCTGGCTGCGCAGCCCCATTTCGCCATTCATCAGGGCTGCATATTCCTTGCACAGCGACAGGCCAATGCCGGTGCCCTGGATGGCGCCATTTTCCTGGCCGAGGCGCTGGAAGGGGTCGAAGACAAGAGGCTGCAGCTCACTGGCGATACCAATGCCGGTGTCGCTGACCATCAGGCGCACGCGTTCGCCCTGCGCCTCGCAACTGAGGCGCACGCTGCCTGCAGGGGTATATTTGATGGCGTTGGACAGCAGGTTGAGCAGCACCTGGCGCAGGCGGCGCTGATCGGCCAGTACCGGCAGCGCGTGTGCGGGCAGCGAAACCTCCAGAGTCAGACCCTGGGCTTCGATTTCCGGTGCGACCAGGGCGGCGCATTCCTGCAGCAGGGCAACGGCGTCGACCCTGGCCATTTCCAGGCGCGGCAGGTCACTCTGCAGGCTCGACCAGTCCAGAATGTCTCCCACCAACTGATTGAGATGGCGGCTGGCGAGCAGAATCTCTTCCAGATAGTCGGGGTCGTGTTGGTCTTGCGCGCGTTGCTGCATACGCATCAACTGGGCGAAGCCCTGGATGGCGTTGAGCGGCGTGCGCAGCTCATGGCTCATGCTGGAAATGAACTGGCTCTTGGCACGGCTGGCTTCCTGGGCTTCCTGGCTGGCGCGCTGCAACTGCGTGGCGCTGTGCTCCAGGCGCTGGCCCATGGACTCGACGTTATCGATGATGGCCTCCAGCTCATCGATGGTGGTGGCCGGGCGCCGGGGCTGCCAGTTGCCCTCGCCAATCTCGCGGAGCATGGCGACGATGCCGCCGATAGGCTTGCGCAACCGCTCGGTCAACTCACGGGCGCGGCCCCACATGAAGGCGAAGAACACCAGGTAGAACACGATCAGGCCGCCGATCAGCAGGTAGCCGATATTGCGGTAGTGGCTGGCCAGTTGGTTGGTCTGGCTGAACACCATCGCTTCATCGACCACGGTAAGCAGGTGCCACTCCGTAGCCGGGATCGTCGCCCAGGCGATCAGGTGCTGTCGGCCATTGAGCGGCATGGACAGTACGCCGCTGCGGCGATTCTCGATGGCCTGGGCGAGGCCGCTGGTGTCACTGCGTTTGCGCAGGTTGAAGTCTTCGGGCTTGAACAGCTCCGAACTGATGGCTTCGTCGTAGGAGTGCTCGGTCAGTTCATCCAGTCCGAAATCATCCTCGCCGGCCGGTGGCAGCGCCATGATGTTCATGTCCTTGCTGATGATCATGGCATAGCCGTCCCAGGGCACCTCGAGGCGCTCGATATGTTCGAGCAGTTTGCCAACGGTGATGTCCAGACCCGCGACGCCTTCGAGGAAGTCGCCGCGCAGCACCGGTGCCACGGCCGACAGCATCCAGCCCTGACCGGCGGGGTCGAGATAGACGTCGGTCCAGGCGACCTTACGCTGCGGGTTGTGCCTGGCGTCGGCCAGGTAATAGAAGTTGTAGTCCGGTATCACCATGTCATGGGGATACTGCGCGGGCGTATCGAACCAGGGGTAGATGTGGTTGTAGCTGTCCCAGCTGTTGAAATAGATGCTGGTCACCAGCGGGTTCTGCTGCACGGTTTCGCGCATCAGCGGATCGAGACGGGTCAGGCGCGCCACCTTGTACAGATCCTGTTTGTCCAGTGGCGTGGCATTGGAGTAGAAGGACGCCGCGCCACCTTCATCGCTCGGGCTGTAGCGCACGCCGCTGGCTGTCGTCGCCAGGGTTGCCGGGGCGATGGGCTGACGGTCGTTGAGGGTCTGCTGGGTAAGGGCTGCGTAGGTGCTGGTAAGGCGAGCGATATGACCGAGTTCGCTCTCGATCAGATGCGCCTCCTGGCTCGCTGCGGCCTGCAGGTCATTGAGGGTGGTCTCACGCAGGTGTGATATCTGCGCGTCACGGATGGACACATTGGTGAACAGGTAGACGCTGATCAGGACAGCCTCGACCAGGATCAGCGGAATCAATGCAGTTTGTACGAATGCGCGCCATATCCATGTCCGAAGACTGACTCGAGAGCCGTTTTGCATGACGCACGCTCCTGCGTGATGTAAGGGCGAACAGTGTGATGTCAATATGATATCCCTGCTTTCCTTAAGGGTGGCTTAGCTAAAGGTAGTAGTAATTGCTGCAGGTCAAGGGAGCCGTGGCTGCCTTGAGCCGGCAGATCAATGGCGGGGGTGGGGGGCGTGCGGTTCTATGCTAGGCTGGCCGACCTTTTTTTGATAGCCCCAAGCGGAGCCCTTCATGTCCGAATTCAACTTCAGCCCCGACCTGTCCTCCGATGAAGGCCGCGTCAGTTACGGCATCGGTCGTCAACTCGGTGGTCAGCTGCGTGACAACCCGCCGCCCGGAGTCGATCTGAACGCCATTCTCGCCGGTCTGACCGACGCCTTCACCGGCCAGGCCAGCCGCGTGTCCGAGGCCGAGCTGGGCGCCAGCTTCAAGGTCATCCGCGAAATCATGCAGGCCGAAGCGGCCGCCAAGGCGGAAGCCGCTGCCGGTGAAGGCCGTGCCTACCTGGCCGAGAACGCCAAGCGTGAGGGCGTGACCGTACTGGCTTCCGGCCTGCAGTACGAAGTGCTGGTAGCCGGCGAGGGCGCCAAGCCGTCTGCCGAAGACCAGGTACGTACTCACTACCATGGCACCCTGATCGACGGCACCGTGTTCGACAGCTCCTACGAGCGCGGCCAGCCGGCTGAATTCCCCGTCGGTGGTGTGATTCCGGGTTGGGTCGAGGCGCTGCAACTGATGGGCTCCGGCAGCAAATGGCGCCTGCACGTACCGAGCGAGCTGGCCTACGGCGCTCAGGGCGTCGGCAGCATTCCGCCGCACAGTGTGCTGGTGTTCGATGTCGAGCTGCTCGACATCCTGTAAGTGAAATCGGCAGGCGCGTGTCGGGTGGACAAGGCTTTTATGTCCACCATCGCGACCACGGTGGACGGGTGAAGCGTCGTCCACCCTAGGCTACGTACGAACGGCCCTTCTGCATTGCACAAGGGCCGTTTTGTCTTTCAGGATGGGCGCAATGCCCGGGCGTAGCAGTACAGAAACAGGCTGCGCACCAGTTCCTTGAGGACGATGGGTTCGCTGGAGCTGAGCTCGTGTAAATCCAGGTCGCCCTGATCACGCAGTTCGTCCAGGGCTTCTTCTTCGAGCATGGCGCAGACTTCACCGGTTTCACGGTTGAGGATGCGCAGATAGGGATGCGGGCGGTCCAGCCAGGCATCGATCAGGTAGGTCATGGCAGGTCTCCTTGGCCGTCATTACGTAACTGAGAATAATTCCTATTACATAAATAGCAAGGGTTAATTGCTGCCTTTTGTCGTTTGCACGTTTCAGCAGGTGGGGCGGACAAGGCGAAGCCTGGCCTGCCCTCCGAGCAGGCGAGTTGGAGGAGCGCAGCATGCTGTTGATCCCGCGCCTCGCTGCTCACTCTGCGTGCAGGCAGTAGATGCTGGAGGCGAGACGCGTGCCATGCCGGTTCGCAGATCTGGTCAGGAGCCCAGGCGGCGAGTCACTTCGCCCAGTTGCCCGGACATGTCATGCAGGTTGCGGCTGGCTTTCTGCGTACGTTCGACGTTGTCCTGGTTGGCGCTGGCGATGGCGGTCAGCTCGGTAAGGTTGCGCGAGATATCCTCGGCCACCGAGGTTTGCTCTTCGGCGGCGGTGGCGATCTGCTGGTTCATGTCGCGGATGGCTTCCACGGCCTCGGTGATGCGCTGCAGCATGGCACCGGCCTCGGTGACCTGGGTCACGCCCTGTTCGCTGCGCTGTTGACCGCTCTCGATGGCGCGCACGGCATTCAGCGCACCGCTCTGCACGGTGTCGATGATCTGGTTGATCTCTGCGGTGGACTCGGCGGTGCGCTGGGCGAGGTGGCGCACCTCGTCGGCGACCACGGCGAAACCGCGGCCTTGTTCGCCGGCGCGGGCGGCTTCGATGGCGGCATTAAGGGCCAGCAGGTTGGTCTGTTCGGCGATGCCACGGATCACTTCCAGCACCTTGCCGATGCGCCCGCTGTCGCTTTCCAGGCGACGGATCACCTCGGCGGTGTTGGCGATCTCGCCGCGAATGTCGGTGATGGTGGCGATGGTCGATTGCATCACCGTGCTGCCCTGACGTGCTGAGTCGTCGGCATCGTTGGCCGCGTGCGCGGCGTCGGCGGCGTGGCGCGCGACTTCCTGCGCCGTGGCGGACATCTCATGCATGGCCGTGGCGACCTGATCGGTGCGCTCGAACTGCTCGCTGACGCCCTCGGTCATGCGTGAGGCGATGGCGTTCAGCTCGCTGCTGGCGCTGTCGAGGTTCTGCGTACTGTGGTGCAGGCGCTCGCTGGTGCTGGCAAGAAAGTCGCGCAGGGTGTTCGCGGCGCGCGCGAGCAGGCCCAGTTCATCTTGCCGGGTGCTTTCCACGCGTTGGCCGAAACGGCCTTGGCTGAGTTGGTCGACATGGCCGATCAGGTGGCGTATGGGGATGATCAGATTGCGATTGACCAGCCACAGGCTGAATACGGCGATGACCAGGGCGGCGGCCAGCATCACGACGGTGCCGCTGAGAATGGTGCGCGCGGCGCTGGCGTTGATCTGCTCGGCCTGGCTCAGGCTGTTCTGGCGTAACTGCTTGACCAGTGCCGTCATCTGCTCGCTGGCGGCGCGGTCGATGCCTTTGACGGCTTCATCGCCGGCTTTGGCATCGGCTCCGGCGGCCACGAAGGCGTCGCGGCCCTTGCGGTAATTGCCACCAAGCGCCTGATGTTCGCTACGCAGGCGCTCGACCTGCGTCTTCAACGCCGGGTCGGCTGCGGCGACCAGGGTCAACTGGCCGAGAATATCCTGCACCTTGCGCTCCTGCGCTTCGAACTGGCTCCAGTAGCGTTGCAGATTGGCGCTGTCCTGGCCGCGCAGTAGGACGTTCTTCCATTCCTGCACCTGAATCTTGAATTCGACGTTGGCCGCGTCGATCAGGCGCGAAGATTCCAGCGGCCCATCGAGCAGGCCTCGGTAGGACTGAATGCCGCTGGAAAGAAAGCTGAAGCAGGCCAGGGCGGTGATCAGGACCAGTACCAGACTGCCGCCGAGCAGGGCGAGAATCTGCGCGCGCAGGGATTTTTGCAGGAACATGACGAGGTGCCTCGGAAGCCAGGCGTGGCGGGACGCGCTCAGTTTAGCAGGCGAATGTTGCAGATTTGTGAAATATCTAGACGAGTCGTCGCGGTGCCGGATCAGCCAGGGAACAGCAGATCATTTCGATGCTTGAATGATTGCGCAATCATCTTAATCTGACTCGGGTTGTCCATTTTCGGCGGCCCACAGGGTGCCGAGTTCATCACGAGGAGGAAACCATGACTGATAACGCCGCCCCACGCGCCGATGACGATCGCATTGCCTGGCTGAGCCTGCGTTCGGTAGCCCTGCCGCTGGCCAACCCGATCAGCGATGCCAAGGTGTTGACTGGCCGGCAGAAGCCGATGACCGAGATCGCCATCCTGATCGCCGAGATCGAAACCCGCGATGGTCATCGTGGCCTCGGTTTCAGTTACTCCAAGAGAGCCGGTGGCCCCGGTCAGTTCGCCCATGCGCTGGAAGTGGCGCCGAACCTGATCGGCGAGAACCCCAGTGATATCGCCAAGCTGTGGGACAAGCTGTGCTGGGCCGGCGCGTCGGTCGGTCGCAGCGGCCTGGCGAGCCAGGCCATCGGTGCCTTCGACGTCGCTCTGTGGGATCTCAAGGCGCGCCGCAGTGGCTTGTCGCTGGCACGTTTGCTCGGTAGCCATCGTGATTCGGTGCGCTGCTACAACACTTCCGGCGGCTTCCTGCATACGCCGCTAGACCAGTTGCTGAAGAACACCGATATCTCCCGCGAGAAGGGCATTGGCGGCATCAAACTCAAGGTCGGTCAACCTGACTGGGCGCTGGATATCCACCGCGTCAGCACGGTGCGTGAACATCTGGGTGAGAGCTTCCCGCTGATGGTCGATGCCAATCAGCAATGGGACCGCCCGACTGCGCGGCGCATGTGCCGTCGCCTGGAACCCTTCGACCTGATCTGGATCGAGGAGCCGCTGGACTGCTACGACGCCGAAGGTCATGCCGAGCTGGTGCGCCTGTTCGATACACCGATCGCCACCGGCGAGATGCTCACCAGCCCCGCCGAGCACTGGGAGTTCATTCGCCAGCGCGGCGCCGACTTCCTCATGCCCGATGCGCCGCGTGTCGGCGGTATCACCCCGTACCTGCGCGTGCAGACCCTGGCCGAGCAGGCCGGCATGACCCTGGCGCCACACTTCGCCATGGAGCTGCACGTGCACCTTGCCGCCAGCCACACGCGCGAGCCATGGGTCGAGCATTTCGAATGGCTGGAGCCGTTGTTCAACGAGCGCCTGGAGATTCGCGACGGACGCATGTTGGTGCCGACTCGTCCGGGCCTGGGTCTGAGTCTGAGCGAGCAGGTTGCCGGCTGGACGGTGCAGCAGGCAGAGGTCGGCAACCGCGCTTGACGCTTCAGCTCTGCGGATAGATGTCGTGCGCGGCCTGGCGCACAGCTGCGATCATCGACGGTAAGGCCGGGTTGTCGTTGTCGTCGCGCCAGACCAGATGCAGCTCCCCACTTATGCCTTCGGGTAGCGGCAGCTCGCGGAAACGTACTTGCTCGAAGCGGATGGCACTGGCGCTGCGCGGCACCAGTGCCAGCCCCATGCCGGCATTGACCAGCGACAGGATGGTCAGGGTCGAGCCCAGCGCCTGAACAAACTCCGGCTGGATGCCGCTGGCGCGAAACAGGCCGGTGTGCAGTTCGTTGAAGGGCTGCCAGGCGGTATGTGCATAAAGGATGAAGGGTTGGCCATGGAGCATTTCCAGGGTCGGCCTTTCGTGCTGCGCCAGTGGATGTTCGGCGGGCGCAGCCAGCACGAAGGGTTCGCGCAGCAGGCATTCGCTGACCAGCCCAGGTTGTTGCAAGGGCGCTCGAACGATGGCCAGGTCCACACGCCGGGCGCGCAGTGCCTGCACCTGTTCGAAGGTACTCATCTCCAGCAGGGCGATATCCACCCCAGGGCGTTCGCGCTTGGCGGTGGTGATCGCGCGCGGCAGCACGTCATACACCGCGCTGGCGACGAAGCTGATGTTGAGTGCGCCGCTTTCGCCGATGGCAGCCAGCCTGGCGCTTTGCGCTGCGCGGTGGGCCTGGTCGAGCAGCGCCTGGGCTTCGACGAAGAAGGCGCGGCCAGCTGCCGTCAACGCCACCGAGCGGGTGCTGCGGGTGAACAACGCCACGCCCAACTGGTGTTCGAGCAGCTGGATCTGCCGGCTCAGCGGTGGCTGGGTCATGTTCAGGCGCTCGGCAGCGCGGCGGAAATTCAGCTCGGCGGCCAGGGTGGTGAAGCAACGCAGTTGCGATAGCTCGAACACTGATTCAATCCAGGTATCAATTGAGTAGAAAACTAGATTAGACCTGGATCAATGGCGACGTCCATCATCGCTCCACGCTTTCGCGTTCGGAGTGACGATGAGTCTCGACCTTTACACCCCTGATCCGATCACATGGATCGGCCTGCGCTTGGTGGATCTGCCACTGGCTCGGGCCGTGAGCGATGCCAAGGTGTCCACTGGTCGACAATTGCCGCTGTCGGCCGTCAGCCTGTTGTTCGTCGAACTACAAACCCGCCAGGGGCATACCGGGCTCGGCTTCAGCTACACCCTGCGCACCGGTGGCCCGGCGCAATACGCTCACGCCCGCGAGCTGGCACCGCTGCTGCTCAACGAAGATGGCAACGATATTGCCCGTCTATGGGGGCGGCTCAGTTGGGCAAGTGCCTCCATCGGCCGCAGTGGTCTGGCAGTGCAAAGCATTGCGGCCTTCGACACGGCGTTGTGGGATCTCAAGGCGCGGCGGGCCGGTTTGCCGCTGGCCAAGCTGCTCGGCGCCCAGCGTGATTCGGTGCCTTGCTACAACACCTCTGGCGGCTACCTGCAGGCGCCCATCGAGGAGCTCATCGACCGCGCCGGGCAGGCGCTGGCGAGCGGCATCGGTGGCATCAAGCTCAAGGTCGGGCAGCCGAATCAAACTGAGGATTTACGCCGCGTGCGGGCCTTGCGTCATGCCCTCGGTGATGAAGTGGCGGTGATGGTGGACGTCAATCAGCAGTGGGATCGCACCACGGCGCTGCGCATGGGGCGCGCTCTGGAAGAGCTCAACCTGACCTGGATCGAGGAGCCGCTCGATGCGCACGATCTGGAGGGGCATGCGGCGTTATCCGCGCAGCTGGTTACCCCGGTCGGCAGCGGCGAGATGCTCAGTAGCGCAGCCGAGGCGTGCGCTTACGTGGAGCGCGGCGCGGTCGACGTGATCATGCATGACGCACCGCGAGTCGGTGGTATCACGCCTTTCCTGCAGGTTGCCGAGATGGCCAGACGGCACGGCCTGGTCATGGCGCCGCACTTCGTCATGGAACTGCACATCCATCTGGCGGCTGCCTACGAGCATGCCACCTGGGTGGAGCATTTCGAGTGGCTGGAGCCTTTGTTCAACGAACGCCTGGAGATTCGTGGCGGTTGTATGCAGGTGCCGATGCGGGCCGGGCTAGGCCTGAGCCTGAGTGAGCGGGTGGCGGGCTGGACAGTGGCGCAGGACGCCTTTGGAGTGCGGGCGTGAGAGGGGAGATGCGGGTAGTCCCCTCGCCGTGTTGGCGAGGGGAAAGGTGGGATGGGTCAGGTGCGAAGTATTTCGTTGATCGCGCTGGGTTTCGGGCGCAATGCACTGAACACCTGCCAGAGCACGAACACCAATGCCAGGCCGAGGAAGGTGCCGGCAATCGGATTGGTGAAGAACTCGGCGAAGCTGCCATCCGACAGCATCAGACCACGGCGCAGGTTGGTTTCTGCCATCGGCCCGAGGATAAAGCCGATGATGAACGGCGCTGCTGGCATCCCGGCCTTGACGAAGGCATAGCCGAGCAGACCGAACAGCAGGATCGACCAGACGTCGAACAGGCGGCTGGACAGACCGAAGGCACCGACCACGCAGAGCACCAGAATGATCGGCAGCAGGATGTGCTTGGGCACGTCGAGCAGCTTGATGAACAGACGCAGGCCATAGAACTCCATGAACAGCATCATGCAGGTGGCAACGATCAATGCGGCAAAAATGGTGTACACCAGCGGCCCCTGGCTGATGAACAGCAGTGGGCCCGGTTGGATGCCGTGGATCAGGAAACCGCCGAGCATGATCGCGGTGACGGTGTCGCCTGGAATGCCCAGTGTCATCAGCGGCATCATGGCGCCGCCGATACCGGCGTTGTTGGCCGTTTCACTGGCGACCACGCCGCCGATATTGCCCTTGCCGTAGGTGTGACCGTCTTTCGCGCGTTTCTTGGCGATGATGTAGGACACCAGGTTCGAGGTACCGGCGCCTATGCCCGGCAGAATGCCGATGCCCAGGCCGATCAGGCCGGAGCGGCCGGCGTTGGGCAGTTGCTCGCGGAATTCCTTGAGCGAGAAGCCGAAGCCCTTGATGTTCTTCATGCTCACCGATCTGGCCTTGCCTTGCACGGCATGACGGCCGCTTTCGGCAAGCTTGATGATCTCGGCCACGGCGAACATGCCGATCATCACTGTCAGCATCGAGAAGCCGCCGTTGAGCTCGCTGATACCGAAGGTGAAGCGGCGCACTGCCTCGACCGGGGCGATGCCGACGGTGGACACGGCGATACCCAGCGCACCCGCGAACAGGCCCTTGACCATGGAACCGGCCGACAGGGTGGCGATCAGGGTCAGGGAAAATACAGCGATGGCGAAGTATTCATGCGGGCCGAAGCTCAGGGCGACCTTGGCCAGCTGCGGAGCGATGAACATCAGCGCGACGATGCTGAAGATGGTGCCGAGGAAGGAGAACACGATGCCGACGCCCAGCGCCTTGACGCCGTGCCCCTGCTCCATCAGCGGGCCACCGTCGAAGACCGTGGCGATCGATGAAGGTGTTCCCGGAATCTTCAGCAGGATCGCCGAGATCAGGCCTCCGGATGTGGCGCCAATGAACAATGCGACCAGCAGCGACAGACCCGCTTGCGGGCCCATGGTGAAGGTCAGCGGCAGGCATAGCGCCACGGCCATGGTCGCCGACAGGC
Organism: Ectopseudomonas mendocina; assembly: GCF_007049795.1. GTDB lineage: Bacteria > Pseudomonadota > Gammaproteobacteria > Pseudomonadales > Pseudomonadaceae > Aquipseudomonas > Aquipseudomonas mendocina_D. Next base: position 72,818 of record NZ_SCFY01000011.1, read on the forward strand.
CGGGCACGGCGCCGAAGACGATGCCCATGGCCACGCCGACGGCCATCAGCATCATGATGTTCAGTGAAAAGACGGCACCGAAGCCTTGCTGCAGTAATTCGAGCATGGTCGATCCTCAGATGAAATTGTTCAGCAGGCCAGCGGGCAGCAACAGGTCGAAGGCCTCGCGGAACAGCAGGAAAATGAGCGCAGAGCAGATGACGGCGATCAGCAGATAGGTCAGGTGCCTGGCTTTCTGGTTTACCGGGGTCAGCACTAGGAACTGCAGATACAGGTAAACCACGGTCATGATCGGGAAGCCCACAGGGCCGAGCAGGGCCATGTAGCCAAGGATCAGGCCGAGTGTCTTGATGACGGTCTTCGGCTCGACAATTTCAACAGTTGGCTCTTCGGCTTCTGCAGGAGCCGGACTGGCGGCGGGTTCGGCAGCAGCCTTGGGTTTGGCAAAGGCGCTGACCAGTTGCATCAGGCCAAGCAGAGACAGGAATCCGGCCAGCAGTTTCGGCACCGTGGCCGCATCGACACCATCATGCCCGGGCAGCTGTTGTGCCAGTACCAGGTAGGTAAGGCTGGCGCCGAGCATGGCAAGGCCGATGATCAGCTCTTTCTTGTTCAGGGTGTTCATCGTGTACCTCGATGTTCTGAGGCGAAGCGCCGGCTCGAATCGGTCGGGCCGGCGCTGCGGTATGGCTTACTTGGCCTTGCGCAGTTCATCCTTGAACTGCATGAAGTCTTCGCGGGTCTTGGCCAGAATCTGCTTGGCGTCTTCGGTGGCGAAGAACGCGACCGGCTGCTTGAACTTCTTCAGGTCTTCAGCGTAGGCAGGCTGCTCGGTGATCTGCTGCATGATGTCGGACATCTTCTTCACGATCGCCGGGTCGGTGCCTTTCGGGAAGGCCACTACGTAGGGCTTGTCCATGGTGATGTCGAGGCCTTGCTCCTTGAGGGTCGGTACTTCACCCAGCATGGCATTGCGCTCGGCGTTGGGCTGGCCCAGTGCGACCATCTGACCGCCTTGCACGTAATCCTGTACGGAACCGTAGGTGATGGCGCCCATGTCCAGGCGGCCGCCCAGCATGCCTACCACGCGGTCGGAGACGGTGCCGCCGTCGACCATCTTCAGCTTGGCGCCGGTAAGTTTCTCCAGCATCAGACCTTGCAGGTGGGAGAAGCTGCCCATCTCGGTGCCGTAGGTGATGCTGCCCGGGTTAGCCTTGGACTTGTCGACCAGGTCTTTCATGCTGGTCACGCCGGACTGCTTGGAGGCGACGAACACGGTGCTCTTGTCGACGCCAGCGATGCAGGAAACGTCGAAGGTCTCGTAGCTGTCTTCGGTCAGGCCGGCCACTTCGTTGACGATCAACTGGCCCGGGTGGGTGAACAGGATGGTGTTGCCATCCGCCGCAGCGCCTTTGACCTGTTCGGCCGCCAGGGTGCCGCCGCCGCCAGCGACGTTGGTCACTACCATGGTCTTGCCGGTGATCTCGTTGAAGTACTTGGCCATCATGCGGGCGTTGAAGTCGGTGTCGCCACCTGGGTTGGCGATTACCACTACCTGGACGGGGCGGGTCGGCCATTTCACGTCATCGGCGAAGGTGGCGGAATGAGTGGTCAGGACACCCATGCCGACCAGGGCAGAAAGGAGGGAGGCGCGGAATGTTTTTTTCATTGGAATACTCCGGGTTGGGATAAAAGCCGCGCGAGTCAGTCGCGGCCGAGGCTGGGACGTTTCGGGTCGTATTGCCAACCCGGAACCAGGTACTGCATGGCCATGGCGTCGTCACGCGCGCCGTTGGCCACCTTTTTGTAAAGCTCGTGGGCGGCCATGATCCGCTCCATGTCCGGCTCGATACCGAGGCCGGGCTTGTCCGAGACCTGCACCTGGCCGCCGACGATCTGCAGCGGCTCGCGGGTCAGACGTTCCTCGCCTTCCTGCCAGATCCAGTGGGTGTCGATAGCCGTGACGCGGCCGGGTACTGCCGCAGCGGCATGGGTGAACATGGCCAGGGAAATATCGAAGTGGTTGTTCGAATGCGAACCCCAGGTCAAGCCGAACTCTTCACAGACCTGACCGAGGCGCACGGCGCCCTGCATGGTCCAGAAGTGCGGGTCGGCCAGGGGAATGTCCACGGCCTCCAGGCGCAACGAGTGCCCCATCTGCCGCCAGTCGGTGGCTACCATGTTGGTGGCGGTGGGGATGCCGGTGGCGCGCTTGAACTCGGCCATGATCTCGCGACCCGAGTAGCCATTCTCCGGGCCGCAAGGGTCTTCGGCATAGGTCAGCACGTGACCTTGTCTTTGGCACAGGGCGATGGCTTCATCCAGTGACCAGGCGCCATTGGGGTCGAGGGTGACGCGGGCATCGGGGAAGCGCGCCTTGATCGCGCGGATTGCGTCCATCTCTTCGGCGCCACGCATCACGCCGCCCTTGAGTTTGAAGTCATTGAATCCGTAGCGCGCATGCGCCGCTTCGGCCAGGCGGGCGATGGCGTCCGGCGTCAGCGCGGCCTGATGGCGCAGGTGATACCAGTCATCTGCCGAGCCTTTACCTGCAAGATAGGGCAGGTCGGTGCGCTGGCGTTCACCTATATAGAAGAGGTAGGCGAGCATGGGCACGCTGTCGCGTTGTTGGCCGCTGCCGAGCAGTTCGGCCACCGGCACGTCGAGATGCTGGCCGAGCAGATCGAGCAGGGCGGCTTCGACCGCGGTGATCACGTTGTCCAGGCGCAGGTTGATCTCGTGCGGTTGCTTGAGTACACGCGCTTCGGATTCGGAGGTGACCTGATGCTGGGTGGTCTGCGGCCCTTTGGCCGGGCCGGCGATGGCCTGACGCAGGCGATTGAGCACATGGTTGTAACGGCCGACCGATTGGCCGATCACCAGCTCGCGGCAGCGCTCCAGCGCCTGACGGATACCTTCGCCACCGGGAACCTCACCACAGCCGATACGCCCGGCATTGTCCTTGAGCAGCACCAGGTTGCGGGTGAAGTAGGGGGCATGGGCGCCGCACAGGTTGAGCAGCATGCTGTCATGGCCGGCGACCGGAATGACCTGCATCTCGGCGATCTGGGGGGTGCTGCTGCGGGAGGCTTCGTACATCTTGGCTGGGGCTCCGAAACTGGTGCGGCCCTCGGCCGCAATGGCAAAGGTACGGTTCAGTCGTGCACCGGGATCATCGTGCGATCCGCGCGGTGGCAAGTGAGAGCATGGGCAAAGACGGCAACGAGGCCTGCGCGGATTGCGCTGTTCAGGCGGCTGCTGACATCGGTGCGATGGTCGGCACGATGGCAGGGTGGGGCGGCAGTGAAGGTCTGTGACATGACCAGGGCCTCGTTTGTTTTTATTGGAATGTCATAGGTTGTCGTATGACTTGATGGAATTAGTACCAGCCTGTTCCTGGCCTGTCAACGCTGCTCATGGTTAATGATGATTGCGCTGCCATCTCTTCTGGCGCCATGATGGAGCCTGCTCTAGGCTGAGCTTTCACGCTTACGCAGCGGATTTGCGGGCAGGCTGGGCGAAGGCGATAAAACCTTCGACGAACGGGTAATACAAAAACTGGTGTTTTTTTTGTTGTTGTACGATAACGTATCTCTACAGCTACGGCTGACGTCATTCCCACAACTCGCTTTAAAAGGGTGTTCGCATAATGAATCCACAAGAACTTAAGTCCATCCTCTCCTCCGGTCTGCTGTCTTTCCCGGTGACCGACTTCGATGCTGCCGGTGATTTCAATCAGGCTGGTTATGTGCGCCGTCTCGAGTGGCTGGCACCTTACGGTGCTTCCGCTCTGTTCGCAGCCGGCGGTACTGGCGAGTTCTTCTCCCTGGCGCCGGACGAATACAGCGCCGTGATCAAGACCGCCGTGGATACCTGCGAGAATTCCGTGCCTATCCTGGCTGGTGTTGGCGGTCCGACCCGCGTTGCCATCCAGATGGCGCAGGAAGCCGAGCGTCTGGGCGCCAAGGGCCTTCTGCTGCTGCCGCACTACCTGACCGAAGCGTCCCAGGAAGGTGTTGCCGCTCACGTCGAGCAGGTGTGCAAGTCGGTGAAGATCGGCGTGGTGATCTACAACCGCAACGTCTGCCGCCTCAACGCCAATTTGCTGGAACAACTGGCCGAGCGTTGCCCGAACCTGATCGGCTACAAGGACGGTCTGGGTGACATCGAACTGATGGTGTCGATCCGTCGTCGCCTGGGCGAGCGTCTGACCTACCTCGGCGGCCTGCCGACCGCTGAAGTCTATGCCGCCGCCTACAGGGCGCTGGGTGTGCCGGTTTATTCCTCGGCCGTGTTCAACTTCATCCCGAAAACCGCGATGGACTTCTACCGAGCCGTCGCAGCCGAAGATCACGCCACCGTTGGCAAGCTGATTGACGATTTCTTCCTGCCGTACCTGGACATCCGCAACCGCAAGGCCGGCTATGCCGTGAGCATCGTCAAGGCCGGTGCCAAGATCGTCGGTTACGATGCCGGTCCGGTACGCGCACCGCTGACCGATCTGCTGCCGGACGAGTACGAAGCCCTGGCCAAGCTGATCGAAGCCCAAGGCGCGCAGTAATAGCGCAGAGGGCCGCTCGCTGCGGTGAGCGGCCTGGCCGCGCCCCGGAAGTCCGGGCGCGACGGCGCTGAACCATTGTCGAACCCGCATAAGAACAATAGGGTAACGCTCATGACTTCACAGATTCCTGCCGCTGTCGGCACTCCGCTGATCACCGAGCTGCAAGTCGTACCGGTCGCCGGTCAAGACAGCATGCTGCTCAATCTGAGCGGTGCCCACGGCCCGTATTTCACCCGCAACATCCTCATTCTCAAGGATAGCGCCGGCCACGTCGGTGTCGGCGAAGTCCCCGGCGGCGAGGGCATTCGCAAGACCCTCGAAGACGCCCGCTCGATCCTCGTCGGCCAGCCGGTCGGCAACTACAACGCATTGCTCAACCAGGTACGCCGAGCTTTCGCCGATCGTGATTCCGGCGGTCGCGGCCTGCAGACCTTCGATCTGCGCATCACCATCCACGCTGTCACCGCACTCGAGTCCGCGTTGCTCGACCTGCTCGGCCAGCACCTCGGTGTACCGGTGGCTGCACTGCTCGGCGAAGGCCAGCAGCGCGATGCGGTGGAAATGCTCGGTTATCTGTTCTTCGTCGGTGACAAGGACAAGACCGATCTCGGCTACCGAGACGAGCGCGATGCCGATGACACCTGGGAGCGCGTGCGCAACCAGACCGCATTGACCCCGGAAACTATCGTCCGCCAGGCCGAGGCCGCACATGCGCGCTATGGCTTCAACGACTTCAAACTCAAGGGCGGTGTGCTGCATGGCGAGGCCGAAGTCGAGGCGATCCGCGCCCTGGCCGCGCGCTTCCCTGAGGCTCGTGTGACGCTGGACCCGAATGGCGGCTGGTCGCTGGATGAGGCCATTGCCCTGTGCCGCGACCTGCATGGCGTGCTGGCCTATGCCGAAGACCCGTGCGGCGCCGAGAACGGCTACTCCGGTCGTGAAGTGATGGCCGAGTTCCGCCGTGCCACCGGCCTGCCGACTGCGACCAACATGATCGCTACCGACTGGCGGCAGATGGGCCACACCATCTCCCTGCAGTCGGTGGATATCCCGCTGGCCGACCCGCACTTCTGGACCATGGCCGGTTCGGTACGCGTGGCGCAGATGTGCAACGACTGGGGCCTGACCTGGGGTTCGCACTCCAACAACCACTTCGACATCTCTCTGGCCATGTTCACCCACGTCGCCGCGGCGGCGCCGGGTCGAGTCACTGCCATCGATACCCACTGGATCTGGCAGGACGGCCAGTACCTGACGCGCAACCCGCTGCGCATCGAGGGTGGTCTGGTGCAGGTGCCGAAGACGCCGGGCCTCGGCGTCCAGCTGGATTGGGATGCATTGGCCAAGGCGCATGAACTGTACAAGGCCAAGGGCCTGGGCGCACGTGACGACGCCATTGCCATGCAGTACCTGATCCCCAACTGGACCTTCAATAACAAGAAGCCCTGCCTGGTTCGTTGAGCCGAGCCCGACGCCGTGCCGTGGCTTTGTAGGGTGGGCCGGGCGGCGTTCCGTTCTAGCCCACCCTACGCCCTTACCGGCTGAGCCTTTCCTGCTGTCTCGCGAGCCTTGCCGATGCCAGATGCCAAACCGGGTCGTGTGCGCTACAGCATCTTGCTGATGCTGTTTCTGGTCACCACCATCACCTTCGCTGATCGCTCCAGTCTGTCCGTTGCCGGTTCGGCGATGCAGGCCGGCCTGGGCATCGACGCGGTGACGCTCGGCTACATCTTCTCGGCGTTCGGCTGGGCCTACGTGATCGGGCAGATACCTGGCGGTTGGCTGTTCGATCGCTTCGGCACCAAGCCGGTGTACACCCTGGCGTTGTTCATCTGGTCGGTGCTGACCCTGCTGCAGGGCTTCGTCGGCTGGCTGCCGACAACCTGGGCGGTCACCTCGATGTTTCTGCTGCGGCTGCTGGTGGGCTTTGCCAGTGCGCCATGCTTTCCCGGCAATGCGCGGATCACCGCTTCCTGGTTTCCCACCGCCGAGCGCGCTACCGCTACGGCCATCTCCAGCTCGGCGCAGTATGCCGCCACCGCGCTGTTCGCACCCTTGATGGGCTGGGTGGTGCAAACCATGGGTTGGCAGTCGGTGTTCATCGTGCTCGGTTGTCTCGGTCTGGCGCTGTCGTTCGTCTGGCTCAAACAGCTGCATGGCCCGCGTCAGCACCCGCGTATTGGTGCAGCCGAGCTGGCTCACCTGGAACAGGGCGGGGCGCTGATCGATCTGGAGGGACAGCGTGGAGGCAGTGGCGGTTCGCAGTGGCGCTACCTAGGCCTGCTGCTGCGCCAACGCACGATGATTGGCATCTACCTTGGTCAGTACTGCAATAACGCCATTACTTACTTCTTTCTCACTTGGTTTCCGGTTTACCTGGTGCAAGCGCGTGGCATGAGCATCCTTGGCGCCGGTTTCGCCGCCGCCTTGCCGGCCATCAACGGGTGCGTCGGTGGTGTGCTCGGCGGGTTGCTGTCCGACGGCATGCTGCGTCGCGGTCATTCGCTGACCCTGGCGCGCAAGCTGCCGATGGTGCTCGGCCTGCTGCTGTCGAGCGCTGTGGTGCTGTGCATCTACGTCGAGAGCGACGCTGCCGTGGTGGCGTTGATGGCCCTGGCCTTCTTCGGCAAGGGCCTCGGCTCGCTGGGCTGGACGCTGGTGGCCGACACTTCGCCTCGGCAGATCCTTGGTTTGTCCGGCGGGCTGTTCAACACCTTCGGTAACCTGGCAGCGATCACCACACCTATCGTTATCGGCTACCTGGTCAGCCGTACCGGATCATTCGATTGGGCATTGGCCTATGTTGGTCTCAATTCCCTGCTGGCGGTCGTGAGCTTCGGCCTGATCGTCGGCCGTATTCACAGGGTCGAGCTGGACGCTGCGTCTGGCTCGGCATCCTGAACGCACAACAGGAGCAAGCGTCATGCAGTTGATTCCCCATCAGGATTCGCCCCGTTATATCCGTTTGCACCCGACCGATAACGTCGGCGTAGTGGTCAACGACCAGGGTGTCGCCGCCGACGGTCAGTTCGACGATGGTCTCAAAGCCGTCGAAGGTATCCCGCAGAGCCACAAGGTGGCTCTGGTGGATATCGCTGAAGGTGGCGAGGTGGTGCGTTATGGCGAGGTCATCGGCTATGCGCTCAAATCCATCGCCGCCGGCAGTTGGGTCACCGAGCAGGTGCTGCGCATGCCCGAGCCGCCAGTACTGGACAACCTGCCCAAGGCGACCATCAAGGCCGCACCCGGCGAGCCGCTGGAGGGCTACACCTTCGAAGGCTTCCGCAACCCGGACAGCAGCGTCGGCACCCGTAACATCCTCGGCGTTACCACCACCGTGCAGTGCGTGGTCGGTGTGCTCGATCACGTGGTCGAGCGCGTGCGCAAGGAAGTCCTGCCCAAGTACCCCAACGTCGATGACGTGGTGGCGCTGTCGCACAGTTACGGCTGCGGCGTGGCGATCAACGCGCCGGACGCCGTGGTGCCGATCCGCACCCTCTATAACATCAGCCGCAACCCTAACCTCGGTGGCCAGGCGCTGGTGATCAGCCTCGGCTGCGAGAAGCTGCAGGCCAACCAGTTGATGGATGGCGACCAGCTCACCAACGGCATGGGCGAGGAAGACTGGCTGTTCCGCCTGCAGGATTCCGGCACCGGTTTCACCGGCATGGTCGAGCAGATCATGGGCATGATCGAGGATCGCCTGAAGGTGCTCGATCTGCGTCGTCGCGAGACCGTACCGGCTTCCGAGCTGGTGGTTGGCATGCAGTGCGGCGGCAGCGATGCCTTCTCCGGGATCACCGCCAACCCGGCGCTCGGCGTGGCTGCCGACCTGCTGGTGCGCGCCGGTGCCACGGTGATGTTCTCCGAGAACACCGAAGTGCGTGACGGTATCCACCTGCTGACGCCGCGCGCCGCCACTGTCGAGGTTGCTGATGCGCTGATTCGCGAGATGGACTGGTACGACCGCTACCTTGCACGCGGCATGGCCGACCGCAGTGCCAACACCACGCCGGGCAACAAGAAGGGCGGGTTGAACAACATCGTCGAGAAGGCCATGGGCTCCATTGCCAAGTCCGGCAACGGCACCATCGCCGGTGTGGTCGCGCCGGGCGAGCGCATTCGTGGCAAGGGCCTGTGGTTCTGCGCCACGCCGGCCAGCGACTTCATCTGCGGCACCCTGCAATTGGCGGCGGGCATGAACCTGCACATCTTCACCACCGGTCGCGGCACGCCTTATGGCCTGTCCATGGTGCCGGTGATCAAGGTGGCCACACGCACGCAACTGGCCGAGCGCTGGCCGGATCTGATCGACGTCGATGCCGGGCAGATCGTCTCCGGGCGCATGACGCTGGAGGAAATGGGCTGGCACATCTTCCAGCTCTATCTGGACGTGGCCAGCGGTCGCAAGCAGACCTGCGCCGAGCACCTGCGTCTGCACAACGACCTGGTGCTATTCAACCCGGCGCCGGTGACCTGAGATGAGTGGCCTGTCCGATGATCTGCTGCAGGCATTGCGCGAGGCGGTCGGCGAGGCTGGCCTGATCACTGACGCCGAGCGCATGCAGAGCTACCTCAGCGACTGGCGCGGCGCCTACCGTGGCCAGGCGGCTGCCGTGCTGCGCCCGGCCTCGATCGAGGAGGTTGCTGCGGTGGTGCGCCTGTGCGCGCAGGCAGGCGTCGCCCTGGTGCCACAAGGCGGCAATACCGGCCTGTGCGGCGGCTCGATCCCGGACGACAGCGGAGCGCAGGTCGTGCTGTCGCTGACGCGCATGAAGCGTATCCGCGCAGTGGACGTGGGCAATGAAACCATCACCGTCGAAGCGGGGGTGATCCTGCAGCAGTTGCAGGAGGCCGCTGCCGAAGTCGGCCGACTCTTCCCGCTGTCGCTGGGTGCCGAGGGCAGTTGCACGGTCGGTGGCAACCTGGCGACCAATGCCGGCGGCACTGCGGTGCTGCGCTACGGCAACATGCGCGACCTGACCCTGGGGCTGGAAGTGGTGTTGCCCGATGGGCGCATCTGGGACGGCCTGCGCGGGTTGCGCAAGGACAATACCGGCTACGATCTCAAGCACCTGTTCATCGGCAGCGAGGGCACCCTGGGCATCATCACTGCCGCCGTGCTCAAACTGTTCCCTGCCGTGCGCAGCCTGACCACCGCCTGGGTGGCGCTGCCCAGTCCGCAGGCAGCGGTCGAGCTGATCGGGCAGATGCGCGGGCTGTGTGGCGACCGCCTGACCGGCTTCGAACTGATGTCGCGGCAAAGCGTCGAGTTCGTCCTGCGTCATGTCGCCGGTGTCAGCGATCCGTTCGCCGATGCGCATCCCTGGTATGTACTGATCGAGCTGAGTGACACCCAGCCCAACGCGCCCTTGAACGAGTTGCTGGAAGAGAGCCTCGGCGGCGCCTTCGAGCAGGGCGTGGCGCTGGATGCCGTGGTCGCCGCCAGCGACGCTCAGGTGCGCGCCTTGTGGGCGTTGCGTGAAGGCATCTCGGAAGCGCAGAACCACGAGGGGCCGAGCCTCAAGCACGACATCAGCGTGCCGGTCAGCCGTATTCCCGACTTTATCGAACTTACCAATGCCGCACTGCAGCAGGCTTTCCCGGGTGTGCGCATCGTCGCCTACGGTCACGTCGGCGATGGCAACCTGCATTACAACATCAGCAAACCGGTCGGTGCCGAAGATGGTTCCTTCAAGGCGCAGGCCGAGGCGATCATGCGCGTGATCTACGACCAGACCCTGCACTATGCCGGTAGCATCAGTGCCGAACATGGCCTCGGACAGTCCAAGCGCCTGGCCGCGCAGCACTACAAGGCGCCGCTGGAACTGGAGTTGATGGCCCGCGTCAAGCAGGCGCTGGATCCGGCCGGACTGATGAATCCGGGCAAATTGCTGTAAATCGCAAGATCCAAACAGGAGGAACCATGAGCAAACCCAAGGTGCTGCAGATCGGCCCGCTGAGCGAGCGTTTCAACCGCGAGCTGGCCGAGCAATACGACGTCAGTGCGCTGTGGCAACAGGCCGAGCCGCTGGCATTCCTGCGTGAACAGGGCGAGCAGTTCATCTACATGGTGTCCTCGGCGCGTTTCGGCTGTACGGCTGACCAGCTCGCGCTGCTGCCGAATCTGCGGGCCATCTGCAGTTTCGGCGTGGGCTACGACCCCTATCCGCTGGATCTGTTGCGTGATCGCGGCATCGTCCTCAGCACCACGCCGGACGTGCTAAACGACTGCGTCGCCGACCTGGCCATGGGCCTGATGATCGACAGCGCGCGGCGCCTGTCCGAGGCCGATCGCTTCGTGCGCAGCGGCGCCTGGAGCAGCGCCACGGGTTTCCCGCTGGCGCGTCGGGTTAGCGGCAAGCGCCTGGGGATCGTCGGCCTTGGCCGCATCGGCGAGGCAGTGGCACTGCGCGCCTCCGGTTTCTCCATGCCGGTGCGTTACCACAATCGCCGTGCGGTCGAGGGTAGCCCTTACCAGCATGAGCCGGATCTGCTGGCGCTGGCGCGCTGGGCGGATTTCCTGGTGCTGACTTGCCCGGGCGGCAAGGCCACCCATCACCTGATCAACGCCGAGGTGCTCAAGGCGCTGGGCCCGGATGGCTTTCTGGTCAACGTCGCACGTGGCTCGGTGGTCGATGAGGCCGCGCTGATCACGGCGTTGCAGCAGAAGGTGATCGGCGGTGCCGGGCTGGATGTTTTCGAGCGCGAACCCCAGGTGCCGGCGGCGCTGCGCGAACTGGACAACGTGGTGCTGTTGCCGCACGTCGGCAGTGCCAGTGTCGAGACGCGCCAGCAGATGGCCGATCTGGTGCTGGACAACCTGCGCGCCTTCATCGCCACTGGCGAGTTGCTGACTCCATTGTAGGGCGGGTGCAACCCGCCAACCGAGGCGGCGGGTTTCACCCGCCCTACGGTTCTGAATACGCCGGGTTGGCAATCGCTGCCTGGCCTATCGTTGCACCGTCACGAGCGGTGCAATCGTTCCTTCCCTCCTTGCTGTACCCACGGCGCACCATAAGTGCGCCGTTTTTTCTTCCGCACGCTGATGTCGGTGCCTCATGCCCTGTAAACTGTTGCGTTTTCCGCAGGCAAGGGGCCATCCACCGTGCAGTCGGTCATCTCCATCCAGCAACTGAACAAGATCTATGCGTCCGGGCATCCGGCGCTGCAAGGTATCGACCTGAACATTCGCCAGGGCGAGATCTTCGCCTTGCTCGGCCCCAACGGCGCGGGCAAGACCACCCTGATCAGCATCATCTGCGGCATCGTCAATCCGGGCGAGGGCAAGGTGCTGGTCGGCGGCAAGGACATCGTCCGTGACTACCGCGCGGCCCGCTCGCAGATCGGCCTGGTGCCGCAGGAACTGGTCAGCGACGTGTTCGAAACCGTCTGGGCGACGGTCAAGTTCAGCCGTGGCCTGTTCGGCAAGAAACCCGACCCGGCCTACCTGGAGCAACTGCTCAAGGATCTGTCGCTGTGGGACAAACGCAACGCCAAGATCATGGAACTGTCCGGCGGCATGAAGCGCCGGGTGATGATCGCCAAGGCGCTCTCGCACGAGCCGCAGATTCTCTTTCTCGACGAGCCCACTGCGGGCGTCGACGTCGAGCTGCGCCGCGACATGTGGAACATGGTGCGGCGCCTGCGTGAGCGCGGTGTGACCATCATCCTGACCACCCACTACATCGAAGAGGCCGAGGAAATGGCCGACCGCATCGGGGTGATCAGCAAGGGCCGCATCATCCTGGTGGAAGACAAGCAGGTGCTGATGCACAAGCTGGGCAAGAAGCAGCTGACCCTGCACCTGCAGCAGCCGTTGTCCTGCGTACCGGCCGAGCTGTCGCGCTACGGCCTGGAACTAGCCGATCAGGGTCATGCTCTGGTGTTCACCTTCGATGCCCAGCACGAGAACACCGGCATCGCCGAACTGCTGCGCGACCTGGCTCAGCACGGCATCGACTTCAAGGATCTGCAGTCGAGCCAGAGCTCTCTGGAGGAAATCTTCGTGTCACTGGTCTCAGGCCGATGAGAAGCTACTGCGCTCGCCCAGGCTGCGTTGAAATCAGGCTCGGCCTGCTCATGTACAGCGCGTACACTCCGCGGCCTCGCCCGATTTCGCCTTGCCTGACCTTCGCTCGCTACGCTTCTCAGCGCCCTGAAATGGAGATTTGCGCATGAACCTGTACGCCATCAAGGCTATTTACCTGTTCGAGCTGGCGCGCACCTGGCGCACCCTGCTGCAGAGCATCGCCACACCGGTGATCAGCACCTCGCTGTATTTCGTGGTGTTCGGCTCGGCCATCGGTTCGAGCATGACCCAGGTGCAGGGCGTGAGCTACGGCGCCTTCATCATTCCGGGCTTGATCATGCTGGCGCTGCTGACCGAGAGTATTTCCAATGCCTCGTTCGGCATCTACATGCCCAAGTATTCCGGAAGCATCTACGAGCTGCTGTCGGCGCCGGTGTCCTATCTGGAAATTCTGATCGGTTATGTCGGCGCGGCGGCGACCAAGTCGGTGATCCTCGGTCTGATCATCCTGCTCACCGCGCGGCTGTTCGTCGATTTCGAAATTCAGCATCCGATCTGGATGGCGGCGTTCCTGATACTGACGGCGCTGACCTTCAGCCTGTTCGGCTTCATCATCGGCGTCTGGGCCGATGGCTGGGAGAAGCTGCAGATCGTCCCGGCGCTGATCGTCACGCCATTGACCTTTCTCGGCGGCGCCTTCTATTCGATCAGCATGCTGCCGCCAGCCTGGCAGACGGTGACCCTGTTCAACCCGGTGGTGTACCTGATCAGCGCCTTCCGTTGGAGCTTCTATGGCGTATCTGACGTCAATGTCGGCGTCAGCCTGGCGATGGTGCTGGGCTTCCTGGCGTTGTGCATCTTGCTGGTGGGCTGGATCTTCAAGACCGGTTACCGGCTCAAGAGCTGAGGCCATTCGCGGCTGAAGCCGCTCCTACTTAGATCGCGTACGTCTCTGATTGTAGGAGCGGCTTCAGCCGCGAAACGATAGAAATGAGGAGGCGCATAAAGCGCCCCTTGTTCGTTTGCAGCCTGTAGGGCGGGTGCAACCCGCCATGAATAGGTAGCGGGTTGCGCCGGCCCCACAGAAGCACTTCAGGTCACTTAACCCGCAGTTCACACTCGAAGGTTTCTGCTGGCGGCACGTTCGGCTCCCAAGGCTGCTGGTAGGTCAGCAGCAGGCGACCTTCGCCTGGCTCACGTGCGGTGAAGCGCCAGGTGGAGATGCCGCCAGCACCTACCAGTCCAGCGTCTTCCGGGTTGCTGTAGACCTCGGGGCCGAGGCTCTGCAGCACGCCCGGCGCAGCATCACGCACGTCCCAGCGAAACCCGGTGGTGGGGTTGCTGGGCAGGCTGAGAATCAGCTGCTGACCCTTGTTCAGCGTCAGCGGGCACTGCCGATCTTTCTTCAGCTCCAGCGTGCCGGATTGATGGGCGCAGGCCGTAATCAGGGCCAGGGCTGGCAGGATAAGCAGGCGCAAGGTGGCGTGCATGACGAACTCCAGTCGACGAAACCTGGCCCCAGCATAGCGGCATAGGCCTGTCGGTGGCGACCGTGGAGACGCACGGTTTGCTGTAGGAGCGAGCTCTGCTCGCGAATGTTTGTGAGCCTGAAAAGCTTCGCGAGCAGAGCTCGCTCCTACATATGCCTCTTTAGTCGAACAGCACCTTTGCCACGTCCCCATAGCGCTTGGCGAAGTGCACGGTCAAGCCTTCCTTGAGATAGTCCGGCAACTCCTCGTAGCTGCCGCGATTGGCCTCCGGCAGGATCAGTTCATGGATCTTCTGCCGGCGCGCCGCGATCACTTTCTCGCGTACGCCACCGATGGGCAGCACCTGGCCAGTGAGGGTCAGCTCGCCGGTCATGGCCACGCCTTTTTTCGGCGCCTGGTTACGCGCGAGCGACAGCAGGGCGCTGGCCATGGTGATGCCGGCACTGGGGCCATCCTTGGGCGTGGCGCCTTCCGGTACATGCAGGTGGACGAAGGCCTGGTCAAAGAAGGTCGGGTCGCCGCCGAACTGCTTGAGGTGCGAGCTGACGTAGCTGTAGGCGATCTCCGCCGACTCCTTCATCACTTCGCCGAGCTGGCCGGTGAGCTTGAAGCCGCGATTGAGCGTATGGATGCGCGTCGCCTCGATTGGCAGAGTAGCGCCGCCCATGCTGGTCCAGGCCAGGCCGGTGATCACCCCGGTGCCGGCCAGCACCCGTTCATTGCGGAATACCGGCATGCCGAGCGCTTCTTCCAGATCCTTGGCGCCGATGCGGATTTTCGCCTCGGGATTCTCCAGCAGCTTGACCACCGCCTTGCGTACCAGCTTGCCCAGCTGTTTCTCCAGTTGGCGCACGCCGGCTTCTCGGGCATAGCCTTCGATCACCATACGCAGCGCTGCATCGCTGATGGACAGGCGCGTTTTTGGCACGCCGGCTTTTTCCAGCTGCTTGGGCCACAGGTGGCGTTTGGCGATGGCCAGCTTTTCCTCGGTGATATAGCCGGACAGGCGAATCACTTCCATGCGGTCGAGCAGCGGTCCGGGGATGGAATCGAGGGTGTTGGCGGTGCAGACGAACAGTACCTTGGATAGATCCAGGCGCAGATCCAGGTAGTGGTCGAGGAACTCGACGTTCTGCTCCGGATCGAGGGTCTCCAGCAGCGCCGAGGCTGGGTCGCCCTGGTAGCTGGTGCCCATCTTGTCGATCTCGTCGAGCATGATCACCGGGTTCATAACCTCGGCTTCCTTCAGTGCCTGCACCAGCTTGCCGGGCATGGCACCGATGTAGGTGCGGCGGTGGCCCTTGATCTCCGCCTCGTCACGCATGCCGCCCACCGAGAAACGGTAGAACGGGCGGCCGAGCGATTCGGCGATGGATTTGCCGATGCTGGTCTTGCCCACGCCGGGCGGACCGACCAACAGCACGATGGAGCCGGCGATCTCACCCTTGAAGGCGCCGACGGCCAGGAACTCGGTGATGCGCTCTTTAATGTCGTCCATGCCGGCGTGGTGCTTGTCCAGCACCTTGCGCGCACGGCCCAGGTCGAGCTTGTCCTGGCCATGGATGCCCCAGGGCAGAGCCGTTGCCCAGTCCAGGTAATTGCGCGTGACGGCGTACTCCGGCGAACCGGTTTCCAGGATCGACAGCTTGTTCAGTTCCTCGTCGATGCGCTTCTGCGCCGGTGCGGGCAGGGTCTTGCCTGCGAGGCGGGCGAGAAATTCCTCGCGGTCGGCGCTCTTGTCGTCCTTGCTGATGCCCAGCTCTTGCTGGATCAGCTTAAGCTGTTCCTTGAGGAAAAACTCGCGCTGGCGCTCGCCGATCTGCTTGTTCACTTCAGCCGACAACTCTTTCTGCAAGCGGCCGACCTCGACTTCCTTGCGCAGCAGCGGCAGCACCTTCTCCATGCGCTTGAGCATGGGCACGGTATCGAGCACTTCCTGCAGCTCGCGGCCCGGGGCGGTGGTCAACGCGGCGGCGAAGTCGGTGAGCGGTGACGGATCATTGGGGCTGAAGCGGTTCAGGTAGTTCTTCAGCTCTTCGCTGTACAGCGGGTTGAGCGGCAGCAACTCCTTGATCGCGTTGATCAGCGCCATGCCATAGGCCTTGACCTCGTCGCGCGGGTCGTTGGGCGCCTGCGGATATTCGACTTCGGCCAGGTATGGGCCACGGCGGCTGAGCCAGCCGCGAATGCGCACGCGGGTCAGGCCCTGAGCAACAAACTGCAGTTTGCCGCCTTCCTCGCTGACATGGTGCACGCGTACCAAGGTGCCGTGTTCGGGCAGGCTGTCGAGATCGAACTCGCCGTGCTCGTCCGGTGGGGTGTCGACGAAGAACACCGCCATGCACTTGTGCTCGGTGTTGCCAACACGGGTGAGGGTTCGGCCCCAGGGTTGCTCGTTGACGATCACCGGCAACACCTGTGCTGGGAAGAACGGGCGGTTGTGGATGGGGATGATGTAGAGCTTGTCCGGCAACTGCTGCGCGGGCAATACCAGGCCGGTGCTATCGGCCTGGACGTGAACTTCGACGGTTTCCGGGGTGTTGTCCTGATCGTTCATGGAGCACCTTTACGTGTACGTTGGGAGCTACATGGGGCGACCGCAGGGTTATTTCAACGGTTCACTCAAGAGTCAGGCGAATGCCCAGCAGGCGCTGTTCGATCAGCGGAGTGAGCAAGGCAAAGCATTCGCCTGGGGTGAGGCGAATTCGCGGTGCCTCGATCAGGTCGCTCTGCAGGCGTTCGAGCAGGGCTAGCAGGTGCGGATCCTGTTCCTGGTCGAGCAGTCGGTTGCAGAGAAAGCGCAGTTGCATCTGCAAACCGGGCGGGCAGCGTTGGTAGTTGGCCGCGCGTACGGTCAGACCGCGCAGCCTGGCGAGGTCTTCAAGCGAGCGGCAGGACTCGCCAAGACCGCGAACGCAAGGGTGGTGATGGTGACGGTAGAGGCGATCTTCGAACTGTTCGATCACGCCCAGCAATGCCTCGATCAGCCGGCAATGCGCATCGAAGTCGGCTGGGTTGCGGCGTAGCCGTGGCCAGTGCTGCTGCAGTGGCGGCAATTGCAGGTCGGTGTCGGACCAGCCAAGCCAGAGCCCGTCTAGCTGGTGCGCCAGCGCGTTGCGCTGGGCTACACCATCGGCGTCCTGCTGTGCGCCCAGGCCGCGGTGTTTCTGCAATGCCTGAAGCAGGTCGAGGCAGCGCCGTACGATATCGGCGTCCGCCTGTTTGCCTGCGTGGTCACGACGCGTTCGCACGCGTCGCAACAGACCATAGGCCAGTGCCAGCAACGGGGCCAGCGCGAGGAGAATCAGTGTTGCGTCACTCATTGGGGCTCGCTTGTTGTACCGATTGCAGGTTTGAGGCAACTCTCCTGCCAGTTGCCGCAACTGTGGAATATGGTCTGATAAACGCTTGGTAAGTGCACGTTAATGGCGCCTGATGGTATGCAGTGGTGCGTTTTCTTTCAGGTTGCTATAGGTGCAACCATCTCGCTGATGGGAGGTTGCGGCGTTTTCCCTCTGAAAGGAGTAAAGTGCAACCCTTGTTTCGTGCCGCCAGTCTTTTGCGATGTTGCAAGCCCGTGTGATCCGCCTGGATGAACAGGCCCATGAACATGCCCACGATCATCATCAGCTGGTGATGTCCCTGATCGGGCGCGCCGAATTTGAAGTCGGCGGCCGCGGTGGGGAGGTCTGTCGCATGCGCGCCTGTCTGGTGCCAGGCGACGCCGCTCACCAGTTCGCCGGCATGGGCGACAACCGCATGCTGATTCTGGATCTGGACGAGCAGGACACCCCCAGTGAAGACCTGGAGCTGCTCCATCGTCTGTTCGAAACACCTCGCTATCCCGCCCTTGATGTCGATTTTCAGCACCTTCTGACCTATGCCGGCGCCGAACTGGAACGCTATGGCAGCGACCCGATCCTCGCACGTTCTCTTGGTGGCGTCCTGCTGCGGGCCTTGCACCTGCGCCTGTTCGGCGAGCAGCGCAGGCAGCCGCAAGGGACACTGGATCTGCAACGCCTGAACGACTACATAGCCGAACATCTGGCCCGGCGGATCAGTGTCGCCGAACTGGCTCAGGAGATGTGCCTGAGCCCCAGCCACTTTCATGCCCTGTTCAAGGACAGTGTCGGCCTGACTCCGCATCAGTACCTGCTCAAGACCCGTCTCGACCGCGCTGCGCGAATGCTGCGTGAGAGCAATCTGCCGCTGGTACGCATCGCCGAGGAATGTGGCTTTTCCAGCCAGAGCGCCCTGACCACGGCGATGCGCCGTTACATGGGGCTGACCCCGAAGCGCCTGCGCGCCGCCTGACTCGCGCTTTTGTGGGAGCGAGCTCTGCTCGCGAAGCTTTTGCTGCTGCTGTTCGCGAGCAGAGCTCGCTCCTACAGGGCTGGCAGTTTAGGAGAGCGGCGCCTGTCACCTTGTTGAACACGCCACCACAACAGCGGCGGCGTAACCCAGCATTGGCGCAATGCTGAAGATCGCCCAGCCGATTAAGGTGGGCTTCAGCCCACCAGTGAGGCCACATGCCATGTAAGTCGACGATGGGCCAAAGCGGATCGCTGCCCGGCCCACACTAGACTGATTCTCAGGCGTAATTCTGCGGGCTGAGCTTGCGCTCGATCAGCTCGATCAGGATATGCAGCGTCTTGATGTGCAGTTCCTGCACGCGGTCGGCGAAGTCGCCGCCGGGGGCGCAGATGCACACATCGGCCAGGCTTTCCAGCAGTGAGCCGGGCTTGCCGGTCAGGGCGATCACCTTCACGCCCAGCGTCTTGGCGGCTTCAGCAGCCTTGACCACGTTCGGGCTCTTGCCGCTAGTGCTGATGGCGATCAAAACGTCTCCTGCGCGGCCGTGGGACTCGATGTAGCGCGAGAAGATGAAGTCGTAACCAAAGTCGTTGGCCACGCAGCTGATATGGCTGGGGTCGCTGATCGACACGGCTGCGATGCCGGGACGGTTCTTGCGGTAGCGCCCGGTCAGTTCCTCGGCGAAGTGCATGGCGTCGCACATCGAGCCGCCATTACCGCAGGAAAAGGCCTTGCCTTTGTTCTCGAAGCTTTCGACCAGCAGTTCAGCGGCCTTTTGGATGTTGCCCAGGGTCTGCTCGTTGGCGAGGAAGGCCTCCAGCGCGCGCTGGGCTTCCTGCAGGCTGTTGCGGATATGTTCGATCATCTTGGGCCTCAAGGCAGGTCGCTGCTGGAATAGAAGGCGGTCAACACTTTCACCAGGTGATCCAGATCATGGCTGCCGGCCAGTTCGCGGATCGAGTGCATGGCGAAGGTCGGCAGGCCGATGTCGACCGTGCGCACGCCGAGCTGGCTGGCGGTGATCGGACCAATGGTGGAGCCGCAGCCCATGTCGCTGCGCACCACGAAACTCTGCACCGGCACTTCGTTTTCCAGGCACAGGTGGCGGAAGAAACCGGCGGTCTCGCTGTTGGTGGCGTAGCGCTGGTTGCTGTTGATCTTGATCACCGGGCCGGCGTTGAGCTTGGGCCCGTGGTTGCCGTCGTGCTTGTCGGCGTAGTTGGGGTGTACGCCATGAGCGTTGTCCGCCGACACCAGCAGCGAGCGCTGGATAGCGCGAACGAAAGCATCGCCGCCAGGCAGTACGCGGCGCAGCACCTGCTCGAGGAAGGGGCCGTCGGCGCCACAGGCGGAGCAGGAGCCGACTTCTTCGTGGTCGGTGCAGACCAGTACGCAGGTTTCCTCGTCATCGGACTCGATCAGTGCCAGCAGGCCGGCGTAGCAGGACAGCAGATTGTCCAGGCGGGCGCTGGCGATGAAATCCTGGTTGAGACCGACGATGGCGGCGCTCTGGGTGTCGTAGAAGCTCAGTTCATAGTCCAGCACTGCGTCCGGGTTGAAGTCGTGCTCCATGGCCAGCTGTTCGGCGAGCAGGGCGC
The DNA here is from genome assembly GCF_007049795.1 of Ectopseudomonas mendocina. Classification (GTDB taxonomy): domain Bacteria; phylum Pseudomonadota; class Gammaproteobacteria; order Pseudomonadales; family Pseudomonadaceae; genus Aquipseudomonas; species Aquipseudomonas mendocina_D. The sequence continues at coordinate 92,813 of NZ_SCFY01000011.1, forward strand.
GGAAGTCGGCGGTTTCGCTGCTGGCCAGTTGGGCCAGAATCGGCGGCAGTTCGTTCTGCGGATTGATCGCCCAGCCCTGGTTGGCTTCACGGTTGAGATGGATGGCCAGGCTGGGGATCACGGCGATGGGCTGGTAGAAGTCGATCAGTTGGCTTTCGACCTTGCCGTCGCGGCGGTAGGTCACGCGGCCGGCCAGCGACAGGTCGCGGTCGAACCAGGGGGCGAGCAGGGCGCCGCCGTAGACTTCCACGCCGAGCTGGAAGAAGCCCTGGCGCTGTAGTTCCGGATTCGGCTTGACGCGCAGGCAGGGGCTGTCGGTATGGGCACCGACCAGGCGAATGCCGCCATCGACGGCCGGACGCTTGCCCAGCTTGAAAGCGATGATCGAGGAGTCGTTGCGGGTCACGTAATAGCGGCCGCCGGCTTCGGTCTGCCAGGGCGCGCGTTCGTCTAGATGGCGGTAACCCGCGGCTTCCAGGCGCATGGCCAGGCTGGTGGTGGCATGGAAAGGCGTCGGCGAGGCGTTGAGAAAATCGAGCAAGCCTTGGATCAGTTCTTCGCGCATAGGGACTCCGGGCAACGATGGCGCGAGTGTAACCAATTTGCATCGCGCTGTGCCGGCTGCGCACTTGTTTGGGGCGATAGTTTCAGACTATCCGCGGGTAAGGTGCGCTGCGCGTTTGCGGTCTGAGATCGCCCGATCGCCCGATCGCCTTTGCTGGTGCGCACGGCGCACCCTACGGGCGTGAGGAGCGGGAGTTGTCAGAACGGCGCTGGGCATTCGAAGCGTAGACGCTCGCCCGTTTGCGGATGGGTGAGGGCGAGCATGCTGGCGTGCAGGCACAAGCGCTCATGGGCTGCCAGGGCCTGCTCATGGGCGTAGAGACGATCGCCCAGCAGCGGATGGCCGATGGACAGCATATGCACGCGCAACTGGTGTGAACGGCCGGTGATGGGCGTGAGCTCGACCCGGCACCAGTCGCCGCAGCGCTCGACGATGCGCCAGTGGGTCAGGGCGTGCTTGCCCAGTTCGTGATCGACGACGTGACGCGGCTTGGTCGGCGGGTCATAGCGCAGCGGCAGATCGATACTGCCGCTGTCGGCCTGCGGCTGGCCCCAGCACAGGGCGGTGTAGGCTTTCTCGGTTTCACGGTCGTGGAACTGGCGCGACAGCTCGCGGTGGCTGTCGGCATCGCGGGCCAGGACGATGATGCCGGAGGTCTCCCAGTCCAGCCGATGGACGATGCGCGCCTCGGGGTAGCCGTTTTCCTGCAGGCGGGTGACCAGGCAATCCTTGTTGTCATCGGCGCGGCCAGGCACCGACAGCAGTAGGGTGGGCTTGTTGATCACCAGCAGGGCGGCGTCCTGGTGGAGAATTTCGATCTGGCTAAGCGGCATGGGGCGTTCGCAACGGTCTGGTAGGAGCGAGCTCTGCTCGCGAAAAATGCAGGTCACCGATATTCGCGAGCAGAGCTCGCTCCTACGGGCTATTGATGGCTACAAACGAACACGGCGGCCGAAGCCGCCGTGAGCGCAACTGGACTCGATTAACGATCCGGCAGAGTGATGTTCAACTCCAGAATCGAGCAGCTGCCCTGGTTTTCCAGTGCAACCTGTACCTGGTCAGAGTCGATGTTGACGTACTTGCGGATCACTTCCACCAACTCCTGCTGCAGGGCAGGCAGGTAGTCCGGCTGAGTACGCTGGCCACGTTCGTGGGCAACGATGATCTGCAGGCGCTCTTTGGCGATGGATGCGGTGGTTTCCTTCTTGCGTGAACGCAAGAAGTCAAAAATATTCATTCTCGACCTCCAAACAGGCGCTGCAGGAAGCCCTGCTTCTTCACATCCAGGAAGCGGTGCGCGACTTCCTTGCCAAGCAGGCGATCAACAGCGTCGCTGTAGGCCTGGCCGGCATCGCTTTGGTCATCGAGGATGACCGGGATGCCCTGGTTGGACGCCTTGAGCACGGCCTGGGATTCGGGGATCACGCCGAGCAGGCGGATGGCGAGGATTTCCTCGACGTCTTCGACGCCGAGCATTTCGCCCTTGGTGACGCGCTCGGGGTTGTAGCGGGTCAGCAGCAGGTGTTCCTTGATCGGCTCTTCGCCTTTCTCGGCGCGGCGTGATTTGCTCGCCAGTAGGCCGAGCATGCGGTCGGAGTCACGTACCGAGGACACTTCCGGGTTGGTCACGACGATGGCTTCGTCGGCGAAATACATCGCCAGGTGTGCACCCTTCTCGATACCAGCAGGCGAGTCGCAGACCACATATTCGAAATTTTGCGACAGCTCATTGATGACTTTCTCGACGCCTTCGAGGGTCAGTGCGTCCTTGTCACGGGTCTGGCTGGCGGCCAGCACGTAGAGGTTCTCGAGACGCTTGTCCTTGATCAGGGCCTGAGTGAGGGTGGCTTCGCCGTTGACCACGTTGACGAAGTCGTACACCACGCGGCGTTCGCAGCCCATGATCAGGTCGAGGTTACGCAGGCCGACGTCGAAGTCGACGATGACGGTCTTGTGGCCGCGCAGGGCGAGGCCGGTACCGATGGCGGCGCTGGTGGTGGTTTTACCGACGCCACCCTTGCCGGAAGTGACTACGAGGATCTTGGCCAAGGTGATTCACCCTAAAAATGAATAAAACGCGGGAATCCGTCAGCCAATCGAGGCTTCCAGATGCCTTTTTGTGTCCGTAAAAAAGTGGCCGCAGTATCCGTTAAAGGCGGGTGATGTTCAACACGTCACCCGACAGGCTGACATGTACCGCATCGCCCCACAGCGGGTCGCGGCGCAGGTCTTCGGCGACCTTGTAATGGCCGGCGATCGACAGCATTTCGGCGCCCATTTGCTGACAGAAAATCCGTGCCTTGGTGTTGCCCTTGATGCCCGCCAGAGCGCGGCCGCGCATGGGCGCGTAAACATGGATGTTGCCATCGGCGAGAAGTTCCGCCCCGGCGCTGACCGGCGCCAGCACGATCAGATCGCCACCCTGGGCATAGACCTGCTGCCCGCCGCGCACCGGGCTGGTGATGATGCGGCTGGGTTTGTGCTCGGGTTCGGCGGGCTTTTCTACAATTTTTTTCGGCGCTGGATCGAGAGGGCGTTCGCGTGCGCCGGATGGCGGCAGTACTGGCAGATCCATGGCTTCGGCTGCGGCGACATCGCTTTCGCGAGAGGCGCGGATGGCCAGGGTACGCAGGCCGTGGCGGCGGCAGACCGCCATCAGCTCGGCCAGATCCAGTTCGCCTTCGCCCTCCGGCAATTTGTCCAGCGCCAGCACCAGCGGCGTGTTGCTGAAGAAGGCCGGGGCCTGGGCGACTTTTTCCGTCAGTTGCGCATCGAGGCGTTCGAGATCGTTGTGCGCCAGTTCCATCACAGTGATGGCGAGCATGCTGCCCTTGAGCTGGAATACGGGGTCTTGGGCGAGGAGGTCGGCTTGGCTCATGGTGATGCGATGGGCCTTCTGGCGAGTCGAAAGATGCCCGGACTTATAACGAGATAGCCCGCATGCCGCAAGCCGCCTGAGCAGACGAGTCCGACCGGAGGCGAAGCTGTCCCGCCGCTGGGCGGTCGCCGTGACCAGCATGGCTCGCAGCGAAGCCGCCGAGCGAGGGGGAAAACTGCGTTAGAATGCGCGGCTTTGTATGTGATCGGAAACGCCTCATGGATCGCCCCCGCTTTCGCGCCTATTTTCTTCATCCGCGCTTCTGGCCACTGTGGCTGGGGTTCGGGTTGCTGTGGCTGGTGGTGCAGCTGCCTTACGCGCTGCAACTGAAGCTGGGGCGGGCACTGGGCTGGCTGATGTATCGCACGGCGAGCTCGCGCCGGCAGATTGCCGCGCGCAATTTGGAGCTGTGTTTCCCAGGCAAGAGTGCTGCCGAGCGCGAAGGTCTGTTGAAGGAGAATTTCGCCTCCACCGGTATCGCCTTCTTCGAGATGGCCATGAGCTGGTGGTGGCCCAAGGCGCGCCTGGCTCGCCTGGCGCACGTCGAAGGCCTCGAGCATCTGCAGCAGGCGCAAGCCGAAGGGCAGGGCGTGATCCTCATGGCCGTGCATTTCACCACCCTGGAGATTGGCGCCGCTCTGCTCGGTCAGTTGCACACCATCGATGGCATGTACCGCGAGCACGACAACCCGCTGTTCGATTACATCCAGCGCCGTGGCCGCGAGCGCCACAACCACGATGCCACCGCCATCGAGCGCGAGGATATTCGAGCGATGCTCAAGGTGCTGCGTGCCGGGCGCGCCATCTGGTACGCGCCGGATCAGGACTATGGGCGCAAGCAGAGCATCTTCGTGCCGTTGTTCGGCATCCAGGCAGCGACAGTCACCGCCACCACCAAGTTCGCTCGCCTGGGCAAGGCGCGCGTGGTGCCCTTCACCCAGCAGCGTTTAGCCGACGGCAGCGGTTATCGCCTGGTGATCCATACGCCGCTTGAAGGCTTCCCGGGTGACAGCGAAGAGGGCGATTGCCTGCGCATCAATCAGTGGATCGAGCAGGTGGTGAGCGCCTGCCCGGAGCAGTACCTGTGGGCGCACCGTCGCTTCAAGACGCGTCCCGAGGGCGAGCCGAAGCTGTACGGAAAGCGCGCGTAGCCCATCTATACTGCAACGAAAAACAGGATCGCCCGATGACCGTGATTGCCAGTCCCGATGCGCCCGTTACCGGGTTGATCCTCTCTGGTGGTGGGGCACGGGCGGCCTATCAGGTGGGCGTGCTGTCGGCCATTGCCGACCTGCTGCCGGACGCCTCGCACAACCCCTTTCCGGTGATAGTTGGCACCTCGGCCGGGGCGATCAATGCCGTCAGCCTGGGCTGTGGCGCACTGCAGTTCGGCGAGGCGGTACGGCGCCTGACCTCGGTCTGGCAAGGCTTTCATACCCACATGGTGTACCGCAGCGACTGGCCTGGCGTGCTGCGCCAGGCGGCACGCTTCGTCGGCCACAGCTTGCTCGGTCTGGGGCGCGATGTGCCGGTGGCCTTGCTCGACAGTTCGCCATTGCGCGAGTTGCTGGAGCGCGAGCTGGATTTCTCTGGTATCGCGGCGGCGGTGCGTCATCGCCAGCTCCGTGCCGTGGCGGTGACGGCCTTCGGTTACGAAAGCGGCCAGGCAATGACCTTCTACCAAGGCCGCGCCACCATCGACCCCTGGTTCCGCCACCGCCGCGTGGGTGTGCCGACGCGGTTGCAACTCGACCACCTGCTGGCTAGCGCGTCGATCCCGCTGATCTTTCCGCCGGTAAAGATCAACCGCGAATATTTCGGTGACGGTGCGGTGCGCCAGGCAGCCCCGATCAGCCCCGCGCTGCACCTTGGCGCCAGCCGCGTGCTGGTGATTGGCGTCAGTGGCAACGCGCACGGTGATCCGCAAGTGCCTGCTCCGGTCAACCCTGCCAACCGTCCGCCGAGCCTGGCGCAGATCGGCGGGCATATGCTCAACAGCACCTTCATCGACAACCTGGAAACCGATATCGAGCTGCTCGAACGACTCAACCAGATGAGCGCGCTGGTGCCGCCTGAGCGGCGCCCGCGCGGTTTGGGCTTGAATCCGGTGGATGTGCTGGTGATCGCGCCGAGCCAGCCGCTGGATCAGATCGCCGCGCGCCATCAGCGTGAGCTGCCCAAGGCGCTGCGACTGTTTCTGCGCGGGCCGGGTGCGACCAAGGCGGGTGGGGCGGGCGTGCTCAGTTACCTGCTGTTCGAGCCTGGCTATTGCAACGAACTGATCGAACTAGGCTACCAGGACGCGATGACGCGCAAGGCCGACCTCTGCCGTTTTCTCGGCTTGACCGAGGTCGTCCAGTCCGCCTGATTCAGCTCAGGCCAGCACGCCATCACGAAAATCGCGCAGGGCCTGCTCGATTTCCTCGCGGCTGTTCGTCACGAACGGCCCGTACTGGACGATGGGCTCGTTCAGCGGTGTGCCGGCGATCAGCAGCACTCGCGCACCCTGGGCACTGGCCAGGTGCAGCTCACCCTCGTCGGACAGGCGCACCAGGTGCCCGGCACTGACCGGTTGAGCGCTGGCCCCAGGCAGCTCCAGCAAACCCTGATAGACGTAGAGCATCACCCGCTGACCATCGGCCAGGCGCGGTGAGATCTGGCTGCCGGCTGGCAGATTCAGGTCGAACAGCTGAGGCTGGGTGTGCGGACGTTGCACGGCGCCGGCCTGGCGGATATCGCCGTCATCGAACTCACCGGCGATCACCACCACCTCGGCACCGGACGCTGTGTTGATGCGCGGGATCTCGCTGGCTGGAATGTCGCGATAGCCCGCTTCACCCAGCTTGTCCTTGGCTGGCAGGTTGAGCCACAGCTGGAAGCCGCGCATGGCTCCGGACTCCTGCTCGGGCATCTCGCTGTGGATGATGCCGCGCGCAGCGGTCATCCACTGCACGCCGCCGCTGCCGAGCAGGCCGACGTTGCCCAGGTGATCCTCATGGCGCATGCGCCCCTCGAGCATGTAGGTGATGGTCTCGAAGCCACGATGCGGGTGCGGCGGGAAGCCGGCGATGTAGTCGTCGGGATTGTCGGTGGAAAACTCGTCGAGCATCAGAAACGGATCGAAGCGCTCCAGGCCGGGGCCGCCGATCACGCGGTTGAGGCGCACACCGGCGCCGTCGGAGGCAGGTTGGCCGGGCTGGATGCTGATGACGCGGCGTTGCGAGGTCATGGCGAGCTCCTTGAAAGGTAGGAATGACGCCATGCTAGTCGCATTGATTCGATATTTTGGTGGAAAATTTACGGGTTATGCATCGATAAAGTCGATGCATAACCCTGACTCAGTCGGCAATCTTCAACTTGCGCGACTCGTGATAGAAGAAGCGCAGCTTCTCGTACTCGAATGGCGAGTTCAGCTGGCCGTAGCGGAAGCCGGTATTGGCGCGGGTATCGACCACGCGCAGCACGGTAATGCCGGGGTTACTGCGGCTGGCGTCGGCCACATCGAGGTAGTTGACCGCATTCTCCAGGCTGTAATCCGCCACCAGGCCACCGGTGTCGCGCAGGTTCGACGGGCCGAGCAGCGGCAGCATCAGGTACGGGCCGGCAGGCACGCCGTAGTAACCCAGCGTCTGGCCGAAGTCTTCGCTCAGGCGCGGCAGGCCCATCTTCGTCGCTGGGTCCCAGACGCCGCCCACCCCGAGGATGGTGTTGAACAGCAAGCGAGCGGTGCTGTTCATCGCCCGCTTGCCCTTGAGTTGCAGCACGCTGTTGGCCAGCGTGGGGATCTCGCCGAGGTTGTTGAAGAAGTTGTGCACGCCGGTCTGCACCAGATTGGGTGTGACGTAGCGGTAGCCGTCGACCACGGGCAGGAACACCCACTGATCAAAACGGTAGTTGAAGTGGTAGACGCGGCGGTTCCACGACTCCAGTGGGTCATAGACCTGCAGGGCGTCACTGGAGGCGCGTTCGAACTCTTGTTGATCCAGCCCAGGGTTGAATTGCAGGTTCTGCAGCGGATTGGTGAAGCCGTCTGCGTCGACCTGGCCTTCGGCCAGTGTCTGCCCGCTGGCCAGCAGCAGGGCGAGGATAAGGGTACTGTGCTTAACCACGGAAGAACTCCAGCATGGCGTCACTGTTGACGCGATAGTTGAGGTTGCCGCAGTGCCCGCCACGCGGGTAAAGGGTCAGGCGGTCGCCGAAGGTGCGGCGCAGGAAGCCGATATCGCCTGGGCCGAGGATCAGATCGTCGGCATTGTGCATCACCGAGACCTTGTCGCTGCCTTTGAGGTAGTCCTCCAGGGCGTAGAGGCTGCTCTTGTCGATCAACTGGTTGAGGCTGCCGCCGTCATAGCGCGCACGCCACATGGGCATCAGTTGTTCGGCGATGTAGCAGTCGAAGTCGCAGCGCAGAGCCATCTGGAAGAACGGCGTGAGGCTGGTGCTCTCGGTGATGCGGTAGTCGCGCGGGGTAATCAGGCCGCGGCGGTTGAGCAGGTCCGAAGTGAAGACGATATCGGCCGACGAGAAGCGGAACGAGGTGCCGATCAGCATTGCCATCTGCTCGTCGGAGAGCTTTTCCTTGGATTGCTGGAAGTCGTAGAGCATGGCCTCGTTGATATCGAGGTAGCCCTTGTCGTTGAAGTAGCGAGTCAGCTTGCCCAGCACCAGGTCATAGAAATTGGTGCTGTTGTCGATGCCTTGCACCTTGGTCTGCACCAGCTTGTCCAGGTTGCTGACAGAGGTGTAGAGGTTGACCGGCGGGTTGAGCAGCAGCACGCGTTTGAAATCGAAGGCACGCCGAGTTTCGTCCAGCTGGCTGACGAAGGCGGCATGCAGCGCCCCCAGGCTGTAGCCGGTCAGCAGGAACTCGCTGACCTCCAACTTTGGATGCTGGGCACGCACGGCCTGCATGGCGCGGTACAGATCGTCGGCATCCTCTGGGCTGTAGCCTGGCGTGGCCGAGCGCGAGGCAGCGGCCATGAAGTCGTAGCTGGTCGGCGACGACAGCTGCACGACATGGAAGCCCGCGCCGTAGAACAGCTTCTTCAGGTACTCGGTGGTGCCGCTGGCGTAGTGCGCGCCGGTGCCGGAGATGATGAAAATCAGCGGCGCACGACCGTTCTGCTGGGCCAGGCGGTAACGCAGCTTGGTCACCGGCCAGAAGTTGTCCAGCAATTCGAACTGACGATCCGGGCGCAGGCGTACCGAGTAGTCGCGTTGCCGGATGTCGCCATCGGCCGGCAGCGTCGGGCGCAGCTCCGGCGGAGTGGTGGCGATGGTCGCCTCGAACGGGTTGGCCAGTGGGTAGCCGTAGCTTTCGGTATCCACGTCGGCGGCCATCGCGGAGGCACAGAAGACCAGGCCGCCGAGCAAGGCGGCGAGTCGGGCAAGGCTAGGCATGTATTAAGTCCCTTTGAATAAGAGAACGTCTGGGTTGAGCAGCTGGCTTATGACAGCAGCAAGCGGGGCAAAGTGCCAGACTATCCTGCCTTATCTCAAGGAAACATGCGTAGCCGCCACCAGAGGCGCGCGACGACTGACTTCAGGCTTTTTCAATCAGGCGTGGTGGTGCAGCCAGGCATGCTTTGGGCGCTCTGCCGCAGGCTGACGACGGCGTTCGAAACGCTGCCAGACCTTTTCGTGGAAGTAGAAGCCCACCGAGTTGCACAGGGGCTCGATGGCCGCCACCATGCCGCTGGCTGCGACACTGCCAGTCAGGGCATAGGTAACGGCGAAGGCGATGCAGAAGTGCATGATGGTGAAGGTCAGGGTCTTGAGCATGATGCACCTCGTTGAGAATCATTTCGTCATGTAAGAGAGGCTAGTCCTGTTCGTCAGTGTCGTGAAATGTGACCTTTGCATGGTCTTGATAGTGTTGGTCAATTGATTTCTATTATTAGAAAGTCTCTTTCTATTTATTTTGCCTCGGGGTGTCTGCGTTAAGGTGGCGCTCTCTTGCGGTGGAGTTGGGCGATGCAGATCAGTGATATTCCCTTTGGCGTAACAGACTGGGCTGCGATACCAGCGACCGAGCATCCGGGTGAGCGTGGCGTTGCTCGTTGGCGTACTTGCCAGTTCGGTGCGCTGCGTGTGCGCATGGTCGAGTATTCGCCGAGCTACCTGGCCGACCACTGGTGCCGAAAAGGGCATGTGCTGTTGTGCCTGGAGGGAGAGCTGACCACCGAGCTTGAGGATGGCCGGGTATTCGTGCTCAAGCCTGGTATGAGTTATCAGGTGGCTGATGGGGCCGAGGCTCATCGTTCATCGACGATGTCTGGCGCACGCCTGTTCGTGGTGGACTGAGCCGCAATGCTTTGGCGCATGGCTGCCGATGCCCTGATGCTGGTGCACCTGGGTTTCATCCTGTTCGTGCTACTAGGTGGCTTGTTGCTGCTGCGCTGGCCGCGTCTGATCTGGCTGCATATGCCCGCAGTGGCCTGGGGCATCGTGGTGGAGTGTTTGCATCTGGGTTGTCCGCTGACGCCCTGGGAAAACCAGTTACGCCGTGCGGCCGGGCAGGCCGGCTATGACGGCGGCTTTATCGAGCATTACCTGATACCGCTGATCTATCCGGCCGGGCTCACGCCGCAGGTCCAGCTCTGGCTGGGTGCGATCGTGGTGTTGGTCAACCTGAGCGTATACGCCTGGCTGATCTGGCGCTGGCGCAACAAGGCTTGATCGCGATTTGCCCTGCCTATTCATAAGTCTGATGAAGGCGCGGGTGCTTTATTGCCTTCGCTACACTGCCAATCATTGCAACCAAACATTGAAGGCAGGGCTGCTATGCAAAACCGCATGATGATCACTGGCGCGGGCTCCGGCCTGGGACGCGAAATTGCCCTGCGTTGGGCACGCGAGGGCTGGCGACTGGCGCTGGCCGACGTCAACGAGGCCGGCCTGGCGGAAACATTGAAACTGGTCCGTGAGGCTGACGGTGATGGCTTCACCCGACGCTGCGACGTGCGTGACTACAGCCAGCTGACCGCTCTGGCGCAGGCCTGCGAGGAGCAGTTCGGTGGTATCGACATCATCGTCAATAACGCCGGTGTCGCCTCTGGCGGCTTTTTCAGCGAACTGTCGCTGGAGGACTGGGACTGGCAGATCTCGATCAACCTGATGGGCGTGGTCAAGGGTTGCAAGGCATTCCTGCCGCTGCTGGAAAAGAGCAAGGGCAAGATCGTCAACATCGCCTCGATGGCGGCGCTGATGCAGGGGCCGGGCATGAGCAACTACAACGTCGCCAAGGCCGGTGTGGTGGCGCTGTCGGAAAGTCTGCTGGTAGAGCTGCGTCAACTGGAGATCGGCGTGCACGTGGTCTGCCCATCCTTCTTTCAGACCAACCTGCTGGACTCCTTCCGTGGCCCGACTCCGGCGATGAAGGCCCAGGTCGGCAAGCTGCTGGAGAGCTCGCCGATCAGCGCGGCAGATATTGCCACTTACATTCATGACGAAGTGGCCAAGGGCAGCTTCCTGATTCTGCCGCATGAGATGGGCCGTATGGCCTGGGCACTGAAGCAGAAGAATCCGCAGGCGCTGTACGACGAGATGGCCAGCATGGCCGAAAAAATGCGCGGTAAGGTCAAATCGATCAGCTGACCATAGGGTCAGCTATTTTCGCCGGCAGGCTTGCCTGGTGTGACCTCCGGGGTTAGGGTGGCCGCCCCGGCCTGCCTGCCGTAATGACTTCGGATACCTCGTGAAACCAGTCCCTCGGGCCCTACTGCTAGTGGCCCTGGTGCTGGCGGCGATCAATTTGCGCCCCGGCATCACCTCCCTTGCACCGCTGATCGAACGCATCGCTGCAGAGCTGTCGCTGAGTCGCAGCTTCATCAGCCTGACCACGGCCTTGCCAGTGTTGTGCATGGGCCTGCTCGCGCCGCTGGCGCCGCGCCTGGCCATGCGCTGGGGGCTCGAACGCACCATAGTGCTCTGCCTTGGGCTGATCGGCCTGGCGCTGCTGGCACGTCTGGCCGCGCACCAAAGTGCGGTGTTGATCGGCAGCGCCATTGCCCTCGGCGCTGCCATCGCGGTCGCCGGGCCGTTATTGTCGGGATTCATCAAGCGTCACTTCGCCAGCCAGATGGGGCGCGTGGTGGGCTGGTATTCACTGGGTATGGCTATTGGTGGAGCCGGTGGCGCAGTGCTCACCGCGCCGGCCACCGCGCTGTTTGGTGACGCCTGGCACCTGGGCCTGGCGGTATGGGCTGCACCTGCGCTGTTCGGGGTCATGCTCTGGCTGTGGCTGCCCAACCAGGCGGGTGCTGCCAACGAGCAGGAAAGCGGTGGTCTGCCTTGGCGGCAGCCACGGGCCTGGCTGATCAGTTGCTTCTTTGCCATTCAGGCGGGCTTGTTCTATGCCATCGCGACCTGGGCCGTGGCGCGTTATCACGAAGCCGGGCTGAGCATGCTGCGCAGCAACTCGCTGCTCAGTCTGGCCATGCTCATGGGGCTGCCCAGCTCGTTCCTGCTGCCCTGGCTGGCGCAGCGTTACAGCGCACGCTATCCGCTGCTGCTGGCCTGTGGCGCGATCACCTGCGGCTGCCTGGCGATGGTCACCTTCATGCCGCGCTTCGTTCCCGAATTGTGGGCGGTGATCTTGGGCTTTTCGCTGGGTGGCTCCTTCGCCTTGTCGCTGGTGCTGCCGCTGTACGAAGCCGGCTCGCCGATGGCCGTCAGCCGGTGGACGGCGATGATGCTGTTCACCGGTTACAGCCTGGGTTGCCTGACGCCCATTCTCACCGGGTTGGCGCGCGACCTGTCCGGCAGCTACCGTCTGCCGTTTGCAGTGCTCACTGCGCTGGCGCTGGTGATGACGCTGGTGGCGTGGTTGCTGGGGCGTAGCAGACGTCAGCCTCGCTGAAGAATTCGCGCCAGTTCCTTTCTTGCCCAGGCGTGCTGTGTTAGAAGGCGTTCTGCTTTTTCAGGAGTGCCGGTGTGGAGTCCGAATCCATCGTCTATGGCTGTATCCGCGACTGGCCCTCGGATGACCCCGAGCAACGTCGCCTGCGCCGTGAAACCAATCATGGCGTGCTGGCCGAATTGCCGGCTGGCGAGCTCTGGCCGTTTCTTGGTCGTGAAATGTTCTCCTTCTGCGACCTACCCGGTGCCGGCCTTTACCAGACCCAGGTGATCCACTTCGGCGCCAGCTATGGCGCGATCGAATACGAATGGAACCTGTGGATCGAAGCCTTCGAGGCGCTGCTCAAGCGTCTGTACTGGGCCAGCGCAGTGGTGCATCTGGAAACCGAACTCAACGGTATGCATACCTTTCGCTGGGAGTCCGATAGCGGCTTTCATAGTCCGCAGGAAGGTGGGTTACGCGTGCGTTGCGCCTGGGAGCGCGAAGGTGCCTTGCGCGGTTAGGAGGCGAGAATGATCAACTATCTATGGTTTCTGTTGGCGGCCCTGTTCGAGATCGCCGGTTGCTATGCCTTCTGGATGTGGCTGCGGCTCGATCGCAGCGCCTGGTGGATCGCTCCCGGGCTGCTAAGCCTGGCGCTGTTCGCGCTGATCCTGACCCGCGTCGAAGCCTCCTTCGCCGGTCGCGCTTATGCCGCCTATGGCGGTGTGTATATCGTCGCTTCGCTGGTGTGGCTGGCGTTGATCGAGAAGACCCGGCCAATGCTCAGCGACTGGTTTGGCGCTGCGCTGTGCGTGGCTGGCGCCACCATCATCCTGTTGGGACCGCGGCTGCATTCCTCCTGAACTGCTTATAAGCATCGGAAGTAAAAAGTTCCGCTGTCATCAAATCTTTATATATCGGCAACTGCGCTGAAATAACCCCTCGCCAAGATTCCCCCAGCACGAACGAGCCACTCGCTCGGGTGTTTTCAACACTTAAAGTCCAACAGGGGAATCCTCGATGATCCGTAAGCACTTCGCCGGTTTCGCAGCCAGCGCCCTGGCTCTGGCCGTCTCCGCCCAGGCTTTCGCCGGTACCGTCACCACTGACGGCGCTGACCTCGTGATCAAGACCAAAGGCGGCCTGGAAGTCGCCACTACCGACAAGGCGTTCAGCTTCAAGCTGAGCGGCAAACTGCAGTGGGATGCTACTCAGTTCGATGGCCTGATGGCCGCTGACCAGAACAAGCCGTTCGACGATACGTTCAATACCTTCATCCGTCGCGGTGAGTTCGGCCTTGAGGGTACCGCCTACAGCGATTGGGACTGGGGCCTGCGCCTGAGCTATGACGAAGCTGACGACACCAGCGTCGACCGTGCCTTCATCGCCTACACCGGGCTGGATATCGGCACCTTCACCGTAGGTCGCTTCGGTGTTGATTATGGTCTGGAAGGTACAACCAGCTCGTCCTGGATCACCGCCATCGAGCGTCCGTTCATGTACGACTTCCTCAATGGGGACGAAGACACCCAGTTCGGCGTGAACTTCAAGCACTCTGGCGATAACTATGGCCTGATGGCTCAGGTTGCCACCTACGAAGGTGACAACAACTACAAGAGTGAGGACAACGACGAGCTGTACGGCTATACCCTGCGCGCTCACTGGGCTCCCTACCTCAATGGCACTGACGTCATTCACCTCGCTGCCAACTACCACAACAGCGAGTCCGACGATAACCGTGCCCGCGCTCGTACCCGCATGGGGATTCGTAGCGACAACGACTTCCGCCTGACCTTTGGCGACGTGCGCGTGGCTGACAAGGATGTTGAATGGGTGCTGGAGTCCGGTGCTCAGTTCGGTGCTTTCCGTGCGCAGGCTGAGTACTTCCAGCGTCAGATCAGTGGTGAGACTCTGGCTGGTGCGAAATCCGATGTTGACCTCAGCGGCTACTACGCTCAGGTTTCCTACATGTTCAACGGCGTGCGCCAGTACAAGGCTGCTGACGGTAAGTGGGACAAGCCGGACAACATGAAAGGTTCCTGGGAAGTCTTCGCCCGTTACGAAAGCACCACAATCGATTCCGATGCGGGTGCCATTCCCGGCAACCTGGGTCTGGCCGGTATCGTGGCTGACGACGTGAACGACGAGTTCGAGACCAAGGCCATGGTAGTGGGTGTGAACTACTTCGTGACCCCGTCCGTCCGTACCAGCCTGAACTACATCGATTATCAGGTGGACAACATCAACACCTCCAATCAGGTTGGTGGCAAGAGCGTGCAGGATGACGGCAAGGCAATCGTAGGTCGCCTGCAGTACGTGTTCTAAGCAATACCTTCATCCGTTGCTCCTGATTGAGCCCCGCCAATGGCGGGGCTTTTTTATCGCCAAGTCCTTTGGAGATGTTTCGATGCGTCAAATCACTTTGATACTGGTTGCGCTCGGCTTGAGTTCGACCGTCCTGGCCCAGGATTACAGTGCAGCCAAGCCCGGTGAGTTGCTTCAGGTGCCGCTGCAAGCGTTGCACCCGACCCAGGCTGCGGTTGGGTATGACCAGATCTACTACAAGCTCGGCCGCTTCGCGCAAGAGCGCAATAAACTGTTCGACGAATATTGCGAGGCCAACGGGCAGGGCGAGAGTGCCAATGTGCCAGGTGACGCCGACCTGCGGAAACCGGAAAGTTTCACCTGCCAGGATAAGGTCGGTGCTCGTAGCAGCGAGATGAAAACCGTGGTCATTGGTCCCGAAGGCAAGTTGTTCCTTACCGATGGTCATCACACTTTCACCGTGCTTGTGGAGCATCCCAAGGGCGGCGAAAACCTGAACATGTGGGTGCGGGTGACTGACAACTTCAGCGACAGCGCTGACATGGCCAGCTTCTGGCAACGCATGGCGCAGGCGCGCAAGGTCTGGCTCAAGGACGGCAACGGCCAGGCCATCGATCCTCAACAGATACCGAGCCAGCTCGGTTTGCAGCATCTGGCCAACGACCCCTATCGAGCGCTGGTGTACTTCACTCGCGAGGTGGGTTACGACAAGCCGCGTTCTGGCGAAGTGGCCCCTGAATTTCTGGAGTTCTATTGGGGCAACTGGCTGCGTTCGGTGATGTCGCTGGATACATATGACCTAAGTGACCGTGGCGATTACCGCGATGCGGTCGAAACTGCTGCGAAGAAGATGGTGGCGCTCGCGCCGGAAGACGAAGTCGGCAGCAGTGGATTCAAGGCCCGTGAGTTGGGTGTTTATTCGTCGATGGACCGCAAGGAGTTGAACAAGGTGGCCGGCCGCAAGCTGAACTACGCCACCAGCTACAAGAAGGCTCTGGCCGGGAAAAGTTGAAGGCTGTGATTGAAAAGGCCCAGCACTTGGCTGGGCCTTTTCGCGGTTTGTCAGTTGTTCTTTTTGTAGTTGTCCAGGGCCATCTGGATCATCTGGCGAGCTTCGGCGGCGCTGCCATAGCCGTTGAGTTCGACTTTCTTGCGGCCTTCTGGCAGTTGCTTGTAAACGCGGAAAAAAGCCTCGATGCGCTGGCGCTCGATCAAGGGTAGGTCATCGATGTCCTTGATGTTGTCGTAAGTCGGATCGATATCGCTGCTGGGCACGCCAATGATCTTTTCATCCGCTTCACCGCCGTCGATCATCTTCAGATAGCCGATCGGACGGAACTTGATAAGGACGCCTGGATGAAGAGGCTCGCGAGTTAGCACCAGGCCGTCCAATGGGTCGTTGTCGCCACCCAGCGTGCGAGACAGCGAACCATAGTTGGCAGGGTAGACAACAGGCATGGACTGGAAGCGGTCGACGAAAACCAGACCTTCTTCGTTGATCTCGTACTTGGTGAAGCTGCCTGCTGGAATTTCCACCGCCATGTGTACGTTGTTCGGTGCATCTTCTGCCTGGGTCGCGTGAAAAGGATGAGTAATCGACTGCTGGGCGATTGCCGTGCCGCTGCCGAGCAATAACGCGGTTCCGAGGGCGAGAAGGGACTTTTGCATGGTTAACTCCTTTACAGAGCTCAAAGTTATAAGGGTTGGCCTTCTCATATTGCAGGTGCATTGTTAGAGATATATTGCAGTCTGGCTTCTGGAACTCAGCTCATGTCCGTCACCATCATCGACTCCCTTCACGCAGTGTCAGCAGAGACCTGGGATGCTCTGTTACCGCAACAACAGCCGTTCCTGCGTCATGCCTTCCTCAGTGCGCTGGAAGACAGCGGCAGCGTTGGCGATCGCAGTGGTTGGCAGCCCTCGCACCGGCTCTGGTGCGATGAGCACGGCAAGGTGCGTGCAGCGTTGCCGGCTTATCTGAAGCAGCACTCTTACGGCGAATACGTCTTCGATCACGGCTGGGCTGACGCCTGCCGACGTGCTGGCATCGCCTACTACCCCAAACTGCTGGGCGCCGTACCGTTCTCTCCGGTGACCGGAGCGCGTTTGCTCGGCGACGCCGGTGCCGCTGCCGAGCTGCTCGATGCGTTGGCAGCCGAATTGAGCGATGAAGGCTTGTCGAGCCTGCATATCAATTTCACCAGCCCGGCTTGCGACACTGTGCTGATGCAGCGGCAAGGCTGGTTGGAGCGCATCGGTTGTCAGTTTCACTGGCACAACCGTGGTTATCGTGATTTTCAGGACTTTCTCGATACGCTCAGTTCGCGTAAACGCAAGCAGATGCGCAAGGAACGGGAGCAGGTGGCGGGGCAGGGCATCGAATTCGACAGGCGCCTGGGTCATGAGCTGGGCGAGGCGGACTGGGATTTCGTCTATCACTGCTACGCCAACACCTACCACGTGCGCGGCCAGACACCTTATCTGACGCGGGATTTCTTCAGCCTCCTGGCCGAACGCATGCCCGAGATGATTCGGGTGGTGTTCGCCACGCAGCATGGTCGTGCGCTGGCCATGGCCTTCAGCCTGGTCGATGGCGATACCTTTTATGGGCGCTATTGGGGCTGCCTGGCCGAATTCGACCGGCTGCATTTCGAAACCTGCTTCTATCAGGGCATGGAGTTGGCCATCGCCGAAGGTCTGCAACGCTTCGATGCTGGCGCGCAGGGTGAGCACAAACTGATTCGCGGTTTCGAGCCGGTCATCACTCGCTCCTGGCATTATCTCTGCCATCCTGGGCTGCATGCTGCGGTTGCCGAGTTTCTCGAGCAGGAGCGATCTGGCGTGCGGGTTTACGCTGAGGAGGCGCGCAGTTATCTGCCTTTTCGCCAGGCCAGCGGGGGCTGATCGAGCGATCAGGTTCTCGGCACAAGGCCGAAACAGCTGTTTGCCGGAAGTTCCCCGTGTCGGAGATTTCTGTAAAAACTCCAGAGCTTTCAGCAAGAAGCCCGCTCACGTCTGCCACTAAATTCCGCCCTTCACTTTCGTTACGACCGTTTTTGTCTGCGCCGATTGGTCAGACCAGCTTTGCTGGGCTAGACCGATAATAGAAGTGCATGCAGCCGAAGTAGGGTGGTAACGCTATTCGGTGGCCGCAGGCGTAAGCCAGGGAGGTCAGGGAAAGTGCTCAGGCACGTGCCGATGCTGTGACGAAGTGGTGGAGATTTCACTGCGCCGGTATCTGCCCCTGAACGTGCTCACCAGACATCGGTGTGACGAGGAAGAGAGACCGGAGCCCGCATCCGCAAAAAACGGGTGCGCTTTGCCAAGCTGGGCACGGTGCCCAAGAACAACAAACGAGAGGGGAGCCCCCCAAATGACAGCTAGTACTCCAATGCTCGTCACCTTCGTGGTGTACATCGCAGCCATGGTGCTGATCGGCTTGATCGCCTATCTGCGTACCAAGAACCTTTCCGACTACATCCTCGGTGGCCGCAGTCTCGGTAGCTTCGTGACCGCACTGTCCGCCGGCGCTTCCGACATGAGTGGCTGGTTGCTGATGGGCCTGCCTGGCGCGATCTTCGTCGCTGGCATCTCCGAAAGCTGGATCGCCATCGGTCTGGTCATCGGCGCCTACCTCAACTGGTTGTTCGTTGCCGGCCGTCTGCGCGTGCAGACCGAGCACAACGGTAACGCCCTGACCCTGCCGGACTACTTCACCAACCGTTTCGAAGACAACAGCCGCATCCTGCGCATCTTCTCGGCGCTGGTGATCCTGGTGTTCTTCACCATCTACTGCGCCTCCGGTGTGGTGGCCGGTGCTCGCCTGTTCGAGAGCACCTTCGGTATGTCCTATGAGACCGCGCTGTGGGCCGGCGCTGCTGCGACCATCGCCTACACCTTCATCGGTGGCTTCCTGGCAGTGAGCTGGACCGATACCGTACAGGCCACCCTGATGATCTTCGCGCTGATCCTGACCCCGGTCGTGGTGATGATCGCCACCGGCGGCTTCGATCCGGCCATGGTCGCCATCGAGGCGGTCGACGCGACCAACTTCGACATGCTCAAGGGCGCGACCTTCGTCGGCGTGATCTCGCTGATGGCTTGGGGCCTTGGCTATTTCGGCCAGCCGCACATCCTGGCGCGCTTCATGGCCGCTGATTCGGTGAAGTCGATCCCGGCTGCCCGCCGCATTTCCATGACCTGGATGATCCTGACCCTGGCTGGCGCTGTTGCTGTCGGTTTCTTCGGTATCGCCTACTTCGCGGCGCACCCTGAAGTCGCCGGCCCGGTCGCTGAGAACCCGGAGCGCGTGTTCATCGAGCTGGCCAAGCTGCTGTTCAACCCGTGGATCGCCGGTATCCTCCTGTCCGCCATCCTGGCGGCGGTGATGAGCACCCTGAGCTGCCAGTTGCTGGTGTGCTCCAGTGCGCTGACCGAAGACTTCTACAAGGCCTTCCTGCGTAAAGACGCTTCGCAGACCGAACTGGTCTGGGTCGGCCGCGCCATGGTGCTGCTGGTGGCACTGATCGCTATCGCTCTGGCTGCCAACCCGGAAAACCGCGTACTGGGCCTGGTGTCCTACGCCTGGGCCGGTTTCGGCGCTGCGTTCGGTCCGGTGGTGATCCTCTCCCTGCTGTGGAAGGGTATGACCCGCAACGGCGCTCTGGCCGGTATGCTGGTCGGTGCTGCCACCGTGATCGTATGGAAGAACTGGATCGGTCTGGGTCTGTACGAGATCATCCCGGGCTTCATCCTCGCCACCCTGGCCATCGTCATCTTCAGCCGTATCGGTCAGGCGCCGAGCCAGTCGATGCTGAGCCGCTTCGACAAGGCCGAGAGCGAATACAAGTCGGTGTAACTCTGCTGGCTTGAAGCGAAGGCGATGATTGCTACGCAGTCATCGCCTTTTTCGTTTCTGGCTCTAAGATAGGCGCACTTTTTTAACGGATGCTCTCATGACCAGCAATGACCCGCTCCATGGCCTGACCTTACAGGCGATTCTCACCGCACTGGTGGACCGCATCGGTTGGGATGGCCTTGCCCATCAGGTCGACGTGCGCTGTTTCAAGCATGAGCCGAGCATCAAGTCGAGTCTGACCTTCTTGCGCAAGACGCCTTGGGCACGGGCCAAGGTGGAGCAGCTCTATCTGCAGCACTTCAGTTAAGTTCGAGCCCCAGGGCCTGCAAAGCCTGGCGGTAGCTGTTACCGGCCATGCGCAGGCTGTTGTTGTGGTTGGCGCCGTCGATCAGCAGTAACTGCTTGGGCTCGCTGGCCGCGTCGAACAGCGCCTGGCTGAAGCGTGACGGTACGTAGCGGTCATCGCGACCATGAGCGATCAGCACCGGGATGCCGACATCGCCGATCTTGCTCAGCGAGTCGAACTCCTGCGACAGCAGCCAGCGCACCGGCAGCGAGGTGTTGGTAACCGCGGCCGCCACGTCGCCCAGATTGGTGAAACTGGACTCGACGATCAGGCCGGCGGCCTGCGCGGCTTCCTCTTCACTTGCCAGTTCGTGCGCCAGGTTGACGGCTACGGCGCCACCCAGTGAATGACCATAGATGAAGCGTTTGTTCGCCTCGGGCTGCAGGCGCACCAGATGCTGCCAGGCGATCAGGGCGTCCTGGTAGACGCTACGCTCGGAGGGCAGGGCGCCACGGCTTTCGCCGAAGCCGCGGTAGTCCACCGCCAAGACCGAGAAGCCCATGGCATGCAACTGTTCGATGCGAAACAGCTGACCGGTCAGGTTCCAGCGTGAACCATGCAGATAGAGCAGCGTCGGTGCATCCTTGCGTGGAGCCGGCCACCACCAGGCATGCAGGCTCTCATCGGCAGTGAGGTCGGGGGATTGCAGTTGCACGTCCTCGACGCCTGCAGGCAGGCCGCTGAACCAGCGGGCGGTGCCGGGCTCGATGCGAAACACCAGCTCGCGTTCGGTCTGCTCCAGTTTGGCGCAGCCTATCGGCAGCAATACCAGTAGGGAGCCCAGAAACATCAGGCTCAGGCGACGGCGGCGCAGCAGGGTTAACCAGGGTGAGGGCATCGGGGTACTCATGAACGGCAACGGATAATGCCGCCATGGACCGCATATCCGATGCCGGGTTTCGCCAGGGGCTGAGCGCTGTGGTTACCAGGTATTACCGTCGGCTGATCTGCGCTGTGCTCATCGGCGTATCACACAGGGTGGAACTGCCGGGTTCGAGGTAGGGCGCAAGGATCGGCGCCATGCCCTTGAGCACCTGCACCGGCAGCGCCGAGGTGAAGGTGAAACGCTCGGCATCCCGCCCCGGTACGAAGGCGGTGAGCGTGCCGTAGTGCCGTGGGCCGAGGAAGAACACGAAGGTGGCCGTACGGTTCATCGCCCTGGAGCTGATTACCCGGCCGCCCGCCCCCACGCTCTCGATGCGGTTGTCGCCGGTGCCGGTCTTGCCGCCCAGCGTCAGGCTATGGCCGTCCTGTAACTGGAAAGTGCCTTGCAAACGCCGCGCGGTCCCGCCTTCCACCACTTGTGAAAGGGCATTGCGCAATGCCGCAGCCACTTCGGACTGCATCACCCGTTTGCCGACGTGGATATCCCGTTCGACTCGTGTCTCATAAGGCGTATTGGCAGCGAAATGCAGTTCGTCAATGCGCAGCACTGGCTGGCGAATACCGTCGTTCTGGATGATGCCCATCAGCTCGGCCAGCGCCGCGGGCCGGTCGCCGGAGCTGCCCAGTGCGGTGGCCAGCGAGGGCACCAGATATTGGAAGGGATAACCCAGGTTCTGCCAGCGCCGATGAATGTCGGAGAAGGCTTCGACCTCCAGCATGATACGGATGCGGCTGTCGCGGGCACTCTTGTGTCGACTACGGAACAACCAACCATAGACTTCCTGGCGCTCGTCGATGCTGGCGGCTACAGCGTCGCTGAAGGTCGCCTGCGGGTTGCTGATCAGGTAGCCCAGCAGCCAGAGTTCCAGCGGGTGGACGCGGGCGATATAGCCCTGATCCGGCAGGCTGTAAGCGCCCGGGCCATAGTCCTGATACAGGCGCGCGATGCGTTGGTCGGTGAGTTTTTCCTGTGGCAGTTGCGCCCGTAGAAAAGCAGCAAAGGTGGCTTCGTCAGCCTGCGGCAACAGGTAACGGTGCACGGCGCTCAGGCGTACCGAGGTCTGCCGTAGGCCGCTGATGAATGTCTCCAGGCGCTGCGGCTCCGGCTGGCCTTGATACTTGCGCCAGAAGCGCAGAAGGAAGGTGCGTCCTTCCTGATCAGCAAAACGCTGCAGGTATTCCTGGCGGCGTGGGTCCTTGTCGTCCTTGAGCAGTTCGGCGCTGTTCTGGTAGGTGCTGTAGCGCACCAGGTCACGCATCAGGCGCACAAAGGGCAGGTTGATCGACTCGCGCAGGGATTCACGCAGGGTCGGGTTACGGCTGTTGTCCTCGCGGCGGAAGTTACCGAAGGTGTGCAGTCCGCCGCCAGTGAAGAAGCGCTCGTTCGGGTTTGCCGAGTAGCGCCGCTCCAGCGCGGCGTCGAGCATGCTGGCCAGATCCACCCCCGGGTTGGCTTGCAGGTAGCCCACGGCCCAACGGCTCAGGTAGTCCTGCTCGGCGATGTCCACCTGGCGCAGCTCGGCCGGGCTCTTGTTCGCGTGGCGCTGATGCAGCTCGGCGATGATCTCCAGATAGGTGGCCAATACGCGCAGTTTGGCAGTGGAGCCAAGCTCGAGCTTGCTGCCCTCGTTGATGTCGAAGGGTTGGTCGGTGCTGTCGGTCTGCACCCGTACCCGGCTGCCGGTTGGAGTGCGTTCGAACAGGGTGAAGCTGTAGCGCACTTCCGCGGTTTTCTCCGGTGACAGCAGGCGCTCGCCGAACAGGCCGATCTTGCCGGCGAACTCTGGATCGGCGAGGTTCAGCAGGTAGGTACTGGCCTGCTGTTGCAGGTCGCGCTGCAGCGTGCTGCGTGCGGACAGGTCGAGGCGATCGAGATCGTAGAGTGGCATGCCCAGCAGATTGGAGAGACGCGAGCGCGCCACGCTGATGCCTTTGTCGCTCTCCACGGCGCGCAGGTTGGGCTCCTGTTGCCAGTCGCGGTACTGCAGTTTCTGTGTGAGGGCTGCGTCGCGCAGGTTAGCATCGATCAGACCGCCGCTGGCGAGCAGGCGTATGTGGCTTTCGGTCAGAGCCTCCATGTCACGGCGCCCTTGTGCGAGGTAGTAGGAGGGCCGGCGTTGGGCGATCATCAATGACAGCATCTGCCGCAGGGCCAGGCCGCGCTCGGCAAGGCTGGCGTCGGGCGAGCGACGCGGATCGAGCAGGGCGTTACTGCGCTCGAAGTCGGCGCCGTACCAGATGCGCAGGCCGTCAGCCAGGCCGTTCACCTCACCATGACCGGGTGCTGCAGACAGCGGCACACTATTGAGGTAGTCGCGGACGATGCGTTGACGCGCTTCGAGCGTCTCCGGGCCATGCTGATAGGCGCGCACGCTGGCGGAAATCATCTGCCGCAACTTTTCCCCGGCTGACAGCGTCAGCCCATCCGGGGAGTGGCGGTACTTCTCCAGTTGCGTGGCCAGGGTGCTGCCCCCGGCGGATTGGTTCTGCACGTCGAGCATTTTGCCAAGCTGCGACAGCGCCGCCATGGCGAAGCGCGGCCAGTCCACCGCCGGGTTGGCCAGCGGTTGCGCGGGGTCGAGCAGCTCACGGTTCTCGATGAACAGCAGGCTGCTGACCACCAGCGGCGGGATGCTGGCGAAGTCGGCATAACCCTGTTGCGGGTAGCGAAATTCGTAGAACGGCGTGCCACGACAATCGCTGATGCTCAGGCCACTCTGGCTCTTCTCGGTAAAGGGCGGGAACAGGCCGCGGCGGCTGTAGGCCATCAGTTGTTCGGAGAAGCGCGACTGCTCGGTGACCTGATAATCGCGCTGTTGCAGGCGCTCCAGCATCAGTGGCAGGTAGGCATAGCCCTGGCGTTTGTCAAAAGGGCCATCGGTCGGGTAGATGATGCGCTCGCTGGGGCCTGGTTCGACCTTGTACGTCAGGTCAGCGGCATATCGGCTGAGTTCGCGTGACTGAAAGTGGGCGCTGCGTGACTCGAAGACCAGCAGGGCGGTAGCCGCCAGCACCAGCAGGGCCAGTAACAGATAGAGTGTCAGGCGCCAGTGATGCCTTGCAGCATTGGCCGGCTTCGTCCTGCCCTGCGTGCTCGCCGAGGAGGCGAGGTCAGGTTGCTGCGGATTACGTTGCCATGATGCGCCCATAAATCACCGGCCTGGCCTGTCAGCATCATTCGAAGCCGCGAGATTGCCTCTTGCCGGATGCTGACCTTGGGCCGGCTGGGCTGCGGTTGTCTCGTCTGTCTTGTTATCAGCTTAGACCCTTGCGCGCCGTCTGGCTGGCCGTTTCCACTCATTGCCTGGGTTGTACCTGGATGATGGGCTGGCCTGCTAGACTCGCTGCAACCCACAAATGCAGGGTATCGGCATGCAGCGCGACCATCGAGAACAGCTCCAGCAAAGCTGGCAGGCCAATGCCGATGCCTGGGCTGCCGCTGTGCGTGAACAGCGTATCGAAAGTCGTCGCCTGGTAACCGATGCCGCGATCATCCAGGCTGTGCTGGCGCTGCAACCCAAGCGCGTGCTGGATATCGGTTGCGGCGAGGGTTGGCTGTGTCGTGGGCTGGCCGAACATGGTATTGAGCCGGTCGGTGTGGATGCTTCGGCGCCGTTGATCGAGGCGGCTCGTGCAGCCTGCGACGGGCGCAGTCAGTATCGCGTCTGCGGCTATGCCGAACTGGAAGAACACGCCGAGCAACTCGGGCGTTTCGAGGTGCTGGTCTGCAACTTCGCCCTGCTCGAAGAGCCGCTACAGCCTATTCTGCGCAGCCTGCAAAAGTTACTAGTGCCTGGCGGCAGCCTGCTGATTCAGACACTGCACCCCTGGCGTGCCAGTCATGGCGAGCCTTACCAGGACGGTTGGCGGGTGGAGGACTTCGTCGGCTTCGGCGAGGGCTTTCAGGCGCCCATGCCTTGGTTCTTCCGCACCCTGCAATCCTGGCTGACGCTGATCGCTGAAACCGGCTGGCGTCTCGAATGGCTGCAGGAGCCATTGCACCCCGAGAGTGTCCAGCCGGTGTCTTTGCTGCTGTTGCTCAAGCCGCTCTGATCATGCAACTGCTGCTCAACCTCGATGTTCCCGATCTGCCAGCGGCAGTTGCCTTCTACCAGCAGGCGCTTGGCTTGAGCGTCGGGCGCAGGTTGTTCGACGGAACGGTGGTGGAGATGCTAGGCGCTGCCGTGCCGCTCTATCTGCTGCATAAGGCGGCTGCCAGCCAGGCGTGCACAAAGGCGCACGTGCGGCGCGTTTACGATCGTCACTGGATGCCGCTGCATTTAGACCTGGTGGTCGATGATCTTGACTCTGCATTGGCACGGGCAATCGCTGCTGGCGCTCGACAGGAGGGTGATATTCATGAGTATGACTGGGGACGGCTGGTCACGCTGAGCGATCCCTTTGGCCACGGCTTGTGTTTCGTGCAGTGGCGCGATGAGGGGTACGACCTGGTAACGACCTGTACGGGAGAAATCGATGCGCAGAATTGAGTTAGCCGGCGTACAGGTGCCGGTGATAGGCCAGGGGACCTGGCGCATGGGCGAAGACCGGCACCAGCACGAGCGTGAGGTGGCAGTGCTACGTGAAGGGCTGGACCTGGGCTTGAGCCTGATTGACACCGCCGAAATGTATGGCGAGGGTGGCGCGGAGCAGGTGGTGGGGGAGGCCATCGCCGGTCGTCGTGACGAGGTGTTCCTGGTCAGCAAGGTTTACCCGCACAACGCCAGTCTGCAGGGTGTTCAGGCCGCCTGTGAGCGCAGCCTGAAGCGCCTGGGATGCGAGCGTATCGACCTCTACCTGCTGCACTGGCGTGGGCGCTATCCGCTTGCCGAGACGGTCGAAGGTTTCGAGCGGCTGCGAGCGCAGGGCAAGATCGGCGCCTGGGGCGTTTCCAACTTCGACCTGGACGATCTGCTGGAGCTGGATCAGCCGGCATGCCAGGCCAATCAGGTGCTGTACAACCTGGAGGCGCGAGGCATCGAGTATGACCTGCTGCCTTGGCAACAGCGTGCCGGCATGCCGCTGATGGCCTACTGTCCGCTAAGTCAGGCGGGTGCCTTGTTGCATGAGCCGGTAATGCGGCAGGTGGCTGAGCGACATGGGGCTACCGCTGCCCAGATAGCGTTGGCCTGGACACTCAGGCAGGACGGTGTGATTGCCATTCCCAAGGCCGCAAGCAGCGCGCATTTACGCGATAACGCTGCAGCGGCTGCCATCGCGTTGAATGTGGATGATTTGAACCTGCTGGATGAGGTCTTTGCGCCACCACGTGGCAAGCAGCCGCTGGAGATGGTCTGAAAGGCCATCACTGACCAATCGGCCGAGGCGTGTCCTTCGGAATCAGTTGGCCGGATCGGCGGCCAAGCGTCCGGCGTCCTTGAGCAGAGCCTTGAGGAAGGCGTCCTGCAATTCGGGATCGTTGCGCGTCAGCTCGATCAGGCTCTGTTCCAGCTCGCTGGCTTCCTCCTCCAGGCCAAGATCGGAGAGGCGCTTGACCCGGTGTACCCACTGGGCGACGTCGTCTCCCTCGAGGTCGTCGAAGATCAGGTCATGCGCTTCACGCAGCTTGCCGCGCAAGGTGTGACTGACCATGAGGGTCGTTTCGGCGCGTGCGACATCGTCACCGAGGCGGTCTTCGACGCTTAGCTGCAGTGTGTTCAGGCGCGTGATGTCTTGTTCGGTGAAGGGGCTGTCCAGCAGATTGAGGCGCAGCACGCCGCTGCTGTCGGTGAGCAGCTCGAACTGCTGATCACCTGCCTTGACCTGCACAGGACGCTCGGACCAGGGCAGGTTGGTGTATTCCATGCGACGGTCGCGCTGCAGCTCATCGATACTTGCCAGGTTCTGTTCCGCGCGGCCGTTGGACTCGACGTTCAGGAACGGGTTGAGGCCGGCCATGCCGTAGCTGATCCAGTCACGGGTCGCGGTTTCCGGCAGGCTGCCGAGCAACACCACGTTGAGTATGTTGGCGCCCACGCCGGCCACCACCGCGACTGCCCCCATCGGCACTTCATAGATCTCGCGCCAGGGTTGGTAAGGCGTGTAGCGGTCGTAACGACGGGTCACTTCGAAAGCTGTGACCTCGTAGCTCTTCTGGTCATGCACACGCACGCGGCGCTGCGGTAGCTCCAGAACCTTGGGTTCGCCGGCATCGATCTGCAGTTGGTGATCCAGCAGCTTGCGCTCGACGCGCTCCTCATGCTCGCTACGCTGCGGCAGCTGGTTGGCGCAGCCGCTGAGAAAGAGGGCGCCGCACAGGGCGGCGCCGATGAGGCGAAGGTTGTTGCTCGTGTGCATGATGTCTCGGTAAGGCGTTATCAGCGGCTGATACGGGCTTGCAGGAAGGACAGAATGTCGGCCAGCGGCACCGCTTGCGCTTCGGTTTCGGCGCGGCTCTTGTACTCGAGGTTACCCTCGGCCAGGCCACGGTCGCTGACGACCACGCGGTGCGGAATGCCGATCAGCTCCATGTCGGCGAACTTGATGCCGGGGCTGGTTTTCTTGTCGCGATCATCCAGCAGCACTTCGTAACCGGCGGCAGTCAGCTCGGCATACAGCTTGTCGGTGGCTTCGCGAACCTGCTCGGTTTCATAGCGCAGCGGCACCAGGGCGATCTGGAAGGGCGCCAGTGCGTCGTTCCAGCGAATGCCGCGCTCGTCGAAGTTCTGCTCGATGGCAGCAGCCACCACGCGCGATACACCGATGCCGTAGCAGCCCATGGTCAGGGTCACCGGCTTGCCGTTCTCGCCGAGCACCTGGCAGTTCATGGCCTCGCTGTACTTGGTGCCGAGCTGGAAGATGTGACCGACTTCGATGCCGCGCTTGATTTCCAGGGTGCCCTGGCCATCCGGGCTAGGGTCGCCAGCGACGACATTGCGCAGGTCGGCAACCTCAGGCAGCGGCAGGTCACGCTCCCAGTTGACGCCGAAATAGTGCTTGTCTTCGATGTTGGCACCTGCGGCGAAATCGCTCATCAGCGCTACGCTGCGGTCGATGATGCAGGGAATCGGCAGGTTGACCGGGCCCAGCGAGCCGGGGCCGGCGCCGATGGCTGCGCGAATCTCAGTTTCGCTGGCCATCTGTAGCGGGCTGGCCACCTGTTCCAGGTTGGCGGCCTTGATCTCGTTCAGTTCGTGGTCGCCACGCACGATCAGGGCGATCAGCTTGCCTTCCTCGGCAGCTTGCACCACCAGGGTCTTGATGGTCTTCTCGATGGCCAGGCCAAAACCCTGAACCAGTGCGTCGATGGTCTTGGTGTCGGGCGTATCGACCAGGCGCATGTCTTCGGTCGCCGCGCCGCGCGCTGTCTCACGCGGGATGGCTTCGGCCTTCTCGATGTTGGCAGCGTAGTCGGAGACATTGCTGAAGGCGATATCGTCTTCGCCGGAGTCGGCCAGTACGTGGAATTCGTGCGAGCCGGTGCCGCCGATGGAGCCGGTATCGGCCTGTACCGGGCGGAAGTTCAGGCCCAGGCGGCTGAATACGTTGCAGTAGGCCTGGTGCATGCGGTCATAGGTTTCCTGCAGGGAAGCCTGGTCGGCATGGAAGGAGTAGGCGTCCTTCATGATGAACTCGCGGCCACGCATCAGGCCGAAGCGCGGACGGATCTCGTCACGGAACTTGGTCTGGATCTGGTACATGTTGATCGGCAGCTGTTTGTAGCTGTTCAGCTCGTTGCGGGCCAGATCGGTGATCACTTCTTCGTGGGTCGGGCCGACGCAGAACTCACGATCATGACGATCCTTTACCCGCAGCAGCTCGGGGCCGTACTGCACCCAGCGACCGGACTCTTGCCACAGTTCGGCAGGCTGGATGGCTGGCATCAGCACTTCCAGTGCGCCGGCTGCGTTCATTTCTTCGCGCACCACGGTCTCGACCTTGCGCAGCACGCGCAGGCCCATCGGCAGCCAGGTGTACAGGCCGGAGGCCAGCTTGCGGATCATGCCGGCACGCAGCATCAGCTGGTGGCTGATCACCACGGCATCGGAGGGGGTTTCTTTCAGGGTCGAGAGCAGGAACTGACTGGTACGCATGTTTGGCCGTTCTGTCGGTTGCGAGGGCTTGGAGTAGGCCGGCATTGTACGGTGCCTATACAGTGGCGTACAGGACGGGCGCAGGCGCGAAAGTGCTACTGCGCGTGCCGGGAGGAGTAAAGAGTGGGATTGACTGCACTTGAGGTTCAGAACCTGATTCGTATGGGGCTGCCGATGGCCGAGGATATCGATCTGCGGATCGACCGGCTGGACGAGGAGGGTGTGCTGGCACGCGTGCCTTTTCATGCCAAATTGGTGCGTCCGGGCGGCACGCTTTCCGGACCGACCATCATGGCGTTGGGAGATGCGGCGATGTATGCGGTGGTGCTGGGGCGTCTCGGCCGCGTGGAGATGGCAGTGACGTCCAATCTCAATATCAACTTTCTGGTCAAACCCAAACCGGTGGATTTGTTGGCAGAGGCGCGAATACTGCGCTTGAGCCGGCGCCAGGCAGTTTGCGAAGTCTCGTTATATTCGCTTGGTAATGAGAGTGAATTGGTGGCACATGTGACGGGGACTTATGCTTTGCCCCTTTAAAGTACCGAGACTTAAATAAAGAAACCCGGCCTAGGCCGGGTTTCTTTTATACCGCTATCGAGTAGCGCTGAAGTTACAGAACGCTCAGCGGGTATTCGACGATCAGGCGGAAGTCGTTCACGTCGCCTTGAGCGTTGTCGCGGTAGAAGGCGTTACGAATACGGAAGGACAGATCCTTGGCCGCACCTTCCTGGATCACGTACTTGGCTTCGATATCCAGCTCGCGCTCGGTGTAGCTATCAGCAGCAGTACCACGGATGTAGCGGGTCATGAAGCTCAGGCCCGGTACGCCGTAGGATGCCATGTTGATGTCGTAGCGAGCTTGCCAGGATTTCTCGTCTTTCTGGTTGAAGTCGGAGTACTGAACCGAGTTGGCCAGCCAAATGGTGCCGCCACCGTCTACACCGTAGTCGTAACCACGGTCGCCGGACGCACGTTGGTGGGCCAGGGTGAAGGTGTGAGCGCCCAGCGAGTAGGCACCTGCAAGGCTCCAGATGGTGTTGTCTTCGTCGCTAGCAGTGTTGGTGTACTGCTTGTCGTAGTCGGTCTTGTAGATATTGAAGTCGAAGTTCAGAGCTTGTTCTTCAGCCAGCGCCAAGTTGTAGTTGACGTTGCCGTAGTACTTTTTCCAGTAATCTTCCACATCGGATGCGTGGAAAGCTGCGCTCAGGTCGTCGGTGAAGGAGTAGGAAGCGCCCACGATATTGGCATACTTCAGGCCAGCTTCGCCCTTACCATTGATATCGTCGCGGCTGGTTCCGGTCTGGCTGCTCATGGCGGTGAAGCGACCAGCGCTCAGCTCCAGGCCGTCGATTTCGTTGCTGACCAGGTAAGTACCGGTAGCGACTTCCGGCAGGATGCGGCTGTCGTCGGTGGAGAATACGGGGCTGGCAACGAACTGGTTACCGTATTTGAGTACGGTGTCCGAGATACGGAACTTGATGGCGCCGCCAACTTCGCTCTGGGTGTCATCGCCACGACCGTCGTCAGTCTGAGCGAACTGGCCAGTGCCGTAGCGACCACGACCGCTGTCGATCTTGATGCTGCTCAGCGAGTGAGCGTCCACGCCGACGCCTACAGTGCCTTGGGTGAAGCCGGACTCGTACAGCAGGCGGATGCCCAGGCCGGTTTCTTCACGGTAGCCAGCCGGGTTGGCGGAGGTGCTTGCGCCGTTCGGACCATTACGGAAATCGCGGTTCATGTACAGAACGCGATTGAAGATGTTGAAACTGCTGTCTTCGATAAAGCCGTTGGACTCGGACTGGCTGGACGCCACGGCCATTTGGCTGGTGCCCGCGGCTACTGCCAGGGCGATTACGCTCCACTTCATCACTTGCATCGTGATTGCTCCTTGGGTTTAGAAGAGTTGCGCTGCCCACTGTTTTGTTATATGGACAGCTCTTTCTTTTTGTGTCGGCGATAACTTATAGCACGCAGCCAATATTGGCGATAGTTGCAGTCTATTCGTTACGACTTCGTTCATGCTTGTGTCGCATCGCGTGAAGAAAAATGTCGCAAATCTATAGTTCTGCACTTGCGTCTCGTCGCACCGACGCTTTTGCGGTTCTGAGGGGCCTGGGACCGCTTGATTGATCGACTGCACGGCTTGCCGGGCATTGCTTTTACAGTTAGCAAAAGTCGTGCTCAAAACCTGCCTGTCTTGCTAAAACCTTGATTTTTAGGAGCAGGGCAGCGCTCGTGGTAGCGCCGGCGCTGCTTTTGGTGCTGATTCGTCAGGGGTTGTCGAGGCCTGCGGTTAGCTGTCAGCAGGTGCCGTTAGCTTATTGCCTGCGCATTAACCGGTAACGCTTGGCATTGTCCATTACGGGAAGAAACAAAATGGTGCACGCCTACGGTGCGTATGTGTTCAAGCTGCCTTGGGTTGGTGCGTGGTCATCGGGTGAACTCTCGGCTGAGCCAGCGTATGCTGCGCGCCATTGCTCCCCTCCCTCTGGGGTTACGCTCTATTAATAAGGAGGATCGTCATGTTCGCTCTGGATTCACGCCTTCAGCAGGATTGTCTGGTGATCGGGGACTTTCCCCTGTGTCGTTTGCTGCTGATGAATGACGCCAATTACCCTTGGTTCATCCTTGTTCCTCGGCGTGAGGAGGTCAGTGAGTTGTTTCAGCTAGACGCTGATGATCAGCGACAACTGTGGCAGGAAACCACGCTTCTGGCCGAAACGCTGAAGGACATCTTTGCGGCCGACAAGATGAACGTCGCCACGCTTGGCAATGTCGTCAGTCAGTTACATATGCATGTGATCGTGCGTCGGCGGGAGGATGCTTCCTGGCCTGCTCCGGTATGGGGGCGGCATCCGGCGCAGCCTTACAGTGAGCAGCAGGCGGGTCAGGTCGTCGATAAGCTGCGCTCGGTGTTGGCTGAGGACTTTCAGTTCGCCGGAGCCTTTGCATGAGCCTCGAATCGCGAATCATGGAGCTGGAGAGTCGTCTGGCTTTTCAGGATGACACCATTCAGGCGCTTAACGATGAACTGGTTGAGCAGAGCAAGCGCATCGAGCGGATGCAGTTGCAGTTGACTGTTCTGGCGCGACGCCAGGAAGAGCTGAGTGGCCAGGCGGGTATTGCCGAAGACGAAGCGCCGCCGCCGCACTACTGATATGAAAAAGCCCGGTTTCCCGGGCTTTTCTTTGCGTACCGCTCAGCGCCGCGAAGGGGCTGCTGCGATCACGTCTTCCGCCTGCAGACCTTTGTCGCGCTGCATGACCGAGAACTCCACGCGTTGGCCTTCGACCAGGACGCGGTGGCCCTCGCCACGAATGGCGCGAAAGTGAACGAAGATATCGTCACCCGAGTCGCGGGAAATGAAGCCGAAGCCCTTGGAGGTATTGAACCACTTGACCGTGCCGGTCTCGCGATCATCCTGGGGAGCGCTGGTGCTGGCGCTAGCTTGTGGTGCGGCCGGGCGTTGCTCTGCGCTACGCGGCTGCC
The DNA here is from genome assembly GCF_007049795.1 of Ectopseudomonas mendocina. Taxonomy (GTDB): domain Bacteria; phylum Pseudomonadota; class Gammaproteobacteria; order Pseudomonadales; family Pseudomonadaceae; genus Aquipseudomonas; species Aquipseudomonas mendocina_D. The sequence continues at coordinate 125,034 of NZ_SCFY01000011.1, forward strand.
TGCTCAGTTGTGCTGCGAGGCTCAGCGCCACGGCGATAACCAGGGTCAGCAGCGGCAGCCAGATGGCGGGCTGGCTGCCGATGCTGGGCAGCGGGGCAAGCAGGATCAAGCTCTGTACCACGGCAGCCAATATCAATAGAGCCGAGGACAGCCCCAGTAGTTGTTGGCGAGCGGTGGGGAGAGTCTGTTGCTGCGATGCGGCAAGCAGGTTGAGCAAGCCGGTCAGGGCCAGATAGATGGCATCCGGCGTGGTAAGAAAGGAAGTGGACAAACCGGGTACGGCAGACAGCAGTAGGGCGGCGAACCCTGTCACGAGATGGGCAATCTTCAACATCTTTGATGAACTCACTGATCGAATGATGACTCACGGTGCTACGGAGAGAGCGCACGTTGCTAATGGCCAGCTGAACGGCCGTGGCGCGCCTGTAAACAAGGTTGGTGGCGCCGCAGGATGGTAACGCGGCGCGCGAGGCTATTTAACAGCAAAGCCGAGGGCTTCTCAAATCAAGCGCTTAGCATCGTTTCGCTGGTAATCGGGTGAACCTGATTGCGCCCGGCGCGTTTGGCCTGATAGAGGGCGTCATCGGCGCGGGTGAGCAGCGATTCGAATGTGTCGCCTTCGGCGGCCATGGCGCAGCCGAAGGAGGCAGTGATGCTGTCCAGAACCTGGTCTGTGCGCCTGACCTTGATTCTCAGCGACTGAATCTTGTGGCGCAGTTGCTCAGCGAAATTGAGAACCTCATTGAGGTTGGCGCAGTTGCGCAGCACCACGCAGAACTCTTCGCCACCGTAGCGTGCGGCAAAGGCCTGCGGTGGCAGCAGATCGCGCAATAATTGTCCGACGTGTTGCAGTACGCGGTCACCCAGTGGGTGGCCGTACTGGTCGTTGAACTGTTTGAAATGGTCGATATCCAGAATCACCAGAGCCAGGCCCTGTTGTGATTCGTCCAGTGCGCGTTCCAGTAAGCGGGTAAAGGCATGGCGGTTGAATACGCGGGTCAGGCTGTCGAGCGTTGCCGCAAGATGGGCGCGCTCCAACTGGCTGCGCAGGTGAGTGATTTCTTGCTGTGCGGAGCGCAGGCGATAGAGGAATTTTTCCTGCTGGTCCTGCATCAGCTGGGTGCTTTCCTGCAGTTCGCTGAGCACGCTGGGTAGGTCATCGATGATGGGCTCCTGCAGTGCGCTCAGGCCATGGCTCAGGCTCTGCTGGTAATGCTGGCCGCCGATCACGCTGCGTGAGACGTCGCCTTCGATGTCATCGACCAGCTCGATTACCTGCTGCTGGCCTGCGCGAGCTTCTTCCAGCTCGCCGCGGATAATGTAGTCGCGGAACAGCCGGCTGGCGGTTTCCGGCGGGAACACGTCGAAGTCTTCGACCACCTTGTCCAGGCGGCGGTTGAGCTCGGGTTCACTGCCTCTGCTGTAGGTGTACCACAGCGCATAGTGCACCGGGTTTGGTGGGATGTCGTGACGCATCATCAATGGCACGGCTTGCTTCAGGAGTTCCGCCGCTTCGCGGGTTTCCTCCGGGTACAAGTCGATGATGCTGGGCGGTTTGGCTGGCTGGCTCATGAATGTCGGAAACTCAATGACGATTGGCCAGAGCATAGATCAGGGCAGGGCTGCATGCCTAAGAAAAGGCCCGGATTACCGGGCCTCTGAGCATCTCAAGCAGCGAGCAGGCTGCGCAGCATCCACGCAGTTTTCTCGTGCACCTGCATGCGTTGGGTCAGCAGGTCGGCAGTCGGCTCGTCGCTGACCTTGTCCAGTAGCGGGAAAATGCCGCGCGCAGTGCGTACGACAGCCTCTTGGCCTTGTACCAACTGCTTGATCATATCGTCGGCGCTGGGTACGCCTTCCTCTTCCTTGATCGAGGACAGGCGGGCGTAGGCGGCGTAGGTGCCCGGCGCCGGGAAGCCCAGTGCCCGGATCCGTTCGGCGATAGCGTCAACCGCGAGCGCCAGCTCGGTGTACTGACCTTCGAACATCAGGTGCAGGGTGTTGAACATCGGACCGGTGACGTTCCAGTGGAAGTTATGGGTCTTCAGATACAGGGTGTAGGTGTCAGCCAGCAGGCGCGAGAGACCTTCGGCGATGGCGGCGCGATCCTGTTCGGCGATTCCGATATTGATTTCCATGGCTTTTCTCCTTTCAGGTGAGCCCAGGGTGTCTATCCCGAAATGTTGACGAGAGCTTAACACGCAGGGCGTCGGGGTGATCTTGGCTTATATCAATGAAAGCGATGATTAGAGGCTATTGATAGCGGACGGTTCAGCTGGGGCCAATAAAGCTTGTCCCTGGCTGGGCGTCAATCTTGTGTGCGGCAAAATGCTTGCTGCGCTGAAACTGCTTGGCTGGGGCAGGGCGTAAATCCTCCTGCAGAGCGCTGGGGCTGCTCGTTGCGAGGGGCTTGGTCCATGGTCTTTCTCTAGGCGAGAGGCGCTCTTCATTTATAGAAGGCATCTGCCGGGCGGCTGCGTCATGACGATTTACGCTATATAATCCCGCTCTTTATCGAAGCGCGGCGTGCGGTTGGACGTTCGCTGCGGTGTAGCTCCTGCCCAGGGCGTTGGGGGCTGCCTGACCTATCCAAGACCTCAGAGAAGCGAAACACGATCATGATGCGCAGCCACTATTGCGGCCAGTTGAACGAGAGCCTGGATGGCCAGGAAATCACCCTTTGCGGCTGGGTACACCGTCGCCGTGACCATGGCGGGGTGATTTTCCTCGATATCCGTGATCGTGAAGGCCTGGCTCAGGTGGTATTCGATCCTGATCGTGCCGAGACCTTCGCCAAGGCCGACCGTGTACGTAGCGAATATGTAGTCAAGATCACCGGCAAGGTGCGCCTGCGCCCGGAAGGCGCGCGCAACGCCAACATGGCCAGCGGTGCCATCGAAGTGCTGGGCTACGAGCTGGAAGTGCTCAATGAGGCGGAAACTCCGCCGTTCCCGCTCAACGAATACACCGACGTCGGTGAAGAAACCCGCCTACGCTATCGCTTCATCGATCTGCGTCGTCCGGAAATGGCCGAGAAGCTCAAGCTGCGCTCGCGCATCACTTCGAGCATCCGTCGCTACCTCGACGACAACGGCTTCCTTGACGTCGAAACGCCGATCCTGACCCGCGCTACTCCTGAAGGTGCGCGCGACTATCTGGTACCGAGCCGCACCCACGCCGGCAGTTTCTTCGCCCTGCCGCAGTCGCCGCAGCTGTTCAAGCAGTTGTTGATGGTCGCGGGCTTCGATCGTTACTACCAGATCGCCAAGTGCTTCCGCGACGAAGACCTGCGTGCCGACCGCCAGCCGGAATTCACCCAGATCGACATCGAGACCAGCTTCCTCGATGAAAAAGACATCATGGACATCACCGAGACCATGGTGCGCAACCTGTTCAAGGAAGTGCTGGACGTCGAATTCGGCGAACTGCCACACATGACCCTGGCCGAAGCCATGCGCCGCTTTGGTTCGGACAAACCGGACCTGCGCATTCCGCTGGAACTGGTGGATGTGGAAGATCAGCTCAAGGACGTCGAATTCAAGGTCTTCGCCGGCCCGGCCAACGACCCGAAATGCCGCGTCACCGCGCTGCGCGTTCCGGGCGGGGCGAGCATGCCGCGCAAGCAGATCGACGACTACACCAAATTCGTCGGCATCTACGGTGCCAAGGGCCTGGCCTACATCAAGGTCAACGAGCGTGCTGCTGGCGTTGACGGTTTGCAGTCGCCGATCGTCAAGAACATCCCGCTGGACAACATCAATGTCATCCTCGATCGCGTTGGCGCTGTCGATGGCGATATCGTGTTCTTCGGTGCCGACAAGGCCAAGATCGTCAGCGAAGCCCTGGGCGCGCTGCGTATCAAGCTGGGTCATGATCTGAACCTGCTGACCTGTGAGTGGGCGCCGCTGTGGGTCGTCGACTTCCCGATGTTCGAGGAAAACGACGACGGCAGCCTGACCGCTATGCACCACCCGTTCACCTCGCCGAGCTGCAGCCCCGAGGAACTGGAAGCCAACCCGGCCGCCGCGTTGTCGCGTGCCTATGACATGGTGCTCAACGGCACCGAGTTGGGTGGCGGTTCGATCCGTATCCACGACAAGGCCATGCAGCAGACCGTGTTCCGCGTGCTCGGCATCAGCGAAGAGGAGCAGCAGGAGAAGTTCGGCTTCCTGCTCGACGCACTGAAGTACGGTGCGCCGCCCCATGGCGGCCTGGCCTTTGGCCTGGATCGTCTGGTGATGCTGATGACCGGTGCTTCGTCGATTCGTGAGGTGATCGCCTTCCCGAAAACCCAGAGTGCGGCCTGCGTCATGACTCAGGCGCCGGGTATCGTCGACAACAAGTCTCTGCGCGAGCTGCATATCCGCCTGCGCGAGCAACCCAAGGCCGAATAAGCCTGCAAAAGAAGCCTGGAGATCCCAGGCTTCTTCGTTATGGGGCGCAGAGACTCAAGCACTTACGCCCCGGTAATCGTGAAACCTTATAGATGGAGTGAGTTATGGCTGGTCATTCCAAATGGGCCAACATCAAGCACCGCAAAGGGCGTCAAGACGCCAAGCGCGGCAAGATCTTCACCAAGCTGATTCGTGAACTGACGGTCGCCGCCAAGCACGGTGGCCCGATTCCTGCGGACAACCCGCGCCTGCGTCTGGCCGTGGACAAGGCGCTGACCAATAACATGTCGCGTGACGTGATCGACCGCGCCATCGCTCGCGGTGCCGGCAACAACGAGGCCGACAACGTCGTCGAGTTCAGCTACGAAGGTTACGCGCCAAGCGGCGTGGCGATCATCGTCGAGGTGATGACCGATAACCGCAATCGTACTGCCGCCGAAGTGCGCCATGCCTTTACCAAGTGCGGTGGCAACCTGGGCACTGATGGTTCGGTCGCCTACATGTTCGACCGCAAGGGTCAGATCAGCTTCGCGCCGGGCGTCGATGAGGATGCCCTGATGGAGGCTGCGTTGGAGGCTGGTGCTGACGACGTGGAAATGGGCGAAGACGGTTCAGGCCTGGTGTCGACCAGCTTCACCGAGTTTCATGCCGTCAACGAAGCGCTGAGCGCAGCTGGTTTCAAGGCCGAGGAAGCGGAAATCGCCATGATCCCTTCGATCAGTGCGCCGATCGCCGATCTGGAAACCGCGCAGAAGGTATTCAAGCTGATCGACATGCTCGAAGATCTGGACGATGTGCAGAACGTCTACCACAACGCCGAAGTGGCCGACGAGATCATGGAGCAGCTGAGCTAAGCAGCTTATCGCCCGGATGCGTAGGGTGGGCCTCAGCACGCCAGGGGCGCGCTACATGTTGGGCTGAAGCGGATCACCGCCCGGCCCACCCTGCGGTTTTCTCTGGTTTCACCAGTGCGTCACGAGTGACGGCGCATTAGGACCTCCGTATACTCACCAACTGGATAAATAGACAGTTGCTGATATGACCCTGATTCTAGGCATCGACCCGGGTTCGCGTATTACCGGCTATGGCGTGGTGCGTGATACCGGGCGCGGTTGCGAGTACGTGGCGTCGGGTTGCATTCGTACCGGCAACGGGCCGCTGGCCGAGCGCCTGCAGATCGTCTTTCGCGGCGTCAGCGAAGTTATTCGCACCCATGGCCCGGTGACCATGGGTATCGAGCAGGTGTTCATGGCGCGCAATGCCGACTCGGCGCTCAAGTTGGGACAGGCGCGAGGTGCCGCTATCGTCGCCGCAGTGGAGGCTGGGCTGGAAATCAGCGAATACACCGCCACTCAGGTCAAGCAGGCTGTGGTCGGCACCGGGGCAGCGGACAAGCAGCAGGTGCAGATGATGGTCATGCACCTGCTCAAACTGGTGCAGAAGCCGCAGATCGACGCTTCCGATGCCCTGGGTATCGCCTTGTGCCATGCGCACCATCGACAGAGTCTCATTCCTCATGGGCTGGCCGGCGCCAAGCGGCGCGGTGGTCGCCTTCGTTTGTAATCGAATCAAAGGAAACAGCGGTGATCGGACGTTTGCGCGGCACCCTGGCGGAGAAGCAGCCGCCGCATTTGCTTCTGGATGTGAATGGCGTCGGTTATGAGCTGGAAGTACCGATGACGACCCTTTATCGTCTGCCTGCGGTGGGCGAGCCGGTAACCCTGCATGCCCACCTTGTCGTGCGTGAAGATGCGCATTTGTTGTATGGCTTCTTCGAAAAGCGCGAGCGTGAGCTGTTTCGCGAGCTGATTCGTCTCAATGGTGTCGGCCCCAAGCTGGCGCTTGCATTGATGTCGGGGCTGGAGGTGGATGAGTTGGTGCGTTGCGTACAGGCTCAGGACACCGCGGCGCTGGTCAAGGTGCCTGGAGTCGGCAAGAAAACCGCAGAGCGCCTGCTGGTCGAGCTCAAGGATCGCTTCAAGGCCTGGGAGTCGATCCCGTCCATTGCGCCCTTGGTGGTTGAACCTCAACTGGCTCAGGCAGTCTCAAGCGCGGAGAATGACGCCGTCAGCGCCCTGATCTCCCTCGGTTACAAACCGCAGGAAGCCAGTCGAGCCGTTGCTGCCGTCAAGGAAGATGGCATGAACAGTGAAGATTTGATCCGGCGCGCCCTGCGCGGCATGGTTTAGTGGAACCCTATTGATGATCGAAGCCGATCGCCTGATTACCGCCAGCCCACGTGAGCGCGAAGAGCAGCAGGACCGGGCCATTCGCCCGCTGCGCCTGGCCGATTACATCGGTCAGCCCGTCGTGCGTGAACAGATGGCGCTGTTCATTCAGGCTGCGCGGGGTAGGGCCGAAGCGCTTGACCACACGCTGATCTTCGGCCCGCCAGGGCTGGGCAAGACCACCCTGGCCAATATCATCGCTGAAGAAATGGGCAGCTCGATCAAGAGCACCTCCGGCCCGGTGCTCGAACGCCCGGGCGATCTGGCTGCGCTGCTGACCAATCTGGAAAGCGGCGATGTACTGTTCATCGACGAGATTCACCGCCTATCGCCAGTGGTCGAAGAAGTGCTGTATCCGGCGATGGAGGATTTCCAGCTCGACATCATGATTGGCGAAGGCCCAGCGGCCCGCTCGATCAAGCTGGATCTGCCACCCTTCACCCTGGTTGGCGCCACCACCCGTGCCGGCATGCTGACCAATCCACTGCGTGACCGCTTCGGTATCGTCCAGCGCCTGGAGTTCTACGGTATCGACGACTTGGCCACTATCGTCTCGCGCTCTGCGGGGATTCTCGGCCTGCCTATCGAAGCCAAGGGCGCCTATGAGATAGCCCGTCGTGCGCGTGGCACCCCACGTATCGCCAACCGTCTGTTGCGCCGTGTGCGCGACTTCGCCGAAGTGCGTGGTAACGGCCATATCACGCAGTTGATCGCCGATCAGGCGCTGAATTTGCTGGATATCGACGAACGCGGTTTCGATCATTCCGATCGCCGCTTGCTGCTGGCCATGATCGAGAAGTTCGACGGCGGTCCGGTGGGGCTCGATAGCCTGGCGGCAGCGATAGGTGAAGAGCGCCATACCATCGAGGACGTGCTCGAGCCCTATCTGATTCAGCAGGGTTACATGATGCGCACGCCGCGCGGGCGCGTGGTCACTCGTCATGCCTATCTGCACTTCGGGCTGAACATCCCCAAGCGCGCTGGCGAGCAGGTCGCTGGCGATCTTTTCGCGGCAGGTGACGAATGACGAAAAAATTGTTACCAGCCCGGATTGGCAAGCAGCAGGCCGGGGACTAGAGTATGCGCGCGCAAAACGGAGTCCAGCCGTTCAGCCACCATTGCCGGGTCTATTACGAAGACACCGATGCAGGCGGCATCGTCTACTACGTCAACTATCTCAAATTCATGGAGCGGGCTCGCACCGAGCGCCTGCGTGAGCTGGGTTATGCCCAGTCGACGCTTGCCGGTGAGGGCCTGTTGTTCGTCGTGCATTCGGCCGAAGCGCGTTACCACGCGCCGGCGCGACTGGATGATGAGCTGGTGATCAGCGCCGATGTGATCGAATTGAACCGTGCCAGCCTGCGCTTTCGTCAACAGGTCAGGCGGGCTACGGATGATGTGCTGCTCTGCGAAGGGCAGTTTCTGGTGGCCTGTGTGCGCGCCGACAACTTGAAACCCCGGGCTATCCCCGAAACCCTGCGACATGCGTTCGCCGGGACGCAGGCGCCGGGTTTAATTGCAGCAGGAGAGTAAGCGTGGAAGCTAACGCCGTTGACCATATGTCGATGTGGAGTCTGATCAGTAACGCCAGCTTTGTGGTTCAGCTGGTCATGCTGACTCTGGTGGCCGCTTCGGTCATTTCCTGGGTGATGATCTTCCAGCGCAGTAATGCCATTCGCGCCGCCAAGCGCGCGCTGGACAATTTCGAGGACCGCTTCTGGTCCGGCATCGACCTGTCCAAACTGTATCGCCAGGCCGGCAGCAACCCCGATCCGGATTCCGGTCTGGAGCAGATCTTCCGTGCCGGCTTCAAGGAGTTCTCCCGTCTGCGTCAGCAGCAGGGCGTCGACCCGGATGCGGTGATGGATGGTGTGGCGCGCGCCATGCGCGTGGCCATCTCCCGTGAAGAAGAAAAATTGGAGACCGCTCTGCCGTTCCTGGCAACCGTCGGTTCCACCAGCCCCTATATCGGCCTGTTCGGCACCGTATGGGGCATCATGAACTCCTTCCGCGGTCTGGCTCAGGTGCAGCAAGCCACTCTGGCTACCGTGGCACCGGGCATTGCAGAAGCGCTGATCGCTACCGCCATCGGCCTGTTTGCAGCAATCCCGGCGGTCATCGCCTACAACCGTTTCTCGGCCCGTGGCGAGATGCTGATCGGTCGTTACTACACCTTCGCCGACGAGTTCCAGGCCATCCTGCACCGTAAAGTGCACACCTCGGAAGACTAAGGCGAGCGAAGAGGACAGGTTTTAACCATGGCGAGAATTCGCAACAGACGCAAACCGGTCGCCGAGATGAACGTGGTGCCCTACATCGACGTGATGTTGGTACTGCTGGTCATCTTTATGGTCACCGCGCCGATGCTCAATCAGGGCGTCAAGGTCGATCTGCCCAAGGTCAGCAGTGAAGCGCTGCCGCAGGACAACGACGCTCAGGTGCTTACCATTTCCATCAAGGCCGACAAGACCTACTACTGGAACATGGGCAGCGAGGTCGACGTCGATACCGAGCAGGAGCGTGCTTCGACCCTCGAGCAGATGACTCAGGCCGTGTCGGCGATCATTGCCGAGAACCGCCGTCAGGGTAAGCAGGTGCAGGTGTTCGTGCGCGGCGACAAATCGGTGGACTATGGCTCCGTGATGGCTGCCATGGGCGGCTTGCAGCAGGCCGACGTCGGTAATGTCGGATTGATTACCGAGGCCCCCTGATGCAGCAAGCCGAGCGTTCGCAATCGGAAAGCTACTTCTGGCCTATCGTCTGGGCTGTAGGTCTGCACGTCCTGATGTTCGCCATGCTGTTCGTCAGCTTCGCCTTCACGCCAGAATTGCCGCCGGCGCGCCCGGTGGTACAGGCTACGCTGTATCAATTGCAGTCGCAGAGCCAGGCCACTACGCAAACCACGCAGAAGGTTGCGGGTGAAGCGCAGAAGACTTCGGCGCCGCAGTTCGAGACCGAAAGACTGGAACAGAAGAAAGCCGAAGAGCAGAAGCAGGCCCAGGCCGAAGCGCAGAAGGTAGCCGCAGCCAAGAAAGCCGAGGAACAAAAGCAAGCCGAAGAAGCTCGAAAGGCCGAAGCGGCGAAGAAAGCCGAAGCCGAGAAGGCCGCTGAGCAGAAGCGCCAGGCCGATATCGCCAAGAAGCGCGCCGAGGAAGAGGCGAAGAAGAAAGCCGCAGAGGACGCCAAGAAGAAGGCTGCCGAGGAAGCGAAAAAGAAAGCGGCGGAAGAGGCGAAGAAAAAGGCTGCTGCCGAAGCTGCTAAGAAAAAGGCTGCCGAGGATGCCAAGCGCAAGGCTGAAGATGCCCGACGCAAGGCGGCCGAAGACCAGAAAGCGGCAGCGTTGGCCGAGTTGCTGTCGGACAACGTACAGAACCAGCAGGCGCTGGCCGAAACCCATGGGGATCAGGTGGCGGGTAACCTCGATGATCTGATCATCAAGCTGATTACCGAGAACTGGCAGCGACCGATGTCGGCGCGCCGTGGCATGAGTGTCGAGTTGTTGATCCAGATGCTGCCCGACGGCACCGTGACCAACGCCAGCGTATCGCGCTCCAGTGGCGATGCACCGTTCGACAACTCGGCTGTTGCAGCTGTACGTAACGTCGGTCGTATTCCCGAGATGCAACAATTGGATCGCGCTACCTTCGACAGTCGGTACAGGCAGCGTCGCGTCATTTTCAAACCGGAGGATTGAGCTCTGTGAATACCCTGATTCGTATCGCCCTGCTGGGGCTGGTCATGCTGGTCGGTAGTGTCCAGGCGGCCGATCCGCTGGTGATTTCCCAAGGCGCTGACCGCGCCACCCCGATTGCCGTCGTGCCGTTCGGCTGGCAGGGTGGTTCGGTGCTGCCCGAGGACATGTCGCAGATTATCGGCAACGACCTGCGCAACTCCGGCTACTTCGAGCCCATCCCGCGGCAGAACATGATCAGCTTGCCGACCCAGGCCAGCGAAGTCATTTATCGTGACTGGAAAGCACTGGGCGCCCAGTACGTGCTGGTCGGTAACATTGTGCCTAACGGCGGCCGGTTGCAGATTCAGTACGCGCTGTTCAACGTCAACACCGAGCAGCAGGTTATGACCGGCAATGTCGGTGGTGGTACCGATCAGCTGCGCGACATGGCGCACCATATCGCCGATCAGTCGTTCGAGAAGCTCACCGGCGTCAAGGGGGCGTTTTCCACGCGCCTGCTGTACGTCACTGCCGAGCGCATGGGCACCAACAACACCCGTTACACCCTGCAGCGCTCCGACTACGACGGTGCCCGTGCGGTAACCCTGCTGCAATCGCGTGAGCCGATCCTGTCGCCGTCGTTCGCACCGGATGGCCGCCGTATCGCTTACGTCTCGTTCGAGCAGCGTCGCCCGCGCATCTTCGTGCAGCACATCGACACCGGTCGTCGTGAGCAGATCACCAACTTCGAAGGCCTCAACGGTGCACCGGCCTGGTCGCCAGACGGCAACCGCCTGGCCTTCGTGCTGTCTCGCGATGGCAACCCGGAAATCTATGTGATGGACATGGGCAGCCGGCAGATGCGCCGCATTACCAACCATTACGCCATTGATACCGAACCCTTCTGGGGCAAGGACGGTCAGACTCTGTACTTCACTTCGGATCGTGCGGGTCGTCCGCAGATCTACAAGACCAATATCAATAGCGGGGCAGTGGAGCGTGTGACCTTCGTGGGTAACTACAACGCCAACCCGAAATTGTCGGCTGATGAGAAGACCCTGGTGATGATTCATCGCCAGGATGGTTTTACCGTGTTCAAGGTGGCTGCACAGGACCTGGAAACCAACCGTTTGCGCATACTTTCAGACACAAGTTTGGATGAGTCGCCCACTGTTGCGCCCAATGGCACCATGCTAATCTACGCCACCCGCCAGCAGGGCCGGGGAGTCTTGATGTTAGCGTCCACCAATGGACGTGTGAGGCTCCCTCTTCCTACCGCTCAAGGCGAAGTTCGAGAGCCTTCTTGGTCCCCTTACCTGAACTGATGCGGCGCTACACCTTTTTGCTTAACACAACTGGGGTTCATTAGGAGTTATATGATGGAAATGCTGAAATTCGGTAAGTTCGCTGCACTGTCCCTGGCTCTCGCCGTTGCTGTAGGTTGCTCCTCCAAAGGCGGCGACGCTGCTGGCGAAGGCGCTGTTGACCCGAACGCTGGCTACGGTGCCAACACTGGCGCTGTTGATGGCAGCCTGAGCGAAGAAGCTGCTCTGCGCGCTATCACCACTTTCTACTTCGAGTACGACAGCTCCGACCTGAAAGCCGAAGCCATGCGCGCTCTGGACGTACACGCCAAGGACCTGAAAGGCAACGGCGCTCGCGTCGTTCTGGAAGGCCACGCTGACGAGCGCGGTACCCGTGAGTACAACATGGCTCTGGGCGAGCGTCGTGCCAAGGCCGTTCAACGCTACCTGGTTCTGCAGGGCGTTTCCCCGGCTCAGCTGGAACTGGTTTCCTACGGCGAAGAGCGTCCGGTTGCCACTGGCAACGACGAGCAGTCCTGGGCTCAGAACCGTCGCGTAGAGCTGCGTAAGTAAGCTGCCATGCGAGATTGCCGCCGCATCCTGACCCTTCTGACACTCGCCTTGCCGCTCGCGGCGATGGCGGAGGTTCCCGTGCTGGAAAGCAGCTCCATGCAACAGGGCAGCAGCTATCCACCGGCGGGTTATGGTACGGCCGGCTCCTCCGCCGGAGCGGGTGCGCAAGCACCCGCTTCTGCGCAGGGTATGCTGTTCAACCAGCTTGAGCAGATGCAGCAGGAAATTGCGCAACTGCGGGGCATGGTCGAAGAGCAGCAGAATGAAATCCAGCGCCTCAAGCAGGAAGGCCTGGAGCGTTACCAGGATCTGGATCAACGTATTTCTTCCGGTGCTGCTGCCGGTGGAACTCCCGCACAGAATTCAGCCGATGGCGCGGTAAACGCCAATGGCACCCCGACGCCACCTGCCGCACAGCAGCAGGCCAGCGCCGAGCCGGGTGATCCGGCCAAGGAAAAACTCTATTACGACGCCGCCTTCGACCTGATCAAGGCCAAGGATTTCGACAAGGCGTCGCAGGCGTTCACCGCCTTTCTCAACCGTTATCCCAGCAGCCAATATGCGGGTAACGCCCAGTATTGGTTGGGTGAGGTGAATCTGGCCAAGGGTGACTTGCAGGCAGCCGGTCAAGCCTTTGCCAAGGTCAGCCAGGCTTATCCGAGTCACGCCAAGGTGCCAGATTCACTGTTCAAGCTGGCCGATGTCGAACGTCGCCTGGGTCACAACGACAAGGCTCGTGGCATTCTTCAGCAAGTCATCGCGCAGTACCCGGGTAGCTCGGCCGCCCAGCTGGCTCAGCGCGACCTGCAACGGCTGTAGATCGACACTCGATGAATAAACCCGCGCCCGTCGCGGGTTTTTCTTATCTGGCTTCGCGTGATCCATTAGAATGCGCGCTCGCATGCGAGGCGGGGTTTCAGCTCGGCTGATGTCCTTGTCGCCATGCCTTGTCGAATGTCGGCCGACGCCGGCGTTCCTGTCTTTCACGCAACGGAGGTGGATGGCCTGTTTCGTCATCACGCCCGTGGCTACCATGCAAGAAACCCTGCGTATCACCGAGATTTTCTACTCGTTGCAGGGGGAAACGCGTACCGCCGGCTTGCCGACGGTATTCGTGCGCCTGACCGGCTGTCCCCTGCGCTGTCAGTACTGTGACACCGCCTACGCCTTCAGTGGCGGCGAGGTCGTCACCCTGGGCAGTATCCTCGACCAAGTGGCTGCCTATCGGCCGCGCTACGTGTGCGTAACCGGCGGCGAGCCGCTGGCCCAGCCGAACTGCATCCCCTTGCTCACGCATCTGTGCAATGCCGGTTACGAGGTATCACTGGAAACCAGTGGCGCGCTCGATGTATCGGCAGTCGATCCGCGCGTCAGCAAGGTGCTCGACCTGAAGACCCCGGGCTCTGCCGAAGTGCAGCGCAATCGCTATGAGAATGTCCAGTGGCTGACTCGTAATGACCAGGTAAAGTTCGTCATCTGCTCGCGAGAAGACTACGACTGGGCAGTATCCAAACTGATCGAGTATGACCTGGCCGCGCGTGCCGGCGAGGTGCTGTTCTCGCCCAGTCACAAACAGGTCGATGCACGTGCGCTGGCCGACTGGATCGTGACCGATAACCTGCCAGTACGCCTGCAACTGCAGCTGCACAAGATTCTCTGGAACGACGAGCCGGGACACTGAATATGAACGAGAAGAAAGCGGTCATCCTCCTTTCCGGTGGCCTGGACTCGGCCACCGTGGTGGCCATGGCCAAGGCCGAAGGCTACAGCTGCTACAGCATGAGTTTCGATTACGGGCAGCGCCATCGAGCCGAGTTGCAGGCAGCCGAGCGTGTGGCGCGGCAGCTGGGAGTGGTCGAGCACAAGGTGATCGGCCTGAACCTCAACGGCATCGGCGGTTCGGCATTGACCGATAGCAGCATTGCCGTGCCCGAATCGCCCACTGAGGGTATACCCGCCACCTACGTGCCAGCACGCAACACGGTGTTCCTGGCGCTGGCGTTGGGCTGGGCCGAGGTGCTCGAGGCGCGCGATATCTTCATTGGCGTCAACGCGGTGGATTACTCGGGCTACCCGGATTGCCGCCCCGAGTTCGTCGACGCCTTCGAGCGCATGGCCAACCTGGCAACCAAGGCGGGTGTGGAGGGGCAGGGCTTTGTCATTCGCGCACCGCTGCAGCAGATGAGCAAGGGCGAGATCATCCAGGCCGGTATGCGCCTGGGCGTGGATTACGCACTCACGGTATCTTGCTACCAGGCCGATGATGACGGCCGCGCCTGTGGCAAGTGCGACAGCTGTCGCCTGCGTGCAGCCGGTTTCACCGCAGCCGGCGTGCCTGACGCTACGCGCTATGTGTGAAAAATTTTTCGCGAAGTGTTGATTTCCTGAATTAAATCAGTATCATGCGCCTCGCGTTGGGTCGTTAGCTCAGTTGGTAGAGCAGTTGGCTTTTAACCAATTGGTCGTAGGTTCGAATCCTACACGACCCACCAGATCGCAAAAGCCAGTCGCAAGACTGGCTTTTTTTTGCTCTCGGAAAAGCCCTCTTGCCGATGTTGCCCTGCCTGTAGCGATGGGCAGCCAGGGGGTATACTCGCAGCTCGCTCAAGAGCGCCGCAGGTTCGATGATATGACGCAGATTTCCGAACGCCTTCTGGTTCAAGCCCACCTCGATGCAAAGCAGCCCAAACCGCTGACTGCCGAGGAGGAAGCTTTCTATCGCCGTGAAATCGCCGCCGAGCTGAAGAAGCAGAATGCGGTGCTGGTAGCGCACTATTACTGCGATCCTGTCATCCAGGCGCTGGCTGAGGAAACCGGTGGCTGCGTTTCCGACTCCCTGGAAATGGCTCGCTTCGGCAATCAGCACCCGGCACAGACTGTGGTGGTAGCCGGGGTCAAGTTCATGGGCGAGACGGCGAAGATCCTCAACCCGGAAAAGCGCGTGCTGATGCCGACCCTGGAGGCGACCTGTTCGCTCGACCTGGGCTGCCCGGTGGATGAGTTCTCGGCCTTCTGCGACCAGCACCCGGAGCGCACGGTGGTGGTTTACGCCAACACCTCGGCGGCGGTGAAGGCGCGCGCCGACTGGGTGGTGACCTCCAGCTGCGCGTTGGAGATCGTCGAGAGTCTGATGGACAACGGTGAGACCATCATCTGGGCGCCAGACAAGCATCTGGGCAACTACATCCAGCGCGAGACCGGCGCCGACATGCTGCTGTGGGACGGCGCCTGCATCGTGCACGAGGAGTTCAAGTCCAAGCAGCTGCTGGACATGAAAGCCCTGTACCCGGACGCCGCCATTCTGGTGCACCCGGAGTCGCCGCAGAACGTGGTGGAACTGGCCGATGCGGTGGGCTCCACCAGCCAGTTGATCAAGGCGGCGCAGACCCTGCCGAACTCGACCTTCATCGTCGCCACCGACCGCGGCATCTTCTACAAGATGCAGCAGCTGTGCCCGGACAAGACCTTCATCGAAGCGCCCACTGCCGGCAATGGTGCCGCCTGCCGCAGCTGCGCGCACTGCCCGTGGATGGCGATGAATACGCTGGAGCGCGTACTGACCGGCTTGCGTCAGGGGGCTGGCGAGATTCATGTTGATCCGGCACTGATCCCCAAGGCGATCAAACCGCTCAAGCGTATGCTGGATTTCACCCAGGCTGCGCGAATGAAGGTCGCGGGTAACGCCTGAGAGGAGCAGCGACCAGCTTCAACTCACACGCTGTAGCGCCTGCTTAGGCAAGCGACTTGCCTTGTCCTTGCACGGTCTGCTCCCTCTCCCGCAAGTGGGAGAGGGGAGGCAAACACGTAGCCCGGATTGCATCCGGGCTACTTCAGCTTGCCCAGGTCTCCGGCTCGTTGACCACGTCTAGCAGCGCACGCAGGCGGCCATAGTCACGACCGTTGAAGGCAAAAGCCAGGCGCGTTAGGTGGCACAGCTCGGGCTCATCGTTTTCCAGCTCGCAATGGGGCTGCTGAGTGAAACTACCGCTCTTGCACAGTCCGCTGAATTCCTCGTCGAGTCGCGCGAGTGTCTGCTCGTTGAGCGGGTGGTTGAGACGAATCACGAAGCGATCCTTGAGCCAGCGGCTGGAGTGGAAGTTGCGATAGAAGTGGACGATTTCATCCACCGCTTCTTCGGCGCTGTACACCAGGTGCATCAGGTTCAGATCACTGGGCAGGATGTAGCCATTGTCTTCAAGCTGGCGGCGCATGAAGCCCAGGGCGTCCTTCCAGTAGCTGCCACCCGGCTGATCGAGCAATACCACCGGTACCAGCGGGCTTTTGCCTGTCTGGATCAGGGTCAGCACTTCCAGCGCCTCGTCGAGCGTGCCGAAACCGCCGGGGCAAAGCACCAGACCGTCGGCCTCCTTGACGAAGAACAGCTTGCGCAGGAAGAAGAAATGGAATGACAGCAGGTGGTTGCTGCCGCGCATCGTCGAGTTGGCCGTTTGTTCGAAGGGCAGGGTGATGTTGAACCCCAGGCTGTTGTCCACGCCGGCGCCTTCATGGGCGGCGGCCATGATGCCGCCGCCTGCGCCGGTGATCACCATCAGGTCACGCTGCGCCAACCGTGCGCCCAGTTCACGAGCCTGCAGGTACAGCGGATGATCGGCTGGCGTGCGGGCCGAGCCGAAGACGGTGACCTTGCGCCGACGCTTGAGCTGTTCCAGTACACCGAAGGCATTTTCCATCTCGCGCAGGGTCTGCAGCATGATCTTGGCGTCCCAGCGGTTGCGGTCCGCCTGGGCCATATGGATCACGGTACTGAGCATTTCCCGGTACAGCTGCAGGTTCGGGCTGTTGCCGGGGGCTGCCAGTGCCACCAGTTCGTCGACCTTGCGGGTCAGGTCGACTTCGCTGGTTTGCACGTGGCGCGACAGATAGTCGTCCGCTTCGTAAGGCATGAAGGCTCTCCTGTTCTGAGACGGGCGAGAGGCTGATGCGGCTCGCGCCCGTACCGGTTCCGTGATTATGGCGTTTCATGACACTTGCCACAGCCAGGTTGCCGTTTCGCTGCCTGCTTTTCGTAAGCGCCGGTTACAGGGCGATCTGCTCACCGGGTTCGGGAATGTTGGCGATCCAGTTCAGGCGTTCGCGCAGGGCGGCTTGCAGGGCCTGCATCTTATCCAGCTCGCCGTGCACCAGGTACAGCTCGGGGTGGTTCTCGAACTGGCTCGCCCAGTCGAGCAGCTGCGACTGACCGGCGTGCGCAGAAAAACCGCCCAGCGTGTGCACCCTGGCTTTCACCGCAATGCGCTGGTGCAGCACTTTGACCGTTTCTGCGCCGTCGACGATCAGGCGGCCGAGCGTGCCTTTGGCCTGGAAACCGGGGAAGACCAGATGGCAGTTCTCGCGCCACAGATTGTGCTTGAAGTGGTGGACGATACGCCCGCCGTTGCACATGCCGGCGCCGGCAATGATGATCGCGCCGCTCTTGATCCGGTTGATCGCCATGGACTCTTCCGCCGTTGGCGTGCAGCGCAGGATCGGTAGCCAGTCCTCTACCCGGGTGACACCCTTGGCAGCCAGTGCAGCGCGGTCTTCGGCGGCGAACTGATCATGGAAGCGGCTGTAGATGGCATTGGCGCGTATGGCCATGGGGCTGTCGAGGAATACCGCCTGCTGCGGCAGGCGGCCTTCCTGATAGAAGCGGCCGAGGTAGTAGATCAGATCCTGGGTGCGGCCGACGGCGAAGGAGGGGATCAGCACGTTGCCACCTTCCTTGTGCGCCTGCTGCAGAATCTCGGCCAGCTCCTCCAGGGTTTCGTCACTGCGGCGATGATCACGGTCGCCGTAGGTCGACTCCATCAGCAGTACGTCGGCCTTGTTCAGTTGGGTCGGCGCCTGCATCAGTGGCGAGCAGGTATTGCCCAGGTCGCCGGAGAACACCAGATGACGCTGCAGGTGGTGATCCTGCACCTGCATTTCGACGATGGCCGAGCCGAGAATGTGGCCGGCATTGTGGAAGGTGACCTGCACGCCCTTGGCCACCTCGATCGTTGTGCCGTAGGCATGCGCGCGGCGCTGGCTGAGCGCCTGCTCGGCATGGGCGATGGTGTAGAGCGGCGTGATGGCCGGCTTGCCCTGGCGCGCACGCCAGCGGTTCTCCCACTCGGCGTCCTTCTCCTGGAGGAAGGCCGAATCCAGCAGCATCAGTTCGAGCAGTTCGCTGCTGGCCTCGGTGGCGTGGATCGGGCCGCGATAACCCTCGGCGACCAGGCGTGGCAGCAGCCCGCTGTGATCGAGGTGGGCATGGGAGATCACCACCGCATCCAGCTCCCGCGGGTCGAAGGGGAAGGCGCTGCGGTTCTGGTCCTCTTCCTGGCGGCGCCCCTGGTGCATGCCGCATTCGAGCAGGACCTTGGCCCCGTCGCGACTCTCCACCAGGTAGCAGGAGCCGGTAACTTGTTGGATTGCACCGAGAAAAGTGAGCAGGGCCATGGTTCTATCCTTGTTGTGATGATGTGGCGAGTCTGCCGGTTTGAAGCGCCGCGTGGTTTGATGCAGGTCACTCGATGTAGGGCTCCGGGTGCCTAAACTGCAAGCGAATTTTCAGGAGATGACCCATGCCTCAGCTATTGCCCGATGCCGCGACTCTGGCTCAACACGCCCAGCAATACCCCGACTTCGCCCACTGGCAGGCGGGCCACGGACCTGTTCAGCATAGTCCGCAGACCAGCGCTGCGGTCTTTCGTCTGGCCCATCAGCTGGTGCAGAGCGGCTTGCAGCCCGACTTGCCGTGCGTCTACCGCCTGTTTCGCGCCCTGGATTCGCTGACCGCAGCCGGCCTCTGGCTGGTGGTGCACATGACCTATGCCCAGCGCGTTCGACTCGATGGCCAGCCGCTGCAGGCCGAGGACTTCAAACCGGTGCCGGAAGGTCATACCGGTGGCGCGCTGAACATGGTGCCTGCCTACGCCGGTTACCTGACCCTCAACGCGCTGACCGCCGAGACACGTGGCTGGTTGATGGGGCAGGGCCATTGCGTGGCGGCAATCGAGGCGCTGAACCTGCTGACAGGCAACCAGCATCCCGAGCAGGCTGAGCGCTATGCCTGTGATGAAACGGGCATGAGCCGCCTGGTGGCAGATTTCTACAGCTATGCGCAGGCGGCGGACGGCCGCCCTGGCGTGCCGCTGGGCAGCCATGTCAATCCGCACACCGCTGGTGGTATCGCCGAAGGCGGCTACCTGGGCTTTGCCGAGTTGCAGTACGCGCATCTGCCATTGCCGGGCGAAAAACTGGTGGCGTTCCTCTCCGATGGCGCCGCCGAGGAGCAGCGCGGCAGCGACTGGATGCCGCGCTGGTGGCGTGCCGAGGATTGTGGTGTGGCGCTGCCGCTGATGATCGCCAACGGTCGGCGTATCGAGCAGCGTACCGAACTCGGCACGCTGGAGGGGCTGGAGGGCTTTCGCCGGCACCTGCGCGGCTGTGGTTTCGATCCGCTGAGCTTCGATGGGCGTGACCCGGCAGCCTTCGTCTGTGCGCTGTGGGAAATGGAGCAGCGCCTGGCGCATCGGGTCGATGAGCGCAATCGCGAACTGATCGACTATCCCCTGCCCATGCCCTACGGCATTGCCGAAACCACCAAGGGCTATGGCTTCTATGGCGCCGGCAGCAATGCCGCGCACAACCTGCCGCTACCGGCCAGTCCGGCGCTCGATGCGCACGCACGCGAACTGTTCAACCAGCATGCGGCGGCGTTGTGGGTACAGCCCCAGGTATTGGCTGAGGCCTGCAGCCTGTTCGCTGCCGGCAAGGGGCGTGAGCCTGAACGAGACAATCCACTGGCCCGTCGTCAACCCGCGCAGCCGATACAGCCAGCGCTGCATTTTCACGACAAGGCCTGTTCGCCCATGAGTGCGCTGGATCGCTACTTTGTCGATCTGGTACGGGCCAATCCGCAGTTACGCCCCCGCGTCGGCAACCCGGACGAACTGGCCAGCAACCGCCTGGGTGGCGTGCTGAAGGCGCTCAAGCACCGTGTCAGCCAGCCGGAAAGCGAGCTGGAATCAGTGCATGGCGCGGTGATCACGGCGCTCAACGAGGAGGCCGTGGTTTCCGCCTGTCTGGCCAACCAGGGCGGTCTGAACCTGGTGGCCAGTTACGAGGCGTTCTGCGTGAAGATGCTCGGCGCGGTGCGTCAGAGCCTGATCTTCGCCCGCCAGCAGAAAGAGGCCGGGCGCCCGGCTGGCTGGCTGGGTTGGCCGCTGGTGGCGACTTCGCACACCTGGGAGAACGGCAAGAACCAGCAATCGCACCAGGACACCACCTTCTGTGAGGCGCTGCTGGGCGAGATGCACGATGTCATGCGCGTGCTGCTGCCGGCCGACCACAATTCGCTGCTGGCGCTGCTGCCAGGCATCTATCAGGAGCGCGGCAGGTTGGCTTGCCTGGTGGTGGCCAAGCGCGAGCAGCCCTGCAGCTTCACGGCGGCGCAGGCGCAACAGCTGGCCCGTGATGGTGCCTTGCTGGTGGCTGCCGAGGGCGAGGGCGAGCCGGTGCTGCTGATCGCCAGCGGCAGTTACCAGTTGCACGCGATGCGCCGTGCTGCCGTTCGTCTGAGTCAGCATGCGGTGGCCTGGCGTCTGATTTACTTGCAGGAGCCAGGACGTTTTCGGGCGCCGCGTGATGCCTGGGAAGTACCGGCGCTGGCTACGCCTGCAGAGCATGAAGCGTTGTTCCCCGCTGCGTACAGGCGGCGCGTGTTGCTCAGCCATATGCGCCCGGAGGTGGCACGGGGGCATTTGTCCACGGTGTTGGGCGAGGGCACGTTCTGTCGGGCACTGGGTTATCGCAACCGTGGCGGCACCTTCGACGAAGCCGGCATGCTGTTCGCCAACGGCTGTACCTGGGCGCATGTGTTGCAGAGTGTCGCCGAAGTGCTGGGCACAGCGGTCGATGCCTGGCTGACTACCGAGGAACGGGCCGCGCTGGCCGGCACGGGAGATCCTAATATCCTGCGCTGAATGATCGGGTTGGGGCAATTGCAAGGGAGGGGCAGGTATGCCCAGGCTGATTGTAGAGCTCGACACCGACCTCTATCGCATGCTGCAGGAGGCGGCACGAATCAACCAGTTGAGTCTGCAGGAGGAGTGCGTGCGTCGCCTCGAAGGGGGTAGGCGACGCTCACGCTACATGGAGGCCCTGCTCGCCGAGTTGCGCGCCGATGACGCCCAGCACCGGGCGCAGCGAGGCTGAGCCTGGCCAGTACTTACAGGCCGCAATCACCCTTGTCGAAGGTTTCGACGGTAACCGGAAGGTTGCTGCGGTACTCGCTGAACTGATAACGCAGCTGCGCGCCTTGGGCCAGCAGGCTGCGATAGCCCGGATTGCGGCAGACGCTGGCCGCCAGTTGGCTGCGCACGATGTCCGGGTTGCCGCGCATGTTTGCCGCATGCGCCGGGCGCACGCTGAGGTGGTTGATCAGCGTGTGACCTTCCACGGTATAGCCCTGATCGAGAATGTCCTCGTTGATCGCCCGTGGCGTGCCCTCACTGCTCTGTCGGGCGACCTGGTCCAGGGTACGAGTCAGCTCCATTT
The DNA here is from genome assembly GCF_007049795.1 of Ectopseudomonas mendocina. Classification (GTDB taxonomy): domain Bacteria; phylum Pseudomonadota; class Gammaproteobacteria; order Pseudomonadales; family Pseudomonadaceae; genus Aquipseudomonas; species Aquipseudomonas mendocina_D. Next base: position 146,749 of record NZ_SCFY01000011.1, read on the forward strand.
CCTTCAGAGAGGCGGCCTGGGCGGTGGCAAGCATCAGGCTGAGTGCGAGGGCAGGAAGGATATAACGCAGCATGTGATGTAACTCCTGAAGGCGTGGACAGCCTTGGACAGGCCACGGTCGTGAATGTTCGCGGCAGTGGCCATTGATCTGTGACGGTTGCAGTCTACTGGTTCTGGCCCGCCAGCGGTGCGGGTGAGGTGTTAGAATCGCGCGCCCAATCGCCGTTGCGCCTTCCATGACTCATCCAGCCCCACATGCCGTCGCCCGCCTGCGCACAGAGCGCCTGGCGCGCAGCCTCAAACCCTTCGTTGCCCGTGGCTCGCGTGCCGAGCGTTGCCTGCACTGTCGGGTGCAGCCGACCCATTGCCTGTGTGCCTGGCGCCCGCAGGTCGAGGCCAATGCCGCCATGTGCCTGGTGATGCATGACATCGAGGCGCTGAAACCGAGCAATACCGGATGGCTGATTGCCGACGTGGTGCCTGAAACCCACGCCTTTGGTTGGACGCGCACGGCCGTCGATCCGGCGCTGCTGGAGCTTTTGGCTGATCCGCAGTGGCAGCCGTATCTGGTTTTTCCCGGCGAGTACGTGGCGCCGCAGCGCGTGGTCGAGGAGGTGCGGCTTGCGCCCGGCAAGCGTCCGCTGTTCGTGTTACTCGACGCCACCTGGACCGAGGCGCGCAAGATGTTTCGCAAGAGCCCCTATCTGGATGCGCTGCCAGTGCTGAGCCTGACGCCAGCGCAACTATCGCGCTATCGCCTGCGTCGTTCTACCCGTGGCGAGCACCTGTGCACCGCCGAGGTGGCCGCCATGTGCCTGGAACTGGCTGGCGACCTGCGTGCCGGCGAGGCGCTGGACGATTATCTCGATGTGTTCAGCCAGCATTATCTGGCCGCCAAACGGCGTTTGCCGCTGGATCTCAACGACGCTCTGCACCAGCGTTTGCAGACGTACCGCTGAGTTCACTCGGCAGTGGCTTGGGCCACAGCTGAGCCAGCAACATCCCGCCAAACATCAGCGCGCAACCCAGGTAGCCACGCAGCGCCAGCACTTCGCCGAGCAACAGGGCGCCGGCGATGGCAGCGAACACCGCCTCCAGCGAGAGAATGATCGCTGCATGCGAGGCGATGGCATGTTGCTGCGCCACCACCTGCAGTGTGAAACCGATCGCCACGCCGAATACGCCGCCATAGAGAATGGCCGGGGCAGCTTTGACAATACCGTCCAGCGTCGCGGTCTCGAACACCAGGGCCAGGGCCAGGCTGATCACCGCGCAGGTGGCGAACTGGATGAAGGCCAGGCGCAACGGGTCATGACGGCCGGCGAAGAAACCTACCAGCAGCACATGAATGCCCCAGACAAAGGCGCCGGCCAGTTGCAGCCAGTCGCCCGAGGCCACGGTGAAGCCTTCGCCGACGCTGAGCAGGAACATGCCGACCACTGCCAGGCTGGCGCCCAACCAGATGCCGGCGCTGCTGCGCTGGCCGATCAGCAAGCCGAGAATCGGTACCACGATCACGTACAACCCGGTGATGAAGCCGGAGTTGGTCACCGTAGTGAACAGCAGGCCGACCTGCTGCAGGTTGATCCCCAGCGACAGCGCCAGCCCCATGATCACACCACCCACCAGCAGGTTGCGATTCAGTGGTGCAGCAGGCCGCTGTTGGCGACGCTGCAGCAACGCCAGCACCGGCAACAGAACCAGGCAGGCGAGGGTGAAGCGCAGGCCGGTATAAAGGAAGGGGCCGATGTTATCCATGCCCAGACGTTGGGCGACGAAGGCGCTGCCCCAAATCATCGCGGTAATCAGCATTAACAGGTCGGCGCGCAGGGCTTGGCTTCGCATTGGGGCGTCTCGGCGGGAAAGTTGCGCATCCTGCCGCAAAGCATTGAGCTTGACCACCCCGTCACAGCTCGGCATGCTGAGCGCCGTCGTCGGTCCGAGTGGGGAGTCTGTGATGCTCATTGAGCAGGCTTGAGCGGGTCGTCAGGCGAAGAGCACTGCCATACTCACCTCAGTGCCACTTATAACAAGAACAGGATCTGCCAATGGCCGCCTACGAAATCCTGATTGCTGATGACCACCCGCTGTTTCGCAGCGCGCTGCAACAAGCCCTGACCCTGGGCCTGGGGCCTGAAGTGCATCTGGTAGAAGCTGCCAGCATCGCAGAGCTTGAAAACCACCTGGCCGCCAAGAGTGATTGGGACCTGGTCCTGCTTGACCTCAATATGCCCGGTGCCTACGGTTTTTCTGGTCTGGTACTGTTGCGTGGGCAGTACCCGCAGATCCCTGTGGTGATGATCTCCGCTCAGGAAGAAGCCTCCGTGGTCAACCGCTCCCGCGAATTCGGGGCCAGTGGCTTCATCCCCAAATCCAGCCCGCTGGAAACCCTGCAGCAAGCGGTGCGCCATGTACTTGATGGTGACACCTGGTGGCCGCCGCTGGCCGAGGAGGGTGCGCCGGTTTCCGCCGAGGCCAAGGCGGCCAGTGCCGGCCTGGCCAGTCTCACGCCACAACAGTTCCGCGTCTTGACCATGGTCTGCGAAGGGCTGTTGAACAAGCAGATCGCCCATGAGCTGAGCGTGTCCGAGGCGACGGTCAAGGCGCATGTGACGGCGATCTTTCGCAAGCTGGGCGTGCGCACCCGCACTCAGGCGGCGTTGCTGTTGCAGCAGATGGAATCGATCCCCGCGCAGTAAGCTGCGCATCGGCGCTGCGTTGAAAGCAGGCCCGGCCTGCTTATATACAGCCCGTAAACTGCGCAGTCTCACTCGCTTTCGCCTTGCATACCTTTAGCTCGCGATCTCGCATATAGGTGCTCGCGCTGCGGATGCAGTAAGCTGCGCGCCTCGTCCAGATGGGGTGAGGCGCATGTCGCCATTCAAGGGCCAGACCGGCCTGAAACGTATCCTCAACGCCGCCAGCTATTCGCTCGATGGCCTGCGCGCCGCGTTCTTCGGCGAAGCAGCCTTTCGCCAGCTGGTGCTGCTCAATCTGGTGCTGATTCCATCGGCCTTCGTTCTTGACGTCAGCCGCGGTGAGCGTGCGCTGATGGTGGCTGTGTGTCTGCTGGCGCTGATCGTCGAGTTGCTCAACTCGGCGATCGAGGCGGCCATCGACCGCATTTCTCTGGAGCGCCACCCACTATCGAAGAACGCGAAGGACATGGGCAGCGCCGCGCAGTTTGTGGCGCTGGGCATGATCGCCTCGGTCTGGGCGGTCATCCTGCTTGGCTGACGCTCAGACGATTGGCGGCAGAACGATCTGATCGCTGCGACTGACGCCGGCGGTCAGCGCACGACACTGCTCGAGAAATTCGCGCATCGCCGCTGTCTGGTACTTCTGCTTGTGCCAGATGAAGTAGAACTGCCGGCGCAGATCCAGCTCCGGAGTTTCCACCGGCATCAGGCTGCCGCGACGAAAGGCGTCGCGCAGCGCCAGGCGTGAGATGCAGCCGATACCCAGGCCGGATTCCACGGCGCGTTTGATTGCCTCGGTGTGCTCCAGCTCCAGGCGGATATTCAGATTGCGCGGGTGATGACGCATGGCCTGATCGAAAGTCAGTCGTGTGCCCGACCCTTGCTCACGCAGAATCCAGGCTTCGTGCGTCAGCTCTTCCAGGCTGGCACTGCCGCGTTGGGCCAGCGGATGTTGCGGCGCGCAGAACACCACCAGTTCGTCCTCGACCCACGGCTGCACCTCGATATCCGGGTGCTGGCAGTCGCCTTCGATCAAGCCCAGGTCCAGCTCGTAATGCGCGATTTGCTGCACCACATGGGCGGTGTTGTGGACCTGCAGCTTCACCCGGCATTCGGGGTGGCGCTGCATGAAACTGCCAATCAGCAGGGTGGCCAGATAATTGCCCACGGTCAGGGTGGCGCCGACGTTCAGCGAGCCATAACCGCTCTTGCCACCCAGCAGGCGTTCGATTTCGCGCGCCTGGTCGATCAGCGCCACCGCCTCGGGCAGTAGCTGTCGGCCCAGGGCATTGAGCGCGAGGCGTTTGCCGGCGCGATCAAACAACTGGCAGTCGGATTGGCGTTCCAGTTCGGTCAGCGAAGTGCTGGTCGCAGACTGCGACAATGCGAGCGATTGCGCGGCGCGCGAGACGCTTTCATGCTGCGCCACGGCAACGAACACCTGAAGTTGTCTGAGAGTAAATCGCATATCGATATAACCGATAACCTATATCTTGATAATCCACTTAACAGATATTGTTGCCGCGAATAGAATGCCGCGCAATGGCGCCTTTGGCGCTGACGTTCTTCGAGGAAATCATCATGAGCAATATGAACGTCGAGCGCGTGCTCAGCGTCCACCACTGGAACGATACGCTGTTCAGCTTCAAGTGCACCCGCGACCCGGGTCTGCGCTTCGAGAATGGTCAGTTCGTGATGATCGGCCTACAGCAAGACAGCGGCCGCCCGCTGATGCGCGCCTACTCCATCGCCAGCCCGAACTGGGAAGAGCACCTGGAGTTCTTCAGCATCAAGGTGCCGGACGGCCCGCTGACCTCGCAGCTGCAGCACTTGAAGGAAGGCGACGAGATCATCATCAGCAAGAAGCCCACCGGCACGCTGGTTCTTGATGATCTCAACCCCGGCAAGCACCTCTATCTGCTCAGCACTGGCACCGGCCTGGCGCCGTTCATGAGCGTGATCCAGGACCCGGAAACCTACGAGCGCTTCGAGAAAGTGATCCTGGTGCACGGCGTGCGCTACGTGAACGAAGTCGCCTATCGCGAGTTCATCACCGAGCACCTGCCGCAGAACGAATTCTTCGGCGATGCACTGAAGGACAAGCTGATTTACTACCCGACCGTGACGCGCGAGCCGTTCGAGAATCAGGGCCGTCTGACCGACCTGATGCGCAGCGGCAAACTGTTCGCCGATATCGGCCTGCCGCCGATTAACCCGCAGGACGACCGCGCCATGATCTGCGGCAGCCCGAGCATGCTCGACGAGACCAGCGAAGTGCTCGACAGCTTCGGCCTGAAGATTTCCCCGCGCATGCGTGAGCCGGGGGATTACCTGATCGAGCGCGCCTTCGTCGAAAAATAAGCGCCTCCGTTAAAAGACAAAGCCGCCCCATGGGCGGCTTTGTCGTTTCAGTTGTAGGGTGCGCCGTGCGCATCGGGGTATTACTCGCTGGAGCGCTGTGCGCACGGCGCACCCTACGGGGCTTTACAGACGCTTGGCGTCGATGATCAGCACTGGCTCGCGCGGTACGTTCTGGTGCATGCCGCTGTTGCCGGTGGGGACCTGGGCGATCTTGTCTACCACATCCATGCCACGGGTGACCTTGCCGAATACGGCGTAACCGAAGTCACGCGAGCTGTGGTCGAGGAAGGCGTTGTCCTTGTGGTTGATGAAGAACTGGCTGGTGGCCGAGTCGCGGACCTGAGTACGGGCCATGGCCAGGGTGCCGCGCACGTTGTGCAGGCCATTGTCGGCCTCGTTCTTGATCGGCGCGTTGGTGTCCTTCTGGCGCATGTCGGCATCGAAACCGCCGCCCTGAACCATGAAGCCCGGAATCACCCGGTGGAACTGGGTGCCATTGTAGAAGCCACTGTCGACGTACTTGAGAAAGTTCTGCGTGCTGATTGGCGCCTTGTCGGCGGCCAACTCCACTTCCACCTCACCCAGGCTGGTGGTCAGCAGGACCTTGGGATTTTCAGCGGCCAGCAGGCTGGAGGACAGCAGCAGGGCGCCTGTGGCGAGAACGAGTTGCTTGAGCATGATGGTCAGTTTTCCTTGTTGGCGGTCTCGCCGAGAAAGGCGAGCAGGGCGTTATTAAAGCGTTCTGGTTGATCCAGTGGTGTGGCGTGGCGCGAGTTTTCGATGATCAGCAGGCGCGCGTTGGGCATTTCTGCCACGTATTCGCGCTTGCGTTCAACGGGCGTGTAGTCGCGGTCGGCGGTGATCACCAGAGTAGGACAGGTGATGCGATCGAGGCGTTCACGCACGCCCCAGCCGATGATCGCGTCAAGACTGGCGAGGTAGGCGCGTTTGTCGTTCTGCGGCCAGCGTTCTTCGACCTTGCGACGCAGTTCGGCCTGCTCCGGTTTGGGGAACAGCAGCTTGCCCAGCGCCTTGGCGATGGTGTCCAGGCTGAGCAGGCGCGAGAGCGTCCAGCGTTTACCGATTTCCAGCCAGTCGCGTGCGCTCTTGGCCTTCACCTCTGGGCCGCTGTTGACGATGGTCAGGCTGCGCAAAAGCTCGGGGCGGTCTACGCCAAGCTGGAAGCCGATCATCCCACCCATGGAGATGCCTACCAGGTGCACGGGTGCAAGCTGCAGGTGGTCGATGAGGGCGGCGACATCCTCGGCAAAATCGGCGATGCGATAAGCCTCGCGCGGCTTGTCCGAACGGCCATGGCCGCGCACGTCGAGGGCGATGACCCGATAGTGCTGGGCGAGCACCGGGATCTGGTATTCCCAGTCGCGCGTGCTCGAGCCCAGGCCATGCACCAGTAGCAGGGGCGTGCCGTGGCCGTAGTCTTCGTAATGCAGTTGGCAACCGTCGTTGTCGAAGTAGGACATGGGCGGGCTCTCAGTTGGGCGACTGCGGCGCGGCGAAGGCGGCGTCCAGCGGCGCCGCGTCGAAGTTCTTGATCAGCTCGATGAGAATCTGTGTAGCCGGACCGAGTACGCGCTCCTTGTTGCTGTAGAGGAAGAAGCGCGGTTTGCGCAGACCGCCCTGGGTCAGGGGCAAGGGTTTCAGCAGGCCTTCCTGCAGTTCACGGACGATCAGGTGGCGTGGCAGCCAGGCGAAGCCCAGGCCGCTGCTGACGAAGGTGCGTGCGGTCGGCAGGCTGCCCACTGTCCAGCGCTGTTCTGCGCCCAGCCAGCCGGCGTCGCGCGGCTGCAAGCGGCCACTGTCACGGGTGACCACCTGCATCTGGCCTTCCAGGTCCTGAAAGCTCAGCTCGCGTTGCAGGCGGTGCAGTGGGTGTTCCGGGTTGGCGACGGCGACGAACTCCACTTCACCCAGCTCGATGCCCAGGTGACCGGTGATGTTCAGCGCACTGATGGCCAGGTCGGCGGTGCCTTCGAGCAGCACTTCCTCGACCCCGGACAGCACTTCCTCGCGCAGGCGTACGCGGCAGCCGCGGCTTTGCGGCATGAAGGCGGTCAGGGCACGGACGAGGTTGGCGGTGGGGTAGGCGGCGTCCACCACCAGGCGCACTTCGGCTTCCCAGCCCTGTTCCATGTGGTGGGCCAGGTCTTCCAGCTGGCTGGCCTGCTTGACCAGTTGCCGTGAGCGGCGCAGCAATACATCGCCGGCTTCGGTGAGCACGGCCTTGCGACCGTCGATGCGCAGCAGCGGTACACCGAGCTGTTCCTGCATACGTGCCACGGTATAGCTGACCGAGGACTGCGAGCGGTGCAGCACCTCGGCGGCCTGGGCGAAGCCGCCCTGATCCACCACGGCCTGCAGCGTGCGCCATTGATCCAAGGTTACGCGAGGAGCTTTCATCACATCATCCTGCCTGAGTCGGCTGTTATCGCCGACGATCTCCACCTACACTGGCGATCCCATGTTGGAGAGCACCGATGAAAAAAATAATCTGCTTGCTGCTGGCCTGTATGCCGTTGGCTGCCCATGCCTACCCCATCGAGGTGGAAAAACAGTTCAACGGCGCCGAGGTCTCCGCCACCACTCAGGAAATCGACCACAACATGGCGGCTCTGATGCTCTACAACTACGGTCAGAGCGAAGCCGAGTGCAGTGCCGTGTTCCAAAATGGCCCCGAGGCACCGCGCATCCGGCGTACCGTGTTGGCGCCTGGCGCCAGCAACAACATGGCGGTCAAGTTCACCCGTAGCGTGATTCGTCTGCGGATCAAGCTGACCTGCAACCTGAAGTGATGGAAGCCTAGATGCGACCCGTCGATAAATCAAATTAGTCGATATATGTAAGCGGATATTTACGCTTTTTTATCGAAAGTCACATCTCTATTCTCTGCTCCATCGACTCTTGTTCACCTCGATGGAGCCTCAGACATGTCCCGTATTCTCGTAATCGAAAGCAGCGCCCGCCAGCAAGGTTCGGTCTCCCGCGAGCTGACCCAGCAATTCATCGCCAATTGGCAGGCTGCGCACCCGGCTGATCAGGTCCAGGTGCGTGATCTGGCGGCAGAGCCGGTACCGCACCTCGACGCCACGCTGCTGGGTGGCTGGATGACCCCGAGCGAGCAGCAGAGCGACGCCGAGAAAGCTGCCCTGGCCCGCTCCAATCAACTGACCGATGAGCTGCTGGCCGCCGATGTGCTGGTGCTGGCTGCGCCGATGTACAACTTCGCCATCCCCAGCACCCTCAAAGCCTGGCTGGACCATGTGCTGCGCGCTGGCGTCACCTTCAAGTACACCGAAACCGGCCCGCAGGGCCTGCTGACCGGCAAACGTGCCTTCGTGCTCACGGCTCGTGGCGGTATCTACGCCGGCAGCGGCCTGGATCATCAGGAGCCCTACCTGCGTCAGGCGCTGGCCTTCATCGGTATCCACGATGTGCAGTTCATTCATGCCGAAGGCCTGAACTTGGGCGCCGAGTTCAGTGAGAAAGGCCTGGCCCAGGCCAAAGCCAAGCTGGCTGAAGTGGCCTGATCCGAGACTCTCCTGGCGCCTGGGCTCCTGGGCGCTTCTGCCGGGCATTGCGCAAGCAATGACCGGCTTTTTTACGTGGGCCTGGCGACACGCTCTTGCCCGGTGGCGACGGCTTGCACGTTAGGCCGGTGGGGTTCGCCTGCTGTCGATTGTACGTCCGCGATGAACGCGCTAAGGTCGCCGCCTGTTCCTGAGGTGACCATGCGCTATCTGTTGATCGTGACCCTGCTGTGGGCGTTTTCCTTCAGCCTGATCGGTGAGTACCTTGCCGGCCGGGTCGACAGCTACTTCGCGGTGCTGACGCGCATCGTCATCGCCGGTCTGCTGTTCGTGCCGCTGACCCGTTGGCGCGGCCATGCCCCGGCCTTCGTGCGCGGCATGCTGCTGATCGGCGCGCTGCAGTTCGGCATCACCTACGTGTGCCTGTACCTGAGTTTCTCGGTGCTGACGGTGCCGGAGGTGTTGCTGTTCACCATCCTCACGCCGCTACACGTGACGCTGATCGAGGATGCCCTCAATCGTCGATTCAACCCCTGGGCGCTGGTCGCCGCTCTGGTAGCCGTGCTGGGCGCCGGGATCATCCGCTACGACGGTATCAGCAGCGGCTTTTTGCTCGGTTTCCTGTTGCTGCAGGTCGCCAACTTCACCTTCGCTGCCGGGCAGGTACTGTACAAGCATCTGCTGCTCAAACACCCCTCGAGCGAGCCGCAGTACCGGCGCTTCGGCTTCTTCTATCTGGGCGCCTTGCTGATTGCGCTGCCCGCGTTCCTGCTGCTGGGTAACGGCGAGCGTCTGCCTGGCAACGCACTGCAGTGGAGCGTGCTGGTCTGGCTTGGTGTGGTGGCGTCCGGGTTGGGACTGTATTGGTGGAACAAAGGCGCCAGCCTGGTCGATGGCGGCACCCTGGCGGTGATGAACAATGCGCTGGTGCCGGCCGGTTTGCTGGTCAATCTGCTGATCTGGAATCACGACGCCGATCTGCTGCGCCTGGCTCTGGGCGGTGCGGTGATTGCGGCGTCGCTACCGCTGGTCAATCTGGGGCGTACGCGTCGCACGCCTGCCGAGGTGCGCTGATGCAACTGTCCGGACGTGGAGTAGCGCTATCGGTTGGCGCCTCGGTGCTATTCGCCGTGCTGCCTGGCTACGTGCAGTGGCTGACGCCACTCGATGGCGTGCAGATATTCGCTCAGCGCGTGCTTTGGTCGATTCCGTTGGTTCTGCTGCTGGTGCTGCTGGCAGGGCAGACCACCTTGCTGCGCGAGACCTTCGTGCGTCTGCGCCACGAGCCGCTGTTGTTGGCTGCCTGCCCGCTGGCGGCGGCCTTGATTGGCGTGCAGTGGGGGCTGTTTCTCTGGGCACCCTTGGCCGGGCATATGCTGGAAGTGTCCATGGGGTACTTCCTGTTGCCGTTGGCAATGGTGCTGACCGGTCGGCTGTTCTACGGCGAGCGCCTGCGCCCGCTGCAGCGTTTGGCAGTGACCTGCGCCATGCTCGGCGTGCTGCACGAACTGTGGCGTACCCAGGCGTTCTCCTGGCTGACGCTGATCACTGCGTTGGGGTATCCGCCATACTTCATGCTGCGCCGCTGGATGCGCCTCGATGCGCTATCCGGTTTCGTGGTGGAGATGCTGATGCTGGCGCCGTTGGCGATTTGGCTGATCGTTGCCTACGGGCCGGTTGGCGCATTCGCTGAGCGGCCGCTGCTGTGGTTGCTGGTGCCGGTGATGGCGCTGATCGGTACGCTGGCCTTCGCTGCGTACATCGCGTCCAGCCGGCTGCTGCCCCTGGGGTTGTTCGGCATTCTCAGCTATGTCGAGCCAGTGCTGTTGTTCGCCGTGGCGCTACTGGTGCTGGGCGAGACTTTCGATGCGGGGCAGTGGTTGACCTACCTGCCGATCTGGGCGGCTGTGCTGCTGGTCGGCTGGGACAGTGCCCGGCTGCTGCGCAAGCAGCAGCGTGAGAACATCAGGCCGCGTTGATACGCGGTGCGGGGATCTGCGTTGGCAGGCTGGCCTGCTTCTGCACCTGGTAGTGCACTTGCAACGTGCCGTTGTTGAAGCGGCGTTGCTCGCTCAGCGTCAGGCTGCGTTCCATGCCGGTGGCCAGCAGTGGAATACCGGCGCCGAGCAGGTGCGGTACCAGGTTGATCACCACCTCGTCGATCAGTCCGGCGGTGTAGCAGTTACCCGCCAGCAGGCTGCCGCCGACCAGCCAGATGCGTTGGAAACCTGCCTCGTTCAGTGCAGCTACGGCTTGAGCCGGGGTGCAGTGCGTCAGCTGGATTTCGTCCGCGGCGCGCGGCAGAGCGAGGCGAGTCAGCACCACGCAAGGCTTGCCGGGGTAAGGCCAGGGACCGCCACGCTTGAGCAACGCCTCGTAGGTGCCGCGGCCCATCAGCAGGGCATCTATGCCGGAATAGAAGTACTGAAAGGCGTACTCTTCATCGGCCTCCCGTGGCGAATCGAACCAGTCGATGCGACCATCGGGGCGCGCGATATAGCCGTCGAGGCTCGACGTGACGTGGTAGATCAGCGAAGCGTTCATGGTGCCTCCGCACGCGGGTTATCTGAGAGATAGATCGATGGCCGCAGAACAAGTTCGACAGAGGGCGTGCCACTCGTCGGCACGTTCGTTGATCAGTCCAGCACGTTACGCAGGATTTCGTAGACGATCCCGGTCGCGATGGCGACCAATACAACGTCGCGGCCGATCTGTTTCCATTCGTAGCCTTCGTAGTAAGGCAGGCGCGAGGTCAGGCGGCTGTCGAAGTTCTTGGCGATGCCCGGTGGCAGCGGCTTGCCGCGAGCCAGGTTCTTGGCGATGCCTGGTGGCAGGGAGGAGGTCGGGCCGATCAACTGGCGATTGTCGCCGAGGATGATGCGTACCCTTCCGATATCCACGGTCGGGCCGCGTAGATCGATCTGGACACCGTCATCTCGGCCCGGTTTGCCTTTGCCGGGGGGTGGGTTGGCAAGCACTGGCGATGCGGCCAAAAGGACGCACAGGCCGATACTGAGGGCGGTCAAGGGCTTGGTGGGCATGGGCTGGGCTCTTCGGATGGTGATGCGGTTTGGATAAGCGCCGAGCGGTTTCGGTTCCGATCTGCTCCTGCCGGATAGCGACTCCAGGCAGCCGCCCGTCGTCGCCTGAACGCGAGTTTCATGCAAAGAAATTCGGCCCCGGCGGCGGAAACCGTTAGGCTATGCACCGTTTTGTCGATTTCTTTGAGGTAGTGCCCCCGTGTTTGCCCAATTCGCCCTGCATGAACGCCTGCTGAAAGCCGTGGCCGAGCTTAATTTCGTCGAGCCGACTCCGGTGCAGGCGGCAGCGATTCCGCCTGCGCTGGAGGGCAAGGACCTACGGGTGATTGCCCAGACCGGCAGCGGCAAGACCGCCGCTTTCGTTTTGCCGCTGCTCAATCGCCTGCTCGGTGACGGCAACTCCAAGCAGCGTCTGAGCATTCGTGCGCTGATCCTGCTGCCGACCCGCGAGCTGGCTCAGCAGACGCTCAAGGAAGTCGAGCGCTTTGCCCAGTTCACCTTCCTCAAGGCCGGCCTGGTGACCGGTGGCGAGGACTTCAAGGTGCAGGCCGCAATGATGCGCAAGATCGATATCCTGATCGGCACGCCGGGCCGCCTGATCGAGCACGCCAACGCCGGCAACCTGCCGCTGGACGAGGTCGAAGTGCTGGTGTTCGACGAGGCTGACCGCATGCTCGACATGGGCTTTGCCGAAGACGCCCAGCGTCTGGCCGAGGCTTGCGGGCCGCACCAGACCCTGCTGTTCTCCGCCACCACCGGCGGCAATGGCCTGCGCGAGATGGTCGCCAAGGTGCTCAAGGAGCCGCAGCACCTGATGCTCAACAGCGTCAGCCAGCTCAATGAGGGTACCCGCCAGCAGATCATCACGGCCGACCACAACTACCACAAGGAACAGCTGGTCGACTGGTTGCTGACCAACGAGGCCTACGACAAGGCCATCGTCTTCACCAACACCCGTGTGCAGGCCGACCGCCTGTACGGCAAGCTGGTGACCGCCGGGGTCAAGGCGTTCGTGCTGCATGGCGAGAAGGATCAGAAGGATCGCAAACTGGCCATCGAGCGCCTGCGCCAGGGCGCGGTCAAGGTGCTGGTGGCCACCGACTTGGCGGCGCGTGGCCTGGACGTCGAAGGTCTGGATCTGGTGATCAACTTCGACATGCCGCGTTCCGGCGATGAGTACGTGCATCGCATCGGCCGTACCGGCCGCGCCGGGGGCGAAGGTCTGGCGGTGTCGCTGATCTGTCACACCGACTGGAACCTGATGTCGAGCATCGAGCGCTACCTCAAACAGCGTTTCGAGCGTCGCACCATCAAGGAGCTGAAAGGCGTCTACCAGGGGCCGAAGAACCTCAAGGCGTCCGGCAAGGCCGCCGGCAGCAAGAAGAAAAAGACCGAGAAGAAAGACCCGAAAAAGACCGCTGCACCCAAGCGCAAGACCGGCCCACGCCCGGCTGGCAAGCCATCCTCGTTGGTCAGTGAAGATGGCAGCGCGCCGCTCAAGCGCAAGAAGCCGGCTGCGGAGTAATCTGGCTGTTGTGGGAGGCGCTTTCGGCTCTGGCATCCTGCTTCGCTCTACCTCCTGCATCCATGCAGTCGTAGCGGCGAGTCGCGGCTGAAGCCCTCCCACAGTTTTACTCCACCCCGACGAATCCTCCGGTCTGGTGCTGCCACAGGCGTGCATACAGGCCGCCCTGGGCAATCAGCTCGGCGTGGGTGCCGGTTTCGATGACCTGGCCTTGGTCGATCACGACAAGGCGATCCATCCGTGCGATGGTCGACAGGCGGTGAGCGATGGCGATCACCGTTTTGCCTTCCATCAGGCTGTCCAGGCTTTCCTGAATGGCCGCTTCCACTTCCGAATCCAGTGCCGAGGTGGCTTCGTCCAGCACCAGGATCGGCGCGTCCTTGAGCAGCACGCGGGCGATGGCGATGCGCTGGCGCTGACCGCCGGACAGCTTCACGCCGCGTTCACCGACCTGCGCATCCATGCCACGGCCGCCTTGGCTGTCGTCGAGGGTGGGGATGAAGGCGTCGGCGCGGGCCTTGCGTACCGCCTCCCACAGCTCCTCGTCGCTGGCTGCGGGCTTTCCGTAACGCAGGTTGTCGCGGATCGAGCGGTGCAGCAGCGAGGTGTCCTGGGTCACCACGCCGATGTTGGCGCGCAGGTTCTCCTGGGTCACCGTGGCGATATCCTGATCGTCGATCAGGATGCGGCCGCTTTCCAGGTCATAGAGGCGTAGCAGCAGGTTGACCAGGGTCGACTTGCCGGCGCCGGACGGGCCGACCAGGCCGATCTTCTCGCCGGGGCGAATATCGATGCTGAGGCCGGCGATCACGCCGCCGCGCTTACCGTAGTGGAAGTGGATGTCGTCGAAGCGCACGCTGCCCTGCTGCACCTGGATCGGCTTGGCGTCGGTGCGGTCGAGTACCTGGCGTGGCTGCACGATGCTCTGCATGCCGTCCTGCACGGTGCCGACGTTCTCGAAGATGCCGTTGACCACCCACATGATCCATTCGGCCATGTTGTTGATGCGGATCACCAGGCCCAGCGCCAGGGCGATGGCGCCGGTGGTGATCAGCGATTGGCTCCACAGCCACAGGGCCAGCGCACCGGTGCCGACGATCAGCACGCCATTGAGGCAGGTGATGAGAAAGTCCAGCGCAGTGATGGTGCGTGACTGCAGGCGGAACTTGTCGAGCAGGTCCTGCATGGCTTCACGGGCGTAGCTTTCCTCTTCCTGAGAGTGGGCGAACAGTTTGAGCGTGGCGATGTTGCTGTAGCCATCGACGACCCGGCCCATGACTTTCGAGCGCGCCGAGGAGGCGGCGGCCGAGCGCGCCTTGATGCGCGGCACGAAGTACCACAGCGCCGCGCTGTAACCGACGATCCACAACGCCAGCGGCACCACCAGGCGCAGATCGGCGGCGGCGAACAGGTACAGCGCGCTGCCGGCATAGACCAGCACATGCCACAGTGCGTCGATCACCTGCATCGCCGAGTCGCGTAGCGAGGGGCCGGTCTGCATCACGCGCTGGGCAATACGCCCGGCGAAGTCGTTCTGGAAGAAGCTCAGGCTCTGCTTGAGTACGTAGCGATGGTTCTGCCAGCGAATCAGGTTGGTCAGGCCCGGATTGACCGCCTGGTGGGTGAGCAGATTGTGCAGGCCGAACACCACGGGGCGGATGACCAGCGCCACCAGTAGCATCCACAGCAGCTCGTTCTGGTGCTCGCTGAAGAAGCTGCTGGCATCCGTGCTGGCTTGGGCCATGTCGATCAACTGGCCGAGGAAGGCGAACAGCGCGACCTCGATCAGGGCAGCGAAGAAGCCGATCACCAGCACGGCCAGCATCAGCGGCCACACCTGTTTCAGGTAGTGACCGTAGAAGCGCAGCATGCCGGCGGGCGGTGCGATGTCAGGGCTGGGTTTGAAGACGTCGATCAGGGATTCGAAGCGGCGAAACAACATTGCAGGCGTCCTGCCTCGGCAGAGGGAACGCCGATAGTAACGCCGTTACTGCAAGCGAGTCTCAGTTAAAAGCGGTTTCTGCAGCTCTCCGGCCCAGGCCAGCAATGGAATCTCCAGCTGCGGTTGCCAGATGCGTTTGAACAGCAGTGCCAGGTGTTCGACCTCGCCGCGTTCGAAGGGCAGTCGGTCGATGCGTTCATGCACCTGCCATTGGCCGTCCTGCAGGTGGGCAAAGTCGAAGCGGAAAGGATGAAAACCGGTCATGCCCAGGCGCAGGTCGGTGACGATCAGTCGGTCGCCGACCTGGTCGTAGCGCAGCACGCCGCCGGTGAACCACTCCAGCCGCTGGTGCATGGGCGAGGCCGTCAACTGCTCGCGCAGGTGCGTGCCGCGCGGCAGGCGTTGCAGTTGCGGTGGCTGGTCGTCGAACCAGCCGACCAGGGCTTCGTGATAGTCCTCGCCATCGAGCACGATGACGCGCCACAGCAGCGTATTGAGTGGCGTCGGTGTGGTGAACAGCTGTTCGGCCTGGATGCCCTGACGCGCCAGCTCGCGCTCCACGCGCTGCTCGGCCATGAATTTGCCGGCCAGGCTGAAACCGATGTACAGCGTCGAGACCGCCAGCGCCACGGCCGGTACGCGCCAACTCTGCTCGCGCAACCCAGTGAACAGGCTGATCAGCACCGCTGCAATCAGCGGCAGGGTGTACAGCGGGTCGATGATGAACAGGCTCGACCAGGCCGTGGGCGTTGGCATCAGCGGCCAGAACAGCTGGGTGCCGTAGCTTGTGAAAGCGTCCAGCAGTGGGTGAGTGATCAGCACCAGCCACAGCGTCAGCAATAAACGATTGGCCGAGTAACCCGGGTGAGGGCGAAAGCGCCTGGCCAGCCAGGTCAGCAGCAGGGCAAAGCCGCTGAGAACGAACAGCGAGTGGCTGAAACCGCGGTGGTAGGTCATGTTGGCCACGGCATCGCCGTATTCCATGACCACATCCAGGTCGGGAACGGTGGCGAGCATCGCGCCGTAAAGCAGCGCCTTGCGCCCCTGCCAGCGGCCGAGCAACGCGCCCTGGATGCTGGCGCCGAGTACCGCCTGGGTTATGGAGTCCATCGAGTGCTTCCGAAAAAAGACAGGCCGCTACGTTAGCCGAGCCACCGCGCGAATGCCGTGGGGAAATTTCAAGCAAAGATTACAGCTATGGCAGGTATCCTGATGGTCATGCTTTCCAAGAACTCATGGCCATGCTGATCGTCTCCAACAGTGTTCACCTTCCCGATGAAGAAATCGAACTGACCGCCATCCGCGCCCAGGGCGCCGGTGGGCAGAACGTCAACAAGGTGTCCAGTGCCGTGCACCTGCGTTTCGACAGTCAGGCCTCGTCGTTGCCGCCGTTCTACAAGGAGCGTCTGCTGACGCTTGCCGATAGTCGTATCACCGCCGACGGGGTGGTGATCATCAAGGCGCAGCAGTACCGCACCCAGGAGCAGAATCGCGCCGACGCCCTCGAGCGTCTTGCCGAGTTGATTCGCAGTGCCGGCAAGGTGGAAAAGAAACGCCGCCCGACCAAACCGACCCTAGGCTCGAAGAAGCGTCGCCTGGACGGCAAGAGCAAGCGCGGCGCGATCAAGGCGGGGCGGGGCAAGGTGGATTTTTAGAGGATAACGGCGGCCTCACGTAGGGTGCGCCATGCGCACCTGAATGATGATGGCTTGGGCGGCCCCGCGACACCCTACCCGCGAGCCGCCAGATAAGCCTGATAGTCGGGAATACGATACTCGTGCTGTTGCTCCAGCAGGCTGCTGCTGAGCATGTAGTCGGCACTGCTCTCGTTGCACGCTACCGGGATGTTCCACACCGCCGCCACACGCAGCAGGGCCTTGATGTCCGGGTCGTGTGGCTGTGGTTCGAAGGGGTCCCAGAAGAACACCAGCATGTCCACGCGTTGCTCGGCGATGCGCGCGCCGATCTGCTGGTCGCCACCCAGCGGTCCGCTGATCATGCTCTCCACCGGCAGATCCAGACGTTTGCTCAGAAGCAGGCCGGTGGTGCCGGTAGCCAGCAGCTCATGGCGCGCCAGCTTGTCGCGCTGACGCTCGCACCAGTCCAGCAGAAAGCCCTTGCAGTGGTCGTGCGCCACCAGGGCGATACGCTTGCGCGCCGGCAATTGGGCATGAGTGAAGCTGATACGGCTCATCGAGCCTCCTCGTTCAGTGCAAGCGGGCCAGGACCAGGCAGTTGTCCAGCATGCGGTTGGAGAAGCCCCACTCGTTGTCATACCAGGCCATGACCTTGAGCAGCTTGCCGCTGAGCTTGGTGTGGTTGGCATCGAAGATCGATGACAGCGGGTTGTGGTTGAAGTCGCAGGACACCAGCGGCAGCGCGTTGTAGCCCAGCACCTGAGACCTCTCGCTGGCAGCCTTGAGCAGGGCGTTGACTTCCTCGGCGGTGGTCTCGCGCTTGACCTGCAGGGTCAGGTCGACCAGCGAGACGTTGATCACCGGCACTCGAACCGCCATGCCGGTGAGTTTTCCAGCCAGCTCCGGCAGCACCAGACCGACGGCTTCGGCGGCACCGGTCTTGGTCGGGATCATTGATTGGGTCGCCGAGCGCGCGCGGTACAGGTCGCTGTGGTAAACGTCGGACAGGTTCTGATCATTGGTGTAGGCGTGGATGGTGGTCATCAGCCCCTGCTCGATGCCCAGCTCGCGGTGCAGCACCTGCGCCACCGGCGCCAGACAGTTGGTGGTGCAGGATGCATTGGAGATGATCTGCATGTCAGGCGTCAGCACCTGCTCGTTGACGCCATACACCACGGTGGCGTCGGCGCCCTTGGCCGGTGCGGAGATCAGCACCTTGCGCGCTCCGGCGGCGAGGTGCGCGGCGGCTTTGTCCCGTTCGGTGAACAGCCCGGTGCATTCCAGCACCACATCGACCTGATGGGTTTTCCAGGGCAGCTCTGCCGGGTTGCGAATGGCGCTGACGGCGATGCGATCACCCTTGATCCACAGGCTTTCGCCGTCGACTTTAACTTCTTCAGGGAAATGGCCGTGGACGCTGTCATATTGCAGCAGGTGGGCATTGATCGCGCTGTCGCCCAGGTCGTTGATGGCCACGACCTGCAGGTGCTGGCGATAATTCTGGGTATAGAGTGCGCGTAGCACGTTGCGACCGATGCGGCCGAAGCCATTGATGGCGATTCGTAGTGTCATGGTGAGGGTCTCGTCAATTTGTTGTTGTAATTACAAGATTATTCCCATTGCTATAGAAATCAAGCCCGCTGAGTGGCAGTATTTTGTTATAAATACGAACAGACGCTAGAAGCTAGCCTGGAGATTCCCCATGCACCCCCGCGTTGTTGAAGTTACCGAACGTCTTGTCGAGCGCAGCCGCGCCACGCGCCAGCGCTACCTGGAGATGATCCGTGCCGCCGCCAGCGAAGGGCCGCAGCGTGGCAAGCTGCAGTGCGCCAACTTCGCTCACGGCGTCGCCGGTTGCAGCGGTGACGACAAGCAGACCCTGCGCCTGATGGATGCCGCCAACGTGGCCATCGTTTCTGCTTACAACGACATGTTGTCGGCGCACCAGCCCTACGAGACCTTTCCCGAACATATCAAGCAGGCTCTGCGCGACCTGGGTTCGGTAGGCCAGTTCGCCGGTGGCGTACCGGCCATGTGCGATGGTGTGACGCAGGGCGAGCCGGGCATGGAACTGGGCATTGCCAGTCGTGAGGTGATTGCCATGTCCACCGCGGTGGCGCTGTCGCACAACATGTTCGACGCCGCGTTGTATCTGGGCGTGTGCGACAAGATCGTGCCGGGCCTGGTGATGGGCGCGCTGCGTTTTGGTCATCTGCCGTCGATGTTCGTGCCGGCCGGGCCGATGACCTCGGGCCTGTCCAACAAGGAGAAGGCCGACGTGCGTCAGCGTTACGCCGAAGGCAAGGCGACCCGCGACGAGCTGCTGGCGGCGGAAATGGCCGCCTATCACGGGCCGGGCACCTGTACCTTCTACGGTACGGCCAATACCAATCAACTGCTGATGGAGGTGATGGGCCTGCATCTGCCGGGCGCATCCTTCATCAATCCGGGCACACCTTTGCGTGATGCACTGACCCGCGAGGCTGCTCAGCAGGTCACGCGCCTGACCAGGCAGAGCGGCCAGTTCATGCCCATCGGCGAGATCGTCGACGAGCGCTGCCTGGTCAACTCTATCGTTGCTCTGCATGCCACCGGCGGCTCCACCAACCATACCCTGCACATGCCGGCCATCGCCCGCGCTGCCGGCATTCTGCTGACCTGGCAGGACATGGCCGATCTGTCCGAAGTGGTGCCGACCCTGGCCCACGTCTATCCCAATGGCAAGGCCGACATCAATCACTTCCAGGCTGCCGGCGGCATGGCCTTCCTGATTCGCGAGCTGCTCGACGCCGGGTTGCTGCATGAAGAGGTCAATACCGTGGCCGGGCGCGGTCTGTCGCGCTACACCCGTGAACCCTTCCTCGAGGACGGCAAGCTGGTCTGGCGCGACGGGCCGACCGAGAGCCTGGAGGAAAGTGTGCTGCGCCCCGTGGCGCGACCGTTCTCGGCAGAAGGCGGCCTGCGCCTGATGCAGGGCAATCTCGGTCGTGGGGTGATGAAGGTGTCCGCGGTGGCGCCCGAGCATCAGGTGGTGGAGGCGCCGGCGCTGGTGTTCGAGGATCAGCTGGATCTGGTCGAAGCGTTCAAGGCCGGTAAGCTGGAGCGCGATTTCGTCGCTGTGGTGCGTTTTCAGGGGCCGCGCAGCAACGGTATGCCGGAGCTACACAAGATGACGCCATACCTGGGCGTGCTGCAGGATCGCGGTTTCAAGGTGGCGCTGGTCACTGATGGGCGCATGTCCGGCGCCTCAGGCAAGATCCCTGCGGCCATACATGTCTGTCCAGAATCCTTCGATGGCGGGCCGCTGGCGCGGGTGCGCGATGGCGATCTGATTCGCGTCGATGGTCAGAACGGTGAACTGCTGCTGCGGGTCGACGAAGCGGAGTTCGCCTCGCGCCAGCCGGCGGCGCGACCTGCTCCGGCCAGTGGTTGTGGGCGCGAGCTGTTCGCCTTCATGCGCCACAACTTCAGCACGGCGGAGCAGGGCGCCAGTGCCTTTACCGAGAGCCTCGAATCGCTGGCCTGAGCAAGGGTGGACAACGCGAAGCTTGTCCACCGACGGGCCGCGCGGTGGATGAAAAAGTCGTCAGCTGCGCGCCCCGATCCACCCTGCGGGGCATCAGATCCCCTGCGGAATCTCTTCGCCGCCCAGCGCGGTGAACAGCTCCGGCAGGAACTCCACCAGGGTCATCATCATCAGGATGAAGCTGGCGTCCTGCTGAGCCAGGGCGTCGTCACCGCCGTCCTGTTCGGCCTGTTCCTGCAGCACGTCTTCGAAGCGCAGGCGCTTGATGGTCAGCTTGTCGTCGAGCACGAAGGACAGCTTGTCCTGCCAGGCCAGCGACAGTTGGGTGACCTGCTTGCCAGTGGATAGGTGCAGCTGGATTTCCTCGCTGGTCAGATCCTGGCGCTTGCAGCGCACCACGCCGCCATCTTCATGAGTGTCACGCAGTTCGCACTCGTCGAGGACGAAGAAACCTTCGGCGGCGCTCTGGTTCTTCAGCCAGTCGGTGAGGGTGGCGGTCGGCGCGATCTTCACCGACAGCGGGCGCACCGGTAGCGAGCCGATGGCCTCACGCATGGTGGAAAGCAGGTCTTCAGCCTTCTTGGCACTGGCGCTGTCGACCAGGATCAGGCCCTGTTTCGGCGCGATGGCGGCGAAGGTACCGGATTTACGGATGAAGGCGCGCGGCAGGAAGGTCTGGACGATCTCGTCTTTGATCTGGTCGCGCTCTTTCTTGTACACCTTGCGCATCTGGGTGTTTTCGATCTCGTCGACCTTCTCCTTCAGCGCATCACGCACTACCGAACCCGGCAGGATGCGTTCTTCCTTGCGTGCACCGATCAGCAGGAAATCGCCGCTGACATGCACCAGCGGGGCATCGGCGCCTTTGCCAAAGGGAGCGGTGAAGCCGTAGGTGGTCAGCTCCTGGCTGGCGCAGGGACGTGCCGGTTTGCTGGACAGTGCGGTCTCCAGCGCTTCGGCGTCGAAAGGAATGTCCTGGGTGAGGCGGTAAACCAGCAGGTTGCGAAACCACATGAGCGGGTGATTCTCCATTGATGATGAAGTCGCAGGGTGGCGCCATCCTTAGGCTCTCTCGAGCCGGCGCGCAGCGACGGATGAAGGTGGCGGGCCATCAACAGGATCATGATCGGTCCGCCGGCACAGAGCGCGCATTATTCTCCGCTGGCGTGCTCAGGCCAACCCTGACAATGAGCCACTGAGGAAATTCGCTGGTCTCGCCTAAGTTCTTGCTGCGCCGGTAAATTTTTTTGCGAAGAGGGCTTGCCAAGGCCCGGATCGCTCTCTAGAATGCGCCCCACTTCGAGAGTGAAGGGTGATTAGCTCAGCCGGGAGAGCATCTGCCTTACAAGCAGAGGGTCGGCGGTTCGATCCCGTCATCACCCACCAATCTCGCAGTTACGCGCAGCGGTAGTTCAGTCGGTTAGAATACCGGCCTGTCACGCCGGGGGTCGCGGGTTCGAGTCCCGTCCGCTGCGCCATTCTTCTCCTCGCTTCATCCCCTCCTGTGACAACTCTTCGGCATCCGCTGAAATCTTCGAAAAAATCCTTTGTTTGCTTGAACTTATGCGCATTGCTCGGCTCCTATGCCGTAGCCAGTGATCGCGGCGTACTGCTAAGCTCGCGCTTTCACACGACGGCCTTCGGGCGCATCTACAAGGAACAAGCATGAAACAGCATCGTTTGGCGGCAGCAGTCGCTCTGGTGGGCCTGGTGCTTGCCGGTTGCGATTCGCAAACCAGCGAAGTCGAACTCAAGAGCCCGGCGCAAAAAGCCTCTTACGGCATCGGCCTGAACATGGGTCGTAGTCTGTCCGAGGAAGGCATGGACGATCTGGATTCCAAGGCCGTCGCTCAGGGTATCGAGGACGCGCTGGCGAAGAAGGAGCCGCGCATCAAGGACGAAGAGATGGTCGAGGCCTTCTCCTTCCTGCAGAACCGTGCTGAAGAGCGCATGACTGCGCTGAACAAGGAAGCCGCTGAAGCCGGCAAGAAATTCCTTGAAGAGAACGGCAAGCGCGAAGGTGTTGTCACCACCGCTTCTGGCCTGCAGTACGAAGTAGTCAAGAAAACCGACGGTGCCCAGCCGAAGGAAAGCGACGTAGTGACCGTTCACTACGAAGGCAAACTGACCGACGGCAGCGTGTTCGATAGTTCCGTTGCTCGTGGCAGCCCCATCGACCTGCCGGTCGGCGGCGTGATCCCGGGTTGGGTCGAGGGTCTGCAACTGATGCATGTTGGCGAGAAGTACAAACTGTACATCCCCAGCGAGCTGGCCTACGGCGAGCAGAGTCCGTCTCCAGCCATCCCGGCCAACTCGGTACTGGTATTTGATCTGGAACTGATCGGCATCAAGGATCAGGCCGCCGCCGAGCCGACCGAGCAGTAACACTCGGTACTGGTGTACAACGCCCCGTCTTGACGGGGCGTTGTCGTTTCTGGGGCGGTGTAAACCAGGATGTGGTGGTCAGGGTGTTACGCTTATGCACATCATGCGAAACATTCCTAACAAGTCTGAGCTACAACTGAGTCGTACTCGTGTCAATCAGCAACTTGTTGATTTTCATGGATTTTATATGCTGTATAAAAAATATCCGATCTGAGCTAAGGCCCCATGGCACGGGGCTTTGATAAGCTTGTCGAAAGACTTTGCACAGATTTATCCACAGCTTCGGTGGATAAGCGAGGCAAGCCCTGATACAGCGTGGCTTGCCGAGGAGGCCGAATGAAAACTCCCTGGAAATTGACGCGTTACCTGCCGCTGGCTGCCCGCTTCCTGCGTGAAGGCCGGGTACCGGAGTTGCTACGCGATCTGGCAGACAAGCGCACACCGCAAGGACAACGCTTCGCCGCCCTCAAAGTGGACCTGCAACTGCTGCGTGGACTCAGCCTAGCCTGGTTCAAGGGCGAATACCGGCAGATCAGCAGTCAGGCGCTGTTGATGGTGGTGGCTGCTCTGCTGTACTTCATCACCCCGTTCGATGCCATTCCCGACTGGCTGGTCGGGGTCGGTTTCGTCGATGACCTGGCCGTGCTGGCCTGGGTGATGCGCACCTGGCATGGCGAGCTCGAAGCGTTCAAGGCGTGGCGCGACAGGCAGAGTCCGGAGCGCCTAGCGCTGATCGAGCAGTTACCGGCTGCGGAGCGGGTCGATCCGCTGCATTCCTGATGATTCGTTCGGCCATTGCGGGGCCTGCCGGCTGAGTCACTGAGTCTTTCGGGCCATGAGTGCGGCGGGCTGCCGACTCACTCGGTCATGGCGAGTACCGCATCTTGCTACCTTGGCAGCATGGATCACGCCCCGGCGGCAGACGCCTGTTAAGATGGCCGCATGCAAGGAAGGGGTCGAGGCTGTCGGCCCTGCTTTCCAACGGAGAGACTCATGAGTGTGCAAATCATTGCCCGTGACGGCGAGCCGGAATACGCCGTGCTGCCCTGGGCCGATTATCAGGCCTTGTTGCAAGCCGCAGGTCGCCAGGAGGTTGTCGCGGCCGTTGCGCCATCGCCAGCGCCTTCAGCCAATCGCGCACCTCTGGCGCAATTGCAAACGCTACGTGAAGCCAAGGGCCTGAGCGCGGAAGCGCTGGCTCGCAGCGTCGGCATCAGCCCTCACTATCTAGCCATGATCGAAAGTGGCGAACGTCAACCTGACGCTGCGATTCTGCGTTCGCTGGCCTGGGAACTGGGGCTGGAGGGCTGGTCTTGAGCGTGCGTATCAGTCGCCAGCACTGGCAGGCATTGCTGACCGAGCTGGACGACGCCCGTCGTCAGCGCCACCTGCTCACCTACCGGGCGCTGATCGAACGTCTCGATCTGCCGACGCCAGCCATGCAGACTCTGACCGCGGCACTGGAGCACCTGGCTGCACTGGATGCACGCGCCGAACGACCGCTGCGCAGCTCACTGGTGATCAGCCAGGGCGCCAGCCGGCTGCCGCGTACCGGATTCTTCGACTGCGTGACACGTCTGGGACGTTTCAGTGGCGCCTCCGATGGCGTGGCAGCCGCCTCCTGGCACGCTGCCGAGGTGGTCAGGGTGTTCGAATTCGACTATCCCGCCGATGTCTAGGTGGCTCTGGCAACTGCGCGCGCAACTGGGCTACTGGCTGGCCCGGCGTCTGTTTCACTGGCCGACGGCGTTGCGTCAGCCACGTCTGTGGCAATGGATGCAGGGCCAATACGGGCGCATGGCCAATCTCGGTGACACCGCTGCGCAGAGTTTCTACGGGCATATCCTGCTGTTTCGCGGCCAGGGCCTTGGCGCGCGCGAGGAGGGGCTGAGGTTGCTGCGTTTGGCCGCCAATGGCGGTGACGGCAAGGCCGCCTATCAGTTAGGCGTGCAGGCGCTGCAGGGCGACACACGGCAGGCGCCGGATGTCACGCAAGCAGTGCGTTGGTGGGAGATGGCCTTGGCTGCCGGTCATCCTCTGGCTGCCAACCGCCTGAGCCTGCTCTACCGCGACGGTGCGCCGGGACTTGAGCCGGACCCGCAAGCCGCAGAGCGCTATGCCGCCATGGCCAACCAGGGGCTTCCCTCAGGCCGCTGAGCCTTCGAGTATATGCAGGCTGTAGCCAGGCACGGCCTTGGCCTGGCGCTTGGCATCGGAGGCCAGTTCTGCCAGACGCGAGGCATCGAGCTGCGCGCAGTCTTCCGTTCTCACGTGCACCACGCCGATCGACAGTGACAGCAGCGCGTACTCCTGGCGTTGCCCGTGGCGGTTGTGGGCGATGAAGCAGCCGGCCTGCAGATGCTCGTCACGGTAGAAGCGTCGGCACTGATTCTGGAATTCCTCGATCAGTTTGCCGAGCTTTTCGCGCCAGTCGGGGGAGCCAAGCACCAGCATGAAGTCGTCACCACCGATATGCCCGACGAAGTCGCGTGCCGGGTCGACCCGATCGTTCAGGCATTGCGCCAGGCACAGCAATACCTCGTCGCCCTTGGCGTAGCCGTAGAGATCGTTGAAGGGTTTGAAACTATCGAGATCCACGTAGCACACCGCAGCTTCGCGCTGCTGTTGCAGCAGGCGACTCAGGCATTGCTGGATCGGCACGTTGCCTGGCAGCAGGGTCAGCGGGTTGGCGTGACGCGCCTGCTGCAGCTTTTGCTCGGTGATCAGTTTGAGTACGTCGATGACCCTGCCCAGGCCCAGATAGCGGCCGTTTTGGATGATGATGAAGTCTTCCTCGATACGCTGGCGTGCACGGCTGGTGAGCAGGCGACTGACCTTCTGCAGTGACTGGGTCAGCTCCACGGCAAGAAAATCCTGGCTCATCAGGCGGCTGATGGGTTTGCGTGCGAACAGGTCAGTGGCGAAGGGCTTTAGCAGCGCCTCGGACAGCGAGTGGCGGTGGACTATACCCACCGGCTGACGCTGCGCATCCAGTACCGCCAGGGAGTTGAGGTTGGCCTGGGCACGGAAGACATCCAATACCTCGGCGATGGCTGTGTGCTGGTCGACTGCGGGTTGGTCGTTGAGCAGGGCACTGAGGTCATGGCTGTCTTCACCGAGGCTGGCTTGATTGCTTTGCACCTGGGGCAGCAGTTGGCGAGCATCGCGTGGCGGTTTTTCCTGCGGCCTGCTGAGCAGGTAGCCCTGCACCAGGTCGACCCCCATTTCCGCCAGTACGGCCAGTTCTTCGGGCAGCTCGATCCCTTCGGCAATCACCTGGGCCCGAGATGCTTCGGCCATTTTCAGGATCGAGCCGACGAACTCGCGTTTCACTGCATCCTGATGAATGCCATCGATGAAGTGGCGGTCGATCTTCACGTACTCCGGGCGTAGTTCCGACCACAGGCGCAGGCTGGAGTATCCAGCGCCCAGATCGTCCAGCGCGATGGAAAAGCCCATGGCGCGGTAGTGGTGCAGGGCGTTGTCGAGCAGGGCGAAGTCTTCGGTGGGCGACTGTTCGGTGAGTTCGATCACCACCTGGCTGGGTGGGATGCCGAAAGCCTGCAGCAATTTCAGGGTACGCCCTGGTTGGTGGCTGGGGTCGAGCAGCGACTCCGGCGAGACGTTGAGAAACAGCTTGCCGTCCAGACCCTGTGCGCTGAAGCCTCTGCAGGCACTCTTGCGGCAAGCCATTTCCAGCTCGCTCAGGCGCCCTGCATGACGGGCGACAGCGAACAGCGTCAGTGGCGAGTGCAGTGGACTGTTGGAAGGGCCACGGGTCAGTGCCTCATAGCCGAGGATGCGCTGTTCGGACAGCGAGACGATAGGCTGGAACAGGCTACTGAGGTCGCCGTGAGCGAGGATGTTGCCCAGCGCGCTCAACTGCTCGGTGACGGTCATGGTGCTCTCGATCTGTAGAAAAACGAAGGGCCGGCTTATGGCCGGCCCTTCATTTCACGACAGTTCGATGACGATATGATGACGCTCGATGAGTCGTCTCAGTGCAGCGCCAACGAGGGGTTCAGACCCAGGTAGTCGAGCAGGATGCGCCCGCTTTCCGCTAGGTAGGCGTCGTCTTCCGGCGTGCTCTTCTCGTCGGCGACTGGCAGTGCATCTTCGTCCTCCTTGGCCAGTTCCTTGAGTGGCTCTTCACCCTTGGCCTGGCGTCGGTTGTTCTCCAGCGCCAGTTGCTTGGCTTCGACTTCGGCCTGGCGCGCACGGCGGGCTTGCTCGTTGAGGCTGACGGTGGTTTCTGCCATCAGTTTCTTGGCCAGGGTAAGGCGATCGCGGGTGAAGACGAAGTCCGGGTCCTTGGCGGTGCGCTGATCGTGACGGGTTTTCAGCTCGGTCAGGAAGGGCTTGATCGGGTCCAGTTCGGGGGTGATCGCCGGACGGATGCTGTCCCAGGGCAGCGCAGCGGGCAGGGCACTTTCGCCGATGTCCTTGGTATCCATGACGTCTGGATAGAGGATGTCGGGTATCACGCCCTGATGCTGGGTGCTCTGGCCGGACACGCGATAGAACTTGGCCAGGGTCAGTTTCAGTTCGCCATGGTTGAGCGGCTGGATGGTCTGCACCGTGCCCTTGCCGAAGGTCTGGCCGCCGAGAATCAGCGCGCGGTGGTAGTCCTGCATGGCGCCGGCGAAGATTTCCGAGGCCGACGCGGACAGGCGGTTGACCAGCACGGCCAGCGGGCCGGTGTAGTAAATGCCCTTGTTCTCGTCAGCGAGCACGTCGACGCGGCCGTCGGCATTGCGCACCAGTACGGTGGGGCCTTGCTCGATGAACAGGCTGGTCAGCTCGGTGGCTTCCTGCAGCGAGCCACCGCCGTTGTTGCGCAGGTCGATGACCACGCCGTCGACCTTCTCGGCCTGCAGCTCATCAAGCAGGCGTTTGACGTCACGGGTGGTGCTCTTGTAGTTCGGGTCGCCAGCGCGGAAAGCCTTGAAGTCGAGGTAGAAGGCCGGCAGTTCGATGACGCCGAGCTTGTAATCACGCCCCTCGTGCTTGAGCTCCAGAACCTTCTTCTTGGCAGCTTGCTCTTCCAGCTTGACTGCTTCGCGGGTGATGGTGACCACCTTGCTGGTCTGGTCGCTGGGCGGATTGCTGGCCGGAATCACTTCCAGGCGCACGGTGGAACCTTTCGGGCCGCGAATCAGCTTGACCACTTCGTCCAGGCGCCAACCGATCACGTCGACCATATCGTCGTTGCCCTGGGCAACGCCGACGATCTTGTCGGCTGGAGCGATCTGTTTGCTCTTTTCGGCCGGGCCGGCAGGCACCAGGCGTACTACCTTGACGTGCTCGTTGTCGCTTTGCAGGACGGCGCCGATGCCTTCGAGCGACAGGCTCATGTTGATGTCGAAGTTTTCTGCGTTATCCGGCGACAGATAAGTGGTGTGCGGGTCGTAGGTGGTGGCGAAGGCATTGATGTAAGCCTGGAACACGTCCTCGCCACGGGTCTGCTTGAGGCGCGCCAACTGATTCTTGTAGCGCTTGGTCAGCAGTTCCTGGATGTCCTTGGTTTCCTTGCCAGCGATCTTCAGGCGCAGCACTTCGTCCTTGACGCGTTTGCGCCACAGCTCGTCGAGTTCAGCGCGGTCTTTGGCCCAGGGTGCTTTCTCGCGATCGACCTGCAACTGCTCGTCGACAGTGAAGTCGATCTTGTCGACGCCCTTGCCGAGTTCCGCCAGCGCGTAGTTCAGGCGCTCTTCCATGCGGGTCAGGTGGCGGCGATAGATGGTGAAGCCCGGCTCGAGGTCGCCGCTCTTGAGCAGGTCATCGAACTTGGTACGCCACTGGTTGAATTCGCTGATATCAGCAGCGGTGAAATAGCTGCGGGACGGATCGAGCAACTTCAGGTAGTTGTCATAGATCTGAATCGAACGCTCGTCATTGAGCGGCGGCTTGTTGTAGTGGTGGCGCTTGAGCAGTTCCACTACGTTGAGGCTGGCAATCACCTGGTCGCGGTCCGGCTGCAGGTAGTCCCAACTGGTCGCTGTGGTGGTCTTGGCCGCCAGCGGCAGGGCACTGAAGCCGAGGACGAGGGCGAGGGCGGTGCTGGCTAGAGATCGCTTCATGCTGATTCGACGTAGTGGCAGGTGATAACGCATATTAGGCCGTATCTGAGGGCGCCAGGTTCCGTTGGCGCTAGACAAAAGCCCAGCGGTCAGCGCTGGGCTCGGTTCACTTGCACTATGGAGGCAGCATGAGGGCATTGCAAGGCGTCGAAGGGCGTGCACAGTGGCTGGAACAGCCGGCGCAGACCTGTGACGCAGGACAGATTCGCGTGAAGGTGGCCGCCGCTGGGCTCAATCGGGCTGATCTGTTGCAACGCGCCGGGCTCTATCCGCCGCCTCCAGGCGCGAGCCAGGCGCTCGGGTTGGAATGTTCGGGTGTAGTTGTCGAAGTCGGCGCCGGCAGCGCCTGGCAGGTGGGTGATCGGGTCTGCTGTCTGCTCGCTGGCGGTGGTATGGCCGAGGAGGTGGTGCTCGATGCGCGCCACGCCATGCCGGTGCCCGAGGGGCTGAGCCTGGTCGAGGCTGCTGTGGTGCCGGAGGTTTACGCCACGGCCTGGCTCAACCTGTTCCAGCTCGGCGCCCTGCGCCCGGGTGAAAAAGTCCTGCTGCATGCCGGCGCCAGCGGTGTCGGCTCGGCAGCGATCCAGCTGTGCAAGGCATTCGGCAGCCCGTGCTGGGTCAGCGTTGGCTCGCCAGAACGGCTGGCCTATTGCGAGGCGCTCGGTGCTCAGGGCGGTGCTCTGCGTGGTGAGGATCTGCACGCGCTGCGCGACTTCGGGCCGTTCGATGTGATTCTCGATCCGGTCGGCGGGCAGTATGCGGCGCTCAATCTGGCCTTGTTGGCGCTGGACGGACGCTGGATCAACATTGGCCTGATGGGCGGGCGCGAGGCCTCGCTGGACCTGGCCCAGGTGCTGGGCAAGCGCATTCAGCTGACTGGTTCGACCTTGCGCAATCGCGACGATCAGTTCAAGGCTGACCTCTTGCGCGATCTGCAGCAACAGGTCTGGCCGTTGTTCGCGGAAGGGCGTCTGAAGCCGCAACTTGAGCGCAGTTTTGCCATCGAAGACAGTGAAACAGCATTCCAGACACTCGCCGGTAACCAGGTCGCGGGTAAACTGGCGCTGCTGATTGACCCCAGCCTGGCCTGAGCCAGTGCTGCAGCCCGCGCCTGGCGTGGGCTGTGCTATCGATTGGTGCATTCAATCGATATCATGCCCGTAATCAATAAGCTTTTTTCCGTTAGGTGGCTAATATAGCGACCGTAGATTTCAACCCTCACAGAAACCTCAGAAGGAGTCAGAGATGTCCCTCATCAATACTCAAGTTCAGCCGTTCAAGGTCAATGCTTTCCACAACGGTGAGTTCATCGAAGTCACCGAGCAGAGCCTGCAGGGCAAATGGTCCGTGCTGATTTTCATGCCGGCTGCCTTCACCTTCAACTGCCCGACCGAAATCGAAGACGCTGCCAACAACTACGCCGAGTTCCAGAAGGCTGGTGCCGAGGTCTACATCGTGACCACCGACACTCACTTCTCGCACAAGGTCTGGCACGAAACTTCGCCGGCTGTTGGCAAGGCTCAGTTCCCGCTGATCGGTGACCCGACCCACCAGCTGACCAACGCTTTCGGCGTGCACATCCCGGAAGAAGGCCTGGCTCTGCGTGGCACCTTCATCATCAACCCGGAAGGTCAGATCAAGACTCTGGAAATTCACTCCAACGAGATCGCTCGTGACGTTTCCGAGACCCTGCGCAAGCTGAAGGCTGCTCAGTACACCGCCGCCAACCCGGGTCAGGTTTGCCCGGCCAAGTGGAAGGAAGGCGAGAAGACTCTGGCTCCTTCGCTGGACCTGGTTGGCAAGATCTAAATTTGCCGACTTCCTTTCCGGCCTGTCTCAGGTTGGAAAGGACCAACTCTGCGCTGTTTGGGCCATTTACCGGCCCTTGTGGTGCCCGATGCCCGGGCGCGATCCGTCCGGGCATTTTATTGCCCGAATTTTCATATTTGAGGAATTTCCGCCATGTTGGACGCCAATCTTAAAGCCCAGTTGAAGGCCTACCTGGAAAAGGTCACCCAGCCGTTCGAGATCGTCGCGTCCCTCGATGACGGCGAAAAATCCCAGGAACTGCTCGGGCTGCTGCAAGACATCGTCGGCCTGACCGACAAGATCACTCTCAAGACCGACGGCAACGATGCCCGCCGTCCGTCCTTCGCCCTGAATCGTCCGGGCGAAGACACCGGCGTTGCCTTCGCCGGTATCCCCATGGGTCACGAGTTCACCTCGCTGGTGCTGGCGCTGCTGCAGGTGGGCGGCCATCCGTCCAAGCTGGATGCCGATACCATCGCGCAGATCAAGAGCATCGAAGGCAAGTTCGAGTTCGAGACCTATTTCTCGCTCTCCTGCCAGAACTGCCCGGATGTGGTTCAGGCGCTGAACCTGATGGCCGTGCTCAACCCCAATATCCGCAACGTCTCCATCGACGGTGCGCTGTTCCAGGAAGAAGTCGAGCGTCGCCAGGTCATGGCCGTGCCGAGCATCTACCTGAACGGTGAGGTCTTCGCTTCTGGTCGCATGGACGTGAAGGAAATCCTCGCCAAGATCGACACCGGTGCCGCCAATCGCGATGCCGAGAAAATGAGTGCCAAGGAAGCCTTCGACGTGCTGGTGGTCGGCGGTGGCCCGGCTGGCGCCGCAGCGGCCATCTACGCTGCGCGCAAGGGCATCCGCACCGCTATCGCTGCCGAGCGCTTCGGCGGTCAGGTGCTGGACACCATGGCCATCGAGAACTTCATCTCGGTCAAGGAAACCGAAGGCCCGAAACTGGTGCGTGCGCTGGAAGAACACGTCAAGGAATACGACGTCGACGTGATGAATCTGCAACGTGCGTCGGCTCTGGTGCCGGCCAGCAGCGAAGGCGGCCTGCACGAAGTGAAGTTCGAGAACGGCGCTTCGCTCAAGGCCAAGACCGTAATTCTCTCCACCGGCGCGCGCTGGCGCGAGATGGGTGTACCCGGCGAGCAGGAGTACAAGGCCAAGGGCGTGTGTTTCTGCCCGCACTGCGACGGCCCGCTGTTCAAGGGCAAGCGCGTGGCGGTGATCGGCGGCGGTAACTCTGGCGTCGAAGCAGCCATCGACCTGGCCGGCATCGTCGCTCACGTGACCCTGCTGGAATTCGCCGACACCCTGCGTGCCGACGCCGTACTGCAGAAAAAACTCAACAGCCTGCCGAACGTGACCGTGATCAAGAGCGCGCAGACTACTGAGGTCAAGGGTGACGGCCAGAAGGTCACCGGCCTGGTGTACAAGGATCGCACCACCGAGGAGCTGCACACCGTCGAGCTGGAAGGCATCTTCGTGCAGATCGGCCTGCTGCCCAACAGCGACTGGCTCAAGGGCACCGTCGAGCTGAGCCGCTTCGGTGAGATCGTCATCGATGCCAAGGGCGCTACCAACATCCCCGGTGTGTTCGCCGCCGGTGACGTGACCACCGTGCCGTACAAGCAGATCGTCATCGCCATGGGCGAGGGCTCGAAGGCTTCGCTATCCGCCTTCGACCACCTGATCCGCCATAGCTGATCGCAACGCTGGAACGACAAAGGCCACCTTCGGGTGGCCTTTGCGTTTAAAGACATCCGTAGGAGCGAGCTCTGCTCGCGAATATCGCAATCCAAGCGATTCGCGAGCAGAGCTCGCTCCCACAGTTACGCCCCGTCCCTGGGGCTGCGCGCTCAGCGCTTCAGACCGCCCAGAGTCAGCGGCATCTGGCGGTTCACATCCTTGTACAGCAGGTAGCGGAAGCGGCTCGGGCCGCCGGCGTAGCAGGCCTGCGGGCAGAAGGCGCGCAGCCACATGAAGTCGCCAGCCTCGACCTCGACCCAGTCCTGGTTCAGGCGATACACCGCCTTGCCTTCCAGCACGTACAGGCCGTGTTCCATGACGTGGGTTTCGGCGAAGGGAATCACGCCGCCCGGCTCGAAGTTGACAATGTTGACGTGCATGTCATGGCGCATGTCGCTGATCTCGACGAAGCGCGTGGTGCTCCAGCGGCCTTCGGTGCCGGGCATGACGATTGGCTCGATGTCCTGCTCGTGGGTGACGAAGGCTTCCGGATACGGCACGCCTTCGACCGGTTGGTAGGCTTTGCGCAGCCAGTGGAAGCGCACGGCTTCGCTGCCGTTGTTGCGCAGCGACCAATCGCTTTCTGGCGGGATGAAGGCGTAGCTGCCAGGACGCAGGGCATGCTGGGTGCCGTTGAGGCTCAGGTCGCAGGTGCCTTCGACGACGAAGATCACGCCTTCGGCGGTCGGGTCCAGCTCTGGCTTGTCGCTGCCGCCGTTCGGGCCGACTTCGACGATGTATTGCGAGAAGGTCTCTGCGAAGCCGGTCAGCGGGCGAGCGATGACCCACATGCGCATGTTGTCCCAGAACGGCAGGTGGCTGGTGACGATGTCACGCATCACGCCTTTGGGGATCACGGCGTAGGCTTCGGTGAACATGGCGCGGTCGGTCAGCAATTGATCCTGACCTGGGTGACCGCCATGCGGTGCGTAGTAGTAGGGCGATTTGCTCATCGAGAGGTTGCCTCGGCGGGTGAAGGGCTCGGGGTTCGATCCCCGAGCGGAAAATTGGCTCCCATGCACTATAGGAATTCGCGGCTTGATTCGGAAATTAAATAGTAGAATGCCTGTCAGTGGATTTCATGATGGGTAGCGCTATGCTCGATCCGGTGTTGTTACGCAGTTTTCTCGCCGTGGTGCAGACCGGTGGCTTTACCCGCGCCGCTGCCAGCCTGCACCTGACCCAGTCCACGGTCAGCCAGCAGGTGCGGCGCCTGGAGGAGCAGCTCGGCGCTGAGCTGCTCGACCGCAGTGGCCGCTACGTGGTGACCACCACCGAGGGTGAACGCCTGCTGGGTTACGCCAACCGCATCGTCGCGCTGATGGACGAAGCCATGTTGGCGCTCGGGCAAAGTGCGGTGGAAGGCGAGGTGCGCCTCGGCGTGCCGGACGATTTCGCCGCCAATAGCCTGACCCCTTATCTGGCCGATTTCGCCGACGCGCATCCGGGCATTCGCCTGGAGATCACCAGTGGCCTCAGTCATGACGTCTGGCGCGCGTTCAATGCCGGCGAACTGGACCTGGCGTTGATCAAGCAGCGCGCCGGCAGTGCCAAGGGCCTGGCCAGCTGGGCTGAGCCGGTGGCCTGGCTCGACAGCCGCGCGCGCCCGGTGCTGGCGCGCAACCCCGTGCCGCTGGCGGTATTCCCACCCAACGGCCTGTATCGCCTGGAGATGACCCACGCGCTGGATGCCATGGGTAAGCCCTGGCGTATCGCCTATGTCAGCAGCAGTTTGCCCGGCGTCAGCGCCGCGGCCGAAGGTGGCCTGGGCCTGACCCTGCTGCCGCGCCGGTTGATCACCGCTGCGCACCGCGAATTGGGTGAGGCCGAAGGCTTCGCCCCGGTGGCGCCGGTGGAAGTGGCCTTGCATGCGCGCAACCAGTTGCCCGGCTATGCAAGGGAATTGGCGGCGGCGTTGATCGAGGCCTGCGAAGGGATCATGAGCCAATAGGGCGTCACGGGGCCGGGTAGGGTGCGCCATGCGCACCTTGAAACTGGGCGGCCCCGCCACACCTTACGACAGGATCAGCGCCAACTGAGAATCGGCCAGCCAGCCTGCTCGGCATGGGCGCGCAGAGTCGGGTCGGGGTTGACAGTGAAGGGCTTGTCGACCACCTGCAGCAGCGGCAGGTCGTTGCGCGAGTCGGAGTAGAAGCTGGCGCCAACGAGGCTTTCGTTCTGCTCGGCGAGCCAGGCATGCAGACGTGTCACCTTGCCTTCGCGATAGGTCAGTACGCCTTCGGTGCGACCACTGTAGAAGCCGTGCTGCAGCTCCAAATCGATGGCCAGCACCTCGTCGATGCCGAAGCGTTCGGCGATGGCGCTGACCAGAAAATGCGCCGAGGCGGAGATCACCAGCAAGCGGTCGCCGGCGGCGCGGTGCGCGGCCAGGGTGCGGCTGGCGTCACTGTAGAAGATCGGCTCGATCACGTCCTCGACGAAGGGCTCGACCACATGGGCGACCTCCTCGGGCGTGCGGCCAACCAGCGGCGACAGGGTGAAGGCCATGTAGTCCTCCATGGCCAGGGTGCCGGCGGCGTACTGACGCATCAGTTCCTGCTCGTGGGCCAGGAAGGAGTCGCCATCGGCCCAGCCGATCTTGACCATTTCCTGTGTCCACAGGCTGGCGCAATCGCCGTGAATCAGGGTTTCGTCGAGGTCGAAAATCGCCAGGGCCATCACGCCACCTCCCTGATCGCATCGGCACCAATGGCCAAGCTGACACTCTGGCCATTGTGGTGCAGGTCGGCGGCAGAGCGATTGAGCACGTCCACCAGCAGTTGCACGCCGCGGGCCTCGACCCGGTAGCGCACGACGTTACCCAGCAGGCTGTGGCTTACAATGGTGCCTTCGATTCCCACCCCACCGATCTGGATCGCCTCCGGGCGGATCGCTACACGGCTGTTGACCGGGCGCAGCAACAGACGGCTGGCGGCATCGGCCTCGAGCAGGTTGTAGTTGCCGATGAACCCGGCGGCGAAGGCATCCACCGGCGCGGTGTAGAGAGTTTCGGCGTCGCCGCTCTGGACGATCTGGCCGGCATTCATCAGGAAAATACGATCACTCATGGTCAGCGCTTCTTCCTGATCGTGAGTGACGAAGATGGTGGTCAGGTTCAGTTCCTGCTGGATCGCGCGGATCTGTTCGCGCAGGTGCTTGCGGATACGCGCATCGAGGGCCGACAACGGCTCGTCGAGCAGCAGCAGGCGCGGGCGGGTGACCAGTGAACGGGCCAGGGCCACGCGCTGGCATTGGCCGCCGGAGAGCTGGTGCGGATAGCGCGCGGAAAAATCGCCCAGCTCGACCATCTCTAGAACCTCACGCACGCGCTGCTCGCTTTCGTCTCTGGCCACTTTCTGCATGCGCAGGCCGAAGGCGACGTTCTGCGCCACGCTCATGTTGGGGAACAGCGCATAGCTCTGGAACACCATGCCGATACCGCGTTTTTGCGGCGGCAGCGGCACCAGGTCTTCGCCACCGAGATTGATCTGCCCGCCGTCGACGTCGGTCAGCCCGGCGATGCAACGCAGCAGGGTGGACTTGCCGCAGCCGGAGGGGCCGAGCAGGGTGACGAACTCGCCCTGGCCGATCTCGCAGTTGATGTCGCTGAAGATACGGGTGTCGCCGTAGCTTTTATGCAGGTTATGGATGCTCAGCAAGCTCATGCCTTGTCCCTGTTCAAACGGTTGGCCGCCCAGGTGAATACCAGGACGAAGAAGAAGTAGGAAATCACCAGCGCACTGTTGAAGTGGCCGCTGCTGTTGCGCATGTTGTTCAGGTACACCTGGAGGGTTTCATAGCGGGTGCCCACCAGCATGTTGGCGAAGACGAACTCGCCGAACAGGAAGCTGAAGGAAAGGAACAACGACACCATCAGGCCCTTGCGCAGGTTCGGCAGCACCACCAGAAAGGCCGCCTTCCAGGTGCTGGCACCAAGCAGGTGGGCGGCGTCCATCAGGTCGCGCAGGTTGATCGCCTGCAGGTTGTTGGCGATGGCGCGGTACATGAACGGCAGGGCAATGGTGAAGTAGCAGCCAAGCAGAATCCACGGCGTGCTGGTCATCGCCAGCGGCCCGGAGCCGTAGAGCTGCAGCAGGCCCACCGAGGACACCACCGGCGGCACGGCGAACGGCAGCAGGATCAGCACGTTCATCAGCGTGTCGAGCTTGGGGAAGTGGTAATGCACCACGAACATCAGCGGCAGGATCAACACCACCGACAACGCCAGGGCGCCGAAGCACACCAGCAGCGATTGGCCGAAGGCGCGCAGGAAGCGCTCATCACTCCACAGCGCGGCGTACCACTTCAGCGTCAGGCCGTCCGGCAGGATGGTCGCCGACCAACTGGTGGATAGCGAGTAAAGCAGGGTACCGGCCAGCGGCAGCAGCAGGATGAGGAACAGCAGCCAGACCACGATGCGGTGGTAAAGGCTGGCGGTGGGGGCTTTCACAGGCGGTTTAAACACTACCTGCGTTGCCGCTGCTTCGTTAAAACCAGGCTCAAAATGCTCATTTACAGCTTGTAAACTCCGCTTTTTCGCCTGTTTTTGCCTCGCATCGGCGGCCTCGCCTACGTTTTTAAACGGCCTGTTAGCGCGTGACATGCTGGCTCCTTTTCAGCAGCAACTGGTGGACGGCGGTGATCAGCACCATCAGCCCGACCAGGATCATCGACTGGGCGCTGGCCAGATTCGGGTCCAGCGAGATGTCGCCGGAGACCATCGCCGCGATGCGGATCGGCAGTACGTTGAAGTTGCCGGTGGTCAGGTAATACACCGTGGCGTAGGCGCCCAGAGCATTGGCCAGGAGGATGACGAAGGTGCCGAGCAGCGCAGGCGTCAGCACCGGCAGGCCGATATGGCGCCAGAAGTCCCAGGTGCCGGCGCCGAGCAAGGCTGCGGACTCACGCCAGTCCTGGCGCAGGGCATCGAAGGCCGGGTAGAGCAGCAGCACGCCGAGCGGAATCTGGAAATAGGTGTAGAGCACGATCAGGCCGTTCTTCGAGTAGAGATTGAAGCTCTCGATCAGGCCAAGCTGGATCAGCAGCAGGGTCAGCGCGCCGTTGAAGCCGAGCAGGATGATGAAGGCGAAGGCCAGCGGCACCCCGGAAAAGTTGCTGGTCATGTTGGAGAAGGCGATGACGAAATCGCGCAGCTTCGAGTCCACCTGACGCAGCGAGTAGCTACCGAGGATGGCGATGGCCATGCCAAACAGGCTCGACCAGAAGGCGATTTCCAGGCTGTGTTTTATCGCCTGCATATAGAACCTGGAGGCGAAGATCTTCTCGAAATTGCCCAGGCCCCAGCCAGCGGGGCTGTTCAGACTGTTGACCGCCACCCACACCAGCGGCGCCACCTGGAACACCACGAAGAACAGGGTGAAGGGCAGCAGGCACAACAGCGGCAGCCGGCGACGCAGGGAGGGTGGCGCGCTCATTTCAGCAACTCCGCGCAGTAGGGTTTGTCGTGCGGTACACCGAGCAACTGGCAGATGCTGCCGCACAGCTCGAGCTGGCGTGGGCGCGCATTGGCATCGAGGCTGAAGGCATCACCGATGACGAACAGTGGCACCTGGCGCTCTTCCGGCAGCAGGCCGTTGTGCGAGCGGTCGACGTTCATGCCGTGGTCGGCGGTGACCAGTACCTGATAGCCTGCATCGATCCAGTTCTGCAGGTAGTCCGCCAGCAGCACATCGGCCATCCGTGCGGCGTTGCGATACTGGGAACTGTCCAGGCCGTGCTTGTGGCCGGCGTCGTCGATGTTCATCGGGTGCACCAGCAGCAGGTCTGGCGTGTGCTGCAAACGCAGGCTCTCGGCGTCGACGAACAGGTGCGAGTCCGGGTAGTGGTCGGCGTAATAGAAGTGGCCATGCTGGATCGGCAGCGATTCATCGCAGGTATGCCGGTCGCGCACGGCGACGAAGGGCGAGCGGTTGTACAGCTCGCTGACCCAATGATAGGCCGCGGCGGCGGTGCTCAGACCGGCATCGCGGGCGTAATGAAAGAGGCTGCGTTCGCGCGACAGGCGCGAAACATCGTTGTGCACGATGCCGCTGTCGATGGGGCGCACGCCAGTGAGGATGGCCTCGTAGAGCGGGCGCGACAGCGCCGGCAGCTCGCAGTCGAGGCGGTAGAAGGCCGCGCGCCCGGCGTCGCACCAGGCGTGCAGATGGCCCATGGCGTGTTGTGCGACCGAGTGGCTGAGGCCGTCGAGCACGACGAGGATGACCTTGGAAGGCATGGGGAATCCTGAAAACGATGGAAGCGTTTCGCGGCTGAAGCGGAATGCCGCCCAGCCGCTCCTACAGGTATTGGCTGCGGGAGCAGCTTGTGGGAGAGGCTTCAGCCGCGACTGTCGCCGCTGAAGCACCTACCACCGAGCCCGGGTTATTCCATATTGATGATCACGTTCTCTTGCCACATCTGTGGCAGTGCCTTGGAGGTGGCCTCCCAGGCAGCCGCGTCGGCGATTGGCTTGACCTTGGCGTATTGCTCGTTGGGCAGCAGCTTAGCCTGCACCTCGGCCGGCAGGGTCAGGTGCTCGGCGCGGATCGGTCGGGCATTGCCTTTGGCCAGGTTGATCTGGCCGGCGTCGGAGAGGATGTACTCACGCGCCAGCTTGGCCGCGTTGGGGTTCTTGGCGTACTTGTTGATGATGGTGGTGTAGCCGGAGATCACCGAACCATCGGACGGGATCAGCACCTCGAAGCGGTTGGGGTCGATCTGGTCGCGGTAGGACAGGCCGTTGAAGTCCCAGACGATGCCGACTTCCACTTCGCCCTTTTCCAGAGTCTGGATAGTCGGGTTGGACAGCGCCAGGCGGCCCTGCTCGGCGATGGTGGCGAAGAAGTCCAGGCCGGGTTGGATGTTCTTCTCGTCACCGCCATTGGCGATGGCGGCAGCCAGCACGCCGTTCACGGCCTGGGCGGCGGCGCTGACGTCACCGATGGCGACGCGGTACTTGCCGTTCTTCAGGTCAGCCCAGGATTTCGGTACATCCTTGACCAGTTGCTTGTTGACGATGAAGGCGATGGAGCCGGTGTAGGCCAGCATCCAGTGGCCATCGGCGTCCTTGGCCCAGCTCGGGATCTGCTCCCAGGTGCTCGGCTTGTACGGCTGGGTCACGCCCTGCTGCACGGCGATAGGACCAAAGGCGGCGCCGACGTCACCGATATCGGCGGTGGCATTGTCCTTCTCAGCGGCGAACTTGGCGATTTCCTGTGCCGAGCTCATGTCGGTGTCCTGATGCTTGAGGCCGTACTTGCTATTCAGGTCACTCCAGGTGTCCTTCCAGTTGGCCCAGCTGTCGGGCATACCCACGCTATTCACCACGCCTTCGGCGCGTGCAGCCTGTTCCAGTGCCTGCAAGTCGGTGCCTTCGGCCATGGCGGAAGTCGCCAGGGCGATGGCCGAACCCATCAGTGAAGCCAGCAGCAGTTGTTTCATTGGAAACTCCTTTGCAGTGAGAGTGTTGGTCTAGATCAGCAATACCCGAGCCAATCTAAGCGCCTTCAATGACAGTTTTATGTCCAGCCATGGTGAGGCAGATGTCTAGGTGTAAGCGGCTGGCGCGCTTCACAAGCGTAGACCATGGATAAGTAGCTGATTTCGCGGGCTGCGAAGGGGGCTGGCAGTGGCATGCGGCGTGCTTGCTGCATGGCTGTCATCTATCAGTCATCTAGACTGCCTAGGCTTGTAACCCATCTGAGCGAGCGATTTTTGCCCTGTGATGGGGCTGGACTAGTCCAAAAGGGGAAGTTTTGATGCGCGAAGAAGCGCCACGGGCTGTCACCATCATCTGCCGCGCGTTGCAGGAGCAGATCGACCGGGGCTTGTTGCCCTCTGGCAGCAAGTTGCCGGCCGAGCGTAAGCTCAGCGAGTTGTTCGATACCACGCGCATTACCCTGCGCGAGGCGCTCGGTCAGTTGGAGGCGCAGGGGCTGGTCTATCGCGAGGAGCGTCGTGGCTGGTTCGTTTCACCTACGCGGGTGGCCTACAACCCCCTGGTGCGTACCCACTTTCATGCCATGGTCGCCGAGCAGGGGCGAGTGCCGGCTACCGACGTCCTGAGTGCGCGCTTGATGCCGGCCCCCGCGCAGATCTGCCAGGTGCTGGAGTTGCCGGCGTTGTCGAGCGTCTATCAGGTGTGCCGCGCACGGCGTATCGATGGGCGTCTGGTGCTGTATGTCGAGCACTATCTGAATCCGGCCTACTTCCCCGGCATTCTCGAGTTCGACCTGACGCGTTCGCTGACCGACCTCTATGCCAGCGAGTACGGCATTCACTATGGCCGCGTGCGTTTCGACATGGTGCCCACCGCGCTACATGCCGAGGCCGCTGCCAGCCTCAAGGTGGCGCCGGGCAGTCCGGCGTTGCGCATCACCCGGGTCAACCGCGACCAGCACGGGCGCATCATCGACTGCGACCTGGAGTTCTGGCGCCACGACGCCATTCACGTCAGCGTCGAAGTGCCCGAATAGGATTCGCTGCGCGCATCTAGGTGTCCGGCCGACGTCTAATCGCCAGTGCACAAGACGGGTCGGGTTCAAAACGGGGGGGGCGGTGTGCATGGCGCACCCTACCGTTCATCGGCTTCATCGATGTTTTTCCGGCCAATGTCGAAATACCTTCGTCGCGTTCGACTATCCAGTACCCACCGCACAGGAACTGGAGCGCGCCATGAAAAACCTCTGCTTTGTTTACGCCAACGAACAGGAGCTGCACAGCTCCCCCGAAAGCCCCCCATGACAGTGAGTGCCACGCCTACGCCCAGCGTGTGCGGGGGGAGCGGGCGCATGCTTGCAGCCGAGGCGTTACAGTCGGTGCAGAGCGCCACCACGGTGCGCATGCGTGGCGGCAAGCTGGCCATTACCGATGGCCCTTTCGCCGAAACCAAGGAGCAGCTCGCCGGCTTCTATCTGATCGAGGCACGGGATCTCAACGAGGCCATCCAATTGGCTGGAGATATTCCCGCCGCCCGTGTCGGCTGCGTGGAAGTGCGGCCGGTTCGCCAACTGGATGTCGACCCGGCTGCTGGCCATTGAGTCACCCAATCCACGCACGAAGGAAAATCGATATGAGTCAGCATGAACTGCAAGATGCACTGAACAGTCGAACCGACGCCTGCCGCAGCAAGGCTGTGGCACGCATCATGGGTCACTACGTGGAAGGCGTGGTCGCCTACGATGCTGTGGGGCCGCTGCGCTTCCAGGGGCGCCCGGCATACCAGGCGCATTGGCAGGCGGCCTGCATGGAAATGTGCAGCGGCGAAGGGCGTTTCGAACCGCACGAGCCGACGTTCGTTCACCGCCGACGGCGATCTTGGCGTCACTCATTACCTGCTGCACTGCGGCGGCACCAATGACAAGGGCGAACTGGAAACCTGCTGGATGCGCGTGACTCAGTGCCTGCGCCGCCAAGGCAGTCGCTGGCTGATCTTTCACGAGCACTTCTCCGCGCCTTGCGATATGGAAAGCGGCAATGCGCTGTTCGACTAGCAGCCCTGATAACCCGTTCAAAGCCTGCTGCGCGTTGGCCATGCTGTGTTGTAACAGGGCTCGCGCGCGAGTTGGCTCTGCGGCAGCGTTACTGACGACCCAGCGCCGTGCAGGAGAGCTCGTAGTTCTGCTGGCAGGCACTCTGGTACAGGCGCTGGGCCTGGTCGGGGTCACGTGCTACGCCGCCTTCGCCGCGTCGGTAAAGGTTGCCCAGCACATGCTGCGCCATCGGGTTGCCTGCAGCGGCTGACTGGTTGAGGTACTTGAGCATGTCGCGCTGGTTGGCAAGCTCCGGTGCGTCACGCCCGGTATAGAGGTAGGCAAGACTGACCGCAGCCATGGAGTGACCCTTGTCTGCGGCCTGCTTCCACCAGTACTCGGCTTGCTTGATGTTCTTTTCCGGCTGGCCGACGAAGTAGCTGCTGCCGAGCTGGAACTGGCTTTCCAGATCACCGCGTTGGGCTTGCTGGCGCAGTTGGTCTTGTTCGGTCTGGGTGATGGGCTGGTCGACCTGCGGCTGTTCTTCCGGCGCGCTGGAATCGGGTTCACGCCCGGCGCAGCCCGCCAGTAGCGCGAGAGCGAGCAGGGCGGTGGTGGCGTGACGCAGGTTGATCGGGCTGGGCATGGCAGAAACTCCGTAGGCGAGAAACAGGGCAAGTCGCTATTAGGCTGAACCTGGCCACCATAGTTCGCTGTCGTTGATCAGTCTGTCGCGGTGCGACTTCACACTCGCGCCATGAACTGCAATCCTGAGCGCTGATTTCGCTTACGAGGCAGTCATGAAAATCAGTGCGGATTTCGACAGTGGCAACATCCAGGTCATCGACGCCAGTGACCCGCAGCGCGTCTTGCTGGCCATGCGCCCGGACCTCAACAGCCACCATTTCCAGTGGTTTCACTTTCAGGTCGAGGGCCTCCAGCTGGGGCAACGCCACGGCTTCAGCCTGACCAATGCCGGGCAGTCGGCCTACAACCGCGCCTGGGACGGTTACCAGGCCGTGGCCA
Source organism: Ectopseudomonas mendocina (assembly GCF_007049795.1). Lineage (GTDB taxonomy): Bacteria > Pseudomonadota > Gammaproteobacteria > Pseudomonadales > Pseudomonadaceae > Aquipseudomonas > Aquipseudomonas mendocina_D. The sequence continues at coordinate 189,550 of NZ_SCFY01000011.1, forward strand.
GTTACGACCAGCAGGACTGGTTTCGCGTGCCGACCCGCTACCAGGACGGTCAGCTGCACTTCGAGTTGCAGGCCGAGCACGAGCGCGTCTGGTTCGCTTATTTCGAACCCTATCCGCGAGCGCGGCATGAACGTCTGATCGCTAACGCGCTGGAGCGCGGCGCTGAACTCGTGGCCAGTGGCAGAAGCCTGGAAGGCCGTGACATCCAGTTGCTACGTATCGGTGGCCAGACGGGCGCACCGCGCAAACTGTGGATCATCGCCCAGCAGCATCCGGGCGAGCATATGGCCGAGTGGTTCATGGAAGGGCTGATCGAGCGCCTGCAGAATCCGCAGGATGCCGAGGTTGTAGCCTTGCTGCGCGAGGCCGAGTTCTATCTGGTGCCGAACATGAACCCGGACGGCGCCTATCGCGGTCACCTGCGCACCAACTATGCCGGGCAGGACCTCAATCGTGCCTGGCAGTCCGCCAGCTCCGAGCGCAGTCCCGAAGTGCTGTTCGTGCTGCAGCATATGCAGCGTATTGGCGTTGACCTGTTCCTCGATATTCATGGCGACGAGGAAATTCCCCATGTGTTCACCGCCGGTTGCGAAGGCAATCCGGGCTACACCCCACGGCTGGCAGCGTTGGAAGAAGACTTCCGCAGTCGTCTTGTGGCTATCGGCGCCGAGTTCCAGACCCGCTTCGGTTATCCGCGTGATGAGCCGGGCCAGGCCAACCTGACCCTGGCCTGCAACGCCGTTGGCCAGGCCTTCGATTGCCTGTCGTTCACCATCGAGATGCCGTTCAAGGACCATGACGATAGTCCGCAGCCACGCACCGGCTGGAACGGCGCGCGCTCGCAGAAGCTGGGGCAGGATGTGCTCACGGTGTTGGCGCAGATGGCAGCGACCCTGAGGTAGGGTGCGCTGTGCGCACCGCTGCTCCACGCAACAAGCCGGTGCGCACGGCGCACCCTACAGCCATTAAGCGGCGCAGGTCCCAGCCCAGGGAGACAGGCAAAAAAAGCCCGTCACAAGGACGGGCGTAAAGTGCCGTTAACACACAGGAGTCAATAGGACGCAGTGATGCGTCCGGTATTACAGAATCGACAGCGGATAGTTGATGATCAGACGGTTCTCGTGCAGATCCTGGCCCGCGTCGCGACGCACATCGGAGTTACGCCAGCGGATGCTCAGGTTCTTCAGCGTGCCTTCCTGGATGGTGTAGGCCAGCTCGGATTCGCGGCCCCATTCCTCGGCGTTCTCGCGGGTTTTCACGCCATTGGTGTAGACGTCGATGTTGCTACCGCTGACGTAGCGGTTCATCAAGGTCAGACCCGGAATGCCGAGGCCGGCGAAGTTGTAGTCGTGACGGATCTGCCAGGAACGCTCTTCCGGGTTGTCGTAGGCGTTGGTGAAACCATCGTTGACCAGCAAGCCGCCGCTGGCGCCGTCGATACGCATGAACTTGGTATCGCCGCTCAGGCGCTGATAAGCCAGGGTGAAGGTGTTGTTGCCGGTCTTGGCAGTGAACGCGCCCTGGTAGACCTTGTTGTCCAGCTTGCCGGCCTTGGCCGCGCCTTCTTCCTTGCCGGTGACATAGCCCAGATTGGCGCCTAGCACCCAGTCGCCGACCGGTTGGCTGTGGGTCAGTTGCACGTAGCTCTGCTGGTAGACGTCTTCCAGGCGTGCGTGCCAGACGCCAACCATGGTGTTGTTACCGTTGAAACGGTACTCACCACCACCGAAGTTGAAGTCGTCGCCCTCGACCCCACCGAAAGACATCTCTTCACGACTGGCATCGTGACGCTGGCTGTTCTTCCAGAACTGGCCGCCGTACAGGGTCAGGCCGTCGATTTCGTTGGAAGTGACCTGGGCGCCCTGGAAAGTTTGCGGCAGTGAGCGACCGTCGTCAGCGCGCAGGATCGGCAGTACGGCGAACCACTCACCGACCTTCAGTTCGGTCTTGGAGAGCTTGGCCTTGGCGGCCACGGCGGTACGGCCAAACTGGTCAGCAGCCTGGCCGTCGTCGTGAATCGGCATCAGGTTGGTGTTGGCGGCGCCGCGGTTGCCGTCCAGCTTGATGCTGTAAAGACCGAGCACATCCAGGCCGAAACCGACGGTGCCTTCGGTGAAGCCGGAACGGGCATCGAGAATGAAGCTCTGAGTCCAGCCTTCGGCCTGGCCCTGACGCTCGCGATTCGTTGCCGGGCCGATCATCGGATCGGTGCCGTTCAGGTAGTTACGGTTGAAGTAGTAGTTGCGCAGGCCGAGGGTGACCTTGGCGTCTTCGACAAAGCCAGCAGCATGCGTGGTGGTCGGCATAACCAGGGCCAGAGCCGTGCTGCCGAGCAGGGCCAATGGAATGATGTTGCGTGCGGTCATTGTTGTTGTGCTCCCAGTTTTTGAACGAACCATCCCCTGCTGGTCTGCATCAGGACCTGCATGATGGGAATGTTGTGTTTGCCCCGTAGAGGGCGATAACCCGGCCGAACGCGGCCGGTCATTGCTGGTGGCTGAAGTCAGCCGCCGGCGAATCCGGTGCTGTGGCGTGTGGCAACGATGGGGGGCGAGCAGGCGAGGGGCTGCTGTACTGAGAGAGAGGCGAGGACAGTCATATTATGGCCCTGATTATTGTTGTTATCGTTGTCATATGTCGTCATACAACTTGCTGGATTATCGACAGCCTTTTTGTCGCTTGTCAACGTATGGCTAGACGAAAGTCTGAGTAGTTTTTCCCGATGTAGCTGCGCTATCGGTTATGCCGAGGGCGTTCAGCGCAGAGCGGGTAAACCATCTGGTATCGAATTTGTTGTGTGATAACGTGTGACAAGTTCACTTACATCAAGGGTTTATCCATGCCGCATTGCCTGATCGAAGCCGCCCGCGAGGTGAGTGAGCTGATCGCGCCGCAGGAGCTGGTGCAACTGGTGCATGACCAGGCGGCTGCCACGGGGTTGTTCCAATCCGGCGAGGTCAAGGTGCGCCTGAGTCTGTACGAGCACCACTGCGTCGGCGGCGAGCAGGGAATGTTCGTGCACCTGATCTTCTACGTGCTGGCCGGGCGCAGCGATGACGACAAGCGAGCGCTGTCGCGGCGCGTCGTGCGCGCACTGGTCGAGCGCCTGCCGCAGGTGCCGGCAATCTCCCTGGATGTGCGCGACATCCGCCGCGAGGTGTTCAGCAACAGGCGCAACTGCCTGGACGATTAATCCGTTTCGAGCAAACGCGCGCCAGCACCCTGTGCGCCGAGTTCGTCGCTGGGGTTGCGCAGTGGGCAGTCCTGCATCGACAGGCAACCGCAACCGATACAGCCGGTGAGCTGGTCGCGCAGTCGCGTCATTTGCTCGATAAGCGCGTCCAGATCGCGCTGCCATTGTGCCGACAGTTGCTGCCAGTCCGCTGCCGTGGGCATGTGATCGCAAGGCAGTGTGCTCAGCGCCAAACCAATATCGGCCAAGGGAATGCCCAGGCGCTGCGCCACCTTGATGAGCGCGACGCGGCGCAGCACATCACGCCGATAACGCCGCTGATTGCCAGCATTGCGCTGGCTGTGGATCAGCCCCTTGGTCTCGTAGAAATGCAGCGTGGAAACCGCCACGCCACTGCGCTCGGCAACCTGGCCGACAGTCAGCGGGCGTTCGTGGAAGGAGCGGTGCGCGTCCATCTCGAGCTGAGCCTGGTCGACCCGGCCGTGATGTTTCGCCAGCCCGGCGAGGCGCAGGAGCTCGCCGCGCAACGCCATCAGTCGCTGCAGCAGTTGCTGCGCGCCGACGCCTTTCTGATCGTCACCCCGGAGTACAGCCACGGCTATCCGGCGGCGCTCAAACAGTTCATCGACGAGGTGCTGGCATCCTGGGAAGCGCGGTCGGCGGGGTTCGTCAGTTATGGCGGGGTGTCCGGCGGGCTGCGCGCGGTGGAGCGACTGCGTCAGGTGCTGGCGGAGTTGCATGCGATGACGGTGCGCGGCTCGGTGAGCTTCACCAATGCCTGGGAGCAGTTCGATGAGCAGGGCCAGTTGAGCGAACCACGGCCCGCCAACTCGGCGTTGGCGCATACGCTGGTGCAGTTGAACTGGTGGGCACAGACGCTGCGTGCCGGGCGCGAGCGGGTGCCTTACGAGCGGATCAGGGGGTAGAAACGACGCAGCCCGGATGCAATCCGGGAGCTTTTCAGGGCATCCGCGGACTGCATTCGGGCTACGAGATTGGCGGCGCGTAGGGCGGGTGCAACCCGCCAGATCCATACGGCGGGTTTCACCCGCCCTACGCCATTACCCTTTCCCTCGAGCGGGAAAGTGAGCAAATCAGCCGCGGTAGTAGCGCTGTGGCACGAACGGGGTCTTGGCGACCTTCATGGCAATACGCTTGCCACGAACCACGGCCCAGACGTCGCTGTCGATGGCGGTGTGGCTGGCATTGACGTAGCCCATCGCGACCGGTGCGCCGAGAGTCGGACCGAAGCCGCCGCTGCTTACCTGGCCGATCACGGTGCCGTCGGCATCGACGATTTCCGCACCTTCACGCACCGGCACGCGTTCCTGCGGCAGCAGGCCGACACGTTTGCGGGCTACACCTTTCTGCTGTTGCTCGAATACGCGCTCGGCGCCCGGGAAGTTGCCTGCACGCTCGCCGTCAGCGCGGCGCACCTTGGAGATCGCCCACAGCAGGCTGGCTTCGATCGGCGTGGTGGCGCTGCTCATGTCATGGCCGTACAGGCACAGGCCGGCTTCCAGGCGCAGCGAGTCACGGGCGCCGAGGCCGATAGCCTCGACTTCGGCCTCGGCCAGCAGGCTGCGAGCCAGGGCTTCGGCCTGGTCGACGGCGACGGAAATCTCGAAGCCGTCTTCGCCGGTGTAGCCGCTGCGGCTGACGATGCATTCGCTGCCCAGCAGTCGCACGCGGGCAACCTGCATGAAGGTCATCTTGCTCACTTCCGGTGCCAGTCGGGCCAGAACCTCAGCCGCCTTCGGGCCTTGCAGAGCGAGCAGGGCGCGCTCCTCGAACAGGCTCTCGATCTGGCACTGCTCGCCAATGTATTTCTGCAGGTGGGCCAGGTCCTGATCCTTGCAGGCGGCGTTGACCACCAGGTAGAGGGTGTCGTCACCCAGGTTGGCGACCATCAGGTCGTCGAGGATGCCGCCCTGGGCGTCGGTGAACATGGCGTAGCGCTGTGTACCCAGCGGCAGATCGATGATATCCACCGGCACCAGGGTTTCCAGAGCACGTGCAGCGTTCTCACCACGCAGCAGGACCTGGCCCATGTGCGAGACGTCGAACAGACCTGCGGCCTCACGGGTGTGCAGATGTTCCTTCATCACGCCCAGCGGGTACTGCACGGGCATGTCATAGCCGGCGAAGGGCACCATGCGTGCGCCGAGTTCGAGGTGCAGGGCGTGCAGCGGAGTCTTGGCGAGAGTTTCAGTGGTCATGTCGATTTCCTGTTGGGTGCGCCGCGCGCACCGGTTGGGGCCGCGGTGCGGCCCGTTGTACGTTGTGTGTCAGTCAGCGTAGACCGGGAAGGTGGTGCACAGGTCGGCGACCTGGCCGCGCACGCGCTCGATCACGGCCGGGTTTTCCAGGTCGTCGAGGATGTCGCAGATCCAGCCGGCCAAGGTGCGGCATTCGCCTTCCTTGAAGCCGCGAGTGGTCACCGCCGGGGTACCGATGCGGATGCCGGAGGTGACGAACGGCGACTGGGGGTCGTTCGGCACGGCGTTCTTGTTCACGGTGATGTGAGCGTCGCCCAGCGCCGCGTCGGCCGCTTTGCCGGTCAGGCCCTGTTTGACCAGACTGATCAGCATCAGGTGGTTGTCGGTACCGCCGGAGACCACGTCATAGCCGCGTTGGACGAACACCTCGGCCATGGCGCGGGCGTTGTCGATCACCTGCTGCTGGTAGGCCTTGAAGCCTGGCTCCAGTGCTTCCTTGAAGCACACCGCCTTGGCCGCGATCACGTGCATCAGCGGGCCGCCCTGGGCGCCGGGGAAGACGGCGGAGTTGAGCTTTTTCTCGATCTCCTCGTTCTTGCGCGCCAGGATCAGGCCGCCACGCGGGCCGCGCAGGGTCTTGTGCGTGGTGGTGGTGACCACATCGGCGAACGGTACCGGGTTCGGGTACAGACCGGCCGCGACCAGGCCCGCAACGTGAGCCATGTCGACGAACAGCAGTGCGCCGACCTTGTCGGCGATGGCGCGGAAACGCGGGAAATCCAGCACGCGCGAGTAGGCCGAGAAGCCGGCGACGATCATCTTCGGTTTGTGCTCGACGGCCAGGCGCTCGACTTCGTCGTAATCGATCAGGCCGTTCTCGTCGATGCCGTATTGCACGGCGTTGTACAGCTTGCCCGAGGACGACACCTTGGCGCCGTGGGTCAGGTGGCCGCCATGTGCCAGGCTCATGCCGAGAATGGTGTCACCCGCGTTGAGCAGCGCCAGGTAAACAGCAGCGTTGGCGGACGAACCGGAGTGCGGCTGGACGTTGGCGTAGTCGGCGCCGAACAGCTGCTTGGCACGCTCGATGGCCAGTGCCTCGACCTTGTCCACATGCTCGCAACCACCGTAGTAGCGCTTGCCCGGATAGCCTTCGGCATACTTGTTGGTCAGGCCGCTGCCTTGCGCCTGCATCACGCGCTGGCTGCAGTAGTTCTCCGAGGCGATCAGCTCGATGTGGTCTTCCTGGCGCTGTTCCTCGGCCTGGATCGCCGCGAGCAGGGCGTCGTCATAGCCCTGCAGTTGGTCGTGCTTGCTGAACATGGTGAGGCCCTCTTTATCGTTTTTCTCGGGATGAAACAGGCCCGCCCCGGTGAGGGGAGCCGAAAATAGGGGAGGTTAGCCATTGAGCCGTCCCCTCTCCCGCAAGCGGGAGAGGGGAGACAAGCGCATCACGCGTCCTGATACGCCTCGATGGACGGGCAGGCGCAGACCAGGTTGCGGTCACCGTAGACGTTGTCCACGCGGCCGACCGGCGGCCAGTACTTGGCCTCGATCAGGCTGGCGACCGGGTACACGGCCTGCTCGCGGCTGTAGGCGTGATTCCACTCGCCGACCAGTTCCAGCGCGGTGTGCGGGGCGTTCTTCAGCGGGTTGTCGTCTTTATCCAGACGGCCCTGCTCGACCGCGCGGATTTCCTCGCGGATGGCGATCATGGCGTCGCAGAAGCGATCCAGCTCTTCCTTGGACTCGCTCTCGGTCGGCTCGATCATCAGGGTGCCGGCCACCGGGAAGGACATGGTCGGGGCGTGGAAGCCGAAGTCGATCAGGCGCTTGGCCACGTCGTCGACGCTGATGCCGCTGCTGTCCTTGAGCGGACGGATGTCGAGGATGCACTCGTGCGCCACCAGGCCGCCTTCGCCGGAGTACAGCACCGGGTAGTGCTCTTCCAGACGACGGGCGATGTAGTTGGCGTTGAGAATGGCCATCTGCGACGCGCGCTTGAGGCCGTTGCCGCCCATCATGGTGATGTACATCCAGGTGATCGGCAGGATGCTGGCGCTGCCGAACGGCGCGGCGCTGACTGCACCTTCCTTGCGTGCCATGTGGCCATGGCCCGGCAGGAACGGCGCCAGGTGCGATTTGACGCCGATCGGGCCGACGCCCGGGCCGCCACCGCCGTGCGGGATGCAGAAGGTCTTGTGCAGGTTCAGGTGGGAGACGTCGCCGCCGAACTGACCCGGGGCGCACAGACCAACCATGGCGTTCATGTTGGCGCCGTCGATGTAAACCTGGCCGCCGTTGTCGTGGATGATCTGGCAGATCTCGCGGATGCCTTCCTCGAACACACCGTGGGTGGACGGGTAGGTGATCATGATCGCGGCCAGGCGATCCTTGTGCTCTTCGGCCTTGGCCTTCAGATCAGCGATGTCGACGTTGCCGCGTGCGTCACAGGCGGTGACCACCACGCGCATGCCGGCCATGGAGGCGGTCGCCGGGTTGGTGCCGTGGGCCGATTGCGGGATCAGGCAGATGTCGCGCTGATCGTCGCCGCGGCTCAGGTGATAGGCACGGATGGCCAAGAGGCCGGCGTACTCGCCCTGGGAACCGGCGTTGGGCTGCAGCGACACGGCGTCGTAGCCGGTGGCGGCGCAGAGCATGGCTTCCAGCTCGTTGGTCAGCTGGGTGTAGCCGGCGGCCTGCTCGACCGGAGCGAAGGGGTGCAGATTGCCGAATTCCGGCCAGGTCACCGGGATCATCTCGCTGGCGGCGTTGAGCTTCATGGTGCAGGAACCCAGCGGGATCATGCTGCGATCCAGGGCCAGGTCCTTGTCGGCCAGCTTGCGCAGGTAGCGCATCAGCTCGGTTTCGCTGTGGTAGCGGTTGAACACTTCGTGCTGCAGGATGGCCGATTGGCGCAGCAGGTTCTGCGGCAGGCGGCTGGCGACTTGCGCGGCCAGGTCGCTGACGGCAGGGGCAGTCTGGTCAGCGGCGAACAGCGCCAGCAGCGCCTCGACGGCGGCCTGGTCGGTGGTTTCGTCCAGCGACAGACCCAGACGCTCGGCGTCGATCTCGCGCAGGTTGATGCCGGCGGCACGGGCCTTGGCATGCAGCTCGGCGGACTTGGCGCCGGTCTTGATGCTCAGGGTGTCGAAGAAGTGCTGCTGCTCGACGCTGTGACCCAGCTTGGTCAGGCCCAGGGCGAGGATGGCGGTGAAGCTGTGGATGCGCTGCGCGATCTCGGTCAGGCCTTTCGGACCGTGGTACACGGCGTACATGCTGGCGATGTTGGCCAGCAGCACCTGCGCGGTACAGATGTTACTGGTGGCCTTCTCGCGGCGGATGTGCTGCTCGCGGGTCTGCATGGCCAGGCGCAGGGCCGGCTTGCCGAAACGGTCCACCGACATGCCGACCAGGCGGCCCGGCATGTCGCGCTTGAACGCGTCGCGGGTGGCGAAGTAGGCAGCGTGCGGGCCACCGAAGCCCAGCGGTACACCGAAGCGCTGGGCGCTGCCCAGGGCGACGTCGGCGCCGAACTCGCCCGGCGGGGTGAGCAGGGTCAGGGCCAGCAGGTCGGCAGCCACGGCGACCAGGGCATTGGCGGCGTGGAAGCGCTCGACCAGGGCACGGTAGTCGAAGATGTCGCCGTTGCTCGCCGGGTACTGCAGCAGGGCGCCGAAGTAGGCGCCGGCGTCGGTGATGGCGGCTTCGTCACCGACTTCGATGTCGATGCCCAGCGGCTCGGCACGGGTGCGCAGCACGTCGAGGGTCTGCGGGTGGCAGTGCTGGGAAACGAAGAAGGTGTTGGCAGCCTTGTTCTTCGACAGACGCTTGCAGAAGGTCATGGCCTCGGCAGCAGCGGTGGCTTCATCCAGCAGCGATGCGTTGGCGATCTGCATGCCGGTGAGGTCGCTGATCAGGGTCTGGAAGTTCAGCAGCGCTTCCAGGCGGCCCTGGGAAATCTCCGGCTGGTATGGGGTGTAGGCGGTGTACCAGGCCGGGTTTTCCAGCAGGTTGCGCAGGATAGGGCTCGGCGTGTGGGTGCCGTAGTAACCCTGGCCGATGTAGTTCTTGAACTGCTGGTTCTTCGCGGCGATGGCCTTGATCTTGGCCAGGGCGTCGGCTTCCGACAGGCCCGGCTGCTCGCCGAGGATGCTGGTGCCCTTGATGCTCTCGGGGATCACCGCACCGGTCAGGGCGTCCACCGAGTCATAGCCGAGCAGTTGCAGCATGGCTGCAGTGTCGGCATCGCGCGGGCCGATGTGGCGGGCGATGAATTCGTTCTGGGTATCGAGCTTGGTCATGGCGGTCACTCAGGCGTCGGCGTTGGCGTTCAACAGACGATCATAGCCGGCCTTGTCCAGCAGGTCGGCCAGCACGGCGTTGTCGGCCAGGCGCATACGGAAGAACCAGGCCTTGTCCAGCGGCGACTCGTTGACCAGCTCCGGGCTGCCTTCCAGGTCGGCGTTGATTTCGACGATCTCGCCGTCCAGCGGCATGACGATGTTGCTGGCGGCCTTCACCGACTCCAGCACGGCCACTTCCTCGCCCTGGGCGTAGGACTTGGCTTCCGGCAGTTGCACATACACCACGTCGCCGAGCGCGTCCTGGGCGTAATGGGTGATGCCGACGGTAACCAGACCATCGTTGTCCAGACGCAGCCATTCGTGATCGGCGGTGAAACGCAACTCGCTCATGTCAAATCCTCAGGGGGTAATGGTGTCCGCTTCTAGGTGGCGGGCAGGTTGTGGGAGCGTTTGCAATGCCGGTGCCAATGTATGAATAGTCAATAAAATCAGTAACTTAACTATATTTTTGGTGGTTGTATACAGTCCTCTGGAACGATATCGCTACGAAACCGGGCGTCGCAAATGGAGAAGTCGAAGTCGCACCAGGCGCGGCGCGGCTTTCACTTGGTCGTTGCTTAATCGTTACGGTGTAATGATATCGATACGTCATCTGACTGGAACCGCTCAAGGGCATTGGGGTCGGTAACTGGGAGGCTTTATAAACAAGGAGATAGACCGACCATGAGACCCCTGATCCCCCTGGCATTCGCGCTGCTCGGCGCCACCAGCCTGCAGGCTAGCGAGACGGTCACCGTGACCCTCGAACAGGCCACCGAAAACGGCACAGGCGTGCCTGTCGGTACCGTGACCATCAGCCAGTCGCCCTATGGACTGGTGTTCACCCCTGATCTTCAGGGCCTGGAGCCGGGCGTGCATGGTTTTCACGTACACACCGAGGCCAACTGCAATGCAGCCGAAGTGGACGGCAAGCTGACACCGGCCGGCGCAGCAGGCGGCCATTGGGACCCGCAGAACGCTGGCCGCCACGGTTTCCCCTGGGAAGACGACGCCCATCTCGGCGACCTGCCGGCGTTGCTCGTCACCGAGGATGGCAGCGCCAGCCAGCCGGTACTGGCACCGCGACTCAAGCGTCTGGAAGACCTGCATAACCGCTCGCTGATGATTCACGCCGGCGGTGACAATCACGCCGATCATCCGCAGCCGCTGGGCGGCGGTGGGGCGCGTGTGGCCTGCGGGGTGATCAAGGTGCCGACCAGCACCACGCCGATCTGATTCAGAACCCAGAACCGCAGGGTAGGTTAGCGGCGCTGATCGATGAGCGAGCTGACAGCGCGGTGGTGGTGCGCCGCGTAACCCACCGGGCGATCTTTCGCGGTGCGCCGATGGTGGGTTACGGCGCGTCGGAGTCTGCGCTGTTATCAAGGCTCAAAACAGGCGCCTAACCCACTCTACGGAAGCGAGCGCGTCAGTGCTTGCCTGGTATCCCGTACTTGCGCAGGCGCTTGGCGATGGCGGTATGCGAGGTACCCAGGCGTGCGGCCAACTGGCGGCTGGAAGGGTGGCTGTCGTAGAGCTTTTCCAGCAGCGCCTTCTCGTACTCGTCCATGGCCTGTTCCAGGCTGGCGACTTCCCCTTCCACCCTCGGCGCCACTTCGGTGCCGGCGATATCCAGGTCGTCCATTTCCACCCAGTTGCTGTCGCAGATCGCGGCGGCGCGGAAGATCACGTTCTGCAACTGGCGCACGTTGCCCGGCCAGCGCCCGGCCAGCAGCGCCGGGAAGGTTGCCGGCGCAAGGCGGCAGGGCAGGCGCTGGATCTGCGCGCAGGCCTGGGCCATGAAGTGCTGGGCAAGCAACAGGATGTCCTGGCCGCGCTCGCGCAGCGGCGGCACTTCCAGGTTGAGCACGTTGAGGCGGTAGAACAGGTCCTCGCGGAAGCTGCCTTCGGCGACCATCTTTTCCAGGTCGCGGTGGGTGGCGCTGAGGATGCGCACGTCCACCTTCACTTCGCGGTCGCCACCGACGCGGCGGAAGCTGCCATCACTGAGAAAGCGCAGCAGCTTGGCTTGCAGATAGGGCGACATCTCGCCAATTTCGTCGAGAAACACCGTGCCCTGGTTGGCCAGCTCCAGCAGCCCCGGCTTGCCGCCACGTTGGGCGCCGGTGAAGGCGCCGGGGGCGTAGCCGAACAGCTCGCTCTCAGCCAGGTTCTCTGGCAGGGCGGCGCAGTTAAGCGCCAGGAAAGGCGCAGTGCGACGCACGCTGACGGTGTGACAGGCGCGTGCCACCAGCTCCTTGCCGGTACCGGTTTCGCCGTGGATCAGCAGTGGCGCATCGAGCGACGCCACACGCAGCGCGCGAGCTTTGAGGGCACGGATTGGTGCCGACTCGCCAAGCAGAGAATCGAAGCCCTCGGCATGGTCGTGATGCAGTGCAGCCAAACGCTGACCCATGCGGCTCGGGGCATACAGGGTAAGCAGGCCACCGGTCAGGCGACCGTCTTCGGTGATCGGTTGGGCATCGAGCAGCAGCGGCTGACCGGCGAAATGCACCTCGCGCAGAGGCTGATGAAATCCGGCGGCGAGTAGCGATTGCTGCAACGCGTCATCGGCGAACAGCGCGGCGATGCTCAGGCCTTCGGGCGGGCGGTTGCACATGTCCACCAGCGCCGGGTTGGCCAGCAGCACGGTAGCGCGGTCATCCACCGCCAGTACCGGATCGGGCATGGCCGCGAGCAGCGCATCGAGCTGCAGGCGGCGGCGCTGGCCGGGCAGAATGTCCACCACCTCGACGCTCTGCACACCGTGCACCTGCAGCAGCGCGCCGCGAAGCTCCTCGAGCACGGCGGCGCTCAAGGTCGGTGCGTCGATATAGACGTTTGGCGGTACCATCTCCACCGCATCGAGGTTCAGATTACGCCCGCCGAGCAGCGCCAGGACTTCCTGGGTGATGCCGACGCGGTCGATGAAGCTGACGTGGATGCGCATTGATGACGGTCGAAATGGGCGAACAGGCGGCGATTATGCCTGCTCTGCTCGATATGAGGAAAAGGGCAACACCGTGAGCACAGAAAAACCGAGCCGCGCCGCCTACCACCGCGAGCACCAGGCCCGCGCCGAAGCCGAGGCCCAGCGCCTGTTGGCGCGCAAGGCCGAACTGCAGGGGCGCTGGCTGCCCTGGGTGGCGCAGGAGCTGTACCAGCTCAGCCCGCCGGAATTCGCCAACATGGTGCGGCGCGAGTTGCAGCGGTTTTCGTAGGCCGGCTGCAATCCGGGGATTGTTTGAAATATGCCAAAGCTGTCGCGGCTAAAGCCCCTCCCACAAGTTTCCCGCATCTGTGGGAGGGGCTTTAGCCGCGACCCTTGGTATCCTGCGACTCAAGCGCGCTTGCGCCCGCAGCGGCTCATATCCACCTTCCCCACATAGGGGTTGCCCCAGCCCATCACGCACGCCACCTGCTGGTTGCGCTGCTGCTCCCAGACCTTGGGCGGGTAGGCCTTGCTCCAGGCTTCGTAGAGCTGCCTGTCCTGTTTCGACAGGCGCAGCTTGTAACGGTCGGACATGTAGAAATAGGTACGCGCGATCATCCCGCGGATGGCCGGGCGTGGCATCACCTTGCGCGCCTTGAAGTCCACCACCGTCTCGCAACGGCCATATTGATGCGGCTTCTGCGGCAGCCAGGCAAAGCTGTAGTTGCTGCGGTCGCCATTAACCTCGCCAATGCTCGGCACCAGGTTGTGCAGGTCGGCCTCGGCCTTGCGGAACTGCACATCGTTGGCTGCGCAGTTCTTGCGGCCGCCTTTCTGCCAGCACTGGCGCTGATGGCCGATCACCCAGGCCGGGACGATATGTTCCCACTCGATGCGCTGGGCGCGATTGGCGTTCTTGCGCGGTGTGTAACCACAGGAGCGCAGATCGACCCGATTGCCGCTGTACTTGCAGCCGCAATAGAACTCGGTGGATTGCTGCTCATACAGCGGCCAGGCAAGGCGCTTGGCCTCGGCGAAAGTGGCGGGTGCAGCGTGCAGGGAGAGGGCTGTGAAACAGCAGAGCAGGGGCAGTAGACGTCGAATCATGGGGCGGCAGGGTAGCCGTCACCGCTGTCGATGTGAAGATGGAAATGTCAGGTTTTTCAAATGCTTGGGTGATGGCAAGAAGCCTTGATGGCGGGCGGGATGGCGCATTGGGTGCTGCTCGGTTCGTCAAGCTGCAAGCAGCACTTCTGCTATCCCGCCCTTGCCGTCAGCTGAATCTTGGCAAGCGTTGATCCGAATCGTTGCTCTCGCTCTGAGCCGGCTGCGGCAGGCCATCGACCTTGAGTACCGGCATCCTCTCGCCCACCAGGCGCAGATCGCGGCGGGGCAGGGCGAAGCGCACGTCCAGCTCGCGCAGGGCATCGAGCAGTTGCAGGTTGATCTCCTGCTGAATGTCCATGTACTGGTTGTAGTCCGAGGTCAGCACGATATACACCACCTCGAAGGTCAGCTGGCTTTCATCGAAGCCGAGAAAATGCGCGCGGTCGAAGCGGGCCTTGGGCGTGGCGCGGATGATATCGCCGACCTTTTCCGATACCTGGCGCACCTTGGCGCTGGGCGTGTCGTAATTGATGCCGAACTTGAAGACGATGCGGCGGGTATTCATGCGCTTGTAGTTGTGCACGATCTGGCGCAGCAGATCGGCGTTGGCGCACACCACCTGCTCACCGCTGAGGCTGCGAATACGCGTGGTCTTCAGGCCGATATGCTCGATGGAGCCGGCGACTTCGCCGAACACCACGAAATCACCGATCTCGAATGGCTTGTCGACGCCAATCGATAGCGAAGCGAACACATCGCTGAGCACCGTCTGCACCGCCAGCGCCACGGCGATACCACCGACACCCAGGCTGGCCACCAGCGCGGTGATATCCACTCCCAGGTTGGCCAGGATCGACAGCAACATCACCGACCACACCACGATCAGAATCATGATGCTGATGATGGTGGTCATTACCGGGTTGTAGCTGCCGCCGCTCTTGCCTATCACCAGGCTGCGTGACCACAGGCGCACGCCGGTATCGACCCACAACGCTACCTGCAAGGCCAGGGCGACGAACCAGGTATGGCTCAGCGCGCTTTGCCAGGCGAGCGGCAAGTCGGCCAGACGCAACGCCAACAGCAGGGAAAACGCCAACAACAGCACGCGGCTGGTGCGGCCGATGACCATGGCGATGAAGTGCGACCAACTGCTCTCCTGGTGCGCCGACCCGGCCTTCAGACGCTTGTGCAGGGTGTTCACCAAGGTACGCAGCACGCTGTAGATCAGCGCCGTGGCGACCAGGACAATCGCCACGTTGAGCCAGACATCGCGTTCAAGCCAGATATTCCACTGTTCCATCGCCAGGGGCCTCCAGAAAAAAGACATATAGGGTTCTGGTGGCGTTGGGGGGCAGAAGTTCCGGGGAAATGGGCGAGCGGTTTGAGTTCGTTCAGTGTTGGGGAATCGAACCCGTTTGAACCGCTGCCCGTTACTGCCCTTCCCTGCCCAACGCTAGCAAAATCGGGGCTTTCGCACCTTCCCGCCTGCCCACTGCGGCCCTATGCCGCCCAATGATTTCGACACTTTTTCGACACATTAGCTAGACATGCACGTGTCGCAAGGCTAGCTTTTGGCCATCAACACTTGCAATCCACCTAGTACCGGAATTCCTGTCATCTTTTAACATCACTTTTTAGAGAAAGAATCAAGGAGTTACTGAATGGCAAATGGAGATATGTCCTTCCCCAAAATAGCAACTGGCAACTGGTGGAAGCTCAGGGATCTGTTCAAGAGAAAAGTCCCCACCATAGTAACTCCTAGCTATCTTGCAAATGCCTTATCCATGGAGGAAGGCTCTGCAAAATCGAATATAATCTCACCATTTAAAAAGATTGGCATTCTTGACGAAGATGGCAAGCCTACAGACTTAGCATATGACTGGCGCGACGACCAAAAATACGCCGAAGTATGTAGCAAAATAATTAATAACAATTATCCCGAAGAAATAAAAGACTTATTTCACTCCTCTGACGCAGACTATCAACAAGTTCATAGCGCATTCATGAGGCAGGCGCGCTGCGGTGCACCGGCGGCCAGAATGTACGCTACATTCTACTTATTACTACTTCAGTCTGATCCTCAAGGTGCTGACAAGCAAAACATTAGGCGAGAAACTAAGCCTAAAAATAGTTCATTGATCTTGCCCAGCAACCGTGGACACAGTTTCAAGCACTCATCCGGGCCTCGTAGGCTTGCGGGCTGATGTGCCCCAGCGTGCTATGTCGCCGCTGG
>NZ_SCFY01000012.1 GCF_007049795.1 Ectopseudomonas mendocina
TAATGCCAGTCAGTTAAGCTGACTGGCATTTTTATTTCTGGTCGGATACTTGGACGGCTTGGGTTTGACCGCCCGCGGATAACTGCGATCCTCACGAGGCTTCTTTCGTTGGGGCATCTGGGCGGCTGACGCTTTGAGTGATCTGCGCGCTGTACTTGAGGTTGGGCAGCACGCCGGCATCGATCAGGCGCTGGTTGAGCGCGCCATAGAGTGAATCGAGGCTTTGCATCACATGGCGATCGAAGAGCATGTAGAGGATGGTCTTGATCTGCAGCGGGAAGGGGCAGGGCGCCAGCGCATCGCGAAACGCCTGGGCAATGGCCTGTGGGCCGAAGGGGTTGCTGTCCTCGCCGAGCTTCTGACCGTTGTTGAGTAGCGCCAGGCGCTGCTCCAGGGCAAATAGTGGCTGGGTGCAGCGTGCCTTGACCCGGCTGACCATATTGGTGACCTGCAGGGTTTCTTCGTAATCCTCGTTCTGCACCAGGGCCAATTGTTCGGGGGCGAGTGTGGCCGGTGTCTGATCCTGCAACTTGCCGTCGAGAAAATCGGAGAAATTGTTGGCGATGGCCTGGTGGTAGCTGCGTTCGATCTGTGGGCGCTGGCGGCGGATCTCGCGCATGTTGTCGAAGAACAACGTCTGCACCTTGTTGTTCTCGGCTTTCTCGGCGCATTCGAACAGGGTGTCATCGACTTGACCGAATACACCGCTCAAATGCTCCGCCAGGCGATTCATCACCAGCTTACGGCAGGCTTGTACCAGGTCGCTGAAACGCGGCTGTATACCGCGGCTGGCGAGGCTGACCACCTTGGGATGAATGGGGGGCTTGTCCTGGTTGCTCATGGACTGTCCTGGCTGGCGTCTTCGGCTGGCGCGTCCTGCGTCGTGCCATAGTTCGATGAAACATATAGTAGTCCATGGCTTGTCTGCAAAGCATTGTCGTAAAAGCAGTTTGCAGGGGTTGACAGGGAAATTTTGCTACGTAAAATGGCGCGCCTCTGAAGCGGTAAAGCGAAAGCCAAAGCGCAGAAGAGCTGGAAGACCGAAGTTCCGCGATAGCTCAGTCGGTAGAGCAAATGACTGTTAATCATTGGGTCCCTGGTTCGAGTCCAGGTCGCGGAGCCAACTTCCTATCGGGGTATAGCGCAGTCCGGTAGCGCGCTTGCTTTGGGAGCAAGATGTCGGGAGTTCGAATCCCCCTACCCCGACCATTTTTGGGTCGTTAGCTCAGTTGGTAGAGCAGTTGGCTTTTAACCAATTGGTCGTAGGTTCGAATCCTACACGACCCACCACTACAACGAACAAGTCCGCCTAGTGCGGGCTTGTTCGTTTCTGCGCCTCACGTGCGTCTGGGCCGTCTCGCATTGTCCCGGCCCACCCTACAAGACTTGTAGCCTGCCACTGCTTCAATGTAGCTTCAGGCGCGGCTCGGTGCTGCGCCCTGATGCGATCACTGAGCATCAGCTCGGGTGGGCTTTAGCCCGCCAGCGTTGGTCGGCGTGAGCTGAAGCGGATCGCCGCCCGGCCCACCCTACAAGACTGGAATCGCGCTGCGTGCTTGTCTCCCCTCTCCCGCTTGCGGGAGAGGGGCCGGGGGAGAGGGGTATCGGCAGGCCTTGGGTGGCTGATGCGAACAGCCTTTCGTAGGAGCCCCGCCTCGGGGCAAAGCTTTTCCAGCCGCGCCGCCCAGGTTCGCGGCGGGTCGCCGCTCCTACAGTTACCTATTGGGTCGCTTCTAGTGCAGCTTCAGGCGTGGCTCGGTACTGCGTCCGATACGGTCGCTGAGCATCAGCAGCAGGGTACGTGGTACGCCATACAGGGCCATCTGGTGCATGCGGTAGAGCGACACGTAGAACACTCGCGCCAGCCAGCCTTCTAGCATGACGCTGCCGGTCAGGTTGCCCATCAGGTTACCGACTGCAGAGAAACTCGACAGCGAGATCAGCGAGCCGTAGTCGCGATAGCGGTATTCCGGCAACGGCTGGGCGCTGATCTTCAAGCGTAGCGATTTGGCCAGCAGCGACGCCTGTTGGTGTGCGGCCTGGGCGCGGGGCGGCACGTTGCGGCCCTCCGTGCCCGGCTGCGGGCAGGCTGCGCAGTCGCCAAAGGCGAACACGTCGTCATCGAGCGTCGTTTGCAGAGTCGGACGCACCTGCAACTGATTGATACGGTTGCTCTCCAGGCCGTCGAGATCCTTGAGGAAACCGGGGGCGCGAATGCCGGCCGCCCAGACTTTCAGGCTGGCCGGGATGAAGTTGCCGTCGGCGGTTTTCAGGCCATCGGCAGTCACTTCACTGACGGCGGCGCCGGTCAGTACGGTGACGCCGAGCTTCTCCAGGGTCTGATGTACCGGCCGTGCGATGCGCTCGGGCAGGGCTGGCAGTACACGCGGCCCGGCTTCGATCAGGGTGATGCGCATGTCTTCGGGGCGAATGCGATTGAGGCCATAGGCAGCCAGTTGTTTGGCGGCATGGTGCAGTTCTGCAGCCAGCTCGACACCAGTAGCGCCGGCACCAACGATAGCGATATCGATCTTCGAGCCGTCTTCGCTCTCGCTGGCATGCGCGCGCAGGTAGTGGCTGAGCATGCGCCGGTGGAAGCGTTCGGCCTGCGCGCGGGTGTCGAGGAAGATGCAGTGTTCGGCAGCGCCGGCGGTGCCGAAATCGTTGGTGGTGCTGCCGACGGCTATCACCAGGCTGTCATAACTGATGCTGCGCTCAGGCATCAGTACCTGGCCGTCGTCATCCAGCGTCGGTGCCAGGGTGATGCTCTTGCCAGCGCGGTCCAGGCCGGACATGCGGCCGAGCTGAAACTCGAAATGGTTCCACTTGGCCTGGGCCACGTAGTTCAGTTCGTCTTCCGAGGAGTTCAGCGAGCCGGCGGCCACTTCGTGCAGCAGGGGCTTCCAGATGTGGGTGAGGTTGGCGTCGACCAGAATGATCCGGGCAGCGCCACTCTTGCCCAGTTTTCTACCAAGGCGGGTGGCCAGCTCCAAACCGCCGGCGCCGCCGCCGACAATCACGATGCGATGGGACATGGGAAATGCTCACAAGGCTTTGAAAAAGGCGGTGTGAGTGCGAGAGGGCGAGCGCAAGGCAGCTCATAGCACCAATCGACTCAGAAAACGGCTGAGCAGGCCCAGGCCGATGACGACGACCAGCACCACGGTGAGCAGGCGCCAGACGCGAAACGGCTGGCGTTCGACCTGATGCTGCGGGGCGCTCAGGTATTGATCGACTTTCTGCTGGTCTTCGGGGCTCAGGCGGCTGGTCATGGGCGGGCCTCTGCTTGAATGCGCCTATTGTAGGCGTGCCCGCCAGCCTTGGCGAGCGTCGTTGTCCTGTGGGTCAGATATTGCGCTGATGGCTTCCACGCTCAGGGTATCGTCCAGGCGGATGATGCCGCCCTCGATCACTCTGGCCGTTATGCCTCCGTGGCCACGCATGGCCTGGAAGGTGCCGCGGCCAAGGCGCTCTTCCAGGCGCGCGCAGGGCTGGCACCAGCCGGTGGTCTCCAGCAGCGCCTGGCCAATGCGAAAGCGCCTGCCTTTCAGGCTGAACAGGTTGATGCCGGCGATCGCAATGTTGCGCCGCAGCTCGCTCGGCTGCATGGGCGCATCGCGGCCGAGCAGAGCAGCAACCACGGCCAGGTGCTCCCACTGAATCAGCGTGACCTGCCGCGCATTGCGTGGCCCCGGGCGGCTGTGATCACCGGTCAGGCCAGCTTCGCGTCGGGCTTCCACGGCTTCGACTTCGAGCATGGCTTCGCGAGCTTTGGGGCGAACGCCTATCCAGCGCACCCGGCCGACCTGTGGTACCTCGGCCAGCAGTTCCTGTAACGGGCTCACAGGCCGATACCAATGTCGAACAGCAGACTGCGCCCGAGGTTCTGACGCAGAAAATCCGGTGCGTCCGGGTGGGCGAACAGCACGCGGGCGAAGCGCGGACCGACCAGTGACAACGAGCGCCAGCCCTGGCGCAGATATTCGGTGGGCGGCGGGAAGTGGCTGTTGCAGTCGAGCACGGCGCGCTTGAGGCTGACGAAGGCGACCAGGTCGAGCTCGCCCAGGTCGATGCCACGCTCGCGGTAGTTATGCGCCTTCTTGCGCAAGGTGGGCGCCAGGCGCGCCTGCATCTCGCTGGCCGGGATGCGCTTGGGCCGTGCTTCGCGGCGCACCAGTTGGCTCAGGGAGAAGGCGCTACGGCGCCGTTCCAGCTCGGCGCGCCACTCATCATTGAGGCGGCGTCCTTCATCGAGCACGAAGAACACTTCGAAATTGGCGTCGCGAAACAGCACGTCCGGCGGCTCCTGGCCGCTGGGCATGAAGTCGTCGTTGTGATGACGCACGTTCAGCGCCTGCAGCAGGCGCTGGCAGACCCAGCGCTCGCGCTCCCATTTCTTGGCGTTGGAGAGAAAAGCGTTGGCCTGCTCGGCCTGGTGCGTCAGCAGGCGCAGGTAATCGGAGTCGTCCATGGGCAAAGCTTAGCCGTAGCGCTTACCCGCATGCCAGTGCTGCAACTCCAGTCGTTCCGGTGAGCGCGGAAATCCAGCAAGGTTTCGTTGCCTGTTGTCGATCAATGGCTGGGCAGCTGCTCTGCCGGCAAAATCAAATCCGAGTACCGGTGTAGACTACCGGGCATGGCGATGAATGAAGGAGAGGGTGTGCGCGCATGATCGCTTCCAACCTGCTGGCGTTCTCCACCTTGTTGGTCGGCTGGCTGGTCTACGGGCTGGCGCTGCTCTGGGCGGTGGCGCGGGCGCCCTGGGTCGAGCTGTTCAGTGATCTACGCCGCCAGCATCTGCTGTTCGGCACCATGCTCGCGCTGTTCCTGCTGTGGCTGGTGCGTCGTGATTTCGACTCCGGGCTTTCCTATCACTTCATCGGTATGACTGCCGTGACCCTGCTACTCGACTGGCCACTTGCCGTGCTGGCGGGCCTGGCGGCGCAGCTTGGCCTGCTGGCTATCGGCCGTATGGATCTGGCCTCGCTCGGCATCAACGGCGTGTTGCTGGTGCTGATCCCTATTCTGATCACCGAGTTGTGCGCGCTACGTGTGGAGCGCGCGCAGCCGCGCAACCTGTTCGTCTATATCTTCTTCTGCGGGTTCTTCCCGGCGGCATTGGCGACCCTGATGACGTTGCTCGGCGGTCTCGCGCTGTTGTGGATGGACGGGCTGTTCCCCATGCCGCCCTGGCTGGACGACTTTGCCGGCTACCTGTGGCTGGTGGCGTTCCCCGAAGCCTTCATCAACGGCACCATCGTCACCGCGCTGGTGGTGTTCTACCCTGACTGGTTGGAAACCTTCAACCGCAGCCGCTATCTGCAGGCGCCCTGGAAGGAGAGCGATCGCGGCGAGTGAATGACGCCGTATTGGCCAATTGAATGCCGTGAGCGGATTGATCCCCGTCAATATCCGAAACGGGCCTGCCGCCATGCTGTGAAAAACGCCTGCGAGGGACTTGAACATGAGTATTCACAGCTGGGCCAGAAACGCCCTGCACGATGATTTGCGCGACGGCGAGGCCCAGGGTTTCGAGCGCCTGATGGTGTTGCGTGCGCTGCTGGCGGAAATCGTGCAGCAGAACAAGGCGCTGCGTGACACTCAGGAACTGGCCAGCGAACTGCAGTTTCTCACCGACAACCTCGACGATGATCGCGATTACGCTTTCATGCGTCCCTGAGGTTCCCGATTCTGTTTATGTGGGAGCCGCGCCCCGCGGCGAATGGCTGCGGGGCGACGCTAAAGGCAAATGCTTCGCCCCGGGGCGGGGCTCCTACAGGCGAGATGGATCAATGCGGCCGCGTCGGAAGATCGCCACTGAACATCTCGTCTTCCAGGTCATTGCCGGGAATCGCATGCTCTTCAGCGGCCCAGGCGCCCAGATCGATCAGCTTGCAACGCTCGCAGCAGAACGGACGATAGATGCTCTCGGTTTTCCACTCGACGGGCGCACCGCAGGTGGGGCATTGAACGGTCGTGGTCATGGTTGGCCTCCGCGCAGGGTCAGATAGAAGTTGTGCAGGCGCTCGACCTCCGCGTCCAGCCAAACCCTGTCTCGATCATTGACCAGTACGTCGTGGGCATGGCGCAGGCGTTCTTCGCGGCTGGCCTGAGCCTGCATGATGGCGCGAACCTGTTCTTCCGAACTCTGGTCGCGGGCGATGGTGCGCTGTACCTGCAACTCGGCCGGCGTGTCGACGACCAATATGCGTTGGGTCATCTGCCGCTGGCCGGACTCGACCAGTAGTGGCGAGACCAGAATGGCATAGGGCGATTCTGCGCGCGCCAGCACCTGCACGATCTCCTGGCCGATCAGTGGGTGCAGCAGGCTTTCCAGCCAGCGGCGCTGCTCGGGGGCGGCAAATATCAGTTTGCGCAGCGCGGCGCGGTCCAACTCGCCATTAGCTTGCAGTACGCCTGCACCGAAGTGCTCGACGATCTTGGTCAACGCTGGTCGGCCCGGCTCGACCACCCAGCGTGCAGCATGATCGGCGTCCACCACGTGTACGCCGCGCTCGATAAAGCCTTGCGCCACTGCGCTCTTGCCGCTGCCAATGCCGCCAGTCAGGCCGAGTATCCAGGGTTTCATGACGCCAATGCAGCCTCGTTATTGCTCAAGGCCGCGATTGTAGGGGGGATTGCTGGATGATGCGAACCGCGTGTGCCGCGATCCGTCATCCCCGCGAAGGCGGGGACCCAGCCGTGGCGTCAGGATAACTCCTGGACTCCCGCCTGCGTGGGAGTGACGAGTGTCGCTGGGTTAGCTCAAAACCCAGCGAACTTCAGATAACTGCCGGTAATCACATCACCCCACAGCAGGGCGATCCACCCGGCAATCGCCAGATAAGGGCCGAAGGGAATCGGTGTGCCGGAATCACTGCCACGCATACGCAGCAGGATTACCCCCAGCACCGCCCCGACCAGCGACGACAGCAGAATGGTCAACGGCAGAATCTGCCAGCCACCCCAGGCGCCGAGCATGGCCAGCAGCTTGAAGTCGCCATAGCCCATGCCTTCCTTGCCGGTGATCAGCTTGAACAGCCAATACACCGACCACAGGCTCAGATAACCGGCAATCGCCCCCCACAGAGCATCTTCCAGGCTGGTGAACAGCCCGAAGTAGTTGACGATCAAACCCAGCCAGAGCAGCGGCAGCACCAGCACATCCGGCAGAAGCTGGTGATCGGCATCGATCAGGCTCATCGCCAGCAGGCCCCAGGCCAGAAGCAGCATTGCGCCCGATTGCCAGGTGAAACCGAAATGCCAGGCGACGTATCCAGAGAGCAGCCCGCAGGCCAGTTCGACGAGGGGGTAGCGCTTGCTGATCGGTGTCTTGCAGTTCGAGCACTTGCCACGCAGGAACAGGTAGCTGATCACCGGGATATTCTCCCACGGGCGAATCTCATGGCCGCATCGCGGGCAGCAGGAATTGGGCAGGATCAGATTAAAAGTGTCTGCGGGGGCTGCGGCCGGCAACTCCAGTACTTCACGTGCCTGGCTTTGCCAGTCACGTTGAAGCATCAGGGGGAGTCGGTAGACCACAACATTCAGAAAACTACCGATCAACAGGCCGAAAAGGGCACAGATAAAAACAAAGGCCGACAGATTGTCGGCCAGAAATTCGAACACCATGGGTTAGCCGACCACCGCACCAAGCTGGAAGATAGGCAGATACATCGCAATGATAAGGCCACCGACCAAAACGCCGAGCACGGACATGATCAGCGGCTCCATCAGCGTGGTCAGGTTGTCCACGGCGTTGTCCACTTCTTCTTCGTAATAACTGGCGGTTTTATCCAGCATTTCGTCCAGAGAGCCGGCTTCTTCACCGATGGCGGTCATCTGTACGGCCATGGTCGGGAAGATACCCGTACTGCGCATGGAGAAGTTGAGTTGCGAGCCCGACGAGACATCATTCTTGATTCGGTTGACCGCATTGCGAAACACCACGTTGCCGGTCGCGCCTGCTACGGAGTCCAGCGCATCAACTAACGGCACGCCTGCTGCGAAGGTGGTCGCGAGCGTGCGAGCAAAGCGTGCTACCACTGCCTTGTAGAGGATATCCCCGACGATGGGTGCTTTGAGTAGCGCTCTATCCAGTGAGTCACGAAACTTTTCAGAGCGCTTATAGGTTTGACCAAAACCATAAATTGAGATGAAAAGTACAAACAGCACCAGGAACCACCATTCCTGCAGCCATCTCGAGAGGTTGACCACCATCATCGTAAAGGCCGGAAGCTGGGCGCCAAAGCCCTCGAACACGCTCTCGAACTGCGGTACGACTTTGATCAACAGAATCGCCGTTACAATCACGGCAACAAGGACTACCGCGATCGGATAGGTCATGGCCTTCTTGATCTTGGCCTTGAGGGATTCGGTCTTTTCCTTGTAGGTGGCGATGCGATCCAGCAGCGTTTCCAGTGCGCCGGATTGCTCGCCTGAGTCGACCAGGTTGCAATACAGGTCATCGAAATACATCGGTTTCTTGCGCAGCGAGGTGGCGAAGCTATTGCCTGCTGCGACTTCCTGTTTGACCTCGTCGATCAGCTTGCGCATGTTCGGGTTGTCGAAGCCTTCGGCGATGATGTCGAACGACTGCAGCAGCGGTACGCCTGCCTTCATCATGGTGGCCATCTGGCGGGTGAACAAGGCGATGTCCATCGGCTTGATCTTCTTGCCCGCGCTGAACAGCGAAACGGCCTTTTTACGTACCTTGAGCGGGTTGATGCCCTGCTTGCGCAGTTGGGCCTTTACCAAAGCGGGGGATTGCCCGGAAATCTCGCCCTTGACCTTACCGCCTTTACGATCGGTACCTTCCCAGGCGAATACGCTGGTTTTCAGTGCTTTTTCCGCCATGGATTAATCCTTGGTCACACGGTTGACTTCTTCCAGGCTGGTGATGCCCTGCATCGCCTTGAGCAGTCCGGAAGTACGGAGGTCATTGAAGCCGTCGGCCCTGGCCTGGGCGGCAATTTCAATGGAGTTGCCTTCCTCCATGATAATGCGTTGCAGGGCAGGCGTGATTTTAACTACTTCATAAATCCCCACCCTTCCTTTATAGCCGCCTTTGCAATTGTCGCAGCCATTGGGGGCGTAAAGTTTGAAGCTGCCAATCTGGCTTTCCGGGAAGCCCTCTTTCTGCAGAGCCTCGCGCGGCAGCTCAACGACCTTCTTGCAACTGCAGAGTTTGCGTGCAAGGCGCTGGGCGATGATCAGGTTGACCGAGGTGGCGATGTTGAATGCCGGCACGCCCATGTTGCGCAGGCGGGTCAGGGTTTCCGCGGCGCTGTTGGTGTGCAGGGTGGACATCACCATGTGCCCGGTCTGCGCGGCCTTGATGGCGATTTCGGCCGTTTCCAGGTCGCGAATCTCACCGACCATGATCACGTCCGGGTCCTGGCGCAGGAAGGCGCGCAGGGCCTGGGCGAAATCCATGCCGTGTTTCGGGTTGACGTTGACCTGGTTGATGCCTTCCAGGTTGATTTCCACCGGGTCTTCCGCGGTGGAAATATTGATGTCCGTGGTGTTGAGAATATTCAGGCCGGTATAAAGCGATACCGTCTTGCCCGAGCCGGTGGGGCCGGTCACCAGAATCATACCCTGCGGCTGTTTGAGTGCTGTCAGGTAAAGCTCTTTCTGTTCCTCTTCATAACCCAAGGCATCGATACCCATCTGTGCACTGGTAGGGTCGAGAATCCGCATCACGATCTTCTCGCCCCAGAGGGTGGGCAAGGTGTTGACGCGAAAGTCGATGGCCTTGGTCTTGGAGACCTTCATCTTGATCCGGCCGTCCTGCGGCTTGCGCCGCTCGGAGATATCCAGTTGGGCCATGACCTTGAGGCGGGCGGAAAGTCGGCTAGCCAACTGAATGGGCGGGCGTGCGACCTCATGCAGCATGCCGTCGGTACGAAAGCGCACGCGGTAGGTTTTTTCGTACGGCTCGAAGTGCAGGTCGGATGAACCGCCCTTGATGGCATCCAGCAGCATTTTGTTGATAAAGCGCACCACCGGTGCATCGTCAGCGTCATTACCGCTGGCGGCATCATCGGCGTCGTCGTTGACAGCTTCGACATCCAGGCCATCCAGGTCAACGTCTGCCAGATCTTCCATGCCGCTGGTGCCGGTATCGAAGAACTTGTCCAGTGCATCGCCCAGCTTGTCATCCTCGACCAGCAGGGCTTCGGTGCTGATGCCCGTGCTGAACTGTACATCGGTCAGCGCCTGGTGATTGGTCGGGTCGGACAGGGCAATGAACAGCTTGTTCCCGCGACGGTAGAGCGGCAATACGCGGTGTTGGCGGCACAGCTTTTCGCTGACCAGGTCCTTTGGTTGGTGCTCCTTGTCCACGGCGCTGAGGTCGAAATAGGGCACGCCGAATTGTTCGGCGGCGATCTCGGCCACGGCGCGGCTGGAGGCCAGCTTGTTCTGTACCAGGTACGACACCAGTGGAATCTTGTTACGCAGCGCCTGGGCAAAGGCTTGGCTGGCGGTGCGTTCGTCGAGAAGGCTGGCATTGACCAGTTGGCGGGCGAGGCCGGTAAGTTGGGCGGTGTCGCTCATGATGCAGGCGCTTGGTCCGAGAATTGATGTTGCTTATATAGCCCATATTCTGGTCTGGCCCAAGCGCAGTGATGCGAGGTGACCAATTACGTCACATGCTGCCGAATTCGTGTGGTGTACCTGGCGCTAGTCTGTTGGGGCAACCTTGAAATGGCGGCCTCTCAGAGTTGGCACGCGACCTGCTAAGTACATGCTAGGTCGCCGACCTTAACCACATAGGAGTTAATCCATGAAGTCTCTGAAGAAGCAAAAGGGTTTCACCCTGATCGAGCTGATGATCGTCGTTGCGATCATCGGTATTCTGGCCGCCATCGCCATTCCGCAGTTCAACGAGTATCGCGCCAAAGCGAACGACTCCACTGCTCAGGCTGATGTGAAGAACTCCATCAGCGTTCTGACCGCCGCTCAGCTTTAATAAGTATTGAGGATATGTTCATGAAAAAGAATATTCTGGCTGCTTTGTTTGCCTGTGGCGCCTTTGTATCGGTCAATGCTTTTGCTGTGGCAATTCCCGCAGACGGTGTTGTTAGAACCGCCGATTGTACCTTGCTCGGTGAGTCTGTCACCCTGAGTCTGTCCAATAATGTGAGTGGTGCTTATAGCTGTGATGAAATCACTAGCACTATCAAGGTAGGCGCTTGTCACAAGGCTGGTAGCCGTAAAGC
Organism: Ectopseudomonas mendocina; assembly: GCF_007049795.1. Lineage (GTDB taxonomy): Bacteria > Pseudomonadota > Gammaproteobacteria > Pseudomonadales > Pseudomonadaceae > Aquipseudomonas > Aquipseudomonas mendocina_D. The sequence goes on from NZ_SCFY01000012.1 coordinate 11,226, forward strand.
GATGACAGTAAAATGTGCAATTACTGTTCCTGCGGATGGTGAAACCCCTGCTGAATACAATGATGACTCTTGCACCGGTGTTGGTGAAGATCACACTTTTGAAAGCAGTAACTATCGCGGTTATGTAGCCAGCAGTCGCGGTGGTTCTACCGCGGCCAAGGATCTCGGCGGTGCATGCACTGCAGCGACTGCAGACGGCTTGCTGTAATCAATTTCGAGAGAGGGTTTCCCCTCTCTCTTTTTTTGTGGTGTGGTTATGTCAAGGCAGTGCGGCTTTACATTAATTGAGCTTATGATTGTTGTTGCTGTCATAGGTGTGTTGGTTGCCATTGCTATTCCGCAATTTAATGAGTATCGCGCTCGTAGTAATGATGCCTTGGCTCAGGCGGATGTTAGGAATTCAATACAAGTTTTTGCGGTTGAGTTGGAGCGATAACCTGATTTTTAGATTTATTGTAGTTGGATATAGTGTTTTTTTGGCGTCATGAGTTTTCAATGTTTTCATTTTCTGATTTGAAGTCGAGTGTTTTGTTGGTCTTCCGAGCCAATTTCTTGTGGCTGGGAGGTGTTTCGCTTTTCGCGTTATTGCTAGTCGCTTGGATGGCCGCCGAATTTAGTGGTCGTCAGCCTGCCACCGTGGCACTGGATGTAGGGCTGTCGATGATACGGTTGATCCTGCCTCTGATCATGGTGCTGGTGGTGCAGGAGCTGCTTTCGCGAGAGTTCGACAGGCGCTATTTTCTTTCTTCCCTGAATTATCCGCGTGCTAGGCATGTTTTTTTGCTTGGCCGCTTCGCTTCGATTGTCGCACTGATGCTGGGCGTCCTGATCGCCATGGCTGTGGCGCTCGGCTTGCTGGTCGTCTGGGTCGGCGAAGATTATGCCCAGGCTACTGGTGTTTCGCTGGGGTGGCCCTACGTTGCGACCGTGGCGCTGATTGGGCTTGATCTGCTGGTATTGGCCTCGCTTGCGACCTTCCTGGCTATGGTGGCCTCCACGCCCAGTTTCGTGTTGATCGGCACCCTGGGGTTTATGCTAATGGCCCGCTCCTTCGCGGCTATCATCGAGCTGCTGACGCGCGAGACCTGGGTGGTCGAGGGTGCGGAAAATTATCGCGCAGGCGTTGGGGTTTTAGGATACCTGCTGCCTGACCTTGGGGCGCTCGATATCCGAATGACGGCTCTTTATGGTCGCATGGAGTTCCTGCCCAGTGACCTGGGTGTGTTGGTGATCAGTTGCCTATCCTACGCCTTTGCCTTCCTCTGGCTGGCGGTGTGGGTGCTGCAACGCAAGCGCTTTGCCTGATTATGCATACGCGTTCCTTCAGTCCTCTGCTCGCTCTGTTCGGCTTTGCCCTGTTCGCCGCAGCAGTGCTCTGGCGCAGTGGCCAGCCCATCGTCTTTCTCGGCGTCACGGTCGATGATCGCGTCGTGGTGTCTGCCCCGGTTCTGACCGCACTCTATGGTGGAGATCGTTTCCTGGCCGCCAATATGGAGGCGATACGCCTTTCCGCTACGGCTGTCGATCAGGGGCAAGCTGATATCCATTATCTGGTTCGGGCGCAGGTGGTCGTGGCTCAGCTTAATGCCTGCCACGAGGACAACTATTATCTGGCCAATGGTTTGCTGACCTGGGGCGGTGCGGTTGCCGAGGGCAACGAAGTACTGCGCAGAGCCATGGCCTGTCGTTTCTGGGATGGCATCCCGCCCTTCTTCTATGGGGTCAACCTGGCCTTTTTCGACAACAACAAGGCTCAGGCAGTGCAGGCTCTGGAACTGTCTGCAGAGCGCTGGCCGGAGAATGCCGTTACCCTCAGGCGCATGGCAATCATGTTGCGAGCCGAAGCGCTGGCAGATGAGCGTTTGGCATTGAATTATCTGATGCAGCAACGAGATACGACTCATGATCCCAAACTGCGCGAAATGCTTGATAAGCGCGTAATGCGCTTGCAAGGGCTGATCGATCTGCGGGCCGCTCAGCGTCGCTACGAGGAGGCTCATGGCCCTTTGCAGGATTTTCAGCAGTTGGTCGACTCAGGGGCGATGTCTACGCTTCCGCAAGACCCGTTGAGACTTGGTTACGAGTTACGCGACGGGCGAATCGAGTTTAAAGAACTGAAAATTCCCGGTATGGAGAGTCAGCAGTGAGTGCTGTGCTGGAGTTCAAGAACGTCAGCCAGACGTTTCGCGTCAAGGGCAAAGAGGTTCGGGCGCTCAAGGACATCAGCTTCGCCCTGACAGAGGGCGAAGTGTTCGGTTTCGTCGGCCCCAATGGTGCCGGTAAGTCCACCACCATCAAGGTGATGCTGGACATAATCAATGATTATCAGGGGCAGGTGAGCATCTACGGTGTGGATGCACGTAATGCTTCCGCTCGCGCGCCGCTCGCTTATGTGCCGGAATCGCCAGCCCTCTACGAGCAGTTCACCCCGCTGGAAATTCTGCGTATGGGCCTTTCCATGTACGGCATCAAGCGCTCTGATGCCGATGCCTGGTGCATGCATTGGCTGGAGCGCTTCTCCGTGGATATGAACGCCAAGCGGCGTATCCGCGAGCTGTCCAAGGGCAATGTGCAGCGCGTGGCGCTGGCGCATGCCATGGTGGTGCAGCCCAGGCTGCTGGTGCTGGACGAGCCGCTGTCCGGGCTCGATCCGGTGGGGCGCAAGGATGTGGTGGATATCCTCACCGAGTTCAAACAGCAGGGTGGGGCGATCTTCTTCACCTCCCATGTGCTGCACGACGTCGAGCGCATCGCCGACCGCTTCGGTTTCATCAACAAGGGCGAGCTGCTGACCGTGCGCTCCCCGCGCGAGCTGGCCGCCGAGCGCGCCGACGATATGCTGGTGCGCTATCACGCCACGCAGCCGATTGGTCAGCCGTTGCGCGTGCTGCGCGAGGGTGAGTTCGAGTGTGAGGTGCTGCAGGCTGAGCTGCCGGCCTTTATCGCCCAGTTGAATCAGGTGGGCGGCCATCTGTTGACGGTCAAGCCGGCGGTGTCGCTGGAGACGGTGTTCTTCAATATTCTCGACAGTGCCGCTGGAAAGACTACGGCCTGAAGTAGGATGCGCTGCGCGCACCGACCTTGTCGTTTTCTGCTGCTTCCCTTGCAGGCGCCTTGCCTCGGGGGCTTTTGACTGTGCAGTGGCGACGATTCGCTACGGGGGCGCCTCTTACGGAGTGTGATCGCTCGTGGTCTTCGGTGTGCATGGCAGACCCTGCAGCGTTGTGGTTGATTATCGTGTTGTGCAGCCTCATTCGACGTGTCTGGGATACACTTCCAGGCGTGTATAGGGAGGCCAGCCATGAATAGAGAAACCTTGATTGGGTTGCTGCGTTCGCGTCTGGACGGGGTGTTGGCTATCTACGCCTTTGGTAGCCGTGTGCAAGGTACGGCGGACAGTCGTAGCGACCTTGATCTCGCAGTGTTGGTGCGAGGGTATGTCGACCCATTACTGCTCTGGGAGCTTGCCGGAGAGGCCGCCGATATCGCCGGTTGCCCAGTTGATCTCCTGGATATGCGCAAGGCTTCTACGGTCATGCAGCAGCAGGTGTTGCAGCGGGGTGAGCGCTGGTGGGCAGTCGATGGCGTTGAGGCCGGTTTGTTCGAGTGCGCGGTGTTGAGTGAGAAGCTCGAGCTGGATCGGGCCAGGGCTCCCCTGTTACAGGAAATCGCGAGAGACGGGCGGATTTATGGTCGATGATGTCTTGCTGAACAAGGCTGCCAGCATCGAGCGTTGCGTGCGTCGAGCTCGCGAGGAGTACGGGCGTGACCCGGCGAGTTTTGCTGAAGATTACACCCGTCAGGATGCCGCAATCTTGAATATCCAGCGGGCCTGTGAGGCGGCGCTCGATATGGGCCAGCACCTGATCAGGCGCGAACGTCTGGGGGTGCCCCAGAGCGCGCGTGATGTGTTCGCTTTGCTGGCTGACGGAGGTTGGATCGAACGTGATCTGGCTGAGGCACTCAAGCGTATGGTCGGTTACCGCAATATCGCCGTGCATGAGTATCAAGCGCTGCAATTGCCTATAACCGTCGCTGTCATCACGCGACACCTGGGTGAATTTCTCGACTATTCCCAGAGCATTTTGTTGAAGGATGCTCAGCAAGATTAAAGCGCGGTTTGACCTGTAGGAGCCCCGCCCCGGGGCGAATGGTGTGTAGTGCGGTGCGATTTCGCTGAGACATCGATTCGCCGCGAGGCGCGGCGCCTACAGTGAGTTGGCGGCTTATAGCGCCAGGCGCATGGACAGATCCACCGCCTTCACATCCTTGGTCAGCGTCCCCAGCGAGATGTAGTCCACGCCTGTCTCGGCGACGCCGCGCAAGGTGCTGTCGTTGATGCCGCCCGAGGCTTCAAGCTTGGCGCGGCCGGCATTGAGCCTTACGGCTTCGCGCATGTCGTCCAGTGACAGTTCGTCGAGCATGACGATATCGGCGCCGGCCTCCAGCGCTTCGCGCAGTTCTTCCAGGTTTTCCACTTCGACTTCCACCGGCTTGCCTGGAGCGATCTGGTGGGCGGCGTTGATGGCCTGGGCGATGCCGCCGCAAGCGGCGATGTGGTTTTCCTTGATCAGGAAGGCGTCGTAGAGGCCGATGCGGTGGTTGTGGCAGCCGCCGCAGGTTACGGCGTACTTCTGCGCCAGGCGCAGGCCGGGGAGGGTCTTGCGGGTATCCAGCAGTTTGACCGGGGTGCCTTCTACAAGGTCTGCATAGTGACGGCAGCGGGTGGCGACGGCAGACAGGGTCTGCAGGAAGTTCAGTGCGCTGCGTTCGCCGCTGAGCAGGGCGCGAGCCGGGCCTTCGAGGCGGAACAGGGTCTGGTCGGCGCTGACCTTGTCGCCATCCTTTACCTGCCAATGCACCGCGACACGCGGGTCGAGTTGGCGAAATACCGCATCGACCCAGGCCGTGCCGCAAATCACTGCCTCTTCACGTGTGATCACGCGGGCGCTAGCGAGGCGCTCGGCCGGTATCAGCTGGGCCGTGATGTCGCCGCTGCCAATGTCTTCGACCAGAGCGCGGCGGACGTTGGCTTCGATTTCACTGCTGAGGTCGGCGAGGGTCAGGTTGGGCATGGTCGGCTCCGGTGTAGTCGAGCCGCGATTATAGAGGCAGGTGGTTGCAGGGCAATGCTCCATCGCGGCGCTGGGCCTTTTGTCGTTCTGCAGAATTGATCAGGCACTTTTATATGTTGCCGCTGCTCTTAATGACGAGGGCACCCCCTTGGCCCGACTATCGGTGCAGCGCCGAAGGCCTGCCAGAGTTAGGCTGTGGAGGTGCGAGTGTGGTGTATTGGCCGTCGTCCGAAGGTGGCGTGTGGCTATCTGTGATCTGGGTCATGTCTGTGGGAAAAATTGGCTTGGTATGGCGCGCAGCCTCCCTATAATGCCTTTACTTTTTACATTATTGACGCCAGGCCTTTGACGTTAAGGACGACGCTCGGTTGACGCTGTGCAGACCAGGAGGCCCGGGTTCGGGCAGTCTGCGGGAGACTAGAATGAAGACCGACGCGAATGTGGTGCCCCTGACCAAGGCGACCGCTGAGCAATCGCCAACTTCGCCGGTAGGAAGACTGCCCGTGGCGCTTATTCAGGTGCGTGACAAAGCCGCGCAACAGCTCAAGCAGAACCTGCAGAGCCTGTTCGACAATGCTGACGATACCCTCTTCGAAATGGCGGATCGGGCGACCAGCAATGCCGAGCAGAATGCTTTCTTCGAGGCCATGCGCGACCTGCGGCTCAAGCGCAAGAATATCGAGCGCGGCTTTCTGCAGAAGGTGTTCGAGTCTTTCGCCAATCTCAACCAGTACGAAATTGGCAAACCTCAGCCCACGCTGGATGCCGTGTCGTTCGATAGCCTGAGCCTGGTGCAGAACGACGAGCTGGAAGAGACGGTGGCGCTGGATGCCATGGTGGCCAAGGTCATGAGCCGTGATGCCATGGCGCTGGGCCATCTCACCACACGCCTCAATGCGGTGATCAGCAAGAAGCTGGACGACAAGAGCAACCCGCTCGGCCCGACCCTGCTCAGTGAGTACTTCCTCGACGCCTGCAGCGGGCTAGGTGTGGAGATCAAGGTCAAGCTGATCATCCTCAAACTGTTCGAAAAGTACGTGCTGGGCAGTTGCGATGTTCTGTATGCCGAGGCCAATCAGGCGCTGGTCAATGCGGGTGTGCTGCCGGAGTTGAAGTCCGCGCAGCCGCGCCGTCAGCAGCGCCCTGTGGCTTCCGCGTATAGCCAGTCTTCGGGCGAGGAGGGCATGCCCTTGCTCGAAGGCGCCGATCAGGGCGTTCAGGAAGTGTTCGGTGCGCTGCAGGATCTGCTCTCGCAAGTACGCGGCACATCGATGCCACGCCGCGCTCAGACAGCCGATGCACTGCCGATCACCAGCAACGACCTGATGCGCCTGCTATCGCACATGCAGCAGCGTGCTCCGGCACAGGTCAACGTCGAAGATTTCGATCTCCGTGACCAGCTCGAACGACTGCTCGAGCGCGCCAGCGCCAAGAGTGGCAAGGCGCGGGTGGTGGGTGAGGTCGATGAAGATGTGATCAATCTGGTGTCGATGCTGTTCGAGTTCATTCTCGATGACCGCAGCCTGCCGGATTCGCTCAAGGCACTGATCGGCCGTCTGCAGATCCCGATGCTCAAGGTGGCGGTGCTGGACAAAACCTTCTTCAGCCGTGGTAGCCATCCGGCTCGTCGCTTGCTCAACGAGATCGCCTCTGCCGCGTTGGGTTGGGTCGATCAGGACGATGCCCAGCGTGACAGTCTCTATCAGAAGATCGAACAGGTGGTTCAGCGTCTGCTGAACGACTTCGTCGACGATCCGGCGATTTTCTCCGAGTTGCTCGCCGAGTTCATGGCGTTCACGGGCGATGAGCGCCGTCGCAGTGAACTGCTCGAACAGCGTACCCGCGATGCCGAGGAGGGCAGTGCCAAGGCCGAGCTGGCCCGTCGTCAGGTCGAGCAGGCGCTGAATGAGCGTTTGCTCGGCAAGACCCTGCCGGAAGTGGTGGTGCGGCTGCTGCAGGAGGCCTGGAGCAAGGTGCTGATGCTGACTTGCCTCAAGCACGGCGTGGACTCGGACGAGTGGCAGGCTGCGCTGCAGACCATGGATGATCTGGTCTGGAGCGTCGCCCCGCATGAAGATCCAGAGGCGCGTCTGCGTTTGCTGGAGCTGGTGCCTGGCTTGCTCAAGGCGTTGCGTGAAGGCATGTCCAGCGCGGCGTTCGATCCGTTCTCTACCAGCGAATTCTTCAGCCAATTGGAAGTGCTGCATGTGCAGGCCTTCCAGCGCTTCAAGCGCGCTGCCCCTGAAGCCGAAACGGCCGTGCCCGAGGATGTTACGCACACCGATCTGAGCGATGCGGGCGTCGAGTTGCCGCTGCTGGAGCTGCCGGCGGCCGAAGAAGAGGTCGAGGATGCCCCGGCGATGGTCGAGGTGGTCGAAGAGATCATTCTGCTTGCGCCCGGTCAGACCCGTCCGCAGGAGCCGGACGTGGTGCTCCCGGACGACGACGAAGCGCTACTGCAGGTAGACAGCCTGCGTGTGGGTAGCTGGGTGGAAATTCAGGAAGATGAAGAGCACAAGCTGCGCTGCAAGCTGGCAGCCATCATCAAGCCCACCGGCAAGTACGTGTTCGTCAATCGCACCGGCATGAAGGTGCTGGAGAAGACGCGCAACGCGCTGGCGGTGGAGTTCCGCCGCAACGCTGTGCGCCTGCTCGACGATGCGTTGCTGTTCGACCGCGCCCTGGAGTCGGTCATCGGTAACTTGCGCAAGCTGAAGCACAGCTGATTTGTTGCCAGGAGCGTTCGCCCCTGGCAACGGCTTGATTTGTAGGAGCCCCGCCCCGGGGCGAAGCTTTACAAGTCTTCCGATGTGTTCGCTATCGATTCGCCGCGAGGCGCGACTCCTATATTCGTGATCCTCGATTTTCCCGCCTTTGCACATCCTGTTGCGGCCTCGCGCTTGGCCGCCGTAGCCACCTGCTCTAGAGTGGTGGCTCGTTCAGGAGCATTCCATGCAGCTCGACCCCTCAACCGGCTGGTTTCAGGGCATCCCTCACTGCCCATCGCCGAATTTCAATGTTCGCCCCAGTGGCGAAATTTCCCTGTTGGTGGTGCACAACATCAGCCTGCCACCTGGGCAGTTCGGTACCGGCAAAGTGCAGGCGTTCTTTCAGAATCGCTTGCCGGTGGCCGAACATCCTTTCTTCGCCGAGATTGCGTCCTTGCAGGTTTCCGCGCATTTTTTCATCGAGCGTGATGGCGGGCTGACGCAGTTCGTCTCCTGTCTGGATCGTGCCTGGCACGCCGGGGTTTCCTGGTTCGAGGGGCGCGACAACTGCAACGATTTTTCGCTGGGTGTGGAGCTGGAGGGGACGGATGAGCTGCCTTATACCGATGCTCAATACGCCAGGTTGGCCGAGCTGACGCGGCAGTTGCTGGACGCTTACCCGGCACTGTCGACGCAGCGCATCCGCGGCCACAACGATATCGCGCCTGGGCGCAAGACTGACCCGGGGCCAGCGTTCGACTGGGCGCGTCTGCACGCCGAATTGAAGGAGAGGTGGCAATGAGTTTTCTGGTGATTCTGCTGTTGCTGTGGGTCGAGAAGTTTTCCGCCTGGCGCCTGCGCATCCAGCAGGACGGCCCCTGGTTGGCGCAACTGCAGCGCCTGCAGCAAGGCGGCCTGCAGCAGGCTCCGTGGCTGTGCCTGGCCGTCCTGGTGCTGTTGCCGGTGTTGGCGTTGGGCCTGGTGTTGCTGATCCTCAAACCGCTGGCTTACGGCTGGCTGGCTTTGCCGGTGCATTTGCTGGTGCTGATTTACAGCCTGGGGCGTGGTGATCTGCTAGCAGCGCTAGGGCCTTTTCGTGACGCCTGGCGGCGCGGTGATGGTCAGGCCGCTTACCACGTGGCCGAACGTGACCTTTCGTTGCAGCCGGAGGAGGGCACCGAGCTGCTGCAACAGGTCCAGGGGCATCTGCTGTGGCAGGCCTATCAGAGCTTCTTTGCGGTGATCTTCTGGTATCTGCTGTTGGGCCCCATGGCCGCGCTGGCCTATCGTCTGTTGGCGATGAGCGCAGAGCATGCGCAGCAACCGGCTCTGCGTGAGCGCGCTGTACAACTGCGCCACGCTTTTGATTGGCTGCCGGCGCGGGTGCTGGCTTCCAGTTTCGCGCTGGTCGGCAATTTTGTCGCCGTCAGCCGCGCCTTGCTGCATGAGCTGCTGAGCTGGGACATTTCTGCCGCGCAACTGGTGGTAAAGGCTGGGCGAGCCGCTGGTGAGATGCCGCCGCCAGTGATGGGCGAGGAGGGTGTCGATACCCTGGATCAGCTGTGGCAACTGCTGATCCGCGCTGCGGTGGTCTGGTATGCCGGTTACGCGGTTTGGGTGTTATTCATCTAGAGATCGTACCCAGGCGGTTTACAGGGCGGGTGCAACCTGCTGTCACGCACAGTGGCGGGTTGCTCCCGCCCTTTGTCCTTATGTAATTCCAGTGACGAACTACGCTTACTCTTGAGAGGGAGTGAAGGGTGCTGCGCGCGTTTAACCTTAAGTTACAGAGACGCGTGTCGATAAGGCGTATAAGGAGGCGGTAGTCGACCCTGTTTGGTGATTTTCGTCACATTTGTCTGCCTGTCTTTGCCGCATAGCTCGGCGAACCCAGGTCGGTCGACACAGGGCGCCGTGATCAGTCCGTAAGAGGCTCGGCGGCGATCCAAGCAATACCTATAACAATAATGGCAACTGGAGACGTCTAGTGAAGACCGTGTTGTATCCGGCCATCGCGCTGATGAATCGCCTCAGCTTCGGTATGAAGTTCAGCCTGATCAGCGTTCTATTCTTCCTGCCCATGCTCGTCACCAACTTCTATCTGGTGCGCGACTCCTATCGACAGTTCGTTGGTACCCAGACCGCCCTGGAAAGCCTCGAGCTACTTGGCAGCAGCTTGCAGCTGCGGCGTGATCTTGAAAGCCTCAATGATCTGGTCCAGATCAACTCGATGATTGGTCAGTCCGGTCAGGCGGGGGATCTGGAGGAGCGTATAGATCAACTGCAGCAGTCGCTCAGTGCCGGCCTGCAAGGGCTGCAGCCAGTGACCAGCGATGCCGAGCAGGAAGCGGAGTTCATCGCCAAGCGCGACGAATTGCTGGCCGAGCTGAAGAGCGCAGAGGCCGAGACTTCTTTGCAGAGCAAGACGGTCATCGTCGAGAAGCTGCTGGGCTCGTCCCAGGTCTTCATCAAGCTGGTGGCCAGCCAGGCGGGACTAAGCCAGGACCCGCAGCGCCAGGTGCGGCAGATTACCGAGCTGATCACCAACGTCACCCCGCAGATCACCGATGTGCTCAGTCAAGGCCGTGCTATCGGCGCCTATTCCCTGGGACAGGGGTTTCTCAACTCGGCAGCCAGCACCAAGTTCGATGACCTGCTGTTGCAACTGGAGAAGCTACACGCCGAGTACGGCTTGAGCCTGCAGGAGGCATTGGCCGGTAACGTTGCTGCGCAGAACGGCCTGGGTGGCCTGGCCGAAGCCAGTCGCCAGAGTCTGAAGGATAGTGGCGTGCTGTTCGAGGATCAGGTGATCATCGCCGACAGCCTGGATACGCCCTGGGCGCAGTTCTACGATCAGGTCAGCCAGGAAATGGCCAAGACCTACGCCTTCAACGACGGCCTGCTGGCCTTCCTCGATAACCAGCTAAGCGAGCGTCTGACCGAGAACCGTGCGCAGATGGTGTTGCTGGTAGTGGCGCTGGTAGTGGTGTTTCTGCTGATCGTCTATCTCTACAGCGGCTTCTACGTTTCCACCCGCTCTACCTTGAAAAATCTGGGCAAGGTGATGGATAGGGTTGCCGCAGGCGATATGACGGCCAACTTCCAGGCACAGAGCCGAGACGAGCTGGGCGAGCTGGGGCAGGTGTTCAACCAGACCGTGGTGCGTATCCATGACCTGATCGAGCGCGTCGGGCATACGGTGGGCGAGGTCGGTGGCCAGGCGGATCGCGTCGAGCTGGTTTCAGGCGAGAGCAACCAGGCGGTGGCTGGTCAGCGTGCACAGATCGAGCAGGTGGCCACGGCGATGAACCAGATGTCCGCCACTGCCCAGGAGGTGGCGCGCAGCGCCGCCGCAGCGGTGGGTAGCGCGCAGAGCGTGAATCAGGAAACGGTCAGTGGCCGCGCGTTGGTCGAGCAGCAGGTTGGTGCGATCCAGCGTCTTGCCGGTGAAATCGACCAGTCAGTGGCGGTGATCAACCAACTGGCCAGCGACAGTGCGGCGATCAGCCAGGTGCTCGATGTGATCAAGGGTATCGCCGAGCAGACCAACCTGCTGGCGCTCAATGCTGCCATCGAGGCGGCGCGGGCTGGTGAACAGGGTCGCGGTTTCGCCGTGGTGGCTGACGAGGTGCGCAATCTGGCCAAGCGCACGCAGCAGTCCACCGAAGAGATCGAAGCGATGATCGCCAAGCTGCAAGGTGGCGTGGGGGCGGCGGTGAAGGCGATGAACGCCAGTCACCAGATGGCCGATGGCACGGTCAGTCAGTCGGCCAAGGTGCAGCAGGCGCTAGAGAACATCCTCGGCGCGGTGAGCATGATCGTCGATCAGAACCAGCAAATCGCCGCGGCGGCCGAGCAGCAGACGGCGGTGGCGCACGATATCGACCAGAATATCGTCGAGATCAACTATGCGGGGGAGCGTACCGCTGCCGGCGCCAGCCAGACCGAGCAGGCCAGCCGCGAGCTGAGCGAGCTGGTTACGCGTCTCAAGCAGTTGATCGGCGCGTTTCGCGTCTGATCGCTCCTCCCACAGGCTTCCCTTGGCCATTGCTCTGACCCTGTGAGCGGCGCCCCGCCGCGAGCTTGGGCGACTCTCTCCAGTCGCCTTTTCTGCGCAGAGCCTGTCCTCGAAGTGTTCCAGGTCGGAGGACGGGAATCCAGAGTCTCTGTAGCTCCTGGGCTCCCACCTTCGCGGGAGTGACGGTGAAGGTTGTTCCAGAACAACCGGAAGCACAGATGGCACGTGTAGGAGCGGCGCCCCGCCGCGAATATGTGCGACACGGTCTGGAAACATTCGCCCCGGGGCGGGGCTCCTACGAAAGGCCGTGCAGGGCGATTTACCTGGCCATCTGTGCGGTCTATGCCCAGCCGAACAACTCATCCGCATTACGGCTGCTGGCCGCGGCCAGTTCCTCTGCTGTCATACCGCGCAACGCAGCCAGCTCGGCACAGATTTCAGCCAGATATTCCGGGCTGTTGCGCTGGTTGGGGTGCATGGCCGGGGCCATGTCCGGCGAGTCGGTTTCCAGCACGATGGCCTCCAGTGGCAGCTGCGCCACCACCTTGCGCAGTCGATTGGCTTGCGGCCAGGTAGCGGCGCCACCAAGACCGAGGCGGAAACCCAGCTTGATGTACTCGCGCGCCTCCTCGTAGCTACCGGCGAAGGCGTGGATGATGCCGCCGCGTGCCAGACGAAAGCGCTTGAGTGTGGCGATGGTTGCGGCATGGGCGCGGCGCACGTGCAGCAGCGCCGGCAGTTCGAACTCGGCGGCAAGTTGTAACTGCGCTTCGAACAGCGCCTGCTGGCGCTGCCGATCCAACTGTTCCAGGTAATAGTCCAGGCCGAACTCGCCAACGGCGCACAACTTGTGGTGCCCAGCCAGTTTGCTCAGCCAGTCGCGCAGCTCAAGGAGATCCTGCGGACGATGTTCGTCCAGATAGACCGGATGCAGGCCGAAGGCTGCGTACAGGCTTTCATCTTCTTCGACCAGTTGCCATAGCCGCTGCCAGTTGGCCTGGTAGACGCCGAGCACCACCAGGCGCTGCACGCCTAGTGCGCGGCTGCGTGTAAGCACTTCGTCGCGATCTGCGTCGAAGTCGGGGAAGTCGAGGTGGGTGTGGGTGTCGATCAGGCGCATCGGTCAGCTCACGATTGGGTGTTCAGAGTCGGCTATTTTTCCCTTTCCTGCCAGAGCGAGGGAGCGTTGGCTAATCTTTTCAGTCGTATGGATATGGACGAGTTTCACTCGGGCAGTGAAATAAGGAGGTCGCTGGGTGCACCAGGTACGCAAGCTGTTGGGCGCTTTGCTCGCCGTTTTTCTGCTATTGGTGGCGGCTCTGATGCTGTTTCTGGTGTTGTTCGACTGGAACCGGGCGCGGCCGCTGATCAACGAACAGGTTTCTGCAGCCTTGAACCGGCCGTTCGCCATCGAGGGTGACCTGCGTGTGGTTTGGCAACGTGAGGCCGGACAGCAGGGCTTGAGCGCTTGGGTGCCCTGGCCGCATTTTTCTGCCGAGCAGCTGCGCCTGGGTAATCCCGATTGGGCGCAGGGCGATACCTTCGTCAGCCTCGATAGCGTGCGCTTTCGCCTGTCTCCGCTACCGCTTCTCTGGAAGACGGTGAACATCCCCAGTATCGAACTTGGCGCGCCGGTCGCCGATCTGCAGCGCCTGGCCGATGGCCGGGCGAACTGGGTGTTCGATCTGGGCAAGGAGGAGGCGGACGACACCGATCAGCCCAGCCCCTGGACGTTGGATATCGGCACCATCGGCTTTGATCGGGGGCAGGTGAAGCTCGATGACAAGGTCAGCAATACCCGTCTGGAGGCGATTATCCAGCCGCTGGGCGAGCCTATCCCATTCGCCGATATCGTCGGCAAGAGCGCAGCCGAGCGCCTGGCTGAGAGCAATGCCAGCGCCCAGGATTACGCTTTCGCCTGGCAGACCAAGGGCAGTTTCCGTGGTCAGCCGCTGACCGGCAACGGCAAGGTGGGTGGCCTGCTGGCGCTGCACGACGCGTCGCAACCTTTCCCGCTGCAAGCTGACCTGCGCATTGGCGCGACTCGCATCGTGCTGGCCGGCAGCCTGACCGATCCGCAGAATCTGGGCGCTCTGGACCTGCGTTTGCGTCTGTCTGGCGCCAGCCTCGGTCACCTGTATCCACTGACCGGCGTTACCTTGCCGGATACTCCGCCGTACAGCACTGACGGTCGTTTGCAGGCCAATCTGCACGATGCCGAGGGTGCGATCTTTCGCTACCTCGGTTTCAATGGCCAGATCGGTGACAGCGATATCCACGGCGACCTGACATTTGTGGCTCGCGAGCCGCGGCCCAAACTGTCCGGTCGGCTGACCTCCAACCAACTGCTGTTCAGTGACCTGGCACCCCTGATCGGCGCTGACGCCAGCGCGGACAAGCGCGCGCGTGGCGAACGGGACGTGCAGCCGGCGAACAAGGCGCTACCCGTTTCCGAGTTTCGCACCGACCGCTGGCGCGCGATGGACGCCGATGTGCGTTTCGTCGGCAAGCGCATCGTGCACAGCGAACAGTTACCGATCACCGATCTCGACACCCATGTGGTGCTCAATGACGGCATGCTGAGTCTGGAGCCACTGCGTTTCGGCATGGCCGGCGGTGTGCTCGACTCGCAGATCCGTCTCAATGGTGCGACCACCCCGTTGCAGGGGCAGATGCGTCTGCGTGCGCGAGATCTCAAGCTCAAACAGCTTTTCCCCACCTTCGCGCCGATGCAGACCAGCTTCGGTGAGCTCAACGGTGATGCGCGCATCAGCGGTCGTGGCAACTCGGTGGCGGCGTTGCTCGGCGGCGCCGATGGCGAGCTGAAGATGTTGATCAATGATGGCGCGGTGAGTCGCGGGCTGATGGAAATCGCTGGTCTGAATGTCGGCAATTACCTGATAGGGCGGCTGTTCGGCGACGAGGATGTGAAGATCCACTGCGCGGCAGCCGATCTCGGCATCAAGCAGGGGCTGATGAGCACGCGACTGTTCGTCGTCGATACCGACAATGCGGTGATCAAGGTCGATGGCAGCGCCAACTTCGCCAGCGAGCGACTGGATTTCACCATCACGCCGTCGACCAAGGGCTTTCGTGTTTTTTCCCTGCGTTCGCCGCTCTACGTGCGCGGCACGTTCAAGGAGCCGTCACCAGGCGTACAGGCCACGCCGCTGGCGCTGCGTGGTGTGGGCCTGGTAGCGCTGGGCGTTGCGGTGGCGCCGGCGGCTGGGCTGCTGGCGCTGGTGGCCCCCAGCGCGGGTGACGAGCCGAGCCAGTGTGCGCCGCTGCTGCAGAAAATTCAGGGTGGCCAGTAATCCGCCCGGCGCGTAGGACGGGTGCAACCCGCCTCGGCCTCAATCAGGCTCGGGCCTTGAAGCTGCGGCCGATGGCCTCGATGCCGGGCTGATAGTCGTTGTGCTCCACCGCTCGCAGTGTCCAGGCCAGCACGCGCTCGGCGATGCGTTCGTGTTGTTGGCTCATGGCATTGACCCGCAGCGGCAGAAAGTCCAGCAACTGAGTGTCACCGAAGGTGGCCAGGCGCACCGCGGGCCATTGCTCGCTGCCCTGTTCACGCAGGGCATCGAACACCCCTTCGAGCAGTACGTAGGCAGTGGTCAGCAAGGCATCCGGCGGGCCAACTTCATTCATCAGAGTCTTCATTTGCCGGTAGCCGCAGGCACGGCTGAACAGCTCGCCGTGATAGACGCTGATGTGCCCGTCGAAACCGTTGAGTGCCGAATGAAAGCCGCGTTCGCGCGCCTGACTGATGACCAGTTCTGCGCGGGCGCCAAGCAGGGCGATGTGCCTGGGTTTGGGGGTCAGCAGGCTTTCGGTCAGGGTACGTCCGGCCTGCTCATCATCGCTGACCACCGAGCGGATGTGGCTGGGCGACAGCGCGCGGTCCACGGCTACAACAGGTAGGCCGGCGGCGACGATGGTCGGATATAGCGGGTCGTCTGGTGGCAGGCAGCTGGCGACGATCAGCGCCTCGCAGCGACGCGAACGGAACAGCTCGAGCAACTGCCGCTCGCTGTTCGGGTCGTCGTCGGAGCTGGCGATCAATAACTGATAGCCGGCGGCGCGGGCCTTCTGTTCGAGCAGCTTGGCCAGGCGCGCATAACTGGGGTTTTCCAGGTCTGGCAGGATGAAACCCAGACAGCGGCTTTGACCGCGGCGCAGGCTGGCTGCCTGCTGGTCCGGGCGATAGCCATGCTCCTCGACGACTGCCAAGACCTTGGCCACGGTCGCAGGGCTGATGCGCCGACGTTCGGCCTGACCGTTGATCACGTAGCTGGCGGTGGTCACCGAGACCTGAGCCAGGCGGGCGATGTCGCTGAGTTTCACGGGCGCAGCACCATACAGGTAAGGGATTTCGAGCGTGCAAGCGCGGCGAGTCTACACCGACTCGACGACGACCGGGCTTCAAGGATTACCCATTATCGGATAAGGTGCCAGCGTTTGATGAAACGTTTCAGCAATGCGTTTCATCAGCTAATCTTGAAGGTGTTTCGGTGGCGTAAGTGAGCGCCGAGCCCGTGAACACCCTTCTCAATCAAAACAAGAATCCAAGCCGGAGGCACCCATGCTCGAACTCGATGCCAGCCAAATCCAGATGGGCCGGGCAGCGGCGGACAAGGGCGAAGCCCTGGCCATGCTCGGCGATGCGTTGGCCAGTGCCGGCTTGGCTACTGCGGCTTACCTCGACGGCTTGCAGGCTCGCGAAGCCCACGGCTCGACCTTTCTCGGCCAGGGCATCGCCATCCCCCATGGCACGCCACAGACCCGCGATCAGGTACTGCGCACCGGCGTCAGCCTGATCCAGTTTCCGGCTGGAGTGGATTGGGGCAACGGTCAGCAGGTGTACCTGGCCATTGCCATCGCCGCGCAGTCCGACGAACACCTGCACCTGCTGCAATTGCTGACCCGCGCCCTGGGCGAGGGCGATCTGAGCCAGGCGCTGCGTGAAGCCAGCGAGCCGGCGCAGATACTCGAGCTGCTGCAGGGCGCACCGCAGGCGCTGGCACTGGACGGCCAACTGGTCGCGCTGGCGCAGCCGGCTGAAGACTTCGATGAATTGCTGTGGCAGGGCGCGCGCCTGCTGCGCAAGGCTGGTTGCGCACGCAGTGGTTTTGCCCTCGGGCTGGCGCGTGGCGAGCCGCTGCCGCTGGGCGATGGCCTGTGGTGGCTGCACAGCGAGACCAGCGTCGAGCGGCCTGGGCTGGCCTTCGTCACCCCGGCACAGCCGCTGACTTTTCGCGGTGAGGCGTTGCGCGGTCTGTTCTGCCTGGCTAGCCAAGGCGAGGCGCATCGTCAGGCGCTGGAGCGTCTGTGCGATGTGCTGATCGGTGGCCGCGCGGCGGCGTTCAGTGAAGCCAGCGACAGCCGTCAGGTGATCGAGGCGTTGGGCGGTGAAGTGCCGCCGGACTGGCCCAGCCTCAGTGTGCCGCTGCTCAATGCCCATGGTCTGCACGCGCGTCCGGCCAAGGCGCTGAGCGAGCTGGCGCAGGGTTTTGCCGGTGACATCCGTGTGCGCTTGCTCGGCGACACGGGCGCTGGGGTCTCGGCCAAGAGCCTCAGCCGTCTGCTGGCGTTGGGTGCGCGGCGTGGCCAGATGCTCGAATTCAGCGCTGAACCGACGATTGCCGACAGTGCGCTGCCGGCCATTCGCGCCGCACTGGAGAGTGGTCTGGGGGAAACGGTCGAGCCGTTGAGCGAAGCGCTGCCCGAAGTGGCGGCGCAGCTTGAACCGATTGAGGCCGTCGCCCCTGTCGCCGGGAGCCGTCTGCTGGCGGTCGGTGCCTCGCCCGGCATCGCCATCGGCCCGGCGCTGGTACGTACACCACCAGTGTTTGATTTCGCCGAGCAGGGCCAGGGCGTCGAGCAGGAACGCGGGCGACTGGATTCAGCTCTGGCGGCTGTCTCTGCGCAGATTCAGCGCTTGGTCGATGGTGCCGGCGTGGCGAGCATTCGGGAAATCTTCAGTGCCCACCTGGCCATGCTCGCTGACCCTGCGCTGCGCGAGGATGTCGACGCCCGCCTGGCCAAGGGCGCGAGCGCCGAAGCGGCCTGGCAGGTCGAAGTCGAGGCGGCGGCCAAGCGTCAGGAAGCGCTGCATGATGCGCTGCTGGCCGAGCGCGCAGCGGACCTGCGTGATATCGGCAATCGTGTGCTGGCGCATCTGTGCGGTATCGAGTTGCCCAGCGAGCCGAATGAACCCTACATATTGGTGATGGCCGAAGTCGTACCGTCGGACGTCGCTGGCCTCGACCGTCAGCGTGTCGCCGGCATCCTGACTGCACGTGGTGGCGCCACCGCGCACAGTGCGATCATCGCTCGTGCCCTGGGCATTCCCGCCGTGGTCGGTGCCGGCGATGGTGTGCTGGCGTTGGCGCAAGGCACGCCGTTGCTGCTCGATGGCGACAGCGGCCTGCTGCGCATCGCCCCGGATGCGGCAGAGCGTGATCAGGCGCTGCATGAGCTCGAGGCCGCGCAGCAGCGCCGCGAGCAGGCGCATGCCGCCCGCTTTGACGGCGCGCAGACCCAGGACGGGGTGCGTGTGGAAGTGGCGGCCAATATTGGCGCCAGCGGTGAAACCGCCGATGCGGTGGAGTTGGGCGCGGAAGCGGTGGGCCTGCTGCGCACCGAGCTGGTGTTCATGGAGCATGCCCAGGCGCCGGATCACGCCGCGCAGGAGCGCGAGTACCGGCGCGTACTCGATGCGCTGGCCGGTCGGCCGCTGGTGGTGCGCACCCTGGATGTCGGCGGCGATAAACCGCTGCCGTACTGGCCGATGCCGGCCGAGGAGAATCCCTTCCTCGGCGTGCGTGGCATTCGCCTGAGCCTGCAGCGGCCGGAGATTCTCGAAACCCAGCTGCGCGCCTTGCTCGCCTCGGCCGATGGCCGCCCGCTGCGCATCATGTTCCCCATGGTCGGCTCGGTGGAGGAATGGCGTGCGGCGCGTGACATGGTGCAGCGCCTGCGCGAGGAGATCGCCGTCAGCGACCTGCAGATCGGCATCATGATCGAAGTGCCCTCGGCCGCGCTGCTGGCGCCGGTGCTGGCGCGCGAGGTGGACTTCTTCAGCATCGGCACCAATGACCTGACCCAGTACTGCCTGGCCATCGACCGTGGCCATCCGCAGCTGTCGGCGCAGGCCGATGGCCTGCATCCGGCGGTGCTGCGTCTGATCGAGATGACCGTGACCGCAGCCCATGCTCAAGGCAAGTGGGTCGGTGTCTGCGGTGAGTTGGCCAGCGACCGTCTGGCCGTGCCGCTATTGGTCGGCCTTGGCGTGGACGAGTTGAGCGTGACGCCGCGTTCGATTGCCCTGGTCAAGGCACGTGTGCGCGAGCTGGACAGCCGCCAGGCACGGACCCTGGCCGACCGTGCCCTGACCCTGGACAGTGCCAGCGCCGTGCGTGCGCTGGTGGCGGAGATGCACTGATGGCCCGAATCCTGACCCTGACCCTGAACCCGGCGCTGGACCTGACCCTGCGTCTAGACCGCCTGCAGCCCGGCGCGATCAACCGCTGCCATGAGCTGCGCAGTCACGCCGCCGGCAAGGGCCTGAACGTCGCCCAGGTGTTGGCCGACCTCGGCCACAGCCTGAGCGTCGGCGGCTTTCTCGGCCGTGCCAATGCCGCGCCGTTCGAGAGCCTGATGCACAAACGCGGGTTTCACGACCTGTTCGTCCGTGTGCCGGGCGAGACGCGCAGCAACATCAAGCTGGCTGAAGCCGACGGCTGTATCACTGACCTCAACGGCCCTGGCCCACAGGTTGAGGCTGAGCATCTGCAACGCCTTGAGGCCGAGCTGGAGCCGCTGTTGGCCGGGTATGACGCCGTGGTAGTGGCCGGCAGCCTGCCGCGTGGCGTGACGCCTGAGTGGTTCGCCGGTCTGCTGCGGCGGATCAAGGCCAGCGGCGTGCCGCTGGCGGTCGATAGCAGTGGCGCGGCCCTGCAAGCGGCCCTGGGCGCCGCCCCCTGGCTGATCAAACCCAACGAAGAAGAACTGACCGACGTGTGCGGCAGTGACCTGTCTGCCGCCGTGCAGACGCTGCGTGCGCAGGGTATCGAGCACGTGCTGTTGTCACGAGGCGCAGACGGCGTCGACTGGCACGGCCCGGACATTGCCCTGCGCGCCGTACCGCCGCGTGTCGAGGTCGCTAGCACGGTCGGTGCCGGTGACTCGCTGCTGGCGGCCAGCCTGCACGGCCTGCTCGAAGGCTGGCCGGCCGAGCGTACGTTGCGCCTGGCCACGGCGGTGGCGGCGCAAGCGGTCACCCAGATCGGCTTCGGTATCCATGATCGCGAGCAACTGGCCCGCTTCGAAGCGGCCGTGCAATTGCACCCTTTAGAAAAATAAGAGGCACCCACCATGAATGTGCTGATCGTCACCGCCTGCCCCAATGGTCAGGTCACCAGCGTGCTGTGTTCGCGCCTGCTGCAGGCCGCTGCCGAGCGCCTGGGCTGGCAAACCCGTGTCGAGGTGCATGACGCGCGCGCGATTGGCTCGCTGTTGAGCGAGGCCGAGATCGCCGCTGCCGACTGGGTGCTGGTGGTCAAGACCGGTGAGCTGCTGCTGAGCCGCTTTGCCGGCAAACGCTTGCTGCAGGCCACGCCGGCCGAGGCGCTGGCCGACCCGCAGCGTTTCCTGCAGGACGCCGCCGAGCGCGCCCAGCCCCATGCTGACAGCACCGAGGCGGTGCCCAGCGGCCGTCGCCGCCTGGTCGCGGTCACCGCTTGCCCCACCGGGGTGGCGCACACCTTTATGGCTGCCGAAGCGCTACAGCAGGCGGCGCTGCGTATGGGCCTGGACCTGCAGGTGGAAACCCGTGGTTCGGTCGGTGCGCGCAACCTGCTTGATGATGCCGTCATCGCGTCTGCCGATGCTGTGCTGCTGGCCACCGATATCGAGGTGGATACCAGCCGCTTTGCCGGCAAGAAGGTCTACCGCTGTGGCACCGGTGTGGCGCTAAAGCAGCCGCAGCAGACGCTGGAAAAGGCCTTGAGCGAGGCGCGACCGTTGAGCGAAGCCGCGCCTGCCGAAGGCAATGCTGCCAGCGGCGAGAAATCTGGCCCTTACAAGCACTTGCTCACCGGTGTTTCCTACATGCTGCCGATGGTGGTGGCGGGCGGCCTGCTGATCGCCCTGTCGTTCGTCTTCGGCATCAAGGCGTATGAGCAGGAGGGCACATTCGCCGCCGCGCTGATGCAGATCGGTGGCGACGCCGCATTCAAGCTGATGGTGCCGGTGCTGGCCGGCTATATCGCCTATTCCATTGCCGACCGTCCGGGGTTGGCGCCAGGGATGATCGGCGGGTTGCTCGCCAGCTCGCTGGGCGCCGGTTTTATCGGCGGTATCGTCGCTGGCTTTATCGCCGGCTATTCAGCTAAAGCCATTGCCCGCTGGGTGCGCTTGCCGGACAGCCTGGAGGCGCTCAAGCCGATTCTGATCATCCCGCTGCTGGCCAGCCTGATCACCGGCCTGGTGATGATCTACATCGTCGGCAGTCCTGTGGCTGATGTGTTGCGGTCGCTCACCCAGTTCCTCGACAGCATGGGCAGCACCAATGCCATCCTCCTTGGCGCGCTGCTTGGCGGCATGATGTGCGTGGATCTCGGTGGGCCGATCAACAAGGCGGCCTATGCTTTCTCGGTCGGTCTGTTGGCGTCGAGCAGCTATGCGCCGATGGCTGCGACCATGGCCGGCGGCATGGTGCCGCCGATCGCCATGGCCATCGCCACCGTGCTGGCACGGCGAAAGTTCGCTCAGAGCGAGCGCCAGGCCGGCAAGGCGGCCGGGGTGCTGGGGCTGTGCTTCATCTCCGAGGGCGCGATTCCCTTCGCCGCGAAGGACCCGCTAAGGGTGATCCCGGCCAGCATTGCCGGTGGTGCGCTGACCGGCGCACTGTCGATGTACTTCGGCTGCAAGCTGATGGCGCCGCACGGCGGGCTGTTCGTGCTGCTGATTCCGAACGCCATCAACCATGCGCTGCTGTACCTGCTTGCCATCGTCGCCGGCAGCCTGCTCACCGGCGTGCTGTATGCGCTGATCAAGCAGTCCGAGGCGCAGCCGCTGGCGATTGGGGCGCAATAAGCGCAGGGTCCGGTGCTTCGGTTACACTGAGTTGAACGGCGCCCGGGAAGTAGGAGTCTGTTGAATGGTCCGTGCGCCGATGCGCAGCGACGGATCTCGGTGACTTCGTGGCGCAGTCGCCCTCATAAAGAAAGGATCTTTCGTCGATGACCCAAGCTCTCGCGCATCGCTGGCGCTTCTTCCGTGCCGGTGGCTTCGATCAGGTGCAACTTGAAACCCCGGCGGATCTCGCCGCCCTGCGCGGCCTGGACCAGAAACTCTGGGCCAGCCTGGCCTGTCCGGTGAACAACCTGGAACTGGACCGGCGCATGCTGCAATACATCGACCTGAACCAGGACGGTCGTATCCGTGCTCCGGAAATTCTCGATGTGGTGGATTGGACGCTGGCACGCCTGCGTGATCCGGCCGTGCTGTTCCAGGAGGGACCGCTGCAGTTGTCCTCGCTCACCGACGACGCCGTAGGCACACGCCTGGGGCTGGCGGCTCGGCGCCTGCTGGGCGTGCTCGGACGGCCGGATGCCGAGAGCCTGACGCCGGCCGATACTGCCGATCTGGCGAAGTTGTTCCCGCCGCAAGAATCCAATGGTGACGGCCTGGTGCCGGCGACTCTGACCGAGGATGCCGAGCTCAAGGCCGCCATTACTGACATCATCGCCTGCCTGGGCGCGCAGACCGACCGTAGTGGTGAGCCCGCCATCGGCGCCGAGCAGATCACCGC
Organism: Ectopseudomonas mendocina; assembly: GCF_007049795.1. GTDB lineage: Bacteria > Pseudomonadota > Gammaproteobacteria > Pseudomonadales > Pseudomonadaceae > Aquipseudomonas > Aquipseudomonas mendocina_D. The sequence continues at coordinate 33,843 of NZ_SCFY01000012.1, forward strand.
TTTCTTCGACCAGGCGCGCCAGTTGCATGCCTGGCACGCACGTGCTGCCGAACAGGGGCTGGATGCATTCGGTGAAGGCACGGTGGCGGCGGTCGAAGCGTTGAGCGCCGTGCGCGCCAAGATCGACGATTACTTCACCCGCGTGGCTATGGCCGAGTTCGATCCGCGTGCCGCCGCCTTGATGAATGCCAAGGAAGAGGAGCTGGTGCGTTTGGCATCGCTGTCGCTGGCAGATGCTGGCGAGGTCGCGGGTCTGCCCCTGGCAACGGTGCAGCACGGTGACGAGCTGCCGCTGAGCAAGGGGCTCAACCCGGCCTGGCAGCACGCCGTCGATGAATTCCGCCAACGTGTGGTGGTGCCGGTGTATGGCGAGCAGGACAGCCTGTCGCGCGAGCAGTGGCAGCATCTGGTCGCATTGTGCGGCAACTACCTGGCCTGGCGCGCCGAGACGCCGAAGGTGGCAATTGCCGAGGTGCTCGAACGCGGCCGTATTCTCGAGCTGGTGGAGCAGGGCGCCGAAGTGCGCCTGATGGCGCTGGTGGAAGAGGACAAGACCGTGGCCGAAGCGGCCGATGGGCTGGTCGAACTGGATAAGCTGATTCGTCTGCGTCATGGCTTGGTCAAACTGCTGCGTAACTTCGTTTCTTTCCAGGCGTTCTATTCGCGTCACGAGAAGGCCGTTTTCCAGGCCGGGGTTCTGTATATCGACGGCAAGAGCTGCGAGTTGGTGGTGGAGGTCGAGAATGTCGAAGCCCACGCCAAGGTGGCAGCGGCCAGTGATTGCTTCCTGCTCTACTGCGCCTGCACCCGTCGCGGTGAGCCGGTGCGCGGCAAGGAAAGCCTGAATATCGTGGTGGCGGTGACTGCCGGCAGCGAGGGTGATTTGCAGGCGGGGCGCCACGGCCTGTTCTACGACCGCGACGGTAACGACTGGGATGCCACGGTGGTCAAGGTGGTACAGCATGCGATCAGTATTCGCGAGGCGTTCTGGTCACCGTATCGACGTATTTCCAAGCTGATTTCCGATCAGGTGCAGAAGCTTGCGGCCAGCCGCGACGCCGACATGGTCAGCAAGACCGCAGCCAAGGTCGGTGAAACCGGTACAGCGCCAGCCGCCACGCCTACCCCGGCGTTCGACATCGCCAAGTTCGCCGGTATCTTCGCGGCCATCGGCCTGGCGGTCGGTGCCCTGGGTACGGCGCTGGCGGCAGTGGTCACGGGGATTCTGTCGCTGGTCTGGTGGCAGATTCCATTGCTGTTTATCTGTGTGCTGCTGGCCATCTCCGGGCCGGCCATGCTGCTGGCCTGGTTCAAGCTGCGCCGCCGCAGTCTGGGGCCGATTCTCGATGGTAACGGCTGGGCGGTGAATGCTCAGGCACGCATCAGCATTCCCTTCGGCACCGCGCTCACGCAAATGGCGACAATACCCAAGGGTAGCGACCGCGCATTGCGCGATCCTTATGCCAACAAGCCGGTGGTGTGGCCCTGGATCATCGCGCTGTTGCTCGTGCTGGGTGTGGGGTATTACGCCTGGAGCAATGGGGTGTTCAGCCCGGAGCCGCAGGTACCGGCTGAGGCAGTGGCGCCTGTTCAGGACGCTGCGCAGTAGGTGCTTGTCTCCCCTCTCCCGCTTGCGGTAGAGGGGCATTCAGCTGATAAGTGTAGGGCGGGTGCAACCCGCCGGCTCGACAATTGGCGGGTTTCACCCGCCCTACGTTCCCGCTCAACCCGCCAACAGCTCTGTCACCCAGCGGGGCAATTGCTCGGTGGCCGGGCCGTAGCGTTTTTCCGCGAACAGCGAATGGCCCTGGCTGGGCTCCAGGTTGATCTCCAAGGTATGCGCGCCGGCACGACGCGCCTGCTCGACGAACCCCGCCGCCGGGTAGACATGGCCAGAGGTGCCGATGCTGACGAACAGCTCGCACTGCTCCAGCGCGTCGTAGATGCGCTCCATGTGATAGGGCATCTCGCCGAACCAGACGATATCCGGGCGCAAGGTGCCGACCAGGCCGCAGCAGGTGCATGACTGCGTGACCGGCATGTCGTCCAGCAGCGGAAAACGCTGCTGGCTATTGCTGCACAGCATCGACTGCAACTCACCGTGCATGTGCAGCAAGCGTTTGGAGCCGGCGCGTTCGTGCAGGTTGTCGACGTTCTGCGTGACCAGCAGAAACTCGCCCTGCCAGGCAGCCTCCAGTTCCGCCAGAGCCAGGTGCCCGGCATTCGGTGCGATGGCCGGATCGCGCAGCTGCGCGCGGCGCATGTCATAGAAGCGCTGTACCAGTGCCGGATCGCGGGCAAAGCCTTCGGGCGTGGCCACCTCTTCGATGCGGTGGTCTTCCCAGAGGCCGTCAGCGGCGCGGAAGGTGCGGATGCCGCTCTCGGCGGAGATACCGGCGCCGGTGAGAATGACGATATTGGGATGGGGCATGGCGGCTCCGAAGCAGGTGCGTTGCGGTAACTCTAAGCCAATTGCCAATCCGTAGGGTGTGCCGCGCGCACCTGGGCAAAGGTGTTGGTGCGCGCGGCACACCCTACATGTTGGTCAGTCGGCAGTGGCGGGTTGCACCCGCCCTCCGCGGTTATTGGCGCAACCGGATCTGCTCCGCTTGTCCTGCACAGCTAAAGATGGCCACCTGTTGATCAATTAGCAGCCGGTTCTTCTACACTCTGTAGAGCGTTGGGTGGCGAGATGCCAAGCATAGGGCTTTGCAAGTGCAGCCTTACCGCAGAATCGCTGAACTCTCTCCCTCACTTCGCATCCACAGATCACGGCCCCCGATCTCCAGGGGCAGCGTTTTTGGAGCGAGCAATGACTGACAACAAGGCGCAGCTCCTGCGCATCAAGCTTACGGCCTGGGTGGCTATCGTTCTGGGCGCGCTGCTGGCGCTCGGTGGCGCTTATCTGCTGTGGCTGGGCGGTTCCTGGTACTACCTGCTGGCCGGCCTCGGCCTGTTGTTGGTGGGCGTGCTGATTCATCGCCGTCAGCGTGCGGCGCTGTGGCTGTATGCCCTGGTGTTGCTGGCGAGCCTGGCCTGGACAATCTACGAGGTGCGTTTCGATTGGTGGCAGATGGCGCCGCGCATCGACCTGTGGTGCGTGCTCGGCCTGTGGCTGCTGCTGCCCTGGATCAACCGGCATATCGCGCCTGGGCAGCCCTGGCGTGACGGTGCCAGCGTGATGCTGGGTATCGGCCTGCTGCTGGGAGCGGGCATGGCTGGTTATTCATTGACGCAGGACTACCATCGACTGCCCGGCCGCTTCGACGAGCCGCGCATGGCCGCTGCAGGTGCGTCGACAGCCAGTCGTTCGGCCAGCGAATGGACTGCCTACGGCGGCTCGTCGCGTGGCGAGCGCTATGCCAGTGCCGAGCAGATCACCACGGCCAACGTCGGGCGGCTGAAGAAAGCCTGGGAGTTCCACACGGGGGATCTGCCCGGTGAGGGCGACCCCGGCGAGATTACCAATCAGGTGACGCCGCTCAAGGTCGGTGACAACCTGTTCATCTGCACGCCGCACAGCATCGCCATCGCGGTGGATGCCGACACCGGCGAGGAGCGCTGGCGCTTCGACCCGGCCATCAACCGTCAGGCCGAGTACTACCAGCACATGACCTGTCGTGGTCTGGCTTACCACGATGCGACAGCCTATCGCGGCCCACTGATTGCCGCCCGAGATGGCGCGGCGCCGGAGCCTTCACCAGCGGCAACGGCGCGCTGCACCCAGCGACTGTTCCTGCCTACTAACGATGCCACGCTGTACGCGCTTGATGTGCATGACGGCAAGCCGTGCGAGGACTTTGGCGAGGCCGGCATGGTCGACCTCAAGGTTGGCCTGGGCGATGACGCGCTGGGTGTCTACCTGCCTACCTCGCCGCCGGTGGTCACCGAGAAACTGGTCATCGTCGGCGGCTCGGTGACCGACAACGGCTCGGTGGATTCGCCGGGTGGGGTGATCCGTGCCTACGACGTACGCACCGGCGCGCTGGTGTGGAACTTCGATCCTGGCCGTCCCGATGCCACCGAGCCGCTGCCGGCCGGTGAGACCTACGTGCGCAGCACGCCAAATTCCTGGACCATCGCCACGGCGGACGAGGCACTGGGCCTGGTGTACATCCCCATGGGCAACCAGACGCCGGATCAGTGGGGTGTGCAGCGCAGCGCCGAGGCCGAACGTTTCACTGCAGCGCTGGTGGCGCTGGACCTGGAAACCGGTAAGGTGCGTTGGGAATTCCGCACCGTGCATCATGATCTCTGGGATCGTGACCTGCCGTCTCAGCCCACGCTGATAGATATCGAAGGCGCTGATGGGCCGGTGCCGGCGATCATCCAGCCGACCAAGCGCGGCGACCTCTATGTGCTTGACCGGCGCAGCGGCGAACCCATCGTACCGGTCAGCGAGCATCCAGTGCCGCAGGGTACGGTGGAGGGCGACTTCACCGCGCCGACCCAGCCAGCATCAAAACTCAGCTATGCCCCTGACGAGCCGCTGCGCGAACGCGACATGTGGGGCGGTACGCCCTTCGATCAGTTGATCTGCCGCATCCAGTTCCATCGCCTGCGTTACGAGGGCGATTTCACTCCGCCATCGGAGCAGGGGTCGTTGATCTACCCGGGCAACGTCGGCGTGTTCAACTGGCCCTCGGTAGCGGTCGATCCGCAGCGGCAGATTCTCTTCGGCGCGCCTAATTACCTGGCGTTCGTCTCGCGTCTGGTCAAACGCGAGGAGGCGCAGGATGTTCGTTATGGCAGTGGCGAAACCGGTCTTCAACCCAATCGTGGCGCGCCTTACATGGTCAGCCTGAAGCCGTTTCTTTCGGTCCTCGGTCTGCCTTGCCAGGCGCCGCCATGGGGCACTGTCACGGCGGTGGACCTGCGCAGCATGGACAAGGTCTGGCAGCGCAAGAATGGCACCAGCCGCGACAGTGCCCCGCTGGGCATTCCCCTGACCGTCGGCGTGCCGAACCTCGGCGGCCCGTTGGTCACTGCTGGTGGTCTGGGCTTTCTCAGCGGCACGCTGGATTACTACCTGCGCGCCTACGACATGCGCACCGGCGAGGAGTTATGGAAGGACAGGCTGCCGGCCGGCGGCCAGGCCACTCCTATCAGCTACGTGTCGGAGAAGACCGGCAAGCAATATGTGGTGGTAATGGCCGGCGGGCACGGCTCGTTCGGTACGCGCCTGGGCGACTCGCTGGTGGCCTGGACGCTGGAAGAGGATGAGTAGATAGCACAAGGCCCGCAGAGCGGGCCTTGTTCGATGGATCAGTGATGCTCGCGCGTCGCGCGGAATTTCACCTCCGGCCAGCGCTCTTCCATCAGGCTCAGGTTAACGCGGGTCGGGGCGAGGTAGGTGAGGTGACCACCGCCGTCGACGGCGAGGTTCTCGTAGGCCTTGTCCTTGAATTCCTTGAGCTTCTTCTCGTCGCTGCACTCGATCCAGCGCGCCGACCAGACGTTGATCGCCTCGTAGGCGCATTCCACCTTGTATTCCTCCTTGAGGCGGCTGGCGACCACGTCGAACTGCAGCACACCGACCGCGCCGAGGATGATGTCGTTGTTGCGCTCGGGGAAGAACACCTGGGTGGCGCCTTCCTCGGCCAGCTCCTGCAGGCCCTGGCGCAGCTGCTTGGATTTCAGCGGGTCTTTCAGGCGCACGCGACGGAACAGTTCCGGGGCGAAGTGCGGGATGCCGGTGAAGCCCAGGTTCTCGCCTTCGGTGAAGGTGTCACCAATCTGGATGGTGCCGTGGTTGTGCAGACCGATGATGTCGCCGGCGTAGGCTTCTTCCAGGTGCTCACGCTCGCTGGAGAAGAAGGTCAGCGCGTCGCCAACGCGCACGTCCTTGCCCAGGCGCGCGTGGCGCATCTTCATGCCTTGGGTGTACTTGCCCGAGCAGATGCGCATGAAGGCAATCCTGTCCCTATGCTTCGGGTCCATGTTCGCCTGGATCTTGAACACGAAGCCGGAGAATTTCTCCTCGGTCGGCTCCACATTGCGCTCGTTGGCGACGCGCGGCAGCGGACGCGGCGCCCAGTCGACCACGGCGTCGAGCACATGATCGACACCGAAGTTGCCCAGTGCAGTGCCGAAGAATACCGGGGTCATCGCGCCCTTGAGGAAGGCGTCGGGCTCGAACGCGTGGCAGGCGCCCTGCACCAGTTCCAGCTCTTCGACGAAACGCTCGTACATGTCGCCCAGGTGGGCACGGGCTTCGTCCGAATCCAGCTTCTGGATGATCTTGGCTTCGGTGCGCTCGTGGCCGTGACCCGGGGTGTAGACGATGATGTAGTCGCCGGTCAGGTGGTAAACGCCCTTGAAGTCCTTGTAGCAGCCAATCGGCCAGGTGATGGGCGCCGCCTTGATCTTCAGCACCGCCTCGATCTCGTCGAGCAGCTCAATGGGGTCGCGGATGTCGCGGTCGAGCTTGTTGATGAAGCTGACGATGGGCGTATCACGCAGCCGGCAAACGTCCATCAGGGCGATGGTACGTGGCTCGACGCCCTTGCCGCCGTCGAGCACCATCAGCGCGCTGTCCACTGCGGTCAGGGTGCGGTAGGTGTCCTCGGAGAAGTCTTCGTGGCCGGGGGTGTCGAGCAGGTTGATGATGTGCTCGCGGTAGGGGAACTGCATCACCGAGGTGGTGATGGAGATGCCGCGCTGCTTCTCCATCTCCATCCAGTCGGAGGTGGCATGGCGGTCGGATTTACGCGACTTCACGGTGCCGGCCACTTCGATGGCCTTGCCCATCAGCAGCAGCTTCTCGGTGATGGTGGTCTTACCGGCGTCCGGGTGGGAAATGATGGCGAAGGTACGGCGCTTGGCGACTTCGGCGGCCTGGGTGGTCATGAATATGTGCCTGGATGGAGTCGTTGAGGGTGCCTTGGCACCCGTAAAGCGCGGGATTATACCGATAACTGCCGGCTCTGGCGGAGAGCGGCCATCGGTTTTCAGGCCGTTCGGTAAGTGCTGCGGCCGGGCCTTGTTGCCGATGCGTAAATATCGCGCAAAGTAATGGTTATGAAAATTATTCCCATATAGAGTAGCCGCCCGTCGCAGTGGGTGAGGGTGGCTCCGTCGTGTTCAAGAAAATCATCTTCCAGTTGCACTGGTTCTTCGGTATCAGCGCCGGCCTGGTGCTGGCCGTCATGGGCATAACCGGTGCCCTTTACAGTTTCGAGGGCGAGATCACCCGCGCGCTCAACGCCGAGCGTTGGCAGATTCAGCCCAGCGCACAAGGCCCTCTCACCCCTGGCGAGCTGGCTGCGAAGATCGAGGCCGCCACTGCTGATCGCGTCACCGGGCTGTGGGTCGATGGCCGCCATGACGGGCCTGGTATGGCTTTTCTGTCTCCGCCGCCGGGCGAGCGGCGCGGGCCACGCATCGTCTTCGACCCCTATACCGGCGAGGTGCTGGCCGAGCCCATGGGGCAGGACTTCTTCCGGTTGATGCTGATGCTGCACCGCTTTCTGTCGATGGGCGAGGTGGGCAAGCAGATCACCGCTGCCAGTACGGTGGCGCTGATTTTCTTCTGCTTGTCCGGCCTCTATCTGCGTTGGCCGCGCCAGGCCTTGAGCTGGCGTACCTGGTTGACGCTGGACTGGAAGAAGAAGGGGCGGAGCTTCAACTGGGATCTGCATGCGGTCGCCGGCACCTGGGCGCTGCTGTTTTATCTCTGCGCCGGGCTCACCGGTTTGTATTGGTCTTATGACTGGTATCGCGAGGGGCTGACGCGCCTGCTTTCCGACACGCCGCCCGAACAGCGTGGCGAGCGTGGCCGTGGCGGTCGTCAGGCACCCAGCGGCCCTGCGCCGGAAGTTGACTACGATGCTGTATGGCAGAGCATCCAACAGACTGCCGGCTCCGGGCTGGTTGCCTGGAACCTGCGCCTGCCGCCGGTGGCCGGGCAGCCGGCGACGGTCTTCTATGTACTCGATGGCGCCGAGCATGTGCGCGCCTTGAACCAGTTCCAGGTCGATCCGAAAAGTGGCGAAGTCAGCCGCCATGAACGCTACGCCGACAAGAGCTTCAAGGCGCAGCTGCTGGCGAGCATTTATGCGCTGCACGTCGGCGAGTACTTCGGTATGCCAGGGCGCATCCTGATGATGCTGGCCACCGGGGCCATGCCGCTGTTTTTCGTTACCGGCTGGCTGCTGTATCTGGACCGTCGGCGCAAAAAACGCGCGGCGCTGGCTGCGCGTGGTGCCTTGAAAGGTGGCGATTCTGGTGAGGGTTGGCTGGTCGGTTTCGCCAGCCAGAGTGGCTTCGCCGAGCAACTGGCCTGGCAGAGCGCCGGGCAGTTGCAGGCTGCGGGTATCCCGGTGCGGGTCGAGCCGCTCTCGCGCCTCGACGCTGACAGCCTGAGCCGCGCGCAGAAGGCGCTGTTCGTGGTCAGCACCTTTGGTGATGGCGAGGCGCCGGATGCCGCGCAGGGCTTCGAGCGCAAGGTGCTGGGTGGTTCGCTGCCGCTGGGGCAGTTGAGCTATGCGGTGCTGGCGCTGGGGGATCGGCAGTACGAGCATTTCTGCGGATTCGCCCGGCGCATCAACGACTGGCTGGGGTTACAGGGTGCGTATCGCCTGTTCGACAGCGTTGAGGTCGACGGCGACGACCAGGCCGCGCTGCAGCACTGGCAGCAGCAACTGAGCGAGCTTACCGGTGCTGCGCCGATTCGCTTCGAGGACGCGCCGTGGCAGAACTGGCCGTTGGCCGAGCGGCGTCTGCTCAATCCAGGCAGTCAGGGCGCCCCGGTGTTCTTCATCGGCCTGACGCCACCGGCGCAGAGCACCTGGCAGGCTGGCGACATTCTGCAGATTCGCCCGCGCCATGCGCCGACTGTGGTGGAGTCCTGGCTGCAGCATTCCGGCTTCGAGGGTTTCGAGCCTGTCACGCTCGCGGGGCAATCGACCAGCCTGCGCGAAGCATTGGCCGAGCGGCAACTGCCAGACAGCTTCGCCCATCTGGTGGGGCTGCATGCCCAGGCACTGGTCGATGCGCTGGTGCCGTTGGGCACGCGTGAATATTCCATCGCCTCGGTGGCGGCCGATGGTGTGCTGCAGCTGATCGTGCGCCAGGCCGTGCAGGCCGATGGCCGCCTGGGGCTGGGGTCTGGCTGGCTGACCGAGCACCTGCCGGACGGTGGTCAGTTGCTGGCGCGGGTGCGGCGCAACAGCGGTTTTCATCTGCCGGAGGATGACCGCCCGCTGATCCTGATTGGCAATGGCACCGGCCTGGCCGGCCTGCGTTCGCTGTTGCGCGCGCGGGCACTGGCCGGGCAGAGGCGCAACTGGCTGCTGTTCGGCGAGCGCAACCGCGCCTGCGACTTCTTCTGTGGTGACGAACTGCAGGCGGCGCTGGCGGCAGGTGAGCTGCAGCATCTGGACATGGTGTTCTCCCGCGATCAGGCGGAGAAACGCTACGTGCAGGATGTGCTGCGCGAACAGCGTGCACGTTTACGCGCCTGGCTGGCCGAGGGCGCGGCGATTTATGTGTGCGGCAGCCTGCAGGGTATGGCCGGTGGCGTCGACAGGGTATTGCGCGAGCTGCTGGGCGACGAAGCGGTAGTGACGCTGATCGAGGAAGGGCGTTATCGCCGTGACGTGTACTGAGTGGACGAGCGGGCGGTGCAAACCGCTCGCTCAAAGGTGCTGCAATGGCACTGAAACATGGCTGCGCCAAACTGGCTGAAAGCCCCGCCTGTTCAGCATTTCAGGGCGTTTTGTGTGATATCCGGAACGAGCTGAAATTAGGCAGAATTTCCGGTTGATCTGCGGGGCGCATGGTCTTAAAGTCCGCGCCCGAACGTCCATGCTGGAAACGATCCATCCGGCTCAAGTACTGACGACGAGAGGTTGCCGGCCGGCGCATGGTCGGTACCGGTGATGCTCGGCGACATGCCTTGGGAAGTAGGCGAACCAAAGTGGGGAAACTGTCAGACGTTCAGGCACGCGCGTTGCGCGGCCACCCCCTACACGTAGCGGAACCTGTGAGGCGTTTCGCTGCCCGAATCCATGTGTTCCCGGTTTAGCCATTGGAGTTCCCGCATGTCGATCAAGGTCGAAGACTATTACGCACCCGCCACTTTCCAGCGCATGAAGGCATTCGCCGATCAGCACGAAACCCCGTTCGTGGTGATCGACCGGCAGATCATCGCCGATGCCTACGATCAGCTGGGTACCTGCTTCCCCTTCGCCAAGGTCTACTACGCGGTCAAGGCCAACCCGGCCGTCGAGATCATCGAGCTGCTGCGTGACAAGGGCTCGAGCTTCGATATCGCCTCGATCTACGAGCTGGACAAGGTCATGGCCACCGGCGTCGGCCCCGAGCGCATCAGCTACGGCAACACCATCAAGAAGGCGCGCGACATTCGCTACTTCTATGAAAAAGGCGTGCGCCTGTTCGCCACCGATTCCGAAGCCGACCTGCGCAACATCGCCAAGGCCGCGCCGGGTTCGAAGATCTACGTGCGCATTCTTACCGAAGGCTCCACCAGCGCCGACTGGCCGCTGAGCCGCAAGTTCGGTTGCCAGCCGGACATGGCCCTGGACCTGCTGATCCTAGCCAAGCAACTGGGCCTGGTGCCGTACGGCATTTCCTTCCACGTCGGTTCGCAGCAGCGCGACATCGATGTGTGGGACGCCGCCATCGCCAAGGTCAAGGTGATCTTCGAGCGCCTCAAGGAAGAGGACGGCATCACCCTGCAGATGATCAACATGGGTGGCGGCTTCCCGGCCAACTACATCCAGCGCACCAATGATCTGGAAACCTACGCAGCGGAAATCACCCGCTTCCTCAAGGAAGATTTCGGCGATGATCTGCCGGAAATCATCCTCGAGCCGGGCCGCTCGCTGATCGCCAACGCCGGTGTGCTGGTCTCGGAAGTGGTGCTGGTGGCGCGCAAGTCGCGTACCGCCGTCGAGCGCTGGGTGTATGCCGACGTCGGCAAGTTCAGTGGCTTGATCGAAACCATGGACGAGTCGATCAAATTCCCGATCTGGACCGAGAAGAAGGGTGAGATGGAAGAAGTGGTGATAGCCGGCCCGACCTGCGACAGCGCCGACATCATGTACGAGCACTACAAGTACGGCCTGCCGCTCAACCTCTCCAGTGGTGACCGCCTGTACTGGCTGTCCACCGGTGCCTACACCACCAGCTACAGCGCCGTGGAGTTCAATGGCTTCCCGCCGCTGAAGTCCTACTACCTGTAAGCGCTACTCCCTCCAAGAACCCGCCTTTCGGCGGGTTTTTGCGTTTTTGGCCGGCCATTTACCTGGCTGGGCCTGTCGTTGCGCGGGGCGTGTGAAACGTTGAGGTCTTTGTCGTGCGCTGGGTGGCATGCCTGCTGTCTTTACGGCAGCCCGCGTCGGCCTGTGGCACAAGAGGCTGTCTCCGTTTAGTTCGTGCCTGTGTAGCGGGGGGGGGATGAGCGTCAAGGAAATGTAAAAATCTAAATCTAGTTGTATTGCTATTGCAGATAAGAGTTATTAGCATCCGCGCAATTTGTTAAGTATTTGTTACTTCCTGTTGCACTGCCGCTTGCAAGGCCAGGACGTAGCCTTTCCAACCTGGGGACAACAATGACAATCCGTAGTCGTAAGCATCATCACGTCAATCATCTTGCCGCACTTGTCGCGGCAACCCTGCCAGCCCTGGCAGTTGCACAGACCGCTGACAGCGAAAAGGGCGTGGATCTGCCCGAGATGGTGGTGACGTCCAAGGCCGAAGTCCCCTACAAGGCCGACAAGAGCGCCAATACCAAGCTGACCCAGCCGCTGCTGGATACACCCAAGACCGTGCAGGTGATCAAGAAGGAGATGCTCCGCGAACAAGGCGCAGGCAGCCTGATGGAGGCGCTGCGCAATACCCCCGGCATCACCCTGCAGCTCGGCGAAAACGGCAATACCTCTGCGGGCGACACCTTCATGATGCGCGGCTTCTCCACCCAGCAGTCGACCTTCGTCGACGGTGTGCGTGACCTCGGTGCGGTCAGCCGCGATGTGTTCAACCTGGATCAGGTTGAGGTGGTCAAGGGGGCCGCCGGCTCCGATATTGGTCGTGGTGCATCCTCGGGTTACATCAATCTGATCTCCAAGCTGCCGACCCTGACTGACGAGACCTTCGCCACCCTCGGCTACGGCACCGCCGACAAGAGCAACCTCACCGCCGACATCAATCGTCAGTTGGGTGACAACTCGGCGCTGCGCCTGAACCTGATGCGTCGCGCTGGCGACGTCGATGGCCGCGACTATGTGGACAACAGCAGCTATGGCGTTGCCCCGGCGATCGCATTCGGCCTGGATACGGCGACCCGCGTCTACCTCTACTCGCAGCATGTGCGCCAGGACAACACGCCAGACGGCGGCATCCCGACCATCGGCATGAGCGGCTTCTACAACGCCAATGCGGCGCTTAACGCTGCTGGCAAGGTCGACAAGGAAAACTACTACGGGGCCAAGGGTGACTATGAGCGCATCGACGGCGACATGCTCACCCTCAAGGTCGAACACGACGTCAATGACGCCCTGACCGTACGCAACCTGTCGCGTTGGGGGCGCAGCAATAACCACCGCATCCTCACCGGCATCAACGCGCTCAATGCCAATGGTTCGACCAATCCGGCAAACTGGACCGTTTCCCGCAGTCGTCAGGTGGTCGACCAGGAAAACCAGATCCTCGCCAACCAGAGCAGCCTGAACGCTCAGTTCGATACCTTCGGCCTGCGCAACGAGTTAGCGGCTGGCCTTGAGCTGATGAGCGAGAAGCAGCTCAACCGCAGCTATGCCACTGCCGCCCAGACCATCGATGGCGTGGCCTACCCGGCAGTGCCGCTGCCGCCAGCCAACCTGTATGACCCGAACGCGCACGATGCTCTGGGTGACCCCTACAAGACCGGCGCCTATACCGATGGTGAAACCAAGACCGCCGCGCTTTACGTTTTCGATACCCTGCACCTGAACGAGCAGTGGGCGCTCAATGGCGGTGTGCGTTTCGAGCACTTCCGCACCGAGACCGACAGCGCCGCCATCACCTCCGGCGCACGTGTGCCGGGCAGTGGCTACGAGTCGGGCGACCTGACCAGTTGGAACACCGGCGTGGTATTCAAGCCCTTGCCCAACGGCAGCATTTACCTGTCCTACGTCAACTCGATGACTCCGCCGGGGAGCAACAACTTCGCTCTGGTGGCGGACTCCGCGACTTCTTCGTCCAACGAACAGGTTGGTCTGGACCCGCAGGAAACCCGACACATCGAGCTCGGCACCAAATGGGATCTGCTGGATGAGCGCCTGGCGCTGACCCTGGCGGCCTACCGCACGGAGAACGAGAACCAGGTCAGCTACGACTCCTTCGCTGCCCGCTACTTCCAGGAAGGCAAGACCCGCGTCGACGGCGTCGAGCTTGGCGTGGTCGGCCAGCTGACCAACTTCTGGCAGGTTTCCGCCGGCGTGGCTCACATGAACACCAAGCAGCTCAATCAGGCCAGCTTCAGTGCCACCAACGGCGTCAGCAATAACACTGGCGTGCGCTGGTCACCGGATCTGACTGCGACACTGTGGACTTCCTACACCCTGGGCGATCTGACCCTGGGCGGTGGCGCGCGCTACGTGTCCGAGCAGGACCGGGTGATCGTTTCCGGTGTCGACATGAGCACGCAGAACATGCCGGTCATCCCGTCGTACTGGGTGGCCGATGCCATGGCGGCTTATCGTCTGAACAAGAACGTCAACCTGCGTCTGAACCTGTATAACCTGTTCGACAAGGAGTACATCGAGTCGTTGAACAACAGTGGTGCTCGCGCCCGTCTCGGCACGCCGCGTTCGGCGATGTTCACCACCGAACTGTCCTTCTGATCCGACCCCGTGCCGCAAGAAGCCTGCGCCATGCGCGGGCTTCTTGCGTTCAACGCAGGAGACTGCCCCGATGTTGCTGCATATCCCGCAGGTCCTGAGCAAGCAGGAGGTCGCCGCCCTGCGCGCCGAGCTGGCGGCCCATGATTGGGTCGACGGCGCGCGCTCGTCCGGCGCCCAGGCTGCGGTGCTCAAGAGCAACCTGCAGTTCCCGGCAGAGTCGCCGGCATTCGCCCCGCTCTCGCAAAGCATCGCCGGTGCCTTGCAGCGTCACCCGCTGTTCGTCTCGGCGGTGCTGCCCCGGCACATGCTGCCGCCGATGTTCAACCGTTACAGCGGTGGCGGGCGCTACGGCAACCATGTCGACAACGCCCTGCAGCGTGACCGTTTCAGTGGTTTGCAGGTGCGCACCGACGTTTCCACCACGGTGTTTCTCAGTGAGCCGGAAGAGTACGAAGGCGGCGAGCTGATCGTTGAAGACACCTATGGCGAACATGAGGTGAAGCTGGCGGCTGGCGATGCCATCGTCTACCCGGCCACCAGCCTGCACCGCGTCGAGCCCGTTACCAGTGGCGCGCGTATCGCCTCTTTCCTCTGGACGCAGAGCTGGGTGCGCGACGCCTGGCAGCGCAAGCTGCTGTTCGAGCTGGACATGAACATTCTCAAACTGCGCGCGCAATTGGGCGACAGCGAGGAAGTGCTCGGCCTGACCAGCACCTATCACAACCTGCTGCGTCAATGGAGCGAGTGAGCATGAGCCGCCTGGCGCCGCTGAGTGAAATTCCCGCCGACCTTGTCTCTGCTCAGGATTACCAGCGTTATGCCCGCGAGCGGCTCGATGGCATTGCCCTGGCCTATCTGCAGGGCGGCGCCGGTGACGAGCTGACCTGCCAGGCCAATCTGCAGGCATGGCAGGAGTGGGCCTTGCTGCCGCGCATGTTACGCGACCTGCGCGGTGGCCACACCCGTTGCCAGTTGCTCGGCGACGCGTTGCAGCATCCCATCGTGCTGGCGCCGATTGCTTATCAGCATCTGTTTCACGCCGAGGGTGAACGCGCCAGCGCGCTGGCTGCTGGTGTCATGGGCGGCGCGGCGGTGCTCAGCTCCTTCGCCTCCACGCGATTGGAGGAGGTGGCCGAGGTGGCGCAGGGGCCGCTGTGGTTTCAGCTCTACTGGCAGGGCAGCGGCCCGGCGACCTTGGCCCTGGCGCAGCGCGCCGAAGCGGCCGGCTATCGCGCCTTGGTGCTGACGGTGGATGCGCCGGTGTCCGGCGTACGCAACCGCGAACAGCGTGCGGGCTTTCGCTTGCCGCCGGATATCTCTGCGGTGAATCTCGAACAGGTGGTGCAACTGCCGGCTTTGCCCGAGGGCGGCAGCGCGGTGTTCGATGGGCTGATGGCAGTGGCGCCTTGCTGGCAGGATGTCGCCTGGCTGTGTCAACGCAGCCGCCTGCCGGTGCTGCTCAAGGGCATCCTGCACGCTGACGATGCGCGTTTGGCCGTGGAGGCAGGGGCTGCCGGGGTGATCGTCTCCAACCATGGTGGCCGGGTGCTGGATTCGCAGTGGCCGGCGATTCGCTCGCTGGCGTCGATTCGCGCCGAGCTAGGCGCAGATGTGCCGGTCTTGGTCGATGGGGGCATACGTCGTGGCAGTGATGTGTTCAAGGCTCTGGCGCTGGGCGCCGACGCGGTGCTGATCGGCCGGCCTTACATCCATGCCTTGGCCACCGCCGGAGCGCTGGGTGTGGCGCACCTGCTCAGGCTGTTGCGTGAAGAACTGGAGGTGACCATGGCGCTATGCGGTTGCCGTGATCTTGCCAGCATCGCCCCCGAGATGCTGCAGCGTGCCTGAAGCGCTGCATGTGTCTTGATCGCAAAAGCTTCGCCCCGGGGCGGGGCTCCTACATGAATTGCGCAGACATCGCGTCGCCTTGTAGGAGCCGCGCCGCGCGGCGAAGCGGTTAGTAAAGGTCGCGCCGGTAACGTCCAGCTTCGCGCAATGCCGTCACCTGCTGCTGGCCGAGCAAGCCGTGCAGCAGCGCGCCGACTTCCTCACCCATACCCTTGAGGCTGCCGCACAGCAACAGGCTGGCGCCACGCTCGATCCAGGTGCGCAGCTCATCAGCAGCGTCGCGCAGCAGGTGTTGTACGTAGACCGGTTGCGCCTGATCGCGGGAGAACGCCAGGTCGAGGCGGCTAATGTGGCCGTTGCGCTGCCAGGTGCGTAGCTCGTCGGCGAAGAACAAATCGCAGGCGGCGTTGCGTTCGCCGAACAGCAACCAGTGGCCATGCTGGCCCAGGCGCTCGCGCTCGCGCAGGTGGGCGCGCAGACCGGCCAGGCCGGTGCCGTTGCCGATCAGGATCAGCGGGCCGCTGGCTGTCGGCAGGTGAAAGCTCGGGTTGCTGCGAATACGCAATTCGACAGCCCCGCCGATGGGGGTGTATCGGCACAGCCAGCCGGAACCCTGACCGGGCTGACCTTTGGCGTCCTGCTGCAGGCGGACCAACAGTTCCAGCGCGCCATCGTCAGGCAGCGAGGCGATGGAGTAGTCGCGATGCGCCAGCAGGGGCAGCGTTTGCAGCACGGCTTCGGCATCCAGGCCGTGCAGGCTTTGCAGGTCATCCGGCAATTGCCGACGAGCCAGTTGTGAGCTCAGGGATTGGCCGTCGCCAATGCGTAGCTGGCCATCGAGCTGGAGCGCGCGCAGCAGCGCTTCGACTCGCTCGGACGGCTGGCAGGGGGCGACTTCGGCGATATCACCGGCTTGCCAGGCCGGCATGTCGTCTGTTGGCTGCAAGCGCAGGTGGAACGCGGGGCGCCCCTGGCTGCCTTGGTTCAGACAGTGGCGTGCGAGCAGTTGCCAGGGCTGGTAATCGGCTGCCTGCCAATCGGCGAAGTGCTGCCCGCCAGCCAGCAGGCCGAGTTGCTGCTGCCATTGGCGCAGCACGGCTGGGTCGCCACGGTCGGCTTCCAGGCGGTCGAACAGTGGATTCGCGCCGAGGCCTTGCAGGCGCTGGTCCAGTTGCCTGGCAAAACCACAGAAATGCCGATATTGGCGATCCCCCAGGCCGAGCAGGGCGAAGTCGAGCCGGCTCAGGTCTGGCTGGGCCTGTTCGAGCTCACGCAGCCAGCGCGCCGCGTGGTCCGGCGCTTCGCCTTCGCCGTAGGTGCTGGCTATCAGCAGCAGGCGGCTGCTGGAAGTCAGGTGTTCTGCGCGCAGGGCATCGCATGGCAGTGCCTGTGCATCGATGCCGGCGCTGCGCAGTTGTTCGGCGCTCAGCTCGGCAAATGCCTGTGCCTGGCCGCTCTGGCTGGCGTAGGCAACGAATAAGGGCTCGCCTGTCTCGCTGGTGGTCGCGGCGCAGGCAGAGCGGGGACGCCAGCTTCGCACGCAGATCCCCAGCCAGGCGAGCACGGCCAGCGCGGCGCTGATGTGCCGTGGCGGCTGCAGCCAGAGCAGCAGGATGGCCAGGCTCAGGCAGGCAAGGGCGGGCCAGTAGCGCTGCAAGAAGGGGGCGAGTGGAGATGTCATGCTGATCCGTAGCCTGGATGTCATCCAGGGTGGTCGTGGTGCTCATTCCCTGCGGCAGCTGCCTGATCGCAGTGGCTGCCGCAGGTGCAGAGTGCTTATCGACTCAGGGCGCGAGCACTTCCAGGGTTGCGCTGTAGCTGGCGCGGCGGCGGGTGGCTGGCGCCTGTGCCTGATCGCTTTCCAGCTCGGCTTCCAGCCAGTACATGCCGGCCTCGGGCCAGGTGATGCTGATACGGCCCTGGGCGTCGCTCTTCAACTCGATCTCGCCGAGCTGGTCGCGGTAGCGTTTGCCGCCGGGGATCACGCTCACTGCCACATCAGCGGCAGGTTTGCCGTCGAGCAGCAGGATGAACTCGGCCGCTTCACCCGCGAACAGGTCGTTGGGGTGGGTCACCGGCTGCAGTTCCAGGCCCTTGCCGGTGGTGGCCAGCACGGTGTCGGTGGTTTTGCCGGAGGTGACGAAGACTTCCATGCGGCTGGAGGTCTGGCTGACCTGCAAATCTTCGGCGGCAGCCGGGATTTCCTTGGCCAGGGCATCAGCGCTGCCCATCCAGCGCCGCTGCTGGCCGTTCTCCTTGTAGGAGGCGAACAGGCCGTGGTTGGCGATGCTCAGCTTGTAGGTGCCCTTCTGCGAGAGGGGCAGATCGAAGCTGCTGCGATAGCGACCGATATGGCCATTTTGCGGTTGCAGCAGGCTGCCATCCGGCGCCTGGATCTGCAGTTGCGCGGCCGGGCGCGGACGCATGCCGGGTGGCCCACCGGCAGGTGCTTGATCCACTGCGCCGACACCGGCGATACGCATCGGGAAGTGCTCGAAGTAGAACAGATCATTGGAGACAGCGGCGTCGACGGTGATCCACGGTGCTTCACCGGACAGTACGGTGGCCGAGGGCAGCATCCAGGCACGGTGAGCCTGAGCGGAGAACGGCAGGCACAGGGCCAGGGTCAGTGCGGCCCATTTGCAGGTCATGTTCATGGTGATTTCCTTATGGGGTGAGTTCGAGGGTGATGGCGCCCAGCTCGTGCTGGCCCTGGACACTGGCCTGGCTGCGCTGCTGCGGCGGCCAGGTGAACGGCACACGCAGCAGTTCGCGGCCGCCCACTTCGCGTGCAGCCTCTACGACCAGTTGGTATTCACCCGTCGCCAGGTTCTGCAACTGCGGGCTGTCGCTGGCGAAGCTCAGGCTGTGCGTGCCCACGGCGCGGGTGGCGCCGCTGATGCCATCGACTGGCATGTCCAGGTTGCGCCCGCTACGGCGCCACCACTGGCGCAGGTCCTTGAGCCATTTCTCGCCCTCGGCATCCTTCATCTTCATGTCGTACCACACCGCCAGATCGGCGGCATGACGGTTGCCCGCATCCTCCAGCCAGACGGCCACATAGGGGCGGTGATATTCGGCGACCTGCAGGCGCGGGATCTCGACCTCGACGGTCATCTGCGCCGCCAGCAGTGGGGCGCTGAGCAAGCTGGTAAAGGCGAACAACAAGGGTCTGGACATGGCCACCTCGTCAATGGATGAAAACAAGTGCCAGCAGCAGCGGCAGCAATAGACCCAGACCAGTGAGTGGCCAGGTCGAGGGGCGGCTGCCAGCATGGCGGTGCAGGAGCAGCAGGCCAGTGAGGCTGAACAACACGCAGACTGCGGCGAAGATATCGATGAACCAGCTCCAGGCCGTGCCGGTATGGCGGCCCTTGTGCAGGTCGTTGAAGTAGGCGATCCAGCCACGGTCGGTGGCTTCGTATTCCAGCTCGCCGGAGTGCAGATCGAGGCTCAGCCAGGCGTCGCCGCCCGGGCGTGGTAGGGCGATATACAGCTCGCCATCCGACCACTCGGCGCTACGCCCGTCGAGGCGCACTTGCAGGCTCTGCTCCAGCCATTGACGCAAGGCCAGCGGCAAACCCTGATTGGGCGTTTGCTGCAGCAACTGCGCCTGCAACGCGGCGGGCAGTTGCGCCTGCTGCTGCTGTACCTGCGGCCGTGCTTTGATCTGCCCGGCGTGGTTGAGGGTGATGCCGGTGATAGCGAACAGCAGCATGCCAGCCAGGCATAGCGCGGAACTGATCCAGTGCCATTGGCGCAGGGTGCCGAGCCAGGGGAGTCGGGGCATGTGCAGCGTGCTCGAAGGAGGGAGGCGGCGGATTCTAGAGGGGAAATTCTTGCGGGTGGTTCTTATTTACACAGTCTATACGTTCGTTTGCCGATGCCGTTCACCAGAGAAGCCGCCGCTCCGGATGGAGCGGCGGCATTGTGATCAGAACTCGATAACCGTCGACAGCCAGAGACGGCGACCTTCCTCGAGGGTGCCGCTGGTGGACTGCGCGATCTGCGTATAGTCGGACGCCCAGCCGGTGGTGCCGGTGTTGGTGGTGTAGTAGCTGCCGCTGGTGAAGTCTTTGTCGAACAGGTTGTAGATCGTGGCGCTGAAGGTCACGTTCTCCGATGCCTTGAATGAGCCACCTAGGTGGAAGACTTCATAGGCCTTCAGGTCGCCGGCGGCGTCGTACAGGGCTTTGTTTGCAGCCGTCAGATTTTCGTAGCGGTCGGTAAAGCGAGCACGTTCGCCCCGGTATTCACCCTTGAACCACAGTGTCAGGCGATCATTGGCTGCCCAGCTCAGGCGTGCGTGAGCCATATGCTCCGGTGTATTGGTCAGTGGCGCGCCCTTGTTGATGCCACTCTTCTGCTCGCTGTCGGTGTAGGTGTAGTTGACTGCCAGCGCCCAGGCTGGGGCGAACGCCCATCGACCTGCAACCTCGATACCCTTGGTGACGGCTTCGCCGATGTTCACGCTCTGGGCGAAGTTCTCCTGAGTGAAGCCCGCGCCATAGCTGACGCAGCCTGGCTGGTTCGGATTCGCAGTGTAGAAGCAGTTGGCCAACGGCGTGCCGTCGTCGATCTTGTCCTTGAACTTGTTATGGAACAGGGTGACGTTGGCGTTGAAGTCAGAGAGGTTATCGTAGTACGCGCCGATCTCGGTGTTGGTGGTGATTTCCGGATCCAGGTCGGGGCTACCAATGGTGATGGTCGAGCCCTGGCCGGTCACGCCATTGATGCCGCTGTGCAGTTGGTTGAGTGTCGGGGTCTTGTAGCCACGGCTCACGCCGCCTTTCAGGGTCCAGGTGTCCGTGGTGTTCCACACCAGATAAGCACGTGGGCTGACATGGCCACCAAAGGCTTCATGATCCTCGTAGCGCGCGCCCAGGGTCAGTGCCAGGTCGTCACGCAGGCGCCACTCATCTTCAGCGAACAGCGCCCAGGACGTCTGCTGGAAGTCCTCATCGGCAATGCCGTCGGTGACCTTGGCGTCCCACC
The DNA here is from genome assembly GCF_007049795.1 of Ectopseudomonas mendocina. Lineage (GTDB taxonomy): Bacteria > Pseudomonadota > Gammaproteobacteria > Pseudomonadales > Pseudomonadaceae > Aquipseudomonas > Aquipseudomonas mendocina_D. The sequence goes on from NZ_SCFY01000012.1 coordinate 54,533, forward strand.
ACTGTGCACCAACCGTTGCGATGTGGGATTCGCCCACGGGAGCGACCAACTTGGTATCTACGACCAGATCGGTCGACTTCAGCTTGCGGTCGTCGCCGATGACGATCGAAGGGAAACCTGTGTACGAGTTGCCAATCGGGTTGCCTGGAATGGTGCGGCCGAAGGTTTCCGTGGTGTTGTGGGTGATGCTGCTTTCCAGCGTACCGAAGCTCAGACGCCCGGTATGGCTGAGGGCGATCTGATCACGCTCGAAGCGCAGTTCATCCTTGTAGCCATTGGCACGCAACGGTGCGTTGGTGGTGCAGCCATCGGTGGCGCTGCCGCCATTCTTGCCGTCGAGATTGCCCAGCTGGCAGTCATCATTGTTGTAGACCTGGCGGCCTCGCTCGAAATCGAGGGCGAAGTCGTGGGCATCGTTCGGGGTCAGCGTCAGGCGGGTGCCGAAGGTGGTGTTGCGCCCCTCGACGGGGGAAGCTCCACGCTTGCTGACGGTGCTGTCGTTGTCAAACTGCAGGTCCGACTCGCCGCGGTCGTACAGGCTGCCACGCACGGCGAGGCCCAGCAGGCCCTCGATCAGTGGGCCGCTGGCATAGAGGCTGGTATTGCTGGCTTCACCGTAATCGCGGTTTTCCTGGAAGGTATGGTCGAGGCTCAAGCTGGCCCCCCACTCCTTGGCCACCTTGCGGGTGATGATGTTGACTACGCCCCCCATGGCGTCGGAACCATACAGAGTCGACATCGGCCCGCGAATTACCTCGATACGCTCGATCGCGGACATCGGCGGCATGAAGCTGGTGGACGTTTCGTTGAAACCGTTGGGAGTGACGTTGCCTGCCGTGTTCTGGCGTCGGCCGTCGATCAGGATCAGGGTGTAGTCGCTGGGCATGCCGCGAATGCTGATATTCAGGCCGCCGGTCTTACCGGTGCCCTGACGCACATCGATGCCTTCCACGTCTTCCAGTGCCTGGGCCAGGTTGCTGTAGCGTTTCTGCTGCAGTTCTTCGCGGCTGATCACGCTGATGCTGGCGGGGGCTTCGGTGATCTTCTGCTCGAAGCCAGAGGCGCTGACGACCACGTCGCCTAGGGCGATGGGCTCGTTGGCCTGGGCGCCGAAGCTGGCGGCCAAGGCAATGGCGCTGGCCAAGGCGGTACGGGAATTAAGGGCGGACATCGATCGACTCCTGGCAGTAAGAGGGTGCAGTCGTAATGCGTGCAAACGGTCGGGATGATAGTGATTTGCATATAAGGTTCAATTGCGGATGATATCGATGGGCATGGCACCCGGCTGGAGAGGCCGTGGCGATTGGCCTGCAGGCAGATGTAAATTTTGTAAATACGATTAATTCTCGAGTTTTGAGTGCGCTTTGCGCTGGCTTTCCTGGCGTTCTAAGCTGCCGGCATGAACCATATTCTCCTGAACTGCGACATGGGCGAGGGCTTCGGCGCCTGGCGCATGGGCGACGATGAACTGGCCATGCCGCTGATCGATCAGGCCAACCTGGCGTGAGGCTTCCATTCAGGCGATCCGCTGATCATGGCGCGCTGTGTCGAGCTGGCCGTGGCGCATGACGTGAGTATTGGCGCGCATTCGTCCTATCCGGATTTGCAAGGCTTTGGTCGGCCTCACCTGCAGTGCTCGCCGGAGGAGGTCCGCGCACTGGTGCTGTATCAGGTGGGGGCACTGGATGCCTTTTGCCGAGCGCGCGGTTGCCAGCTGGCCTACGTCAAACCGCATGGCGCGCTGTACAACGATCTGGTGCGTGATGATGCGCTGCTGATGGCGGTGCTGGATGCCTGTGCCAGCTATCGCAAGGGCCTGCCGCTGATGGTGTTGGCGCTGGCTGACAATGACCGGGAGCTGAGTCTGGCTGACGAGGCCGATGTGCCGCTGATGTTCGAGGCGTTCGCCGACCGCGCCTATCTGTCAGATGGGCAACTGGCGCCACGCCGCCTCAGCGGCGCGGTGCACCATGATCCCGAGCGAATCCTTGACCAGGCGCTGGCCATTGCCAGTGGCGAGCCCTTTGCCGATATCGACGGCAACCCGCTGCGGTTGCGGGCCGATAGCCTCTGCGTACATGGCGACAACCCCGAGTCCCTGGCGGTGTTGCGCCGTTTGCGTGCGCGGCTGGATGCGCTTTGAGGGATCAGATGGGCTGCCAGTCCAGGGTCAATTCTTCCTGCCAGGCAAAACGTTCGAAGTGACTGCCGACGACGCCTTCCAGGCGTTGCAGGTCTTCGCTGCTGGCGCTTTCCACCTGTAGGCGCAGGCCCTGGTTTTCTGCTTTCAGGGTCGCCAGGCCAGCGCCGAACTCGATGCGTCCCTGTTGTTCATCGAATCTGACCGGGATCTTGTGTGCGAAGTGCTTGCACAGCCGGCTGATATAGCGCGCCGGGGTGTCGGTTGCGACGAAGGCACTGCTGCTGAATGGAGTCATGGACATTCCTCTGGGTTATTGGCGTTCGGAGCGGCCGCCCGCGTGAGCGCTCGGTTCAGTACGCCACGGTGAAACGCTGGCGGATATGCTGCGGTCGCTCGGTTTCATCGATCAGCGCCACGGCGAGGTCGGCAACCGAAATGCTTCCCGGCTCATCGCCATTCATCAGCAACTCGTCGTGGCCCAGACGAAATTTGCCTGTGCGTGGCCCCGGAACGAGCAGGGCGGCGGGCGAGAGAAAGGTCCACTCCAGCTGAGCCTCCTCGTGCAGCATGTTCAGCGCCTGGCGTGCGCCCTCGGCGCCTTCCTTGTACTCGGCAGGAAAGTCCGGGGTGTCGATCAATTGCACGCCAGGGGCGACATACAGGCTGCCGGCACCGCCGACAACCAGCAGGCGTTTGATGCCAGCCTGCTTGCTCGCCGCGATGATCGAGCGGCTGCCGGCGATGAACTGTTCACGAATCTCTGCTACGCCCCAGCCCGGGTTGAAAGCGCTGATCACTGCCTCATGTCCACGCAACTGCTCGGCCAGCGCTGTGCTGTCGTGAACGTCCGCCTCAATGGCGCTCAGCTGCGGATGTGCGCTCAGCTTTTGCGGGTGGCGTACCAGAGCGGTGACCTGATGACCGCGGTTCAAGGCTTCTTGCAGCAGCGGGCGCCGACATAACCAGTGGCGCCGATCAGAGCGATCTTCATGAAGTAATCCTTGGTAGGTGATGGTTGATACATGATCGCCGCTGGATAAAGCCTGGAAAAAGTGGCCTGATGTACTTGGATAGTTAAGCGAGGCTTCATAATGGAGCAGCTCAAACGCATGGCGTTGTTCGCCACGGTGGTGCAGAAGGGCTCGATGGTGGCAGCTGCCGAAGCCATGGGCATGACGGCTTCTGCGGTCAGTCAGCAGATGCGCCGACTGGAGGAGGCCACTGGCGTCACGTTGCTGCACCGCACCACACGCAAACTGACCCTGACCGAGGCCGGCGCGCAGTTCTATGAAAGCTGCCGACAGATAGTCGAACTGGCCGAGCGAGCCGAGCAGCGCCTGGCCGAGCAGCGTGATGCGCCGGTGGGCGAGTTGCGTGTCGCCGCCCCGGTCGGGTTTTCCGGACCGTTGCTGAGCGAAGCGCTGGCGCCGTTGCTCGGTGCCCATCCGGGGTTGAGCCTGAGCCTGTTCTTTCACGATGAGCAGATCGACCTGATCGAATCACGTATCGACCTGGCCATCCGTGTCGGCCGCCAGGAGGACTCCAGTCTGGTAGCTCGTTACGTAACCGACTGGCGCATGATCCTGTGCGCAGCTCCAGCCTACCTGGCCCGCGTTGGCTTACCCGTCGAACCGTCGCAGTTGCTCAAGCTCGACTGGATCGGCCTGCATCTGGAGCGTAGCCAGCACCTGACCTTGCATGGCCCCGGTGGAGTGCAGCAGCGCCTGCGGCTGGAGGCGCGCATCAGCTGCAACAACATCCTGGCCGCGCGCCAGTTCACCCTGTCGGGTATGGGCGTGTCGTTGCAGCCTGAGCCGGAAATCCGTGAACTGCTTGCTCGCGGCGAGCTGTTGTCGCTGCTGCCGGATTGGCAACTGGAACCCATCGGCCTGCATATCGTCACCCCTCGGCGCGACGCTCAGCCGGCCAAAGTGCGCTATGCCATCGAGGCGCTCAGGCGTCATCTGGTCAGTGCCTGAACAGAGGGAGTCGGCATCTGCCCCGCGCTGTGAGAGGATGGCCCCTGAAAGTCCGCCTCTGGCCAAAAAGGACCCGTGATCCACACCGATGAAGACGCCCAAACGTATTGAACCCCTGGTCGAAGACGGCCTGGTGGACGAGGTGCTGCGACCGCTCATGAGCGGCAAGGAAGCAGCGGTTTATGTGGTGCGCTGCGGCGACGAGCTGCGCTGCGCCAAGGTTTACAAGGAAGCCAACAAACGTAGCTTTCGCCAGGCTTCCGAGTATCAGGAAGGCCGCAAGGTGCGTGGCAGCCGTCAGGCGCGGGCCATGGCCAAGGGCAGCAAATATGGCCGCAAGGAGCAGGAAAGCGCATGGCAGAACGCCGAAGTCGCCGCGTTGTTCCGTTTGGCCAATGCCGGCGTGAGGGTGCCCAAGCCTTACGATTTTCTCGACGGCGTACTGCTGATGGAACTGGTGGGCGACGGCGAGGGCGACGTGGCGCCACGGCTCAATGACGTCGACCTGCACCCGGATGATGCGCGTGAATTTCACGCCTTCATGATCCAGGAAATCGTCAAGATGCTCTGCGCCGGCCTGGTGCACGGCGACTTGTCGGAATTCAACGTGCTGCTCGGCCCTGATGGCCCGGTGATCATCGATCTGCCGCAGGCCGTGGACGCCGCCGCCAACAACCACGCCTTCAGCATGCTCGAGCGCGATGTGCGCAACATGGCTGAGTACTTCGGCCAGTTCGCTCCCGAGCTGAGATACACCAAGTACGCCAAGGAAATGTGGGCGCTGTACGAGGCCGGCAAACTGCTGCCCGATACGCAGCTGACCGGCGAATTCGCCGAGCCCGAGGACGCTGCCGATATCGACGCGGTGATGCGCGAGATCAAGGCCGCCCTGGCCGAGGAAGCGAAGAAGCAGGCCCTGCTCAACGCCGAAGACGAACCCAAGGACGCCGAGCCGATCCCGCCCTGGATGCGCTGATAAAGCTTTTGCCGGGCCCTGCTCCGTAGGGTGCGCCGTGCGCACATCCTCACGCTGCGCCCGGTGCCATGGGAGGGGCTTTAGAACTGGCGGCGCCACTGACGTAGGGCGGGTGCAACCCGCCGTTGTCGGTCTGGCGGGTTTCACCCGCCCTACGGCTGACGGTGCGACGAACATCCCGCCGCGCCGCAACTCACTCCTTCCTCCAGCTCCTGCAGAATCGGACAATCCGGCCGGCTATCGCCCTGGCAACTGTTTGCCAGATCTACCAGCGTATCGCGCAAGGCGCTCATCTCGGCAATCTTACGTTCCAGTTCGGCGATATGGCCCTCGGCCAATGCCTTCACATCGGCACTGGCGCGCTGCTTGTCCTGCCACAGGGCCAGCAGCTTGCCGACCTCCTCCAGCGAAAAGCCCAGATCCCGTGCCCGCTTGATGAATGCCAGGCGGTGCAGGTCGCTGCTGCTGTACTGCCGATAGCCACTCTCCGAGCGCCCGGCATGGGGCAGCAGGTCGATGGACTCGTAGTAGCGAATCATCTTGGCACTGAGGCCGGTGTGCTTGGCGGCTTGGCCGATGTTCATGCTCGCGGTCTCCAGCGATTGAGCAGCAACGCGTTGCTCACCACGCTGACGCTGGACAGGGCCATGGCGGCGCCAGCGAACATCGGGTTGAGCAGGCCGGCGGCGGCCAGCGGGATGCCGATCAGGTTGTAGATGAAGGCCCAGAACAGGTTCTGGCGGATCTTGGCATAGGTGCGCCGGCTGATGTCCAGCGCGGCCGGCACCAGGCGAGGGTCGCCGCGCATCAGGGTGATGCCGGCGGCATGCATGGCCGCATCGGTGCCGCCACCCATGGCGATGCCGACGTCGGCTGCGGCCAGTGCTGGGGCGTCGTTGATGCCGTCGCCGACCATGGCCACGGTGCCGTGCTGGCGCAGTTCGCCGATCAGCCGCGCCTTGTCCGCTGGCAGCACCTGCGCATGAGGTTGGTCGATGCCCAGCACGCTGGCCACCGCCGCGACGCTGCCCTGGTTATCGCCGCTGATCAGGTGACTGGTGATGCCCTGTTCGCGCAGTTCGGCGATGGCGTCGGCCGCACCTTCCTTGAGTTGATCACCGAAGGCCAGCAGGCCAAGCAGGCGTGGCGTGCTGCCGGTTTCGATCAGCCAGGACAGCGTGCGGCCCTCGGCCTCCCAGGTGCGGGCGGATTCGGCCAGTGCTCCAGCCTGCAAATGGTTCTCCTCCAGCAGGCGGCTGCTGCCCAGTTGCAGGCTGCGGCCCTCGACACTGCCAGCGATTCCACGACCGGTCAGCGCGCGGCTGTCGCTGAGTGCTGGCAGGGCGATGTGCTGTTCGGCGCAGCGCTGCAAGACGGCCTTGGCCAGCGGATGTTCGCTGCCCTGTTGCAGGCTACCGGCCAGGCGCAGCAGTTCGGCTTCATTGGCTTCGCCCAGGCCGATATGGACGATGCGCGGTTTGCCTTCGGTGAGGGTGCCTGTCTTGTCGAAGGCGATGTGCTGCACGGCATGCGCCACCTCCAGCGCTTCGGCGTCCTTGATCAGGATGCCGTGGCGCGCGGCGACGCCGGTGCCGGCCATGATCGCGGTCGGCGTGGCCAGGCCCAGCGCGCAGGGACAGGCGATCACCAGCACCGCGACGGCATTGAGCAGGGCGCTTTCCAGCGACGCGCCGAGTGCCAGCCAGCCGAGCAGCGTGGCCAGGGCGATCAGCAGCACGGTTGGGACGAACACCTGACTGACCTTGTCCACCAGCTTCTGGATCGGTGCCTTCGCTGCCTGGGCGTCTTCGACCAGGCGGATGATCCGCGATAGCACGGTCTCCGCACCCAGGGCCGTGGTTTCCACCAGCAGGCGGCCTTCGCCGTTGATGGCGCCAGCGGTGACCTTGTCGCCCGGCTGCTTGGCCACCGGCAGGCTTTCACCGCTGATCAGCGCCTCGTCCGCATGGCTGTGGCCCTCCAGGACCTGGCCGTCGACCGGGAAGCGCTCGCCCGGCTTGACCAGGATATGGTCGCCCAGCGCCAGCTCGTCGATACCGACGCGTTCCTCGTGGCCATCCACAAGGCGCACCGCGTGATCCGGGCGCAGTGCCTGCAACGCGCGAATGGCGCTGGCGGTCTGGCGCTTGGCACGGCTCTCAAGGTACTTGCCGAGCAGGATCAGGCTGATGATCACTGCCGAGGCTTCGAAGTACAGGTGCGGCATTTGCCCGGCCGGCGTCACAGCCCACTGATACAGGCTCAGGCCATAGCCGGCGCTGGTGCCGATCGCCACCAGTTGGTCCATGTTGCCGGCGCGAGCCTTCAGCGCCTGCCAGGCCGCGCGATAGAAGCGCGCGCCGAAGATGAACTGCACCGGCGTGGCCAGCAGGAATTGCGCCCAGGCTGGTAGCATCCAGTGCAGGCCGAACGGCTCGACGAGCATCGGCAGCACCAGCGGCAGAGTCAGGACGATGGCTGCCAGCAAGGTCAGACGTTCACGGCGTAGTCGGTGCTGGGCATCATCCGTCGTGGCGTGATCATCGAGCAGGGTGGCTTTGTAACCGGCGGCAGCTACCGCCTTCAGCGCCTGTTGCGGGTCGAAACCAGCGAGCACCTGCAGGCGCGCCTTCTCATCGGCAAGATTGACGGCGACCTGGCTGACACCCGGCAGCTTGTTCAGAGCGCGCTCGATACGACCGACGCAGCTGGCGCAGGTCATGCCCTCGATGTCCAAGTCCAGAGGCTGGCTGGGCACGCTGTAACCGGCGCCCTCGATGGCGGTGATCAGTTGCGGCAGGCTGCCGGCTGGCGCTTCGATACGCGCCTGCTCATTGGCCAGGTTGACGCTGGCGCTGCTCACCTCCGGCAATTTGCGTAACGCGCGCTCGACACGGCCGGCGCAACTGGCGCAGGTCATGCCTCGGATCGGCAGGTCGAAAGTGGTCATGGTTCGGCTCCTTGTAGCTTGATGGCTACAGGATCAACCTTGACCCCATGGCAAGGTCAAGCCTTCAGTTCAGTGTTGGCGCGGCATGCAGTCGCAGGCCATCGCTGCCCATGGCGATGCGGTAGCGGCGCACCTCGCCCGATTGCAGTTCCAGCGACTGACCGGCGAGCTGGTTGATACCGTCCTGACATGAACCGGTGCCGGTCAGGCCGAGGCGCAGCGAGACCTTGCCTGGCGGCAGGTTGAAGGACACCGACTGGCCTTGATGCAAGCGTGCGGCCATCTGGTCATGCAGGTACAGCGCAACCTCGCAGGTAGTGGCCACTTCCAGGCGTTCGCGCGAGACGATCAGCACCGCATAACCTTCGCCCTGGCTGGTCGAAGGCAACGGGGCCAGTGGTTCGGCCTGGGCCAGAGGCGCCAGCAGCAGGGCAAGGGCGGAGCAGAGCAGACGCATGGTGATGACCCTCGTACGGGAACGCGGCAAATGACATGACGCAAGGGCTTGACCTTGCCACCGTGGCAAGGTCGAGACTACTCCCATCGACCAGCAGGCCGTTGAAAACGTAGGCGAGGTAGCCAATGCAAGGCAAAAATAGGCGAAAAAGCGGAGTTTACGAGCCGTAAATGAGCATTTTGAGCCTGTTTTTAACGCTGCAGTGGCAACGTAGGTAGTTTTCAACAGCCTGCTATAGGTTCAAGGAGTCAGTCATGCAGCAATTCAAGGTTAGCGGAATGTCCTGCGGTCATTGCGTGCGCGCCGTCACCCAGGCAATCCAGGCGCTGGACCAGACGGCCAGCGTCGAAGTCGATCTGGCTGCGGGGCTGGTACGAGTGCAGGGCAACCTGGACGCTGCGCAGATCCAGGCCGCCATCCGTGAAGAGGGTTACGAGGTTACGCCCGCGTAGAACTCGGATCGGCTATGGCCACTGCCGCAGCAGGCCGCGAAAGCAGCTGTCGATCATCGCTGGCGTGTCGGTCTGGGCGTCGAACAGATTGGGATCGCGCAGCCAATCGCTGAACAGGCCGACGATTAGCGCGTGCAGCGTGCGCGAGGCCAGGCGTGGGGTGATGCCGGGGTGCAGGTGCGGTTGCACCTCTGGCAGGGCGAACTGTTGTTCGCACAGGGCGATGAACTGATTGACGAAGGCTTCGTGGCGCTCTTCGGCTTCGCGTAAATCCTCGGTGAACTCGCAGCGGCGCAGCAGCACGGTGAGGATGCGCCGGCGTTGCTCATCCAGCACCAGATTGGCCATGGCTTCTATGCACAGGTCGCGCAGTAACTGCAGCGACGCCAGGCCGTCGACTGCGGCCAACTGTTCGGCCAGTGGCTCCAATGGCAGGCGTACCTGATTGAGCATTTCGTGGAACAGGTGCGCCTTGTTCTGGAAATGCCAATAAACCGCGCCGCGCGTGACCCCAGCATGCCGGGCGATATGCTCGAGGCTGGTATGGGCGACCCCGCGCTCGAGGAACAACTGTTCCGCAGCGGCGAGGATGGCGCAGCGGGTTTTCTCCGCATCTTCTTTGGTTCTACGCATGGCGATCCGGTTAATTGGAACTAGGCTCAGATTGTGCCGAGTTTACCGATTTTGCCCCGCCTGCTGGTGGCGGGCTTGGTTGTCCTGCTTCTGCCCTGTGTCTAGCCAAGGAGAGGAGTGCCTCATGCCCTTCGTTCGTCTGGTCGGTGTCTGCCTGCCCTTCAGCCTGGTCCTGCTGGCCGCGAGCGTCGAGGCCGCCGAGGCGCCACCGACGGCGGTGACGGTCGAGCAGATCAAGGCCGGCGAACTACCTATCGTGCTGGAGTATCCGGCGCGAACCGCTGGTTACCGCGAAGTGCAGGTTCGAGCCCAGGTCGGCGGCATTCTGCAGGAGCGCACCTACCAGGAGGGTAGTCGGGTGCAGAAGGATCAGGTGCTGTTTCGCATCGATTCGCGCCCCTACGAGGCGGCTCTGGCCCGTGCCAAGGGCGCGCTGGCACAGGAGCAGGCGCGTTTCCGGCAGACCGATCGCGACCTCAAACGCATCCGCGAATTGCAGAAGAAGGGCTTCGCCAGTGAAAGCGAACTGGACAACGCCATCTCCAACTTCGAACAGAGCAAGGCCAATATCGAGGCGGCCCAGGCCGAGGTGCAGTCGCGCCAGATCGACCTCGACTACACCACGGTCAAGGCGCCGATCACCGGCATCACCAGCAAGGAAAGCGTTTCCGAAGGCAGCCTGATCGTCGCCGGCGATCCCAGTGCCAGCCTGCTGACGCAGATCACCCAGCTCGATCCGATCTTCGTCAACTTCGCCTACCCGGATGCCGAGGCCGAGCGTCTGCGCCGTGAAGTGTCCGAAGGCAGCCTGGCGCTGCCGGCCAGCGGCAAACTCAGCGTGGAAGTGCATTTTGGTGATGGCTCGGCCTATCCGACAGCGGGCGAAGTGGACTTCACCGACAGCCTGATCGACCGCGGTACCGGCACCGTCAGCGCCCGTGGTGTGGTGCCGAACCACGATCAGAAGCTGTTGCCCGGGCAGTTCGTGCGCGTGCAGGTCAAGGGGCTGACCCGTCCCAACGCCATCACCGTACCAGAGCGCGCCGTCGCTCAGGGCCCACGCGGGACCTTCGTCTACGTGGTGGACGAGCAGGGCCTCGCGCGCATGCGCCAGGTCACCACCGGTGATACGGCCAGCGGACGCTGGGTGATTCTGGCTGGCGTCAGCGATGGTGAACGGGTGATCGTCGACGGCCTGGCCAAGGTTAGGCCGGACAGCCCAGTCAAGGTCGAGGAGGCGAAGGCAGCCACGCCAGCCAGCCCGGCGCAGGAGTAACGGCCATGATCTCGCGCTTTTCATTGACCGTCCGGTATTCGCCACCGTCATCTCCATTGTCATCGTGCTCGCCGGCTTGGCGGCGATGCGCTCGTTGCCCATCGCCCAGTATCCGGAAATCCTGCCACCGCAGGTATCGGTCAGCGCCGCTTATCCCGGTGCCAGCTCACAGGTCATTGCCGAAACCGTGGCGGCGCCGCTGGAGCAGGAGATCAACGGCGTCGAGAACATGATCTACCAGCTGTCCAACTCCTCCAGCAGTGGGGCGATGAGCCTGACGGTGTACTTCGCGGTCGGCACCGACCCGGACCAGGCCACCATTAACGTCAACAACAAGGTGCAGGCAGCGTTGGCCAAGTTGCCGGAAGAAGTGCGCCGCCAGGGTGTGAAGGTGGAGAAGAAGTCTTCCGACATCCTCCAGGTGATCACCCTCTATTCGCCGGATGGTTCGCGCGACCCAATCTTCATCAGCAACTACGCGCTGATCAACGTCATCGACGAACTCAAGCGTCTCAAGGGCGTTGGTGATGCCAGCCAGTTCGGTTCCAAGGACTATTCCATGCGTATCTGGCTGCGCCCGGACAAGCTGGCGCAGTACAACCTCACGCCCACCGACGTGGTCAATGCCATTCGCGAGCAGAACTCGCAGTTTGCCGCCGGCAGCTTTGGCCAGCAGCCGTTGAAGGAGCCACAGGACTTCACCTACACCGTCACCACGCAAGGGCGTTTCACCGACCCGAAGGAGTTCGAGAGCGTCATCCTGCGTACCGACGATACCGGTGCCAGCCTGCTGCTCAAGGATGTGGCGCGGGTCGAGCTGGGTGCGCAGGACTACTCGCTGGTCACCACCCTCAATGGCCAGCAGAACGCTGCCTTCGGTATCTACCTGCAACCTGGTGCCAATGCCCTGGATACCGCCGAAGCGGTCGAACGCACCATGCAGCGTCTGGCCAAGCGCTTCCCCGAGGGCATCGCCTACAAGATCCCCTACGACACCACCAAGTTCGTTCAGGTCTCGATCACAGAGGTGATCCACACCTTCTTCGAGGCGCTGGTGCTGGTGGTGTTGGTGGTGTTCATATTCCTGCAGAACTGGCGTGCCACGCTGATTCCGGTGCTGGCGATTCCGGTATCGCTGGTCGGCACCTTCGCCGGCATGTACCTGCTGGGCTTCTCCATCAACCTGCTGACGTTGTTTGGCATGGTGCTGGCCATCGGCATCGTGGTGGACGATGCCATCGTGGTGATCGAGAACGTCGAACGGGTGATGCGCACGCAGGGGCTGAATGCGAGAGATGCCTCGATCAAGGCGATGGAAGAGGTGACCGGGCCGATCATTGCCATCGTTCTGGTGCTTTGCGCGGTGTTCGTGCCGGTGGGCTTTCTCGGCGGCCTGGCGGGGCAGATGTACAAGCAGTTCGCGATCACCATCGCGGTGTCGGTGGTGATTTCCGGCATCGTCGCGCTGACGCTTTCCCCTGCGCTCTGCGCGCTGCTGCTCAAGCCTGGCCACCATGAACCGGCAGCACCATTCCGTGTATTCAACCGTTTCTTCGACAAGGCCACCGCGGGCTATGGCGCCGGGGTGCGCTTCTTCCTCAAGCGTTCGTTGGTCGGCCTGCTGCTGTTCGGCGGCATGATCGCGCTGATCATGCTGCTGTTCTCACGGGTGCCCGGCTCGCTGGTGCCCGATGAGGATCAGGGCTACGTGATCAACGCCTACTACCTGCCGCCGGCCGCTTCGCTCAATCGCACCGAGGCGCTGAGCGGGGCGGTGAGCCAGCAGTTGATGGAGCATCCGGCAGTGGCGGATGTGGTGACTTTCGCCGGTTTCGATGTGCTCACCTTCGGCGTGCGCAGCAACGCCGGGGTGTCTTTCGTGCCGCTCAAGGACTGGAGCGAACGCACCACGGACGAGCTCGATGCACGCAATCTGACGCGCGAGTTCATGGGCATGGGCGCTGCGCAGAAGGATGGCCTGGTATTGTCGTTCAATCCACCACCGATCACCGGCATGAGCACCACCGGTGGCTTCGAGTCCTTCATTCAGGACCGCTCCGGCGGCAGCGTCGAGCAGCTCGGCGAGAAGGTCCAGGCCTTCGTCGCGGCGGCTAGCAAGCGGCCGGAGCTGGCCGGCATCCAGAGCACCTTCAGCGCCAACGTGCCGCAGTACTACATTGACCTGGATCGCACCAAGACGCGGGCACTGGGCGTCAGCGTCAGCGATGTGTTCACCGCGATGCAGGCGACCTTCGGCAGTTACTACGTCAACGACTTCACCCTCTACGGGCGTACCTGGCAGGTCAGCCTGCAGTCCGAGTCGGAGTTCCGCCGCAAGCCGGAAGACCTCGGCCAGGTCTACGTGCGTTCCAGCAGTGGCGATCTGGTGCCGCTATCGACCCTGCTGCGGGTGCGGCGCATCCTCGGGCCAGATTCCTACGACCGTTTCAACGTCTATCCCTCGGCCAAGGTGCTTGGCGGTCCAGCGCCCGGTTACAGCTCCGGGCAGGCACTGGCGGCGATGCAGGAGGTGGCCGATGAGGTATTGGGCGAGGACTACAGCCTCGGCTGGATCGGCTCCGCGTATCAAGAGCTGGCGACTCAGGGTTCGGGCACTCAGGCCTTCGTCTTCGGCCTGATTCTGGTGTTCCTGATTCTCGCCGCGCAGTACGAGCGCTGGACGCTGCCGTTGGCAGTGGTCACCGCCGTGCCGTTCGCCGTGTTCGGCGCGATTCTCGCGGTGTGGCTGCGCGGCATTCAGAACGACGTGTACTTCCAGGTCGGTCTGGTTACCCTGATCGGTCTGGCGGCGAAGAACGCTATCCTCATCGTCGAGTTCGCCGTGTTGCTGCGTGCCGAGGGCAAGAGCATCTTTGAATCGGCGCTGGAGGCGGCCAAGCTGCGTTTCCGTCCCATCGTGATGACTTCGCTGGCGTTCATTCTCGGCTGCGTACCGCTGGCCATCAGCTCCGGCGCCGGCTCGGCCAGTCGTCACTCCATCGGCACCGGGGTGATCGGCGGCATGCTCGCGGCAACCCTGCTGGCCACGTTCGTTATCCCGATGTTCTATCTGCTGGTGGAAACGGCAGCGCAACGGGTGAGCCGGCGCGGCAAGGCCAGGGAGGAAGAACAACCGCATTGAGTCATCCGGGCCGTCCCTCGGCGGCCCACGCTTTCGCAAGCTGCCCGGTCGATGAGATGATTAGCCGGCTAATAATTCTCCGGATCATTCATGAACCTGCGAACCCTCCTGATTCTGGGCGCGCTCAGCGCTTTCGGCCCCCTGGCCATCGATTTCTACCTGCCTAGTTTCCCTACCCTGGCGCAGCAGTTCGGCACCGACGTCGAGCATATTCAGCTGTCGCTGGCGGCTTATTTTGTTGGCATCGCCATCGGCCAACTGTTCTACGGGCCGCTGGCGGATCGTTTCGGGCGCCGCATGCCGCTACTGGTCGGGGTGACCCTGTTCACCTTGGCATCGCTGACCTGCGCCCTGGCTCCCAGTCTGGAATGGCTGGTGGCCGCGCGCTTCGTGCAGGCCCTCGGCGGTTGCGCCGGCATGGTCATCACCCGCGCGGTAGTGCGCGATCTGTGCGACCCACTGGCCTCGGCCAAGGTGTTCTCGCAACTGGTGCTGGCGATGGGGCTGGCGCCGATTCTCGCGCCCCTGGGCGGCGGACTACTGCTCAATACCCTGGGCTGGCCGTCGATCTTCCACAGCCTGGCAATCTTTGCCGGGTTGTGCCTGCTGGCCGTGCTGTTGTGGTTGCCGGAGACGCGTCCGCAGCATCTGCCACCGGCCCCGCTGAATGGTGCCTTCGGCCAATACCGCGCGCTGTTGGGCAATGCACCGTTCATGGGTTACAGCCTGGCCGGCGGTGTGGCGATGGCGGGCATGTTCGCCTACATCGCCGGCTCGCCCTTCGTGTTCATCGAGATGTACGGTGTGCCGCCGGAGCACTATGGCTGGCTGTTCGGCAGCAACGCAGCGGGCTTCGTGATCATGGCGCAGGTCAATGCGCGTCTGGTGCGCAGTGGTGGCCCGGCGCTGTGGCTGCGGCGCATGGTGCTGGTGTACCTGGCCAGTGGCCTGTGTCTGCTGGTGCTGGCGTTGTGGCAACCGGCGCAGCTGTGGCCGCTGATGATTCCGCTGTTCATTTGCGTGGCCAGCCTCGGCTGCGTGTTGCCCAATGCCACGGCTTGCGCCATGGCTGGGCAGGGCCGTCATGCCGGCAGCGCATCCGGGTTGCTGGGCAGCATGCAGTTCAGTGTGGCGGCCAGCGCTTCGGCTTTGGTGGCCTTCCTGCATGATGGTTCGGCCATGCCCATGGCGCTGGTGATCGCCCTGTGCGGCGCTGCCGCCTGCGGCTTTGCCTGGTGGAGCAAGCGCTTCGTGGTGTAAGCCGGCGTGTTACAGGCGCGCCGCCTTGAAGGTGTCGCAACGCCCTGGCTGACCGCTTTCAAAACCGCTGCTGAACCAGCGCACGCGCTGCTCTGAGGTGCCATGGGTGAAGGCGTCCGGCACCACTTGGCCGCGCGCTTGTTTTTGCAGGCGGTCATCGCCGATGGCGCTGGCGGCGTTCAGTGCTTCTTCAAGGTCACCCGCCTCCAGCCAGTCATGCCGGCGTTGCGCGTGATGCGCCCAGACCCCGGCCAGGCAGTCGGCCTGCAGTTCCTGGCGCACCAGCAGGCCGCCATCACCCTCGACGCGTTCGCCACGTTGGCGCGCCGCATTGACCTTGGCCGAGACGCCGAGCAGCGTCTGCACGTGGTGGCCGACCTCATGGGCGATCACGTAGGCCTGGGCGAAGTCACCAGCAGCGGAGAAACGCTGCTCCATCTCGCGAAAGAACGCCATGTCCAGATACACGCGCTGATCGCCAGGGCAGTAGAAGGGGCCGACCGCCGAGCTGGCGAAACCACAGGCGGAATTGACGCCGCCGGAGAACAGCACCAGTTGTGGGTCGCGATACTGCTGGCCGGCCTGCTGGAACAGCTCGCGCCAGGTGTCTTCGGTATCGCCGAGAATGGCGCGGACGAACTCGCTCTGTTGGTCGTTGGCCGGTGGTGCGCTTTGAGTCTGCGCGACCTGCGGCTGGGTGGCCTGGCCGGCGATCTGGCCAAGAATCTGCAGCGGGTCCTGGCCCATCAGCAGGCCGACGATGACGATCACCGCTACGCCACCGAGGCTCAGGCCACCACCGAGGCGCCTGCCGGAGCGGCCGCGCGCATCCACCACGTTGTCACTGCGTCTACCGCGTTGCCAGCGCATGGCTGCACTCCCTGGTTGGTTATCGCAGCAGTGTAGCTGCGTCCGTGCCGGCTCAGTTGGCGGGATAGTCGCTCAGCAGCTGATCCTTGCGTTGGTTATCCAGTCCGATGACCTGATAGGCGTCGACACGACCGCCGTACTCCATGCCTGGCGAGCCCATGGGCATACCGGGTACAGCAGCGCCGACCAGATCGGGACGTTGACGCAGCTTGAGAATGTCGGCCGCTGGCACGTGCCCTTCGACGAATTTACCGTCGATCACGCCGGTGTGGCAGGACGCCAGGCGCGGCGGAACGCCAAGGCGCTGTTTGACCACACTCATGTCGGCCTCGACATGGTCATTGACGGTGAAACCATTGTCCTGCAGATGGCTGATCCACGCCTTACAGCAGCCACAATTGGCGTCGCGGTGCACATCGATGGTCAGGGGCTCGCTGGCGTGAGCCAGACCGGAGACGAGGAGGAGGGCGAGCAGGGAACGACGCATGGCAAGGCTCCAGATAATCGAGCGCTTAGCATAGCGCCGGCATCACACCTGCCCAAGCCATTGCGACTATGCGTCGCGACCGGTGGCGGCCTATGCTGGCGGCAGCCACTCCTTGCCTGGAAACCTGCCGATGCTGTTTGCCCGAATCGTCTTGCTGATCCAGATCGCTGCCCTGCTCGTGCTGGGGCTGGCCTACTTCATTCGGCCCGAGGAAATGGCCAGCTTCAGCGGCGCGTTGCTGATGGGAAGCGCCGCCGTGACTGAAGTGCGTGCCTATTACGGCGGCCTGCAACTGGGGCTGGCGGCTTACCTGGCGATGGCACTGCTGCGCCAGGATCTGCTGCGGCCGGCGTTGATTCTGCTGGTGCTGCTGTACAGCTCGCTGGCGTTGGCGCGCATTGCCGGGCTGTAGCTGGATGGCGGCGCACAGCAGACCTTCAACTTCTACGCGCTGCTGCTCGAAGTGGCATCGGCCGCGCTGGCCTGGTGGGCGTTGCGCGGTTTGTCTCGCTGAGCCGGGCCAAGGGCGAAAACGACTCAGCGCCGCTCCAACAGCACACCCGCCTCCATGTGGTGGGTGTAGGGGAACTGGTCGAACAGCGCGCTGCGCGTCACCTTGTGGGTGTCGCTCAACTGGGCGATGTTGGCGGCCAGGGTCTCCGGGTTGCAGGAGATGTACAGGATGCGCTCGAAGCGGCGAGTCAGCTCGCAGGTGTCCGGGTCCATGCCGGCGCGCGGCGGGTCGACGAACACACTGCCGAACTCATAGCTCCTGAGATCGATACCGGCCAGGCGGCGGAATGGACGCACCTCGTTCAGCGCCTGGGTCAGCTCCTCGGCGGACAGACGCACCAGCTCGACGTTGTTCACGCCGTTGTCAGCCAGGTTGGCCAGGGCGGCGTTGACCGAGGTCTTGCTGATCTCGGTCGCCAGGGCCTTGCGCACGCGGGTGGCCAGCGGCAGGGTGAAGTTGCCGTTGCCGCAGTACAGCTCCAGCAAATCGTCATCGCGCTCGCCGAGGGCGTCATAGGCCCAGTTCAGCATCTTCTCGCAGACCTTGCCGTTGGGCTGGGTGAAGGCGCCTTCCGGTTGGCGATAGCGGAAGCTGCGCCCGGCCACGGTCAATTCTTCTTCCACATAGTCGCGACCGATCACCAGGCGCTGGCCGCGGGAGCGGCCGACCAGGCTGACGTTCAGCTCGGCGGCCAGCTTTTCCGCTTCGGTTTGCCAGGCCTCGTCCAGCGGGCGGTGGTAGGCCAGGGTGATCAGCGCATCACCGGCCAGGGTGGTAAGGAACTCGACCTGGAACAATTTGAACGACAGCGCTTCGCTGGCCTGCCAGGCAGCGCGTAGGCGCGGCATCAATTCGTTGATGCGCAGGCTGGCAATGGGGAAGTCGTCGAGCAGGATCGGCGTGTGCTTGTCGCCTGGTGCGAACATCGCGTAGTGGCGCTGGCCGTCTTCACGCCACAGGCGGAACTCGGCGCGCATGCGGTAGTGCTCGCGCGGTGAATCGAACACTGCAGGCTCCGGGGCGGCGAAGGGCGCCAGCAGTTCGACCAGGCGGGCCTTCTTCTCGGCGAGTTGGGCGTCGTAGGTGGCGGGGTCGAATGCGGGGCGGCTCATCGGTCACTCATGGGGCAGGAAAACGGGGCGCCATTGTAGCGACTCCGTTGCCGATGTGCCGTTGTCGTCGATCATTGGTGACGCTGGACGCAGTGCGCCCCGGGGAGGCGTTCCCATGCGGAGCGTGGGAACGATCATGACGAGGCCGATGGTGGGCTGAAGCGGAACGCCGCCCGGCCCACCCTACGCAGAGTATCTAGGGCGTGGGGTAGGGCGTACTCGCGAAGCAGTACGCCGTTATCGGCTGATCAGGCGAAGTAGGCCAGCTTGACGATGAACAGGGCCGAGAGCACCCACATCGCCGGGTTCAGTTCGCGCCAGCGGCCGGCCAGTACCTTGACCGCGGTCCAGGCGATGAAACCGAACGCGATGCCGTTGGCGATGGAGAAGGTCAGCGGCATGGCCAGGGCGGCGACCACCACCGGGGCGGCGACAGTCAGGTCGTCCCAGTCGATCTGCGCCAGGCTGCTCATCATCAGTACGGCGACGAACAGCAGCGCAGGCGCGGTGGCGTAGGCCGGAACGGCGCCAGCCAGCGGGGCGAAGAACAGGGCCAGGAGGAACAGTGCGGCGACCACGCAGGCAGTCAGGCCGGTACGCCCACCGGCACTGATGCCAGCAGCGGATTCGATGTAGCTGGTGGTGGTGCTGGTGCCCAGCGCGGCGCCGGCCATGGTCGCGGTGCTGTCGGCCAGCAGGGCGCGGCCCAGGCGTGGCATCTTGCCGTCCTTGTCCAGCAGGTCGGCTTTTTGCGCCACGCCGACCAGGGTGCCGGAGGTGTCGAACAGGTCGACGAAGAGGAAAGCGAAGATCACGCTGATCAGGCCGATATCCAGCGCACCGGCAATGTCCAGCTGCAACAGGGTCGGCATCAGCGAGGGTGGCATCGACATCACGCCTTGCAGCTCGGACAGGCCGAGGGCAATGGACAGGCCGGTTACCAGCAGAATGCCGATCATCACCGCGCCGGTGACTTTGCGATAGGCCAGTGCGGCGATGACGAAGAAGCCCAGGCAGGCCAGCAGTGAGCCGCCGTTGCTCATATCGCCGAGGCCGACCAGGGTGGCCGGGTGATCGACCACGATGCCTGCGTTCTTCAGGGCGATGATCGCCAGGAACAGGCCGATACCGGCGGCGATACCGGCGCGCAGGGCCAGCGGGATGCTGTTGATGATCCACTCGCGGATCTTGAAGATCGACAGCAGGAAGAAGATTGCGCCGGAGAGGAACACCGCGCCCAGAGCGGTCTGCCAGCTGTAGCCCATGGTCATCACCACGGTGTAGGTGAAAAAGGCGTTGAGGCCCATGCCGGGCGCCAGGGCGATCGGGTAGTTGGCCAGCAGGCCCATGATCAGCGAGCCGATGGCGCCAGCCAGACAGGTGGCGACGAATACCGCACCGTGGTCCATGCCGGTCTTGGCGAGCATTTCCGGATTGACGAAGAGAATGTATGCCATGGTCAGGAAGGTGGTGATCCCGGCCAGTACCTCGGTGCGCACCGTGGTGTTGTGGGCTTTGAGTTGGAACAGTCTTTCCAGCATGGTGGCTCCCCGAGGCGCAAGCGCGCCTGAATTGATCTGCACAAAGCAAAGCACATCCGTCCACGCAGGCCGGAAAATTGCTCGATTTCGCAAAAGCCGCGCATCATAACAGCAAGGTTTTGCCGGGTGAATTCAAGGTCTGCCGTGTCCTTTTATGACCAGGTGGACAGTTTCATTTTCTGTCTGAAGGAGTAGTGAGATGAGCAAGCGAGCACTGATTACAGTCGCTGATGGTGTCGAAGATCTCGAATGCGTGACCCTGATCGATGTGCTGCGCCGCGCCGATGTCGAGGTACTGGTGGCGAGTATCGAAGAGCGCAGGATGATCACCTGCGCCCGCGGTACCCGGCTGACCGCTGATGCCATGCTGGTGGACGTGCTGGCGCAGGATTTCGATCTGATCGTCCTGCCTGGTGGCATGCCTGGCGCGCAGCGTCTGGCTGACTTCGAACCACTGGCCGAGCGCGTACGCAAGCAGGCCAAGGCGGGCGAGCTGTTCGCCGCGATCTGCGCTGCGCCGGCGTTGGCCCTGCAGCAGTACGGGGTGCTCAGGCAGCGACGGATGACCTGCTATCCGGCGTTCAGTGATCGACTGAGTGGCTGCACCTTCGTCGATGAGGCGGTGGTGGTCGATGGCAATTGCATCACCAGCCAGGGCCCGGGAACGGCACTGGCGTTCGCCCTGACCCTGGTGGAGCAACTGGTCGGGCGTGGCACGCGCAGCGACGTGGCCAAGGCGATGCTGGCCTAGAGACCGATGGCGCCCCCTACGGGTGTCAGCATGCAGCGAAGCAAAGCGTAGGGTGCGCCGTGCGCACCGACAGCGCTACGACTGTTCCTGCTCCAGCAACCGCCGTTTGCGCTGGAACCCCCAGCGATAGCCGCTGAGGCTGCCATCGCTGGCCACCACACGATGGCAGGGTAGCAACAGACCGATGGCGTTGCTGGCACAGGCGCGGGCAATCGCCCTTGGGTGACTGTGCAGCTGTCCGGCCAGGTCGGCGTAGCTGCGGGTTTCGCCGCTGGGGATATGCTGCAGCGCCTGCCAGACGCGTTGCTGAAAGGCCGTGCCGCGAATGTCCAGGGGAAGATGGGCGGCGCGTTCGGGTTCCTCGAGTTGCGCCAGCACCTGCTGCAGCCAGTTGCGCAGACCTTGTTCATCTTCTTCGAGCTGGGCGGCGGCGAAGCGTTGTTGCAACTCGTCACGCAGGGCAGTCGGCTCGTCGCCGAACAGCAATGCACAAACGCCCTTGTCACTGGTTGCCAGCAGCACCTGGCCGAGTGGGCTGGGGGCGATGCTGTAGCGCAGTCGTTCGCCTGCACCGCGTAGGCGGCGCTGCGCCGGGCTCATGGCCTGGGGTTTTTCATACAAAGCGCGGGTGCCAGAGTAGCCAGCGGCCAGGGCCGCCTCGAGCACGTTATCTGCCTGTGGCAACTGGGCGTCCAGACGCTGGCGGCGTTGCGCTGCCGCCCAGGCATTGGGCGTCATCCCGGTACGCGCCTTGAACGCACGGGCCAGGTGTGACGGCGACAAGCCAATGCGCGTTGCCAGTTGCGGCAGCGTCGGGCGCTGTTCACCGCGCAGAAGCTCACAGGCGGCCGCAACCAGTGCGTCGAGTTGCTGCGCCGGGCTTTGTCCCTGTGGCGAGCAGCGCTTGCACGGGCGAAAGCCAGCTGCCTCGGCGCTGGCAGCATCTGCGTGGAAGCTGACATTGTCGCGCCGTGGCCGCCGCGCAGGGCAGTTCGGCCGGCAATAGATGCCGGTGCTGCGTACGGTGAAAACGAAGCGTCCGTCGAACGCCCCATCACGTTCGCAAACGGCCTGCCAACAGCGTTCCGGGTCGAGCATGGCGCAGCCCTTCTGGTCACGGTTTTGCTGACGATTGTCGGCTGGTCGCGTTGCGCTGCCAATCCGCATTGCACTTTCAAACCGCTGCCGAGGTCATTTGTATGTCGGCCTGAGCGCAAATACAGCCCAGCGCCTTTAATGATGACTAGGCAGGTGCCAGTGGAGGTCGCCATGCGCGGGATGCTCGATAGGCCGGAGCAGGAACTGATTCTGGTGGTGGACGATGCGGTGGACGCGCGCCAGCGCCTGGGCGCGTTATTGGTCGACCGCTATCAGGTGCGCCTGGTCGGCAGTGAGGAAGCGCTGCACGCTGCCAGGTCGCGACCGCAACCGGACCTGATTCTGCTCGACTGGCAGAACGACTATGCACTGTGTCGCGGGCTCAGCACCGACCCGCAGACCCGCCATATCCCGCTGATCCTCATCACGGCTCATAGCGATGCGGCCGACGAGCAACTGGGCTTCGACCTTGGCGCTGCCGACTACATCATCAAACCGGTCAGCGCGCCCATCGTGCTCGCGCGCGTTCGGGCGCAACTGCAGCTCAAGACGGCCACCGATTACCTGCGTGACAAGAGCGAGTATCTGGAACTCGAGGTCAAGCGCCGCACGCGCGATATCCAGAACCTGCAGGACGTCACCATAGAGGCCATGGCCAGCGTTGCGGTCATGCGTGACAACCCGCGCAGCCGTCGTCTGGAGCGTATCGAACGCTACATGACCTGCCTGACCGCTGCATTGGCGCGGCAGCAGCCGGCCTTGTCCGAGTCTCTGAACGAGGAGCGCATCGCTCAGTTGGGCAAGTCGGCCATGCTGCACGTGATCGACCGGCTGACCCTGCCAGATCGCGTACTGCTCAGCCATGGTGAGCCGGATGAAAATGATCTGCGCCTGCTGAGCGAGGGCGTGATCGCCGGACGTGATGCGCTCGAACGCGCCGAGCGCAAATTGGGCAGCATCACCGACTTTCTCTCCGATGCCAAAGACATCGTCTACGGCCAGCATGAGCGCTGGGACGGCAAAGGCTATCCGCAGGGGTTGTTCGGCGAGCAGATTCCGCTGTCAGCGCGGCTGATGGCGCTGGTGGGCCACTTCGAAGAACTGAGCTGTCGGCATCCTTACCTGCCGCCGATCAGCCCGGCGCAGGCAGTGGCGCAGATCAGCGCGGCCAGCGGCACACGCTTCGATCCCATGGTGGTATTGGCCTTCGTCGAAGCCACGACGGAGTTTCTGCATATCGCCGAAACCCTGGCCGATGACGCTGCTGCGGTCGGCGTCGAGTTGCAGCGGCTGGAGGACTCGCTGGCCGAAAGCATCGAGCTGACCCTGCCACCAACGGCATAGGCGCGTCGTCAGCCCAGGCGGCGCCGCGACGCTCTACGCAGCGCCGCGGTCTTTGCCGTGAGCTAGTCGACGATCCGCTCCACATGATGGCAGGCCACCTGCCGTGCATCGATCAGGCGCAGCTCCGGGCGCTCGCTACGGCAGCGCTCGTCGGCATGCGGGCAGCGCTTGTGGAAGGCACAGCCGGAGGGTGGATTCAATGGATTGGGTAACTCGCCGCTGATCTTCATCCGCGGCTTGTCCGGATCGGGATGAATCGCCGGCGTCGCCGACAGCAGGGCGCGGGTGTAGGGGTGCAGCGGGCGGGTGTAGAGCGCCTCGGCCGGGCCCATTTCCACCGGACGGCCTAGGTACATCACCAGCACGTCGTCGGCGACATGGCGCACCACCGAGAGGTTGTGCGAGATGAACACGTAGCCGGTCTGGTACTGCTCCTGCAGGTCCATGAACAGGTTCAGCACCTGGGCCTGGATCGACACGTCCAGCGCCGAGGTCGGTTCGTCCGCCACCAGTACCTGCGGCTGCAGCATCATGGCGCGGGCCAGGGCGATGCGCTGGCGCTGGCCGCCGGAGAACATGTGCGGGTAGCGCTGGTAATGCTCGGGGCGCAGGCCCACCTGCTGCATCATCGCTTGCACTTTCTCGCGGCGTTCGGCGCGCGACAGGCGGGTGTTGATCAGCAGCGGTTCGGCCAACTGATCACCGATCTTCTGCCGCGGATTGAGTGAGGCGAAGGGGTTCTGGAACACCATCTGCACATCGCGGCGCAGTTGCTTGCGCTCGGCATGGCTGGCGCCGGCCACTTCGTGCCCGGCGATCTGCAGGCTACCGGAACTGGGTGTTTCGATCAGCGTCAGGGCGCGGGCCAGGGTGGACTTGCCGCAGCCGGACTCGCCGACCACGGCCAGGGTCCTGCCGGACTGCAGGCTGAAGGACACGCCATTGAGCGCCTGGACCGTGGCCGCCGGCTTGAACAGGCCGCGCGAGACACTGTAGTGACGGGTCAGCTCACGGGCTTCGAGTACGGTACTCATCAGGCCACCTCCAGCGGGAAGAAGCAGCGCGCGGCGCCACGGTCATGTGGTTCCAGGGCTGGGCGTTGCTGGTGGCAGCGCTCCTGCACGTAGGGGCAGCGGGGTGACAGCAGGCAGCCCAGCGGGCGGTCATAGCGGCCGGGCACGATGCCGGGCAGGGTGGCCAGGCGGCTGGCACCGGCGCTGTGCTCGGGGATGGCCTTGAGCAAGGCTTCGGTATAGGGATGGCTGGGCGCGTCGAACAGCGTCGGGATGTGGCCCAACTCCACGGCTTGCCCGGCGTACATCACGCAGACGCGCTGGGCGGTTTCGGCGACCACGGCCAGATCGTGGGTGATCAGCACCAGGGCCATGCCTTCATCGCGTTGCAGGTTCAGCAACAGCTCCATGATCTGCGCCTGGATGGTCACATCCAGCGCCGTGGTCGGTTCGTCGGCGATCAGCAGCTTGGGTTCGGCGGCTATGGCCATGGCGATGGCCACGCGCTGACTCATGCCCCCGGAAAGCTGGTGCGGGTAGGCGTCCAGGCGGCTGGCGGCGCCGGGTATTTCCACCCGTTCCAAGAGCTCCAGGGCACGGGCGCGCGCCGCCTTGCCCTTCAGGCCGAGGTGCTGACGGAGCACTTCCTCGATCTGGAAGCCCACGGTGTAGCTGGGGTTGAGGGCGGTCATCGGATCCTGGAAGACCATGGCCAGATCCTTGCCCACGATGTGTCGGCGCTGGCGGCCCTTGAGGCGCAGCATGTCGGTGCCGTCGAACTGCATGCAGTCGGCCTGGACGATGCCGGGCGCGTCGATCAGGCCCATCAGCGCCATCATGGTCACCGATTTGCCAGAGCCGGACTCGCCGACGATGGCCAGCACTTCGCCCTGCTCGACGCTGAGGTCGAGGCCATCGACCACCGGCATGGCGGGGCCGAAGCGGACGGAGAGATTGCGGATATTCAGCAGGCTCATTCCGGGCTCCTCACTGCGCATTCTTCAGTTTCGGGTCGAGCGCATCACGCAGGCCGTCACCCATCAGGTTGATCGCCAGCACGCTGAGCAGAATCGCCAGGCCTGGCAGGCTCACCACCCACCAGGCGCGTTCGATGTAGTCACGCGCCGAGGCCAGCATGGTGCCCCACTCGGGCGTCGGCGGCTGCACGCCGAGGCCGAGAAAGCCCAGCGCGGCGGCATCGAGAATCGCCGAGGAGAAGCTCAGCGTGGCCTGCACGATCAGCGGCGCCATGCAGTTGGGCAGCACGGTGACGAACATCAGCCGTGGCAGCCCGGCGCCGGCCAACTGCGCGGCGGTGACGTAGTCGCGGTTCAGCTCGCTCATCACCGCCGCGCGGGTCAGGCGCACGTAGGACGGCAGCGAGACGATGGCGATGGCGAAGATGGTGTTGATCAGCCCGGGGCCGAGGATGGCGACGATGGCCACCGCCAGCAGCAGCGAGGGCAGGGCCAGCATGATGTCCATCAGGCGCATGACGCTGGGGCCGAGCAGGCGCGGAAAGAACCCGGCGACCAGGCCCAGGAGGATGCCGGGGATCAGTGACATCAGCACCGAGGCCAGGCCGATCAACAGCGACAGGCGTGCGCCGTGGATCAGCCGTGAGAGCAGGTCGCGGCCCAGTTCGTCGGTGCCGAGCAGGAACTGCCACTGGCCACCCTCCAGCCAAACCGGCGGGGTGAGCAGGAAGTCGCGGTACTGCTCGCTGGGATCGTGCGGCGCGACCCAGGGCGCGAACAGTGCGCAGAACACCAGCAGAATCATGAAGGCCAGGCCGCCGAGGGCGCCTTTGTTGTGGGCGAAGGCTTGCCAGAACTCTTTCAGCGGCGAAGGGTAGAGCAGGCTCTGGTCGAGTGGGGTGGAGGTGGTCATGGGCGCACCTCTTGCAGGATGGACGACGCTTCACCCGTCCACCGACGTGTTTTCACGGTGGATGAAAAGCGCGTTATCCACCCTACGCAAACGATGTGGCTATGCATGGCGCCTTCCTTACTTCTGATGGCGAATACGTGGATTGGCCAGGCCATAGAGGATGTCCACGGTGAAGTTGACCAGGATCACCAGGCAGGCGATCAGCAGAATGCCGTTTTGCACCACCGGGTAGTCTCGGGCACCGATGGCCTCGATCAACCACTTGCCGATGCCCGGCCAGGAGAAGATGGTTTCGGTCAGCACGGCACCGGCCAGCAGGGTGCCGACCTGCAGGCCGAACACGGTCAGCACCGGGATCAAGGCATTGCGCAGGCCATGCACGAAGACTACGCGCGTCGGCGACAGGCCTTTGGCCCGCGCGGTGCGGATGTAGTCCTCGCGCAGCACTTCGAGCATGGCCGAGCGGGTCATGCGCGCGATCACCGCCAGTGGGATGGTGCCGAGCACGATGGCCGGCAGGATCAGGTGGCGTAGGGCGTCGACGAAGGCGCCTGGCTCGTCGGACAGCAGTGTGTCGATCAGCATGAAGCCGGTGACCGGCGGGATGTCGTAGAGCAGGTCGATACGCCCTGAAACCGGTGTCCAGCCCAGGCCCACCGAGAAGAACATGATCAGCAGCAGGCCCCACCAGAAGATCGGCATGGAATAGCCGGTCAGGGCAATGCTCATCAAGCCGTGATCCAGCGGTGTGCCGCGCTTGAGTGCGGCGACCACCCCGGCGATCAGGCCCAGAGTGCCGGCGAACAGCAAAGCGGCCAGGGCCAGTTCGACGGTGGCGGGAAACAGGGTGAGAAACTCGTTCCACACGCTTTCACGCGAGCGCAGCGATTCGCCGAGGTTGCCGCTGGCGAGTTGGCCGATGTAGTCGAAGTACTGCTGGTACAACGGCTTGTTCAGCCCCAGACGCTCCATGGCCTGGGCGTGCATTTCCGGGTCGACGCGGCGTTCGCCCATCATCACTTCCACCGGGTCACCGGGGATCAGGCGGATCAGTGCGAAGGTCAGCAGGGTGACGCCGAAGAAGGTGGGGATCAGCAAGCCCAAGCGGCGTGCAATGAAGCTCAGCATGGCGGTGGGTAACTCCTAATCAGAACGGTATCGAGCAGCCCGGAATTCTGGCGATTCCTTCGCACATGTTGCAGGTTAGCTGCTCGATCACGACGTGCCCCGGGCATTTGCCTGGGGCGTCGTTCGAGGGCGGTCGCGTAACGGCAGTCGGCGCAGCGGCGATCGCGCAAAGGGCTATCAGTCGTTGCTGACACCGATGAAGCTGTTGCGGCCGAAGGGGCTGATCTGGAAGCCTTTGACGCTGCTGCGCATCGGTTGGTAGACCGTGGAGTGAGCGATCGGCGTGATTGGCACTTCGCGCTTGAGTACGACCTGGGCCTGACGATACAGCTCGCTGCGTTGTTCCTGATCGGTCACGCGCTTGGCGGCGACCACCAGCTTGTCGTATTCGCTGTCGCACCACTTGGAGAAGTTGTTGCCGTCTACCGAGGCGCAGCCGTACAGGGTGCCGAGCCAGTTGTCCGGGTCACCGTTGTCGCCGGTCCAGCCGATCAGCATGGCGTCGTGCTCGCCGGCATGGGCACGCTTGATGTATTCGCCCCACTCGTAGCTGACGATGCGCGCCTTGATGCCGACCTTGGCCCAGTCGTTTTGCAGCATCTCGGCCATCAGCCGCGCATTGGGATTGTAGGGCCGCTGCACCGGCATGGCCCACAGGGTGATCTCGGTGCCTTCCTTGACGCCGGCAGCCTTGAGCAGCTCCTTGGCTTTTTCGGGGTCGTAGGCAGCATCCTTGATCGACTCGTCATAGGACCATTGGGTCGGCGGCATGCCGTTCACAGCCAACTGACCCGCGCCCTGGTACACCGCGTCGATGATCGCGGCCTTGTTCACTGCCATGTCCAGCGCCTGACGCACTTCGCGCTGGTCGAACGGCGCGCGGGTAACGTTGTAGGCGATGTAGCCGACGTTGTAGCCAGGCTCGGTCGGTACATTGAGATTCTTGTCGGCCTGCAGGCTCTGCAGGTCGGCAGGGCGCGGGTTGAGGGTGACGTGGCATTCACCGGCGCGCAGCTTCTGCGCACGTACCGAGGCGTCGGTGTTGATGGAGAAGATCAGGTTGTCGATCTTCACATGCTCCGGGGCCCAGTATTGCGTGTTGCCCTTGAAGCGGATCACCGCGTCCTTCTGATAGCGGCTGAACACGAACGGCCCGGTGCCGATGGGCTTCTGGTTGATCTCGGCGGCCTTGCCGGCCTTGAGCAACTGGTCGGCGTATTCGGCCGAGTGTATCGCGGCAAAGCTCATCGCCAGGTTCTGTACGAAGGCGGCGTCGACGGCATTGAGGGTGAAGACCACGGTCATGTCGTCGGTCTTCTCGATCTTGGCGATGTTCTTGTCCAGTCCCATGTCCGTGAAGTAGGGAAACTCGCTGGGGTAGGCCTGGCGGAACGGATGGTTGCGATCGAGCATGCGCTGGTAAGTGAATAGCACATCGTCGGCGTTGAAGTCGCGAGTCGGCTTGAAGTAGTCGGTGCTGTGGAACTTGACCCCTTCGCGCAAGTGGAAGGTGTAGGTCAGGCCGTCTTCGCTGATGTCCCAGGAGCTGGCCAGCGACGGTTGTGCCTTGGTGCCGCCGCGCTCGAATTCGGCGAGGCGGTTGAAGATGGTTTCCGAGGCCGCATCGAAGTCGGTACCGGTGGTGTACTGGCCGGGGTCGAAACCACCCGGGCTGCCTTCGGAGCAATACACCAGGTTGTTGGCGTGGGCGAACGAAGCACTGGTGAGCAGGCCAGCGGTGAGCAGTGCCTTGCACAGGGGGGACATACGCATGCGAACCTCTTTTTCTTTTTTTGTTCGCGCCTGGGTATGGCGCGAGCTCGGAATGCGGTGAAGGCGGGTAGCCCACCGGGTCGGTCCCGAAATTAAGTCATGCTGAAATTGCGGTCAACAAAAATTAAGCAGCACTAACATTGCGCATATTCGCCCTGAATTGGGGCGAAAATCACTCGTTGGAGGGGTGATCGCCGAAAAGCGCCATGGTGGTCATGGTCAGCACTTCGGCCGGTGCATCGGCGTTATTGGCCAGGCGATGCAGCTTGCCGGCATCGAAATGCACCGAGTCACCGGGGCCAAGGGGGTAGTCGCGACCCTCGATGGTGTAGACGATCTGCCCGCTGAGCACGTAGGAGAATTCCACGCCTTCATGCGCGATCAGTTCCGACTGATAGCCCACCGGAATGTTCATTTTTACCGCGTTGATCGAATTGCCGGGAAATGAACTGGACAGGCGCTCGTAGGCCAGCAACTGGCCGCCTACGGTGTAGCGCACCCGTTCGTTGACGTGAGAATCCGGTTGCGCCTGAGTGGGTTGGTCGAACAACACGTTGAGCGGTACATCCAGCGACTTGGCGATGCTCGCCAGCGACGACAGCGATACGCCAGTCAGGTTGCGCTCTGCCTGGGACAGGAAGCTGGCGGTCAGACCAGCGTCTGCCGCTACCTGATTGAGGGTCTTGCCGGCGGCGCGCCGGTAGCGGCGCAAGCGTTCGCCAATGCGATCTGCGGTCATGGAGGTGGCTCGCTGTTCGGGTCCGCGCAGTATACCCATGAGGTGCAGGGACTTCAGCCTGGTGCGGGCGAGCTTTTTAAGTCCAACTGAAAAAAGTTTTGACCAAAATTTAAGTTGGACTTAAATTTTGCCGCAACCGAATTGCCCGGTGACGATGGTCGTCGTGGGCGCCAGACGAGGATGTGCAGATGACACTGGGAGTGGGTGGCAGTACGCCGGAGCAGGCTTTGGCGCGCCTGCAGAACATGATGGCCGGCGCGCAGCCGATCACTGAGGCGCAATACCAGGCGCGCATCACCCGCGCTCAGGCGCTGATGCGCGAGCAGGACATCGCCGTGCTGTTTCTGGCTGCCGGCAGCAACCTGCAGTACTTCACCGGCGTGCAGTGGCATCCCAGCGAGCGCATGGTCGGGGCGATTCTGCCGGCCAGCGGTGCGCTGGAGTATCTGGCGCCGGCGTTCGAGGAGGGCACGGTGCGCGACTTTCAGGTCGTGCCTGGCGTGATCAATACCTGGCAAGAGCACGAAAGCCCCTATGCACTATTTCTGAACTGCCTGAAGCGTCTGGCGGAATTGCCCAAAGATGGTGCGCAGCCGAAGGTAGGTCTTTGTTCTTCTTTGCCTTTTTTCATGTTTGAAGGCATTCGCCAGCTGACCAGCGGTTATCGCTTCGTCGATGCCGGCAGCGTCACCACGGTCTGTCGCCAAGCCAAATCGCCAGCCGAAATCGCCCTGATGCAGCGTGCCAAGGACATGACCCTGGAAGTGCACAAGGCTGCCGCGAGCATCCTCCATGAAGGTATCAGCACGACTGAAGTTGCCGAGTTCATCCATCAGGCGCACCGCCGCGTCGGAGCGCCCGGCTCGACCTTCTGCATCGTGCTGTTCGGCGCCGCCAGTGCCTTTCCGCATGGGGTCAAGCACGCGCAGCGGCTCAAGGACGGCGACATGGTGCTGATAGACACCGGCTGCAAGGTGCACGGTTACCTGTCGGATATAACCCGCAGCTACGTCTTCGGCACGCCCAGTGCGCGTCAGCGCGAATTCTGGGACAAGGAGAAAGCCGCTCAGCAAGCTGCCTTCGAAGCCGCCGTGCTCGGCGCGCCCTGTTCGTCGGTGGACGCGGCGGCACGGCATAGCCTGGAGGCGGCAGGGCTTGGGCCTGGCTACAACTTGCCAGGTTTGCCGCACCGTACGGGGCACGGCATCGGCCTGGACATTCACGAAGGGCCGTACCTGGTCGGCGGCGATGACACCCCGTTGGCAGAGGGCATGTGCTTCAGCAACGAGCCGATGATCTGCGTGCCGGGCGAGTTCGGCATCCGCCTCGAAGATCACTTCTACATGACCGCCGACGGCCCGCGCTGGTTTACCCAGCCCAGTCATTCGGTGGACGACCCCTTCGGCCTGGGCGTTTAACCACGCCTAGGTCGGGTTCGTAGGCGCTTTCATCACGCTTGAGCCATGGCTGCTCATGGCACGTTCACCTTGGAAAAGTTGTTCGAGCCCATCGGGCTGAGTACGAAGCCTTCGACGCCCTTGCGCAACGCTGCGAACTGTTTCGGGTGGGCCAGGGCGATCCACGGCGCCTGCTCATGGAAGATCGTCAGGGCCTGGCGATACAGCGCGGCGCGTTTGCTCTGCTCGGGTTCGCGGCGTGCCTGGGTGATCAGGGCATCGAAGGTCTTGTCGCACCACCCGGCCTGGTTCTCGCCGCTCTCGGCCGCGGCGCAGGACAGGTTGGGGGTGAGGAAGTTGTCCGGGTCACCGTTGTCACCGGCCCAGCCCATGAATACCAGGTCGTGCTCACCGTTCTTGGCGCGCTTGATCAGCTCGCCCCACTCGAACACGCGAATATCGCTGCGAATGCCGATGGCGGCGAGATCGGCCTGCAGCATCTGTGCGCCAATACCAGGGTTGGGGTTGGTTGGCCCGCCACCGGGGCGGGTCCAGATCGACAGGGCGAAGCCATCGGCGTGACCGGCCTCGGCCAGCAACTGGCGGGCGCGTTCGGGATCGTGCGGCCAGTCCTGCAGCGTGTCGTCGTGGCCCCACAGGGTAGCCGGGTAGGGCGCCACGGCCGGCGTGGCATTGCCTTCGCCATACTGCGCGCGAATGTAGGCGGCCTTGTCGAAGGCCAGGTTCAGCGCCTGGCGCACGCGCACGTCGTCCAGCGGCGGATGACGGGTATTGATGCCGATATAGGCGGTGAGCAGCGAGTCCAGCTCCAGCACCTGCAGTTTCGGGTCGGCCTTCATGGCCGGGATGTCGACGGGGCGTGGGAACAGGGTGATCTGACAGTCGCCGGCCTTGAGCCGTTGCTGGCGCACGTTGGGCTCGGGGGTGATGGCCAGTATCAGGCGCTCGACCTGCGGCGCGCCATTCCAGTAATCCGGGTTGCCGCGAAAGCGTACCTGGGCGTCCTTGGCGTAGCGCTCGAACACGAAAGGCCCGGTGCCGATGGGGGCATTGTTCAGGCGTTCGGGGGTATTCGTTGCGAGCAGGTGCTCGGCATACTCGGCCGAATAGATCGAGGCGAAGCCCATGGCCAGATTGGCCAGGAAGGGCGCCTCAGGGTGTTTGAGGACGAAGCGCACTCGATGCTCGTCGAGCTTGTCGATGCGCTCGATCAGCTGCGCCAGGCCCATGGCCTCGGCATAGGGGAAGCCGCGCAGCGACAACTTGTGCCAGGGATGTGCTGGGTCGAGCTGGCGCTGGAAACTCCATAGCACGTCATCGGCATTGAGCTCACGAGTCGGGCTGAAGCCCTGGTTGGCATGGAATTTCACTCCCTGGCGCAGGGTGAAGGTGTAGCTCAGACCGTCATCGGCTATTTCCCAGCTTTCTGCCAATGCCGGGACGATTTCGGTGCTGCCGGGGGCGAAGTCCACCAAGCGTTCGAACAGGGTTTCCGCCGTTGCATCGGCGGTGGTGGCTGCGGTGTATTGAACGATGTCGAAGCCTTCCGGGCTGGCTTCGCTGCAGACCACCAGGTTGGCCGCCTGGGCCTGCGCGGCAAGCAGCGCGGCAAACAGCAAACTGCCGCGCAGAAGGGGAAAGGTAGGCATGCTGGCTCCTGGTTGAACGTCCTGCAATCGGCGCCCCTTCAAGGGCGCCGATGCAGATTGTTACTTGCCGATACCTACACCATAGAACGAGTTGATGCCGAACGGACTGATACGGAAGTCCTGCACTTCCTTGCGCATCGGTTGGTACACGGTGGAGTGGGCCAGCGGAGTGATCGGCACCTCGCGCTTGAGGATCACCTGCGCCTGTTTGTACAGCTCGGTGCGTTCGGCTACGTCGGTGGTGCGTTTGGCGGCCTTGACCAGCTTGTCGTAGTCCTCGAAGCACCATTTGGAGAAGTTGTTGCCGTCGACCGCGTCGCAGCCATAAAGGGTGCCGAGCCAGTTGTCGGGATCACCGTTGTCGCCGCTCCAGCCGATCAGCATGGCGTCGTGCTCGCCGGCCTTGGCGCGCTTGAGGTATTCGCCCCACTCGTAGGTGACGATGCGTGCCTTGATGCCGATCTTGGCCCAGTCAGCCTGCAGGATCTCGGCGATCTGCTTGGCGTTGGGGTTGTACGGGCGCTGTACCGGCATGGCCCACAAGGTGATCTCGGTGCCTTCCTTGACGCCTGCAGCTGTGAGCAGCTCCTTGGCTTTTTTCGGGTCGAAGGCCGGGTCCTTGATGTCTTCGTTATACGACCACTGGGTCGGCGGCATACCGTTGACGGCCAACTGCCCGGCGTTCTGGTAAACGGCGTCGAGAATTGCCTGCTTGTTCACCGCCATGTCCAGCGCCTGGCGCACTTCCAGTTTGTCGAACGGTGGGTGGGTAACGTTGTAGGCGATGTAGCCGACGTTGAAACCAGCCTGCTCGGGCATCTTCAGCTTGGCGTCCTGCTGCAGCGAGGCGATGTCGGCCGGGCGCGGGAACAGGGTGACATGGCATTCGCCGGCACGCAGTTTCTGCATGCGCACGGACGAGTCGGTATTGATGGCGAAGATCAGGTTGTCGACCTTTACATCCTCGGGCTTCCAGTAGTCCTGATTACCCTTGTAACGGATCACCGCGTCCTTCTGGTAGCGGCTGAACACGAAGGGGCCGGTGCCGATGGGTTTCTGGTTGATGTCAGCGGCCTTGCCGGCTTTAAGCAACTGGTCTGCGTACTCGGCGGACTGGATCGAGGCAAAGCTCATCGCCAGGTTCTGCACGAAGGCGGCGTCCACTTCGTTGAGAGTGACGCGCACGGTCATGTCGTCGAGCTTCTCCAGCTTGGCGATGTTGCTGTCCATGCCCATGTCGGTGAAGTAGGGAAACTCGGTGGGGTATGCCTTACGGAATGGGTGGTCCTTGTCGAGCATGCGGCCAAAGGTGAATAGCACGTCGTCGGCATTGAACTCGCGGCTGGGTTTGAAGTAATCGGTGGTGTGGAATTTCACCCCGGGGCGCAGTTTGAAGGTGTAGGTCAGGCCGTCGTCGGACACTTCCCAGCTTTGCGCCAGGCCGGGCTCGACCTTGGTGCCGCCGCGCTCGAACTGGGTCAGGCGGTTGAAGATGGTTTCCGCGGCGGCGTCGAAATCGGTTCCGGTGGTGTACAGGCCTGGGTCGAAACCGGCCGGGCTGCCTTCGGAACAGAACACCAGGTTGGCGGCGCTGGCGAGGGGGGCGCTGGCGATCAGTCCAGCGGTAAGTAAAGCCTGGATAACGGCGTTCTTGCGCATCTTGACCTCATCGTTGTTGTGGTTGTGGTCCTTGAGGAGTCTCTTGTAGAAACCACCAACGAAACTATGCAGGCCTTGTGCCTGAGGCAAGAGGAGCGCCGTGTGGAAAATGGTTAGCGCTACAGCGCTGTAATTTGCTGTCGCATTTATGAAAAATTTGCAGAGAAAAGATGGCAAAACGCCGTTATCTGGCGATAACGGCGCTGCTTTGTTGCGGAGCGTGGTTCAGGGCATCTGCACTTCGATGACGCCATCGGCGCTGACCGTGACCTGGCTGGTGCCGGCTTCGATTTGCGGTGTGGGGGCTGAGTCCATCATCGCCATGCCCTTGGCTTCGAAGTTGCGCATGGCCATTGGCGGCTGGAAGCCCCCGGTGTTGAGGTTCAGGCTAACCAGCTTGTAGCCCTTGCCGCCAAGCGCTTCGGTAGCCAGTTGCGCGCGCGCCTTGAAGGCATTCACGGCGTCCTTGAGCATGGCGTCTTCACGGGTTTTGCGAGTGTCGGTGGCAATGCTGAAATCCATGCCGGCCATCTTCATCGATTGCAGCAATTCACCGGTGAGGGTGGACAAGCGGGCGAAGTCAGCGCTTTCCAGGCGCACCCCGGCGCGTTCGCGCCAGGCGGTGATCTTCTGGCCCTTGTCGTCATACACCGGGTAGCTGTTGCGGCTGCCGAGTTTGACTGCCACGCCCTTGACCTGACGCACCTGCTCCAGCGTCTTGTTGAGGGTAGTGGTGATCTCGGCGGCCAGTTTGGCCGGGTCGCTGTGCTGCGCTTCGGTATAGAGGGTGACGTGCATCAGATCGTGCGCCACTTCCTGATTGACCTCGGCGCGCAGGGCGATCTGGTTGTAACGCGCCTCGGCGGCCAGGAGGCCGGTGCTGGCCAGACTGGCGGTGGTGAGGGCGAGGGCGGTGGCGATACGGGTCATGGTGCGCATGTGCGGTTCCTTTTTCGATGGCCTTGTGGCCGTTTCCCGAGGTTAGACGAAGGCGAGTCGCGATCCGGGTTAATGCCGTGCAATTTTTTTCATCCTGCCCACCGAGCGGGCTACGGCGAAGTGTGCGTCCGGTTGCCGCAGCGGCGGAAGGCCGCGTCGGGCTTGGTTATACTCGCTCCCAGTCAAGGGAGTCTTCATGCTCGAACCCGTGCAGTTATTGTCCGCCAGTCGCCAGAATCTCTGGCGTCTGACCCTTATCCGTATTCTGGTGCTGGCAGCTCAGGCGGGCTCGGTCGGTCTCGCCTACAAGTCGGGCATGCTACCGCTACCCTGGTTGCAATTGTCGGTCACCCTCGGCGTTTCTCTGCTGTTGTGCCTGGGCACGGCCTTGCGCTTGCGCGGCCCCTGGCCGGTGACCGAGGTCGAGTACGCCGTGCAGCTGGGCTGCGACCTGATCATCCACAGCGTGCTGCTGTATTACTCGGGCGGTTCGACCAACCCCTTCGTGTCCTATTATCTGGTGCCACTGACCATTGCCGCCGCAACGCTGCCGTGGATGTTCACCATCGTCCTGGCGGGTATGGCGCTGGCCGGCTACACATTGCTGCTGGTGTGGACGCATCCACTCGAGTTGCCGGCGGCGCGTGAGAGCCTGCTGGTCTATGGCATGTGGCTGAGCTTTGCCCTGTCTGCTGCGTTGATCACCTTCTTCGTTGCCAAGATGGCCGAGGAACTGCGCCGCCAGGACGAGCTGCGCGCCGAACGCCGCGAGGAAAGCCTGCGCGACCAGCAACTGCTGGCCGTGGCCACTCAGGCCGCTGGCGCCGCGCATGAGCTGGGTACGCCGCTGGGCACTATGAGCGTGCTGCTCAAGGAGCTGCGCCAGGAATACCGTGACAAGCCGGCGCTGCAGGACGACCTGGCCTTGCTGCAAGAGCAGGTCAAGTTGTGCAAGTACACCCTGCAGCAGCTGGTGCGTGCTGCCGAGAATGATCGGCGTCAGGCAGTGGTCGAGCAGTCCTGCGTCGAATGGTTGGAAACCACCCTCAATCGCTGGCACCTGATGCGCCCGGAAGCCAGCTACCGCTACCAGTGCTTGGGCCGTGGTACGCCGCCGCGCATCATGCCTCCGGCCGATCTCACCCAGGCGCTGCTCAACCTGCTCAACAACGCTGCCGATGCCTGTCCGGACAAGCTCGATATCCGTCTGGACTGGGATCATCAGTGGCTGCGTCTGAGCATTCGCGATCATGGTGCCGGCGTACCGCTGGCCATCGCCGAGCAGCTTGGTCGCCCCTTCTTCACCACCAAGGGCAAGGGCTTCGGTCTTGGACTGTTCCTCAGCCAGGCCAGTGTGACGCGTGCCGGTGGTACGGTTAAGTTGTATAACCATGAAGAAGGCGGCACCCTCACCGAATTGAAGTTGCCGCGAGCCTATGGCGCGGCCTGACAAGGAATACCCAGCATGAGCGACGAGTCCCTGTTCGAAGGTGAAGAGCATCCCCATTTGCTGCTGGTCGACGACGACCCCACCTTTACCCGCGTGATGGCGCGCGCCATGAGCCGCCGCGGTTTGCGCGTATCCACCGCCTCCAGCGCCGAAGAAGGCTTGGCGCTGGCCAAGGACGACCTGCCGGATTACGCCGTGGTCGACCTGAAGATGGAAGGCGACTCCGGCCTGGTGCTATTGCCCAAGCTACTGGAGCTGGACGCCGAGATGCGTGTGGTGATCCTCACCGGCTATTCCAGCATCGCCACCGCGGTGGAGGCCATTAAGCGCGGTGCGGCCAACTACCTGTGCAAGCCGGCCGATGCTGACGATGTGCTCACTGCGCTGCTCTCCGAACACGCCGACCTGGACAGCCTGGTGCCGGAAAACCCGATGTCGGTGGACCGCCTGCAATGGGAGCACATCCAGCGCGTGTTGGCCGAGCACGAGGGCAACATCTCCGCCACCGCACGCGCCCTGGGCATGCACCGCCGCACGTTGCAGCGCAAATTGCAGAAGCGCCCGGTTCGCCGCTGAGGCGCTGCAGCGTATCGAGCGTGCTTTTTGTAAGAGCGGCTTTAGCCGCGAAACATCTGGCTCAGCGGCCTGACCGCGGCTGAAATGTAATGCCCCAGCGATCTACGCGAGCGAATATTGGTGTCCTGTGCCCATGGCCGATAAATGCTTAGCCAGCTAACATAGGTCGTCAGACAACTCTGGTGCCATATGTTCGCCGTCGCAGCACAAACCCTCGCCATCACTGCGCCCGTGTTCGCCATGCTGTTTCTCGGCGTGATACTCAAGCGTGTACGCTGGATCGATACCCCCTTCATCGATACGGCCTCGAGCCTGGTGTTTCGCGGCACCATGCCGACCCTGCTGTTTCTTGGCGTAGTCAAGGCCGACCTGGATGCGGCCATGCAGCCGCAACTGCTGACCTACTTTTTCCTGGCTACCGTGGCCTCGTTCTTCGTTGCCTGGGCCTGGGCGATCTGGCGGGTACCGTTCGAGGACCGTGGTATCTACACCCAGGGTGCCTTCCGTGGTAATAACGGCATTGTCGGTCTGGCGCTGGCCGCCAGCATGTATGGCGACTACGGTCTGTCGGTCGGCTCACTGCTCGCGGCGCTGGTGATCCTCTGCTACAACGCGCTCTCGGCCGTCGTGTTGGCCATCTACAGCCCAGGCGTGAAGCCTGGTGCCAAGGCCATCGTGCGCAGCATCGTGACCAATCCGATGATCATCGGCGTGCTGTTGGCCGTACCGATCGCCTACTGGAAGATCCCGCTACCGCTGTGGTTTCTGACCTCGGCCGAGTACTTCGCGCAGATGACCTTGCCGCTGGCGCTGATCTGTATCGGCGGCACGCTGAGCCTGGCGTCGCTGCATCGCAGCAGCGGCACCGCGATCGGCTCGGGCATGATGAAAATGGTCTGGCTGCCGCTGCTGAGCACCTTCGGCGCCTGGCTGTTGGGCTTTCGCGGCGCGGACCTGGCGATCCTCTTCCTCTACTTCGCCAGCCCGACGGCGGCGGCCAGCTTCGTCATGGCCCGTGCAGTGGGTGCCAACCATGAGCTGGCGGCAGCCATCATCGTGATCACCACGCTGGCGGCGGTGGTCACCACCAACATCGGTTTGTTGCTGTTGCAATGGGGTGGCTGGATCTAGAGGAAGTGGTCACCAGCTTTTATAGGGTGCGCCGTGCGCACCGATGGCTCTGACGGTTGGTGCGCACGGCACACACTACGAACTGGTGTTGTTCTGCCACTCGTCGATCACTTCCTGCGCCGCGCGGAAGGCATCGATGCTGGCTGGAACGCCAGCGTAAACCGCGCAGTGCAGCAGAGTTTCGCGAATTTCCTCGACGGTGCAGCCGTTGTTCAGCGCGCCACGCACATGGCCTTTGAGTTCCTGCGGGCATTTCAGCGCGGTCAGCGCAGCCAGGGTGATCAGGCTGCGTGTCGCGCGTGGCAGGCCGCTGCGTGTCCAGACGCCACCCCAGGCATGTTCGTTGACGAAGTCCTGCAATGGCTGGGTAAGCTCGGTGGCATTGTTCAGGGCGCGATCGACGAATGCATCGCCCATCACTTCACGACGTACCTGCAGACCGCGGTCATGGTTCTCGCTCATGTTCACACCTGCTCGCCGCGTTGTTTGTGCCAGGCGCGCCCGGCGATGATCACCAGGGTGATGGCGGTCAATGGCAGCACGTAACCCAGCATGGCTTCGCCCATCACGTCAGCGAAGGGGCGCCCCGTGGAAGACAGGATCAGGTAGAGGGTGTAGGCCACGTAATACGCCAGAAACAGTAGACCTTCCCAACGGTTGATGCGGTAACCGGCGAAGAAGATCGGCAGGCATGCAACGGCGACGGCAATCATGACCGGGAAATCGAACGCCAGGGCATTGGGCGACACCGAAATGGCGGTCGGCGAGACCAGCGAGGCCAGGCCCAGCACGCAGAGCAGGTTGAAGATGTTGCTGCCGACGATATTGCCCACGGCGATATCGCGCTCACCCTTGATGGCGGCGATGATCGAAGTGGCCAACTCCGGCAGCGACGTGCCGACAGCGACAACCGTCAAACCGATGACCAGCTCCGAAATTCCCAGTGCTCGTGCAAGCGTCACTGCGCCTTCGACCAGGAAGTTTGAACCTGCTACCAACAGCACCAGCCCGGCGATGATCAGGCCCAGGTTGACGGCCCAGGCGTAGGGTTTGGGCGCCTCGTCGAGACCGAACTCCTTGGCAAATTCGTCATCATCGCCGCCCTTGTCCTTGCGCGCGTTGTAGATCAGGAAACCGGTGTAGGC
Source organism: Ectopseudomonas mendocina (assembly GCF_007049795.1). Classification (GTDB taxonomy): domain Bacteria; phylum Pseudomonadota; class Gammaproteobacteria; order Pseudomonadales; family Pseudomonadaceae; genus Aquipseudomonas; species Aquipseudomonas mendocina_D. The sequence continues at coordinate 94,028 of NZ_SCFY01000012.1, forward strand.
CAGTACGCCACCGAACAGCAGAGTGCCGTCGAGGCGACTCAGTTCGCCGTCCCAGGCCAGGCCAAAGGTGACCAGGCTGGCGCCGATCATGATCGGCACGTCGAGGCGGATCAGCTGGCGCGAGACGACCAGCGGTGCGACCAGGGCAGTCACGCCAAGAATCAGCAGGATGTTGGCGATATTGCTGCCGATCACGTTGCCGATGGCCAGATCGCCACTGCCGTTGAAGGCCGATTGCACGCTGACTGCCGTTTCCGGCGCGCTGGTGCCGAAGGCCACCACGGTCAGGCCAATAACCAGCGGCGGAATGCCGAACTGTGCGGCCAGCTTGGCGGCGCCGCGTACCAATACCTCGGCGCCGGCAACCAGCAGCACCAGGCCGGCGATCAGGTAGACATAGGTCATCAGGGTCATTGCAGGGTAGCTCCGAAAAAAGTGCGGCTAGTGTAGCGATGGCATTATTGGCCGCTAGATGCGCCAGAAAGATTTTGTTTCCAATTGTTCCTCAGTCCAGTGCTTCGACCCTGACCGGCACCACGCCTGCGCGCAGCATATCGAGGCGCACGGCAGCGGCGCGGGAAACGTCGATGACGCGCCCGCGCACGAAGGGCCCGCGGTCGTTGATGCGCAACACCACGCTGCGCTCGTTGTTGAGGTTGGTCACCCGCACGCGTGTGCCGAAGGGCAGGGTGCGATGCGCGGCGGTCAGCGCGTTCTGATCGAAACGTTCGCCGCTGGCGGTGCGCTGGCCGTGGTGGCGGCCACCGTAATAGGAGGCTTTGCCGGTTTCGCTGCTGCCTGAGCCGCCGCCGAAGGTGGAGCAGCCGCCGAGCAGGGCGAGTGCCCCGAGCAGGGCAAGGGGCTGTAGCCTGGATAAAATCCGGGGCAGTGAAGGTTCCCGGATTGCATCCGGGCTACGGATCATCATGTTCATGGACTCCATAAAAAAACGCCGGGCGAGCCCGGCGTCGTTGCAGCTAGCGTAAGCGAGCCGGTCCGGCTCAGCCTTCGAGCTTTTTCTTCAGCAGTTCGTTCACTTGCCCCGGGTTGGCCTTGCCCTTGGAGGCTTTCATGGCCTGACCGACGAAGAAGCCGAACATCTTGCCGCGCTTGGCTTCGTCGCTGGCGCGGTACTGCTCGACCTGTTCGGCGTTGGCCGCCAGCACTTCGTCGAGCATCTTCTCGATGGCTCCAGAGTCGGTGACCTGCTTGAGGCCCTTCTTCTCGATCACTTCATCAGCCGTTGCGCCTTCACCGGCAGCCAGGGCTTCGAAGACCATCTTGGCGATCTTGCCGCTGATGGTGTTGTCCTTGATGCGCAGGATCATGCCGCCCAGTTGCTCGGCGGACACCGGCGACTGGTCGATCTCCAGGTTGTCCTTGTTGAGCAGGCTGGACAGCTCGCCCATCACCCAGTTGGCGGCCAGCTTGGCATCGCCACAGGTCTTGGCGACCACTTCGAAGTAGTCGGCCAGCTCGCGGCTGGCGCTCAATACACTGGCATCGTAGGCCGACAGCGCGTACTGGTTCTCGAAGCGCTCGCGCTTCTGCGGCGGCAGCTCGGGCAGGGCCGCGCGCAGTTCGTCGAGGAAGCTGCGCTCGATGACCACCGGCAGCAGGTCCGGGCAGGGGAAGTAACGGTAGTCGTTGGCTTCTTCCTTGCTGCGCATGGAGCGGGTCTGGTCCTTGTTCGGATCGTACAGGCGGGTTTCCTGCACCACCTTGCCGCCGTCCTCGATCAGCTCGATCTGGCGCTGCACTTCATGGTTGATGGCTTTCTCGATGAAGCGGAACGAGTTGACGTTCTTGATTTCGGCGCGGGTACCGAACTCGGCCTGGCCCTTGGGGCGTACCGACACGTTGCAGTCGCAACGCAGCGAGCCTTCAGCCATGTTGCCGTCGCAGATGCCCAGGTAGCGCACCAAGGCGTGGATGGCCTTGACGTAGGCGACCGCTTCTTTGGCCGAACGGATGTCCGGCTCGGAGACGATTTCCAGCAACGGCGTGCCGGCGCGGTTCAGGTCGATGCCGCTCATGCCCTGGAAGTCTTCGTGCAGGCTCTTGCCGGCGTCTTCTTCCAGGTGCGCACGGGTAATGCCGATGCGCTTTACGGTGCCGTCTTCCAGGGCGATGTCGAGGAAACCCTTGCCGACGATGGGGTGATCCATCTGGCTGGTCTGATAGCCCTTCGGCAGGTCCGGGTAGAAGTAGTTCTTGCGCGCGAAGATATTACGCTCGGCGATCTCGGCATCGATGGCCAGGCCGAACTGGCAGGCCATGCGCACGGCTTCGGCGTTAAGCACCGGCAGGGTGCCGGGCATGCCGAGGTCGACCAGGCTGGCCTGGGTGTTGGGCTCAGCACCAAAGGTGGTGGCGCTAGCCGAGAAAATCTTCGATTGGGTGCTGAGCTGAGCGTGAATCTCGAGCCCGATGACTGTTTCCCACTGCATCTTTAGTGTTCCTCAATCCTGTATGGCGTGCGGTCTGTGCGGTGCGGCCCTCACCCGGCGCTTCGCGCCACCCTCTCCCGGCGGGAGAGGGGAATGGGGCGCATGGCTACGCCATGGCTCAGAAGTCTTTGGGTGCGTGTTTATGCCAGTCGCTGACCTGCTGGTACTGGTGCGCGACGTTGAGCAGACGACCTTCCTGGAAGTAGTTGCCGAGCAACTGCACACCCACCGGCAGGCCGTCGATGAAGCCGGCCGGCATCGACAGGCCGGGGATGCCGGCCAGGTTGGCAGTGATGGTGTAGATGTCTTCCAGGTAGGCGGAAACAGGGTCGGAGTTCTTTTCGCCGAGTTTCCAGGCCAGGTTCGGCGTGGTCGGGCCGAGGATCACGTCGACCTCCTTGAAGGCCGCGACGAAGTCGTTCTTGATCAGCCGGCGGATCTGCTGGGCCTTGATGTAGTAGGCATCGTAGTAACCGGCGGACAGCGCATAGGTGCCAACCATGATGCGGCGCTTCACTTCGGCGCCGAAGCCTTCCTCGCGCGAGCGCTTGTACAGATCCTGCAGGTCTTTGGGGTTTTCGCAGCGGTAGCCGAAGCGCACGCCGTCGAAACGCGACAGGTTGGAGCTGGCTTCTGCTGGCGCGATCACGTAGTAGGCCGGGATCGCGTGCTGCATGTTCGGCAGGCTGATGTCCTTGACGGTGGCGCCGAGCTTTTTCAGCTCCTCGACCACAGCCATCACCTTCTCACCGATGCGCGCATCGAGGCCAGTGCCGAAGTATTCCTTGGGCAGGCCGATGCGCAGTCCGGCCAGCGGCTGGGCGAGGGCGGCGAGGTAGTCATCGACCGGCTGATCGACGCTGGTGGAGTCCTTGGCATCGAAGCCGGCCATGGCGCCGAGCAGCAGGGCACAGTCCTCGGCGGTGCGAGCCAGCGGGCCACCCTGATCGAGGCTGGAAGCATAGGCGATCATGCCCCAGCGCGAGACGCGGCCGTAGGTCGGTTTGATGCCGGTAAGGTTGGTCAGCGCGGCTGGCTGGCGAATCGAGCCGCCAGTGTCGGTGCCGGTAGCGGCTGGCAGCAGGCGCGCGGCAACGGCGGCGGCCGAGCCACCCGAGGAGCCGCCCGGTACGCGGCTGGTGTCCCAAGGGTTCTTCACCGGGCCGTAGTGGCTGGATTCGTTGGCCGAGCCCATGGCGAACTCGTCCATGTTCAGCTTGCCCAGGGTGACAGTGCCGGCGGCGGCCAGCTTCTCGACCACGGTGGCGTCATAGGGCGCCTTGAAGCCGGTGAGAATTTTCGAACCGCAGGAGGTCAGCACGCCGTTGGTGCAGAACAGATCCTTGTGCGCGATCGGCGCGCCGAGCAGTGGGCCGTTTTCACCGGCGGCGCGGCGGGCGTCAGCGGACTTGGCCTGCTCGATGGCCAGATCCTCGGTGACGGTGATGAAGCTGTTGAGCTGTGGGTCGAGTTGCGCGATGCGCGCAAGCAAACTGCGGCTCAGCTCTTCGGCGGAGAATTGCTTGTCGGCGAGGCCGCGGGCGATCTCGGCCAGGGTCAGTTGATGCATGTCGGGCCCTTTCCTTTATTCGATGACTTTCGGCACGAGGTACAGACCGCTTTCCACGGCCGGGGCGATGGCCTGGTAGGCGTCGCGCTGGTTGCTCTCGGTGACTACGTCGGCACGTAGACGCTGGGTGGCTTCCAGCGGGTGGGCCAAGGGTTCGATGCCCTGGGTGTCGACCGCCTGCATCTGGTCGATCAGGCCGAGAATGCTGTTCAGGGTCTCGGTGGTTTGCGGAATATCGCCTTCGTTCAGACCCAGGCGGGCCAGGTGGGCGATTTTTTCCACCTCGGAGCGTTCAAGCGCCATCGGGGGTTCTCCAGTGGAAGTGTGACAGAGAGGGCATGCAGGGAACGGATGTCGCGAGCCAGTGGTCAAAGGCCGCGATGTGCAGCTACAAGGCCCGGAAAAACAGGCAATCTACCATATTGCCGCCTTGCTCAAAATCCCTGCCGTTGTTAGAGTTTGCCGCACTTTTTACCTGCGCGTTTTTCTGCGTCTGACTTTTACCCACGCGTTGCCTAGGGTCCCTTCCTAATGTTCAAGAAACTGCGTGGCATGTTTTCCAGCGATCTGTCGATCGACCTGGGCACTGCCAATACCCTTATTTATGTGCGCGAGCGCGGTATCGTCCTGAATGAGCCGTCCGTGGTCGCGATTCGTACCCATGGCAATCAGAAAAGTGTCGTGGCCGTTGGCACCGACGCCAAGCGCATGCTCGGTCGTACGCCTGGCAACATCTCCGCCATCCGCCCGATGAAAGACGGTGTGATCGCCGACTTCAGCGTCTGCGAGAAGATGCTGCAGTACTTCATCAACAAGGTTCACGAGAACAGCTTCCTGCAGCCGTCGCCACGCGTGCTGATCTGCGTGCCGTGCAAGTCGACCCAGGTCGAGCGTCGCGCCATTCGTGAGTCGGCGCTCGGCGCCGGTGCACGCGAAGTGTTCCTGATCGAAGAACCGATGGCCGCGGCCATCGGTGCCGGCTTGCCGGTCGAGGAGGCTCGTGGCTCGATGGTCGTCGACATCGGCGGCGGTACTACCGAGATCGCCCTGATTTCCCTGAACGGCGTGGTCTATGCCGAGTCCGTTCGCGTCGGCGGCGACCGCTTCGACGAAGCCATCATCACCTACGTGCGTCGCAACTACGGCTCGCTGATCGGTGAGGGCACCGCCGAGCGTATCAAGCAGGAAATTGGCACTGCCTACCCGGGCGGTGAGATCCGCGAAGTCGACGTACGCGGCCGCAACCTGGCCGAGGGCGTACCGCGCAGCTTTACCCTGAATTCCAACGAAGTGCTCGAAGCGCTGCAGGAGTCCCTGGCGACCATCGTTCAGGCGGTCAAGAGCGCTTTGGAACAATCGCCGCCCGAGCTGGCCTCGGACATTGCCGAGCGCGGCCTGGTGCTGACCGGTGGTGGCGCGCTGCTGCGTGACCTGGACAAGCTGCTGAGCCAGGAAACCGGTCTGCCGGTGATCGTTGCCGAAGACCCGCTGACCTGCGTCGCCCGTGGCGGCGGCAAGGCCCTTGAAATGATGGATCGCCATGCCATGGACCTACTCTCTACCGAGTGAGTCCCACGGCTGTGGACGCTTGCCGTGCCGCCTCCGGGCGGCACGCGCATATTCGAGCATTGCAGTACACTCGGCCCAACCTTCGCCAGACCGGTTCGTCCTTCGCATGAATTCGCGCGCTTTTCGCCCTCGAGGCGCACAAGGAGCAGCTCATTAAGCCGCTCTTCGCCAAAGGTCCCTCGCTGGGCATTCGCATGCTGGTATTTGCCGTCCTGTCGGCAGTGCTGATGGTGGTCGATGCCCGCTTCGATACGCTCAAACCTGTGCGTAGCATGATGGGCATGGTGTTGACGCCCCTGTACGAACTGGCCGAGATGCCTGTGCGAGCCTGGGAAGGCGCGACCCAGCAAATTTCCTCGCGAAGCGAATTGCTGGTCGAAAACGAGAAGCTCAAGGCCGAAGCCCTGTTGCTGCAGCGCCGCCTGCAGAAGTTGGCGACCCTTACCGAGCAGAACGTGCGCCTGCGCGAGCTGCTCAACTCTGCAGCGTTGGTGGACGAGGAAGTGCTGGTCAGCGAACTGATCGGCGTCGATCCCAACCCCTACACGCACCGCATCCTGATCGACAAGGGTGAGAAGGACTGCGTCGATGAGAGCAAGAAAAACTGCGTGTTCCTCGGTCAGCCGGTGCTCGATGCCCGCGGCCTGATGGGGCAGGTGGTGGAAGTCATGCCCTATACCTCGCGCGTACTGCTGCTTACCGATAACACCCACAGCATTCCGGTGCAGGTCAACCGTAACGGCCTGCGCGCCATCGCTGTCGGCACCGGCAACCCGGAGAGCCTCGAACTGCGTCACGTCGCCGATACCGCCGATATCAAGGAGGGCGATCTGCTGGTCAGCTCCGGCATGGGCCAGCGCTTTCCGGCTGGCTACCCGGTAGCCACGGTCAAGGAAGTCATCCATGACTCCGGCCAGCCATTCGCCATCGTTCGCGCCACGCCGACCGCGGCGCTCAATCGCAGTCGTTACCTGCTGCTGGTGTTCTCCGATCGCCGCAGCCCAGAGCAACGTGCCTCCGATTCGGCCCAGGCTCAGGAAGCCGCCGACCGCGAGGCCGCGCAGGAGCGTACCCAGGGTGAGCCGGTGCCAGATTCGAGCGCCACTCCGACCGCGGATGTTCCAGCACAGGAGGCGAACTGATGGTCGGTGTAAGGTCCCGTAATGGCTGGGTGATCTGGCTGACCCTGGCCTTCGCGCTGCTGCTCAGCGTGGCGCCGATGCTCGAGTTCATGCAGGTCGGTCGTCCGCTGTGTGTCGCCCTGATTCTCACCTACTGGGTGCTGGCGCTGCCGCACCGGGTTGGCCTGACCACTGCCTGGGTGCTTGGTTTGGCGCAGGATGTGCTGCTCGGCACGTTGCTCGGGCAAAACGCGTTGATCCTCACCCTGATCACCTTCCTGGTGCTGAGCCTGCATCAGCGCCTGCGTATGTTTCCCATGTGGCAGCAGAGCATGGTGCTGATGGTGGTGTTCGGCCTCGCCCAGCTGGTTCAACTGTGGCTCAACGCCCTGACCGGCAGTCGTCCGCCAACCCTAGCCTTCGTCCTGCCGGCACTGGTCAGCGCCCTGCTGTGGCCCTGGATCTGCGTCATCCTGCGTGGATTGCACCAGCGCCTCAACGTCAACTGAACGCGGCCTGCCGCACGGCTGGCCGCGGTTCGCCAAGGGAGATACCCGCATGGCCGAGCTGTTTCTGGCCTCCGCCTCGCCCCGTCGCCGTGAATTGCTGGCTCAGATCGCTGTGCCTTGCGTTACGCAAATCGCCTCGATAGATGAAAATCCGTTGCCAGCCGAGCCGGCGGCAGCCTATGTAGAGCGTTTGGCACGTGAGAAAGCGCGCGCCGGTCTGCTCGCCTTGGGCGGGCGCAAGGATACCGTGGTGTTGGGCGCCGATACCGCTGTGGTGCTCGATGGACGCATTCTGGGTAAACCAGAGGATTTCGCCGAGTCACGTGTGATGCTGCAAGCCCTGTCGGGGCGTAGCCATCAGGTGATGACGGCCGTGGCACTGGTCAGTGGCGACCGCGAGGCGGCGCGAGTGGTCAGCAGTGAGGTGAGTTTTCGTCCTATCAGCGAGGCGGAAATCGAAGCGTACTGGGCCAGCGGCGAGCCATGTGACAAAGCGGGAAGTTATGGTATCCAGGGGTTGGCGGCTGTGTTCGTCAATCGATTGCAGGGCAGCTATTCAGCAGTGGTCGGCCTGCCGCTGTGCGAAACTGCGGAGCTGCTTGGCGAATTCGGTATTGCCTGTTGGCAGTTGCCGGCGAAAGGGCCGCGCTAAGAACCCAGGCGGTGGCAGCATAGAGTAGTTTTTTGGACGTGCCCGAAAGCTTGAGTCCGCGGGGCGGTGCAGTAGCCCGGCCGGCATGATCACCAGGATGGATGCATGAGCGAAGAGATTTTGATCAATATCACGCCGATGGAGTCGCGCGTGGCGGTGGTGGAAAACGGCGTGCTGCAGGAAGTGCACGTCGAGCGTACACAGAAGCGCGGCATCGTCGGCAACATCTACAAGGGTAAAGTGGTGCGCGTGCTGCCCGGCATGCAGGCGGCCTTCGTCGATATTGGCCTGGAGCGTGCGGCCTTCATTCATGCTTCCGAGATTTCCACGCGTGAAGGCTCGGCGGTGGAGCCGATCAGCGCCCTGGTCCATGAAGGGCAGAGCCTGGTGGTGCAAGTCACCAAGGACCCCATTGGCAGCAAGGGCGCGCGCCTGACCACGCAGTTGTCCATCCCTTCGCGCTATCTGGTGTACATGCCGCGCACCAGTCATGTCGGTATTTCCCTGAAGATCGAAGATGAAGCCGAGCGCGAGCGCCTCAAGCAGGTAGTCGCCGATTGCGTCGCCGCCGAAGGCATCGAGGAAGCCGGTGGCTTTATCCTGCGCACCGCAGCTGAGGGTGCTGGCGCTGATGAAATTCTGATCGACATCCGTTATTTGCGTCGCCTCTGGGACCAGATCGGCGCGCAGATCCAGAATGCCAAGGCGCCTGTGGTGATCTACGAGGATCTGTCCCTGGCGCTGCGCACCTTGCGTGACCTGGTCAGCCTACGTACCGAGAAGATTCGCGTGGACTCGCGGGAAACCTTCCAGAAAATCACCCAGTTCGTTGCCGAGCTGATGCCGGAGATTGCCGACCGCCTCGAACATTACCCCGGTGAGCGGCCGATCTTCGATCTGTACGGTGTCGAGGATGAAATCCAGCGCGCGCTGGAGCGCAAGGTGCCGCTGAAGTCCGGCGGCTATCTGGTGGTCGACCCTGCCGAGGCGATGAGCACCATCGACGTCAACACCGGCGCCTTCGTCGGCCATCGCACGCTCGAGGAAACCATCTTCAAGACCAACCTCGAGGCCGCTACCGCGATTGCCCGTCAGCTACGCCTGCGCAACCTGGGCGGCATCATCATCATCGACTTCATCGACATGGAAGATGAAGAGCATCAGCGCCAGGTGCTGCGCACCCTGGAAAAGCAGCTCGAGCGTGATCACGCCAAGACCAACATCATCGGCATCACCGAGCTCGGCCTGGTGCAGATGACCCGCAAGCGCACGCGCGAAAGTCTCGAGCAGATTCTCTGCGAGCCCTGCAGCGCCTGTCAGGGTCGCGGCAAGCTGAAGACGCCGGAGACCATCTGCTACGAGATCTTCCGCGAGATTCTGCGCGAAGCCCGTGCCTACCAGGCGGAAAGCTACCGGGTGCTGGCCAATCAGAAGGTGGTTGATCGCCTGCTCGATGAAGAGTCGGGCAACGTCGCCGATCTGGAAGCCTTCATCGGACGTACCATCAAGTTCCAGGTGGAAACCATGTATTCCCAGGAACAGTACGACGTGGTGCTGCTCTGAGCACGCCAGCTGTCGAGGTGAACGCCCTGGCGCGCCTGTTTTCGGCGTTGCTGCGCTGGGGCCTGGGTCTGTGCGCCGCCTTGCTGGTGCTGGCTGCGCTGTACGTCAGCCTAGGCCGTGAGCTGGTGCCGCTGGTGGCCGAATACCGGCTCGAGCTGGAAGACGGTGCCACGGCCCAGTTGGGTGTGCCGGTGCGCATCGGTCGCCTCGAAGGTCGTTGGCAGGGTTTTGCTCCGGTACTGGAGGCGCATGACGTGCGTCTGGGTAGCGACGAGGAAGGCTTGAGCCTGGAGCGGGTACAACTGGTGCCGGACGTGGGCGGTAGTCTTCTGGCCCGCCAGCCGCGCATCGCCCACCTGCAATTCGACGGCCTGCAATTGAACGTGCAGCAGAACGCTGAAGGTGGCTGGCAGTTGCAAGGATTGCCACAGCGCAGCGGCCCCGAGCTGAATGTCGAGCACTTACTGGAGCAGTTGCAGATCGTGCACCGCATCAGCCTGCTCGACAGTCGTGTGGTGGTGCAACCACTCAATCAGGAGCCGCTGCTGCTCAGCTACGTCAACCTGAGCCTGCGCTATGGCAACAACACTCAGCGTCTCGACGGCCGCCTGCTGCTGCCTGATGGGCAACCGGTGGCGCTGCGTTTGCGCACGCGCATGCAGCCCGAGAGTTGGCGCGAGGCACAATCTGAGCTTTATCTAAGCCTGCCGCAGAGCGACTGGGCTGCCTGGCTGCCGAAGTCGCTGCTCGGTGACTGGCAGTTACAGCGTCTGCAGGCTGGTGGAGAGCTGTGGCTGGAGGGCCATGGCCTGGTTCTGGACAAAGGTGCCTTGCGCCTGCATGCCCCCGAGCTGGTCGGTGGCCAGGCCAAGCATGAAGCGGTGACGCTCAAGGACCTTGCCTTCAACGCCTTTTTCACTAAAGACAAGCAGGGCGTGCGGGCGCAGATCGACTCCCTGGCCCTGACCCATGGTGAGCAGCGCATCGGCGAATTGCACCTGAACCTGAAGCAAAAGGATGTGGGCGAGCCTGACGAGCGCTGGGCGCTGACGGCTGATCGTCTCGATCTTGCGGCCTGGGCGCCGCTGGTGCAGGCGCTGGTGCCGATGCCGGACAAAGCCCGCGATGTCCTGGGCGAGCTGGCGCCGGTTGGAGCGATCAACAACCTGCTGCTCGATTACTACCCCCGGCGTGAAGGCGCCGAACGCCTGCAGTTCGCCGCCAATTTGGACAAGGTGGGTATTCAGGCCTATCGCGGTGCGCCGGCTGCCGAGAACGTCAGTGGCAGTGCCTCGGGCAATATGTTCCAGGGTGAACTGCGCCTGAACAGCGAGAATTTCGCCCTGCATCTGGATCAACTGTTCCCCAAACCCTGGCGTTATCGCCATGCCCAGGCGCGGCTGAGCTGGGACTGGAGTGAAACCGGCCTGACCTTGTACAGCCCCTATATGCGCGTGGATGGCGAGGAAGGGCAGGTCGCCGGTGACATGCTGATCCGCATGTTGAGCGATCCCGAGGCCGAAGACTACATGGACCTGCGCGTCGGTATGCGCGACGGCGATGCGTCCTACACCGAGAAGTACCTGCCGAGCCGCGCGCCCGGCATGAGCGCCGAGCTCGATCATTGGCTGAAGACGGCCATCCGTGCGGGGCACGTCGAAGAAGGCTACTTCCAGTATCAGGGCTCGTTGAACAAGGGCGCACCGTTGGGCGCGCGCAGCCTCAGTCTGTTCTTCAAGGTCAGGGATGCCGAGCTGGCCTTCCAACCCGGTTGGCCTGCGTTGCGCGAGGGCGTGGGTGAGGTGCTGATCGAAGACGATGCAGTGCGCGTGCGCCTACAGAGCGGGCGCTTGCAGGAAAGCCAGGTCAGCGATGTCGTGGCTAATATTCCGCTGTTGCACGACGGCAAACCACCACGTCTGCAGCTCGACGGCGAGGTGCAGAGCAGCCTGAGTGACGCCATCAAACTGTTGCAGGAAGCGCCTCTGGGGACCGCAGAAATCTTTGCCGGTTGGCAAGGTGAAGGGCCTCTTGCCGGACGACTGCAGTTGGATATTCCGCTGCAGAAAGGGCAGCCGCCTGGTGTGGTGGTGGACTTCGCCACCGAGGGCGCAAGCCTCAAGTTGGCCAATCCCGATCTGCAACTGAGCAAGGTTCAGGGTGCATTTCGCTTCGACAGCGCTGCCGGGCTGAGCGCGCCGGATGTTCGCGCCGAGGTCTTCGGGCGTCAGGTGCATGGCAAGATCAGCGCCGAGGGTGCACGTGGGCTGGCGCGTACGGTTTTCGATCTGCGTGGACAGGTCCAGATCGATACCCTCAGTCAGTGGCTGGGCGGACCGCAGAAACTGCCAGTCAGCGGACTGCTGCCTTATCGCCTGCGCCTGACCCTGGATGGCGATGACAGCAAGCTGCGTGTCGACTCCAACCTGCGCGGTGTGGTGGTCGACCTGCCCGCGCCTTTCGGCAAGACGGCGCAGCAGGAGCGTGATACCGATTGGCGCATGACCCTCTCCGGGCGTGAGCGCCGTTACTGGGCGAACTATGGCGAGCTTGCCAGTCTGAGTCTGGCCGCCCCTCCGGGAGCGCTGGCTGACGGCCGCGGTGAAGTGGTGCTCGGCGGCGGTGCTGCAGAGCTGCCTCCAGGTCAGGGCTTACGTGTGCGTGGGCATCTGGATGAGTTGGACCTGGACGCCTGGAAGCAGCTCGGCAGCAATCATCCGGTCAAGGTGGACGCTGACAGCCAGCGCCTGCTGCGCAGTGCGCGGCTGGATATTGGGCGTTTCCGCGGCTTTGGCCAAGAGGTCGAACAGCTGACCCTTGGTCTGGCGCGAGAAGGCCAGGGCTGGGCCTTGCAACTCGACAGCGAGCTGGCGGCTGGGCGTGTGCTGCTGGCCGATGCCGAGGGTGTGCCTATTCGCATCGATCTGCAGCACGTGCGGTTGCCGGCGCCAGACCCTGAGGCGACCAAGGCCAGCGATGCGCCTGATCCTATGGCCGATATCGACCCTCGACAGATTCCGGCGCTGGATATCGCCATCCAACGCGTGCAGCGCGGTGACAAGGTACTGGGCGCCTGGTCGCTCAAGGTACGCCCGGAAGCGCAGGGCGTGCGTTTCGATGAGCTCGACCTTGACCTGCAGGGGCTGAAAATCGGCGGTAGCGCCGGTTGGCGAGGCACGCCAGGCAACACGCAGAGCTGGTACAAGGGGCGCCTGCAGGGCAAGGATCTCAGCGATATTCTCAAGGCCTGGGATTTTGCCCCCAGCGTCACCAGTGAAAACTTCCGGGTGGATGCCGACGGTAACTGGCCTGGTTCGCCGGCCTGGTTCTCGCTCAAGCGTTTCTCTGGCAACCTCGACCCCTCGCTGCGCAAGGGCCAGTTCGTCGAAGTGCAGGGCTCGGCTCAGGCGCTACGCGTGTTCGGCCTGCTCAACTTCAACTCCATCGGCCGCCGTCTGCGTCTGGATTTCTCCGACCTACTGGGCAAGGGGCTGAGTTACGACCGGGTCAAGGGTAACCTGCAGGCAACCAATGGTCTGTTCGTGACGCAGGAACCCATCACCATGACCGGGCCGTCGAGCAATCTGGAGCTCGACGGTAACCTGGACATGCGTGAAGAACGTATCAATGCCAAGCTGCTGGTGACCCTGCCGGTGACCAACAACCTGCCGCTGGCGGCGTTGATCGTCGGCGCTCCAGCGATTGGCGGGGCGCTGTTCGTGGTGGACAAATTGCTCGGCGACAAGGTCGCTCGCTTTGCCAGTGTGCAGTACGACGTCAAGGGCCCGATGCAGGACCCGGAGATCAGCTTCGACAAGCCCTTCGAAAAACCGCAATGACGTGGTGTCTTGGCGTAGGCTGTTACGACGAGAACCGATGAGTACCACCATGAATCTCGCTGTAATCCAGATGGTCAGTCAGGACGACGTGCAAACCAACCTGCGCCTGGCCCGTCGTATGCTGGAACGAGCCGCCCAGGGCGGTGCACGCCTAGCCGTGCTGCCGGAGAACTTCGCTGCCATGGGGCGTCGAGACCTGGCCGCCATCGGCCGTGCCGAGGCAGTGGGCGAGGGGCCGATCCTGCCCTGGTTGAAACGGGCCGCGCGTGACCTCAGTTTATGGATAGTGGCCGGCACTTTGCCGTTGCCGCCGGATGACGATGCCGAGGGCAAGCCGCGTGCATGCTCGCTGCTGATCGACGACCAGGGCGAACGCGCGGCTCGCTACGACAAACTGCACCTGTTCGATGTCGACGTCGCCGACAACCGTGGCCGTTATCGTGAGTCCGATGATTTTGCCCACGGCCAGCGTGTGGTGGTGGCTGATACGCCGGTGGGGCGCCTGGGGTTGAGCGTGTGTTACGACTTGCGCTTTCCTGAACTGTTCGGGGCGCTGCGGGAAGCCGGCGCGGAGCTGATCAGCGTACCCGCCGCGTTCACGGCAGTGACTGGCGCGGCGCACTGGCAGGTGCTGACGCGCGCCCGCGCCATCGAAACCCAGTGCTATGTGCTGGCCGCCGGGCAGGGCGGTGAACATCCGGGGCAGCGCCTGACCTTCGGTCATTCGGCAATCATCGACCCTTGGGGCAGCGTTCTGGCCGAGCAGGATCAAGGCGAAGCCGCATTGCTGGCTTCGCGCGATGCCGCCGAGCAGGCGAGCATTCGCCAACGCATGCCGGTGCAGCAGCACCGCCGTTTCTTTTTATCGGGCGCACCGCGTCCGATCGTTGTGGAGTGATCATGAATACGATGTTGCAATCCGTCAGCGAGCACCTGCTGGCGCCTGGGAACCTGACGCTCGACAGCCTTAGCGCCGTACTGGGCGAAGTGGCAGGTCCTGGTATCGATGCCGCCGATCTGTACTTTCAAAGCCAGGTCTCGGAAACCTGGGTGCTGGAAGATGGCATCGTCAAGGAAGGCAGTTTCAACCTCGATCAGGGGGTTGGGGTGCGTGCCCAGTCCGGTGAAAAAACCGGCTTCGCCTACAGCAATGCCATCAGCCTCGATGCGCTGACGCAAGCCGCCCAGGCCGCACGTTCGATCTCGCGCGCCGGCCAGCAGGGCCGCGTGCAGGCTTTCGTCAGCCCGCAAGTGACCCAGTTGTATGCCGAAGGCAACCCGTTGGACGTCATGGGCCGGGCCGAGAAGGTCGAACTGCTGCAACGCATCGACCGCGCCACGCGTGGTCTGGATCCGCGTATCAAACAGGTGACCGTGAGCCTGGCTGGAGTCTGGGATCGTATTCTGGTGGCGGCACATGACGGCAGTCTAAGCGCCGATATCCGCCCGCTGGTGCGTTTCAACGTCAGCGTCATCGTCGAGCAGAACGGTCGTCGCGAGCGCGGCGGGCATGGAGGTGGCGGACGCACCGACTACCGCTATTTCCTCGATGAGGATCGCGCCATGGGTTACGCCCGCGAGGCGCTGCGCCAGGCGCTGGTCAACCTTGAAGCCATCGCTGCACCCGCTGGCAGCATGCCGGTGGTGATGGGTGCGGGTTGGTCCGGTGTGCTGCTGCACGAAGCGGTCGGCCACGGCCTGGAAGGCGACTTCAACCGCAAGGGCAGTTCGGCCTACAGCGGTCAGGTCGGCCAAAAGGTCGCCTCCAGCCTGTGCACCATCGTCGACGACGGCACCCTGGCTGGGCGTCGCGGTTCACTCAGCGTCGATGACGAAGGCACGCCAACCCAATGCACCACGTTGATCGAGAACGGCGTGCTCAAGGGTTACATGCAGGACAAGCTCAACGCGCGCCTGATGGGTGTGGCCGCCACCGGCAACGGTCGTCGCGAGTCATACGCGCACCTGCCGATGCCGCGCATGACCAACACCTACATGCTGGCCGGCGAGAGCGATCCCGAGGAAATCATCCGTTCAGTGAAGAAGGGCATCTACTGCGCCAATCTGGGTGGCGGCCAGGTCGATATCACCAGCGGCAAGTTCGTGTTCTCCACCAGCGAGGCCTACCTGATCGAGGACGGCAAGATCACCGCGCCGGTCAAGGGCGCCACTCTGATTGGCAATGGTCCGGAGGCGATGAGCCGCGTGTCCATGGTCGGCAATGATCTGGCGCTGGACAGCGGCGTCGGCACTTGCGGCAAGGACGGTCAGTCGGTGCCGGTGGGCGTCGGGCAGCCAACGCTGAAGATCGATGCGATCACCGTAGGCGGCACCGGTGCCTGATGCGATGCAGGCTCAACGCAAGCCGCGGTGGATTTCATCGAGCTCGCGGATGTACTTGAACACCTTGCGCGCCGCAGCCGGAGGCTTGTTGCGCGCGGCTTCGTGCTGCGCGTGACGAACCAGGCCGCGCAGATGCTGGACGTCAGCGTCCGGGTAGAGCTCGACGAAGCTTTCCAGCGCGCTGTCGCCTTCGGCGATCAGGCGGTCGCGCCAGCGCTCGAGAGCGTGGAAGCGCTCGTTGTACTCGCGGGTGGAGCTGTCCACCTGGTCGAGCATGGCGACGATCGCGTCGACATCCTGTTCACGCATCAGCTTGCCGATGAACTGGATGTGGCGTTTGCGCGCGGCATTGGCTGTATGTTTCGGCGCTTCGGCGAGCGCGCGGCGTAAGGCATCGGTCAGCGGCATCTTGGCTAGCAGATCCGCCTTGAGCGTGGTCAGTCGCTCGCCAAGGTCCTGCAGGGCATGCAGTTCGCGTTTGACCTGGGATTTGCTCTTCTCCAGGGAGAAGTCGTCGTAGGAATCAGACATGGGGTGGGTCCAGAGGGAAACGCCGCCATGATAGCAGTAACCGTGACTGCCGGCCCGTGGGCGGGTAGTCGAGAGCAGGCCTTGGGTTTCGCATAAAGAGTGCCTGCGCCAAGAGAATCGGGAGTGGTTATGAGTGAAGTAGAACGTATCGGGCCGCAGGCCTTGCCAGTGCTGCAAGAGCAGGTCGAGGCCATTCTCGCCGAAGCCAGGCGCCAGGGCGCCAGTGCCTGCGAGGTGGCGGTTTCGGCTGGTCAGGGGCTGTCCACCACGGTGCGTCAGGGCGAGGTGGAAACCGTCGAGTTCAATCGCGACCAGGGTTTCGGCATCACGCTGTACGTAGGCCAGCGCAAGGGCTCGGCCAGCACCTCGGCCACCGGTATCGAGGCCATTCGTGAGACTGTGGCAGCGGCCCTGGCGATTGCCAAACATACCAGCGAGGACGAGTGCTCCGGCCTGGCCGATGCCGCGCTGATGGCGCGCGAGTTGCCCGAGCTGGATCTCTATCATCCCTGGTCGATCACCCCGGAGCAGGCGGTGGAGCAGGCGCTGACCTGTGAGGCCGCGGCTTTCGCGGCAGACAAACGGATCAAGAATGCTGACGGCACCAGCCTCAATACCCACCAGGGCTGTCGTGTGTATGGCAACAGCCACGGTTTCGTCGGCGGTTACGCCAGCACCCGTCACAGCCTCAGCTGCGTGATGATCGCCGAGGGCGATGGGCAGATGCAGCGCGACTACTGGTACGACGTCAATCGTCAGGGTGAACTGCTGGCCGATGCCAAGGGCATCGGCCAGCGCGCCGCTGAGCGCGCGGTCAGCCGTCTTGGTGCGCGCCCGGTACCGACTTGCGAAGTACCGGTGCTGTTCGCTGCCGAGCTTGCCGGCGGGTTGTTCAGCCACCTGCTGGCGGCAATCTCGGGTGGCAACCTGTATCGCCAGTCCTCGTTCCTCGAAGGCGCTCTCGGTCAGCGCCTGTTCCCCGAGTGGCTGACCCTTGACGAGCGCCCGCATCTGCCGCGTGCGCTGGGGAGCGCGACTTTCGATGGCGATGGCCTGGCCACCTACGCCAAGCCGTTCGTGGAAAAGGGCGAGCTGGTGTCCTACGTGCTGGGTACCTATTCCGGGCGCAAGCTGGGTTTGCCGAGCACCGCCAACTCCGGCGGCGTGCACAATCTCTTCGTCACCCATGGCGATGAGGATCAGCAGGCGCTGATTCGTCGCATGGGCCGCGGTTTGCTGGTTACCGAGCTGATGGGCCAGGGGCTGAATCTGGTCACTGGCGATTACTCGCGCGGCGCGGCGGGCTTCTGGGTCGAGAACGGCGAGATCCAGTTCCCGGTGCAGGAGGTAACCATCGCCGGCAATCTGCGCGACATGTTCCGCCAGATCGTTGCAGTCGGTCGTGACCTCGAACGCCGTGGCAATATCTGTACTGGCTCGGTGCTGATCGAGAAAATGACTGTCGCCGGCAGTTGAGTTGGCAGAAACGACAAGGCCACCTGCGGGTGGCCTTGTCGTTTTTGTCAGGAGGGGTTACTCGCCTTCGTCGAAGTAGTTCTCTATCAGGCCTACCAGGGCGGCCATCGCTTCTTCGTCCTGCTCGCCCTCGGTCAACAAGTGCACGTTGGAGCCCTTGCCGGCCGCCAGCATCATGACTGCCATGATGCTCTTACCGTCCACCAGACTTTCGGTGCTGCGACCGATGCGCACCTGGCAGGGGTAAGTGCTCGCCACGCCGACGAACTTCGCAGCGGCGCGGGCATGTAGACCAAGCTTGTTGATGATGGTGATTTCACGTGCAGGCATCGCGGCATGGCTCCTTAGCTGAGGTCGCGGTGACGCACCTGGACATTCTTCAGCGAGTCTTTGAGCGCCTGGCTCAGGCGATTGGCCAGATACACAGAGCGGTGGTGACCACCGGTGCAACCGATGGCGATTGTGACGTAGGCGCGGTTGCTGGCGGCGAAGCGCGGTAGCCATTTTTCCAGATAGGCGAGGATATCCTGATACATTTCCTCGACCTCCGGCTGCGCAGCCAGGTAGTCGATCACAGGTTGATCCAGGCCGGAGTAGTCGCGCAGTTCAGGCTTCCAGTAAGGATTGGGCAGGCAGCGTGCATCGAACACCAGATCGGCGTCGACCGGCATGCCACGCTTGAAGCCGAAGGACTCGACGAGAAAGGCGGTGCCCGTTTGCGTCTGGCCCAGCAGGCGCAGTTTGAGCGTGTCGCGCAACTGATAAAGGTTCAGTCGAGTCGTGTCGATCTTCAGATCGGCACGATCAGTGATTGGCGCCAGCAGCAGACTTTCGTACGCAATGGCTTCTGCCAGCGAGCGGTTATCGTTGGTCAGCGGATGGCGCCTGCGGGTTTCCGAAAAACGCTTGAGCAGCGTCTCGTCTTCGGCGTCGAGGTAGAGCACATCGCAGCGGATATTACGTTTGCGTACTTCTTCGAGCAGCTCGGGGAAACGCTTGAGCTGACTCAGTAGGTTACGTGCATCGATGGAGACAGCCACTTGCGGCAGCAGCATGTCGCTGTGCGGCAGGAAGCGTTCGGCGAGGTCCGGTAGCAGACCGGCCGGCAGGTTGTCGATGCAATAGAAACCGTTGTCCTCAAGTACATCGAGGGCGGTGCTCTTGCCCGAGCCCGAGCGACCGCTGACGATGATCAGGCGCATGTCATTGACCGTTCTGAATGTCCACCACGACCTGATAGAGATCTCCGCCATTGTTGGCCTGGCGTAGACGTTCACGTACATCCTGGCGATCAAGCATGCTGGCGATCTGGCGCAGCAACTCTAGGTGCGCGTCGGTTGCCGCTTCCGGCACCAGCAGGACGAACAGCAGGTCGACCGGTGCGCCGTCGATGGCGTCGAAGTCGACAGCCGCATCGAGGTGCAGTACGGCGCTGATGGGGGCGCTGCAGCCTGCCAGGCGGCAGTGGGGAATGGCGATGCCGTTGCCGAAGCCGGTGGAGCCGAGCTTCTCGCGGGCGATGAGGCTTTCGAAGATGTCCTGGGCATCCAGGTCGGGCAGGTCGCGCGCAACCAGATTGGCGATCTGTTCGAGCACGCGTTTCTTACTGCCGCCCGGCACGTTCACCAGGGAACGGCCGGGGGTCAGGATATTTTCAAGTCGGATCATGGATGGGGAATGTTAGCGGGCCGTGGCGCCTTGCAGGCGCTCGAGCTGCTTTTCCTTGTGCTTGATGAGTTGACGGTCGAGTTTATCGGCCAACAGGTCGATGGCAGCGTACATATCCTGATGTTCGGCATTGGCGACGACTTCGCCGCCGGCGACATGCAGGGTGGCTTCGATCTTCTGCTTGAGTTTCTCGACCTCCATGATCACCTGAACGTTGGTGATCTTGTCGAAGTGGCGTTCTAGTCGGCCGAGTTTCTCGCCGATGTAGTCACGCAGGGCGTCGGTCACATCCAGCTGATGTCCACTGATGTTGACTTGCATACCGCTTTCTCCTTGTTGCCTTGTGTAAGAGACGGGCCCTATTCGACCCGCCGCCGGAACACTTTGGCCTGAAGACCTTGTGCCTTCAGTCGATCTGGCCTACATCAGTCGCTTGCGCTCACTGGAGGGCGCTATACCGAGGGACTCGCGATACTTGGCGACCGTCCGACGGGCGACTTGGATGCCTTGTGCCTCCAGTAAACCAGCGATCTTGCTGTCACTCAATGGCTTTTTCGCGTTTTCCGCCGCAACCAGTTTTTTGATGATGGCGCGTATCGCGGTGGACGAGCATTCGCCGCCTTCAGAGGTGCTGACGTGGCTGGAGAAGAAATATTTCAGCTCGTAAATACCGCGTGGCGTGTGCATGAATTTCTGCGTGGTCACGCGTGAGATCGTCGACTCGTGCATGCCCACTGCTTCGGCGATGTCGTGCAGGACCAGAGGCTTCATCGCCTCGTCGCCGTAGTCGAGAAAACCACGTTGGTGCTCGACGATTTGCGTGGCCACCTTCATCAGTGTTTCGTTGCGGCTCTGCAGGCTCTTGATGAACCAGCGTGCCTCCTGCAACTGGTTGCGCATGAAGGTGTTGTCGGCGCTGGAGTCGGCGCGTTTTACGAAGCCGGCATACTGCGGGTTGACGCGCAGGCGTGGCATGGCTTCCTGGTTCAGTTCCACCAGCCAGCGGTCGTTGTGCTTTCGCACGATCACGTCCGGTACGACGTATTCCGGCTCGCTGGACTCGATTTGCGAACCCGGACGCGGATTCAGGCGCTGGATCAGGTCGATGACCTGGCGCAGTTCGTCTTCCTTGAGCTTGGTGCGGCGCATCAGTTGGGCGTAATCGCGGCTGCCGAGCAGTTCCAGGTAATCGCCGACCACGCGCTGGGTTTCGCTCAGCCAGGGGGTGTTGGCGGGCAACTGACGCAGTTGTAGCAGCAGGCACTCGCGCAGGTCACGGGCGCCGATACCAGCAGGTTCGAACTGCTGGATGCGGTGCAGCACCACTTCCACTTCATCCAGTTCGACATCCAGTTCGGGGTCGAAGGATTCGGTCACTTCCTCGAGGGTTTCTTCGAGGTAGCCGTCGTTGTTGATGCAGTCGATCAGGGTGGCCGCGATCAGGCGATCCTTGTCCGACATGGGCGCCAGATTCAGTTGCCAGAGCAGGTGGCTGTGCAGACTTTCGCCGCTGGAGGTGCGAGTGGTGAAGTCCCACTCGTCATCATCGTTGCTGGGCAGGCTGCTGGCGCTGGTCTGGTAGATGTCGTCCCAGGCGGTGTCGACTGGCAGCTCGTTGGGAATGCGCTCGCCCCAGTCGCCTTCTTCCAGGTTATCCACAGTCGGGGTGGTTTCCTGGTAGCTCTCTTCCTTGTTCGGGGTCGGAGTGGCGCTTTCGGCGCCATCAGCCATTGGATCGCTGTTGTCGAAGTCGTCGCCTTCTTCCTGGCGCTCGAGCATGGGGTTGGACTCCAGCGCCTCCTGGATTTCCTGTTGCAGGTCCAGGGTAGACAGTTGGAGGAGGCGGATAGCCTGTTGCAGCTGCGGGGTCATCGTCAGCTGCTGGCCCATCTTGAGGACTAGCGATGGTTTCATTGCAGACCTTAATTTACTGGCGAGTTACGCCTTCCACATCAGGGCGCCGAAGCGCCGCCAGGAAGCAAATTATATGCCTGAATTTCTCGTTTTTGCCTAGGGGTTGCAATATTTCTGTCGCGAAAAAATGTGCGGCCTACAGGCTGTGTGAAAGCGTAGCGAGCGAAGGTGAGGCAGGGCAAAAACAAGCGAGAAAGCGCAGTTTACGACTGTAAATGAGCATTTCGAGGTTGTTTTTAACGCAGTGACACCGAGCGCAGTAGTTTTTATGCAGCCTGTCACAGACGGAATTCGTGGCCCAGGTACACCTCTTTCACCGTCTGGTTGGCGAGGATGGTCTCGGCGTCGCCTTCGGCGATCAGTTGCCCATCGTTGACGATGTAGGCGGTTTCGCAGATGTCCAGGGTTTCGCGCACGTTGTGATCGGTGATCAGGATGCCGATGCCCTTGGTCTTGAGGTGATGGATGATCTGCTTGATGTCGCCCACGGAAATCGGGTCGACACCGGCAAAGGGTTCGTCGAGCAGAATGAACTTGGGGTTGGTCGCCAGAGCTCTGGCAATCTCTACGCGGCGTCGCTCACCGCCGGACAGGCTCATGCCGAGGCTGTCGGCGATATGGTGGATATGGAATTCCTGCAGCAGGTTTTCCAGCTCCGCCTGGCGTCCGGCGCGGTCCAGGTCCTTGCGCGTTTCGAGAATGGCCATGATGTTGTCGGCCACCGACAGTTTGCGGAAGATCGACGCTTCCTGCGGTAAGTAGCCGATGCCCGCGCGAGCGCGGCCGTGCATGGGCTGATGACTGACATCGAGGTCGTCGATCAGTACGCGGCCCTGGTCGGCGCGCACCAGGCCGACGATCATGTAGAAGCAAGTGGTCTTGCCGGCGCCATTGGGGCCGAGCAGGCCAACGATCTGACCGCTTTCGATGCTCAGGCTGACGTCACGCACGACCTGGCGGCTCTTGTAACTTTTCGCCAGGTGTTGGGCTTTGAGAATGGCCATTACTGCTGCTGATCCGCGGGTTTGTTCTTCGGTTGGATGACCATGTCGATACGCGGGCGCGGTGTGCTGACGTTGCCGCCTGTAGCGCGACCGGCGTTTACGATCTGGCGGCGGGTGTCGTAGACGATCTTCTCGCCTTCGAAGGTATTGCCTTCCTGAATCACCTTGGCCTGGTCGATCAGTACGATGCGCTCGTTGCTTGAGAAGTACTGGATGGTCTTGCCGTAGGCCTTGACGATTTCCTTGTCCACAGCCGGCTTCTGCTCGTAGTAGGCCAGATTGCCGACCGATGTGAAGACGTCGATGTCGCCACTGGCGGTCTGGGTGATGGTGACAGTGTCGCCCGTGATCTTCAGGGTGCCCTGAGTGATGATCACATCGCCGCGGTAGACAGCTACACCTTGTCTGTCATCCAGTTCTGCGCTGTCGGCCTGGATGCGAATCGGTTGATCGCGATCCGATGGCAGTGCCCAGGCAGCCGCGCTTCCCAATGCGGCGCCGAGGCTGAGAATCAGGGGGAGGGTATTAACGAACCTCATGCTGGCCTCTTACGTTGGACTGCAGGAGCATCCTGCCGTCATTCAAGTACGCTTTCATTCCTTGTGCCGTGGTTACCCCGTTGGCCGCGACGATTCTAACGGCTTGCTCGGTCTGCGCATATTCCTTGTCAGGAATAACGGTCATGCGGCTGCTGGTGATGATGGTTGGACGGTTCTTGGCGTCAGTGCGGGCGATGCGCACGTCGTCGATCAGTTCTACCTCGACGCCGCCGGGCGAGACTTCGGCACGCTGACTGGTGACGTCCCAGGGCAACTCGGTGCCGCGATATAGCTTCAGCTTGGGGGTATCGACCAGGGTGATATCGGTGCTTTTGATGTGTTCGAGCTTGTACGCGGTCATGCGGTAGTGCAGTTTGCCGTCATCCTGGAACTGCACGGTACGCGCGCCCACTGCATAGAAGTCGACGACGTTGTCATCGCTGCCCTGCTGGGCCTGGCGCGCGCTGTCCGGGGCAAGGTTCCAGTAACCGAGTGCGGCCACGACGACTGCAATCAGAGCAAAGATCAGGGTATTGAGGATTTTACGCGGCATGCTGTTCTCTACAGGTAGGCGGCTTGGGCCGCATCCAGTGTGCCTTGGGCGCGCATGATCAGTTCGCAGAATTCCCGCGCCGCACCATCCCCGCCGCGCGCCTGGGTTACGCCGTGGGCGTGCTGGCGGACGAAGCTGTCGGCGCTGGCCACGGCCATGCCCAATCCGACACGGCGAATCACCGGAAGGTCCGGTAGGTCGTCACCGAGGTAGGCGACCTGTTCATAGCTTAGGCCGAGTTCGGCGAGCAGGCCGTCGAGTACCACGAGTTTGTCTTCGCGACCCTGGAACAGGTGCTGGATACCCAGGTTGTTGGCGCGGCGCTCCACCACAGGTGTCTTGCGGCCGCTGATGATGGCGGTGCGCACGCCCGAGTTGATCAGCATCTTGATGCCGTGGCCGTCGAGCGTGTTGAAGGTCTTGAACTCGCTGCCGTCTTCGAGAAAGTACAGGCGGCCGTCGGTCAACACGCCATCGACGTCGAAGATCGCCAGTTTCACGGCGCGTGCGCGTTGCAGAAGTTCGTTCATCACATCACCCCCGCGCGCAGCAGATCGCCGAGGTTGAACGCGCCGATCGGGCGATCATCACCGTCGACTACCACCAGGGCGCTGATCTTGTTGTCTTCCATGATCTTCAGGGCTTCGGCGGCGAGCATCTCGGCGCGAATGGTCTTGCCATGCGGTGTCATCACGTCGTCGATACGGGCGTCGCGTACATCGATACCCTTGTCCAGTGCGCGGCGCAGGTCGCCATCGGTGAAGATCCCGGCCAGATGGCCATCAGCCTCCAGGACGGTGGTCATGCCCAGGCCTTTCTGGGTCATTTCCAGCAGGGCGTCACGCAGGCTGGTGCCGCGTGTGACTTGAGGCAGGCTCTCGCCGCCGTGCATCACGTTCTCTACCTTGAGCAGCAGGCGCCGGCCAAGGGCGCCGCCCGGATGGGAGAAGGCGAAGTCTTCGGCGGTGAAGCCGCGCGCTTCGAGCAGGGCGATAGCCAGGGCGTCGCCCAGTACCAGGCTGGCAGTGGTCGAGGAAGTGGGTGCCAGGTTCAGCGGGCAGGCTTCCTGCGAGACGCGTGCATCCAGATTGACCTCGGCGGCCTTGGCCAGCGGCGACTCAGGGTTGCCTGTCATACTGATCAGGCGGATACCGAGGCGCTTGATCAGTGGCAGCAGGGTAACGATCTCGGCGGTCGAGCCCGAGTTCGACAGTGCCAGAACGATGTCGTCCTTGGTGATCATGCCCATGTCGCCATGGCTGGCTTCTGCCGGGTGGACAAAGAACGACGTAGTACCGGTGCTGGCCAGAGTTGCAGCGATCTTGTTGCCGATATGCCCGGACTTGCCCATGCCAACCACGACCACGCGGCCCTTGCAGCTGAGAATCAGCTCGCAGGCCTTGATGAAATCGGCATTGATACGGGGCAATAGCTCCTGCACCGCTTCAATTTCGAGGCGGATGGTGCGCTGCGCGGAATCAATCAGGTCGTGGGTCTGGTTCATTAGTAAGGCTGTCGGGCGAAAAAAGATGGGGATTATAAACGGAAAAGCTTCCCGCGCTCACCCTCGGTGCAACGAGCCAACGTCGAAACTGTCGCAAGTCTGAACGCCGCTTTGGGGCGCTATTGGGTGGCATGTTCGGCAAATGCTATAGTTCGCGGCCATTTTGGCCCTCTCTGGATGGAGCGTGTCTTCGCTTCTGGAGGCGGCGTCTGCCATGAAGGCCTTATTTTCAAGGAGTTCAGATGAGCGCCGAGCACGAGTACGCGATTGAGTTGCAGGGCGTCAGCTTTCAGCGTGGCGCGCGATCGATTTTCGACAAGGTCGATATCCGCATTCCGCGCGGCAAGGTCACCGGCATCATGGGCCCCTCCGGCTGCGGCAAGACCACGCTGCTGCGCCTGATCGCTGCCGAGCTGCGTCCTTCTGCAGGCGATGTTCGCGTCGACGGCGTCAGTCTGCCGAAGCTCTCGCGTGATGAGCTGTTCGATATGCGTAAGCAGATGGGCGTCCTGTTCCAGAGCGGCGCGCTGTTCACCGATCTTGATGTGTTCGAGAACGTGGCATTCCCTCTGCGCGTACACACCAAGCTTCCTGAAGAAATGATCCGCGACATCGTCCTGATGAAACTGCAGGCCGTTGGCTTGCGCGGGGCGCTGGATCTGATGCCGGACGAGCTGTCTGGCGGCATGAAGCGCCGTGTCGCGCTGGCCCGAGCCATTGCGCTCGATCCGCAGATTCTGCTGTATGACGAGCCGTTTGTCGGCCAGGACCCCATCGCCATGGGTGTTCTGGTGCGCCTGATCCGCCTGCTCAACGATGCACTGGGGATCACCAGCGTGGTGGTGTCTCACGACCTTGCAGAAACGGCCAGCATCGCCGACTACATCTATGTCGTCGGTGATGCTCAGGTGTTGGGGCAGGGCACTCCGGCCGAGTTGATGGAATCGGATAATCCACGTATTCGCCAGTTCATGAAGGGCATTCCGGATGGGCCGGTGCCGTTTCATTTTCCAGCGCCGGACTACCGCGAAGATCTGTTGGGGAGAGGTTGATGCGCAGAAATTCACCGCTCGAACGGCTGCGGCTGTTCGGTCGTGCGGGTATCGATGTGGTCGCGACACTGGGGCGTTCGGTGCTGTTTCTGGTCAGCGCTCTGTTCGGTCGCAGCCGTGCCGGCAAGCCTTTGCAGCTATTGATCAAGCAACTGTTCGCGGTTGGCGTGATGTCGCTGGCGATCATTGTCGTGTCCGGCATCTTCATCGGCATGGTGTTGGCCCTGCAGGGCTACAACATTCTGGTCAGCTATGGCTCCGAACAGGCTGTTGGGCAGATGGTTGCCCTGACTCTGCTGCGTGAACTTGGCCCGGTGGTGACCGCGTTGCTGTTCGCCGGCCGCGCCGGCTCGGCGCTGACTGCCGAAATCGGCAACATGAAGTCCACCGAGCAGCTTTCCAGTCTGGAGATGATTGGCGTCGACCCGCTCAAGTACATCGTCGCGCCGCGGCTTTGGGCCGGCTTCATCTCGATGCCGCTGCTGGCGATGATCTTCTGCGTGGTCGGCATCTGGGGTGCGGCCATGGTCGCCGTGGATTGGCTGGGCGTTTACGAAGGCTCGTTCTGGTCGAACATGCAGAACAGTGTTTCCTTTTATGACGACGTGCTCAACGGCGTGATCAAGAGCATCGTCTTCGCCTTCGTGGTGACCTGGATCGCCGTGTTCCAGGGCTACGACTGTGAACCCACTTCCGAAGGCATCAGCCGTGCGACCACGCGCACCGTGGTGTACGCCTCGCTTGCCGTGCTTGGCCTGGATTTCATTCTGACCGCTTTGATGTTTGGAGATTTCTGATGCAAAACCGCACGCTGGAGATTGGTGTCGGCCTGTTCCTCATGGCCGGTGTGCTGGCCCTGCTGTTGCTGGCCCTGCGCGTCAGCGGCCTGAGCGTCGGCAGTGCTGGCGATACCTACAAGGTCTACGCCTATTTCGACAACATCGCCGGGCTGACCGTGCGCGCCAAGGTCACCATGGCCGGCGTGAGCATCGGCAAGGTCACTGCGATCGATCTGGATCGTGACAGCTACATGGGCCGGGTGACCCTGGAGCTCGATGGTGGCGTCAATAACCTGCCTGAGGATTCCACTGCGTCGATCCTGACTGCGGGGCTACTCGGTGAGAAATACATCGGCATCAGCGTTGGTGGTGACGAGGAGGTGCTCAAGGACGGCAGCACCATTCACGACACGCAGTCCTCGCTGGTGCTGGAAGACCTGATTGGCAAATTCCTGCTCAATTCGGTCAATAAAGATGAAGCCAATTGATGAGGGCTCCTGACATGTTCAAAACCGTGCGTAATTCCCTGCTGGTGTTGCTAGCTACCATGCCGCTGCTGGCCACCGCTGCGCCAAGCGCCCATGAAGTGGTGCAGCAAACCACCGAAACCCTGCTGGCGGACCTCAAGGCCAACAAGGAGCAGTACCGCAGCAACCCCAATGCTTTCTACGACTCGCTCAACGAGATTCTCGGCCCGGTGGTGGATGTCGATGGCATCGCCCGTGGCGTGATGACCGTGCGCTACTCGCGCCAGGCCTCGCCTGAGCAGATGAGCCGCTTTCAGGAGAACTTCAAGCGCAGCCTGATGCAGTTCTATGGCAATGCCCTGCTCGAATACAACAATCAGGATATTCGCGTGCTGCCGGCCAGCGGCAGGGCCGAGGGCGAGCGCACGTCGGTGGGTATGGAGATTCGTGATGGCAAGGGTGTGGTCTACCCGCTGTCCTACACCATGGTGTCGATCGATGGCGGCTGGAAGCTGCGCAATGTGGTGATCAACGGTATCAACGTCGGCAAGCTGTTCCGCGACCAGTTCGCCCAGTCGATGCAGACCAATCGCAACGACCTCGACAAGGTCATCGATACCTGGGCCGATACCGTGGCCAGGGCGCGTCAGGCTCGGGGCGAGTCGTGAGTCAGGCGACCATCAGCGAGCGCGCTGCCGGGCAATTGCAGCTCAGTGGCGTGCTCGATTACAGCACCGGCCCGCTGCTGCGTGAGCAGGGCGCGCGCCTGATCGCCGCAAGCAGTGCGACACGTCTGGCATTGGACTGCAGCGCAGTGGAAAAGTCCAGCAGCGTCGGTCTGGCGCTGTTGCTGGCGTTCATGCGTGATGCACGCAAGGCAGGGCGTGAGCTGACAATCAGTGCGCTGCCCGACGACATGCGTGAGATCGCTCAGGTCAGCGGCTTGCTGGAGTTGCTGCCGCTGCAAGCGTGAAGCGCTTCCCGTCGTTCCGTCAGCGCCGGTGCTGGCGGGGTTCGCAGGCGGGAGGCTTTTTTGTATCATGGCCGACCCGCGGGCTCAGGTGCCCGAATGCGTCAGTCGAGGTCGAGCATGCAGGCTGCAGAAGTAAAAAGCCTCCTAGAGGAAAAACTCCCGAATACCCAGGTGGAAGTCGAAGGCGAAGGCTGCAACTTCCAGCTCAACCTGATCAGCGACGAACTGGCCGCTCTCAGCCCGGTCAAGCGTCAGCAGCAGATCTATGCCCACCTCAATGCCTGGATTGCTGATGGCAGCATCCATGCCGTGACCATGAAATTCTTCAGCCAGGCCGATTGGGCCGCGCGTTCCTGAGCCTGCGGGCGACGAGATTCCTATGGATAAACTGATCATTACCGGCGGCGCTCGCCTCGATGGCGAAATCCGCATTTCCGGTGCGAAAAACTCTGCTCTGCCGATTCTGGCGGCCACCTTGCTGGGCGACGCCCCCGTCACCATCTGCAACCTGCCGCACCTGCACGACATCACCACCATGATCGAACTGTTCGGTCGCATGGGCATCGAGCCGGTGATCGACGAGAAACTGGCAGTGGAAGTTGACGCCCGTGCGATCAAGACCCTGGTCGCGCCTTACGAGCTGGTAAAAACCATGCGCGCCTCGATTCTAGTGCTCGGCCCGATGGTCGCCCGCTTCGGTGAGGCCGAGGTGGCGC
This sequence comes from Ectopseudomonas mendocina, assembly GCF_007049795.1. GTDB lineage: Bacteria > Pseudomonadota > Gammaproteobacteria > Pseudomonadales > Pseudomonadaceae > Aquipseudomonas > Aquipseudomonas mendocina_D. Next base: position 122,820 of record NZ_SCFY01000012.1, read on the forward strand.
TGCCCGGTGGTTGCGCGATCGGTTCGCGTCCGGTCGATCTGCACATCCGTGGCCTCGAGGCCATGGGCGCGATCATCGATGTCGAAGGTGGCTACATCAAGGCCAAGGCCCCGGAAGGTGGCTTGCGCGGGGCGCACTTCTTCTTCGACGTGGTCAGCGTGACCGGTACCGAGAACATCATGATGGCCGCGACCCTGGCCAAGGGCCGCAGCGTGCTGGAAAACGCCGCGCGTGAGCCTGAGGTAGTCGACCTGGCCAACTGCCTGATCGCCATGGGCGCGAAGATCCAGGGCGCCGGCACCGATACCATCATCATCGACGGCGTCGAGCGCCTGCACGGTGCGCGTTTCAACGTCATGCCCGACCGTATCGAAACCGGCACCTACCTGGTCGCCGCCGCCGTTACCGGTGGTCGGGTCAAGGTCAAGGACGCCGACCCTTCGACGCTGGAGGCCGTACTGGCCAAGCTGCAGGAGGCAGGCGCCGAAATCACTACCGGCCCGGACTGGATCGAGCTGGACATGAAGGGCAAGCGCCCGAAAGCCGTCAACCTGCGCACCGCTCCCTATCCGGCGTTCCCCACCGACATGCAGGCGCAGTTCATCGCCCTGAACGCGGTGGCCGAAGGCACTGGCACCATCATCGAAACGGTGTTCGAAAACCGTTTCATGCACGTCTACGAGATGCTGCGCATGGGCGCCAACATCCTGGTCGAAGGCAATACGGCCGTGGTTACCGGGGTCGACAAGCTCAAGGGCGCACCTGTGATGGCCACCGACCTGCGTGCCTCGGCGAGTCTGGTACTGGCCGCGCTGGTGGCTGACGGCGATACGCTGATCGACCGTATCTACCACATCGACCGTGGTTACGAGTGCATCGAAGAGAAGCTGCAACTGCTCGGCGCCAAGATCCGCCGCGTACCGGGCTAAGCCTCCGTTGTCGTAGGGCCGCTCCCTGTCGGAGCGGCCGCTTCCGCTCAAGGAAACCGTTTCATGTTGACCATCGCCCTGTCCAAAGGCCGCATTCTCGATGACACCCTGCCGTTGCTGGCTGCAGCGGGCATCGAGCCGACCGAGAACCCGGACAAGAGCCGCAAGCTGATCATCCCGACCACTCAGGATGACGTGCGCCTGCTGATCGTGCGTGCCACCGATGTGCCGACCTATGTCGAGCACGGTGCCGCTGATCTGGGTGTCGCCGGCAAGGATGTACTGATGGAGTACGGCGGCCAGGGCATCTACGAGCCGCTGGATCTGCAGATCGCCAAGTGCAAGCTGATGACGGCTGGCAAGGTCGGTGCGCCGGAGCCGAAAGGCCGCCTGCGCGTGGCCACCAAGTTCGTCAACGTCGCCAAGCGCTACTACGCCGAGCAGGGCCGTCAGGTCGACATCATCAAGCTGTACGGTTCGATGGAGCTGGCGCCGCTGGTGGGCCTGGCCGACAAGATCATCGACGTGGTCGACACCGGCAACACCCTGCGTGCCAACGGCCTGGAACCGCAGGAACTGATCGCTACCATCAGCTCGCGGCTGATCGTCAACAAGGCCTCGATGAAGATGCAGCACGCGCGCATCCAGGCTCTGATCGATACCCTGCGTGGCGCCATCGAGGCGCGACATCCGCACTGATCTCTTTCGAGTAAGCGCTGAAACAGTCGCCATTCCCGCGAAGGCGGGAACCCAGAACATGCAGCACCTGGGCTCCCGCCTTCGCGGGAGTGACTGTTCAGAGTTTTCTCCAGCCTATCCGTGTCATAGCCATTTTTCTTGGGTGCCCGCACGGTGGGCTTGCTACATTACGGGCGCCCGAGAAACCGCCATTTAATGAGGCTTTCGCTATGACCGCACCCGTTGCCATCCGCCGACTCAACGCCGCCGACACGGACTTCGCGCGTCATCTGGATCATCTGCTGTCCTGGGAAAGTGTCTCCGACGATGGCGTCAACCAGCGCGTGCTGGAAATCATCCAGGCCGTGCGTGAGCGCGGCGACGCCGCCCTGGTCGAATACACCCAGCGTTTCGATGGTCTGCAGGTCGCTTCCATGGCCGACCTGATCCTGCCGCGCGAGCGCCTGGAACTGGCCCTGACCCGTATAAGCGCCGAGCAGCGCCAGGCGCTGGAAGTGGCCGCCGAGCGGGTGCGCAGCTACCACGAGAAGCAGAAGCAGGACTCTTGGCGCTACACCGAAGCCGACGGCACGGTGTTGGGGCAGAAGGTCACCCCGCTGGATCGCGCCGGCCTGTACGTGCCGGGCGGCAAGGCGTCCTACCCGTCCTCGGTGCTGATGAACGCCATTCCGGCCAAGGTCGCCGGCGTGCCGGAAGTGGTCATGGTGGTGCCGACCCCGCGCGGTGAGATTAACGAGATCGTTCTCGCTGCTGCCGCCATCGCCGGCGTCGACCGCGTGTTCACCATCGGTGGCGCCCAGGCTGTGGCCGCGTTGGCCTACGGCACCGAGAGCGTGCCGCCGGTGGACAAGATCGTTGGCCCCGGCAACATCTATGTGGCCACCGCCAAGCGCCATGTGTTCGGCAAGGTGGGCATCGATATGATCGCCGGCCCGTCGGAGATCCTCGTGGTCTGTGACGGCCAGACCGATCCGGACTGGATCGCCATGGATCTGTTCTCCCAGGCTGAGCACGATGAGGACGCCCAGTCGATTCTGGTCAGCCCGGATGCCGCCTTCCTCGACCGCGTCGCTGAAAGCATCGCCAAGCTGCTGCCGACCATGGAGCGGGCCGAGATCATCCGTACCTCGCTGGAGGGGCGCGGCGCCTTGATCCAGGTGGCGGACATGGAGCAGGCCATCGAGGTGGCCAACCGTATCGCGCCCGAGCACCTGGAGCTGTCGGTAGCCGAGCCGGAAGCCTGGCTGCCCGAGATTCGCCACGCTGGTGCGATCTTCATGGGCCGCTACACAGCAGAAGCCCTGGGCGACTACGTGGCAGGCCCGAATCACGTGCTGCCCACTTCCGGCACCGCGCGTTTTTCCTCGCCGCTGGGTGTGTACGACTTTCAGAAGCGCTCGTCGATCATCTTCTGCTCGCCGGATGGCGCGTCGGAGCTTGGCAAGAGCGCCTCGGTGCTGGCCCGTGGCGAGTCGCTGACCGCGCATGCGCGCAGCGCCGAGTACCGAATCAAGTGATGTAGGGCGCGTCACGCGCGCCTATTGATTATCCGTGGTGCGCACAGCGCACCCTACGCATTCGAGGAGAGAAGGGCAGATGAGCAAATTCTGGAGCCCCTTCGTCAAAGACCTGGTGCCCTATGTGCCAGGTGAGCAGCCCAAGCTGGTCAAGCTGGTCAAGCTCAATACCAACGAAAACCCCTACGGCCCGTCGCCCAAGGCCATTGCGGCGATGCAGGCTGAGGTCAACGACAACTTGCGTTTGTACCCGGACCCCAACAGCGATCGCCTGAAGCAGGCAGTGGCTGACTACTATGGCGTGCAGACCAATCAGGTGTTCGTCGGCAACGGCTCTGACGAGGTGCTGGCGCACGCGTTCCATGGCCTGTTCCAGCATGACGCGCCTTTGCTGTTCCCGGATATCAGTTACAGCTTCTATCCGGTTTATTGCGGCCTGTACGGTATCGAGCAGCAGCAGGTGCCGCTGGACGAGCAGTTCCAGATCCGCGTGGAGGATTACGCCAGGCCGAACGCTGGCATCATCTTTCCCAACCCCAATGCTCCGACGGGTTGCCTGTTGCCGCTCGACGCCATCGAGCGCCTGCTGCAAGGCAGCCCGGATTCGGTCGTGCTGGTTGATGAGGCATATATCGACTTCGGTGGGCAGACGGCCATCGCCCTGGTCGACAAGTACCCGAATCTGCTAGTCACCCAGACCCTGTCCAAGTCGCGTTCTCTGGCGGGCTTGCGCGTTGGGATTGCAGTCGGTCATCCGGACCTGATCGAGGCGCTGGAGCGAATCAAGAACAGCTTCAACTCCTACCCGCTCGATCGAGCGGCCATCGCCGGTGCAGCCGCAGCGTTCGAGGACCGTGATTATTTCGCGATAACCTGCCAGCAGGTGATCGAGAGTCGTGAGGCAGTGGTTGCGGGCCTGCAGGGGCTGGGCTTCGAGGTACTGCCTTCGGCAGCGAACTTCGTCTTCGCCCGTCATCCGGGCAAGGATGCGGCGACTTTGGCCGCGGGCCTGCGTGAGCAGGGCGTGATCGTGCGTCACTTCAAGCAACAGCGCATCGCCCAGTTCCTGCGTATCACCATCGGTACGCCGGAGCAGAACCAGGCACTGCTGGATGCGCTGCGCGGGCTGTAAACGGTCCTGATCAGACATGAAAAAGCCGGCTACTGCCTAGGGTGTGTTGCCGTTTCGCGCTAAGCGCTTGATCTATAAGAGCAAACTCGTATCGTTGAAGCTCTGACCCGACATCGATACGAGCTTGCAATGCCCCGATTACTGCTCAGCGATGAGCATTGGTCGAAGCTGCGGGAAATTCTGCTGCACAAGGCCATCTACAACAAGCGTGATCTACGAATGACCGTGGAGGGCATGCTGTACCGCATGCGCACGGGATGTCCCTAGAGAGACCTGCCCAAGGCGTTTGGCAACTGGAATAAGGTCTACAAGCGCTTCAATGCATGGTCTGCTGCCGGCAAATGGCTCAAGGCCTTCAAGGTGCTGGTGGTGGAGCCCTACATGGAGTGGGTGTTCATTGATGGCAGCTATGCCAAGGCTCACCAGCACAGTGCGGGCGCTGCCAGCGAAAGTGATGAAGCTATAGGGAAAAGCCGAGCCGGCAATACCAGCAAGATTCATCTGGCAGTGGACGCCCACGGCTTACCCATCGAGTTTGAAATCACGGGAGGCCAAATCAATGACTGTACTCAGGCACCCGGATTGATTTCCAAGCTCCCGGCGGCAGAAACCATCGTTGCGTATAAGGGCTATGACAGCGAGAGAATCCGAGAGCAGGTTGAGCGACAAGGGGCCAAGGCCGTGATCCCGAGGAAGCGTAACTCTGTGAAAGGCAACGCGGATCTGGACAGAGGCCTGTACCGAAATCGTCACCTGGTGGAAAACGCCTTCGCCCGGCTGAAGCAATACCGGGCGGTGGCCTCTCGATTCGACAAACTCAAGAGAAATTACGAGAGCGTGGTGGCCATGGCCTGTGCATTCCTATGGTTGCCCATGTGAAACGGCAACAGACCCTAGGGTCGTCTTTTTGCTTTGTCATGGTCCGGTTGTAATTGGGGGGGGCTTCCGGATTGCGTCCGCGCTAAGCGTGTCTCACGCCGCCTGGGCGCTGGTGACCATCTTGCGCGCATGAGCCAGGGATTCCTCGGTCAGGTCGACGCCACCGAGCATGCGGGCGATCTCTTCGACGCGGCCGCTCTCGTCCAGCTTGCTCACGGCGGTAGAGGTGGCGTCTTCGCCGCGGCGTTTGTGCACGAACAGGTGCTGGTGGCCCTGTGCTGCGACTTGCGGCAAGTGGGTGACGCACAGCACTTGCCCGCGTTCGCCAAGGCGGCGTAACAACTGGCCGACCACTTCTGCGGTTGGGCCGCCAATACCGACGTCCACTTCATCGAATACCAGGGTCGGTACGCGCGAGGTCTGTGCGGTGATCACCTGAATCGCCAGGCTGATGCGTGACAGTTCACCGCCAGATGCCACCTTGGCCAGGCCGCGTAGCGGCTGACCAGGGTTGGCGCTGACCAGAAATTCCACTGTCTCCAGGCCACTTGCGTGTGGTTCTTCGCTGCTCATGGCCTGGAGTTGAATGTTGAAGCGACCGCCGGGCATGCCCAGTGCCTGCATTTCCTGCTCTACGGCTGCGGCCAGGCGCTCGGCAGCATTGCTGCGCAGTGTGCTGAGCTCGGCTGCTTTCTCCTGGTAGTGGCGCTCATAAGCCGCCAGCTCCTCGGCCAGGCGTTCGCTGGCCTGATCGTCGGCATTCAGGCCTTCGAGCTCATCGAACAACTGCTGCTGCAGGGCGGCCAATTCGGCTGGTTGAATACGGTGCTTGCGGGCCAGGGTATAGATGGTGTCCAGGCGCTCTTCGAGAAACTGTTGGCGCTCGGGGTCGGCGTCAAAGTGGTCGAGGAAGCGGTTCAATTCGCCGACGGCTTCCTCTACCTGGATCTGCGCGCTGGCCAGCAAGTTGCTGGCTTCGTTCAAGGTACCGCCCTGACCGCCAAAGGCGCCCAGGCGGTTGAGGCTGGCGGTCAGCGCCGACAGCACGTTGCCGGCATCGCTTTCGCTGCACAAATCGAGCACTTGGCGACAGGCCGCGAGCAGCGCTTCAGCATTGCTCAGCGCTTTGTGTTCCTGTTCCAGTTGCTCCAGTTCGTTGTCGCCCAGCGCCAAATTTTCCAGTTCTTCCAGTTGGTAGCTGAGCAACTGGTGGCGAGCGCGTTGCTCGTCGCTCTGGCTGGAGATGCGTTCAAGTTCGTTGCGTGTCTGCTTCCAGCGTTGCGCCGCGAGTTGCACCTGGCGCGCGAGGTCCTGGCTGCCGGCGTACTCGTCGAGCAGGCGGCGATGGGTGTCGGTCTTGAGCAGCGACTGATGCTCGTGCTGGCTGTGGATATCGATGATCAGCTCGCCAAGAGCCTTGAGGTCGGCCTGCGGACAGGGACTGCCATTGATATAGCCGCGCGAGCGGCCCTCGGCGGTAATCACCCGGCGCAGGATGCACGGGCCGTCGTTGTCCAGGTCGCGTTCGGCGAGCCAGGTGCGTGCCTCGGGAATGTCCGCCAGGTCGAAGCTGGCGAGAATATCCGCCTTGTCACTGCCTGGGCGCACCACGCCGCTGTCGGCGCGATCGCCCAGGCACAGGCCGAGGGCGTCGAGCATGATCGACTTGCCCGCACCGGTCTCGCCGCTGATGGCGCTCATGCCGGCATCCAGCTCGAGATCCAGGTGGTCGACGATGGCGTAGTTGTGAATGGACAGGTGCACCAGCATGGCGAACGCTCCCGAATTGATGTCTGGTTATTTATACAGTGTTTTTTCTTTTCCTGGCAATCCTCGTCTATCGCCCCTTGAAAGCTGTGGAATTGACTCCATATAGGCGGCAGGAGCGCGAGTCGGTATCGCGCCAGTTTTTTCGAGAGGAGAAAGGCATGGCTGACGAACAGACCCTGGATACGCAGAATCCCGAAGCGCAGGCAGCGGAAGCTGTGGCGCCGAGTGACGACCTGGCTGCTCGCGTGCAAACGCTGGAAGAGCAACTGGCCACTGCGCAGGATCAGTCGCTGCGCATGGCTGCCGACCTGCAGAACGTGCGTCGCCGCGCAGAGCAGGATGTGGAAAAGGCGCACAAGTTTGCGCTGGAAAAATTTGCCGGCGACCTGCTGCCGGTAATCGACAGCCTGGAGCGTGGCCTGGAGCTGTCCAGCCCTGACGATGTATCGATCAAGGCCGTACGTGAAGGTATGCAGCTGACCCTCAAGCTGTTCCACGACACCCTGGCTCGCTACAACCTGGAAGCCATCGACCCGCACGGCGCGCCGTTCAACCCGGAGCACCACCAGGCCATGGCCATGGAAGAGAGCATTCATACCGAGCCGAATTCGGTGCTCAAGGTGTTCCAGAAGGGCTATCTGCTCAACGGTCGCCTGCTGCGCCCGGCCATGGTCGTGGTCAGCAAGGCACCAACCACGCCGCCGCCGAGTATCGACGAGCAGGCTTGAAATCAGCTGTAACGACCCCATTTTTAAGTCAAGCGTTTTAGTGCTGCCGGCGCCTGAGAAACGAGGCGACGGAACAATCAAAGTTTCGGGAGAACATTCATGGGCAAAATTATCGGTATCGACCTGGGGACCACCAACTCCTGCGTCTCCATTCTGGAAAACGGCAACGTCAAGGTAATCGAGAACGCCGAAGGCGCTCGTACCACGCCGTCCATCATTGCTTATGCTAATGACGGTGAAATCCTCGTCGGTCAGTCGGCCAAGCGTCAGGCTGTGACCAATCCGCACAACACCCTGTATGCGGTGAAGCGTCTGATCGGTCGTCGTTTCGACGAAGAAGTCGTGCAGAAAGACATTCAGATGGTGCCGTACAAGATCGCCAAGGCGGACAACGGTGACGCCTGGGTCGAAGTGAACGGCCAGAAAATGGCGCCGCCGCAAATCTCGGCTGAAATTCTCAAGAAGATGAAGAAGACCGCCGAAGACTATCTCGGCGAAGCAGTCACCGAGGCGGTGATCACCGTCCCGGCTTACTTCAATGACAGCCAGCGTCAGGCTACCAAGGATGCTGGTCGTATCGCCGGTCTGGACGTCAAGCGCATCATCAACGAGCCGACTGCGGCCGCGCTGGCCTACGGTATGGACAAGGCCAAGGGCGACCACACCGTGATCGTTTATGACCTGGGTGGCGGTACCTTCGACGTGTCGGTGATCGAGATCGCTGAAGTCGATGGCGAGCACCAGTTCGAAGTGTTGGCTACCAATGGCGACACCTTCCTCGGTGGTGAGGACTTCGACATTCGTCTGATCGATTACCTCGTCGACGAATTCAAGAAAGAAACCGGCATGAACCTCAAGGGTGACCCGCTGGCCATGCAGCGCCTGAAGGAAGCCGCAGAGAAGGCCAAGATCGAGCTGTCCTCGAGCCAGCAGACCGACGTCAACCTGCCGTATATCACTGCAGATGCCACCGGTCCGAAGCACCTGAACGTGAAAATCTCCCGCTCCAAGCTGGAGTCGCTGGTCGAGGATCTGGTGCAGCGCACCATCGAGCCTTGCCGTATCGCGCTGAAAGATGCTGGTGTCGACGTCGGTTCTATCAACGATGTGATTCTGGTCGGTGGTCAGACCCGCATGCCGCTGGTGCAGAAGCTGGTGACCGAGTTCTTCGGCAAGGAACCGCGCAAGGACGTCAACCCGGACGAAGCCGTTGCCATGGGCGCAGCCATTCAGGGCGCTGTTCTGGCTGGTGACGTCAAGGACGTTCTGCTGCTCGACGTGTCCCCGCTGACCCTGGGTATCGAAACCATGGGCGGCGTGATGACTGCACTGATCGAGAAGAACACCACCATTCCGACCAAGAAGTCGCAGGTGTTCTCCACTGCCGATGACAACCAGAGCGCCGTGACCATTCACGTGCTGCAGGGTGAGCGCAAGCAGGCTGGCCAGAACAAGTCCCTGGGCAAGTTCGACCTGGCCGAGATTCCGCCGGCTCCGCGTGGCGTGCCGCAGATCGAAGTGACCTTCGATATCGACGCCAACGGCATCCTGCACGTGTCCGCCAAGGACAAGGCCACTGGCAAGCAGCAGTCCATCGTGATCAAGGCCAACTCCGGTCTGTCCGATGACGAAATCGAGCGTATGGTGCGTGACGCCGAGGCCAACGCCGAGGAAGACCGCAAGTTCGAAGAACTGGCCACTGCGCGTAACCAGGGTGATCAGCTGGTGCACGCCACCCGCAAGATGCTCACCGAAGCAGGCGACAAGGCCACTGCCGACGAGAAGGCGGCCATCGAGAAGGCCATTGGCGAACTGGAAGTGGCTGTGAAAGGCGACGACAAGGAGGCCATCGAAGCCAAGATGAACGCCCTGTCCGAGGCCACCACGCCGCTGGCGCAGAAGATGTATGCCGAGCAGCCGCAGGGTGGTGCCGCCCAGGCTGACGCTGGAGACGCCAAGGGTGCCGGTGACGACGTGGTCGACGCTGAGTTCGAAGAGGTCAAGGAGAACAAGTAAGGGACGCGGCCTGCTCGGCAGGCCGCCTCTTCTTTACGCTCCACCGTCGCTCGCGACGGGCAGGATTCGCCGCGCGGGAGCCTTCTCCCGCGTCGGCGTATCTGGAGCTCACGAATCTGAGAGTGCAGCACAACTATGGCAAAACGTGACTATTACGAGATCCTGGGGGTCGAGCGCGGTGCTAGCGAAGCCGAGCTGAAGAAGGCCTATCGGCGCCTGGCGATGAAATATCACCCGGACCGCAACCCGGACGACAAAGACGCCGAAGAGAAATTCAAGGAGGCCAACGAGGCCTACGAAGTACTTTCTGACGCGGCCAAGCGTTCGGCTTACGACCAATACGGCCACGCCGGGGTCGACCCGCAAATGGGTGGCGGTGGTGGCGCTGGTTTCGGCGGCGCCAACTTCTCCGATATCTTCGGGGATGTGTTCAGCGACTTCTTCGGCGGTGCTCGCGGCGGTTCGCGTGGCGGCGCCCAGCGCGGCTCGGATCTGCGCTACACCCTTGAGCTGGATCTGGAAGAAGCGGTACGCGGCACCACCGTGACCATCCGCGTGCCGACCCTGGTCGGTTGCAAGACCTGCGATGGCTCGGGTGCCAAGAAGGGTACCAGCCCGGTCACCTGTACCACGTGCGGTGGTATCGGTCAGGTGCGCATGCAGCAGGGTTTCTTCTCCGTGCAGCAGACCTGCCCGCGCTGCCATGGCAGTGGCAAGATGATCACCGATCCGTGCGGCAGCTGTCATGGCCAGGGGCGCGTGGAAGAGAGCAAGACCCTGTCGGTCAAAGTGCCGCCAGGTGTCGATACCGGTGACCGCATTCGTCTGTCTGGCGAGGGCGAGGCCGGCACGCATGGCGGCCCGGCCGGTGACCTGTATGTGGTGGTCAACGTCCGTGAACATGCGATCTTCCAGCGTGATGGCAAGCATCTGTACTGCGAAGTACCGATCAGCTTTGCCGATGCGGCACTGGGTGGCGAGCTGGAAGTGCCGACCCTCGATGGTCGGGTCAAGCTGAAGATCCCGGAAGGTACTCAGACCGGCAAGCTGTTCCGCCTGCGTGGCAAGGGCGTGGCGCCTGTTCGTGGTGGTGCGGCTGGCGACCTGATGTGCCGGGTGGCGGTGGAAACACCGGTCAACCTGAACAAGCGTCAGCGCGAGCTGCTCGAGGAGTTCCGCAAGTCGCTGCAGGGTGACGATTCCCACTCACCCAAGGCCAGTGGCTGGTTCGAAGGCGTGAAGCGCTTCTTCGGTGACGTTTAACAGGCTGTTGAAAAGCGTAAGCGAGGCAGGCAAGACAAGGAAAAAGCGGCCGAAAAAGCGCAGTTTACGAGTTGTAAATGAGCATTTTGAGGCCGTTTTTGACGCAGTATTGCCAACGCAGGTAGTTTTTCAACGGCCTGTTAACCCCAAAGCGCCCCGGTGGATGCCGGGGCGACAGCTTGGAGCTGATGTATGCAACGTATTGCAGTGATGGGCGCCGCCGGGCGTATGGGCAAGACCCTGATCGAGGCCGTCAGTCAGGCCGAGGGTGCCAAGCTCAGTGCCGCCATCGACCGTGCTGACAGCAGTCTGGTCGGTGCTGATGCCGGTGAGCTGGTCGGTCTGGGCAAGATCGGGGTAACCCTCGCAGGCGACCTGAGCGCCGTGATCGATGATTTCGACGTGCTGATCGACTTCACTCACCCGTCGGTGACGCTGAAGAACCTGGAAGTCTGCCGCCAGGCGGGCAAGGCCATGGTCATCGGCACCACGGGCTTCACGCCAGAACAGAAGCAGCAGCTCAGCGAAGCGGCCAAGCAGATCCCTATCGTTTTCGCCGCCAACTTCAGTGTTGGCGTCAACCTGTGCCTGAAGCTGCTCGATACCGCAGCTCGCGTATTGGGTGATGACGTGGATATCGAGATCATCGAAGCCCACCATCGGCACAAGGTCGATGCACCGTCCGGTACCGCACTGCGCATGGGCGAAGTGGTTGCCGATGCATTGGGGCGTGATCTGCAGAAGGTCGCCGTCTACGGTCGTGAAGGTCAGACCGGTGCGCGTGAGCGTGAAACCATTGGCTTCGCCACCGTGCGTGCCGGTGATGTAGTGGGCGATCACACCGTGTTGTTCGCCGCCGACGGCGAGCGCGTAGAGATCACGCACAAGGCCTCCAGCCGCATGACTTTCGCCAAGGGCGCAGTGCGTTCTGCGCTGTGGCTGCAGCAGCGTTCGCCGGCGCTGTACGACATGCAGGACGTGTTGGGCCTGCGTTGATGCGAATGTGTGACTGAGGCGTCTTATCGGGTGGACCGAAAAAGGGTTTTCCTGTAAGCTTCCTGTTTTAGTGTGTCCACTAAAAGTTACGCAGAATGGCTCAAATAAAAAAGCGGGATGACCTTCACACGTCATCCCGCTTTTTTACAACCTGCGTTTGCTTCAAGCCTTGATCGAGACGGAGGTCTTCTTGACTAAGCCAGCCCCCAAACCTGCCATTTTGGCCCTTGCTGACGGCAGCATTTTTCGCGGCGATTCCATCGGGGCCGATGGCCAGACGATTGGAGAGGTGGTGTTCAACACCGCCATGACCGGCTATCAGGAAATCCTTACCGATCCATCCTATGCCCAGCAGATCGTTACCCTGACTTACCCGCACATCGGCAACACCGGCACCACGCCGGAAGATGCCGAGTCCAACCGCGTATGGGCCGCTGGCCTGATCATTCGTGACCTGCCGCTGATCTCCAGCAACTGGCGTGACAAGCAGCCGCTGGACGAGTACCTGAAAGCCAACGGCACCGTCGCCATCGCCGGTATCGATACTCGCCGCCTGACTCGCATCCTGCGCGAAAAAGGTTCGCAGAACGGCTGCATCCTGGTCGGTGACGACGCCACCGAAGAGAAAGCACTGGAACTGGCGCGCAGCTTCCCGGGCCTCAAGGGCATGGACCTGGCCAAGGTCGTCAGCTGCACCGAGCGCTACGAGTGGCGCGAAAGCACCTGGAATCTGAAGGACGATAGCCACCCGGAAATCCCGGCCAGCGAACTGCCTTATCATGTGGTCGCCTACGACTACGGCGTGAAGCTGAACATCCTGCGCATGCTGGTCGAGCGTGGCTGCCGCCTGACCGTGGTGCCGGCGCAAACTCCGGCCAGCGACGTGCTGGCGCTCAATCCTGATGGCGTGTTCCTGTCTAACGGCCCTGGCGATCCCGAGCCTTGCGACTACGCGATCCAGGCGATCAAGGACGTGCTGGAAACCGATATCCCGGTATTCGGCATCTGCCTCGGCCACCAGCTGCTGGCCCTGGCCTCTGGCGCCAAGACCCTGAAAATGGGCCATGGCCACCACGGTGCCAACCACCCGGTACAGGATCTCGACAGCGGCGTGGTGATGATCACCAGCCAGAACCACGGTTTTGCCGTGGACGAAAGCAGCCTGCCGAGCAATGTGCGTCCGATCCACAAATCGTTGTTCGACGGCACCCTGCAGGGCATCGAGCGTACCGACAAGGACGCCTTCAGCTTCCAGGGTCACCCCGAAGCGAGCCCCGGCCCGCACGACGTGGCGCCGCTGTTCGACCGCTTCATCGAAGCCATGGCCAAGCGCCGTTAAGCCCCGCCGACTGACCCAAGGATTCGAGTAACCGCTATGCCAAAACGTACAGATATCAAAAGCATCCTGATCCTCGGCGCCGGCCCCATCGTCATCGGCCAGGCCTGTGAGTTCGACTACTCCGGCGCCCAGGCCTGCAAGGCGCTGAAGGAAGAAGGGTTCCGCGTCATCCTGGTGAACTCCAACCCGGCCACCATCATGACTGACCCGTCGATGGCCGACGCCACCTACATCGAGCCGATCAAGTGGGCCACCGTGGCCAAGATCATCGAGAAGGAGCGCCCCGACGCGCTGCTGCCGACCATGGGTGGCCAGACCGCACTGAACTGTGCGCTAGATCTGGAGCGCCATGGCGTGCTGGAAAAATTCGGCGTCGAGATGATCGGTGCCAACGCCGACACCATCGACAAGGCTGAAGACCGTTCGCGCTTCGACAAGGCGATGAAAGACATCGGCCTTGCGTGCCCGGTATCCGGCATTGCCCACAGCATGGAAGACGCTTACGGCGTCCTCGAGAAAGTCGGTTTCCCGTGCATCATCCGTCCGTCCTTCACCATGGGCGGCACCGGTGGTGGCATCGCCTACAACCGTGAAGAGTTCGAGGAAATCTGCGCCCGCGGTCTCGACCTGTCGCCGACCAGCGAGCTGCTGATCGACGAGTCGCTGATCGGCTGGAAGGAATACGAGATGGAGGTGGTCCGTGACAAGAAGGACAACTGCATCATCGTCTGCTCCATCGAGAACTTCGACCCGATGGGCGTGCACACCGGTGACTCGATCACCGTTGCCCCGGCACAGACCCTGACCGACAAGGAATACCAGATCCTGCGTAACGCCTCGCTGGCGGTACTGCGTGAGATCGGCGTCGAAACCGGTGGCTCCAACGTGCAGTTCGGCATCTGCCCGAACACAGGTCGCATGGTCGTCATCGAAATGAACCCGCGTGTATCGCGCAGCTCGGCGCTGGCCTCCAAGGCCACCGGCTTCCCGATTGCCAAGATCGCCGCCAAGCTGGCTGTCGGTTACACCCTCGACGAGCTGAGCAACGACATTACCGGCGGGCGTACCCCGGCGTCGTTCGAACCGGCCATCGACTATGTGGTAACCAAGGTTCCGCGCTTCGCCTTCGAGAAATTCCCGAAAGCCGACGCCCGCCTGACCACTCAGATGAAGTCCGTCGGTGAAGTCATGGCCATCGGCCGTACCTTCCAGGAGTCCATGCAGAAAGCCCTGCGCGGCCTGGAAGTCGGCGTTGCCGGCTTCGATCCGAAGCTCGACCTGAACGACCCGGAGGCTGAAAGCACTCTGCGTCGCGAGCTGACCGTGCCCAGTGCCGACCGTATCTGGTACGTGGCTGATGCCTTCCGCGCCGGCAAGACCGTCGCCGAAGTGTTCGAGCTGACCCGTATCGACGAGTGGTTCCTGGTGCAGATCGAAGATCTGATCAAGGACGAAGCCACCGTGCAGACCCTGGGTCTGTCGGCCATCGACCGCGATCTGATGTTCAAGCTCAAGCGCAAGGGCTTCTCCGATGCGCGCCTGGCCAAGCTGCTGGGGGTTTCCGAGAAGAGCCTGCGTGCTCATCGCCACAAGCTGAAAGTGCTGCCGGTGTACAAGCGCGTGGACACCTGCGCCGCCGAATTCGCCACCGACACCGCCTACATGTACTCGACCTACGAGGAAGAGTGCGAGGCCAATCCGTCGAGCCGCGAGAAAATCATGATTCTCGGTGGCGGCCCCAACCGTATCGGCCAGGGCATCGAGTTCGACTACTGCTGCGTGCACGCTGCGCTGGCCATGCGTGAAGACGGTTACGAGACCATTATGGTCAACTGCAACCCGGAAACCGTCTCCACCGACTACGACACCTCCGACCGCCTGTACTTCGAGCCGGTGACCCTGGAAGACGTGCTGGAAATCGTCCGTGTCGAGCAGCCGAAAGGCGTCATCGTGCAGTACGGCGGCCAGACCCCGCTGAAGATCTGCCGCGCCCTGGAAGAAGCGGGCGTACCGATCATCGGTACCAGCCCCGAGGCCATCGACCGCGCCGAAGACCGCGAGCGCTTCCAGCAGATGGTGCAGCGTCTGAACCTGTGTCAGCCGGCCAACGCCACTGCACGCAGCGAAGATGAGGCTCTCGCTCTGTCGAAGAACATCGGTTACCCGATGGTGGTGCGTCCGTCCTACGTACTGGGCGGCCGGGCGATGGAAATCGTCTACCAGGAAGAAGAACTCAAGCGCTACATGCGCGAGGCGGTGAAGGTCTCCAACGACAGCCCGGTGCTGCTCGATCGCTTCCTCAACTGCGCCATCGAGGTGGACGTGGATGCGGTGTGCGACGGCGAGACCGTGGTGATCGGTGCGATCATGCAGCACATCGAACAGGCTGGCGTGCACTCCGGTGACTCCGCTTGCTCGTTGCCGCCGTACTCGCTGCCGATGCACATCCAGGACGAGATCCGCGAGCAGGTCAAGAAAATGGCCCTGGAGCTCGGCGTGGTCGGTCTGATGAACGTACAGATGGCCGTGCAGGGCGAGGACATCTACGTCATCGAAGTGAACCCGCGCGCCTCGCGTACCGTGCCGTTCGTCTCCAAGTGCGTCGGCGAGTCGCTGGCCAAGGTGGCTGCTCGCGTCATGGCCGGCAAGAGCCTGGCCGAGGCCGGTTACAGCGAGGAAATCATCCCGCCGTTCTTCAGCGTCAAGGAAGCGGTATTCCCCTTCGCCAAGTTCCCGGGCGTCGACCCGATCCTCGGCCCAGAGATGAAATCCACCGGTGAAGTCATGGGTGTCGGTGACAGCTTCGGTGAGGCCTTTGCCAAGGCGCAGCTGGGTGCCAGCGAGATTCTGCCGAACTCCGGTTGCGCGTTCATCAGCGTGCGTGAGGATGACAAGGCGGAAGCTGTTCAGGTCGCACGTGATCTGGTCGCGCTGGGCTTCGAGGTGGTCGCGACCGCCGGCACTGCCAAAGTGATCGAGGCTGCCGGCCTGCCGGTACGCCGCGTGAACAAGGTGACCGAAGGCCGTCCGCACGTGGTCGACATGATAAAGAATGACGAAGTCACTCTGATCATCAATACCACCGAGGGGCGTCAGTCCATCGCTGACTCCTACTCGATCCGTCGTAACGCCCTGCAGCACAAGATCTACTGCACCACCACCATCGCGGCGGGGCAGGCGGTCTGTGAAGCGCTCAAGTTCGGTCCCGAGAAGACCGTGCGCCGGCTGCAGGATCTGCATGCAGGAATCAAGGCATGAACAAGTACCCCATGACCGTCCAGGGCGCTCGCGCCCTGGAAGAAGAGCTGGCGCACCTGACCAAGGTGCGTCGTCCCGCACTGAGCCAGGCGATTGCCGAAGCTCGCGAGCTGGGCGACCTCAAGGAAAACGCCGAATACCACGCCGCCCGCGAAGAGCAGGGCATGGTCGAGGCGCGCGTGCGTGATATCGAAGGCCGTCTGCAGAACGCAGTGATCATCGACGTCACCAGCATCGAGCACACCGGCAAGGTGATCTTCGGCACCACGGTGGAAATCGCCAACGTCGAGACCGATGAAAGCGTGACCTACCAGATCGTTGGTGAAGACGAAGCCGACATCAAACAGCGCAAGATCTCCGTCGGCTCGCCTATCGCTCGTGCCCTGATCGGCAAGAGCGAGGGTGATGTGGTGGCAGTGCAGACCCCCAGCGGCCTGATCGAGTACGAGATTGTCGAAGTCCGTCATATCTAAACCGCAACAACCGTCGCGGGCGGCTGCCATAAGTTGGCAGCTGGCCCAGACTCTCTGGGTTGGCGGTTTGTGGTTGCTGCAATTCGTCATCCTGCCAGCTATCGGTCAGGTTGGCCTGGCACCGCTGCTGGTGGAGGAAATCGCTACGCGGCTGGTGCCGTTGCTGGTCGGCATGACGGCCGTATGCATTGCGCTGCAGGCCTTTGCCCTGTTGCGCAGTGATGGGCTATCGAGTCTTTGGCGAGATATGCGCGGGCAGTTGTTGTTGACCGTCGCAGTCATGGCCCTGAGCTATTTTGCCTTGCTGCGTTACTGGCCCGATGCCGAGCGCCTGCTGCGTTTCAGCTATCTGGTGATGGCCTTTTGCGGGCTGTTACTGGTAATACAGCCCGTTCCGGGTAAATTGCGCGGCGCCTGACGTCTGACAGGCGCTGCACGCAGCCGTCAACCCTGATAACGAATGACGTTGGACAGGTTGCGATTCGGCTTGGGGTTCTTGCGATAGAGCAGGGCGACCTTGCCAATCGATTGGACCAGTTCAGCGCGTCCACTCTCGCACAGGGCTACAATGGCAGCCTGGCGATCCTCGCGTTCGGTGAGGCGCAGCTGTACCTTGATAAGCTCGTGATCGTTCAGGGCGCGGTCCAGCTCGGCTAGCACTCCCTCGGTCAATCCATTGTCAGCCACGATCAATACAGGTTTCAGGTGGTGGCCGATAGATTTGAATTGTTTCTTCTGCTCTTGAGTGAGCGGCATAATCGTCAGTACCTAATTCGGTCAGGAAAACGGCGCTTATCTTACCCGAGCCCGCGCAGTTATTCATGACCCGTTGAATCCGAGGTTTCAGTGGCACGTTCCAAGACCAGCCAGCGTTGGCTGAAAGAACATTTCGACGATCCTTACGTGAAGATGGCGCAGAAGGACGGCTATCGTTCGCGCGCCAGCTACAAACTGCTGGAAATCCAGGAGAAGGATCGCATCCTGCGCCCAGGCATGACCGTAGTTGATCTCGGCGCGGCACCGGGCGGTTGGTCGCAGGTCACCAGTCGGGTGATTGGCGACAAAGGACGGCTGATCGCTTCCGACATCCTGGAGATGGACAGCATCCCTGATGTCACCTTCATTCAGGGTGACTTCACCGATGACGCGGTCTTCGCGCAGATTCTCGAGGCCATCGGTGAAAATCCGGTGGACCTTGTTATTTCCGATATGGCCCCCAATATAAGTAGGGTAAGAACCGCCGATCAGGCGCGCGCCATGTAATTGTGCGAGCTGGCGCTGGATCTGGCCGGGCGTGTATTGCGTCCGGGCGGTGATTTTCTGATCAAAATCTTCCAGGGCGAAGGTTTCGACGCTTATCACAAGCAGGTGCGTGAGACCTTCGACAAGGTACAGATGCGCAAGCCGCTGTCCTCGCGTGATCGCTCCCGTGAACAATATCTGCTGGCGCGTGGCTTTCGCGGGGTGTGATTGAAACTGCTATCGACCCTGTCGGTCTCAGTGGCAGAAACCTAATAAAGGGTTACAGACGGCGCCTGCGGGACGCGGGCGTTTGGTGTAAGTTAGTCGGTATATAATTGGTCGTCATGGGAAGCCCGCTTCGCCACGAGGCCTGCTTCAGAGGGTAGCTAATTGAACGACATGGCAAAGAATCTGATCCTGTGGCTGATCATCGCGGCGGTGCTGGTTACCGTGATGAACAACTTCTCCAGTCCGAGCGAGCCGCAGACCCTGAGCTACTCGCAATTCATCGAACAGGTGAAGGAAGGGCGCGTCGAGCGCGTCACCGTCGACGGCTATGTGATCACTGGTAAGCGTACCGATGGTGAAGGCTTCAAGACCATTCGCCCGGCGATCCAGGATGGTGGCCTGATTGGCGACCTGATCGATAACAACGTGGTTATCGAAGGCAAGCAGCCTGAGCAGCAGAGCATCTGGACTCAGTTGCTGGTGGCCAGCTTCCCGATTCTGGTGATCATCGCGGTATTTATGTTCTTCATGCGCCAGATGCAAGGTGGGGCTGGCGGCAAGGGCGGGCCGATGAGCTTCGGCAAGTCCAAGGCGCGCCTGCTCTCTGAGGATCAGGTCAAGACCACCTTCGCCGACGTTGCCGGTTGCGACGAGGCCAAGGAAGAAGTCAGCGAGTTGGTGGAATTTCTACGCGATCCAGGCAAGTTCCAGCGTCTGGGCGGTCGTATCCCGCGCGGTGTGCTGATGGTCGGCTCGCCAGGTACAGGTAAAACCTTGCTGGCCAAGGCCGTGGCCGGTGAAGCGAAAGTGCCGTTTTTCACCATTTCCGGTTCCGACTTCGTCGAAATGTTCGTCGGTGTGGGTGCTTCCCGCGTTCGCGACATGTTCGATCAGGCCAAGAAGCACGCACCATGCATCATCTTCATCGACGAGATCGACGCCGTGGGCCGCCATCGTGGCGCTGGCATGGGTGGCGGTCACGACGAGCGTGAGCAGACCCTCAACCAGTTGCTGGTGGAGATGGATGGCTTCGAAATGAATGACGGCATCATCGTCATCGCTGCCACCAACCGTCCGGACGTTCTCGATCCTGCGCTGCTGCGTCCTGGCCGCTTCGACCGCCAGGTGGTCGTTGGTCTGCCGGATATTCGTGGTCGCGAGCAGATTCTGAAAGTGCACATGCGCAAGGTGCCGATGGGCGACGACGTCAATCCGGCTGTCATTGCACGTGGTACTCCGGGGTTCTCCGGTGCCGATCTGGCCAATCTGGTAAACGAGGCTTCGCTGTTCGCAGCCCGTGCCGGCAAGCGCCTGGTGGAGATGAAGGAATTCGAGCTGGCCAAGGACAAGATCATGATGGGCGCTGAGCGCAAGACCATGGTCATGTCCGACAAGGAGAAGCTCAACACCGCTTACCACGAGGCGGGCCACGCCATCGTCGGTCGCCTGGTTCCCGAGCATGATCCTGTCTACAAGGTTTCCATTATTCCGCGCGGTCGTGCCTTGGGTGTGACCATGTTCCTGCCGGAAGAAGATCGTTACAGCCTCAGCAAGCGCGCCTTGATCAGTCAGATCTGCTCGCTGTTCGGTGGTCGTATCGCCGAGGAAATGACCCTGGGCTTCGACGGCGTTACCACGGGGGCTTCCAACGACATCATGCGCGCCACTCAGCTGGCCAAGAACATGGTCACCAAGTGGGGCCTGTCCGAGAAGCTGGGCCCGTTGATGTATGCGGAGGAGGAAGGTGAAGTCTTCTTGGGTCGTAGCATGGGCAGCCAGGCTAGCAATGTTTCCGGTGAGACTGCCAAGCAGATCGACGAGGAAGTGCGCCGTATCATCGATGAATGCTACGACACGGCCAAGAAGCTGCTGGTAGAGAACCGTGACAAGCTCGATGCCATGGCCGAAGCGTTGATGAAATATGAAACCATCGACGCTGAGCAGATCGACGACATCATGAATGGTCGCGAGCCTCGTGAGCCACGCGGCTGGGATGGTGGCGGTGACTCTGGTGCTCCGCAGGCCAAGGTCGACGAGCCAGATCGTTCTGAAAAGTCCATTGGTGGGCCGGCGGCCGAGCACTAAGGTTCATATGTCTCAAGCGCAACACCCGAGCCGGCTACCCTGTGGTAGCCGGCTTCTTGATTTGTCCCGTCCGCAGGTGATGGGCATCCTCAATGTCACTCCTGATTCTTTTTCCGACGGTGGGCGTTTTACGGCGCGCGACGCCGCACTGCGTCATGCCGAGCAGATGGTCGCAGCAGGTGCGACGCTGATCGATATCGGTGGTGAGTCCACCCGTCCTGGGGCGCGAAGCGTTTCGCCTACCGAGGAGCTGGAGCGGGTTGCGCCAGTTGTCGAAGCCATCGCCCGTGAGCTCGACGTGATCATTTCCGTGGATACCTCGACGCCCGCAGTCATGCGCGAAAGTGCAAGGCTTGGTGCGGGGCTGATCAATGATGTGCGTTCGTTGCAGCGTGATGGTGCTCTGGATGCGGCGGCAGATACTGGTTTGCCGGTCTGTCTGATGCATATGCGTGGCGAGCCCGGCAACATGCAGGATGATCCGCAATATCCGGATATCGTCGCTGAGGTGCGTGATTTTCTCGCCGAGCGCATGGCCGTCTGCACGACAGCCGGTATTCCCGCTGAGCGGATCCTGCTCGATCCGGGCTTTGGTTTTGCCAAGACCCTGGAGCACAATTTGCTCTTGTTCAAGCGCATGAGTGAGCTCTCTGATCTGGGGCGCCCATTGCTGGTCGGTGTTTCGCGCAAGAGCATGATCGGTAAGGTGCTCGGTCACGAGGTTGGCGGTCGACTCTTCGGTAGTTTGGCATTGGCGGCCCTGGCATTGACCAAGGGTGCACATATTTTGCGTGTGCACGATGTCGCCGAAACGGTGGATGTGGTGCGCATGATGGCTGCGGTTGAAGCGGCGCAATAACAAGGAAAGCGTTATGACTAGAAAATACTTCGGCACCGACGGTATTCGTGGCCGCGTTGGCCAGTTTCCCATTACTCCGGATTTCATGCTCAAGCTCGGCTGGGCGGCTGGCATGGCGTTTCGCAAGCAGGGCAAGTGCCGCATCCTGATTGGCAAGGACACACGTATTTCTGGCTACATGTTCGAGTCTGCCCTTGAAGCGGGGCTGGCTGCTGCAGGGGCTGACGTGCAACTGCTCGGGCCGATGCCGACTCCGGCCATCGCCTACCTGACGCGTACTTTCCAGGCTGATGCCGGTATCGTCATCAGTGCTTCGCACAATCCGCATGACGATAACGGCATCAAGTTCTTTTCCAGCGAAGGCACCAAGCTTCCGGATGATGTCGAGCTGATGATCGAAGAGTTGCTCGACCAGCCGATGACCGTGGTTGAGTCTGCCGGGATCGGTAAGGCTTCGCGAATCAACGACGCTTCGGGGCGCTATATCGAGTTCTGCAAGGGCAGCGTGCCCAGCGGCACCAGCTTCAAGGGGCTGAAGATCGTCCTCGATTGCGCTCATGGTGCTGCCTACAAGGTGGCGCCGAGTGTATTCCGCGAGCTGGGTGCAGAGGTTCGGGTCATTTCGGCTCAGCCTGATGGGCTCAATATCAATGATGCTTGTGGCTCCACGCACATCGCGGCGTTGCAGGCTGAAGTGGTCGCGCAGCAGGCGGACCTGGGTATTGCCTTCGATGGCGATGCTGATCGTGTGCTGATGGTCGATCAGTACGGTGCGGTGGTCGACGGTGATGAGCTGTTGTTCATCATTGCGCGAGACCTGCAGGAGCGTGATCGTCTGCGTGGCGGTGTGGTTGGCACGCTGATGAGCAACCTGGGGCTGGAGCTGGCTCTGGCAGATCTGAACATCCCATTCGTTCGCGCCAATGTGGGCGATCGCTATGTGATCGCTGAATTGCTGGCGCGCAATTGGCAACTTGGTGGCGAGAACTCTGGGCACCTGGTGTGCTTCCAGCACACCACCACCGGCGATGCGATCATTGCCGCTCTGCAGGTGCTGATGGCGCTCAAGCGTCGTGGCCAGAGTCTGGTCGAGGCGCGCAGCGATCTGAAAAAATGCCCGCAGATATTGGTCAATGTGCGGTTTTCCGGTGCGCTCGACCCGCTCGAGCATCCGTCCGTTAAAGAGGCTTGTGCGCGGGTGACCGAGAGCATGGCAGGGCGCGGTCGCGTACTGCTACGCAAATCCGGCACCGAGCCATTGGTGCGGGTAATGGTCGAGGGTGACGAGGAAAGCTCGGTTCGCGGCTATGCCGATGAATTGGCTAAGATTGTTGCCGAAGTCTGTGCTTGATTGAGCTTGCTACCGAGGGTGCTCTTGGGTAACATCTGCGCCCTCTTTGATCGACGAGGCAAAACATGCGTCGCACCTTAGTCGCCGGTAACTGGAAAATGCACGGTACCCGCGCAAGCGTCGCAGAGCTGATCGAGGGGTTGCGTCAGCAGGTGCTGCCTGCTGATGTCGATGTTGCGGTGTTTCCCTCCAGTCTGCATATCGCTCAGGTCGTCGAAGGCCTGAATGGTAAGGCGGTGAAGATTGGGGCTCAGGATTGCGCGGCTCAAGTAGAGCAGGGCGCCTTGACTGGTGAGCTGGCGGTTAGTCAGTTGGTCGACGGCGGTTGTGAGCTGGTGCTGGTTGGTCACTCGGAGCGTCGCCTGATTCTGGGTGAAAGTGACGAAGTGGTCGTGCGCAAGTTTGCAGCGGTACAGGCTGCAGGTTTGACTCCCGTGCTCTGTGTGGGTGAAACCCGCGAGCAGCGTGAAGCGAATGCAACGCTGGGTGTGGTGGGTGGCCAGTTGGCCGCAGTCATCGACGCGCTGGGTGTCGATGCGTTGAAAAACGCCGTAGTGGCCTATGAGCCTGTATGGGCCATTGGTACCGGGTTGACCGCTACGCCCGAGCAGGCTCAGGAAGTGCACGCAGCGATCCGCGCGCAAGTTGCGCAGCTCGATGCTGGTGTCGCGAGTGAGTTGAGAATTCTTTATGGCGGCAGTGTAAAGGCCGCCAGTGCTGTCGAGTTGTTCGGCATGCGGGATATCGATGGGGGGCTCGTAGGTGGTGCCTCTCTGAATGCGGATGAATTCGGTGCGATCTGTCGCGCTGCAGGAAACTGAAGAATGCTGGAAACAGTCATTGTTGTTTTGCACCTGATGGGTGCGATCGGGATTGTAGCGCTGGTGCTGTTGCAGCAAGGTAAGGGTGCTGACGCAGGTGCGTCGTTCGGTTCGGGTGCTTCGGCAACTGTATTCGGAAGCCAAGGTTCCTCTACCTTTCTGAGTAAGTTTACTGGTATACTAGCCGCGGCTTTTTTCATTACCAGCTTGGGTTTAGCGTACTTTGCTAAAGAAAAAGCTGATGCACTGGCTCAGGTTGGTCTGCCAGATCCAGCGGTTCTGGAAGTTCAACAAAAACCGGCTGTCGAAGATGTGCCGGTGCTCGAAGAGCAAGCTCCAGCATCCGATGCTTCGGATGTGCCGGAGGCTCCAGAGCAGTAACAGTTTTGCCGAGGTGGTGGAATTGGTAGACACGCTACCTTGAGGTGGTAGTGGCCATAGGCTGTAGGGGTTCGAGTCCCCTCCTCGGTACCATACTCAAGAAAGCCCGCAGTTCGCGGGCTTTCTTGTTGCTGGAGTGTTTGGTTGACCCTCGCCAGGGGGTGGCCGTATAATTCCGGCCCAGCTTTGACGCGGGGTGGAGCAGTCTGGTAGCTCGTCGGGCTCATAACCCGAAGGTCGTAGGTTCAAATCCTGCCCCCGCAACCAGTTTCAGAAGCCCCTTTTTAGGGGCTTTTTGTTAGCTGAAACACAGTGTCCGCAGCTTTATCGCGGGCAGACGGGATGGGCGTTTCGCCCATTTTTTATTTGCACAGCATGCACGAGGGCCGTTAAGTGTCGAGCAAGCTAGAACAGTTGCAGGCCTTGTTGGCCCCAGTAATCGAGGCGCTCGGTTACCAATGTTGGGGCATCGAGTTCCTGTCGCAGGGGCGTCATTCGCTGCTGCGTGTCTATATCGATAAAGCCGATGGCATCCTGATCGACGATTGTGAAATCGTCAGCCGTCAGCTCAGTGGTGTGCTCGATGTCGAGGATCCGATTACCTCGGAGTACACACTGGAAGTTTCTTCTCCTGGCATGGATCGTCCGTTGTTCACCATCGAACAGTTTGCGACGCATGCCGGTGAACAGGTGAAGATCAAGCTGCGTTCGCCTTTCGACGGGCGTCGTAACTTCCAGGGCCTCCTTCGCGGTGTGGAGGAGCAGGACGTGGTAGTTCAGGTGGATGACCACGAGTATCTGTTGCCGATCGATCTGATCGACAAGGCCAATATCATCCCCCGATTTGATTGATATGCGGATTTTGTGGCGCTGCTGAACTGCCGATTTTCGGCGCAGCGCAAGCGACACAGATGGCGCGAAGGTAGCGCGGCCGCTCACGACGATAGCGCCAATGGCGTGAACGTGACGCGGACTGCGCAGAACCAATGGATTGCGAAAGGCGAGGCGTACGATGAGCAAAGAAGTACTGCTGGTTGTTGAGTCGGTATCCAACGAAAAGGGTGTACCGGCCGGCGTGATTTTCGAGGCGCTGGAGCTGGCTCTGGCGACCGCCACCAAGAAACGTTTCGAGGACGAGGTCGACCTGCGTGTGTCGATCAACCGTCAGAACGGTAGCTACGAAACTTTCCGGCGCTGGACCGTGGTCGACGAGTCCGAGTTCGAGGACCCTGCCTACCAGGTGACCGAGGATATGCCGCAGGCCGTTGAGGCCAACGCCAAGATCGGTGCCGTGCTCGAAGAGAAGGTCGATTCCATCGAGTTCGGCCGCATCGCCGCGCAAACTGCCAAGCAGGTCATCGTGCAGAAAGTGCGCGAGGCCGAGCGTGCCCAGGTGGTAGACGCCTACCGCGAGCGCCTGGGTGAGATCATCTCCGGCACCGTGAAGAAGGTCACCCGCGACAACGTCATCGTTGACCTGGGTAACAACGCCGAGGCGCTGCTGGCCCGTGAAGACATCATCCCGCGCGAGACTTTCCGCGTTGGTGTGCGTCTGCGTGCCCTGCTCAAGGAAATTCGTACCGAGAACCGCGGCCCGCAGCTGATCCTGTCGCGTACCGCTCCGGAAATGCTGATCGAGCTGTTCCGCATCGAAGTACCGGAAATCGCCGAAGGGCTGATCGACGTCAAGGCCGCCTCCCGTGATCCGGGTTCGCGCGCCAAGATCGCGGTGCGCTCCAAGGACAAGCGTATCGACCCGCAGGGTGCCTGCATCGGTATGCGTGGTTCGCGCGTCCAGGCCGTTTCCGGCGAGCTGGGCGGTGAGCGCGTTGATATCGTGCTGTGGGACGACAACCCCGCGCAGTTCGTCATCAATGCCATGTCGCCGGCTGAAGTGGCTGCGATCATCGTCGATGAAGATGCCCATGCCATGGACATCGCCGTTGGCGAAGACAACCTGGCCCAGGCCATTGGTCGTGGCGGTCAGAACGTGCGTCTTGCCAGTCAGTTGACCGGCTGGACGCTGAACGTGATGACCGAAGCGGACATTCAGGCCAAGCAACAGGCAGAAACCGGCGACATCATGCAGTCCTTCATCGACGAGCTGGAAGTCGACGAAGAGCTGGCACAAGTCCTGGTTGAAGAGGGTTTCACCAGTCTCGAAGAGATTGCCTACGTACCCATGGAAGAAATGCTCAGTATCGACGGCTTCGACGAGGAGATCGTCAATGAGCTGCGTGCACGGGCCAAGGATCGTCTGCTGACCAAGGCGATCGCCAACGAGGAGAAGTTGGCCGATGCCCATCCGGCAGATGATTTGCTGGAACTGGAAGGCATGGACAAGGCGCTGGCTCTGGAGCTTGCGCTGCGCGGCGTGATTACCCGTGAAGACCTGGCCGAGCAGTCGATTGACGACCTGCTCGACATCGACGGCATCGACGAAGAGCGTGCCGGCAAGCTGATCATGGCCGCCCGAGCCCATTGGTTCGAATAAGCGGTTGCGGCCTGAGGAGAAAGATGCATGACGCAAGTCACGGTGAAAGAACTGGCCACAGTGGTCGACACCCCGGTTGAACGCCTGCTGCAGCAGATGCGTGAGGCTGGCCTGTCCCACGACAGTGCCGAACAAGTAGTGACCGATAGTGAGAAACAGGCCCTGCTGGCCTATCTCAAGAGCAGTCACGGCGACAAGGTCGAAGAGCCGCGCAAGATCACCTTGCAACGCAAGACCACCAGCACGCTGCGCGTTGCTGGTAGCAAGACCATCAGTGTTGAAGTGCGCAAGAAGAAAACCTTCGTCAAGCGCAGCCCGGAAGAGCTCGAAGCCGAGAAGCAGCGTGAGCTGGAAGCTCAGCAGGCAGCTGCCGAGGCCGAGCGCCTGAAGGCCGAGGAAGACGCCAAGCGCAAGGCCGAAGAAGAGGCCAAGCGTCAGGCGGCAACTACCACTACCGATACTGCCGCACCTGCTGCTGCGCCGACGCCTGTCAGCGAGCCGGTGGTTGCCGCTCCGGTCATCGAAGTCGAGCGCAAGAAAGAAGAAGTACGGCGCCCCGAGAAGGCACGCTCTGATGAAGACGAGCGTCGCGACCGCAAGCACACTCAGCATCGTCCTGCCACCAAGGAGAAGGCGCCGGCTCCGCGCGTCGCTCCGCGTAGCGTCGATGAAGAAAGCGACGGCTTCCGTCGTGGTGGCCGCGGCAAGTCGAAGATGAAGAAGCGCAACCAGCATGGTTTCCAGGCTCCGGCCGGTCCGGTGGTGCGTGAAGTGGCCATTGGCGAAACCATCACTGTGGGCGATCTGGCTCAGCAGATGTCGGTCAAGGCTGCCGAAGTCATCAAGTTCATGTTCAAGATGGGCACCCCGGCTACCATCAACCAGGTGCTGGATCAGGAAACTGCCCAGCTGATCGCCGAAGAGTTGGGCCACAAGGTCAAGCTGGTCAGCGATACCGCCCTGGAAGATTCCCTGGCCGAGTCTCTGAAGTTCGAAGGTGAAGCCGTATCCCGTGCTCCGGTTGTGACCGTAATGGGTCACGTTGACCACGGTAAGACCTCGCTGCTCGACTACATTCGTCGCGCCAAGGTGGCTTCCGGTGAAGCGGGTGGCATCACCCAGCATATCGGTGCCTACCACGTCGAAACCGAGCGCGGCATGGTCACCTTCCTCGACACCCCCGGTCACGCCGCGTTCACCGCGATGCGTGCGCGTGGTGCCAAGGCCACCGATATCGTCATTCTGGTCGTCGCTGCTGACGACGGCGTGATGCCGCAAACTCAGGAAGCCGTACAGCACGCGAAAGCGGCTGGCGTGCCGATCGTGGTTGCCGTGAACAAGATCGACAAGCCCGACGCCAACCCGGACAACATCAAGAACGGCCTGGCCGCTCTCGACGTGATCCCGGAAGAGTGGGGCGGCGATGCACCATACGTGCATGTATCGGCCAAGATGGGTACCGGCATCGACGAACTGCTCGAAGCCGTACTGCTGCAGGCTGAAGTGCTGGAGCTGAAAGCCACTCCGTCGGCCCCGGGTCGTGGTGTGGTGGTCGAATCGCGTCTGGACAAGGGCCGTGGCCCGGTAGCCACCGTGCTGGTTCAGGACGGTACCCTGCGTCAGGGCGATATGGTGCTGGTCGGCGTCAACTATGGTCGCGTGCGTGCCATGCTTGACGAGAACGGCAAGCCGATCAAGGAAGCCGGTCCGTCCATTCCGGTCGAAATCCTCGGCCTCGATGGTACGCCGGATGCCGGTGACGACATGACCGTGGTCGCCGACGAGAAGAAGGCCCGCGAAGTTGCCCTGTTCCGTCAAGGCAAGTTCCGCGAGGTCAAGCTGGCCCGTGCTCACGCCGGCAAGCTGGAAAACATCTTCGAGAACATGGGCCAGGAAGAGAAGAAAACCCTCAACATCGTGCTCAAGTCCGATGTGCGTGGTTCTCTGGAAGCCCTGCAAGGCTCGCTCAGCACCCTGGGCAACGACGAAGTGCAAGTGCGCGTGGTCGGTGGCGGCGTCGGTGGCATCACCGAGTCCGATGCCAACCTGGCGCTGGCTTCCAATGCCGTGCTGTTCGGCTTCAACGTCCGTGCTGACGCCGGTGCGCGCAAGATCGTCGAGGCCGAAGGCCTGGACATGCGCTACTACAACGTCATCTACGACATCATCGAGGACGTCAAGAAGGCGCTCACCGGTATGCTCGGCAGCGATGTTCGCGAGAACATCTTGGGCACCGCCGAAGTGCGTGACGTATTCCGTTCGCCGAAGTTCGGCGCTGTCGCTGGCTGCATGGTCATCGAGGGCACCGTCTACCGTAACCGTCCGATCCGCGTACTGCGTGAAGACGTGGTGATCTTCGAAGGTGAGCTGGAATCGCTGCGTCGCTTCAAAGACGACGTCGCCGAAGTGCGTAATGGCATGGAGTGCGGTATCGGCGTGAAGAGCTACAACGACGTCAAGGTCGGCGACAAGATCGAAGTGTTCGAGAAGGTCCAGGTGGCTCGCAGCCTGTAATCGCGAGTCGCAACACGCAACGCCCGGCCCCGCATTCGCGCGGCCGGGCGTTTGCCGCTTTTGAGTCCGCTGGCGAACAGGCAGCGGAGGAAGTAAAGGTAACGAGAAAATGGCCAAAGATTACAGCCGTACCCAGCGTATCGGCGACCAGATGCAGCGCGAGCTGGCCCAGCTTATCCGGCGTGAGGTCAAGGACCCGCGTCTGGGGCTGGTGACCATCACCGCCGTCGATGTCAGCCGTGATATCGGTCACGCCAAGATCTTCATCACCGTCATGGGGCAGGACGACGCCGAGGCGATCAAGGAGAGCCTCAAGGTGCTCAACGACGCGGCCGGCTTCCTGCGTATGCAACTGGGCAAGGCGATGAAGCTGCGCAGCGTTCCGCAGTTGCACTTCCACTATGACGAGAGCGTCCAGCGCGGTGCTCACCTGTCGGCACTGATCGAGCGTGCCGTAGCGGAAGATCGTCTGCACGACGACACCGCAGGTTCCAAGGAGTAAGGCGTGGCGCAGGTCAAACGTATTCGCCGCAAGGTCGACGGCATCATCCTGCTCGACAAACCGCACGGTTTCACGTCCAACGCCGCGCTGCAGAAAGTGCGTTGGCTGCTCAATGCCGAGAAGGCCGGTCACACCGGTAGTCTCGATCCTTTGGCCACCGGGGTGTTGCCGCTGTGCTTCGGCGAGGCGACCAAGTTCTCCCAGTATCTGCTCGATGCCGACAAGGGCTATGAGACCGTCGCTCAGCTCGGCGTCACCACCACCACTGGTGATGCCGAAGGCGATGTGATCGAACGGCGTCCGGTGACCGTCGGTCGTGCCGAAATCGAGGCGCTTTTGCCGCGTTTTCGCGGTGAAATCAAACAGATACCACCGATGTACTCGGCGTTGAAGAAGGATGGCCAGCCACTCTACAAGCTGGCTCGTGCGGGTGAAGTAGTGGAGCGCGAAGCGCGTTCTGTTACTATTGCGCGCTTGGAACTGCTGGCCTGCGAAGGCGAGCAGGCCCGTCTGGCGGTTGATTGCAGTAAAGGCACCTATATTCGTACGTTGGTCGAGGATCTCGGCCAATTGCTGGGCTGCGGTGCGCATGTCGCCGAGTTGCGTCGTACCAAGGCCGGACCGTTCGATTTGACGCGCACCGTGACCCTGGAAGAACTGGAGGCCGCACACGCCGAAGGTGGTAACGAGGCGCTGGATCGCTTCTTGCTACCGGCCGATAGCGGCCTGCAGGACTGGCCGCTGCTGCAGTTCTCCGAGCACAGCGCGTTCTACTGGTTGCAAGGGCAGCCGGTGCGAGCGCCGGAAGCACCGAAGTTCGGTATGGTGCGGGTGCAGGATCATGATGGTCGCTTCATCGGCATCGGTGAAGTGAGTGACGATGGGCGTGTTGCCCCGCGTCGATTGATTTATACCGGTGCGTAGCACCGAACGATTCGGCCGAGATGGCTGAAAGCCTGATGCTGACGATGTCGTCATCAGGTACTGCGAGGGTGGCTGTTAGTAGGCACGGTCATACCTCTTTTTAAAACACGGGGAGCGATTCCCGGCCTATTGAGACTGCTTCGGCAGTTTCCACATGAGAGGAAGCCAACATGGCACTCAGCGTTGAAGAAAAAGCCCAGATCGTTAACGACTACAAGCAAGCTGAAGGCGATACCGGTAGCCCGGAAGTGCAGGTTGCCCTGCTGACCGCCAACATCAACAAGCTGCAAGGCCACTTCAAGGCCAACGGTAAAGATCACCACAGCCGTCGTGGTCTGATCCGTATGGTTAACCAGCGTCGTAAGCTGCTGGACTACCTGAAGGGTAAAGACACCAGTCGTTACAGCGCCCTGATCGGTCGCCTGGGCCTGCGTCGTTAATAGACGCGAGCTGCACAAGTTGGAAGCTGGGAGTTCGGCGTCGCGAGTGGGGAGTGATCCTCAGCTCGTGGCGCTGGGCTTCCAGCTTTTGGCTTTTCGAGGGATGCATCGGGTCCGACTCCCGCGCTTCTTTCCAATTTCCCCCAAGGCAACAAAGAGAAGGAAAACACCGTGAACCCGGTAATCAAGAAATTCCAGTTCGGTCAGTCGACCGTTACCCTCGAGACTGGCCGTATCGCCCGTCAAGCCTCCGGCGCAGTGCTGGTCACCGTTGACGACGACGTCAGCGTGCTGGTCGCCGTAACCGGCGCCAAGACTGCAGACCCAAGCAAAGGCTTCTTCCCGCTGTCCGTGCACTACCAGGAAAAGACCTACGCTGCCGGCAAGATCCCAGGTGGTTTCTTCAAGCGTGAAGCGCGTCCTTCCGAGAAAGAAACCCTGACCTCGCGTCTGATCGATCGTCCGATCCGTCCGCTGTTCCCGGAAGGTTTCCAGAACGAAGTGCAGGTCATCTGCACCGTGGTTTCCACCAGCAAGAAGACCGATCCGGACATCGCTGCGATGATCGGTACTTCGGCTGCCCTGGCCATCTCCGGTATTCCGTTCAGCGGCCCGATCGGTGCTGCGCGCGTTGCCTTCCACCCGGAAACCGGCTACCTGCTGAACCCGAATTACGAGCAGCTCAAGGCTTCGAGCCTGGACATGGTCGTGGCCGGTACCAAGGACGCCGTGCTGATGGTCGAATCGGAAGCCAAAGAGCTGACCGAAGACCAGATGCTGGGCGCCGTGCTGTTTGCCCATGAAGAGTTCCAGGTTGTCATCCAGGCTGTCGCCGAGCTGGCTGCCGAAGCCGGCAAGCCGACCTGGGACTGGCAGCCGAAGCCGGAAAACACCGCTCTGCTGAACGCCATCCGTGGTGAGTTCGGTGACGCGATTTCCCAGGCCTACACCATCACCATCAAGCAGGACCGCTACGCGCGTCTGGGCGAGCTGCGCGATCAGGTCGTGGCCAAGTTCTCCGGCGAAGAAGGTCAGCCTACTGCCGGTGAAGTCAAGGAAGCCTTCGGCGAGATCGAATACCGCACCGTGCGCGAGAACATCGTCAACGGCAAGCCGCGTATCGATGGTCGTGACACCCGCACCGTGCGTGGCCTGAACATCGAAGTCGGTGTACTGGACAAGACCCACGGTTCGGCGCTGTTCACCCGTGGCGAAACCCAGGCGCTGGTCGTGGCCACCCTCGGTACCGCCCGCGACGCGCAGCTGCTCGACACCCTCGAAGGCGAGAAGAAAGACCCCTTCATGCTGCACTACAACTTCCCGCCGTACTCGGTCGGTGAGTGTGGTCGCATGGGCGCTACTGGCCGTCGCGAAATCGGCCACGGCCGTCTGGCCCGTCGTGGCGTTGCCGCCATGCTGCCGAGCGCTGACGAGTTCCCGTACACCATCCGCGTGGTTTCGGAAATCACCGAGTCCAACGGTTCTTCCTCCATGGCTTCGGTATGCGGCGCTTCCCTGGCGCTGATGGACGCTGGTGTGCCGATGAAGGCACCGGTTGCCGGTATCGCCATGGGTCTGGTGCTGGAAGGTGAGAAATTCGCCGTCCTGACCGACATCCTCGGTGACGAAGATCACCTGGGCGACATGGACTTCAAAGTAGCCGGTACCGCCAAGGGTGTTACCGCGCTGCAGATGGACATCAAGATCCAGGGCATCACCGAAGAGATCATGGAGCAGGCGCTGGAGCAGGCGCTGGAAGCGCGTCTGAACATCCTCGGCCAGATGAACCAGGTCATCGCCCAATCGCGCAGCGAGCTGTCGGCTAACGCGCCGACCATGATTGCGATGAAGATCGACCAGGACAAGATCCGCGACGTCATCGGTAAAGGCGGCGCAACCATCCGTGGTATCTGCGAAGAGACCAAGGCTTCGATCGACATCGAAGACGATGGCTCGATCAAGATCTTCGGCGAAACCAAGGAAGCCGCCGAGGCTGCCAAGCAGCGTGTACTGGCCATTACCGCAGAAGCCGAGATCGGCAAGATCTATGTCGGCAAGGTCGAGCGCATCGTCGACTTCGGTGCCTTCGTCAACATCCTGCCGGGCAAGGACGGCCTGGTGCACATCTCCATGCTGAGCGATCAGCGCGTGGAGAAGGTCACCGACGTGCTGCAGGAAGGCCAGGAAGTGAAAGTGTTGGTACTGGACGTGGACAACCGCGGCCGTATCAAACTGTCGATCAAGGACGTAGCTGCTGCCGAGGCCTCTGGCGTCTAAGTACGGCTGACCTGTTCGAACGAAAAGGCAGCCTAAGGGCTAACGCCAGTCAGTTAAGCACTACAGCTTGACCTTCTGCGCGCTGAAACGAAAATCCGATGCTTGTTTTGAGCATCGGATTTTTTATGCGACTCTCCCGCGCCTTGGCACTGACTCACGAAGTGGCATCTGCTACTTACTCCCTTGACGAACTAGGGGTGCTGCTTGATCCAGACCTAGTTAGCACCGCACTGGAAACGGCGGGAGTGGCGACCCTGCGTAAGCGACGTCTCCCTCTTGAAGCCATGATCTGGTGCGTGATCGCCATGGCGTTGTTTCGCCGGATGTCGGTCTGGGATGCCGCGAGCCGTATGGGCATCATGCTGCCTGGGCAGAAGCCATTGGTAGCACCCAGTGCAATCGTGCAAGGTCGCCAGCGTTTGGGCAGCACTGCGGTGCGAGAAGTCTTTTCCCTGACTCAACAACGCTGGCATGCCAGCGCCAATCACCCCACTTGGGCCGGTTTGCGCCTGCTCAGTGTCGATGGCGTGGTCTGGCGCACACCGGATACGGCCGACAACCGCAAGCACTATGGCAGCGCCAGTAATCAGCATGGCGATACCGGCTATCCCCAAGTTCGCATGGTCTGCCAGATGGAGCTGACCAGCCACATGCTGGTGAATAGTGCTTTTGCCGGCTACCACAGCAACGAGATGAAACTGGCCGAACAACTGATCGACAGCACACCCGATCACTCGCTGACCTTGCTCGACCGTGGCTTCTATTCACTGGGGTTACTTTATCGCTGGCAACAGACAGGCACTCAGCGCCATTGGTTACTGCCGCTGCGCAAGGATGCTCAATACGAGGTGCTGCGTAAGTTAGGGCGCCACGATGCCATCGTCTCGCTAAAGACCTCGCCGCAGGCGCGTAAACAATGGCCCGACCTGCCAGACACGCTACAGGCTCGGTTATTAAGCAAGACCATCAAGGGCAAAGTGCGGCAGGTACTGACCTCAATGATCGATCCTCTGCGCTTCCCTCCAGACGAAATCGTGGATCTGTACAGTCAGCGTTGGGAAATCGAACTGGGCTATCGAGAAATGAAGCAAGGCATGCTCGCGGGGCACTACACACTGCGCAGTAAAACACCGGAGATGATTGAACAAGAACTGTGGGGCGTACTGCTGGGGTACAACCTGCTGCGTTATCAAATGCTGGAAATGAGCCGCCACTGCCCTGGCATCTACCCCTGCGAAATGAGTTTTACCGCTTGCACCTGGGCGATTCTGGGCTTCTTGAACGGGGTCTCTTTGAATCATCCAGGCAACATCCCTCGTTACCTGGCCGAACTACAGGCCTCGGCCATGCACTACGTCCTACCTCATCGTCGTGAGGATCGCAGTTATCCGCGGGCGGTCAAACCCAAGCCGTCCAAGTATCCGACCAGAAATAAAAATGCCAGTCAGCTTAACTGACTGGCATTATCCTTCGGGAGCCTTTTTTTTGTGCCTGATCGTCAGGGGGCGCTCGAACTCTGCCACTTTCCAGGTCATCCAGGGGGCTGCTCCATATTGCTTTAGATGCGCGCTGGTAGTGGCTTGGTGCCATGTTCATGCAAATTGCCCGAGGTCTTTTATGCGACTCGGCGAAATGCAATCAAAAGCGTAATGGTGATTTTATTTAAGTTATTGTTTTTAAAGGATTTTTTATTATTTTAAAACCTGGCACAGGCCCTGCAATAGTACTAGTGAACCTGCAGCCAGGAGTTGGTTTGCAGATTGTCTGGAATGTACAGGAGTCGAATCATGAAACAGCCAATCAACCGTTTTGCCGCTACTACCCTGACCGCTGCCGTGCTGAGCATGTCTCTGGCCTCCGCAGCCTTCGCCGCTGAGCCGACCATGCTTGCAGCCAGTGACACTGTGGATAAAGCCGAGCAGGCGGTATCCGACACTTGGATCACCAGCAAAGTGAAATCCACCTTCGTTGCTGACTCGAACCTCAGCGCGCTGGACATCAAGGTCGAGACCAACCAGGGCGTAGTTTCCCTGTCCGGCGTGGTCGCTACCGACGCCGAGCGTGATCTGGCTATCGCCAAGACCAAGGAAATCGAGGGTGTGCGTGACGTGTCCGCTGATGCCCTGAAAACCGCTGACTGATAGCCGGGCCGGCCGGGCTAGCGCCCGGCCCCCACCTTCTGTCACTGGGAGAATGACCATGAATAGCGACATCATCAAAGGCAAATGGAAGCAGCTCAGCGGTCGTATGAAGGAGCGTTGGGGCAACCTGACCGATGACGACCTGGACGTCGCCGAGGGCCACAGCGAATACCTGGCTGGCAGGCTGCAAGAACGTTACGGCTGGACCAAGGAAAAGGCCCAGCAAGAGCTGCGCGATTTCAGCGACAAGCTCTAAGTAGGGATTATCTGGTAAGGATGCCGATTAAGCCCGGACAGCTATGGAAACGGATGTCTCAGCAGCACGGATGGCTGCAGGCAGGACGCCTGATCTGCACGGATAGCGAAAGCATGGATGCGCGAAGGCCCCGTCGGTGTAACCGGCGGGGCCTCGATTTTTGTGCTGAGCACTAGAAATGCGTCAGGCAGGTGCACCCGGCATGCAGGGTTCGATCAGCTACCGCGCTTGCTGCGGACCTCGGTCAGGCGGCCGCCCTCGAAGCGGAGAAAGTGGTACATGCCGCTTTTCGGGCCGTAGATCCACTCCTCGACACTCACCTCATTACGAAAACCATAGCTGTCGACCACTTCCTTGTAGCCGACAAAGTCGCGGCTGGAAGGCTCGCCACATTTGTTCAGCACCTCTGCAGTGGGCGCTGTCTTGCTGACCAGGGCGCTACCGCAGCGATAGGTGGAGGACGCCTCGGCCATCAGGGGCAGGCAGAGCAGGGTGAGCAGACAGCTGAATTTGCGCATGAGAACCTCCTGCTCAGCGTTCGCGCCGGCGTTCAATGACGGTCAGACGGTTACCCTCGAAACGCAGGATGCTGAGCATGCCGTTGCTCGGGCCGTATACCCATTCCTCGATCATGTACTCACGACGGTCATAGGAGCCCAGGGTGTAGCCGACTGGGTCACGGTGCACTGGCGCGCCACATTTACGCTCGACCTCGAACGGGCGGTCGCCCAGGCTGACCAGGGCACTGCCGCAACGCAGCGTGTCGGCCTGCGCGTTGGTACTGTTCAGGCCGGTAACCAGGGCGGTGAACGTGATGATGGATAAGCTGCGCATGATCATTGGCTGTCCAGGTGCAGGGTGGTGAGCACGCGGCCGTCGGCTTCGGGCTCACCCAGGTTGGCATCGATCAGGTAGACACGTTCATCGTACAACCCACCTTGTTCAACCAGATAATCCTTGATCGTTGCAGCGCGTTGCTGAGCCAGCTGACGCAGCAACAACTTGCTTTGAGCCCAGGAGTCCAATACTGCCTTGCGCATGTTCTGCTGGCGTTGTTCTTTGTCCAGTTCGGCCCACTCGGCTGGCGGCTGCTGCTTGAGCCGGGTGCGATAAATACCTTCGAGCAGGGCGGCTTGTTCATCTTCCGCGACCGTCAGTTCATCGGGGCTGGCCGGTACTTTGTCACCACGGCGTTGTAGCACCTTGTACCAGCCTTCGCGAAACTCGCGTTGCAGACGCTGTTCGGCCAGCAGCGGGCCGTCGGCACGCTGTGCGGCCTGACCTTCGACCTCCAGGCGCAGGTTCGGGCGTTCCTCGAGCGCTTTGGCCAGGGTGTCCAGGGCCTGGCGTGCGTCTCCCTCCAGCTCTGCAGAGCCCGCAGCGAACGGCACGGTACTGAGGTCGACGTTGCTGCCGCCGACCAGGCCGGCGATGAACTTGAATGGCGCCTGGGCCGCGCGCAACACCAGATTGCGCAAGGTTTGCCAGACGATGGGCATGACGCTGAACTGCGGATTGTTCAGGTCTCCCTGTACCGGCAACTCGATGGCGATGCGCCCCTGGGTGTCCTTGAGCAGGGCCACTGCCAGGCGAATCGGCAGGTCGACAGCATCCGGGCTGTCGACACGCTCGCCCAGTTGCAGGTTCTCCACCAGCACCTTGTTCTCGGCATTGAGCTGGCCTTTCTCGATGCGGTAGTGCAGGTCGAGGTTGAGGCGACCCTTGCGGATGCGATAGCCGGCGAACTTGCCGGAATAGGGGGTGATGGTGGTCAGTTCGACGTTCTTGAAGCTGGTGGCGATATCCAGGCTGTTGAGCGGATCGAACGGCGTCAGCTTGCCTTTGATGCTCATTGGCGCGTAGCGGTCGACCTTGCCCTAGATATCGACGCTGGCGGCTTGCGGCTTCTGGTTGTCGAGTACACCGATGCGCCCGTTCATTTGCTGAACGGCAGTGGCGAAGCTGGGGGTCAGGCTGAAGTCGGCGAAGTTGGCCGAACCATCATTGATGGCTACGCCGCCGATGCGGATCGCCAGTGGTTTGCCCGCATCGGCCTTGCTCTCGTTCGGCGTCGCCGGTTGCGGCACGATCAGCTCGCTGACGTTGGTGGTCAGGTCCTCGTTTATCACGAAACGTGCATAGGGCTGATCCAACTCGACGCGCTCGATGGCAAGGCTTTCGCCGTGACGATAGTCGAGACCACCCACCCGTAATTGCTTCCAGCGCACGAAATCGCGTTCGCGCAGAGTATCCAGGGTATGCAGCTGATCGACCTTGGCGTTGCCGGTGACGCTGAGTGCCAGCGGTTCGGTGCTCTTGAGTTGCACGTCGAGGTCGCTGCCGAGCAGGCCACTGCGCAGTTCCAGGTGAATGAATGGGCTCAGGTAGGCTTGTGCCACGCGCAGGTCGATGTCCTGCGTGGCGACCTTGAGTTGAGCGCTGGTAGGGCTCAGTTGTACGTTGCCGGCTGCCTGCAGCTTGCCCTGTTTGCCGAGACCGCTATCGAGCCTGAGGTCGAAAGGTTTGTCGCCCAGGCTGTCGAAATTCTTCAGATCCAGGTTCAGTGGGCCGACCTCCACCGCCACTTCCTGCTGCGGCACGCGGTCGGCCAAGTGAGCCTTGTAGTCGCGTAGCTGCACATCTTGCAGCAGCACTTGCCAGGACTTGCTATCGCCGGCTTGCGACGTCGTCTCGGCAGTCTCGCTCTTGGCGCTTTCGGGTTTGGCGAACAGCTTCTGCCAATCCAGCTGGCCGTCGGCTTCGCGCGCCGCCCAGGCTTCGAGGCCCTGGCTACGCACCTGGCCGATCACCACCTGCTGCTTGGCCAGGTCGAGGCTGGTGTTGTCGATATCCAGGCGTTGCAGGCGTACCAGCGGTTTGCCTTGCGGATCGTCGATGGCGAAGGGGGCCAACTGCACCTTGACCTTGCTCAGTTGCAGTTCGGTCCCGCTGGAGAGGTCGAGGCGATAGTCGCTGCTGAGGTCGACCTGGCCTTCTTTCAGCACCAACGGCAAGGCATCCCGCACGTAAGGCCAGAAGGTGCTCAGGCGGCCATCGCTGACGCTCAGACTGCCGCTGGAGGTGATGGGCGTCAGGCTGACCTGGCCGCGCCAGTCGATCTGCGAGCCGTGCGGGCCGCTGGCGGTCATGGTCATTTCGGCGTTATCGCCGGCCAGGGTGCTGAGATTGTGCAATTCCAGATCGAGCGCGTCATAGGCGAACTCCACGGCCTCGCTCGGGCGCAGGTCCTGGAAGCGCAGTGACTTCTCACGCAGACGGATGCTGTCGATGCGCAGCGGGAAGGGCTCGCTGCTCTCTGTCTTGGGTTCCGCCTGACTTTCCGGCAGATGGAACAACTGGGTGAGATTGAGCGTACCGTCTTTGGCGAAGAGTATTTCGGTGTGCGCACCGTCGAGCTCGACGTCACTCAGGTGCAAGGCACCGCTCCACAGGCTGTCACTTTGCAAGTTGGCGTAGAGGCGCTGGAAGCTCACTTGCTCCTGGCCACTCTCGCCGATACGCAGGCCCCAGAGGCTCAGCTCGAGCGTGAAGGGGTTGAGCTGCACGCGCTGCAGCGAGGCGGGCACCGTGCTGTACTGCGCCAACTGCTGATTGGCGACACGCAGGGCGATGCCCGGCAGAATCAGAAAGCCGATCAGGCTGTAGAGGAAAACGGTGATCAACAGTGCGCTTAGCGCGCGCTTCAGTCCTTTGGGCATGGCTTGGCGTCATCTATCCAGACGAGGAGACGACTTGGAGTATGGCACGGCGGTTCGGTTCCGGTCGTTATCGCTGCAGTCAGATTGCGCGTAAGTCCCGGTTCAGAGGTGCAGGATCAGGGTTTTCAGCGGCGGTTTGGCATCATGCGAAGGGAAGTCGGATGCTGGGACGATGACCTGGCAATCCTGGACTGGGCGGCCGAGTTTCTCGGCGCAGCGCAGCACCTGGGCGCGCCAGTCGCTCATCTCCACTTTTGCCAGGTTGTTGCAGCACACCAGGGTGCCGCCTTCGGCAGTGGCCAGCAGAGCTGGCTTGAGCAGGCTCTGGTAATCACGCAGCAGATCGACCGTACCGAAGGTGCTCTTGGCCCAGGCAGGCGGGTCGAGGAACACAAGATCGAACTGACGCGGTTGCAGGCGCGGGTAACTCGGCAGTTTCTGCCCGCGTCGGCTGCTGATCGGTAGATCGGCCAACTGACGAATCGCCGGGAAGTAATCGGACTGGATGAACTGCATGGCGGGCAACTCGGGGTTGAGCGCACCGTTTTCGCGGCCCACGGCGAGGTTACCCTGGGCGAAGTCGAGGTTGGTCACCTCGCGTGCGCCACCCGCCGCGGCGCACAGACCGACGCCGCAGGTGTAGGCGAACAGGTTGAGCACGGACTTGTCGGCGCTGTTGGCCTTGACCCAGCCGCGGGCGTTGCGCAGGTCGAGAAACAGCAGCGGGTCCTGTCCGGCATGCCGGCCGCGTACGCGGTAACGCAGCCCCCACTCGCGGCCGACCATATCCTCCAGCGCTGCCTCATCGGCCTGGAACAGGGTTGGGTCGCGATCGATCCGCGAATTGCCCTTGGAGCGGTCGTTGTAGACCAGGAGCAGCGGCTGTCCCAGATGCGCTTCGACGTTGCCGACGATGCTGTGTAGCTCGCCGGCCTCAAGTGGTTGATGAAAACTCTGTACCAGCAACTGCGGGCCGTAGCGGTCGACGGTCAGGCCAGGCGCGCCTTCCTGGCTCCCGTGGAACAGTCGGTAGCAGTCGGTGCCCTGGGCGTGCAGGTCTGCGAGGAGGTTTTCGCGAGCAGCGAGGGCGGCGCGCAGCGCCTGGTCAAGAGAAGGCATGCGCGGCGTCTCGGAGAAAGGGAGGCGCAAGTTTATCAAGAAAAGCCGCGGGGGATGGACGTGGGACGGTGGCCTACAGGCGCGGCGCTAAACGACGGTGGGCGCGCTGTACTGCGCTGTTACGAATCGCCCAGCGCAGCAGCGTGGCGGTGCGTTGCACGCTGCTGCGAATCAGCGGACGGCGCCAGGGCGCCTGGTGTTCGCCGAGCAGGTCGCTGGCCCAGTCCGGCAGCAGGTCTACACCGGCCTGCATCATCAGATTGCCGAAGGGTTTGGCGAGAATATTGGGCATCGGTGCGGCATACAGCAGTCGCACCACTTCGCGGGTTCGCGCGTCACACAGCAATTGCGGGCGCATGCGATGGAGGTAGTCGCTGATGGTCTGGCGCGATTTAGGCACGTCCTGCGCGCCGAGGCGTTCGGCGATCAATGCCACTTCGCGGTAGTAACGATCCTGTTCGGCCACCGGCAGTTGCGGGTCGACGTAGCGCAGGTAGCCGGTGAGAAACTGGCTGACCTCGGAGACATGCACCCAGGTCAGCAGCTCGGGATCGCTGGCGGCATAGGGGCGACCGTCCGGCGCGTTGCCGGTTACCTGCAGGTGGATGCGGCGCACCTTGTCGAGCAACTGTTCGGCATCGTGCAGGCCGCCATAGGTGGTGCCGGCGATGAACAGGCTGGTGCGGCGCAGGCGGCCGAGCATGTCCTGGCGAAAGGTAGAGTGATCCCACACCCCGGCCAAGGCCAGCGGGTGGAGCATCTGCAGGAGCAGGGCGGAGATGCCGCCGACCATCATCGCGGTGAAGTCAGCGTGGACTTTCCAGACCATCGACTCGGGGCCGAACAGGCCGGCATCACCGTGCGGCTGATCGAGGTCGAGCACGCCCAGCGAGGCGCCGGTGAGGCTGTGCACCTGTTTTTCGATTTGTCTGCGTAGGGTTTCCATGGCGCGCAGTTTCGGCGCTTGGCTGGCGCAAGACAAGATGAGCCCGGCCCTTTCGGGCCGGGCGGAGTGTCAGCGGTTGAGACGCTGATCGATCAGGCTGTCGACCACGCTGGGGTCAGCCAGGGTCGAGGTGTCGCCCATGTTCTCCAGCTCGTTGCAGGCGATCTTGCGCAGGATGCGGCGCATGATCTTGCCTGAGCGGGTCTTGGGCAGGCCCGGCGCCCACTGGACCAGTTCCGGTTTGGCGAAGCTGCCGATTTCCTTGCCGACCAGGGTCAGCAGGTCCTTCTTCAGCTCGTCGGAAGGCTCCTGGCCGTTCATCAGGGTGACGTAGGCATAGATGCCCTGACCCTTTACGTCGTGCGGGTAGCCGACCACTGCCGCTTCGGCCACGGCATCGTGCAGCACCAGTGCGCTCTCCACCTCGGCGGTACCGATGCGGTGGCCGGATACGTTGATCACGTCATCCACGCGGCCGGTGATCCAGTAGTAGCCGTCCTCGTCGCGGCGTGCGCCGTCACCGGTGAAGTAGTAGCCGGGGTAAGGCTTGAAGTAGGTATCGATCATGCGTTGATGATCGCCGTAGACGCTGCGGATCTGGCTCGGCCAACTCGCCTTGATGGCCAGTACGCCGCTGCCGGGGCCGTCGATCTCCTTGCCCTGTTCGTCGAGCAGCACCGGTTGTACGCCGAAGAACGGACGGGTGGCCGAGCCGGGCTTGAGGTCGGTAGCACCAGGCAGCGGAGTGATCAGGATGGAGCCTGTTTCGGTCTGCCACCAGGTATCGACGATGGGGCAGCGGCCATCGCCCACCACATGAAAGTACCACTCCCAGGCTTCCGGGTTGATCGGTTCGCCCACCGTGCCGAGCAGGCGCAGACTGCTGCGCGACGTGCTCTTGACCGGGCCTTGCCCCTCGCGCATCAGTGCACGCAGTGCCGTGGGCGCGGTGTAGAAGGTGTTGACCTGGTGCTTGTCGATCACCTGCCAGAAGCGCGAAGCGTCCGGGTAGTTGGGCACGCCTTCGAACATCAGGGTGGTGGCAGCGTTGGCCAGTGGGCCGTAGACGATGTAGCTGTGCCCGGTAACCCAGCCGACATCGGCGGTGCACCAGTAGATGTCGCCCTCGTGGTAGTCGAACACGTACTTGTGGGTCATCGCTGCGCCGAGCAGGTAGCCGCCGGTGGTGTGCAGTACGCCCTTGGGTTTCCCGGTCGAGCCCGAGGTGTAGAGAATGAACAGCGGATCCTCCGCGTCCATCGGCTCGGCCGGGCAGTCGGCGTCGACTTTCTTCAGCGCCTGGTGGTACCAGAGGTCACGACCTTCCACCCAGGCGATATCGCCCTGAGTGCGTTCGACTACCACCACGGTGGAGACGTCCGGGCAGCTTTGCAGGGCCTTGTCGACGTTGGCCTTCAAGGGGATGTACTTGCCACCACGCACGCCTTCGTCGGCGGTGATCACCGCACGGCAGTCGGCATCGAGGATGCGGTCGCGCAGGGCATCGGGAGAGAAACCGCCGAACACCACCGAATGTACGGCGCCGATGCGTGCACAGGCGAGCATGGCGTAAGCCGCTTCGGGAATCATTGGCATGTAGATGCACACCCGGTCGCCTTTCTTCACGCCACGGCCCTTGAGCACGTTGGCCAGTCGGCTGACGTTGTGGTGCAGCTTGTTGTAGGTGATGTGTGCCGATTCGGCGGGGTTGTCGCCTTCCCAGATGATGGCGATCTGTTCGCCGCGCTTTTCCAGATGGCGATCAATGCAGTTGTAGGCAACGTTGAGTTGGCCGCCCTTGAACCATTCGGCGTGGCCTTGTTTCAGGTCGCTGGTGTGCACCTGATCCCAGGGTTTGAACCAGTCCAGAAAGGTCTTGGCCTGCTCGCCCCAGAAGGTCTCGGGTTGCTCGACGGACTGTTGATACAGGCGCAGATAAGCATCGTTATCCAGGTGTGCGCGCTGACGTACCGCGTCGGTCACGGGGTGGCGGGTGATCTCGAACATGGCGGGCTCCTTGTAATTGTTTGTCCGCAACAATCACAAGGGTGCACCCAAGCAGGCGCTTGGTTCAAGGGGCGATATTCGCAGCAAGAGCGGCTGAGTGCCGTGAACACTGCCCGGCGCTTGGCCCCGGGCAGCGTCAGACGCGTGCATCAGCCGCGATGATGTTCGCGGAAATGAGCGATCAGGCCCTGGGTCGATGCATCCGATGCGCTGCCATCGAGCTGGCCGGTCAGGCGCTGATACACCTCCTTGCCCATCTCCTTGCCCAGCTCCACGCCCCACTGGTCAAAGGCATTGATGCCCCAGATGGCGCTCTGCACGAAGACCTTGTGCTCGTACAGGGCAACCAGCGCGCCCAGCTCGAACGGTGCGATGCGATTCATCACCAGAATATTGCTCGGGCGATTGCCGGGTATCACCTTGTGCGGCGCCAGGCGCTGCACGTCGGCCTCGGCCATGCCCTTGGCGCGCAGTTCGGCCTCGGCCTCTTCACGCGTCTTGCCCTGCATCAGCGCCTGGGCCTGCGACAGGCAGTTGGCGAACAACCACTGGTGATGGTCGGACAATGGGTTGTAGCTGTTGACCGGAACGATGAAGTCCGCCGGTACCAGCAGGCGGCCCTGGTGCAGCAACTGGTGGTAAGCATGCTGGCCGTTGCAGCCGACACCGCCCCAGATGATCGGCCCTGTGGCGATGTTCAGCGCGCTACCATCCTGGCGCACGCTCTTGCCGTTGGACTCCATGTCCAGCTGCTGCAGGTGTTTGGTGAAGTTACGCAGGTAATGGTCGTAGGGCAGGATGGCGTGGCTCTGCGCGTCCCAGAAATTGGTGTACCAGATGCCCAGCAGGGCCATCAGCACCGGCATGTTTTCGGCC
Source organism: Ectopseudomonas mendocina (assembly GCF_007049795.1). Taxonomy (GTDB): domain Bacteria; phylum Pseudomonadota; class Gammaproteobacteria; order Pseudomonadales; family Pseudomonadaceae; genus Aquipseudomonas; species Aquipseudomonas mendocina_D. The sequence goes on from NZ_SCFY01000012.1 coordinate 167,001, forward strand.
AGTGGTGCCTGGGTGAAGTGCTGGTCCATGGCATAGGCGCCGGCCAGCAGTTCCTTGAAGTTGGACACGCCGATTGCCAGGGCGATGGGCAGGCCTATGGCCGACCACAGCGAGTAGCGGCCGCCGACCCAGTCCCACATGGGAAAGATGTTCTCTTCGCCGATACCGAACTCGATGGCAGCCTTGCGGTTGCTGGTCACGGCGATGAAGTGACGGTGCAGCTCTTCTTCCGGGCCGCCCATGGCCAGGTACCAGTCGCGCGCGGCCAGGGTGTTCTTCAGGGTTTCCAGGGTGCCGAAGGACTTGCTGGAAACGATGAACAGGGTAGTTTCCGGGTTGAGGCGGGCGGTCAGTTCGCGGAATTCGCTGCCGTCGATATTGGCCAGGTAGTGGCAGCGCACGCCACGCTGGGTGAATGGGCGCAGCGCCTCGGAAACCAGTTGTGGGCCGAGAAACGAGCCACCGATGCCGATGTTGACCACTTCCTTGATCGGCTTCTCGCTGTAGCCGCGCCACAGGCCGCTGTGAATGCGACTGACCAGCTCGGTGACCTGGTTCAGGACGCGATGGACCTCGGGAATGATGTCATGGCCGTCGACCAGCAGGCGGCGGCCAATCGGGCTGCGCAGGGCGGTATGCAGCGCGGCACGGCCTTCCGAAGCGTTGACCTGTTCGCCGTGGTACAGGCTGGCGATGGACTCCTGCAGACCGGCCTGCTCGGCCAGTTGAATCAGCAGATCGAGGCCGTGCTCATCGATCAGGTTCTTCGAGTAATCCAGCAGCAGCCCGCAGCTGTCGAGGGAAAAGCGCTGGTAGCGCCGTGCGTCTGCAGCGAAGGCTTCGCGCATGCTGAAACCGGCCATCTCGGCGCGATGCTGCTGCAGGGCCTGCCAGGCGGGCAGGGTGGTGACGTCTTGAGGCTGCTGGTAATAGGCCATCGGAGCTCCTGGTCCACAAAAGCAAAAGGCCCGGATCGATCCGGGCCTTTGAGAGTGTAACCGGCTGCCTTTGCAGGCAGCTACTGGCGTGGCAGTTCAACCACCAGATTGTCGATCAGACGGGTGCTACCCAGCTGTGCAGCAGTCAGCACCACCAGGTGATGATCGTCGAGCTGGGCCGGGCGCAGGTTCACCGCGTTACGGATCTCCAGGTAATCGGGGATGAAGCCGGCAGCACGTTGCTGCGCCTGGGTACTGTCGATAAGGCGTGCGTAATCGCGAGCGCCACGCTGCAGTTCTTCGGCGATCGCTTGCAGGCCTCGATACAGCGCTGGGGCGGCGGCGCGTTGCTCCTTGCTGAGGTAACCGTTGCGCGAGGACAGCGCAAGGCCATCCTCGGCGCGTTGAGTTGGCGCTCCGATAATCTGGATCGGCATGTTCAGGTCCTGCACCAGTGCGCGGATCACTGCCAGTTGCTGATAGTCCTTCTCGCCGAACACGGCCAGATCAGGCTGGACCATGTTGAACAGCTTGGTCACCACCGTCGCGACGCCCTCGAAATGCCCCGGACGACTGGCGCCGCAGAGGCCTTCGGAAACACCGGGAACGATGACGCGAGCCTGATCACCCATGCCGTGCGGGTAGATTTCCGCGACATCGGGGTGAAACAGCAGGTGGCAGCCGGCCGCCAGCAGTTTCTCCTGGTCGGCGGCGAGGGTGCGCGGATAGGTGTCCAGATCTTCACCTGCGCCGAACTGCAGTGGGTTGACGAAGATGCTGGCAACCACAAAGTCGGCGCGTTGGGCGGCGATCTGTACCAGTGAAACGTGGCCCGCGTGCAGATTGCCCATGGTCGGCACGAAACCGATTTGCTTGCCCTCGGCCCGTGCCTGAGCGATGGCTGCGCGCAGCTCGCGCAGGGTCTTCACCGTGGTCATGCGGAAAACCCATGTTCGGCAGCCGGGAAGCTGCCGTCTTTGACGGCCTGTACGTAAGCGCTGAAGGCGCCCTGAATGCTGCTCTGGCCCTCCATGAAGTTACGCACGAACTTCGGCGCACGACCTGACAGCGACAGCCCGAGCATGTCGTGCTTGACCAGCACCTGGCCATCGGTGGCGCTGCCTGCGCCAATGCCGATCACCGGAACCTTCACCGCCTGGGTGATTTCCGCAGCCAGTTCGCTCGGTACGCATTCGAGCAGCAGCATGGCCGCACCGGCCTGTTCCAGTGCCATGGCGTCGGCACGCATCTGCCGTGCCTGCGCTTCCTGGCGGCCCTGAACCTTGTAGCCGCCGAGAATGTTCACTGCTTGTGGGGTCAGGCCCAGATGCGCGCACACCGGTACGCCGCGCTCGGCCAGCAGACGGATTGGCTCGGCCAGCCAGCCAGCACCTTCCAGTTTGACCATGTGCGCGCCGGCCTGCATCAGCTTGGCGCTGTTGTGCAGAGCCTGCTCGGTGGTGGCATAGGCCATGAATGGCAGATCGGTGACGATCAGTGCGCCCTGGTTGCCGCGTTTGACGCAGGCGGTGTGGTAGGCCATTTCCTCGACGCTGACCGGCAGGGTGCTGTCGTGGCCCTGCAGGACCATGCCCAGGGAGTCGCCGACCAGCAACACGTCGACACCCGCCTGGCAGGCCGCATGGGCGTAGGTGGCGTCATAGCAGGTCAGCATGGCGATCTTTTCACCGTTCTGCTTGAGGCTCTGCAGGGTGGTCAGGGTAACGTCAGGCATTTCAAAGGTCCTCGCTCAGGCTCGGTAGACCGCTTCTATCTGGCTGCAATCCGGCCTGGATTGGCATCAAAGGTGCGCCCGGCGCTGGGCGACGGGACGCCTATAGTCCTGATGGGGGGGCGTGAAGTCAATTGCAGGTGTTACCGCTCTGTTACTGGCGTTACCGCCAATGCCCGTGGCGAACGGCCGAGCTAGAGCTGGCGCGGGCTTGCGGCGGGTAGCAGGCGCAGAACAAGGTGAAGGTGGCTGGCGCTTGCTCGGGTGTCACTCCGGCAGGCGCTCCAGGCCGGTGAAGGGGCAGGCTTCGAGCAATGCGTTTAGGCTGCGGCCGTCCGGCAACTGCAGCTCTGCGGCCAGCTCGGCCAGCGGGTAGAGCACGAAGGGCCGCGCATGCATGTGGTAGTGCGGCACGGTCAGGCGCTCGTCGTCGATCAGGCGCTCACCGAACAGCAGGATATCCAGGTCCAGTGTGCGCGGTCCCCAGCGTTCGGCCTTGCGCACGCGACCTTGATCCTGCTCGATGCGTTGCAGCGCGTCGAGCAACTGCCAGGGCTCCAGTGCGGTATCCAACGCTGCCACGGCGTTGACGTAACGCGGTTGATCCGCCGGGCCCAGGGGGTCGCTGATGTAGAACGACGAGTGCGCCTGCAAGCGGCTGCGCGGCAACTGAGCGATAGCATGCAAGGCCGCGCGTAGCTGTTGCAGCGGCTCGGCCAGGTTGCTGCCAAGGCCGATGTAAACCCGCTCCATCATTCGCCGCCGCTTTCGTCGCTGCGCTTACGCCGATTGTTGTTGCTGCGGCGACGTTTGCGTGGCGCGGCGCCGGTGCTTTCGCCTTTGCCAGCGAGGTCGCGAATCATCTGCCTGCGCTCGCTGTCGTTGGCGTCTTGATAGTCCGTCCACCATTCGCCCAAGCCTCCGGTGTCTTCCCCGGCCAGTTCACGCAGCAGGAGGAAGTCATAGCCTGCGCGGAAGCGAGGGTTCTCCAGCAACAGATCGGCGCGCTTACCGCTGCGTCGCGGCAGGCGCTCCTGCATGTCCCAGATCTCTCGAATCGGGATGGTGAAGCGCTTGGGTACGGCAATACGCTGGCATTGCTCGGCGATCAGTTCGTGGGCTGCTTCCTGCATGGCCGGAATCGGCGGCATGCCTTTGCTCTGCAACTGCAGTACGCGGGCCGGCAGGGCAGGCCACAACAGTGCGGCGAAGAGGAAGGCCGGCGTAACCGACTTGCCATCGTGGATGCGGTCGTCGGTGTTGATCAGCGCCTGGCGAATCAGCTTCTCGGTGTACTGCGGGTTCTGCTTGAGCGCTGCGCCGCTGGCTGGGAACAGTTGGGCGAACAGGTCGTGCTCGAGCAGCAGGTCGAAGGTGTATTCGGCGTAACCGGCGAGGAACAGCTTGAGCACTTCGTCGAACAGGCGCGCCGAGGGAATGTCGCGCAGCATCGGCGCCAGATGGCGAATCGGCGCGGCGCTGTGCTTCTCGATATCGAAATCCAGCTTGGCGGCGAAACGCACCGCACGCAGCATGCGCACCGGGTCTTCCAGGTAACGCTGCTCCGGGTCGCCGATCAGGCGTACCTGATGGTTGCGCACATCGTGCATGCCGCGGGCGTAGTCGAGGATGTGCTCCTGGGTTGGATCGTAGTACAGCGCGTTGATGGTGAAGTCGCGGCGCTGTGCATCGTCTTCGAGGGTGCCGTAGACATTGTCGCGCAGGATGCGGCCGCTTTCGTTGCGTGCCGCCTGGTTGCTGTTTTCCTCTTCCTCGCCTTGTGGGTGGTTGGCGCGGAAGGTAGCGACTTCGATGATCTCGCGGCCGAAATGCACGTGAACCAGCTTGAAGCGGCGGCCGATCACCCGGGCGTTACGGAATTCGGCACGTACCTGCTCAGGCGTGGCACTGGTGGCGACGTCGAAATCCTTGGGGTCGATATCCAGCAGCAGGTCGCGAACGCAACCACCGACCAGATAGGCCTGGTAGCCAGCCTTCTGCAGGCGCTCGACCACGCTGATGGCGTGACGGCTGATCTCGTTGCGCTTGAGCGGGTGTTGGCTGCTGCTCAGCACTTCGGGAGTGCTGCGTGGGCGTGGGGCACGGCGCAGAGGTGAGTGGAAAGATTTGAACAGCTTTTTCAGCATGGGATGCACTGTTTGGAGTAGTGGTCGGCCTGCTGCGCATGCGCTTGAAAATCGAATTGCGTGGGCATCACGGCGTTAAAAGCAGTTTGCTTTGGCAAGGTTTTTCAACTGCATGCGAAACGATGACCGCATGATTGCTGCGGATTCTAGCATCGTGTAGGGAGAAGGTGTGTAGAAGGGCGGCAGGCGGGGATCTGAGGACCGGAAGCTACTGGGGGAGCTGAAGCTCCCCCCCAAAATTGGTGCGTGCTCTGTTTTTATTGTTATTGAGGGCCTGTTGTTTTTGTTGTTTGGCCCTTCCCGGCTTGCCGTGGCTTACCGGGTGCTCCCCAGAGAGGGGAGCCAATAGCAAACGGATTTCTTTGGACGCTGATGCTGCCTTAATCAACCAGTTCCGGCGCTGCCTTGAGGCAGTTTTGTTGTTCTCAGCCTGGTCGCTGGGGCGAACCCCTTGCGGCAACTCCTCTCCAAAAGAATCAGTTAGCTGCGCCTCCGTACCTTGTTGTTCTTGTTGTGCTGGAGTCGTTACGTCTTGTTCTTATTGTGTAGGGCATTGCTTGTTATTGTTGTTGTGCCAGAGATAAAGCAGATGCCGTGCCAGTTTTTACGATTCCTTGTAAATCAAGGGTTTGCGGCAGGTTGGGGTGTTGGGCGGGGGAGGGGAAGCCGGATTTTCGTTACCGATAGACCCGGCCTTTGTTACGAGATATTGAAAAGGTAACAACCTGTGGAACCCCGGCGCAGACAGGTTGTCACCGAGGCGTTAAGTCAAGGGCTGCTGGTTACACCGGTTTTACGCCGTGGAATGCCCAGGCGCTGACGGCGCTCCCACAGGCACTTGCGGCTGATACCCAGTTTACGCGCCAGCTCGGTCTCGGTCATGTGGTCCTGGTGTTCGAGGACGAAGTGCTGGAAGTAATCTTCCAGTGACAGATCCTCGGTCGGTTCGTGGCTGCTGCTTTGCCCGGCCGCCGCCGAGAGGCTGAAGTCCTCGTCATCCAGGTCGTCCAGCTCGATATCGATGCCCAGCAGGTCGGCGCAAATTTCCGCACCCTCGCAGAGAATCACTGCGCGCTCGATGGCGTTTTCCAGTTCGCGCACGTTACCCGGCCATGGGTAGTGGCGGATCGCTTGCTCGGCATCATGAGCGAAACGCAACGGCTCGCGGCCCATGCGGGTGTACTGGCGCACCAGGAATGCCTGGGCGATCTCGATCACGTCGCTACCGCGCTCGCGCAGCGCCGGCAGCTTGAGGGCGATGACGTGCAGGCGGTAATAGAGGTCTTCACGGAATTGGCCGGTCTTGGCCAGTGTCTTCAGGTCGCGGTGAGTGGCAGCGATCAGGCGCACGTCCACTTTCTGCGATTGCACCGAGCCGACCCGGCGAATCTCGCCTTCCTGCAGCACGCGCAGCAGGCGCGCCTGGGCTTCCAGCGGCAGTTCGCCAATCTCGTCGAGGAACAGCGTGCCACCGTCGGCCGCTTCCACCAGACCAGCGCGCCCGGCGCTGGCGCCGGTGAAGGCGCCTTTTTCGTGGCCGAACAGCTCGGACTCGATCAGGGTTTCCGGAATGGCCGCGCAGTTCACCGAAATCAGCGGTGCCTTGGCGCGCTTGGACAGGTTGTGCAGGGCGCGTGCGACCAGCTCCTTGCCGGTGCCGGACTCACCCTGCACCAGCACATTGGAGTCGGTGGGGGCTACCTTGCGAATCTTGCTGTAGAGCTCCTGCATGGCGGCGCAGGAGCCGATGATGCCGATCTCGCCATTGGCGTTATCCACCACCTTCTCGGCATTGCCACTGCGTGCGCTGCTACCGGTGGCGGGCGCGGGTGCGCTCTTGGCTTCCTGGCGGTCGCGCAGGATGCGAGCGACTGCCTGCAGCATCTCGTCGTGATCGAAGGGCTTGGCGATGTAATCGACTGCGCCCATCTTCATCGAGTCCACCGCCGAGCGCAGGCTGGCGTAGCTGGTCATGATCAGCACCGGCGTGCCTTCGGCCAGCTTGATCAGTTCGGTGCCCGGTGCGCCAGGCAGGCGCAGGTCACTGACGATCAGGTCGAAGGTGGGAATGCTGTAGCGCTCCTGGGCTTCCTGTACCGAGCCAGCTTCGCTGACCTGGTACTGATTGCGTTCGAGCAGGCGGCGCAAGGCAGAGCGGATAATGGTTTCGTCTTCGACGATAAGAATATGTGGCATCAATTCGGTCTCTCGACGGTCACGGAGGTGCCATGGGCAGCCTCTCTCGCTGTTTACATCGCTACGGACGTCGCCTCGACATGCCTCGGTAGGGTGACCCGAATTCGAGTGCCCAATTGGCGCTCGGGGTCAGCCGGGCTGTCGATTGTTATCTGTCCATAATGCTCTTCCACGATCGAATAGACCAGTGCGAGGCCCAGGCCCGTCCCTTCGCCGGGGTCCTTGGTGGTGAAGAATGGCTCGAACAGGCGGTCGATGATCGCCTTGGGAATGCCGCTACCCTCGTCCTCGACGATCAGGTCCACGGTGTGCTCGCTGGCTTCGCTGCGCACGCGGATGGCGCCGCCGGGTGGCGAGGCATCGCGGGCGTTGGACAGCAGGTTGATCAGCACCTGGGCCAGGCGCTGCGGGTCGCCGCAGGCCCAGTGCTGCGGATCGCACAGGTTGTAGAACTGGATATCGAAGTTGCGCTTGTTCAGCGACAGCAGGCCGATGGCGTCCTGCGCCACATCGGCCAGACACACCGGCTCGTCGCTGCGCTGGTGGCTGCCGGAGTGGGCGAAGCTCATCAGTGATTGGACGATGCGCGACACTCGCTTGGTCTGCTCGAGGATCTGCCCGCTGATTTCGGTCAGTTCGCCATCGTTCTCACGTTCTTCGCGCAGGTTCTGCGCCAGGCAGGCGATACCGGTGATCGGGTTGCCGATCTCGTGGGCGACCCCCGCAGCAAGACGGCCGATGCTGGCCAGGCGTTCGGAATGCACCAGCTTGTCTTCGAGCACCTGAGTTTCGGTCTGGTCTTCGACCAGCAGCACCAGGCCACTGTTACCGGGCGCCAGCGGTTCATTGATGGCCGCCTTGTGCAGGTTCAGCCAGCGAATCTGGCCATCGAGCGCCAGGTGCTGTTTATGCAGGTGCTGGTCGGGACATTCGATGAAGTCTTGCAGCAGGCTTTGCCAGGGCTCGGCCAGGGTGCTCAGGCGCGAGCCGACGATGCGCTGTGCGGGGATGTCGGTGAGCTCTTCCATGGCTCGGTTCCACATCAGGATTTCCTGGTCCTTGGCCAGCGAGCAGACGCCCATCGGCAATTCCTGCAAGGTCTGGCGGTGGTAGCGGCGCAGCGCATCGAGCTCGGCGGCCAGGCCGGTAAGGCGCGACTGGTAGTCCTCCAGGCGGCTCTCGATGAAGTGAATGTCTTCGGTGACGTAACCCTCGCTGCCGGACTTGTAGGGCAGGAAGGTCTCGACGATATCCTGCGCCACGCTCGGCCCCATCAGGCCGGACAGGTTGGCCTCGATGCGATCGCGCAGACGGCGCAGGGCGTAGGGGCGGCTTTCGTCGAACGGCAGATGTAGATCGCGCAGGGCTTGCTCCACCTCGCGCTGAGCGGTCTTGGCGCCGAGCGGCTTGGCCAGTTGCGCGGCAAAGTCCTGTGGCGACACGGCGACCAGCTCGCGCCGTTGCGGGCGGCGCACATTGTCCACCGCGCAGGCTTCGGCGGCGCTCTTCTCCTCAGGGCTGGCCTCGGTGAACAGCGACACCAGGGTGAACATCAGCACGTTGGCCGCCAGTGAGGCGATGGCTGCGAGGTGCCAGCTGGCATCGTCGAGCACATAGATGACGTTGAACAGCGGCAGGTAGAAGCCTTCCAGATTGCCCAGCAGCGGCAGCAGCATGGTCATGGCCCATACGCTGATGCCAGCCAGCAAACCGGCGAGGAAGCCGCGGCGATTGGCGGTTTGCCAATACAGCACCGACAGCACGCCGGGCAGGAACTGCAAGGTGGCGACGAAGGCGACGATGCCCAGGTTGGCCAGGTCCTGTTGGGCGCCGAGCAGCAGGTAGAAGCCGTAGCCGGCCATGATGATGGCCACGATCAGCGCGCGGCGTGTCCACTTCAGCCAGCGGTAGATGTTGCCTTCGGCGGGCGGCTGGTACAGGGGGAGTACCAAGTGGTTCAGTGCCATGCCTGACAAGGCCAGGGTGGATACGATGATCAGGCCGCTGGAGGCCGACAGCCCGCCGACATAGGCAAGCAGCGCCAGGGTTTCGCTGTTGACCGCGATACCCAGGCCGAGGGTGAAGTACTCGGGGTTGGTGGTCGCCCCGAGCTTGAGGCCGGCCCAGAGGATCAGCGGCACGGCCAGGCTCATCAGCAGCAGGAACAGCGGCAGGCCCCAACTTGCGCTGACCATGGCGCGTGGGTTGAGGTTCTCGGTGAAGGTCATGTGATACATGTGCGGCATGACGATGGCCGAGGCGAAGAACACCAGCAGCAGGGTGCGCCACGGGCCTTCCTGCAGCGGCGTATGCAGCGTGGCCAGTGCCGCCTGGTTCTGCACCAGCCATAGCTCCAGCTCACGCGGGCCGCCGAATACCTGATACAGCGCGTACCAGCCGATCACGCCGAGGGCGACCAGCTTGACCAGCGACTCGAAGGCGATGGCGAACACCAGGCCCTCGTGCTTCTCGCGTGTGGCGATATGGCGCGCGCCGAACAGGATGGTGAAGAGGATGATCAGTCCGCAGTAACTCAGCGCGACCTTTTCCTGCAGCGGCTCACGGCTGAGGATGCCGATGGAGTCGGCCACCGCCTGGATTTGCAGGGCCAGTAGCGGCAGTACGCCGATCAGCATGAACAGGGTGGTCAGTGCGCCGGCCCAAGTGCTGCGAAAGCGGAAGGCGAACAGGTCTGCCAGCGATGAAAGCTGGTAGGTGCGAGTGATGCGCAGGATCGGGTAAAGCAGCACGGGGGCCAGCAGAAAGGCCCCGGAAACCCCGAGGTAGCTGGCGAGAAAGCCGTAACCGTACTGGTAGGCCAGGCCGACCGTGCCGTAGAAGGCCCAGGCGCTGGCGTAGACGCCTAGTGACAGGGTGTAGGTCAGTGGATGGCGGATGATCCAGCGGGGGATAAGACCGTGTTCACTGACCCAGGCGACGCCGAACAGCACCAGCAGATAGCCGGCGCTGATCAGGATCAGTTCGCTCAGGCTAAAGCTCGTCAGCATCGCGTTGGCTCTGAAGGATGAAGGTAACGACGATCAGGATCAGCCACAGCAGATAAGGCCGATACCAGGCGCCATTGGGGTCGATCCACCAGTCCATGATGGCCGGTGAGAACAGGTAGATCCCCACTACCAGGATCAGAACCAGTCGGTAGATATACATGTGACATCTCGTCGAAAGATGCCGCGATGGTAAAGGAAGCTGCGCGCGTCAAGCCACAAACTTGAAGTCAGCCATGTTGGGTGCGCCATGCGCACCGAGGCCGTGCGAGCTTGTCCGGTGTGCACTGGTGCGCGCGGCGCACCCTTGTATCTCGACCAAGGCCTTTAAGTGAGGCTATGGTTCCCGACTGATCATCGGGGGAGGAGTTGCAAGCCGTATCCACCCTTAAGCCTTGAGCCTGTAACGTAGATTGCGCTGCGCTCCTCCGCACTCATCCAGTAAGTCCGAACGGTATCCAGAGCTTCGAGCTCGCATAAACAAGGTTGGACGGATGCAGTGACGATCAGCTACCCAAAGGAGGAGATGATGAGCACAGTTGTGGGTATCGGCATCGCCAAGCACGCCTTCGACATCGCGACCCTTCAGGCCAACGGCAAGCATCGCACCAAGGCTAAACTGAGCAACGCCCCGAAGGGGTTTGAAGTTCTGCTGCAATGGTTGGCCAGGCATGCTGAACCGCAGGCTTGGATCGTGATGGAGGCGACCGGCATCTATCACGAAGCGCTGGCTGAATGGTTGTACGAGCATGACTATAAGATCTGCGTATTGAATCCGGCGCAGATTGCGCTTTATGCCCGTAGCCAGTTGCAGCGCGTGAAGACCGACAAGGTGGACGCCAAGCTGATTGCCGATTATGGCCATCTGCATCAGCATAAGTTGCGTGCCTGGAAGCCCGAGCGACCGGAGATCAAGCGCCTCAAAGCCCTGAATCATCGCCTGAAAGATCTTCAGGAGTTGGAGCGCATGGAACAGAACCGTCTGGACGTGACCAGCGATGCCAAAGTCGCTGCGTCGATTCGGTCGGTACTTGAGCATATTCGCCAGCAGATCGCTGAGACGCTGAAAGCGATCAAGCAGCACTTCGATGACAACGATGACCTACGAGGCCAGCGCGACTTGCTTAAAAGCATTGATGGCATTGCCGACAGAACCGCTACGTTGCTGCTGGCAGAACTGGGCGATATGCAGCGTTTCGGTTACAGTCGCGATGTTACGGCTTTTGCAGGTTTGAACCCTAAGCTGCAGGACTCGGGGAAGCACAAAGGGCATGTGCGCATATCGCGGATGGGCTCTTCAGTGTTACGTGCAGGGCTTTACCTGCCAGCAGTGGTCTCCCTGACCCACAACGCCGCGATCCGAGCGATGGCCAAGAGGCTAAAGGCACGAGGCAAGGCTGGCAAACAAATCGTCTGCGCGGCCATGCGCAAGCTGCTCTGCATCGCTTATGGTGTACTCAAATCCGGCAAGCCTTTTGACCCGCAGCTAGCCATTGCGAACTGACGAGTAAGACGGTATCTACCTTAATTGCGTTTCGGCCAGGGTGCGGCTGTGCGGAATGCGTGTGGCGTCCCAGTTGGCGATGCCCCAGGCCAGCAGCTCGGCAGATGCCGCGCCCTGCAATTCGACGGGGGGGTGTTGCCCCAGCGCGCGCAGGGCACGTAGCAGCAGAGGCCCGGCCTGATCGGCGGGTAGTGGTGGCGAGCGGTAGCTCTTGCCCAGCTTGTGCCCGTCCGGCTGAATGATCAGCGGCACGTGCAGGTAACGCGGTTGCGACAGCCCCAGCAGTTCCTGCAGATAGAGTTGGCGCGGGGTGGAGTCGAGCAGGTCAGCGCCGCGCACCACGTCGGTAACACCTTGCCAGGCATCGTCCAGCACCACGGCGAGCTGATAGGCGAACAAACCATCGCGCCGGCGAATCACGAAGTCGCCGACTTCCCGGCCCAACTGCTGGCGAAATTCGCCCTGCACCCGGTCGATGAAGTGATAGTCCAGCTCTGGCACGCGCAGGCGGATGGCCGCGTCGTGGTCAGGGTGGCAGGCATTACGGCAGAACCCCGGGTAAATGCCGGCGTGGCCTTCGAGCTGCTTGCGCGAGCAGATGCAGGCGTAGGCCAGGCCCTGGCTGAATAGCCGGGCGATCACCGCTGTGTATTCGGCGTGGCGCTCGCTCTGGCGTACCAACTCGCCGTCCCACTCGAAACCGTAGGTTTCCAGTGTGCGCAGGATCGCATCCTGGGCGCCAGGCACTTCTCGTGGCGGGTCGAGGTCCTCCATGCGCAGCAGCCAGCGACCGCCAACGGCGCGGGCATCGAGGTAGGAGGCGAGAGCGGCGACCAGCGAGCCGAAGTGCAGATAGCCGCTGGGCGTGGGGGCGAAGCGCCCGATATAGGCTGTGTTCATGGAGCTAGGGCCAGAAACAGAGCGGGGCGCCTAAGCGCCCCGTTGTCAGATCAGGAACCGACCTGCTTTTCCTTGATTTCCGCCAGGGTCTTGCAGTCGATGCACAGCGTGGCGGTCGGGCGGGCTTCGAGGCGGCGAATGCCGATCTCTACACCGCAGGAGTCGCACCAGCCGTAATCGTTGTCTTCGATCAGCTGCAGGGTTTCATCGATCTTCTTGATCAGCTTGCGCTCGCGGTCACGGGCACGCAGTTCCAGGCTGAATTCTTCTTCCTGGCTGGCGCGGTCGGCCGGATCCGGGAAGTTGGCCGCTTCGTCCTGCATGTGGTGCACGGTACGGTCGACTTCCTGCATCAGCTCCAGCTTCCACTTATTGAGGATGCCGGTGAAGTGAGCGCGCATCGGCTCGCTCATGTATTCCTCGCCCTTCTTCTCTGGATAAGGCTCGAAACCACGAATCAGCTGGCTGGTGCTTTTGGCTTTTTCTTTTGTGGGCATGGATGACGCCTCTCACTCTTTCAAATCCATCGCGCAGGTTATTCCATTGCCAGGCGTTTGTCCGGCCCTGCGACTGCAAGCCGGCGAACTTACCAGATCAAATCGGGGCGCGCTACTCCCGGTTGTCTCTGCCTTGTCCGGGGTGTGAGCGAAATCCGCAAGGGACTGCTCTGCAAGCGTCGCGGCGCTTTGGCGCCCTTGCCGTGGCCTTGAGCTGCCCTGCTAGAATCCGCGCCTCGCAACCCTGAAGACAGACCCATGGCTCAGCTCTACAGCGCGCGCAGTCGCGCCATCGAACCCTTCCACGTGATGGCCTTGCTGGCACGTGCCAACGAGTTGCAGGCCGCCGGCCACGATGTGATTCACCTGGAGATCGGCGAGCCGGACTTCACCACCGCCGAGCCGATCATCCGTGCCGGTCAGGCCGCGTTGGCCGCCGGGCACACGCGCTACACTGCGGCCCGCGGCCTGCCGCAGCTGCGTGAAGCCATCGCCGGCTTCTACGCCGAGCGCTACCGGCTGAGTATCGATCCGCAGCGCATTCTGGTTACACCGGGCGGCTCCGGTGCACTGCTGCTGGCCGCCAGCCTGTTGGTCGACCCGGGCAAGCACTGGTTGCTGGCCGACCCGGGCTACCCGTGCAATCGCCATTTCCTGCGCCTGGTCGAAGGCGCCGCGCAACTGGTGCCGGTCGGCCCGGACGTGCGTTACCAGCTCACCCCGCAATTGGTGGAACGGCACTGGGACTCAGGCAGCGTCGGCGCCCTGGTCGCGTCGCCGGCCAACCCGACCGGCACCTTGCTGCACAAGGATGAGCTGGCGGCCCTGTCGACCTGCCTCAAACAACGTGGCGGCCATCTGGTGGTGGACGAGATCTACCACGGCCTGACCTACGGTTGCGATGCCCCAAGCGTGCTGGAAGTGGACGACGATGCCTTCGTCCTCAATAGTTTCTCCAAATATTTCGGTATGACCGGCTGGCGCCTGGGCTGGCTGGTGGCGCCTGAAGCGGCGGTGCCTGAGTTGGAGAAGCTGGCGCAGAATCTCTATATCAGTGCGCCGAGCATGGCCCAGCATGCCGCGCTGGCCTGCTTCGAACCGGCCACGCTGGCGATCTTCGAAGAGCGGCGTCATGAATTCCAGCGTCGCCGTGACTACCTGCTGCCGGCATTGCGTGAGCTGGGCTTTGGTATCGCAGCGACGCCTGAAGGCGCCTTCTATCTATATGCCGACATCAGCGCCTTTGGCGGCGACGCCTTCGCTTTCTGCCGGCACTTCATCGAAACCGAGCATGTGGCCTTCACTCCGGGCCTGGATTTCGGCCGTTACCAGGCTGGGCACCATGTGCGCTTCGCCTATACGCAGAACGTCGAGCGCCTGCAGCAGGCGGTTGAGCGTATCGCGCGCGGCCTGAAGAGCTGGAAGCCCGATGCGCTTTGATCCGCCGCTGGAGGAAGGGCGGCTGTTGCGCCGCTACAAGCGCTTTCTCGCCGATATCGAGACAGCCAGCGGCGAGCAGATGACCATCCACTGCGCCAACACCGGCTCGATGCTCAATTGCATGAGCGAAGGCTGTCGGATCTGGTTCAGCCGCAGCAACGATCCCAAGCGCAAGTTGCCGGGCAGTTGGGAAATCAGCGAAACGCCGCAGGGGCGCCTGGCCTGCATCAACACCGCGCGGGCCAACGCGCTGGTGGAAGAAGCGCTGCGTGCCGGCGTAATCCGCGAACTGGCTGGCTTTATCGCGCTCAAGCGCGAGGTGGCTTACGGGGTGGAAAACAGCCGCGCCGATTTTCGTTTGGATTACCCGGACGGGCTGGCCTTTGTCGAGGTCAAGAGCGTGACGCTGGGCTTCGATGGCAGCGATGTGGCGGCCTTTCCCGATGCAGTGACGCAGCGCGGTGCCAAGCACCTGCGCGAGCTGGCCGCGCTGGCGCGTGCCGGTGTGCGCACGGTGCAGCTGTATTGTGTGAACCTCTCCGGCATTCGCGCCGTAAGGGCGGCGGAGGAGATCGATCCTACCTACGCGGCGGGATTGCGTGATGCCAAGGCTGCGGGGGTGGAGGTGCTGGCCTACGGCGCCGAGCTCAGCCCTGAAGGGATCACCCTGGTTCGCCGGCTGGAAGTCCTTGCGTAGGGTGCGCCGTGCGCACCAGCTACTGCGTTGGGAAGGCGGTGCGCACAGCGCATCCTACGGCGCAATCCAGATTCCGTTCGCGTCTTCCTTGCACGCCAGCCTCTGCAGCGCCTGGCCCTCGCACGGGCCAGCCACGCATTCACCGCTCTCGATCAGAAACAGCGCACCGTGAGTCGCGCAGCGGATCAGGCTGCCGCTGCCATCGAGAAAGTCGTCTGGCCGCCACTCCAGGGCAATGCCGCGATGTGGGCAACGGTTGATATAGGCGTGCACCTGACCGTCCCTGCGTACTGCAAGCAGGTTCAACTGGTCGAGCACGAAGCCCCGGCTCTGACCCTCGGCCAGTTCCTGTGGGGCGCACAAGCGAATCATCGCGGTTTCCCGTTAGCGTGAAGGTCGACGACCTCGGATGACCGTCCTCCGGCAGGAGGAAGGTGGCGCATGGCGCCGCAAGACGGGCGGATTATCCCGCAAGAAGGAGGAGGGCGCATCCTTGCGCCAAGTGGAACTCAGAACTGCCAGGAGGCCGACACGCGGAAGGTGCGACCCGGCTCACTGTAGTAGTCGACCGGTTGAGGTGTGGTGCGGCCGCCAATGCTGGGCACGTTGAGGGCGTTCCAGTGCTTCTTGTCGAACAGGTTGAACAGACCGGCCTGCAGCCGGACGCCATCCAGCGCTGCCGGTTGCCAGTAACCGGTGAGGTCGACCACGCCATAGCCGGGGGCCTTGAAGTCGCTGTCGTTCTCGACCTTGTCGCGACGGCGGGCGGCGGTCAGCATCAGGTCCGCACCATAGTGCTGCTGGGTGTAGCTGAGGCCGAGGGTGCCGGTCAGTGGGGCGACCGAGTTCAGGTGCTGTTTGGTTTCGCGGTCCTTGCCCACGGCCCAGGCGACCGAGCTCCAGGCTTGCCAGGAGGGTGCGAACTGCCAGTGCGCGGTGCCTTCGGCGCCGTAGATGCGCACCTTGTCGCGGTTCTCCATCACCTCGAAGAAGGTCGGGAATTCTCCGGCCTGGAAGCCATAGTCCTCTTCGTTGGCGGTGATGCTGTCGATGAAGTTCTTGTAGCGGTTGTCGAACAGGCTGACGGAGCCGCCCAGATGCTTGTCGCCCAGGCGCGCGCCGACTTCGTAGCCGGTGCTTTCTTCGGGCTTGAGGTTGGGATTGCCGACGCGCGCGTAGCCCATGCCGGAGTTGGTGAAGGTGCTGTACAGCTCGTTGACGTCCGGTGCCTTGAAGCCCTGCGCCCACTGCGCGTAGAGGGTTGCCAGCTCGTGCGCCTGCCAGGTCAGCAGCAGGCTGCCGGACCAGTTGGAGTCCTTGTTTTCGGTGAGCATCACACTGTCGCCGGCCAGCACGTAACCACTGGTGCCGCTGTTGGGTTTGTACTCGTAGCGGTCATAGCGCACACCTGGCGTCAGGGTCAGTGTGTCGCTGAGGGCGATGTCGTCTTTCAGGTAGAGGCCGTACAGGTTGCCCGGCGTCTTCGGCATTTCGGCCTGATTGGTGTGCAGGTTGATGCAGGAAAAGTAGATGCCGGCGGGCGTGCTGTCCGGACGCGGCGGGAAGGGCGGTACCAGTACGCTGGGGCAGGCATCGTAGCCGCCGCTGTACTGCTCGGCCTCGATGCGGCTCCACTCCGCACCCAGGGTCAGGTTGTGCTGCCCCAGTTGCTTGCCCAGGCTGCCGTTGATGCCGTATTGGGTTTTCTCTATCTCGTTGTTACGGCCGAACGGTCCGGCGAGGGTTCCGGCGCGAGTGGCGTCCACCTCGTCTTCGCGCCGCAGCTTTTGCCAGTAGACGATGGTGTCGGCCCAATCCAGCAGGCTGTCGCTGCTCTCGGCACGGTACTGGTGGTCGAAGGACAGGCGCTTGCGCTCGTTGCTCTCGCGGGTTTCATAGTGCCGTGGATAGTTGGCGGTGCCCTGGTTGATGCGGCTGTCCATGTCTTCTGTGCGCTCGAACAGTTCGGCGGTCACACCGACGCGGTGCCCGCCGCCGAGCTTCTGCTGAACCTTGAGCAGCAGGCTGTGCTGATCGGTGTCGCTGGGGTTGGCCTCGGTGCGCTGGCTGCCCAGAACGTCACGGTTGCCCTGGTTATCGAGCTCGTGGCCCTTGCGCCCGCCAGCCTGGAGCAGCCAGGAGGTGTCGTTGAAGCGGCCAGCCAGCGCGGCATTGAGCCCCCAGCTGCGGTCGGCGCTGTCGTAGTCGTTCTTGATCATGCCGGCGAACTCGTCCTTGTCGCCCAGCAGGTCGTCCGGGTTCAGCGTACGCAATTGCAGCGCTCCGCCGAGGGCGCCTGAGCCAACCTGGCTGGAGTTGGCGCCGCGCACCACGTCGATGGAGGACAGACCCTGGAAGTCGATGCTGTTGAGGCCGCCGTTGACGTCGCGCACGGCGTCGTTCAGCCAGGGCATGCGAATACCATCGAGGGTGGTGAGCACACGGTCGCGGTCCAGACCACGGATGTTGATGCTGTTGTTGCTGCGGTTGTAGTTCAGTCCCGGCTCGGCACGGCGCGACAGGTCATCGAAGCTGCGAATCTGTCGGCGTTCCAGCGTCTGGGCGTCGGTCTGGGTGGTGGTCGGCAGCGGTTGCTTGGCCGCCACTCCAGTGACCTCGACAGCGGGTAGCTCGGCTGGCGTTTCAGCCAGAGCCAGCGAAGGGCACAGCAACAGCAGCGCGAGCCAGGAGCGGCGAGCGAGGGGCGGGCGAACGTGCATGGTGATACTCCGGTGCATGTGTGGCAGCTCTGCGACTGCCTGGTTGGCGACGGCGCAAGACGTTAACCAGATTACTTATTTGATGCAAATAATTCTCAGGTAGATTATCGTTCTCTCAAATTGCACTGCCGTGTCGGTACGCGTTCGCGTCGCCGACGGTGGTGGTAACTGCCCGTGAGAGAGGAAATCCCGATGAGTACCGCAAATAACTTGGCAGCCCCGGCTGCTGGTCTTTACCAGGCCTGGCAAACGCTGCGTGATGAGCAACCCCGTCTGCGCGCCCGGGAAGCAGCGGCGCAGCTAGGTGTCAGCGAGGCCGAGTTGACCGCTAGCCGCCTGGGCATCGACGCGCAGCGCTTGCGCCCGGATTGGGCCGCGCTGCTGCCGGCGCTTGGCGAACTCGGTCGGGTCATGGTGCTGACGCGTAACGAGCATTGCGTCCATGAGCGCAAGGGGCTGTACCGTGAAGTGAGCGTTGCCGCATCCGGGCAGATGGGCCTGGTGGTGTCTGCCGACATCGACCTGCGCCTGTTCCTCGGTGGTTGGGCCAGCGTGTTCGCCATCGCCGAGGAAACCGCCAAGGGCACCCAACGCAGCATCCAGGTGTTCGACCAGCAGGGCGTCGCCGTGCACAAGGTCTACCTGACCGAGCACAGCAAGTTAAGCGCCTGGCAGCCGTTGGTCGAGCGTTTCGCCGGCGAGCAGAATGCCGAGCTGCAATTGCTGCCACCGCCAGCCGCACCAGCGCGCAAGGCCGATGCGGAGGTCGACAGCCAGGCGCTGCGTGAGGGCTGGGCGACGCTGCAGGACACTCACCATTTCTTCGCCCTTTTGAAGAAGCATGAGGTGGCCCGTACCCAGGCGTTGCGCCTGGCGGGTGAGCAATGGGCGCAGCCGCTGGCGACCTCCGAGCTGACAGTGCTGATGGAGCAGGCCGCTGCCCGTGTAGTGCCGATCATGGTGTTCGTCGGTAACCGTCACTGCATTCAGATCCACACCGGCCCGGTGCACAACCTGCGCTGGATGGACAGCTGGTTCAACGTACTCGACCCCGACTTCAACCTGCACCTGCAGACCCGTGGTGTGGTCGAGCTGTGGCGCGTGCGCAAGCCCAGCGTCGATGGCGTGATCACCAGCCTGGAGGCCTTCGATGCCGACGGCGAGCTGGTCGTCCAGCTGTTCGGCGCACGCAAGCCTGGCATGGCTGAGCGTGATGACTGGCGCGAGCTGGCCGAGTCACTGCCGGTACTGGCCTGATCCGTGCCGGCTCCCGCGGGGGCCGGTCGATGTCCCGTTCGAGGAGTCGAGACCATGCGTCTTGCCAATATTCTGGGCGGCCTGGCGGCTGTCCTGCTGTTTCCCAATCTGGCGCTTGCCGAGCCATTGCCGCAGCGCTGGGTGAGCTCCGGCGGTGCCCTGAGTGAGTGGGTGGTGTTGCTGGGCGGCGAGCGCAAACTGGTGGGTGTCGATACCACCAGTCGTCATCCGGCGTCGCTGACCAAGCTGCCCAGCGTCGGTTATCAACGGCAACTGGCTGCCGAGGGTATTCTCGCCCTGCGCCCGGACCTGCTGCTGGGCAGCGAGGAGATGGGCCCGCCACCGGTGCTCGAACAACTGGCTGCAGCCGGCGTGCGTATCGAGCGTCTGACGGCACGCGCGGAGCTGGACAGCCTGCAGGCCAACCTGAAACGTCTGGGCCAGTTGCTCGAGGATGAAGCGGCAGCGCAACGCGCCTTCGCCGATTACCAGGCGCGTCTGCAGACTCAGCAGCAGTGGGTCGAGCAGGCCCAGCGCAGCCAGGAAGCGCCCGGTGTGTTGCTGTTGCTCGGGCACGCAGGTGGCAGCCCGTTGGTGGGCGGCGTCGATACGGCGGCCGACTGGCTGATCAGTCGCGCCGGTGGGCGCAACCTGGCCAGTCACAATGGCTACAAGGCGCTGTCCAGCGAAGCACTGCTGGCGCTCGACCCACAGGTCGTGGTTGTCGCTGATCGCGCTCTTGAAGGCGATGCCGCGAGGCAGGCCCTGCTGCAGCAGAACCCGGCCCTGGCCGGTACGCGCGCGGCGCGTGAGGGGCGTTTGCTTGCGCTCGACCCGACCCTGCTGGTCGGCGGTCTTGGACCGCGTGTGCCGGATGGGCTGGCGATGCTCGGCGCAGGCTTTTATCCTGCCAGCCACTCTCTGACAGCTGAAGCCAAAAGCGCGCCATGACCTCACCTCTTTCGACGCGCCCATTGTTCATCGCACTGGGCCTGCTGCTCGTGCTCGCACTGTGGCTCTCGCTGGCGCTCGGCCCGGTCAGTCTGCCCCTGGGCGACACTCTGCGTGCCGCGCTGCGTCTGCTGGGCGTGCCGCTTGCAGCTGATGCGTCGGTGCAGCAGGCGGAACTGATCCTGGCGCAGATCCGCATGCCGCGTACGCTGCTCGGGCTCGCCGTGGGCATGGTGCTGGCGCTCTGTGGTGTGGCGATGCAGGGGCTGTTTCGCAACCCTCTGGCGGACCCTGGCCTGGTCGGCGTTTCCAGCGGTGCCGCGCTGGGCGCTGCGGTTGCCATCGTTGGCGGCGCCGCGTTCGGCGGTTTGCCCGAAGCCTTCGCGCCTTATCTACTGTCGGCCTGTGCCTTCGTCGGTGGCTTGCTGGTGACCGCTCTGGTCTACCGTCTGGGCCGGCGTGATGGGCAGACCCACGTGGCGACCATGTTGCTGGCCGGCATCGCGTTGACTGCGCTGGCCGGTGCGGCCATCGGCCTGTTCACTTACCTGGCGGACGATGCAACGTTGCGTACCCTGACGTTCTGGAACCTGGGCAGTCTCAATGGCGCCAGCTACGCACGGCTCTGGCCGTTGTTGCTGGCAACGCTGGCCGTGGCACTGTGGTTGCCGCGACGGGCACGGGCGCTGAACGCGCTGCTGCTGGGCGAGTCGGAGGCGCGCCACCTCGGTTTCGATGTGGAGCGCCTCAAACGCGAGCTGGTGTTCTGCACGGCGCTGGGTGTCGGTGCTGCGGTAGCCGCCGCCGGCCTGATCGGCTTTATCGGGTTGGTGGTTCCGCACCTGATGCGGCTGCTGGTCGGCCCCGATCATCGCTTGCTGTTACCGGCATCCGCACTGGCCGGTGTCAGCCTGCTGCTGCTGGCTGATCTGGTTGCACGCCTGGCGTTGGCTCCTGCCGAGTTGCCGATCGGCATCGTCACGGCGCTGATCGGCGCACCGTTCTTTCTTTATCTACTGGTGCGGGGGCGAAGCTGATGCTGCAGGTCGAACGGTTGGAAGTTCGCCGCGGGCCCTGTGTGGTGCTCAGTGGGATCGATCTGCAGCTGCGTCCAGGCGAAGTGCTGGGTGTGCTGGGGCCGAATGGTGCGGGCAAGAGCACCTTGCTGGCAGCGCTGACCGGCGAGTTGCCGGCCAGTGCCGGGCAGGTGACGCTGGAGCAGCGCGCGCTCGATGAATGGTCGGGGCCGGAGCGTGCCCGGCGGCTTGCCGTGCTACCGCAGAGTTCGAGCCTGAATTTCGCCTTCCGCGTCGAGGAGGTGGTCGCCATGGGCCGTCTGCCTCACGACAGCGGTCGCGTGCGCGATGCGCAGATCATCCTGGAGGCGCTGCACGCAGCTGATGCAGCGCACTTGGCTGGGCGCAGCTATCTTGCCCTGTCCGGCGGTGAGCGTCAGCGCGTGCACCTGGCGCGAGTGCTGGCGCAGCTGTGGCCGGGCGGCGAGGGGCAGATTCTGCTGCTCGACGAGCCAACCTCGATGCTCGACCCCCTGCATCAGCACACCTGCCTGCAAGCGGTTCGTCGTTTGGCTGAATCCGGTGCGGCGGTGCTGGTGATCCTCCATGACCTCAATCTGGCTGCGCGCTACTGTGATCGCCTGTTGTTGCTGGAGCAGGGCAGGGCGCATGCACTGGGCACGCCTGCCGAGGTATTGCGGGCCGAGCCGCTGCAGGCCGTTTTCGGCCTGGAGGTGCTGGTGCAGACTCACCCCGAGCGCGGCCATCCCCTGATCGTCGCACGCTGAGCCTTGGAGAGTTCGATGCGAGTGGTTCTGCTGAGTTGTCTGATGCTGATGGCCGCCTGCCAGAGTCGATATGTGCTACCGCCCCCGGCGCCCCTCGCTCCGCTAGGCCGCGAGCATGCCGACCTGGGCCGTATCGTCGATCTTGCCAGTGGGCAAACCATCAGTCCTGAGCTGCTGCTGAGTCGCCTGGCGCCGGCCCAGCGGGTGTTGGTCGGTGAACAGCATGACAATCCCGATCACCATGCCGTGCAGCTCTGGCTGTCGCGTGAGCTATCCCGGCAACGCCCGCAGGGCAGTATGTTGATGGAGATGCTCAATCCCGATCAGCAGAGCAGGGTCGATCAGGCCCAGGCCGCTGCACGCACAGGGCAGGTGCCTGCAGATCCGTTCGACGCGCTGGCCTGGCAGTCGGGATGGGACTGGTCGCTGTACGGACCGCTGGTGCAGCATCAGTTGCGTCAACCTTATCCCCTGCTCGCGGCCAATCTGGACCGTGCCGAGATCATGCAGATCTACCACCAGCGTCCGGCCTTGCAGGGCGAGCGCTCCAGTGCAGGCGAGGTGCAGGCGCGTTTGCTGGCAGATATCCGCGAATCGCACTGCGATTTGCTGCCTGACAGCCAGTTGCCAGCGATGCTCGCCGTACAGCAGCAACGCGACCGGCGCATGGCCGAGGCGCTGGTGGCCGCACCGCAGCCAAGCCTGCTGCTGGCTGGCGCCTTTCACGTGCGTAAGGACCTCGGCGTGCCGCTGCACCTGGGTGATCTCGATGCGCAGACCGGCAATGTGGTGCTGATACTGGCCGAGGTCGGCCGTGCGGTGGACGCGTCCATGGCTGACTACGTCTGGTTCACCGCCGCGCAGCCTGCGCAGGATCACTGCGCCAAACTGCGACCCTAGCCGCCTTTCGCAGGCAGGCCGCAAGGTATCCTCGGCGCTTTGCCGCTCTGGAGCCTGCCCTATGTCCACTGACGTCCGCGACCTGCTGCAAGGTTATTTCAACGCCCTCAATGATCGGGATATTCGCGCATGCCTGGCACGGGTCAGTGACGAGCTGATTCTGGAGCCCAATCAGGGGTTCGCCGAGCACGGGCGCGACGCCTTCGCCGCTTTTCTCGAGCGGCAACTGCATTGCTATCGCGAGACGGTTGATGCATTGGTGATTCTGGCCGAACCACAGGGGCGGCACGCTGCCTGCGAGTACCGCGTCATTGGCGAGTACCTGGCGACCGACGATGGGCTGCCGGAGGCCTGCGGGCAGCGTTACGAGATACGGGTGGGCGCGTTCTTCGAAATCGGCGATGGGCTGATCACGCGCATCAGTCTGCATTTCAACCTGCCGGACTGGCTGGCGCAGGTCGACGATTAAATCCGGCTAAGGGCATCGGCAGGAGACAGCAGAACGGACTTTCGTCCAGGCAAAAAAAGACCCGGCAAGAGCCGGGTCAATAACCGTGATTAGCCTGATGAGGAGATAATCTGAAGAGCCCGACTGAATGGTCTCTTTAGCTTATCGGCTGATCTCGCGACCAGTTGATGTAATAATAACAATTCTCATTTCATAGTCAACGCCCTTTTGAGAATTTTTCTCAGAAAGTTTTTGCCGGGCTCAGAAATGCAAAACCCCGGCGATGGCCGGGGTTGGTCGAGAACAAATGAAGGCTCAGGATTCGCCGGGCAGGCGCAGCTGAGTCACTTCCTTGTTCAGCAGGTCGATGCGTCGGGCCATGCTCTCGATCAGGCTGTGAGCGATGCGCGGGTTGCTCTGCATCAGGCTGAGGAACTGCTCCTTGGGGATGACCATGACCGTGCAAGGTTCGCTGGCGACCACCGTGGCGCTGCGCTTTTCGCGCGTGAACACTGCCATGGCACCGAAGATTTCGTCCTTCTGCACGTCACCGACCTTCTGGCCGTCGACGTAGGCCTCGGCGTGGCCCTCGATGATGATGAACACGTGGTCGGCTTCATCGCCCTGGTGGATCAGTTCCTCGCCGGCAGCGAAATACTGGAAGCCAGTCGCCGGACGGATCTCCGGTTGTTTCAGGCGTGCTAGTGCGTCGGACAGCAGGGCAGTATGGCCGATCAGGTATTGAATGAACTGTTCCTGGCGCTGCTCGCTAGCATAGATGTGTTGGAACACTTCACTGCGCGAATAGGGAATCAGGCTGATAGGTTCTTCACTGCTGTAGCGGCAGGAGGGCAGATCGATGCCCTGACGCAGGCCGACCAGATCGCCCTCCTGCAGATAGAACAACGGGCGCTCGTCGACCAGCGCATGCAACAAGCCATTCTCGATGATGAATAGTTGATTGCCAGGCAGTACCTGAGCCAGGTCATCGACACGTTCCAGGCGCAGTGGCTCACCCGCGGGTTGCAGCCCTTCCAGCAGCTGAGTGGGGATACTCTGTAGGCGGTTGATCAACTGATCGGCGTAGGCCGGTTGCTCCCCGAGTAAATACATAACCGTAATTCCTTGAACTGGCTGGGCTGGCTGACCACACGAAGGTCCCTGAAACAATAGGCTGTGCGGCTCTTCGAGTAAATCACCTTGCACTGGTGTTGTGAGCTAGCTCTTGTTGTGGCTCTGGGCTTCGTCCAGCTTGCCGTTCAGTTCGGCCTTGTGCGCCGCAGGTAGCTCACTCCAATGCACATCGAGCAGCGCGCCCTCGATGGCGTAAAGCAGCACCTTGGAGGCACGGAAGCCACGCGCCCTGACCGCGCGATAGGCGCCGACAGCGCCGTAGCGGCGCAAGTCTTTAGCGCTGTGAATACCCACAGCGTGCAGCCATTGTGCCGAGGTCTTGCCCAGGTTCTTCAGGTGTTGCAGTTCGTCGTTCATCGGGCCTCCATGCGTGCGGGTGAAAGGTTCACGTTGGCGTGCCTGCCAAAAAGTGTAGCGGCCAATTGCCTGGCTCTGAGTGGCGCATACCGTGGTGTGTGCGCTGCTACTTGGTGCGATAACGCAGGCGCGTGCCGAAATTCACCGACATGAGAATTTCATCGGCGGTCAGTTCGACGGGAAAGTAGGCGCCAGAGATCTGTGCGTGGGCCAGGCTGGCGCCTTCGATCTTGGCGTTACGGAAGTCCAGGCCGCGCAGGTCGGCGCCGCGAAAATAGGCGTCGATGAAGTTGATCGCGTCGGTGTCCATATTGCGCAGGTCGAGCCCGCGAAAGTCGCCGCCAGACAGGTCGACTTCGACCCCCTTGGGCTTCTGCGCATTGAAGCCCTTCACGTCGTCGTTATGCAGGAGGTGGTAGAGCGGATGATCAAGCTGGCGTGGCTGGCTCATGGCAGATACCGGTGGTGGTCTCACCGGCAGTATAGAAGCCCTGCCAGGGTTTGCCTGGCAGGCTGAAGACATGGGTCAAGGGTGCGACGATGCTCAGATCCCTGGCAGACGCTGGCGAATACGTTCGACCAGGCTGTCCAGGCTTGCGCTGTCATGTGTGTCGACGCGCTTGCTGTGGCTCTGCTCCTCGTCGTCGAGTGGTTCGCGACTGGCTTGCTGGGCCTGGATCACGTCCAGCGTCGCATCGGACGGGTCCAGGCCTTCGTTCTGGCGCTGCTCCAGCCAACTGGCGATGACAGCCTGCGGCGCATGGCAGTCGAGAATCAGGAACGGCACGCCAGTCTCTTCGGCGACTTCGCTGGCAGCCTGGCGTTGCGCTGACTTGAGATAGGTCGCGTCGATCACCACGGGAAAGCCTGCCAGTAGCGCCTGGCGCGCCAGTTGATGCAGGCGCTGGTAAGTCGCCTGGCTGGCGTCGCTGCTGTAGATGCCGGCGCTTAACTGGTCCTTGGCTTCGGCACTTTGCTCGCCGAACAGGCGCTTGCGCTCGATGTCGGAGCGCAGGCGAATGGTGCCCAGTGCTTCGACCAAGCGCATGGCGACATGGCTTTTACCTACAGCCGATACGCCATGGGTGATAGCTAGGAAGGGCGATGGAATGGCGCTGTAGCTCTCCGCCAGAGCGGCGTAGCCACGGTACTGGCGCAGGATCACCGCTCGCTGCACCGAGTCCTGTTCCTGACCCAGGCGGAACAACGCGACTTTGCCACGAACCATGGCGCGGTAGGCCTTGTAGAAATTCAGCAGTTGCAGGGCTGCATAGTCGCCGGTGCGTTCCAACCAGCCGCTGATGAAGCGGCGTGCCAGGCACTTGAGGCCGCGGTCTTCGAGGTCCATCGCGAGGAAGGCGATATCGGCGGTGACGTCGGTAAAACGGAAGGGTTCGTTGAACTCGATGCAGTCGAACAGCACCACGTGACCGTCGATCTGGGCGGCGTTGCCCAAGTGGATATCGCCGTGGCATTCGCGGATGAAGCCCTGTGTCTTGCGTTCGTTCAGCAGTGGTTGCAGGCGTTCGTAGCTGGACTGAGCCCAGGCCTCGAGGGCGTCGAGTTGCTGCAGGTCTGCCTGCTCGCTGAGCATCGGACGAATCTGCTCGAAATTTTGTTGCACCGGAACCATTACCGCTTCGGCAGTGCCCAGCGGATGATCCTGCGGTACCTTCGGTGCGTTCAGGTGAAAAGTGGCGATCTGCTCGGCCAGGGCGTCGATATGGGCGTCGTTCAGTTCGCCGCGGGCCTGAATGGCGCTGAGCAGTTGCTCCTGCGGAAACTGACGCATTTTCAGCGCATATTCGATGGCTGGCGTGCCGCCATCGAGGCTGGGTGCGTCTTCACTGCCGCTGATCGGCAACACGTCCAGATACAAATCCTTGGTCAAACGCTGGTTAAGGCGCAGCTCTTCTTCGCAGAAATGACGGCGTGCATCGAGCTCGGTGAAATCGAGAAAACCGAAGTTGACCGGTTTTTTGATCTTGTAGGCGTATGGGCCAGTGAGCAAAACCCAGGAAATGTGGGTCTCAATGACCTGAAACCCATCCACAGGGTGCGGATACAGGGCCGGGTTCTGCAATGCGGCAATCAGGGCTTGGCTCACGTTCGATCCTTGTTCTAGACGCTGTTCGAGCTGAGCATTATGGCCGCTGTGAGCTGCTCTGCAAACCATCCGGGCGGCCTGCTGGCTCCTATGTAAAGTGCGTATAATCCCGCCATGACTCGAAAACGCTCCCCCCGCTCAAACAAAAAATCCCGCTCGTCCGGCATGCGTCCCTGGCTTGCATGGGGCCTCAAGCTCGGTCTGGTTGGCCTGGTGATCCTGGGTGGCTTTGCCGTTTACCTCGATGCCGTGGTGCAGGAAAAATTCTCCGGCAAGCGCTGGACCGTGCCCGCAAAGGTTTACGCCAGACCGCTGGAACTCTTCGTGGGCCAGAAGTTGGCCAAGGATGACTTCCTGCGCGAACTCGACGCCCTGGGCTATCGCCGTGAAAGCACGGTCAATGGACCTGGCGCGGTATCGGTGGCGGGTAACAACATCGAATTTAACAGTCGCGGCTTTCAGTTCTACGAGGGCGCCGAGCCCGCACGGAAAGTCCGGGTGCGCTTCTCTGGCGATTATGTGGCCGGGCTGACCCAGGCCGATGGCAGCAATCTGGCGGTGGCGCGGCTGGAACCGATGCTGATTGGCGGGCTTTACCCGGCGCACCAGGAAGATCGCATTCTGATCAAGCTGGATCAGGTGCCGGCCTATCTGATCGATGCATTGGTGGCGGTCGAGGATCGCGACTATTTCGAACACTTCGGCGTATCACCCAAGGGTATTGCCCGCGCGCTGTGGATCAACGCCTCCTCCGGTCGCCTGGTGCAGGGCGGCAGCACCCTGACCCAGCAGTTGGTGAAGAACTTCTACCTGACCAACGAGCGTACCCTGCTGCGTAAGGGCACCGAAGCGATGATGGCGGTGCTGCTCGAGCTGCACTACGACAAGCGCGAGATTCTCGAGGCCTATATGAACGAGGTGTTCCTCGGTCAGGACGGTCAGCGCGCAGTGCATGGCTTCGGTCTGGCCAGCCAGTACTTCTTCAGTCAGCCGGTTTCCGAGCTGAAGCTGGAGCAGGTCGCGTTGCTGGTGGGCATGGTCAAAGGCCCCACCTACTTCAACCCGCGGCGCAATCCCGAGCGTGCGCTGGCGCGCCGCAATCTGGTGCTCGATCTGCTTGCCGAGCAAGGCTCGATCACCCCCGAGGAAGCCGCGGCAGCCAAACAGAAGCCGCTTGGTGTGAGCGCGCGCGGCAGCATGGCTGACAGCTCGTTCCCGGCTTTCCTCGATCTGGTCAAGCGTCAGTTGCGTGAAGACTATCGTGAGCAGGATCTGACCGAAGAAGGCCTGCGCATCTTCACCAGCTTCGATCCGATCCTGCAGCTCAAGGCCGAGGAGGCGCTGGCCGAGACGCTCAAGCGCCTGGCCGGGCGCAAGGGCGTGGATGAAGTGCAGGCCGGTATGGTGGTGACCAATCCAGAGACCGGAGAAATTCAGGCATTGATCGGCAGCCGTCAGCCGCGTTTCGCCGGTTTCAATCGGGCGCTGGATGCCGTGCGGCCGATTGGCTCGCTGATCAAACCGGCTATTTATCTGTCTGCGTTGGAACGTCCGAGTCAGTACACCCTGACCAGTTGGCTGGAGGACGAAGCGTTTTCCATCAAGGGCCAGGATGGCCAGGTATGGACGCCGCAGAATTACGATCGCAAGGCTCATGGCACCATCTACCTGTATCAGGGGCTGGCGCAGTCCTACAACCTGTCCACAGCCAAGCTCGGCCTGGAGATCGGCGTACCCAATGTGCTCAAGACTCTCGAGCGATTGGGCGTGGAGCGCAAGTGGCCGGCCTATCCGTCGATGCTGCTCGGTGCTGGGGCTTTGACGCCGATGGAAGTGGCGGGCATGTACCAGACCCTGGCCAATGGTGGTTTCAACACGCCGTTGCGCGGCATTCGCAGCGTATTGACTGCTGACGGCGAGCCGCTCGGGCGCTATCCATTCAAGATCCAGCAACGTTTTGATCCGGGAGCCATTTACCTGGTGCAGAACGCCATGCAGCGCACCATGCGTGAAGGCACGGGGCGTTCGGTGTACAGCCAACTGCCCAGCTCGCTGAATCTGGCGGGCAAGACCGGCACCAGTAACGACTCGCGTGACAGCTGGTTCGCTGGCTTCAGTCAGGATCTGCTGTCGGTGGTGTGGCTGGGGCGCGATGACAATGGCCCAACCCCGCTGACCGGTGCGACCGGTGCGCTGCAGGTCTGGACCGGCTTTATGCGCAAGGCTGATCCCCTGCCGCTGGATATGCCGATGCCGGACAACGTCACCCAGGCTTGGGTGGATCGTCAGACGGGTCTGGGCTCGGCTTCGGGCTGCCCGAATGCGGTACAGATGCCTTATATTCGCGGCAGTGAACCTGCCCCGGGCTCCGCTTGCGGTATCCAGGCACCCGTCGAGTCGGTGATGGATTGGGTCAAGGGTTGGTTGGAATAACGGCCGAGTCGAGTGGCTCGGTGTTACCTGAAGAGGATTGGATGTGAACAAGAAGTGGCTTGCCACGATGCTGGCAACAGCGGTTCTGAGTGGTTGCAGTACGGTGCCGCAGGGTTCGATTCCGGTGATCGATGCCGGCTCTCCGCTATCGTCGGGTGGTTCTGGTCCGTCGACCAGCCAAGCCCCCGCAGCTACGCCGCAGCGTATTGAGGAAGACTCCGGGGTTGTCGTGATGGTGCCGCAGGGTGCGGTCTCCACGCCGCTGCAGACAGACTCACAGCCGATCACCTCTAGTGGCGGCCTGACCTTTGATCCACCCGTGAGCAGTCAACCTTCTGCGCCGAGCCAAGGCAGTTTTGGTTCCTCGGCACCGAGCGTGCCCAGTGGCATTCCCAGCGGCGGTGGCCTGGCGGCCGACGAGCAACTGGATGGACCGGTTCTCGCGCTGCTGACCACTGCTCAACAGCAGCAGGGCGGTGGCGATCTGAATGGCGCCGCCTCCAGCCTGGAGCGTGCCCAGCGCATCGCGCCGCGTGAGCCGCAGGTACTCTACCGCCTTGCCGAGGTACGTATGGCTCAAGGCGATGCAGCGCAGGCCGAGCAACTGGCACGTCGTGGTCTGACTCAAGCCAGTGGCCGCCCGGCACTGCAGGCCAGCCTATGGGATCTGATTGCCCGCGCTCGCGAGGGGCAGGGTGATCCCGCTGGTGCTGCCCAGGCCCGTGAGCGCGCACGAGTCAATCTCTGATGGATGCTCGCGTGAGCGCACTGGCCGAACACTTGCTGCTGATCGAGCGTGAGTTGCGGGTGCTGGGTTGGTGGCAGGAGGAGGCGCCCAGCGCCGAGGCCCTTGCCAGCCCGGAGCCGTTCTGTGTCGATACGCTGGCGTTCGAGCAATGGCTGCAGTGGATTTTTCTGCCGCGAATGAAAGTGCTACTGGAAAGCGGCGCTGCCTTGCCGTCAGTGTCGGGTATTCAGGCGATGGCCGAGATGGTCTATCAGCAGCAGCCGGGCATTGCGCGCCGGCTGCTTGAATTACTCGGCGAGTTTGATCGCCTGATCACGCGCACGCCCTGAGGGTATGCGCGTAGTCCATTACTTGCAGTTTTCTGCGATGGACTTCTTCAGTTCGGTGATGCGTTCCTGGCGCTCGTTCTCGTCGATGCGGCGAACCTCGCCACCATCCTCGATGCGCAGGCGAGGATTGTTCTCAAGCTGAGCCAGGTTGGTGCGAGCTGTCTCGCAGTACTGCTTACGCTCGGCTTCCTGCTTCGCCACATCTTCCTTGACCTTCTTGTCGATGGCAGCCTGCTCGGGGTCGAGCTGTTCATCGAAACTGGGTGCCGGCTCACTGGGTGCCGGTCGGGGAGGTGGTGCTGCAGTATTGATGGTCGTGGCCTGTTGGCCCTGCGGAGGTTGCGCGCCAAAGTGGGTCACGCCTTTGTCATCTACCCACTTGTACACCTGGCTGGCCATGGCGGACGTGCTCAACGCGAGCATCAAGGTGCCAGTAAGAATCATGTGGCGCATGCTGTTTCCTTTATCGAGAGCGGCGGTGCTGATGGTTACTATAACCAAAAGCCGGCTATCTTCATCCTGCGCTGCGTCACAGCAGCAGGTTGAATAATAGGTTAGCCATCGCTTGACTTGCCCTCGCCGAACCCGAACAATTCAGCCTGCCCCCGTAGTGGAGTCCGCCGCAAGCGTCCTTCAGCTCGGGGAAAAGAGGCGCTACCCGCGCCGAACCGTGACACCCGCAACGCGTTACCTCGCGCTGGGAGGGCCAGCCCCGCAAGACCATGGGCTGCTCCGTTACTCGTCAAGCTGATGTTTCGAATCCACGATCACCGTCGTGCGTGTCCGCTGACAGTAAGAACCTACTTAGGGCTGCCCGTTGGCGGGTGGCATACTGGCGTTCAAGAGGTGAACAACGTGGAGCTTTTATCCGGCGCTGAAATGGTCGTCCGCTTCCTGCGTGACGAAGGCGTTAAGCATATCTATGGGTACCCTGGCGGTGCTCTCCTGCACATTTACGATGCCCTGTTCAAAGAACCGGAAGTGACTCACATCCTGGTGCGTCATGAACAGGCAGCGACCCATATGGCTGACGGCTATGCCCGCGCCACCGGCAAGGCCGGTGTGGTGCTGGTGACCTCTGGCCCTGGCGCGACCAATGCCATCACCGGTATTGCGACTGCCTACATGGATTCCATTCCGATGGTGGTGATCTCCGGCCAGGTGCCGAGCGCCATGGTCGGCACCGATGCCTTCCAGGAAACCGACATGGTCGGTATTTCCCGCCCGATCGTGAAGCACAGCTTCATCATCAAGCACCCGTCGGAAATCCCTGAGGTGCTGAAGAAGGCGTTCTATCTCGCTGAATCCGGCCGTCCCGGTCCGGTCGTGGTCGACATTCCGAAAGACATGGGCGACCCGACCCAGAAGTTCGAATACGTCTATCCGAAGAAGGTCAAGCTGCGCTCCTACAGCCCGGCGGTACGTGGTCACTCCGGCCAGATCCGCAAGGCGGCCGAGATGCTGCTGGCCGCCAAGCGTCCGGTCATGTACTCCGGCGGTGGCGTGATCATGGGTGGCGCTTCTGCGCCGCTGACCGAGCTGGCACAGATGCTCAACCTGCCGGTGACCAACACCCTGATGGGCCTCGGTGGCTATCCGGGCACTGATCGCCAGTTCATCGGCATGCTCGGCATGCACGGCAGCTACACCGCCAACCTGGCCATGCACCATGCTGACGTGATTCTGGCCGTCGGTGCGCGTTTCGATGACCGTGTGATCAACGGTGCGGCGAAGTTCTGCCCGAACGCCAAGATCATTCATATCGACATCGACCCGGCTTCGATCTCCAAGACCATCAAAGCTGACATCCCGATCGTTGGCCCAGTGGACAGCGTGCTGACCGAGATGGTCGCCATCCTCAAGGAAATCGGCGAAACCCCGAACAAAGACACCGTTGCCAGCTGGTGGAAACAGATCGAAGAGTGGCGTGGTAGTGGCCGCCTGTTCCCGTATAACGAGGGCGACGGTTCGATCATCAAGCCGCAGACCGTGATCGAAACCCTGTGTGACGTGACCAGGGGTGATGCCTACATCACCTCCGATGTCGGTCAGCACCAGATGTTCGCGGCGCAGTACTACCGCTTCAACAAACCCAATCGTTGGATCAACTCCGGTGGCTTGGGCACCATGGGTTTCGGTTTCCCTGCTGCAATGGGCATCAAGCTGAACTTCCCGGATGCTGACGTGGCATGCGTCACTGGTGAGGGCAGCATCCAGATGAATATCCAGGAGCTGTCGACCTGCCTGCAGTACGACCTGCCGGTGAAGATCGTCAACCTGAACAACGGTGCTCTCGGCATGGTCCGCCAATGGCAGGACATGCAGTACAACAGCCGTTATTCGCACTCCTACATGGAGTCGCTGCCGGACTTCGTCAAACTGGCCGAGGCTTATGGCCACGTCGGTATGCGCATCACTTCGCTGAAGGACCTCAAGCCCAAGCTGGAGGAAGCCTTTGCCTTGAAGAATCGCCTGGTGTTCCTCGACATCGCGGTGGATTCCAGCGAGCACGTCTATCCGATGCAGATCAGAGACGGTGCGATGCGTGACATGTGGCTGAGCAAGACGGAGCGGACCTAAGATGCGACACATTATTTCCCTGCTGCTGGAAAACGAGCCGGGCGCCCTGTCGCGCGTGGTTGGTCTGTTCTCCCAGCGTAACTACAACATCGAAAGCCTCACCGTTGCGCCAACCGAGGATCCGACGCTGTCGCGCCTGACCCTCACCACTGTTGGGCAGGATGAGGTGATCGAGCAGATCACCAAGAACCTCAACAAACTGGTCGAGGTAGTCAAGCTGGTCAACCTGTCGGAAAGCGCCCATATCGAGCGCGAGCTGATGCTGGTCAAGATCAAGGCCACTGGCGCTCAGCGTGCCGAGGTCAAGCGTACTACCGACATCTTCCGCGGCCAGATCGTGGATGTGACCAGTAGCGTCTACACCGTGCAGTTGACCGGTACCAGCGACAAGCTGGATAGCTTTATCCAGGCCGTTGGCACTGCATCGATCCTGGAAACTGTACGCAGTGGCGTTACCGGTATCGCGCGTGGCGACAAGGTACTGAGTATCTGATCGTCATGGTGAAAAAAACCCGCCAATTCAGACTGTGTGAAAACCTAGCAGTCTGAGAGCAAGCTGAAGACAATGCCTCCATCAGTCGATGCGGGCATTGTCGTTTATGGGCTACATCCAGGGCGAATGTCGTCAGCAAAGCAGCCTGTTTCCTCCCACATTGGAGGAGCTGGTGCCGGAGGATCACCTGGTACGGGTGATCGAGGCCTATGTCGCCCGCCTGGATCTGCAGGCTCTGGGTTTCAG
>NZ_SCFY01000013.1 GCF_007049795.1 Ectopseudomonas mendocina
TGATCTTGCCCAGCACGAGTGGACACCCCGTTAAGCGATAAACTGCAACGAGGTGAACCATGGCAAGAACCGCTACCCCGATGAAACAGAACCGTACTCCCCCAGCCCCTCTCCACTAGGCGTGCCCCCAATAAATGGGAGAGGGGAGCCAAACGTTTTCCCCTTTAAGTGAACAGCATTACGGTAGGAGCGAGCTCTGCTCCCGAACGCTTTTCGCGAGCAGAGCTCGCTCCTACACCCTTCTGATCCTTGCGCTCGATGATCAAGGCATGCCTTGAAATTCCTCTGTCAGGCCTCAGATAAGTGACTGCGGGATGCCGAAGTCGGGTTCCGCGATATGACACTTGCTGAAATCTTCAGGAGATTACTCATGAGCAACGTACTGTCCCTGGCCCCTCTGTTCCGCCAGTCCGTCGGTTTCGACCGTTTCAATGATCTTTTCGAATCTGCCCTGCGCAGCAATGACGCTGGCAGTTCTTACCCGCCCTACAACGTCGAGAAGCATGGCGAAGACCACTACCGCATCGTGGTCGCGGCTGCCGGCTTCGAGGAAGACGACCTGGAGTTGCAGGTCGAGCGGGGCGTGCTGACCGTGGTGGGCAACAAGCGTGATCGCAGCGCCGAGAGCATCAGCTATCTGCATCAGGGCATCGCCCAGCGTGCGTTCAAACTGTCGTTCCGCCTGGCGGATCATATCGAGGTCAAAGGCGCCAACCTGGCCAACGGTCTGCTCCATGTCGAGCTGGAGCGTATCGTGCCGGAAGAGGCCAAGGCCAAGCGCATTCCAATCGGTAGCCAGCGTCCGGCGCTGGAAAACTGAGCCGCTAGCTGACCGAGAAGGCGCCCCATTGGGCGCCTTCTTCGTTTCAAGCGACAGGTAGGGTGTGCCGTGCGCACCGAGGGCGCTACCAGATTGCGACTGCTACCTTCCCAGCAGTTCGCAGAATACTTCTTGCGGTAGCGGCTTGCTGAACAGATAACCCTGATAGAGGTGGCAACCCTGCGCTTTTAGAAAGTCCAGTTGATCCTGCTGCTCCACGCCCTCGGCGATCAGTGCCAGCCCCAGGCTGCGGGCCATGGCAACGATCGCGCGAATGATCTCGGCATCGTTGGGATCGTGGGTGGCGTCACGCACGAAGGACTGATCGATCTTCAGCATGTCCACCGGCAGGCGTTTGAGGTAGGTCAGCGAGCTGTAGCCAGTGCCGAAGTCGTCCATGGCGAAGCTGACGCCATGTTTCTTCAGGCGCAGCATCTTGCCGACGGTGTCATCGATATTCTGAATGACGATGCCTTCGGTTATCTCCAGCTTGAGCATGGCATTGGGTAACTGGCTGTCGCGCAGGCTTTGGGCGACCCGCTCGACGAAGTCGTGCTGACGGAACTGGCGGGGGCTGATGTTGACGCACAGGCTGAAACGTTTGCTGTCGACCAAACCGTCCACGAGTAGCTGTGAGCAGAAATGGCAGGCTTCAGCCAGCACCCAACCGCCGACCTCGACGATCAGCCCGCTTTCTTCCAGTACCTGGATGAACTGCGCGGGCGACTGTGGGCCCAGCTGTGGATGCTGCCAGCGCAACAGCGCTTCAGCGCCGACCACCTTGCCGTCACGGGCATCGACCTGGGGTTGGAAGTGCAGTTCGAATTCGCCGCGAGCCAGAGCCAGGCGCAGGTCGTTTTCCAGGCGCAGGCGTGCGCTGGCGGCGTCCTGCATGGTGGTGCGAAACAGCTGGATGGTGTTGCGCCCGGAATCCTTGGCGCGATAGAGGGCGATATCCGCGCGCTTGAGCAAATCGGCCGGGGTGTTGCCGTGGTCGGGGATCAGCGCAACGCCGATGCTTGGGGTCACCTGCAGACGGTGACCGTCCAGCAGCATGGGTTCGGCAAGCAACTGGCGCAGCTTGTCGGCAACCTGGCGGACATGGCGGGTCACCTCCGAGCGCTTGCCCTGCAGGCCGGAGAGCAGCACCACGAATTCGTCGCCGCCGAGGCGGGCCACGGTGTCCTCCAGGCGCACGCTGGCTTCCAGGCGCGCGGAGATCAGGCGCAGTACCGAGTCGCCGACGGGATGGCCGAGCGAGTCGTTGATGTGTTTGAAGTGGTCGAGGTCGAGAAACAGCAGGGCGCCGCGCAGTTCATGGCGCTTGAGCAGGGCAATCTGTTGGGTCAGGCGATCCATCAGCAGGGCGCGGTTGGGCAGGTTGGTCAACGCATCGTGATAGGCTAGGTGCTGGACCTGCGCCTGGGCCTGCTTCAGTTCACTGGTGTCGCGCGCGGTGAGCAGCAGGCAGGGCACATCATTGAGTTCGATGGGTTGCACGGACACGTCGACCAGGCGTACTTCGCCGTCGCGGTGGCGGCCGTGCATTTCCATGTGCAGCACCTGGCCGTGCTGGGTCAGGTGCTCGATCATGCGCACGCGCTCTTCCGGATAGGCCCAGATGCTCAGCTCATGCACCGTGCGGCCGATCACTTCCCAACCCTGGTAACCGGTGATGCGGGTAAAGCCTTCGTTGATCTCGATATAGCGGCCGGTATCACGTTCAGTGATGGTGATGGCGTCCGGGCTGGAGTGGAAGGCCTTGGCAAATTTCTCTTCCGAGGCTTGCAGGCGTTGTTCGCGCAACAGCCGCTCGCTGATATCGACCAGGGTACCGACCATGCGCTGTGGTTGACCGGCATCGTCGAGCTGCAGCTTGGCGGTGCTTTCGAGAAAACGCAGGCCGCCATTTTCCAGCTGTACGCGATAGGTGATCTGATAGTGGCTGCGGCGTTCTGCGACCAGGCTTTGGTAGCTCTGGCGCAGGCTGTGTCGGTCCTCCATCGGTACTTTGCAGAAAAAATCGAGGAAGGCGCCTTCGAAGGTTGCTGCCTCCAGCCCCTGGAGTTGTGACGCCCGCGCACTGGCGATCAGCCGGCTGCTGGGTATATGCCAATCCCAGGTGCCGAGATCGGCGGATTCCAGGGCCAGGCGCAGGCGCTGCCTGCTTTCGTTAAGGGCCTGTTCCTGGGCGCGCTGTTCGGTGATGTTGCGCACGGTGAGGACCAGGCAAGTGGTGCCATTGAGCTCGATTTCGCCGCCGAACAGCAAGTTGCTGGTGACGCTGCCGTCGCGGCTGAACAGTCGTACCTCGAGGTTGTTCAGGCGCCCTATCTGCGCGGCGTCGAGCATACGCTGGCGGTCGCTGGGGTCAGCCCAGATGCCCAGATCCAGTGAGCTGCGGCCCACGGCTTCGGCGCTGCTCCAGCCAAATTGCTGCTCGAAACTCGGGTTGACCTCGATGAAGCGGCCGGTCGCCCGGTCGGTAATGGCCACCGCGTCGGGGGTGTGCATGAAGGCCTTGGCGAACTTTTCCTCGCTGGCGCGCAGTGCATTCTCTGCGCGCTTGCGTTCGCTGGTATCGAGGAAGGTGCAGAGCATCAGGCGTTCGCCCTGCAACTCGATGTACTGGCTCGATAGAACACCGTCGAGAATCGCACCACAGCGGGTGCGCAGCTGGACTTCCTGGATCACCGGTTCCCGGCTTTGCGGGGCCTGCTGGCGCAGCTGATCGCGCTGGCTGGCGTGTACCCAGAGGTTCAGGTCGTGGGTATGGCGGCCGAGAATTTCGCTGGCCGTCCAGCCGAAGGCCTGGGTGAAGTGCTGGTTGATCTCGATGATCGCGCTGTCGTCGTAGCGCACCAGCATCATGATGTCGGGACTCAGGCGGAACAGGCTGACAAAGCGCTCCTCGGATGCGCGCAGGGCCTCGGCGCGCTCTTGCTGGGCGCTGATGTCGCGGATCACCCCGAACATGCGCGGGCGGCCGTCGGCCTCGTACTGCAGGCTGCCGGTAATCTCCAGCCAGTGCAGGCTGCCGTCCGGCCAGCGGATACGATGGCGCAAGGCGTTGGCAATCTGCTCGCCCTTGAGGATGGCGTTGAATTTAGCCAGAACCTCGGCGCGTTCCTCTTCAGGGATCAGTTCGATGTAATGCAGCTCGTGCGTTACCGGGCGATTGGGGTCGAGGCCGAAAAGGGCTTGAGCGCCGCGAGACCAGTTGACCTGGCCACTGCGAATGTCCCAGTACCAGGCGCCGAGATGGGCGCCGTTCAGCGCGGCCAGCAAACGTGGCGCATCCTGCCAGGTCTGCTCGAATTCGGCGGGGTCCATCGCCGGTATGTGTGGCAGCGGCGGGGTCTGGTCAGTCGATCTGGCCATGGCCGGACCTTCCTCTGGAGTGCGCGATGCGCAGGGCGGGCGTTAGAGGCATATAGATATGTTTTTGTCGTTATGTCGCCACGTTAGCCCCAGTTCCAATGCCTATGCAAGATCATCCCGCTGGCTGTCGAGCAGATCCATGAATGCCCGTGCGGCATTCGACAGGGTGCGCTCGGTATGCAGGATGTAGCCTAACTGGCGGGTCAACTGGATGCCCGGTATCGGCAGGCGCGCGACCTGCTCGTCGAGCATGGTTCGTGGCAGCACGCTCCAGGCCAGGCCGATGGACACCATCATCTTGATGGTTTCCAGGTAATTGGTGCTCATGGCGATATTGGGCGTCAGACCCTGGGCTTCGAACAGGCGCTGCACGATATGGTGGGTAAAGGTGTTGCCGCCGGGGAAAACGGCCGGATGCTGCGCCACGTCGGCCAGGCTGATCACTTGGCTGCGGGCCAGCGGATGTTCCGGTGCGGCGACGAAATCCAATGGGTCGTCCCACACGGCGACGGCGCGAATCGGTTCGCGGGTTTCCGGGGCAAGGGTGATCACCGCCAGTTCGGCGCGGCCATGCAGCACTTCTTCATAGGCCACTTCCGAATCGAGGAACTGGATGTCCAGCGCTACCTGCGGGTGTGCGCGGGTGAAGGCGCGTAGCAGGGCGGGCAGGCGATGCAATCCGATATGGTGGCTGGTGGCCAGGGTCAGGCGGCCGCTGACTTCACCGGACAGGTTGGTCAGCGCGCGACGGGTATCGTCCAGCACGTTGAGAATCTGGTAGGCGCGCGGCAGCAGAGCGCGACCGGCTTGGGTCAGGCCAATCTCGCGGCCGAGGCGGTCGAACAGGCGTACGCCCAACTGTTGTTCCAGGCTGGCGATGCGTTTGCTCACGGCAGGTTGGGTCAGGTGCAGGCGCTCGCCGGCTTCGGAAAAACTGCCCGTCTCGGCGATGGCGATGAAGGCGTTGAGGTTGGCCAGATCCATGGGGAGCTCCGGGTAAATAATGATGCCCTGAGCATACATTCCTCTACGGAATCCTTTGAATAAAAAATATGAATTTGAGTTATTTCGTGCCTGGCCATAGCATTCTCCCCATAAGCCGAAGGGCCATTTTTGCCCAGGCATAGAAAGGTGCACTTCTGACGCCGGGCGGTGATAACGCAGGCAGTTTACGGATGTGCTCAAAAGGCGCTGATGAGGTAAGGCTGATGACTGGCAAGACGCTCTACGACAAGCTCTGGGAAATGCACGAAGTGAAACGTCGCGATGACGGTTCCTCGTTGATCTACATCGATCGTCACATCCTCCACGAGGTGACCTCGCCGCAGGCTTTCGAGGGCCTGCGTCTGGCTGGGCGCAAGCCGTGGCGCATAGATGCCAACATCGCCACGCCGGATCACAACGTGCCGACCACCAAAGCCGAGCGTCAGGGTGGCCTCGAAGCCATCGCCGACGAAGTCTCGCGTATCCAGGTGCAGACCCTTGACGAGAACTGCGATGACTTCGGCATCCTCGAATTCAAGATGAACGACGTGCGCCAGGGCATCGTCCACGTGGTCGGGCCGGAGCAGGGCGCTACCTTGCCGGGTATGACCGTGGTCTGCGGCGATTCGCACACCTCCACCCATGGCGCCTTCGGTGCGCTGGCCCACGGCATCGGCACCTCGGAGGTCGAGCACGTGCTCGCCACCCAGTGTCTGGTGGCCAAGAAGATGAAGAACATGCAGGTGCGCGTCGAAGGCAAACTGCCTTTCGGCGTCACCGCCAAGGACATCGTGCTGGCCGTGATCGGCAAGATCGGCACCGCTGGCGGCAACGGCCATGCGCTGGAATTCGCCGGCAGCGCGATTCGCGAGCTGTCGCTGGAAGGGCGCATGACCATCTGCAACATGTCCATCGAGGCCGGCGCCCGCGTTGGCCTAGTAGCGGTGGACGAGAAAACCATTGCCTACGTCAAGGACCGTCCGTTCGCGCCCAAGGGCAGCGACTGGGACAAGGCCGTGGCGCAGTGGCAGAATCTGGTGTCCGACCCTGACGCGGTGTTCGACACCGTGGTCGAGCTGAGGGCTGAAGACATCAAGCCGCAGGTCAGCTGGGGCACTTCGCCGGAAATGGTCCTGGCCGTCGACCAGAAGGTGCCGGACCCGGCCGTCGAAGCCGACCCGGTGAAGAAAGACTCGATCATTCGTGCGCTGAAGTACATGGGCCTGAGTGCCAACCAGCCGATCACCGATATCCAGCTGGATCGCGTATTCATCGGCTCCTGCACCAACTCGCGTATCGAAGACCTGCGCGCCGCCGCAGAAGTCGCCAGGGGCCGCAAGGTCGCCGCCACCGTCAAGCAGGCGCTGGTGGTGCCGGGCTCCGGTCTGGTCAAGGCGCAAGCCGAGGCGGAAGGCCTGGACAAGATCTTCATCGAAGCCGGTTTCGAATGGCGTGAGCCGGGCTGCTCCATGTGCCTGGCGATGAACCCGGACAAACTGGGCAGCGGCGAGCATTGCGCCTCGACCTCCAACCGTAACTTCGAAGGCCGTCAGGGCGCTGGTGGTCGTACCCACCTGGTCAGCCCGGCCATGGCTGCCGCCGCTGCGGTAACCGGCCGCTTCATCGACGTTCGTGAATTGATCCAGGCCTGAGGAGACCGCACATGAAAGCTTTCACCCAACACACCGGCTTGGTCTGCCCGCTCGATCGCGCCAACGTCGACACCGACCAGATCATTCCCAAGCAGTTCCTGAAGTCGATCAAGCGCACCGGCTTCGGCCCCAACCTGTTCGACGAGTGGCGTTACCTGGATGTCGGTCAGCCGAATCAGGACAACTCCAAGCGCCCGATCAACAAGGATTTCGTGCTCAACTTCCCGCGTTACCAGGGCGCCAGTGTGCTGCTGGCTCGCGAGAACTTCGGCTGCGGCTCGAGTCGTGAGCACGCGCCCTGGGCGCTGGACGAGTATGGCTTCCGTACCGTGATCGCGCCGAGCTTCGCTGACATCTTCTTCAACAACAGCTTCAAGAACGGCCTGCTGCCGATCATCCTCAAGGATGAAGAGGTCGATGCACTGTTCGAGCAGGCCGAGGCCACCGAAGGGTATCAACTGACCGTCGACCTCGAGGCGCAGACCGTGACCCGTCCCGACGGCGTGCAGTACAGCTTTGAAGTCGACGCCTTCCGCAAGCACTGCCTGCTCAATGGTCTGGACGACATTGGCCTGACTCTGCAGGATCAGGAAGCGATCAAGGCGTTCGAGGTCGGTTATCAGCAGAGCAGCCCCTGGCTGTTCGGCGCGATCAAGTAATACATGAAGGTAGGGTGGATGGCGCTTTATCCATCCACCGTGCTGGGTTTCGGTGGATGGATAAAGCGTCATCCACCCTACGGATAGATTGAGGGATGCAATGAGCAAGCAGATTCTGGTTCTCCCAGGTGACGGTATCGGCCCGGAAATCATGGCCGAGGCAGTCAAGGTATTGAACCTGGCCAACGACAAGTACGCCCTGGGTTTCGAGCTGAGTTTCGATGATCTGGGTGGCGCTGCCATCGACCGTTATGGTGTGCCGCTGGCCGACGAGACCCTGGTGCGCGCCAAGTCTGCCGATGCCGTGCTGCTCGGCGCCGTTGGCGGGCCGAAGTGGGACACCATCGATCCGGCCATTCGTCCGGAGCGTGGCCTGCTGAAGATCCGTTCGCAACTGGGCTTGTTCGGCAATCTGCGTCCGGCCATCCTCTACCCGCAACTGGCCGAGGCTTCCAGCCTCAAGCCGGAAGTGGTTGCCGGCTTGGATATCCTCATCGTCCGTGAGCTGACTGGGGGCATCTACTTCGGTCAGCCGCGCGAGAGCAAGGTGCTGGAGAACGGCGAGCGCATGGCTTACGACACGCTGCCGTACAGCGAGAGCGAAATCCGCCGCATCGCCAAGGTCGGTTTCGACATGGCGCGCGTGCGCGGCAAGAAACTGTGCTCGGTGGACAAGGCCAACGTCCTGGCGTCCAGCCAACTGTGGCGTGCCGTGGTCGAGGAAGTGGCCAAGGACTACCCGGACGTCGAACTGAGCCACATGTACGTCGACAACGCCGCCATGCAACTTGTGCGCGCGCCCAAGCAATTCGACGTGATGGTCACCGACAACATGTTTGGTGACATTTTGTCTGACGAAGCTTCGATGCTCACTGGTTCCATCGGCATGCTGCCGTCGGCATCCTTGGACGCTAACAACAAGGGCATGTACGAGCCGTGCCACGGCTCTGCGCCGGACATCGCCGGCAAGGGCATCGCTAACCCGCTGGCCACCATTCTGTCGGTGTCCATGATGCTGCGTTACAGCTTCGGCCAGGTCGCTGCCGCCGATGCCATCGAGAAAGCGGTGAGCCTGGTGCTGGATCAGGGCCTGCGTACCGGTGACATCTGGTCCGAAGGCAAGACCAAGGTCGGTACTGCTGCGATGGGTGATGCGGTAGCCTCCGCGCTGCGTAGTCTGTAATCTTCCCAGCCCCGCCGGGGTGGTTCCGGCGGGCTGTTTATATAGGTGTAGTCGTTATGAAACGTGTAGGTCTGATCGGTTGGCGTGGCATGGTCGGTTCCGTGCTCATGCAGCGCATGCTGGAAGAGCGGGACTTCGACCTGATCGAGCCGGTGTTCTTCACCACCTCCAATGTCGGTGGCCAAGGCCCTGCCATTGGCAAGGACATTGCTCCGCTGAAGGACGCCTACAGCATCGACGACCTGAAGGGCCTGGACGTGATCCTGACCTGCCAGGGTGGCGACTACACCAGTGAAGTCTTCCCCAAGCTGCGTGAAGCCGGCTGGCAGGGCTATTGGATCGACGCGGCTTCCAGCCTGCGTATGGATGACAGTGCGGTGATCGTGCTCGACCCGGTCAACCGCAAGGTCATCGACCAGGCGCTGGATGCCGGCAGCAAGAACTACATCGGCGGCAACTGTACCGTCAGCCTGATGCTGATGGCCCTTGGTGGTCTGTACGAAGCCGGTCTGGTCGAGTGGATGAGCGCCATGACCTACCAGGCAGCTTCCGGTGCCGGCGCGCAAAACATGCGCGAGTTGATCAAGCAGATGGGCGCGATCAATGCCAGTGTCGCCGATGAGTTGGCCGATCCGGCCAGTGCCATTCTCGATATCGACCGCAAGGTCGCCGAAACCATGCGTGGCGAAGGTTTTCCGGTCGATAACTTCGGCGTGCCGCTGGCCGGCAGCCTGATCCCTTACATCGACAAGGAACTGCCGAATGGGCAGAGCCGCGAAGAGTGGAAGGCCCAGGCCGAAACCAACAAGATTCTCGGCCGCTTCAAGAACCCGATTCCGGTCGACGGCATCTGTGTGCGCATCGGCGCCATGCGTTGCCACAGCCAGGCGCTGACCATCAAGCTGAACAAGGACGTGCCGATGGCTGACATCGAGGGCTTGATCAGTCAGCACAACCCTTGGGTCAAGCTGGTGCCGAACCATCGCGAAGATTCCATCCGCGACCTCGGCCCGACTGCCGTGACCGGCACCCTGAGCGTTCCGGTCGGCCGTCTGCGCAAGCTCAACATGGGCTCGCAGTACCTGGGCGCGTTCACTGTGGGTGACCAGTTGCTGTGGGGCGCTGCTGAGCCGCTGCGTCGCATGCTGCGGATCCTTCTGGAGCGCTAAGCGTCAGGCGGGACATCCGGTGTCAAACAAAGCCCTTCTGTTTCGGCAGAGGGGCTTTGTCTTT
The DNA here is from genome assembly GCF_007049795.1 of Ectopseudomonas mendocina. Classification (GTDB taxonomy): domain Bacteria; phylum Pseudomonadota; class Gammaproteobacteria; order Pseudomonadales; family Pseudomonadaceae; genus Aquipseudomonas; species Aquipseudomonas mendocina_D. The sequence goes on from NZ_SCFY01000013.1 coordinate 9,913, forward strand.
TCAGGGCTGAGCAAGTCGATTGCCTGGGCGATGGGGCGCAGTTACAGTGCCGCTCCCTCTGCGTCTTAGGTCAGCTCATGAGTCAGTCCATCAATATCGCCGTGATCGGCGCCACCAGCAACGTCGGCGAAGCGCTGGTCGAATTGCTCGAAGAGCGTGAGTTCCCGGTGAAGGACCTGCATCTGCTGGCCAGCAGTGAATCGGCTGGGCAGAGTCTGTCTTTCCGTGGTCGGCAGGTGCGGGTCAGATCGCTCGATGCCTTTGATTTCACTCAGGTGCAACTGGCGTTCTTTGCCGCTGGATCTGAAGTGACGCGCACCCATCGTGAGCGCGTGGTTGCCGCCGGTTGCTCGATCGTAGACCTGAGCGCCGCTTTGCCGCTTGCGCAAGCGCCATGCGTATTACCTGAACTTGGCGCCGCGGGCCTGCCAGTATTGACCCGACCTTGGTGCGTCAGTGCAGCGACGCCTTCTGCGGTTGCCTGCGCACTGGTGTTGGCGGCGCTGAAGCCTGTACTGCAGCCGCAGCAGTTGCAGGTGACTGCGATGCTGTCGATCTCCACCCTGGGGCGTAGCGGTGTGCAGGAGTTGGCGCGGCAGACCGCTGAGCTGCTCAACGCGCGCCCGCTGGAGCCCAAGACGGTGGATCGACAGATCGCGTTCAACCTGCTGGCGCAGGTCGGTGAAGTGGATGACCAGGGGCATGCTCAATTGGAGAAGCGTCTGGCCGCCGAGATTCAGCAATTGTTGGGTCTGCCCGGGCTTCCGGTGGCCGCGACCTGCGCCTTGGTGCCAGTGTTCTTCGGCGATAGTCTCGCGCTGGGCGTATATGCTGATTCGGATATCGATATCAATGCCGTGCAGCAGTTGCTCGAGGTGGCGCAAGGCATCGAGTTGGTTGAAGCAGGCGACTACCCGACGGCGGTGGGCGATGCGGTGGGGCAGGATCAGGTCTATGTGGGGCGCGTCCGTCGTGGCGTGGACGATCGACGGCAACTCAATTTGTGGATTGCGTCTGATAATGTAAGAAAAGGCGCCGCTCTGAATGCTGTGCAGATAGCTGAGTTATTGATAAAACACTATCTGTAAAAGATACTTACCTAGAAATTTGAAGAATCTTTCTAGCTTGGCAATACTGGCTGAGTTGATTGCTGAATGGGGAGCCGCTCGTAGAGCGGAGGCAGGCAGCAGTTCTCAAGACCCTCTCGCATGCCGAGAAAAAAGATAAAACAAGGGACAACACTATGGTTCGGGTTCGCAAACTGGTGCTGGCAATCGCAGCCGCTTCCGCGCTGTCTTCCGGTATGGCGCATGCGCTGGGGTTGGGTGAAGTTACCCTGCAATCCTCGCTGAATCAGCCGTTGGTAGCGGAAATCGAACTGCTGGAGGTGCGCGATCTGGCCTCCAACGAGGTGATTCCGAATCTCGCGTCCCCTGAAGAGTTCGTCAAGGCGGGTGTCGACCGCCAGTACTTCCTGACTGATCTCAAATTCACTCCCGTATTGAAGCCTAACGGCAAGAGCGTGATTCGCGTCACCTCGAGCAAGGTGGTGCGTGAGCCCTACCTCAACTTCCTGGTGGAAGTGCTTTGGCCGAATGGTCGACTGCTGCGTGAGTACACCCTGCTGCTCGATCCGCCGCTTTACTCCCCGCAAACTACCGTAGCCGCAGCGCCGCAGCTGCCCATCGCCGCGCCTGCACCGCGCCCGTCCGCGGCTCCTGCACCACGCAGCGCTGCACCCGCTCCGGCCCCGCGTCCCGCTGCGCCGGCGCCGGCGTCGCGCGCCATTGCCGGTAACGAATACAGAACCACTGCCAACGATACGCTCTGGGAAATCGCCCAGCGCGTCGGTGGTGGCTCTTCGGTCAACCAGACCATGCTGGCCATCCAGGATCTGAATCCTGATGCCTTTATCGGCGGCAACATCAACCGCATGAAGAGCGGCCAGGTGCTGCGCCTGCCGGACGAACAGCAGATTCGCAGTCGCAGCAATGCCGAAGCGGTCGCCCAGGTCGCCGAGCAGAATGCCGCCTGGCGTGAGGGTCGCGCTGTAGCCTCGCGTCAACTGGATGCCACTCGCCGTACCACTGCTGGCGCCGCACCTGCGACTGCAGAGGCGAGCGACAGCCTGAAGCTGGTTGCTGCGGAAGCAGGCCAGTCCACTCGTGGTAGCGATACGGGTTCGGCGGGTAGCAAGGCATTGGCCGACAAACTGGCAGTGACCCAGGAAAGCTTGGATTCGACCCGTCGTGAGAACGCCGAACTGCAGAGCCGTGTAGATGATCTGCAAAGTCAGTTGGAAAAGCTGCAGCGTTTGATGGAACTGAAGGACAGTCAACTGGCCAAATTGCAGGCTGAACTGTCGGCAGAGCCCGCAGCGCCTGCCCCTGATGCAGTGCAAGAGCCGCCTGCGGAAACTCCGGCAGCCGCGCCTGAAGCCGCGCCGCCCGCTGCGGAAGCGGCAACTCCGCCGACTACGCCGCCTGAGGAGGCGGCGCCTGACTACAACTATTCCGAGGAACCGGCTGCGCCTGTCGAGGGCAGCGCCGTCGCAACCGAACAGCCGGCCGAAGAGCCGGTTCCTGTCGTTACAGCGGCTCCTCCTGTTAAAGCGGTGGAGCCAGCAGTAAAGCCAGCTGCGTCCGCTCCAGCCCCGCAGAGCTTCATTGATGACCTGATGGCCAACCCGATGACGCTGGGCCTGGCCGGTGGTGGTGCGCTTCTGCTCCTGTTGGTTGGCCTTATGGCGCTGTCGCGCCGCAACGCTCAGAAAGAGTCTGAGCTGCAAGATGAGCTGGCTGACGAACTGTCGCAGGATCAGGCGTTCGCCTCCGATCTGGACATGCCTGAAGACAGCTTCGCAGGTCTTGACGACGAGCCTGTCCAAGCAGCCCAAGCCGCTGGCGAGGAACGCGTGACGGCGCAGACCGGCGACGCACTGGGTGAAGCAGATATCTACATTGCATACGGGCGCTTCAACCAGGCGGCCGAGCTGCTGCAGAACGCGATCAACGACGAGCCGCATCGTGCTGATCTGCGTCTGAAACTGATGGAGGTCTACGCCGAGCTGGGTGACCGCGAAGGCTTTGCCCGTCAGGACAACGAGCTGCGCGAGATCGGCGGTGTTAATGCAGAAGCAGAGCAGCTGAAGTCCAAGTATCCGGCGATCGCTGCCTTTGCAGGGGCAGGTGCGGTGGCTGCGGCTACCTCCGCCGATGACGACATGGGCGAGTTCAGTCTGGATGACCTCAGCCTGGATGAGCCGGCTGCAGAGGCGCCTACCGCCGCTGGTGGCGATCTGGATGATGCCTTCGACCTGAGCCTCGACGACCTGGAGGCTGATCTGGAGAGTGATGTTCAGTCCGCCCAGGCTGAGCAAGCGCCGTTGTCGCTTGACGATGACTTGGACTTTGGTCTGGTCGATGAGCCCGCCACTCCAGCTGCTTCTGCTGATGACGATCTGAGCTTCGATCTGGCCCTGGATGATGACAAGGTCGAACTGTCCCAGCCGGCCGACGATCTGTCCGCCTTCAGTCTGGACCTGGATGAGCCGGCTCCGGCTGCCAGCGACGAAGCTGACGATTTCCTGCTGAGCCTCGATGACGATGCGCCGCTGAGCCAGCCGGCCGACGACCTGTCCGATCTGAGTCTCGATCTGGCTGACGATAAGTCATCTGGTGAGCTTGATCTGCCGGCTGACTTCGATCTCTCGCTCGAAGACGAAACGCCGGCTCAGCCTACTGTCGCTCCCGATAGCTTCGCCGCGCAGCTGGACGAGGTAACCGCCGAGCTGGATCAGCTGTCGACTGACTTCGAAGAGCCGCAAGTAGCTCCGCTGGCGCCGGCTAGTAGCCTGTCCAGTGACCTGGATGGCGATGATGACTTCGACTTCCTGTCCGGCACCGATGAGACCGCGACCAAGCTGGATCTGGCTCGGGCTTACATTGATATGGGCGACACCGAAGGTGCGCGCGACATTCTTGATGAAGTAATTGCCGAAGGCAGTGATGCTCAGCAGCAAGAAGCTCGCGAGATGATTGCCAAGATGGTTTGATTGATACATGTCTGACGCAGTACCTGTAGCGGCCGCCGAAATGGCGGCCGCTGGCTTTTTCAGAATCGCCCTGGGCCTCGAATACAAGGGCGCGCGCTATCGTGGTTTTCAACGCCAGGGGCCCAAGGTTCCGACGATCCAGGAGCACCTGGAAACGGCCTTGTCCAAGGTCGCTGGTGGTGCCCCAGTCAGCATTCTGTGCGCAGGGCGTACCGATGCCTCTGTGCATTCCAGTGGCCAGGTGGTGCACTTCGATACCACTGTCGAGCGCTCGTTGCATGCCTGGATCATGGGCGCCAACATGAACCTGCCCAATGACATCAGCGTGACCTGGGCGAAGGTGATGCCGGCACACTTTCATGCGCGCTTTTCGGCCATGGCGCGGCGCTACCGGTACGTGATCTATAACGATCCGATCCGCCCGGCGCACATGGCCGAGGAAGTTACCTGGAACCATCGGCCGCTGGATGTCGCACGCATGCGTGAGGCCGCTCGGGCGCTGGTCGGGACGCATGATTTCAGCGCATTCCGGGCGATGCGTTGTCAGGCCAAATCACCAATCAAGACAGTGCATCACCTGCAACTGATCGAGCATGGCCGCTTCATCGTGCTGGATATCCGCGCCAATGCTTTTCTGCACCATATGGTGCGAAACATCGCGGGTGTGTTGATGACCATTGGTGCTGGCGAACGACCTCCAGAGTGGGCGCGCGAGGTGCTCGAGCGTGGCGATCGGCATAGCGGGGGAGTGACAGCGCATCCCTACGGCTTATATCTGATACAGGTCGATTACCCGGATGAGTTCGAATTGCCGCAACGCTATCTCGGGCCGCATTTTCTCTCCGGTCTGCCGGACGTGCGACAGCTATAACCCTTTGTTACCATCCGAGCCCGGATGGCGAGAGGTATGAACGTGACGGTCGTGCGCAGCAAGATTTGTGGGATCACCCGCATCGAGGATGCCCTGGCGGCGGTAGAGGCGGGGGCCGATGCCATCGGCCTGGTGTTCTACGGGAAAAGCCCGCGAGCAGTCGGTGTCGAGCAGGCCGCAGCTATCCTACAGGCGTTACCGCCGTTCGTGACCACTGTCGGGCTGTTCGTCGACATGCCGCGCGACCAGTTGCAGCAGTTGCTGCAGCGCCTGCCGCTGGATCTGCTGCAGTTTCATGGTGATGAGTCGCCGGCTGACTGTGAGGGCCATGGTCGCCCCTACATCAAGGCGCTGCGGGTTCGCCCCGGTGAGGACGTGGCTGCAGCCATGGCGCCCTACAGTGGTGCGCGGGGTATTCTGTTGGATACCTTCGTCGAGGGCGTGCCAGGTGGTACGGGTGCTTCGTTCGATTGGTCGCTGGTGCCTGAAAATGCCACCAAGCCAATCATCCTGGCCGGTGGCCTCGATGCGGACAATGTTGCGGCGGCCATTCGCCAGGTTCGCCCCTATGCCGTGGATGTCAGTGGTGGGGTCGAGGCCAGTAAAGGCATAAAGGATGCAGGCAAGATTCGCGCATTCGTGCAGGCGGTGCGTGATGCTTGATGTGACGGCAATTGAGGCAGGGCCGTCAATTAGCCTGTCACGCCGCCATGGGCTCGTTTGGACGGGCGCTGGGTGCGGCAGAAAAGAATTGCTGGAGATGGGCGTTTCACGATGAGGCGTTCATCCGAACCAACGGTTATGGAGAAATGACAGCATGAGCAACTGGTTGGTAGACAAACTCATTCCCTCGATCATGCGTTCCGAGGTGAAGAAGAGCTCTGTGCCCGAGGGCCTGTGGCACAAATGTCCGTCCTGTGATGCCGTGCTCTACCGTCCCGAGCTGGAAAAGACACTCGATGTCTGCCCCAAGTGCAATCACCACATGCGTATCGGTGCTCGCGCACGCATCGACATTTTCCTTGATGCCGAAGGCCGCGAGGAAATCGGTGCTGATCTGGAGCCGGTCGATCGCCTGAAATTCCGCGACAGCAAGAAGTACAAGGACCGTCTGGCCGCTGCGCAGAAGCAGACTGGTGAGAAGGATGCACTGATCTCCATGAGTGGCACCCTCGAAGGCATGCCGATCGCCGTTTGCGCGTTCGAGTTCTCCTTCATGGGTGGCTCTATGGGCGCCATCGTCGGCGAGCGTTTCGTTCAGGCGGCCAATGTCGCACTGGAAAAACGCTGCCCGCTGGTGTGCTTCTCCGCTTCGGGTGGTGCGCGTATGCAGGAAGCGCTGATCTCTCTGATGCAGATGGCCAAGACCTCGGCGGCTCTGGCGCGCTTGCGTGAAGAAGGCCTGCCGTTCATCTCCGTATTGACCGACCCGGTCTATGGCGGCGTCTCCGCCAGTTTGGCGATGCTTGGTGATGTCATTGTGGCCGAGCCGAAGGCGCTGATCGGTTTCGCCGGTCCACGCGTGATCGAGCAGACCGTACGCGAGAAGTTGCCGGAAGGCTTCCAGCGTAGCGAGTTCCTCATCGAACATGGCGCCATCGACATGATCATTTCGCGCGACGAACTGCGTCCGCGCCTGGCGCGTCTGCTTGCGCAAATGATGAATCGTCCCTCTCCGGTTTCCCTGCCGGCCACTGCATGACCGAACGTAGCCTGGGTGAGTGGCTCGCCTACCTCGAGCAGTTGCATCCGTCGGCCATCGACATGGGTCTGGAGCGCTCGCGCGAGGTGGCGCAGCGGCTCGGTCTGGGTAAGCCTGCGCCATTGGTGGTTACCGTCACGGGCACCAATGGCAAAGGTTCTACCTGTGCCTTTCTCGCCAGTCTGATCGCCGCTCAGGGGCAGCGCGTCGGTGTCTATAGTTCACCGCACCTGCTGCGTTACAACGAGCGTGTGCTTGTGCAGGGACGAGAAGCCAGCGACGACGAGTTATGCCAGGCTTTTGCGGCGGTCGAAGCCGCGCGCGGCGAGATCTCCCTGACCTATTTCGAGATGGGCACGCTGGCTGCTTTCTGGTTGTTCGAGCGTGCTCAGCTGGATGCCGTGGTGCTTGAGGTCGGTCTCGGTGGGCGCCTGGATGCGGTGAATCTGGTCGATGCCGATCTGGCTCTGATCACCGGCATTGGTCTGGATCACGCTGACTGGCTGGGCGATACCCGCGAGTCGGTCGCCTTCGAAAAGGCCGGGATCATGCGCGCTGGCATGCCTGCATTGTGCGGTGATCTCGACCCGCCGCAGCCCTTGCTGGAACAGGCGGTGACCTTGGATACGCCGTTGTTCCTGCGTGGTCGTGACTACGACCTCAGTGTGCAGGCGCAGAGCTGGACCTGGTATGGCCTTGACGTAAAAGGCCAGGTGCTGCGACTCGAGCACCTGCCGCTCCTCGATCTGCCAATGGAAAACGCGGCGCTGGCGTTGCAGGCCTATGCGCTTCTGCCGCTGCCGTGGGATTACCAGCAGATCGTTCAGGCACTGCTTGCCACGCGGGTGACCGGGCGCCTGGATCGTCGCGCGCTGGATTGGCGAGGCAAGTCACTCACACTGTTGCTCGATGTTGGGCATAATCCTCATGCGGCTGATTATCTGGCGCAGCGCCTGGAGAGTCGCCCGCTGAATGGAAAGCGCTGGGCGGTGTTCGGTTTGTTGGCCGACAAGGACTTGCCTGGCGTGGTGGCGCCGCTTCTGAGTCTGGTTGCTGGCTGGGCCGTGGCGCCGCTGGATACGCCGCGTTCACGCTCTGCCGATGACCTGGCTGAGCACCTGCGGGGGCAGGGCATGCTGGTGGCGCAATACCCGGATGTGCGTGCCGCGCTCGATGCGCAGTGCGAGCAGGCGGCAGAGGGTGACGAGATACTGTTGTTCGGATCGTTTTTCTGCGTGGCCGAGGCCCTGGATTGGCTGGCCCGCCCGGCTTGATAAGGGGATTGGGGATGGCAATGCTGGACAGTGGGCTCAAGCAGCGCATGGTTGGTGCTCTGGTGCTGGTGGCTCTGGCGGTGATTTTCCTGCCGATGCTGCTGTCGCGCGAAGACGAGATGCGTCGCGTGGTGGTAGATGCGCCGGCCATGCCGCAAGCGCCGACTACGGCCGAGATCATCGTAGAGCCTGCCGAGGTCGTTGAGCCCGAAGAGTTGCCGCAGGAACCGGTTCCCGTCGAAGAGCTGGAGCCTCAGGTCGTCGAGGTGCCCGAGCAGCCCAAGCCGACTCCGCCCCCCGTTGCGCAGCAGAGTACACCTGATCCGGTCAAGACCGAGCAAGCGACAAGCACTGCTCCCGCCAAGCCGGAAGGGCGCCTGGACGCCAATAGCCTGCCGATCAGCTGGTCGGTGCAGTTGGCTAGTCTGTCCAGTCGCGCTGGGGCAGAAAATCTGCAGAAAACCCTGCGCAGCCAGGGCTACAACGCCTATATCCGTGCCTTCGACGGCATGAACCGGGTGTTCGTCGGTCCGTTGATCGAGCGCGCCGAAGCCGAGCGCCTGCGTGACCAGCTCAATCGCCAGCACAAGCTCAGCGGTTTTGTCGTGCGCTTTCAGCCGGAAGCAGGCTAAGCAAGCAAGGGACTTTGCAGTGCCTGGTTACTCGATGTGCCGGGCTCTGCTAAAATGCTCCGCCTTTTCCGCTGGTAGGCCGCACCGTGGTATTCACCTGGGTCGATTGGGCGATCATCGCCGTCATCGCCATTTCTAGTTTGATCAGTCTCAAGCGCGGCTTCGTCAAGGAAGCCCTGTCGCTGCTGACCTGGATCATCGCAGGTGTAGTTGCCTGGATGTTCGGTGGCGCACTGGCCCAGCATCTCGTCGAATTTATCGAAACGCCTTCTGCGCGGGTCATCGCGGCCTGTGCCATTCTCTTCATCGCCACCTTGCTGGTGGGTGCTTTGGTCAATTTCCTCATTGGTGAGCTGATCCGCGTGACAGGCCTGTCCGGTACCGACCGTTTTCTCGGTATGGTTTTCGGCGCCGCGCGTGGTGGTTTGTTGGTGGTGCTGCTGGTCGGGCTGATCAGCCTGGCGCCAGTGGAGCAGGATACGTGGTGGCAACAGTCGCAACTGGTGCCGCATTTTCTGATGGTCGCCGACTGGTCGAAGAACCTCATTCTGGGGTGGTCCGATCAGTGGTTTACCGGTGGATCGGCTCACCCAGCTGATCTGCTTTAAAAGAGTGGCCGCTGCGGAGTAACCGCTGCATCGGTCGCTGAATTAGCCTGAACTATCTAGCAGGGGTCGTGGCACATGTGTGGCATCGTCGGTATCGTCGGTAAATCGAACGTCAATCAGGCGCTGTATGACGGGCTCACCGTCCTCCAGCACCGCGGCCAGGATGCTGCCGGTATTGTCACCAGCCATGATGGTCGCCTGTTCCTGCGCAAGGACAATGGCCTGGTGCGTGACGTGTTCCAGCAGCGCCATATGCAGCGCTTGGTTGGCCATATGGGCATCGGCCATGTGCGCTACCCGACCGCTGGCAGCTCCAGCTCGGCCGAAGCTCAGCCGTTCTACGTCAACTCGCCGTACGGCATCACCCTGGCGCATAACGGTAACCTGACCAACGTCGAGCAGTTGGCCAAGGAAATCTACGAGTCCGATCTGCGCCACGTGAACACCAATTCCGACTCGGAAGTGCTGCTCAACGTGTTCGCCCATGAACTGGCCCAGCGCGGCAAGCTGCAGCCGACCGAAGAAGATGTGTTCGCCGCCGTCACCCACGTGCACGAGCGCTGCCTGGGCGGTTACGCCGTCGTCGCGATGATCACCGGTTATGGCATCGTCGGTTTCCGCGACCCCAATGGCATTCGTCCGATCGTCTTCGGCCAGCGCCATACCGATGAAGGCGTCGAGTACATGATCGCGTCCGAGAGCGTATCGCTGGACGTGCTCGGCTTCACCCTGATCCGCGACCTGGCGCCGGGCGAGGCGGTCTACATCACCGAAGAGGGCAAGCTGTTCACCCGTCAGTGCGCGGCCAACCCGCAGTACGCGCCCTGCATCTTCGAGCACGTTTACCTGGCGCGCCCGGACTCGATCATGGACGGCATCTCGGTGTACAAGGCGCGTCTGCGCATGGGCGAGAAGCTGGCCGACAAGATCCTGCGCGAGCGTCCAGAGCACGACATCGACGTGGTCATCCCGATTCCCGACACCAGCCGTACAGCGGCGCTGGAGTTGGCCAATCACCTGGGCGTGAAATTCCGCGAAGGTTTCGTCAAGAACCGCTACATCGGCCGTACCTTCATCATGCCGGGCCAGGCGGCACGCAAGAAATCCGTGCGGCAGAAACTCAACGCCATCGAGCTGGAGTTCCGTGGCAAGAACGTGATGCTGGTGGACGATTCCATCGTGCGTGGCACGACCTGCAAGCAGATCATTCAGATGGCCCGTGAAGCCGGCGCGAAGAATGTCTACTTCTGCTCGGCAGCCCCGGCGGTGCGCTACCCGAACGTCTACGGTATCGACATGCCCAGTGCCCATGAGCTGATTGCCCATGGCCGTACCACCGAGGAAGTCTGCGAGCTGATCGGTGCCGACTGGCTGATCTATCAGGATCTGCCGGATCTGATCGAGGCCGTCAGCGGCAGCAAGAAGATCAAGATCGACAACTTCGACTGCGCGGTGTTTGACGGCAAGTACGTCACTGGCGACGTCGATGAGGCCTACCTGGATAAAATCGAGCAGGCGCGCAACGATGCCAGCAAGGTCAAGTCGCAGGCAGTCAGCGCGATCATCGATCTGTATAACAACTGATGCGAGCGGGCAGGGCAGCAGTCCTGCCCGGTCCGTAGCTCGGATTGCATCCGGGCTACTTTTTATGAGGTAGCGATATGACTCTGGAATGGGAAGCCGGCAGGCTCGACAGCGACCTGGTTGGCGTGGGCTTCGACACCCTGGCCGTGCGTGCAGGTCAGCACCGTTCGCCTGAGGGCGAGCATGGCGAAGCGTTGTATCTGACCTCCAGTTACGTGTTCCGTACCGCTGCCGATGCCGCCGCGCGTTTTGCTGGCGAAGTGCCGGGCAACGTCTATTCGCGCTATACCAACCCTACCGTGCGTACCTTCGAGGAGCGCATTGCCGCACTGGAAGGCGCCGAGCAGGCGGTGGCCACTGCCTCCGGCATGTCTGCGATCCTCGCCATCGTCATGAGCCTGTGCAGTGGCGGTGACCATGTGTTGGTGTCGCGCAGCGTATTTGGTTCGACCATCAGCCTGTTCGAGAAGTACCTCAAGCGCTTTGGCATCGAGGTGGATTACGTACCGCTGGCGGATCTGGATGCCTGGCAGGGCGCGTTCAGGCCCAATACCAAGCTGCTGTTCGTCGAATCGCCTTCCAACCCGCTGGCCGAACTGGTGGATATCGCCGCACTGGCCGAGATCGCCCATGCTCGCGGCGCGCTGCTGGCGGTGGACAACTGTTTCTGCACGCCGGCCCTGCAGCAGCCGCTGAAACTTGGCGCAGATATCGTCATGCATTCGGCGACCAAGTACATCGACGGCCAGGGCCGTGGTCTGGGCGGTGTGGTTGCCGGTCGCAGTGAGCAGATGAAGGAAGTGGTGGGTTTCCTGCGTACTGCCGGGCCGACCCTCAGCCCGTTCAACGCCTGGATGTTCGTCAAGGGCCTGGAGACGCTGCGTATCCGTATGCGCGCGCAGAGCGAGAGTGCCCTGCAACTGGCGCTTTGGCTGGAACAGCAGCCGCAGGTCGAGCGTGTGCATTACGCCGGCCTGCCCAGCCATCCGCAGCACGAGCTGGCGAAGACGCAGCAGAGCGCCTTTGGCGCGGTGGTCAGTTTCGAGGTCAAGGGCGGCCGTGACGCCGCGTGGAAAGTGATCGATGGCACTCGTGTCATTTCGATCACCACCAACCTCGGCGACACCAAGACCACCATCGCCCACCCGGCAACCACTTCGCACGGTCGGTTGACGCCGCAGGAGCGTGCTAACGCCGGCATCCGCGACAGCCTGATTCGCGTTGCAGTGGGCCTGGAAGAGCTGGAAGACCTCAAGGCAGATCTGGCGCGCGGCCTGGCTGCGCTCTGAACATGTTGGAGTGGGGCACGAATGACACGCCCAACAATGGGCGTGTCGCGTTGGTCACCGGAGCCGCGCGTGGTATCGGCCTGGGCATCAGTGCCTGGCTGATCACCGAGGGCTGGCAGGTGGTGCTGGCTGATGTGGACCGTGAGCGGGGCTCCAGGGTAGCGCGTGTGCTGGGTAACAATGCCTGGTTCGTCGCCATGGACGTAGCCAAGGAAGATCAGGTCAGTGTCGGTGTTGCCGAGATACTCGGCCAGTTCGGCCGCCTCGATGCGCTGGTGTGCAATGCAGCTATCTCCGATCCGCACACCCCACCGTTGGAGTTGCTCGATCTCAAGCGTTGGAATCGTACGCTGGCGGTCAACCTGACCGGTGCCATGCTGCTGGCCAAGCACTGCGCGCCTTATCTGCGTGGGCGTCGCGGCGCCATCGTCAATATCGCCTCGACCCGTGCCAGCCAGTCCGAAGCCGATTGCGAAGCCTACGCTGCTAGCAAGGGCGGCCTCGTTGCGCTTACGCATGCGCTGTCGATCAGCCTGGGACCAGAGGTGAGAGTCAACTGCGTCAGCCCTGGCTGGATCGACGCTCGTGACCCGTCGCAGCAACGCCTGGAACCACTATCGGTGTTCGATCATGCGCAGCATCCGGTCGGCCGTGTCGGCACGGTAGAGGATGTCGCGGCGCAGGTCGCCTGGCTGCTCTCCGATGCGGCCGGTTTCGTCACCGGGCAGGAGTTCGTCATCGATGGCGGGATGAGCCGCAAGATGATCTACCAAGACTGATTGGTAGGAGCGAGTTCTGCTCGCGAAATGCAGTGTTGCAGGCGCTTCGCGAGCTGCGCTAGTCCCTACGGACTCGATAGAAATGCAAAAGGCTCCCGAAGGAGCCTTTTGCATGTGTGGCCGAATTACATGTTGGGGTAATTCGGGCCACCAGTACCTTCCGGTGCAACCCAGGTGATGTTCTGGGCCGGGTCCTTGATGTCGCAGGTCTTGCAGTGCACGCAGTTCTGCGCGTTGATCTGGAACTTCTTCTCGCCGTCTTCCTGCGTCACCACTTCGTACACGCCGGCCGGGCAGTAACGCTGCGCCGGTTCGTCGTACAGCGGCAGGTTCTTCGCCAGCGGAATGCTCGGGTCAGTGAGCTTCAGGTGGCAGGGCTGCTCTTCTTCGTGGTTGGTGTTGGAGAGGAACACCGAGCTAAGTTTGTCGAAGCTGAGTTTGCCGTCCGGTTTCGGGTAGGCGATCTTCTTGCTCTCTGCGGCCGGCTTCAGGCAGGCGTAATCCGGCTTGTTGTCGTGCAGTGTGAAGGGGATCTTGCCGCCGAAGATGTTCTGATCCAGCCAGTTGATGCCGCCGCCAACGATGGCGCCGTACTTGTGGATGGCTGCGCCGAAGTTACGGCTGCGGAACAGCTCGTCGTACAGCCAGCTGGCTTTGAAACCATCGACGTAGTTGTTCAGCTCGTCACCGCCCTCACGGCCAGCGGCCAGAGCTTCGGTGATGGCGTCGGCGGCGAGCATGCCGGATTTCATCGCGGTGTGGCTGCCCTTGATCTTGGCGAAGTTCAGCGTACCGAGGTCGCAGCCGATCAGGGCGCCACCCGGGAAGACCATCTTCGGCAGCGAGTTCAGGCCGCCCTTGGCGATGGCGCGTGCGCCATAGGCGACACGTTTGCCGCCTTCCAGGTACTGGGCAATCACCGGGTGGTGCTTGTAGCGCTGGAATTCGTCGAACGGCGACAGGTGCGGGTTGGCGTAGGACAGGTCGATGATCAGGCCGACCACCACCTGGTTGTTCTCCAGGTGATAGAGGAAGGAGCCGCCGATGTTCTCGGTGCCCATGATGTCCATCGGCCAACCAGCAGTGTGTACCACCAGGCCCTGGTCATGCTTGGCCGGGTCGATATCCCAGATTTCCTTGATGCCGATGCCGTAATGCTGGGCATCGGCTTCGCTGTCGAGGTTGTACTTCTTGATCAACTGCTTGCCGATGTGGCCCCGGCAGCCTTCGGCGAACAGGGTGTACTTGGCACGCAGCTCCATGCCCGGGGTGTAATAGCCTTCCTTCGGATTGCCTTCGCGATCGACGCCCAGATCACCGGTGACGATGCCGCGTACCACGCCGTTTTCGTCGATCAGCGCTTCCTGAGCGGCGAAGCCCGGGTAAATCTCCACGCCCAGGTTCTCGGCCTGCTGAGCCAGCCAGCGGCACAGGTTGCCCAGGGAAATAATGTAATTGCCTTCGTTGTGCATGGTTTTCGGCACAAAGAAGTCTGGAATTCGGGTAGCCTTGTCGGCGTCGCGCAGCAGATAGATGTCATCGCGCTTGACCGGGGTGTTCAGCGGGGCGCCGAGCTCTTTCCAGTCGGGGAAGAGTTCATTGAGGGCGCGCGGTTCGAACACTGCACCGGAGAGGATATGAGCGCCAACCTCGGAGCCTTTCTCGACCACGCAGACGCTGATCTCTTGACCCGCTTCAGCGGCTTTCTGCTTCAGTCGGCAGGCGGCGGACAGTCCGGACGGGCCGGCGCCGACGATGACGACGTCGAACTCCATAAATTCGCGTTCCACAGGCTATCTCCTACTCAAGGCTCTTCGATGTTTTATATTGGAGGGCACGGCTCACCCCCTAACCGCGGCGTGGGCATTATATCTACACCCTCTCTGCGGGCCAATACAAACGTTTGTTTGAATTTTCTGTAGGCCTGTTAGAATCGTACTACATCGCGGATGACCGGCCAGTTCGCTGTATTGACCAGGCCAGGCCGCGGGGTCAAGATACGGGCGGTTTTGCGCTCGCCGTCTGGGCTAACAGGCCGTTGAAAAACTACCTGCGTTGCCATTGCTGCGTTAAAAACAGCCTCAAAATGCTCATTTACAAGACGTAAACTGCGCTTTTTCTGCTGTTTTTGCCTTGCACTGGCTGCCTCGCCTACGTTTTTCAACTGCCTGCTAAAAGGTTGGCTCCTGCCAATTTATATCGCTGACCAGGCTCGCCTTGGCGAGATTCTTATTCACCAGAGAGTAACGAGGAATCCATGAAGGTTCTTGTAGCTGTCAAACGAGTGGTTGACTACAACGTCAAGGTTCGCGTCAAGGCGGACAACAGCGGCGTCGACCTCGCCAACGTCAAGATGTCCATGAACCCCTTCTGCGAAATCGCCGTGGAAGAAGCCGTACGTCTGAAGGAGAAAGGCGTGGCGAGCGAAATCGTCGTCGTCTCCATCGGCCCGGCTACCGCTCAGGAACAGCTGCGCACCGCGCTGGCTCTGGGTGCCGACCGCGCTATCCTGGTCGAATCCAATGACGAGCTGAACTCCCTGGCCGTGGCCAAGCTGCTCAAGGCAGTGGTCGACAAGGAGCAGCCGCAACTGGTGATCATGGGCAAGCAGGCCATCGACAGCGACAACAACCAGACCGGCCAGATGCTGGGCGCCCTGACTGGCTTCGGCCAAGGCACCTTCGCCTCCAAGGTCGAAGTGGCTGGCGACAAGGTCAACGTCACCCGTGAGATCGATGGCGGTCTGCAGACCGTTGCTCTGAACCTGCCGGCGATCGTCACCACCGACCTGCGTCTGAACGAGCCGCGCTACGCGTCGCTGCCGAACATCATGAAGGCCAAGAAGAAGCCGCTGGAAACCGTTACCCCGGACGCTCTGGGCGTTTCCACCGCCTCCACCGTCAAGACCCTGAAAGTCGAAGCGCCGGCTGCTCGCAGCGCTGGCATCAAGGTCAAGTCCGTGGCTGAACTGGTCGAGAAACTGAAGAACGAGGCGAAGGTAATCTAAATGACTATCCTGGTTATCGCTGAACACACCAATGCCGCTCTGGCTGCCGCTACCCTGAACACCGTCGCCGCTGCGCAGAAGATCGGTGGCGACATCCATGTGCTGGTAGCCGGCGCCAACGCTGGCGCTGCTGCCGAAGCCGCTGCCAAGATCGCTGGCGTGGCCAAGGTCCTGGTTGCCGACAACGCTGCTTATGCCAACCAGCTGCCGGAGAACGTTGCTCCGCTGGTGGCCGAGCTGGGCAAGGGCTACAGCCACATCCTGGCTGCCGCCACCAGCAACGGCAAGAACATCCTGCCGCGCGTCGCTGCTGCACTGGACGTCGATCAGATCTCCGAGATCATCGCCGTTGAAAGCGCCGACACCTTCAAGCGCCCGATCTATGCCGGTAACGCCATCGCGACCGTGCAGTCCTCGGCTGCCATCAAGGTGATCACCGTGCGTAGCACCGGCTTCGATGCCGCTGCTGCCGAAGGTGGCTCCGCTGCTGTTGAAGCCGTTTCCGGTCCGGCCGATGCCGGTAAGTCCGCTTTCGTCGGAGAAGAGCTGGCCAAGTCCGACCGTCCGGAACTGACCGCTGCCAAGATCGTCGTATCCGGCGGCCGTGGTATGGGCAATGGCGACAACTTCAAGCACCTGTACTCCCTGGCTGACAAGCTGGGTGCTGCAGTCGGCGCTTCCCGCGCTGCGGTCGATGCCGGTTTCGTCCCGAACGACATGCAGGTTGGTCAGACCGGTAAGATCGTTGCGCCGCAGCTGTACATCGCCGTCGGCATCTCCGGTGCGATCCAGCACCTGGCCGGTATGAAGGACTCCAAGGTGATCGTCGCGATCAACAAGGACGAAGAGGCGCCGATCTTCCAGGTCGCCGACTACGGTCTGGTTGCCGACCTGTTCGAAGCCGTACCGGAGCTGGAGAAGTCGGTCTAAGCCGCTTTTCACGCACCGAAAAAACCCGCTCACCAGAGCGGGTTTTTTATTGTTCTTCGCATTCTCGCGGGGAAGATACGCTTGATACCGGACTGGCAATTACGTGTTAGCTGTCGATGAGTTGGCACTATCCGTTAGCGCGTCGTCTGGTCTGATGGGTTTCGCCCCCTACGGGCGAGTCACTTTCTCTTGCTTGCCCAAGAGAAAGTAACCAAAGAGAAGGGCACCCCACCATCCGGCCCCGGCTGCGCCGGGGTTCCCTCGTTCCATCACCGCTCCAGGGGCACGCCACGAAGGGCCATCCCTGGCCCATCGTGGCTCTCGCGACATCCATGTCGCTCAACCCCTTCCACGGCGATTCCACTCGGCCTCCTGAAGGGGACTTGGGCGTCGTCTGTACCATCGCAGGGGAAGAGCAAAAGCCAGACACCGCTGAGTTTAATTACGTGGAGATTACGCAAGCTCGCGATCTGGTCCCCTTCAGGAGGCCGAGCGGAGGTGTTGCGTAGGGGAGCGAGCCGCATGGATGCGGCGAGAGGCTTAAAGGGCCAGGGATGGCCCTTGTAAGCCGGCCCCCGGAGCAGCACCGGAGCGAGGGAAGTTTCGCGTAGCGAAACCCGGATGTCGGGGTGCCCTTCTTTGGCACACCTTTCTTGGGCAAGCAAGAAAGGTGTGGCGCCCGTAAGGGGCGCAACCCAAACGCTCAGCGCACGCGGTAATAGATAGTGCTAAGTCAGCAAGCAAGACGCACACAAACTTGCCAGTCCGGTGTCACTTCAGGTCTTCCAGAAACTGCCTGTAGAGCAGGGCGCTTTCTTCGGGGCGCTCGAGCATGGGGGCGTGACCGACGTTATCCATGATCACCACGCTGGGTTTGCGCAGCAGTGGTTGCATGACCTCGATGCTGGAGACATCCAGCACCCGGTCCTGCCTGCCCCAGAGCAGCAGCGTGGGCGCCTGGATTTTCGCCAGTTCGGGCTCCAATGGGATGGTGCGCTCCACGAGTTGCGTGAATACCAGTTCATAGTGCGCAGCCTTCGCTACAGAGCGCTCGCCCAGATATCGCTTGAGCGACTCGGGCAGATAGGGTGGTTCGACGAAGATGAACTGCAGCAGATTGTCGAAATCCTGCGGCTGCTTGACCACCAGTGGATTGGGCGCACCACTGGTCAGCAATCGATACAGCTCGCTCTTGTGCGGGCTGTCGATCCCGGCGTTGGCGAACAGCGCCAGCGAGCGGACGCGATCCGGGTAGCGTGCGGCGAAGAGTGCGGCAATATGTCCGCCCATCGAGTTACCGAGCACATGCGCGCGCTGAACGCCCATCGCCTCGAGGATGTTCGCCAGGCGCTCTGCCTGGGTGCCGACATCATAGCTGCCAGGTGGAAGGTCGCTGTCGCCGAAGCCGGGCAGGTCCAATGCAATGACGCGATAGTCCTCGGTCAGGTGGCGAGAAAAGCGCAGCCAGTTATCCTTGTCTGCAGCGAAACCGTGGAGCAACACCAGGGTTTCGCCACTCGCCGGTCCTCCCTGATAGTAATGGATGTTAAGATCGCTGACAGATAGCCGCTCGTGACTGAGCCCGGCGCGCTGTTGTTCCATGAGGCGCAGGCTGAGCAACTGAGCGGCGGGAAAGAAATACAGCGTTGCTGAGGTGGCGAGAAGCAGTAGCAGCAAAGCGAGCAGCAGTTTTTTCATGGCGCGTCCTTATCGCGAATTATTATGGCGGCGCCATTAAGCTAGCATGAACACCGAGGATGCCGGGGTGCCAAGACCATCCCACCGATCAACGCATAAACCGAGAGTAGCCAATGCCAGAGCGTTGTCTGTTTAAGTCGCTGTTGCTGTGGTGCGCCCTGGCTCTGATGCCAGCCTCTGCTCTGGCTGCCGGTAAGTGCGAGCGCCTGGTGGCGACCGGCAACCCGGAGTATCCCCCTTATCTCTGGCGTGACCCGCAGAATCCGCAGCAGCTGATCGGCGCCAATGCCGACCTGCTCAAGCATCTGGCCAAGGAACTGGGCGTGGTGGTCGATGTGATCTACACCGGGCCTTGGTCGCGCGCGCAGGACGAAGTGCGTACCGGCCGTGTCGACCTGCTGGCAGGGGCGTTTCTGACGCTACCGCGTCTGGAGAACATGGATTACGTGCACCCGGCATTCTTCTTCACGCCGAGTGTGGTCTGGGTGCGCAAGGGAGAGGCCTTTCCCTACGGCAGCTGGATCGACCTGCAAGGGCATACCGGCGACACCTTGGTGGGCAATAGCTTCGGCCAGCAGTTCGACGCCTTCGCCAAGCAAAACCTGAAGCTGGAGGGTGTCTCCAGCCTGACGCAGGCTTTCCAGAAGCTGTTGCTCGGTCGCACCGACTACGTGCTTTACGAGCGCTACCCCGGCCTTGCGCTCGCCGAGACGCTGGGGATGGACGATGATCTGGAGGTACTGGATCCGCCGATTTCCAGCGAAGGCCTCTACCTTACCTTGTCGCACAATTCGGCGTGCAACGAGCCTTGGCTGCGTGGCCAGCTGGCGCGGAAAATGACAGAAATGGTCGCCGCCGGGCTGCCTGAGCAGTTCCTGCAACGCAATCTGGAACTGTGGAAGGCGCAGCAGATGCAGCCCGACCCGGTTGGCGACGTCACTCAGTAGGAAAATCTCGTGATCAATCGAACCCTTCCCTTGCTGCTGGCGCTGGGCCTGACGGCCTGCGCGAGCGATCCTGCGCCCGTCGAACAACTGCGTCTGACCGAACAGGCGTTGGCGCAGACCAAGTCCCTAGGTGTGGTCAGCGAGCAATCGGAGTCGCTGCGCCAGGCTGAGGACAAGTTCGCGCAGGCCCAGGCCGCCATGCAGGACGATGAGAACAAGCAGGCGCGCCAGCTCGCCGAACAGGCCGAGCTTGATGCGCGCCTGGCCGAGGCTGAGCACCTCAACGGTAAAGGACGGGAACAGCTGAATGAACTCAATCAGCGCATCGGCCGTCTGCGTCAGCAACTGGGGGCCATGTGATGAGGGCGTATGGTTATCTGGGCAGTCTGGCGCTGGTCGTTACCTTGCTCGGTGGTTGCGCGACCAACCAGATGGCGAGTGAGCAAGCGCTGGAAGAGGCGCGTCTGAGCTTCCAGGCAGTGAAGGAAGATCCCAGCGTGCTGCGTGCTGCACCTAAAGACGTGATTCGCGCCGGCGAATCACTGGGCCGTGCCGAGCGCCTGTCCAGCTACTGGGGCAGTGGTGACGATGTTCGTCATTACGCTTACCTCGGTCAGCGTTATGCCGCGATCGCCCGCCAGCACAGCGATATCAGCCTCAATCAGGAGCGGGCGGCCAAGCTCGAGCTGGAGCGCCAGCGCCTGCAACTGACGTTGCGCGAGGCCAAGCTGATGAGCGTGCAGCAGCACAACGGTTGGTTGGAAGAGCAGATGGTCAGCCTTGCCACCAGCGAGACCGAGCGGGGCCTGGTGATGACCCTCGGTGACATGCTGTTCGACGCTGGCCGCGCTGATCTGCAGCCGGCGGCCAACCGCACGGTGCTCAAGCTCGTGCAATTCCTGCAGATCAACCCGCAGCGCCGCGTGCGTATAGAGGGCTATACCGACAACACCGGCGACGCTGCCGAGAATCTCGAGCTGTCCCGCGCGCGGGCGCAGGCCGTGGCCGACCTGCTGGTCGACCTGGGCGTGGATGCCAAGCGGATCCAGGTCGCTGGTTACGGGGTCGACTTCCCCGTTGCGGAAAATGCCTCTGCCCGTGGTCGGGCACAGAATCGGCGAGTGGAGATTGTCTTCTCCGACGAGCGAGGTCAGCTCGGCGCCGAGCGCTGAAGGTCAGCAGTCAAAAAGCCCCGGCATCGTCCGGGGTTTTTTATGCCTTGAATCGGCTAGAGATACGGTTTTTACGCATACAGACAGTTGGCACAGAGCTGCTTGTGGAAAGTGTTTTCATCTGTGCCGGTACAATTGTGTAGCAATAGGTTACTGTTATGCTCCAGTGATATGAAGGATATTGCCATGAGCAATCTGTTGCTCTACCAACGCATCGCTCAGCAGTTGGCCGAGGATATTCGTCGTGGCGTCTACCAGCCGGGGGAGCGCGTGCCCTCGGTACGCAAGATGAGCGCCCAGCTCAATGTCAGCCACGCCACGGTGTTGCAGGCGTACGCCAATCTCGAGGATCAGGGCCTGATCCGCGCACGGCCACAGTCCGGTTTCTACGTGCACCAGACGCCCGCACTGACTGCGCCGACGCCGGATATCGCCAAGGTCGAGCGGCCAGGCCTGGTCACCCGTGCCAGCATCATCAATCAGGTGCTTACCGAGTCGCGTCGCGAGGGCGTATTCCCGCTGGGCGCCGCGGTGCCGCATGTCGACTACTTGCCGGTGCGTGCGCTGCACCAGCAACTGGCGAAGGTCACGCGCTTTCACAGTCCGCGTGCCTTCAGCTACATGTTCAGCCCCGGCTTCGAACCGCTACGCCGCCAGGTGGCGATCCGCATGCGCGATGCCGGCGTGGTGGTCGACCCGTCCGAGGTGGTGATTACCCATGGCTGCGTCGATGCGCTGCAGATGAGCCTGCGCGTGCTGACCAAGCCGGGCGATCTGATCGCGGTGGAGTCGCCGACCTACTACGGCTTGCTGCAACTGGCAGATCTGCTGGGGCTCAAGGTCATCGAGATCCCGTGCGACCCCACCACCGGCATCAGCCTCGAAGCGCTGCAGCTGGCGGCCAACCAGTGGCCGATCAAGGCGCTGGTGCTGACTGCACGGCTGTCCAACCCGCTCGGCGGTACCATTCCTGAGGAGCGTCAGCGTCAGTTGTTGCGCCTGGCTGGCGATTACGATTTCCAGATCGTCGAGGACGATATTTACGGCGAGCTGATGTTCGAACAGGGCCCGACCAAGGCGCTCAAGTCCCATGATCGCGACAGCCGGGTGATTTATTGCTCGAGCTTCTCCAAGACGCTTTCGCCTGGTGTGCGTATCGGCTGGATCGTCGCCGGCAAGTATCAGGACGAGATCCAGCGGCTGCAGACCTTCTCCACCCATTCGGCCTGCAGCGTCACCCAGATGGCGGTGGCGGCCTACCTGGAGAATGGCGGGTACGACCGTCACCTGCGGCATATCCGTCAGGAGTACCGCAAGAACCTCAGCGCCTTCCAGCTGGCAGTGCAGCAGTATTTCCCGGTCGGTACGCAGATGACCCGGCCCAAGGGCGGCTTCATTCTCTGGGTCAGCCTGCCGGCGCGGGTCAACACCAAGGATCTGCACGTGCGCGCGCTGCAGCAGGGCATTTCCATCGCACCGGGACTGATCTTCAGCAACACCGAGCAGTTCAACCATTGCGTACGCCTTAACTGCGGCATCCCGTGGAATCGCGAGGCGGAGAGGGCGTTGATGACCCTGGGCATGCTGGCCACGCAGCTGTGCCAGGAAGCGGGCGGTTCCTGGGAGGACTAAAAAGTCCGTCTCGTTTTAACCCGATTCATCGAAGGGCTGCGTCTACCTGAGCGAAGGTCTCGTGCGATTGCTCAGGAGGTGCACCATGTCCGTTTATTCCTCGTTGCTTGTTCGTCCATTCGCCGTCGGTTTTTCCGCGGGAACCTTGCTGCTGCTTGCCGCCTGCAGCGCCTCTGGCCCGGAGCCGGAAGCCCAGGCCAACTCGGAGCCGGCGGCGACACTCGTTCGTGAACGTCTGGCTGCGCCTGTAGCAGCCGAGATGCCTGCCGCCGCCAGCCAGAAACGCTTGTCGACCCTGGCTTACGCGCCGTCGCCCATCGCCGATGTCCTGCCACCGGGCTACCGCGATGAGTCACGCGAGCAATACCAGGCCTATGCCGATAATCCGGTGTTCGCGGTTGCCGAGACCCCGGTATCCACCTTCAGCATCGACGTCGATACCGGTAGTTACGCCAACGTGCGGCGCTTCCTCAATGGCGGACAATTGCCACCGAAGGACGCCGTGCGATTGGAAGAACTGGTCAACTACTTCCCCTACGCCTATCCACTACCACAGGGCGATGTGCCCTTCGGCGTCAGCACCGAGCTGACGGTGACGCCGTGGAACCCGCAGACACGCCTGCTGCGCATCGCCATCAAGGCGTCGGATCGCAGCGTGGATGAACTGCCGCCGGCCAACCTGGTGTTTCTGGTCGACGTGTCTGGTTCGATGCATCGCCGCGAAGGCCTGCCGATGGTGCAGGGCACGCTGAAGTTGCTGGTCGATCAACTTCGTCCGCAGGATCGCGTCTCGCTGGTCACCTATGCCGGTGACAGCAAGGTGGTGCTGGACTCCGCGCCCGGCAGCGACAAGGCGAAGATTCGTTCGGCGATCGATCAACTCAGCGCTGGCGGTTCGACGGCAGGGGAGTCGGGCATTCAGTTGGCTTACCAGCAGGCGAGCAAGCACATGATCGATGGCGGCATCAATCGCATCCTGCTGGCCACCGATGGTGACTTCAACGTCGGTATCAGCGATTTCGACAGCCTCAAGCAACTGGCTGCCGACAAGCGCAAGAGCGGCGTCTCGCTGACCACCCTGGGTTTTGGCGTGGACAACTACAACGAGCGTCTGATGGAGCAGCTGGCCGATGCTGGCAACGGTAATTACGCCTACATCGATAATTTGCGCGAGGCGCGCAAGGTGCTGGTGGATCAGCTCGGCTCGACCCTCGCCACCGTGGCCAGTGACGTGAAGCTGCAACTGGAATTCAACCCGAGCGAAGTCAGCGAGTACCGCCTGCTGGGCTACGAAAACCGTGCGCTCAAGCGCGAGGATTTCAGCAACGACAAGGTCGATGCCGGTGATATCGGCGCTGGGCATACCGTCACCGCGCTGTACGAGATCGTCCCGGCGGGCAGCAAAGGCTGGCTGGAGCCGCTGCGTTATCAGGCCAGTGCCCAGCCCGCGAGCAAGAGCGGCGAACTGGCCTGGTTGCGGATTCGCTACAAGGCGCCGGGGGAAGCATCCAGCCGGCTGCTGGAGCGGCCTATCGCACGCGGCGAGACCAAGCCGGTTGCGGCTGCCAGCGAGGACCTGCGCTTCGCCGCTGCGGTAGCCGCATTCGCCCAGCAGCTCAAGGACGGGCGCTACACGGGCGACTTCGATCTGGCGCAGAGCATCGCGCTGGCGCGCTCGGCCAAGGGTGAGGATCGCTTCGGCCTGCGTGGCGAGTTCATCCAACTGGCCGAAATTGCCCAGAGCCTGCACACTTCCGGCTCCACCCCAGCACGAGTTCAGCAGTGAACGCACCTCTCACGGATGACGACGCCGCTCTATTGCGGCGTTACCGCCGCGGCGATGCCACGGCCTTCAACGCGCTGTACCAGCGTCATCGGCTGGGCTTGTTCCGCTTTCTGCTCGGCTTGTGTGGCGATCATGCCCTGGCCGAGGAAGTGTTCCAGGAAACCTGGATGAGCCTGATCCGCAGCCAGAGCGAGCAGCGCGAGGCGGTGCTGTTCAAGACCTGGCTGTACCAGATCGCCCGCAACCGTTTGATCGACCACTGGCGCAAGACGGGCCGTCATCAGGCCGGACATGACGAGTATGACGAAGGCCAGCACGCCCAGGCCGACCCGCGGCCCGGCCCCGAGCAGCAGTGGAGCTTGAGCCGCGATAGCGAGCGACTGCAGGCGGCGCTGGCCGACCTGCCGGAAGATCAGCGTGAGGTGTTCCTGTTGCGTGCCCATGGCGACCTGGAACTGAACGAGATTGCCGAGTTGACCCGCACGCCGGCCGAGACGGTCAAGAGCCGTCTGCGCTATGCCCTGCAGAAATTGCGCCGGCTGCTGGCCACCGAGGAGTTGTCCGCATGACCCATGAACGAGAACCTCTGGACCACGAACAGGCGTTATTGGCGCATTTTCGTGCCCATGGCGGCGGCGAACCTTCGGCCGAGCTGGATGCGCGCATTCTGGCGGCGGCCAGTGCGGCTGCCAGTGAAGCGCGTCAGGCCGACAAGCCTGAATCTGGCTGGGCGCAGCGCCTGCATCAATGGTTGTTTGGCAGTGGCCGCCAGCGCTGGTCGGTGGCCCTGGCCGGGTTGGCCTGTGTCGGGATTGGCGTCAGCCTGACTTGGCGCACCCTGGAGCAGACGCCAGCTGCCTTCGATGCCGTGCCGCCCAGCGTGGCCATGAGCCCCGCTGCACCAGCCCCGGCACCGATGGCGGCCAAGCGTGCTGCCGAGAACGAGTCGGTGGCGCGTATGGCTGTCCCTCAGGAGCGCATGAGGAGCCAGGCGCCTTCTGCCGATATAGCGGAGGCACCGATGGCCAGCACGGCGGCAATTGCTCCGATGGCAGAATTGGTGATCCAGAGCGAACCACGCGAGGCGTTGCTGCGTCTGCTGGAGCTGCGTAAGGCCAATAAGCAGGAGGAGGCGCAGCGGTTGCTGGAGCAGCTCAAGGCCGATTATCCGCAACTGGATATCGAGGCCGAGCTCGAGCATCTGTCTAACGAGCCGTCAGCCGAATGAGCTTCCGGGTAAAAGTCGTGTAAGTCGGCTTGTCAGGCGCGCCCAGGCGGAGGAGCATGGGCGCGTTACTGATCGAGCTATCCTTGTCCCATGATGCGTAAGTCCATTCTTCTATTGCTGTGCCTGGGTTGGCTGAGCGCCTGTGAGCGTGAGCCTGAGCCTGTTGCGCAGCAGCCTGCACCTGAGCCCGCAGTGGTCGCCACGCCTGAACCTGCGCCCGTTGTCGAGGTTGCCAAGCCCGAGCCTGTCGAACCTGCGCCGCCTGCCAAGGTGGCCGAAAGCAAGCCCGTGCCTCCTGCCAAACCGCCTGTTGCCGCGAAGCCCAAGCCTGCTGCGGCACCACAACCCAAGCCCGCCGAGCCCGAATCGAAACTGGCGCTGGACCTGAGCGTGCCGCAGGAGCTGTTCGAGCAGGCACTGGAAAGCGAAACCCGCGAGGAGCTCTTGCCGGTGCTGCCGCCACTGTTTGGCGAGAAACCCGAAGTCCAGAGCCCGTTCCAGATCAGCGGTCGGCTGATCAGCAACGAGCGAGTGGACGACTACTGGGATTCGATCGAAGGCGCCGAGGTGCAATTCGAGTTCAAGCAGTAGCTCAAAAGGGATGTTGATCAGGGCGCCGATCACACCGAGCTTGCTCAGCGCAGCTAGGGTCGTCAGTAATTCCAGGCGGTTCTCCAGCATCACTGCGACCACGTCGCCATGGCCGATGCCGCGGCTTTGAACGTCCAGGCCAGGCGGTTGGCCCAGGCGTTGAAGGCGCGATAGCTGAGCTGGCGGTTTTCATTCATCAGCGCCGGACGCCCGGGGTGGCGTTTAGCGCCTGGTGTTAGTCGTCAGAGGAAGGCGAACTTGGCGATGAAGATGATGCACAGGGCATACAGGCTCAGCGATACCTTGTCGCTCTGACCGGTCAGCAGCTTCAGCGTGGCATAGGTCAGAAAGCCCAGGGCGATGCCGTTGGCGATGGAGAAGGTCAACGGCATCATCACCACGGTGACGATGGCCGGGATGGTGTCGGTATGGTCCTTCCAGTCGATGTGCGCCATGCCGCTCATCATCAGCATCGCCACGTAAATCAGCGCACCGGCGGTGGCGTAGGCGGGAATCATGCCGGCCAGCGGGGCGAAGAACATTGCGGCGAGGAACAGGAAACCTACGGTGATGGCGGTCAGGCCGGTGCGGCCACCGGCGGCAACGCCTGCGGCGCTCTCAACATAGCTGGTGACCGGCGGGCAACCAACCACGGCACCGACGACGCTGGAAGTGGAGTCGGCTTTCAGCGCCTTGGACAGGTTCTGGATCTTGCCGTCCTCGTCAACCAGGTTGGCGCGGTGTGCCACACCCATCAGGGTGCCGGCGGTGTCGAACATGTTCACGAACAGGAAGGCCAGGATCACACTGATCATCGCCACGTTGAACGCGCCGGCAATGTCCATGGCCAGGAAGGTCGGCGCCAGGCTCGGCGGCATCGACACCAGGCCGCCGTACTCCACCAGGCCCATGGCCCAGCCGATGGCGGTGACGCCGAGCATGCTGAAGAGAATGGCGCCGAACACATTGCGGTGGCTGAGCACGGCGATCAGCAGGAAGCATACGGCGGCGAGTAGCGCCGACGGGTTACTGAACGAGCCCATGGTCAACAGGGTGGCCGGGCTGTCGACGACGATCCCGGCGGTCTTCAGGCCGATCAGGCCGAGGAACAGGCCGACCCCGGCACCCATGGCGAAGCGCAGGCTCATCGGGATGCTGTTGAGCAGCCATTCGCGGATCTTCGACAGGCTCATGATCATGAACAGCACGCCGGAGATGAACACCGCGCCCAGTGCGATCTGCCAGCTGTAGCCCATTTCACCGACGACGGTGTAGGTGAAGAAGGCGTTCAGGCCCATGCCCGGCGCCAGGCCGACTGGCCAGTTGGCGTACAGGCCCATCAGGAAGCAGCCCAGGGCCGCCCCGATGCAGGTGGCGACGAAGGCGGCGCCATGATCGATGCCGGCAGTGGCCATGATGTTGGGATTGACGAAGATGATGTAGGCCATGGTGACGAAGGTCGTCAGGCCGGCCAGCAGCTCGGTCTTGATGGTGGTGCGGTGCTCGGTCAGTTTGAAGAAACGGTCGAGCAGACCACTGCTTGCCAGTTGATTCGCGTGTTGTTCTTGTTTGACGCTTTCCACAGCGGGTACTCCTCATCTCTCTTGTTGTGTACCGCCCAGAGCGTTGCGCAAGAACAATGCTCTCTGAGGCAGGCGGTGTTTTCGACGGTGCTTCCTGGCTAAGCTGTTGACCGAGCGGTCAAGAAGTCACTCAGGCGCGATTATGCTGTTGTATACAAAAAATGCAATTAATGTTTTTAGTGTTGCATGAATCGCACTAGTCGAGCGCGCGGATTGAGAAACGAACGGATTTGGCGACAATCCTTTCGGATACTTAAATAAAATTCATATAAAACAATAAGATATGTTTGTTTCGTGATCGGTGGCAGTAACCGATCAAGCGTCGGTGCGGCGACCTGAGCGGGTCTTTAGCCACTAGTGAACTGAGAGGGCGGCTGTATATAAGGAAAGAATTTGTTGTTCTGGGTTGAGCCATGGCTGAGGTTCGGACGATGCTCAGCTACGACGTCGTACAACGAGTGGTGTGATGGCTGATTGACTTGTGTACAATTGCCTCAATTTTTTTCTGATGTTTTTTCGCTCGGAGCTTGTCAGCTACCGGGTAGAACACAGTAGAGTCGCAGTGTCGCCGACTCTCATTGACGCGAGCCAGAATGAACGATCAATTGCAGCCTCTCAAGAAGCAGCCGCGCGTGGGCAAAAGTAGCCGCAGCGGGACTCAGGACGATGTCGTATATGCCCACATTTTCGATGCGATTCTTGAGCAGCGGCTGGCGCCCGGCACCAAGCTGAGCGAAGAGGCGCTGGGTGAGATCTTTGGTGTCAGCCGCACCATCATTCGTCGCGCCTTGTCACGCCTTGCCCACGAGGGCGTGGTGCTGCTGCGGCCGAATCGCGGTGCGGTGGTGGCGAGCCCGAGCGTCGAAGAAGCCCGGCAGATCTTCTATGCGCGTCGTCTGGTCGAGCGTGCCATCACCGAGCTGGCCGTCGAGCACGCCACCGCTGAGCAGCTCGCTGAGCTACGGCAGATGGTCAAGGACGAGCAGGACAGTTTCTCCCGTGGTGACCGTGGTGCGGGTATCCGTTTGTCCGGCGAGTTCCACCTCAAGCTGGCGGAGGCTGCGCGTAATGCACCGCTGGTGAGTTTCCAGCGCAGCCTGGTGTCGCAGACCTCGCTGATCATCGCCCAATACGAAAGCGGCAGCCGCTCGCATTGCTCCTATGACGAGCACAATCAACTGATCGACGCCATCGAAGCGCGCGATGCCGAGCGTGCGGTGCACCTGATGATGCATCACATGGATCATATTGACAGCAAGCTGAACCTGGACGAGGAAAGTGCCTCGGATGACCTGCACGCGGTGTTCTCGCACCTGCTGCAGACCAAGAAGAAGCCGGGCCGCAGCGCCGCCAACCGCTGATTCGTTGCGTGCAATAAGAAAGCCCCGATGCTTGCGCTGCGGGGCTTTTTTGTTGCCTGCCATCCCTGGCGGCAACCCTTCGGGCCGTCGCGAGCGACGTCAAAAATTGCTCCCGGCAATTTTTGTTGGCGATGGGGGGCACCTGTAGCCCGGATGCAATCCGGGGGTGTCGCGGACATTGCCCCGGATTGCATCCGGACTGCGTTGCTAGTGGGAGGGGCTTCAGCCGCGATTTTCGCCGCCAAAGCTTCGCCCACGATGTGTCTCAGTCGCGCTGGTGCACCGACACGCCGGCGGCGAAGGTTTCCTTCACCGCGCGGTCGTCGCCGAGCATGGTCAGGGCGAACAGGCGTTCTTCCAGGCTCCTGGCCTGCTGCATGCGGTAGCCCATCAGCGGCGTGGCGTTGTAGTCGAGCACGACGAAGTCGGCGTCCTTGCCGGGCAGGAAGTTGCCCAGCCGGTCGTCCAGGTACAGCGCGTTGGCGCCGCCCAGGGTGGCCAGGTACAGCGACTTGAACGGGTCGAGTTTCTTGCCCTGCAGCTGCATCACCTTGTACGCCTCGTTCAGTGATTGCAGTTGGTTGAAGCTGGTGCCGGCGCCGACGTCGGTGCCGAGACCGACGCGCACGCCATGTTCTTCCAGCTTGTTCAGGTCGAACAGGCCGCTACCCAGGAACAGGTTGGAGGTCGGGCAGAAGGCGACAGCCGAGCCGGTCTCGGCCAGGCGCTTGCATTCTTCGTCGCACAGGTGCACGCCATGGGCGAACACCGCGCGCGGGCCGATCAGCTTATGGTGGTCGTAGACGTCCAGGTAGCCCTTGTGTGCTGGGAACAGCTCCTTGACCCAGGCCACCTCAGCCTTGTTTTCGGAAATATGGGTGTGCATGTACAGGTCCGGGTACTCGCCGAACAGCTTACCGGCCAGATCCAACTGCTCCGGTGTACTGGTGGGAGCGAAGCGCGGGGTGACGGCGTAGTGCAGGCGGCCTTTGCCGTGCCAGCGTTCGATCAGCGCCTTGCTCTCGGCGTAGCCGCTTTCGGCGGTGTCGGTCAGGTAGTCCGGGGCGTTGCGATCCATCAGCACCTTGCCGGCGATCATGCGCAGGTTGAGCTTGTCCGCCTGCTCGAAGAAGGCATCCACCGATTGCGGGTGCACGCTGCCGAATACCAGGGCGGTGGTGGTGCCGTTGCGCAACAGTTCCTTGAGGAAGATCGCCGCCACGTCGCTGGCATGCGCCTTGTCTTCGAACTGTTTCTCGGTGGGGAAGGTGTAGGTGTTGAGCCAGTCCAGCAACTGCTCGCCGTAGGAGGCGATCATGCCGGTCTGCGGGTAGTGGATATGGGTGTCGATGAAACCGGGTGTGATCAGCGCATCGCGGTAGTGCTGGACCTCGACGCCGGCCAGCTTGGGTAGCAGCTCGGCAGCTGCACCAACCTGGGCGACTTTGCCGTTCTCGATCAGCAGAATGCCGTCCTCGAAGTGCTGGTAGGACTGCTGGACACCGACGACAGCCGGGTCGGCGAGGCTGTGCAGGATGGCGGCGCGGTAGGCTTTGCGGGTGTTACTCATTATTCGAAATCTCATGCGTAGGGTGCGCCATGCGCACCGGAAAAATAGGGGCGGTGCGCGCAGCCTAGGCGGCCCCGCGACACCCTACGGGCCATGGCGGCCCGGATCAGGACCGGCGTGAGGCCGGAAGCAGCTTGGCGACGCTGGATTCGCCTTTCTTCACGTCCTGGCCGAAGCTTGCGTTGTAGGTGGCGATCACCTCGCCGGCGATGGATACGGCGATTTCCACCGGCAGTTTGCCTTTCACTTCGGCCAGGCCCATGGGGCAGCGCATGCGTGCCATCAACGTTTCCTCGAAGCCGCGTTCGCGCAGGCGATGCTCGAACCTGACGCGCTTGGTTTTCGAGCCGATCAGGCCGTAGTAGGCGAAGTCGCCGCGTTTGAGGATCGCCGCGGTCAGCTCCAGATCGAGCTGGTGATTGTGGGTCATGACGATGTAGTAGCTACCAGGCGGCATGTTCTCCACCTCGTCGACCACTTCGTCATTGACGATCTTCTGCGCACCAGCGGGGATGTGTTCGGGGAATTCGTTCTCCCGTGAGTCGATCCAGCGCACCTTGCACGGCAGGCTGGCCAGCAGCGGTACCAGCGCGCGGCCGACATGGCCAGCGCCGAACACGGCGATCTGCGCCTGTGGCTGGCCCATGGGCTCGAACAGCAGCACGGTGGCGCCGCCGCAGCATTGGCCAAGGCTCGCGCCAAGAGAGAAGCGCTCCAGGCGGGTGTCCTGGCTGCGGCTGGCGAGCATCTCGCGCGCCATCTCCATGGCCTTGTATTCCAGGTGACCGCCGCCGATGGTCTCGAAGATGCGTTCGGCGGTGACCACCATCTTCGAGCCGGCATTACGTGGCGTCGAGCCACGTTCCTCGATGATGGTCACCAGCACGCAGGCTTCACCTTGTTGTTGCAGGTCGGCGAGGGCGCTGATCCAGCTCATTTGCTCAGCCTCCAGGAAGGCGTGGTTTGTCCCGGGCGCGGCAGGCGCCAGTTGCTCGGCGAAGGGGCCAGAATCGGCTCCGGTGCCGGGCGAGCGGGTGGATTATTCGGTTCGGTGTGTTTTGTCATTGTTGTACACCCATTCATCATTCGTTCGCAGTCGCAGGGCTGTGGGAGGCGCTTTCGGCTCGGGCATCCTGCTTCGCTCTACCTCCTGCATCCCTGCAGTCGCAGCGGCGACAGTCGCTGCTAAAGCCCCTCCCACGGCGGCCTGAGGCTGCGCCAGGTCAGGCCGGTTCGACCTCGGCAGCGCTGGCAGCCTTGGCCGTAACCTTCAACTTGCGCATCTGCTCCACACCCCAGAGCACGCGCTCAGGCGTGGCCGGCGCGTCGATCTGCGGCTGCACCTTGTAGTCGGCCAGGCTGGCCACTGCGTCCTTCAGCGCGCACCAGGCGGCGATGCCGAGCATGAACGGTGGCTCGCCGACGGCCTTGGAGTGGAACACGGTGTCTTCCGGATTCTTGCGGTTCTCCACCAGCTTCACGCGCAGGTCGATGGGCATGTCGGCAATGGCCGGGATCTTGTAGCTGGCCGGGCCGTTGGTCATCAGCTTGCCCTTGGCGTTCCACACCAACTCTTCCATGGTCAGCCAGCCCATGCCCTGGACGAAGGCGCCCTCGACCTGGCCGATGTCGATGGCCGGGTTCAGTGAGTCGCCGACGTCATGCAGGATGTCGCCACGCAGCATGCGGTATTCGCCGGTCAGGGTGTCGACCAGCACTTCCACGCAGGCCACGCCGTAGGCGTAGTAGTAGAAGGGGCGGCCACGCGCTTGGTCCCGGTCATAGAAAATCTTCGGGGTGCGGTAGAAGCCGGTCGAGGACAGCGAGACCTGGCCGAAGTAGGCCTTCTGGATCATCTCCTCGAAGGACAGGAAGTGATCGCGCACGCGCACCTGGCCATTGCGGAACTCGACATCCTCCGGCGCGACCTTGTACTCGCGTAAAAGGAAATCCACCAGGCGCTGCTTGATGGTCTCGGCCGCATTCTTCGCCGCCATGCCGTTGAGGTCGGCCCCGCTGGAGGCTGCGGTGGGCGAGGTGTTGGGCACTTTGTCGGTGTTGGTGGCGGTGATTTGGATGCGCTCGATATCGACTTGGAACACTTCGGCCACCACCTGCGCGACCTTGGTGTTGAGGCCCTGGCCCATCTCGGTGCCGCCATGGTTCAGGTGGATCGAACCATCGGTGTAGATGTGGATCAGCGCGCCGGCCTGGTTGAGGAAGGTGGCGGTGAAGCTGATGCCGAATTTCACCGGGGTCATGGCCAGGCCTTTCTTCAACACCGGGCTGTTGGCGTTGAAGGCGCGGAGTTCTTCACGGCGCTTGGCGTACTCGGCGCTTTCCTCCAGCTCGGCGGTCATCTCGTGGATGACATTGTGCTCGACGGTCTGGTGGTAGTGGGTGACGTTGCGCTCGGTCTTGCCGTAGTAGTTGAGCTTGCGCACTTCCAGCGGGTCCTTGCCCAGGCTGCGGGCCACGGCGTCCATCACTTCCTCGATGGCGACCATGCCCTGTGGGCCGCCGAAACCACGGTAGGCGGTGTTCGAGGCGGTGTTGGTCTTGCAGCGGTGACCGATGATGGTGGCGTTGCCGAGGAAGTAGGCGTTGTCCGAGTGGAACATGGCGCGGTCGACGATGGAGCCGGACAGGTCCGGCGAGTAGCCGCAGTTGCCGGCCAGGTCCATCTCGATGCCGTGCAGCAGGCCGTCGTCATCGAAGCCGACGTCGTACTCGACGTAGAAGGGGTGACGCTTGCCGGTCATGCTCATGTCTTCCATGCGCGGCAGACGCATCTTGGTCGGCCGGCCGGTGAGATGGGCGATCACTGCGCACAGGCACGCCGGGCCGGCGGCCTGGGTTTCCTTGCCGCCGAAACCGCCGCCCATGCGACGCATGTCGATGACGATCTTGTTCATCGGCACGCCGAGCACTTCGGCCACCAGCTTCTGTACCTCGGTGGGGTTCTGCGTCGAGGTGTAGACCAGCATGCCGCCGTCTTCGGTGGGCATGACCGAGGAAATCTGGGTTTCCAGGTAGAAGTGCTCCTGGCCGCCGATATGCAGGGTGCCCTGCAGGCGGCGCGGGGCACTGGCCAGCTTGCTGGCCGAGTCACCGATGCGGTGGGTGTGGCTGGCGAGCACGAAATGCTTCTTGCGGTAGGCCTCGACGACGTCGAGCACCGGCTCCAGGTCTTCGTATTCGACGATGGCGGCCATGGCCGCCTTGCGTGCGGTATCCAGGCTGTCGGCGGCTACTGCCAGCACCACCTGGCCAACGTACTCGACCTTGCCGTCGGCCAACAGCGGGTCACCGGCGACCACCGGGCCGATGTCCAGCTGGCCCGGCACGTCATCCTTGGTGATGGCGATGGCCACGCCCGGAAACTCATAGCAGGGGCTGGTGTCGATGCGCACGATGCGCGCATGGGCGCGATCGGACTGGCGCGCGTAGACGTGCAACTGATTGGGGAATTCCAGACGGTCGTCGACATAGACCGCTTCGCCGGACACGTGCTTGTCCGCGCTCTCATGCTTGACGCTGCGGCCGACGCCGCTGGTCATGCCGGCGCGGAACAGGGCGGCCAGCTCTTCCTGGGATTTGTGTTCGATATGACTGGACATCTTCGCCTCCAAAACTTCGCATGCCGCCGGGCGCGCCGGCGGCGTATCAATTCACTGCACGCTTACGCGTAGGCGGTAACCCGGGTTTCGATCTCGGGCGACTGCTGCTCGAGGAAGAACTTGCGCAGCAGGTTCTGGGCAGTGAGCAGGCGGTATTCCTTGCTGGCGCGGAAATCCGACAGCGGGGTGAAGTCCTCAGCCAGCGCGTTGCAGGCGCGTTCGATCACGCCCGGATACCAGGCCGAGCCGACCAGGGCTGCTTCACAGGCGCTGGCGCGTTTGGGGATGGCGGCCATACCACCGAAGGCGATACAGGCTTCGGTGACCACACCCTCTTCGATGGTCAGGTTGAAGGCGGCGCAGACGGCGGAGATGTCGTCGTCCAGGCGCTTGGACACCTTGTAGGCGCGGAACGCCTGGTTGGCCTGCTTGCGCGGCACGATGATCTTCTCGATGAATTCGGCCTCCTGGCGCGCGGTCACCTTGTAGTCGAGGAAATAGTCCTGCAGCGGCAGGATGCGCCGGGTGTTGCCTTGGCGCAGGGCGATCTGCGCGCCGAGGGCGATCAGCAGCGGCGGGGCGTCGCCGATGGGCGAGGCGTTGCCGATATTGCCGCCCAGGGTGCCCTGGTTGCGAATCTGCAGCGAGGCGAAGCGGTGCAGCAGCTCGCCGAAGTCCGGGTACTCGCGCGACAGCGCTGCGTAGCAGTCGGACAGCGCGGCGGCCGCACCGATCTCGATGGCGCTGTCGGTCACTTCGATGCGCTTCATGTCTTCGATATGGCCGACGTAGATCATCACCGGCAATTCACGGTGGAACTGGGTGACTTCCAGGGCCAGGTCGGTGCCTCCAGCGAGCAGGCGTGCCTCAGGGTTGGCGGCGTAGAGGTCGGCCAGGTCGGCCACGGTCAGCGGTACCAGGCAGCGTTTGTCACCGCTATTGAGCTCGGCCGTCTCGCGCGGAGCGATGGACTTGAGTCGGGCCACGGTGTCGCTTTCGAAGGCATCGAACTGATCCGGCTGCTTCTGGCAGCAGGCCTGTTCAGCGGCGTCGATGATCGGGCGGTAGCCAGTGCAGCGGCACAGGTTGCCGGCCAGAGCTTCCATGGTTTGGCCTTTGTCGTACCCGGTGGAGTTCTTCTGCAGGGCGAACAACGACATGATGAAACCGGGTGTGCAAAAGCCACACTGCGAACCGTGGCAGTCGACCATCGCCTGCTGCACGCTGTGCAGCTTGCCCTGGTGCTTGAGGTCTTCGACGGTGATTAGTTGCTTGCCATGCAGGCTTGAGACGAAGGTGAGGCAGGAATTGAGGGTGCGGTAGCGTACGCGCTCGCCCTCGAGCTCGCCCACCACAACGGTGCAGGCACCGCAGTCGCCGGAGGCGCAGCCTTCCTTGGTTCCGGTTTTGCCGACGTGCTCACGCAGGTAGTTGAGCGCGGTGACGTTGGGGTCCAGGGCATGCTCTGTGCGCAGCTCCTGGTTGAGTAAAAACTGGATCAAGGACGACCTCCAGGCATTTTATTGTTATGAATCGGTGGCTCGCCGGGTGATCTGCGTGCACTGCAAGGTCCGGGCGAGATTGGTCATGGAGGCAATCTAGGGTTTTCTGACTTTTGGGTCAATAAATTTCTGACCTGAAAGTCAGTCTATTTTTGGCAGCATGATCCGTGAGTCTGGCCATTCTGCTTGATGGCTTCCGCCCTGCAGGGCGCTCCGAGATTCGTGCAGCAAGTGTCATGCCGTACGCTTGGCCCGGATGCGCCCTGTGTTACACTCGCCGCCAGATTTTTCTTGCTCCCGCCCAGCCGTGGCGGGGCTCCCAGACTCGACCGCCTGCCCCTGGATCGACGTAAATAAGGAATGTCATGACGTTCAAGGCCCTGGACAGCCTCGCCGAGCAAATCGCGCATTACCTGGCCGAACGCATCATTCGCGGTGAGCTCAAGGAACGTGAGCGCATTCAGGAGCAGAAGGTCACCCAGGCCCTTAACGTCAGTCGTGGTTCGGTACGCGAAGCGCTACTGATTCTCGAGCGCCGCCACCTGATCGTGATCCTGCCGCGCCGGGGTGCCCAAGTCAGCGAACTGACCCCGCACCACGTTACCAGCCTCTATGCGCTGAGCATCGAGCTCTACATCATGCTGGCGCGCGCGGTGATCGAGCGCTGGAAGGTGGAAACCGACCTGGCGCCTTTCATCGATATCCAGCAGCGCCTGCTGGCCAGCCTGGAGCGCGGTGATATCGGCGCCTTTGTCGAGAACAGCTTCGACGTGATGCGCGCCGCCTTTCCCTTCGCCGACAACCCCTATCTGCAGGAAACCCTGGAGAATCTGCTGCCTGCTATCAGCCGCACCTACCACCTGGCGCTGGAGCGGCGCAAAGGCGAGATGGGCCAGTTCATGGGCACCTTCGCCAGCCTGCTGCAGGCGATCATCGCCCGTGATCACGAGCGTGCCCGCGAAGTGCTGCAGGCCTACGGTCAGCACAACTGCCAGCTGGTGCTGGCGACTCTGGCCGAGCGCTAAAACCAGATGCGCCTGAAGAGCATCAAGCTGGCGGGCTTCAAGTCCTTCGTCGATCCGACGACGGTAAGCTTCCCCAGCAACATGGCGGCGGTGGTCGGGCCCAATGGCTGCGGCAAGTCGAACATCATCGACGCCGTGCGCTGGGTGATGGGTGAAAGCTCGGCGAAGAACCTGCGTGGCGAGTCGATGACCGACGTCATCTTCAACGGCTCCAACACACGCAAGCCGGTGACCCAGGCCTCCATCGAGCTGATCTTCGATAACAGCGACAACTCGCTGGTGGGTGAATACGCGGCCTTCGCCGAGATTTCCATCCGCCGTCGGGTGACCCGCGACGGGCAGAACACCTACTTCCTCAACGGCACCAAATGCCGCCGCCGCGATATCACCGATATCTTCCTCGGCACCGGCCTGGGGCCGCGCAGCTACTCGATCATCGAGCAGGGCATGATCAGCAAGCTGATCGAGGCCAAGCCCGAAGAGCTGCGCAATTTCATCGAGGAAGCCGCCGGCATCTCCAAGTACAAGGAGCGCCGTCGCGAGACCGAGAACCGCATCCGCCGCACGCAGGAAAACCTGGCACGTCTGACCGACCTGCGCGAAGAGCTGGAGCGCCAGCTCGAACGCCTGCACCGTCAGGCCCAGGCGGCGGAGAAGTACCAGGAATACAAGGCCGAGGAGCGCCAGCTCAAGGCACAACTGCTGGCCCTGCGCTGGCAGACCCTGAACCAGCAGGTCGGCAGCCGCGAGCAGGTGATCGGTGATCAGGAAGTGGCCTTCGAGGCCCTGGTGGCCGAGCAGCGCAGCGCCGATGCCGCCATCGAGCGGCTGCGCGACGGTCATCACGAATTGAGCGAGCGTTTCAACCTTGTGCAAGGCCGCTTCTATTCCGTGGGCGGCGATATCGCTCGCGTCGAGCAGAGCATCCAGCACGGCCAACAGCGCCTGCGCCAGTTGCAGGACGATTTGCGCGAGGCGGAAAAGGCGCGTCTGGAAACCGAATCGCACCTGGGGCACGACCGCACCTTGCTGGCCACTCTGGGCGAAGAGCTGGAAATGCTCCTACCCGAGCAGGAGATGACTGCCGCTGCTGCCGAAGAATCCGCTGCCAGCCTGGAAGAGGCCGAAGCCGCCATGCACGGCTGGCAGGAACAGTGGGACGGCTTCAACCAGCGCAGCGCTGAACCGCGCCGCCAGGCCGAGGTGCAACAGTCGCGCATCGCCCAGCTGGAGCAGAGCCTGGAGCGCCTGGCCGAACGCCAGCGCCGCCTCAACGAAGAATTGCAGCAACTGGTGGCCGACCCCGAAGACGCCGCCATTCTCGAATTGAACGAACAGCTCGCTGCCGGTGAGTTGCAGCATGAAGCGCTGCAACTGGCCGAAGAACAGCAGGCCGAGCGCCTGCAGCAACTGCGCGAGGAATTGCAGCAGGCCGGCCAGGCCCAGCAGCAGGCGCAAGGCGAGCTGCAACGCCTGAACGGTCGCCTGGCGTCGCTGGAGGCGCTGCAACAGGCGGCGCTCGATCCGGGGCAGGGTGCTGGCGAGTGGCTGCGTGAGCAGAACCTGCTGCAGCGTCCGCGTCTGGCCGAAGGCCTGCGCGTCGAGTCCGGTTGGGAGCTAGCGGTCGAGACCGTGCTCGGTGCTGACCTGCAGGCCGTGCTGCTGGATGATTTCGCCGGCCTGGATTTCTCCGCGCTGGAGCAGGGCGAGCTGCGCTTGGCCAACCCGGCTTCGGGTGGTGCCCGCCGCGCCGGCAGTCTGCTTGACAAGGTCGAGTCGAGCCACGACCTGTCGCCCTGGTTGGCCGGTGTACGACCGGTGGAGTCTCTGGAGCAGGCGTTGGCTGCCCGTGCGCAACTGGCCGAAGGCGAAAGCCTGATCAGCCGCGACGGCTACTGGGTTGGCCGACACTTCCTGCGCGTGCGTCGTGCTGCCGAAGCCGACAGTGGCGTGCTGGCGCGTGGCCAGGAGCTGGAACGTCTGCAACTGGAGCGCGAGGAGCGTGAAGCGGCCCTGGCGCAATTGGATGAACGCCTGCTGGCGCTGCGCGATGATCAACGTCGTCAGGAAGAGCAACGCGAGCAGCAGCGCCGTCAGGGCCAGGAACTGGCGCGGCAGCTGGCCGAGCTGAAGGCAAAGCTGTCCGCCAGCCAGGCCAAGGCCGAGCAGTTGGGCCTGCGCCGTCGTCGTCTGCAGGACGAACTGCAGGAGGCCGCCGAGCAGCGCGAGATTGAGCAGGAGCAGCTTGGTGAATCGCGCCTGCAATTGCAGGATGCGCTGGACGCCATGGCGCTGGATAACGAGCAGCGTGAGAGCCTGCTGGCCAGCCGCGACAGTCTGCGCGAGCGTCTCGACCGTGTGCGCCAGGACGCGCGTCAGCACAAGGACCATGCCCATCAACTGGCGGTGCGCGTCGGCTCGCTCAAGGCGCAGCACGACTCCACCCGTCAGGCGCTGGAGCGCCTGGAGATGCAGGCCGAGCGCCTGCATGAGCGGCGCGAGCAACTGTCGCTGAACCTGGAAGAGGGCGAGGCGCCGCTGGAAGAGCTGCGTATCAAGCTCGAAGAGCTTCTCGAGCGGCGCATGGCGGTGGACGACGAGCTGCGTCAGGCGCGGTTGGCGCTGGAAGACGCCGACCGCGAACTGCGCGATGCCGAGAAGCGTCGCACCCAGGCCGAGCAGCAGGCGCAACTGCTGCGCAGCCAGCTGGAGCAACAGCGCATGGATTGGCAGTCGCTCAATGTGCGGCGCAAGGCCCTGGCCGACCAGCTCGCCGAGGACAACTACGACCTGCATGGGGTGATCGCCACGCTGCCGGCCGAAGCCAGCGAGAGCGCCTGGGAAGAAGAACTGGAGCGCATGGCCGCGCGTATTTCCCGCCTCGGGCCGATCAACCTGGCGGCTATCGACGAGTATCAGCAGCAGTCCGAGCGCAAGCGCTACCTGGATGCTCAGGACGCCGACCTGGTCGAGGCGCTGGAAACCCTAGAGAACGTCATCCGCAAGATCGACAAGGAAACGCGCAATCGTTTCAAGGACACCTTCGATCAGATCAATGGCGGTTTGCAGGCACTCTTTCCAAAAGTTTTCGGTGGCGGCAACGCTTATTTGGAACTCACCGGCGAAGATTTACTCGATACCGGTGTGACCATCATGGCGCGGCCCCCGGGCAAGAAGAACAGCACCATTCATTTGCTCTCCGGCGGAGAGAAAGCATTGACCGCCTTGGCGCTGGTGTTTTCCATCTTCCAGCTCAATCCGGCGCCGTTCTGCATGTTGGACGAAGTGGATGCACCGCTGGACGACGCCAACGTCGGGCGCTACGCGCGCCTGGTCAAGGAGATGTCGGCAACGGTGCAGTTCATCTACATCACCCACAACAAGATCGCCATGGAAATGGCCGATCAATTGATGGGGGTTACCATGCACGAGCCGGGTTGCTCGCGTCTGGTGGCAGTGGATGTCGAGGAGGCGCTGGCGATGGTGGATGCGTGATGGCAGAGCGCCGCGAGATTAACTGAATATAGGCAAAACCTTATGTGGCTCCCTGTGTAAAGTTGCCTTTCGTCGTGCTAGCTTATTGCCCACTTTTGTTACACGCGGAAAACGTCAGATAGAACATCAAGTTGGCGTCGCGTTTTATAGTTGAGTTGTGATCCGGTTGATTGGATCTTTTTTTCACCAGAATTTTTAAGGGTCAGGTATTTCATGGAATTCGGTCTGCGCGAGTGGCTGATCGTTATTGGCATCATCGTTATCGCTGGCATTCTTTTCGACGGCTGGCGCCGTATGCGCGGTGGCAAGGGCAGGCTCAAGTTCAAGCTCGACCGCAGC
Source organism: Ectopseudomonas mendocina (assembly GCF_007049795.1). Lineage (GTDB taxonomy): Bacteria > Pseudomonadota > Gammaproteobacteria > Pseudomonadales > Pseudomonadaceae > Aquipseudomonas > Aquipseudomonas mendocina_D. The sequence continues at coordinate 50,192 of NZ_SCFY01000013.1, forward strand.
TTCGCCAACATGCCTGATGACGACAGTGACCCGGATTTGCTTAGCCCACCGCGTGTGGTCAATCGCGACCACGAGCCGCAGCTGGACGAAGACGAACTGCCGTCGATGACTGCCAAGGACCTGCCGCGTCGTCCACGCAACGAACCGCAGCAAGGCGACCTCAACCTGGCCGTTGATGAGCCGGTGCCGACTCTGCTCAATCCGGTCGATGACGAACCCGTCGAACCGAAGAAAGCCGCCAAGCCAGCCGCTGATGCCGCGCCGGTGGAAGAGGTGCTGGTGATCAATGTGGTCGCCCGCGATGATTTCGGTTTCAAGGGCCCGGCTCTGCTGCAGAACATCCTCGAAAGTGGCCTGCGCTTCGGCGAGATGGATATTTTCCATCGTCACGAAAGCATGGCTGGCAATGGTGAGGTGCTGTTCTCCATGGCCAACGCCCTTAAGCCGGGTACCTTCGATCTGGACGACATCGAAGGCTTCAGCACTCGCGCGGTGAGCTTCTTCCTCAGCCTGCCTGGCCCGCGTCATCCCAAGCAGGCCTTCGACGTGATGGTCGCTGCCGCGCGCAAGCTGGCCCACGAACTGGGCGGCGAGCTGAAGGATGACCAGCGCAGCGTGATGACTGCGCAAACCATCGAACACTATCGCCAGCGCATCGTCGAATTCGAGCGTCGGCAGCTGACCCAGAAACGCTGAAACATCAGTGCATTGCAAAAGAGCAGCCGAGGCTGCTCTTTTCGTTTGAGAGACCGAGCATGACCGACGCCGCCCAACGTATTTCCGAACTGCGCAACGAACTGGACGCGCACAACTACCGTTACTACGTGCTGGACGAGCCGAGCGTACCCGACGCCGAGTACGATCGCCTGTTCCGCGAGTTGCAAGCGCTGGAAGCCGAACACCCGGAACTGGTGACTCCCGATTCGCCGACCCAGCGGGTTGGGGCAAAACCCGCATCCTCTCTGGCTGAGGTCAAGCACCTTCAGCCGATGCTCAGCCTTGGCAACGTCTTTTCTACAGAGGAACTAATAGCCTTTGATCAAAAATGCCAGGGACTGCTGAGTGCTGGGGAAGCAATATCCCTCGATCTTTTGGGAGACGCCAAAATTGAGTACTGCTGTGAGCTAAAGCTCGATGGTTTGGCTATCAGCCTTTTTTATGAGAAAGGGTTGTTGGTGCGCGCAGTGACTCGAGGAGATGGCTCAGTTGGTGAGGATATCAGCCATGGTATTCGAACCATTAAGACAGTCCCTTTGCGCCTTATGGGGCAGGGCTGGCCTGAGGTGCTTGAGGTTCGAGGAGAGGTTTTCATGCCAATCTCTGTCTTTGACGAGCTGGTAGCAGACGCTGTCGCGAAAGGTGAAAAACCGTTTGCAAACCCCAGAAATGCTGCATCAGGAACGATGAGGCAGCTAGACCCGTCGATAATCCATTCAAGAAAAATCAGTTTTTGTACTTACGGAGTAGGGTATGTATCGGACGAGGCTGCCCTGCCGGCCAGGCAGTCTGAGAGATTGAAGCTCCTTCATACGTGGGGGCTTCCGGCGTGGTGGGTTGCTAGTAAAAAATTCAAATCTGTGCATGTTGCTGCTGGGTATTCCGGGTGCTTGGATTTTTATCGAAAAGTCGAATCCATGCGTGATTCTCTCCCCTTTGAAATTGATGGGGTGGTTTACAAGGTCGACGAAATACACCAGCAATCAGTTCTAGGGTCGCGAGCTAGGGAGCCTAGGTGGGCTGTAGCGCATAAGTTTCCTGCCAGAGAAGAGGTTACAACTCTCCGCGACGTAGAGTTTCAGGTAGGCCGTACTGGCGCGGTAACACCTGTGGCGCGACTCAAGCCGGTCAAGGTGGCGGGCGTTATGGTGTCCAATGCCACTCTGCACAATATGGATGAGGTGGAGCGACTGGGCATTCGAAAAGGCGATACGGTTGTAATTCGCCGTGCTGGTGATGTCATTCCTCAGGTGATGTCGGTAGTGCTAGATCAGCGTCCTAGTGATGCTACTCCGGTGCAGATTCCCAAAGAGTGTCCGGTATGTGGCTCGGCGGTGGAGCGCACCCAGCTGATCAAGCGCAGCAAGGGAAAACAGTCGGTCAGCGAAGGTTCGGTGTATCGCTGCGTCGGTCGCCTGAGCTGCCAGGCGCAGCTCAAGCAGGCGATCATCCACTTCGTCTCGCGCCGCGCCATGGATATCGAAGGCCTCGGCGACAAGACCATCGAGCAACTGGTGGACGAGAAGCTGATCGCGTCGCCGGCGGATCTGTACAAACTGAGCTTCGAGCAGATCATCGGCCTGGAAGGCTTCGCCGAGGTGTCCAGCAACAAGTTGCTGGCGGCCATCAGTGACAGCAAGCGGCCGACCCTGGCGCGCTTTATCTACGCCCTGGGTATTCCCGATGTCGGCGAGGAAACCGCCAAGGTGCTGGCGCGCTCCCTGGCCTCGCTGGAGCGCGTGCGCAAGGCGCTGCCACAGGTGCTGACCTACTTGCCGGATATTGGCCTGGAAGTCGCCCACGAGATCCACAGCTTCTTCGGGGATGAGCACAACCAGCAGGTGATCAGCGCCTTGTTGGGCGAATGCGGCCTCGAACTGCAGGAGGAGGGCGAACTGAGTGCCGAGTTCTCGGCCGTCGCCACGCTTGGTGGCATGCTCGACAAACTGAATATTCCGAGTGTCGGCCCCGGTGCTGCGCAGAAGCTGGCCGAACGTTTCGGCAGCCTGGAGGGCGTGCTCGGCGGCGATTGGCTGGACATGCGCCAGACCCTGCCGGAGAAACAGGCCAAGGCTGTACGTGAGTTTTTCGACAGTGCTGAAAACGCCCAGCTGGCGCGCGCCATCGAGCAGCAACTGCGCGATTTTGGCATGCACTGGGAAAGCGAGAAGAAAGTCGCTGAAGGCCTGCCCCTGGCCGGCCAGACCTGGGTGCTCACCGGCACCCTGGAAGTGATGAGCCGCGACGTTGCCAAGGAAAAACTGGAGAGCCTTGGCGCCAAGGTGGCTGGTTCGGTATCGGCCAAGACCCATTGCGTGGTGGCCGGGCCAGGTGCCGGTTCGAAGCTGGCCAAGGCTAGCGAGCTGGGGGTGAAGGTACTGGACGAAGCGCAGTTCCTCGACCAGCTCAGGGCTTACGGCATCGACCTCTAGGGAGCTGTTCGCGAGCAGAGCTCGCTCCTACAGAAACAGGCGAAGATACGCCGATCTTGTAGGAGCGGCTTCAGCCGCGAAAACCAGTGCCGGATCGCTCGAGAGTCAGCAGGACTGGACGAAGTTCAGGTGCCGAATTCTGAACCTGTAGGAGCCGGCTTGCCGGCGATCCTTTACTCAAAAGCGGCTCCTGCGGAAAGCTTGGCTCAACCAGCGAAGCGCTGATCCAGATAGGCGATGATCGCCTTCGACTCGTACAGCCATGTGCTCTGGCCGTTTTCCTCGATGCGCAGGCACGGCACCTTGATGCGGCCGCCGTGCTGCTCCAGCGCCTGACGATGTTCAGCATCGTTCTTGGCGTCGCGCAACTGCACCGGCAGGTTCAGGCGGTGCATATTGCGGCGTACCTTGACGCAGAACGGGCAGGCGTGGAACTGGTAGAGCGCCAGATTGGCCGTGGCGCGCTCGACCTGGGCCTGCGCTTCGGGGCTGCGCTTGAGCTTGCGCGGGCGGCTGATCCAGTCGACGAACACGACGAGCTGACCCAGGCCGATACGAAGGGCTTTGAGCAACATTTTTCTAACTCCTGAACGGGCATGCCGCGGGCGGCACTCCAAATGATCTTTGCGGCCTGCCCACCCTCATCCGGCGCTTCGCGCCACCTTCTCCCGAAGGGAGAAGGGTCATCGAGGAAGGCGTTGCTACGCGACTTTTGCGTTAAGCGGCGAAGGCCGTTCACCGAAGTGAGCGGCCGTCGTCTTGAGCGGGAATCAGCGAACCAGATTGAGGAATTCGCCGCGGGTCGCCGGGTTGCTGCGGAATTCGCCGAGCATCACCGAGGTGACCATGGAGGAGTTCTGCTTCTCCACGCCGCGCATCATCATGCACATGTGCTGCGCTTCGATGACAACTGCCACACCCAGTGCGCCAGTGACCTGCTCGACCGCTTCGGCGATCTGCCGGCTGAGGTTTTCCTGGATCTGTAGGCGGCGGGCGTACATGTCGACGATACGCGCCACCTTGGACAGGCCCAGCACCTTGCCGTTGGGAATGTAGGCGACGTGAGCCTTGCCGATGAACGGCAGCAAGTGATGCTCGCACAGCGAGTACAGCTCGATGTTCTTCACCAGCACCATCTCGCTGCTGTCGGAGCTGAACAGCGCGCCATTGGTGACCTCTTCCAGCGTCTGCTGGTAGCCACGGCAGAGGTACTGCATGGCCTTGGCGGCGCGCTTGGGCGTGTCCAGCAGGCCTTCGCGGGAAACATCCTCGCCAAGTTGGCCAAGGATCGCGGTGTACTGTTGTTCCAGGGACATGGAAAATCCTGTTGGGTATCGAATGGGCGCAGGGTAGGGCGCCGACAGGGGCCTGGCAAGAGTGCCAGGTTCTCTGATTACTCGTCGCGACCATCCATCATGGTGCGCTTGAGGATGATGTACACCGCGCCAGTACCGCCGTGTTTGGCTACGCAGGAGCTGAAGCCCAGTACTTGCGGGTGCTGGCGTAGCCAGGTGTTCACGTGGCTCTTGATCATCGGCTTGCGCCCGTCCATGCGCACCGCCTTGCCGTGGGTGACGCGCACGCAGCGGATCTCCAGTTTGGTGGCTTCGGCAAGAAACTCCCACAGCGTGTCACGCGCCTTCTCGACGCTCATGCCGTGCAGGTCGAGGCTGCCGTCGAAGGGGATCTGGCCCAGCTTGAGCTTGCGCATCTGGCCGTCCTGCACGCCGTTACCAGCCCAGTACAGCGGGTCTTCGGCGCCCACGTCGATGACGAACTGATCAGACAGGCCATCCACCTTGATCTCGCCCTGGCTGATGGTCGCAGCCTGGCGCAGGGTGTTGAACTGTTTACGGTCAGTTTTGGGTTTGCCGGTATCGGCGCGGTCGTGCTTGATCGGCTTGACGCCGCGCAGCTCGGCCTGGAACAGGGAAAAGTCGTCGTCTTGCATCGGTGGCTCCGCGAAACAGGCGAGCATTTTACCCAAATGCCAGCGGTGTAAGCGTAGAAAGACGAATTTGTAGGAGCCCGCTTGCGGGCGATCTTCAATTCCAGTTACACGCGCTGTGTTTTCGGCTGATCAGTCGCGCTTTTTCATCAGCGACGGCGACAGGCTCAAATCGCTGGGGCGACGCAGGCGTCTGCGGCAGCGACGCCAGAATGCGATGCCGGCCCACAACAGGAACAGACCGAATAACAGCAGGACGATAGCCTCGCCGGCGGAGTCGTTGAGCGCGCCCAGCACTGGCGCACGCCCCGCCAGCGAGGCGACGCCGGCCATCGCCAGCAGAATACCGAAGGCGGCGAGCAGGGCGCCCAGGCCGGCTCCGATACGCAGGCGCCAGTTTCTCGGCTGGCGCGGGCGCAGGCGGCGTGCATCGAAATCGTCGGACAGCTTCATTCCGATTTCCTTTGGTTTATCGGCGGTATGACCGGCTGGTCGCACTCAGGTTCCGCAGCACAGGCAAGACTGCTACCGCTCTCACACCAGCGACTTGGCGTGCGGCACCAGGGTGGCGAAGTTATCGCCCAACGCGATCATCTCGATGCGGTGCACTTCGGCGGCGGCAATCACGCTGCCATCCGGTGCGGGCAGGTCGCGGGTAGCGCAGGCGGCGTCGACCAGAGTGCAGCGGTAGCCATAGTCCTTGGCGGCGCGAACGGTGGTGCTGACGCTGGAGTGGGTCATGAAGCCGCAGACGATCAGGTCCAGGTGGCCGAGTGCCTGCAGGCGATCATGCAGCTCGGTGCCGGCGAAGGCGTTGGGCAGGCGTTTTTCCACCACGATTTCGCCTGCCAGTGGCGCTGCCTCCGGCAGATGACGACCGCGTGGGCCGCTGGGGTCGAGCAGGCCGCCCGGGATGCCAAGGTGCTTGACGTGAACGATGTCGGTGCCGGCGGCGCGGGCGGCTGCCAGCAGGCTGGCGATCTCCGCCAGTGCCGGGTCCAGGCCGGGAAGTGCCAGTACGCCGCTGCGGTATTCTTCCTGGGCATCGATGATCAGCAAGGTCGCATTGCTCAGGCTGGCCGCTGCGTGGCCACGGCCGGTGAGCTGGAACATGGTTTGCGGATGGGACATCTCGGGCTCCTGGCTGATGGTGATGATTTGCCATTGTCCGCTGGCCAGAGCGGTCTGTGAACCTCTATCTGCGCCAATACTTGCTCAGGGCATGCTGCGAGAGCAGAATCGGAACTGCCCCGAAGGAGTCAGGGTCGTACGCAAAAGGAGTTGCCATGTCGCTCTTGTCGCAGTTGTCCCCGCATTTCTGGCTTTTGTTCTCCATCGCCGTATCGGTCGCAGTGCTGCGCGAGTTGCGCCGCCCCGACGAGGATGCGGAACGCAAGAAACATAAAGGCTCGTGAGCGCTCGTTAATCCGACGTTCATGCGCTAGCTACCTGCACTGGGCTAAACTTCCGCACTTTTCATCCGGAGGCCGCCCGTGACCGCTCTCACTACCCGTTTACGCACCCTGCGTGATTACATCCGCTGGGCCGTCAGCCGTTTTCAGGCCGAGCAACTGTTCTTCGGCCACGGCACCGACAACGCCTGGGACGAGGCGCGCCAACTGGTGCTCGGCGCATTACACCTGCCCTGGGAAATCTCCGACGCCTACCTCGATTGCCGCCTGGAAGACGACGAGCACGCCCACTTGCAGGCGTTGCTCCAGCGCCGAATCGAAGAACGTGTTCCTACTGCTTACCTGCTGGGCGAGGCCTGGTTCTGCGGTTTGCCCTTCGTGGTTGATGAGCGTGTGCTGGTGCCACGCTCGCCGATTGCCGAGCTGATCGACCGTCATTTCGCTCCCTGGCTGCCGACCGAACCGGTGCGCATTCTCGACCTGTGTACCGGCTCCGGCTGCATCGGTATCGCCTGTGCCTACGAATTCCTCGAAGCGGAAGTAGTGCTGGCCGATCTATCGTTCGACGCGCTGGAGGTGGCCAACCTCAACATCGAGCGCCACGGCCTGGAGCAGCGCGTTTACTGCGTGCAGGGCGACGGTTTCGCCGGGTTGCCCGGGCAGCGTTTCGACCTGATCGTCTCCAACCCGCCTTATGTCGACGCCGAAGATTTCGCCGACATGCCTGCCGAATACCAGCACGAGCCGGAGATAGGCCTCGCCTGCGGCGCTGACGGTCTGGATCTGGTGCGGCGCATGCTGGCTGAGGCGGCCGACCACCTCACCGAGCGTGGTGTGCTGATCGTCGAGGTGGGCAACAGCCAGGTACATGTCGAGGCGCTATACCCGGAAGTGGACTTCACCTGGCTGGACTTCCAGCGTGGCGGGCACGGCGTGTTCCTGCTGGCGGCCAAGCAGTGCCGCGAGCATCAGGAATTGTTTCGCTCGCGTATCGAGAGCTGATACCCCGGTGCGCACGACGGCGCACCCTACGGATCCGGGCTACGAAGTTGAAATGGTATTCCCTCTCCCCAGCCCTCTCCCATGCATGGGAGAGGGGAGCGAGGTGTATCCAGCCGTGCTCAATCGACGAACAGATCCGGCACTAGGCTGCCGCCAGCGGGATCGAAGCGGTACTGCTCGAAATCGGTGACACCCCGTTCGCGCAGGATGTCCTCGTCGATCAGCAGCCCCCCGGTGATGCTGCGGCCCTGGCTGGCCAGGATCGCGTGGGCCGCGTCGGCCATGATCGCCGGGGTGCGCGCGCGCTTGAAGGCGTCGCGGCTGCCTAGCTCGAACTCGATGGCGGCGGTGGCGATCATGGTTTTCGGCCACAGCGAGTTGACGCTGATGCCGTACTTCTTGAACTCCTCGCTCATGCCTAGGGTGAGCATGCTCATGCCGTATTTGGTGACGGTGTAGGGACCGTGCTGGGCGAACCACTTGGCGTCGAGGTTCAGCGGCGGCGAGAGGTTGAGGATATGCCCGCCCGCGCTTTTCTTGAGATAGTGAAGTGCTGCCTGGCTGCAGACCATCACCGCACGGGTGTTGATCTGGTACATCAGGTCGAAGCGCTTGGGTTCGAGCTTCTCCACGCCCACCAGCTTGATCGCGCCGGCGTTGTTGACCAGGGCGTCGATGCCGCCGAAATGTTCGGCGGCCTGGGCCATGGCAGCTGCCACGGCCTGTTCGTCACGGACATCCAACTGCAGGGCCAGCGCCTTGCCGCCTGCGGCCTCGACCTCGGCAGCGACGCTGAAGATGGTGCCTTCCAGTTTCGGGTGTGGCTCGGCGCTCTTGGCCGCGATGACGATGTTGGCGCCATCGGCGGCGGCCTTGAGGGCGATCTCGCGGCCGATGCCACGGCTTGCGCCGGTGATGAATAGGGTCTTGCCGGAAAGTGACATGGGCGTGCTCCTTCTTGTTGTCATGGGGCTGTGGGAAGGGCCGGGCGGCGATCCGCTTTAGCCGCGATGAACGACGCTCGCGGCTAAAGCCCCTCCCACGGTGATGTGGTCAAACCTCGGCGGCTTCGATTTCCACCAGCAACTGGCGATTCTTCACCTGATCGCCCTGGCTTACGCCGACGCGGCGAACGATGCCGTCGACGCCAGCCTTTAGCGGGTGCTCCATCTTCATCGCTTCCAGCACCACCAGTAGTTGTCCCTTGCTCACGCTGGCGCCCTCGGCGATCAGCACGTCTACGATGGCTCCATCCATCGGTGCCTTCACCGCGCCGCTGCTGGCGGCGTTCTGCCCGCCGGCCGGCTCGTGGGTGACATCCATTAATTCCAGGTTGCCATGCTCACCATACAGCCACAGGCGTTCGCCTTCGATGTGGTAGGCCTGGCGGCGGCGCACGCCATCCAGTACCAGGGTCAGCCAGCGACCGTCGCTGGCCAGCAGGCGCAGGGACAGCTGTTCTTCGCCACGACGCACGCAAAGGTGCGCTTGGGCGCCGCTGGCGAGCACGTCCAGTTCCACGGCGTGCTTGTGCTCGCCCTGCTTGAGGACGAAGCGCCAGGGCGCACTGCCGGCGCTGCGCCAGCCGGACAGGCCGGGTTGGTGCGCACGGGCGTCGGCCGAGACCTGATAGAGCAGGGCAGCGGCCATGGCCAGCTCGGCCAGGCTGGCGGTGTGCGGTTGCAGGCTGGGGTCATCGGCGAAGTGTTCGGCGATGAACGCCGTAGTGGCGTTGCCGGCAGCGAACTCCGAGTTCTTGAGCAGGTTGGCGAGGAAGCGCTGGTTACCGTTGACGCCAAGCAGCACGCACTTCTCGACCGCACGCACCAGCTTGCGCCGGGCTTCGTCGCGGGTTTCGCCGTAGGCGATGACCTTGGCCAGCATCGGGTCGTAGAAGGGCGTGACAGCCTGGCCTTCGACCAGACCGTGGTCGATGCGTACGCCGGCCAGCAGCTCGGGCTCCCAGCGCAGCACCTGGCCGGTTTGCGGCAGGAAGCCAGCGGCCGAGTCCTCGGCGTACAGGCGCACTTCCATGGCGTGGCCGCTGAGGCGAATCTCGTCCTGCTGCAGCGGCAGGGGCTGGCCCTCGGCTACGCGAATCTGCCAGGCCACCAGATCCTGACCGGTGATTAGCTCGGTAACCGGGTGCTCGACCTGCAGGCGGGTGTTCATTTCCAGGAAGAAGAATTCGCCGCTGGCGTCGAGCAGAAACTCCACGGTGCCGGCGCCGACGTAGCTCACCGAGGCTGCAGCCTTGACCGCCGCTTCACCCATGGCCTTGCGCAGCTCCGGTGTCATGACCGGGCAGGGTGCCTCCTCGACCACCTTCTGGTGGCGACGCTGCACCGAGCAGTCGCGCTCGCCGAGATAGACGATATTGCCGTGCTGGTCACCGAAGACCTGGATCTCCACATGGCGTGGGCGGATCACTGCGCGTTCGAGGATCAGCTCGCCGGAGCCGAAGGCGTTCTGCGCCTCCGAGCGGGCGGTGCGAATCTGCCCCAGCAGTTCGGCGGATTCGTGCACCAGGCGCATGCCGCGGCCGCCGCCACCGGCACTGGCCTTGATCATCAGCGGGTATCCGATGCGTTCGGCTTCGCTGGCCAGGGTGTCGTCATCCTGGGCGGCGCCTTCGTAGCCGGGGATGCAGGGCACGCCGGCCTCCAGCATGGCGATTTTGGACAGGCGCTTGCTGCCCATCAGGTGGATGGCTTCCACGGTCGGGCCGATAAAGACGATGCCGGCTGCTTCACATGCGCGGGCGAAATCGGCGTTCTCGGAGAGGAAGCCATAGCCGGGGTGGATGGCGTCGGCACCGGTCTTGCGCGCGGCTTCGATGATGGCGTCGATGCGCAGGTAGGACTGGTTGACCTGGGCCGGGCCGATGCACACGGCTTCGTCGGCGATCTGCACGTGGCGGGCGTCGGCATCGGCCTCGGAGTACACCGCCACGGTGCGATAGCCGAGTTCGATGGCGGTGCGCATCACCCGACAGGCGATCTCGCCGCGGTTGGCGATCAGGATCTTGTTGAATGCGGGCATCTTTGTGCTCCTGTGGGGCGATCCCCGGATTGCATCCGGGCTACGTTCTATTTGTTCCCGCTCCCCTTGGGGAGAGGGGAGCTACTACTGAGCCCATTTCGGCTTGCGCTTCTGCACGAAGGCCATGGTGCCCTCGACGCCTTCGGCGCCGGTCACGGCGGCGGCGAACCGTTCGGCAGCGCGGTCGAGCAACGGGCCGAGTGCTTCGCGTTCGCTGGCCAGCAGCAGGGCCTTGGTCTGGGCATTGGCCTGTGGCGCACATTGGCGAATCTGCTCCAGGGTTTCGTCCAGGCGCTGTTGCAGGGCAGCTTCATCGTGCTCGCAGTAGTGCACCAGGCCCAGACGCAGGGCCTCGGCACCGTCGAAGCGGGCGGCGGTCAGGGCCAGGCGGCGTGCCTGGGTCAGGCCGATGCGGTGCACGACGAAGGGAGCGATCTGCGCCGGGAGAATGCCCAGCGTAGTTTCCGGCAGGCCGAACTTGGCGCCGCTGGTGGCGATGGCCACATCGGATACGCAGGCCAGGCCGAAGCCGCCGCCCAGCACGGCGCCTTCCAGCACGGCAATCAGCACCTGTGGCGCGGCCTGGGCCTCTTCCAGCAGTGCGCCGAAGGCGCGGTTCAGCTCACGGTAGGCGTCGCCTCCCTTGGCGCGGGCGCCGGCCATGTCCTTGATATCGCCGCCGGCGCAGAAGTGGCCAGCGGCACCGCGCAGAACGAGTGCACGCACGTTCGGATCATGGCGCACGGCTTCCAGGGTGGCGCGCAGTTCGCCGACCATCGCCAGGCTCATGGCGTTGCGGCTGTCCGGGCGGTTGAGGGTGACGTGCAGCACGCCATCGACGGAGTTCAGCAGCAGGGTTTCGCAGTGGGGCAGATCATTCATCGCATAGCCTCGGTGTAGGGCGGGTGAAACCCGCCGCAACGGTATGAGTGGCAGGTCAGCCTTTCTTTTTCCCTGGCAGGATGCCCATCAGCTTGCAGATGATGCCGAGCATGATTTCGTCGGCGCCGCCGCCGATGCTGACCAGGCGCACGTCGCGGTAGGCGCGCGACACCGGGTTGTCCCACATGAAGCCCATGCCGCCCCAGTACTGCAGGCAAGCATCGGACACTTCGCGGCCCAGACGGCCGGCTTTGAGCTTGGCCATCGACGCCAGCTTGGTCACGTCGCGGCCTTTCACGTACTGCTCGGTGGCCTGGTAGACCAGCGCGCGCAGGCACTCGATCTCGGTCTGCAGCTCGGCCATGCGGAAGTGGATGACCTGGTTGTCGATCAGTGGTTGGCCGAAGGTGTGGCGCTGCTTGCAGTAGTCGATGGTGGTGTCGACGCAGTGTTCCAGACCCTTGATCATGTTGGCCGCGCCGAACAGGCGCTCTTCCTGGAACTGCAGCATTTGCATCATGAAGCCGGCGCCTTCGTGGCCGATGCGATAGCGCTGCGGCACACGCACGTTGTCGAAGAACACCTGGGCGGTCTCGGAGCTGCGCATGCCGAGTTTGTCCAGGTGCGGACTGACGGTGATGCCGGGTGTCTTCATCGGCACCACGATCAGCGACTTGTTGACGTGCGGCTTGTCGTCGCTGGTGTTGGCCAGCAGGCAGATGAAGTCGGCTGACGGCGAGTTGGTGATCCACATCTTGCTGCCGTTGATCACGTAATCGTCGCCGTCCTTGCGTGCAGTGGTCTTCAGGCCCGCCACGTCGGAGCCGGCGCCGACCTCGGAGACGCCGATGCAGCCGACCATCTCGCCGGTGATGGCCGGGCGCAGGAACTCTTCGCGCAGTTCATCGGAGCCGAAGCGGGCCAGGGCCGGGGTGCACATGTCGGTCTGCACGCCGATGGACATCGGGATGCCGCCGCAATGGATGGTGCCGAACTCTTCGGCGGCGACGATCGAGTAGCTGTAGTCCAGGCCCATGCCGCCAAATTTCTCCGGCTTGGAGATGCCCAGCAGGCCCAGCTCGCCAGCCTTCTTGAAAATGTCGTGGATGGGGAAGCGGCCTTCCTTTTCCCACTCATCGACGTACGGGTTGATTTCCTTGTCGACGAAGTTGCGGACGGTACGGCGGAGTTCTTCGTGTTCTTGGGTGAAGATCATTTTTGTTGTGCTCCGTATCGAATGGGTCTGTAGGGCGGGTGAAACCCGCCACATGCTTGGCGGGTTTCACCCGCCCTACGTTTAAAATCTCGCGACGCCGAAGCTGCTCTTCTTCAGTGGTCGCAGGTTGGCTTCGGCGCAGATATCCAGCAAAAAGCCCAGCAGCTTGCGCGTATCGCGTGGGTCGATCAGGCCGTCGTCCCACAGGCTGGCGGTGCCGTACAGCGCGGTAGACTGGCTGTCGAGCTTCTGTGCGGTCACGGTTTCCAGCATGTCGAGCATCTTCGGATCGGCTTCCTTGCCTTCCTTGGCGTGCTTGTCCTCGGTGACGATGCGCAGCACCTTGCCGGCCTGGGCGCCGCCCATCACGGCGGTGCGGCTGTTGGGCCAGGCGAAGATGAAGCGTGGGTCGAGGCCACGGCCGCACATGGCGTAGTTGCCGGCGCCGTAGGAGCCGCCGACGACGATGGTGAGCTTGGGCACGGTGGCGTTGGCCACGGCCTGGATCATCTTCGAGCCGTGCTTGATCACGCCGTTTTGTTCCGATTCCGTCCCGACCATAAAGCCGGTGGTGTTGTGGAAGAACAGGATCGGCGTGTTGCTTTGCTCGCACAGCTGGATGAACTGCGCTGCCTTGGCCGCACCCTGCGGGGTGATCGGGCCGTTGTTGCCGATGAAGCCGCAGGCCTGACCTTCGATCTGCAGGTGGCCGCAGACGGTCTGGCTGTCGAACTCGTTCTTGAAGTCGAGGAGCTCCGAGCCGTCAGCGATGCGCGCGATGATCTCGCGCACGTCGTAGGGCTTCTTGGCGTCGGCCGGCACCAGGCCGAGCAGCTCCTCGGCCGGGTACAGCGGCTCGCGCCAGCTTTTCGCCGGGCGCGCCGGCAACTGTTGATTCCATGGCAGCATGCCCAGGATCTCGCGCGCCAGGCGTACACCGTCGGCGTCGTTCTCAGCCAGGTACTCGGCGGTGCCGGCGACCTGGGCGTGCATCTCGGCGCCGCCGAGTTGCTCGTCGGTGGCGATCTCGCCGGTGGCGGCTTTCAGCAGAGGCGGGCCGGCGAGGAACATCTTGGCCTTGCCGCGCACCACCACCACGTAATCCGACAGGCCGGGCTGGTAGGCCCCGCCAGCGGTGCTGGAGCCATGTACCACGGTGATCTGCGGCAGGCCCATGGCGGACATGCGCGCCTGGTTGGCGAAGCCGCGTGCCCCTTCGACGAAAATGTCGGCGGCGTAGTTGAGGTTGGCGCCGCCGCTCTCGGCCAGGGTCACCACCGGCAGCTTGTTCTCGAAGGCGATCTGCTGCAGGCGCAGCGACTTCTTCAGGCCCGTGGGGGAGATGGTGCCGCCCTTGATCGCGCTGTTGTTGGCGATCACCAGGCAACGTACGCCGGCGATGTAGCCGATGCCGGCGATCAGGCCACCGCCGGCCTGGCTGCCGTCCTTGTCGTCGTGCAGCTTGTAGCCGGCCAGCGAAGACAGTTCGAGGAACGGCGCGCCGGCATCGAGCAGCAGGTTGATGCGTTCACGCGGCAGCAACTGGCCGCGCTTCTCGAACTTGGCTTTGGCTTCCTGCGCCTTGTCGAGCACCTTCTGCTCGACGTCGCGGAAGGTCGCGATGGCTGCCAGCATAGCTTCGCGGTTCTGCGCGAAGGCTTCGCCATGGACATCGATTTCCGATTGGATCACGGGCATCGCCTTACTCCTGATCTTTCAGTACGTCGGGCACGTAGGCCCGGTGGAAACCGTTGTAGGACTCGCTGTTTTTCGCCTTGCCCAGCGTCCAGGCACGGGTGCCCTGGCTGGCGGCGCCATCGATGCGGACGGTGTTGCCACTGATGAAGTTGGCGCCGGGGCTGAGCAGGAAGACGATGGCCGCGGCGACCTCGGACTCGGTGCCGATGCGTTGCAGCGGCACGTGATCCTTGAGGTTGCGGATCATGTTCTTCATCGACTCGGGGTAGGTGTCCATGCCACTGGAGGCGATCCAGCCCGGCGCCACGGCGTTGACCCGCACGCCGGCGTGGCCCCACTCGTAGGCGGCGGTCTTGGTGAAGTTCTCCATGCCAGCGCGTGCGGCGCCGGAGTGGCCCATGCCGGGCATGCCGCCCCACATGTCGGCGAGCATGTTGACGATGCTGCCGCCGTGCTTGCTCATGCTCTGCAGGAAGACTTCCTTGGCTACCAGAAAGCCGCCAACCAGATTGGTGCGTACCACGGTCTCGAAGCCTTTCTGGTTGATGCCGATCAGCGGCGCGGGGAACTGGCCGCCAGCATTGTTCACAAGCTGGTGGATGCGCCCGCGTTCCCTGATCACCGCAGCGATCATGGCCTTCACGGCTTCTTCGTCGCGGATGTCGCAGACTTGGAAGCTGGCGCTGCCACCGTCCTCGGTGATCTCGGCGCAGGTCTTCTCCAGCTTTTCCTGCTTGCGCCCGACCAGCACCACATGAGCGCCCAGATGGGCCAGCTCGTGGGCCACGCAGCGACCGATGCCGCTGCCACCACCGGTGACCAGAATGGTCTGTTCATTGAACAGGCCAGGTTTGAATACGGAGTCGTAGCTCATTGTTGTTGTCCTTCGACCTTGCCGTGGGCACCACCATGTCAAGGTGGTGCGCTATTAATCAGGTTGTAGGGTGGAAAACCGCGAAGCGTTTTCCGCCAGGAGCCGGTGGATGGAGGAAGCGTCATCCACCCTACAAAGTCTTGGCCAATGCGCTGGGCAGCGGAATCGGAAATTCCAGCAACTGCTGAGCGAACGCCTTGCCCTGCGGGTCGATGCGCAGGCTGGCTACGCCGCCACCGCCCAGCGCGTTTTCCAGCAGGAAGTTGAGGCTGTGGCTGCCCGGCAGGTACCAGCGGCTGACGCGGCCGTGCTCGGCGTCCAGTGTATGCGCCATCCAGTTGGCCACGGCTTCGGGCGTCAGCGCAGCAGCGATCCATGCCAGGTATTCGGGCTTTCTGGCCATCACACCAATGTTGCTGTGGTTGCCCTTGTCGCCGGAGCGGGCCACGGCCAAGCGGATCAGCGGCACGGCCGCGTCGGCTTCGCCCATCGGTACGGGTAGGGCGGCGGGCGCGCGGAGTTGGGCGGGGTCGAAGGCATCGATCTGGGGCAGGGCGACCGGCTGGCGTTCGCCGTCGATTTCGACGCTCAGGGTGCAGGCATTTTTGTCCACCAGGAAGCTGAAAAGGCGGATCACCGGGTAGACGGTGGGGCGGCCTCCGACGATGCCGGTCAGACCCGGCGCCATGCCGGTGGCAGCCTGGGCGATCTCGCGGGAGAACAGGATCAGCGCCTCTTTCTTGGCGTGGCGTGCGGCGATCTTCACTACCACTTCGCGGCTGTATTTGCGGTGAGCATGGACGCCATAGGTGGCTTCGCTGCCGAGCAACTCGACGCTGACCTCCTGGTAACGGCCCCAGCCGCGCTCGGCGAACATCTCTTCGGTCTTGTTGATGATCGCCTCGGCAACGCGCTCAGCCTTGGCCACGGCATCGATGCCGGCCAGCAGGAAGCTGGCGGTGCAGCGGAAACCGTCCGGGTGCGTGGCGCTGACCTTGTACTGGTCGGTGGGCGGCACGCCGCGTGCGCCCTGCAGCTGCACGCGGTTGTCACCGACCTGGCTCAGCTCGACCTGGGTGAAGTCGCAGATCACGTCCGGCAGCAGGTAGGCGCGCGGATCGCCGATCTCGTAGAGCATCTGCTCGCCAACGGTAAAAGGCGTGACCAAGCCGCCGGAACCATCCGGCTTGGTCACGACGAAACGGCCATCGTCCTCGACTTCGACGATGGGAAAGCCGATGTGCTCGTAGTCCGGCACGTCGCGCCAGTCGGTGAAATTGCCACCGGTGCACTGCGCGCCGCACTCGATGATGTGCCCGGCCAGCGCGGCCTGGGCCAGCTTGTCGTAGTCGCTCCAGGCCCAGCCGAATTCGTGCACCAGGGCGGCGCTGACCACGGCGCTGTCGACCACGCGGCCAGTGATGACAATGTCGGCGCCCTGTTCCAGAGCGGCGACGATGCCCGGTGCGCCCAGGTAGGCGTTGACCGACACGCAGAAGGGCGGCAGCGCGGCGTCCGTGAACATCTCGCGGATACCGGCCTTGACCAGCTCGCCGAGCTTGGGTTGCAGGTTGTCGCCGTGCAGCACGGCGATCTTCAGGTTCACCCCGGCCTGCTCGCAGGCGGCGCTCAGGGCCGCAGCGCAGGCCATTGGGTTGACCCCGCCGGCGTTGCTGATGACGCGGGTTTTCTTCGCTGCCAGTTCTCCGAGCAGCGGCGCAAGCACCTCGACGAAGTCGCGGGCGTAGCCGTCATCCGGCTTCTTCATGCGCGCACCGGCCATGATCGACATGGTGATCTCGGCCAGGTAGTCGAACACCAGATAATCCAGTTCGGCGCCGCGAACCAGTTGAGCGGCAGCGGTGGAGGTGTCGCCCCAGAAAGCGGAGGCGCAGCCGATGCGTACGGTTTTGGTCATTGGAATTGGCCCGTCACACATTTGAGAAGGTGAGCTCACACTACCAAGCAAGCGCTTGGTTGAAAAGTGGCGAAAGACGACAATTCGGCCAAAAATGCGCCCAAGCGCTTGCTTGGTCAGCTGGCGCCGCATACATTTCATCAAGCAAGACAAGCACTTGCCGGCAGCATGAAGAATTAATCAGAACAATCGCCGAGCAGGGTAATCAGGGGAGAAGTCAGCGTGGACGAACACAGAGCCCAGGCCGTGATGCAGGAACTGGTCGATAGCGGCCAGGTGACCGATCCGGACAGTGCCCGCGGCAAGCTGTTGCAGATGGCTGCCCACCTGTTCCGCAGCAAGGGTTACGAGCGCACCACGGTGCGTGATCTGGCCGCCGCCATTGGTATTCAGTCGGGCAGCATCTTTCATCACTTCAAGAGCAAGGACGAGATTCTGCGCTCGGTGATGGAGGAAACCATCGTCTACAACACTGCACTGATGCGCTCCGCGCTGGCAGAGGCGCAAGGCACGCGCGAGCGCTTACTGGCGCTGATCCGCTGCGAGTTGCAGTCGATCATGGGCGGTACCGGCGAGGCCATGGCCGTGCTGGTATACGAATGGCGTTCCCTGTCGGACGACGGCCAGGCGCAGGTGCTGGCCTTGCGTGATACCTACGAGCAGATCTGGCTGGCGGTGCTTGGCGAGGCGCGCGATGCCGGTTATTTCAAGGGCGACCCTTTCATTCAACGGCGTTTTCTCACGGGAGCGCTGAGCTGGACCAACACCTGGTTCCGCTCGCAAGGGCCGATGAGCCTGGATCAACTGGCCGAAGAAGCGTTGTCATTGGTCTGTAAGGAAGCTTGAGCGATTTCGGCTAGGCTAGTAGCAACTGCCGGTTTTCGGCTCGAACTCGGGCGCAGCGGTCTTCCCGCGCTGCGATCCGTGACGAGAGGTCGAGTTTGCGCGCATTAGCCTTTTGCCTGCTGTCCTGCCTGTTGCTGCATGTGCCTGTCGCGGTTGCGGTCGAGGAGGTGCGTGTCGGCGGTTATCACTTCCCGCCTTACCTGGATAAACCTGACTCGCAGCACCCGCAAGGTCTGGTACCCAAGTTGCTGCAAGCGCTCAACGCGGCGCAGCAGCGGTATCGCTTCGTCCTGGTGCCGACCTCTGCAACCCGCCGTTACCGCGACCTGGAGAGCGGCCGCTTCGATCTGATGTTTTTCGAGTCAAGTCGTTGGGGGTGGCAGGGCACTTCATACCTGGTCTTGGGGGTGGATATCGATGATGCGGAAGTTTATGACGCTGCGGCTGAGCCGGGGCGTGGCCAGGAGTATTTCGAGGACCTTAGCGACAAGCGCATGGCGCTCTATAACGGCTATCACTACGGCTTTGCCGGATTCGATGCCGACCCTGACTATCTTGCGCGCACCTTCAACGCGGTGCTGACCTACTCCCACGACAGCAACTTGCGCATGTTGCTGGCGCGACGAGCCGACATCGCAGTGGTGACGCGTTCATACCTGGATTCGTTTCTGGCCCGACACCCGGGAATACTGCCTGAGCTTCTGGTATCCGAGCACCTGGACCAGCTCTATCACCATCAGGTTCTGCTGCGGCCGAAGGGGGCTTTGAGTCCTGCCGAGGTGGCGGAATTGCTCGGTCAGTTACAAGCCAATGGCGAGCTATCCAGGCTACTTGGACGGTATCGTCTGACATTAGGCGGCAAAGTGTCTGCGCAGTGAAAATCCATCTAGTCGGTCAGGAGAGACTGGAGTAGGCTGCACCACACTAGAAGAAGGATTTTTTGGGGATTCGACATGCGGCATTCGCGGCGCTGGGTTCATGAGTGTTGGGCTGCCTTGGGTCTATTGTTTGCCAGTTCTCTCTACGCTGCCGAGGTCGTCAAGGTCGGCGGTGCGCACTTCCCTCCGTACGTCATCAAATCCAACCTGCAAGAGTCGAGCGGCCTATTGCCGCAACTGCTCGATGCGCTCAATCAAGAACAGGCCGAATACCATTTCACCATGCTGCCCACGGCCATCGTGCGTCGCTTTAGCGATCTGCAACGAGGCCGTATCGACATGGCGATTTTCGAGAACCCGCGGTGGGGTTGGCAGGACATCGACGCCGAGGCCGTCGACATGGGGCTGGAAGACGCCGAGTTATTCGTCGCCAGAGTGGAAGAGCGGCGCGGCCAGGAGTACTTCGAGCAGCTCGAAGGCAAGC
Organism: Ectopseudomonas mendocina; assembly: GCF_007049795.1. Classification (GTDB taxonomy): domain Bacteria; phylum Pseudomonadota; class Gammaproteobacteria; order Pseudomonadales; family Pseudomonadaceae; genus Aquipseudomonas; species Aquipseudomonas mendocina_D. Next base: position 69,541 of record NZ_SCFY01000013.1, read on the forward strand.
GTCTGGCGCTCTACCGCGGTTATCACTACGGCTTTGCCCAGTTCAACAGTGACCCGGAGTTTCTTACCCGCACCTTCAATGCCAATCTCGGCCACTCTCACGACAGCAACCTGCTGATGGTGGTGCGCGGGCGTGCGGATGTCGCGTTGGTGACCCGCTCCAACCTTTACGACTTCGTTGAGCGTAATCGCGAGCATGCGCGCAAGCTACTGATCTCGGAGGGGGTCGATCAGGTCTACCGTCATCACGCGATGATCCGTCCCGGCGCCCCGATAAGCCCTGAGCGCTTCGCCGCCTTGCTCGAGCGGCTACGGGTAAAAGGCGAATTGCAGCGCATCTTTTCGCCTTATCGTATTGCCGTCATGCCAGTCGTAGCGGATAGCTCAACAGCATTAGATGCAGCAGATTGACTGCTGCGTGCAGGGCAATGGCCAGGCTAATGCGGCCGCTGTAGTGAAAGGCCAGCCCATAACCCAGCCCTGCGCAGGTCGCCACCACGGCAAATAGCGCGCTGAAGGGCAGGTGGGCTGCGCCGAAAAGACCCGCCGTCAACAGCAAACCAGGCCATATGCCCAGACGCTTGATCAAGGCGTTTTGCAGCAGACCGCGAAAGAGCAACTCTTCCGCCAGCACCGCTACGCCGAGATTGACCGCCAGCCACAGCAGCAGGCCCTGTGGCCATTTGGGTTGCCAGGCAACCAGGCCCAGCGCCATGGCCAGCAGCGGCACCAGCAGCAAGGTGGCGATGCACGCCAGCCAAGCATTTTTCAGCGAGTTCACGGGGCTGCGCGGTTGCCCCAGCCACCAGGCGAGCAGGGAGGTTCCCAACAGCAGTTTGTCCCAGGACAAGCGCAGCGCGTAGGGCGCGGCGTCCGGGCTGAGGAGGCGCGGTTGCCACAACTGCCAGGGGCGGAAACCGGGTATGAGATGCGCCGCCAGGGCGACCCCACCGAGCAGGATCAAAGGCAGCCATAGCCAGTTTGGCAGGCGCGGTTGTCCGGCCAGCAAGACGATAACGAACACGCTGCCCAACAGCAGGCCGACGGGCTCGATGAAGCCCAGGCCAGCGCCCAGCGCGAGGGTAAGAGCGGGGAACAGCAAGCGCAGATGCAGGGGCATGGCACCTTCTCCTGAGAAGGCGCGCAGTCTAGCAGGCAGTAGAAAAACTACCTCGGCTTTGGCTTCTTGCGCTGCGAGGGCGCGGAGAGGAGAGTGGTGGCGCTTAGCGTTGACGCTCGCGTGCGTCCTTGGCTTCTTGCTCGACGGCGCGTTTACGCATGCGTTCGAGCTGGTCTTCGCTCAGACGCATCTTTTTGGCGCTGCTGCGCAGCACCAGCAAACTACCAATCACCGAGCCGAACACCAGGACCAGCAGCAGCCAGACGTACCAAGGCATGATGACTCCTTACAAAGGACTAGAGTCGTCACCATAACCCGAGGGCCGAAACTTGTCAGTCTGCCTGTACTGCGACTGCCTGCATGCTGCTGTCGTCCTTGAGCTTCACGCCGCTCAGTTGCAGGCGCAATGCCTGACGCGCCAGGTAGTCGAGCTTGTGTGCTGCCAGTTCGTATGGCAGGCCTTCAGGTCGCACATTGGAGATACAGTTACGGGCGCTGTCCAGGCAGCCCACGCGCGGTGCGTAGGTCAGGTACAGGCCGAGGCTGTCCGGCGAGGTCAGCCCCGGCCGCTCACCGATCATGACGATCACCAGACGTGCGCGCAGGGCTTCACCGATGCCGTCGCCAATCGCCACGCGCCCCTGTTCGGCTAGCACCACCGGGGTGTTGGCCCAATCAGTATCAAAACGCTCGCGCAGGGCTTGCAACAGCGGCAGGGCATGGCGCTGGACGGCAACGGCCGACAAACCGTCGGCGAGGACGATGGCGATTTCAGGCGCCGGCAGTTCGTGCTGCAGTTGCACCTGGCAGTCGCCGTGCAAGTGGCGGCCGTGATCGGGGCGCAGCAGGTAGGTCTGCCGGTCTTCGGCGTTGCTGCGTACTTTCAAGGTGCGAAAGCCCGCCGCATGCAGCTGGTGCTTGAGTTCGCTGAAGTCCAGCGGACGATGCACCGCATCGCGTGCCTGGGCATGGGCCAGGCCGAACTTGAGCACCTCGCGGGTAGGCAGGCTGCAGCCGACGCGGCCGAGTGCTATGCGTGCCGAGGTATGCGCGCGAAGTTCGTCCCAGGGATTTTGCTGAATCAGATCATTGGCCATCACGCGGCTCCCGAGATGTGCGGCAGTTGCTTGAGCATATGGTGGCCACGGCCGATCTCGCGCAGGCGGCCGCTCGGTTCGGTAATGGCCATGCGCGCCAGCCAGGCATCGAACTCCGGCGCGCGTTTCAGGCCCAGCACGCTGCGCAGGTACAGCGCATCGTGGAACGAGGTGCTCTGGTAGTTGAGCATGATGTCGTCGGCACCCGGGATGCCCATGATGAAGTTGATACCGGCGGTGCCGAGCAGGGTAAGCAGACTGTCCATGTCGTCCTGATCAGCTTCGGCATGGTTGGTGTAGCAGACGTCGCAGCCCATCGGCAGGCCGAGCAGCTTGGCGCAGAAGTGATCCTCCAGGCCTGCGCGGATGATCTGCTTGCCGTCGTAGAGGTACTCAGGGCCGATGAAGCCGACCACGGTATTGACCAGCAGTGGACGGAATTCACGAGCGACGGCGTAGGCGCGGACCTCGCAGGTCTGCTGGTCGACGCCATGGTGGCCGCCGGCCGACAGCGCGCTGCCCTGGCCGGTTTCGAAATACATGACGTTGTCGCCCAGGGTGCCGCGCCCCAGCGACAGTGCGGCCTCGTGGGCCTCGCGCAGGATCGCCAGGGACACGCCGAAACCGGCGTTGGTGGCCTCGGTACCGGCGATGGATTGGAATACAAGGTCTATCGGCGCGCCGGCCTCGATGGCCTGAATCTGCGTGGTGACGTGGGTCAGCACGCAGCTCTGCATGGGAATTTCGAAGTGCTGGCGCACCTCGTCCATCATCTGCCACAGGCGCATCAGTGTTGGCAGCGAATCGCTGGCCGGGTTGATACCGACCGTGGCATCGCCGGAGCCATAGAGCAGACCGTCGAGCATGCTGGCAGCGATACCGCGCACGTCGTCGGTAGGGTGATTGGGTTGCAGGCGCACGGCCAGATGGCCGGGCAGGCCCAGGGTATTGCGAAAACGGGTGATCACCTGGCATTTGCGCGCTACCAGGATCAGATCCTGATTGCGCATCAGTTTGCTCACCGCGGCGACCATCTCTGGTGTCAGTCCAGCGGCCACGGCCGCCAGGCGCGCGCTGTCGGTCTTTTCCAGTAGCAGCCAGTCGCGCAGATCACCCACGGTCAGGTGGCTGATCGGGGCGAAGGCTGCGGCGTCATGGCGGTCGATGATCAGGCGGGTGACTTCGTCATCTTCGTAAGGAATCAGCGCCTCGTCGAGGAAACGCTTGAGCGGCACCTCGGCTAGCGCCAGCTTGGCCGCCATGCGTTCTTCGTAGGTAGCAGCAGCCAGCCCCGCCAGGTAGTCGCCGGAGCGCGCCGGGCTGGCCTTGGCCAGCAGCGTCTTGAGGTCGGCGAAGCGGTAGACCAGGCTGCCGATGGTGGTTTGATAAGGCATGGCTGCAACCCGTTGCAGAGAGGATGTGCTCACCGTGCAGTGCTCATGCCAGAGGCCTGACCGCCGACCATCCGCCGCCTGTACCTGGATGCCGGTCGGATCGGACGAATGAAAAAGGTGCAGTGGCAGTGTGGATGCACCGCTCTGGCGCGCAGTCGCGCGATGCCTGTTACATGATGGCAACCGCAATTCGAATGCCGAATTTCCGATGGCAGAAGGTGGTTGGCAGCTGGATGGCCGCTAGACCGATTTTCATTCGGGCTGCCGCTCTGCATGCGGGAGGGGCTTTAGCCGCGACCAGTGACAGGATGCTTTGCGCTACAATGCGCGGCGTTTTTATCCTGTTCGAGACCCGCCCATGCCCGCCTGCCAAACCCCGATCATCGTCGCCCTCGACTTTCCCAGCCGTGATGCCGCTCTGGCGCTGGCCGACCAGCTCGATCCGGCGCTGTGCCGCGTCAAGGTCGGCAAGGAGCTGTTCACCCGCAGTGGTCCGCAAGTGGTCGAGGCGCTGCAGGCCAAGGGCTTCGAGCTGTTCCTCGATCTGAAATTCCACGATATCCCCAACACCACGGCGATGGCGGTCAAGGCTGCTGCGGAGCTGGGTGTGTGGATGGTCAATGTGCATTGCTCCGGCGGTCTGCGCATGATGGCGGCCTGCCGTAACGAACTGGACAAGCTCGCTGGCGCCAAGCCGCTGCTGATCGGCGTGACGGTGCTGACCAGCATGGAGCAGCAGGATCTGGCCGGCATCGGCCTGGACGTGCCGCCGCAGGAGCAGGTACTGCGCCTGGCCGGCCTGGCTGCTGAAGCCGGGCTCGATGGTCTGGTCTGTTCGGCGCAGGAAGCGCAGGCGCTGAAGGTCGCGCAGCCGCGTCTGCAACTGGTCACGCCGGGCATTCGTCCTGCTGGCAGCAGTGCCGATGACCAAAAGCGCATCCTTACTCCACGCCAGGCGCTGGATGCCGGCTCCGATTACCTGGTGATCGGCCGTCCGATCAGCCAGGCTGCCGATCCGGCGCAGGCGCTGGCGGCTGTGGTTGCCGAACTGCAAGGCTGAGCCCTGTAGCCCCGAATGAAATCCGGGGCGCTCTGGCATGCCGTCCGAGCTGTCCCGGATTACATCCGGGCTATCCGCTGATCGCGGCAGCGCGCTGGTGGCGTCGCCATCAGCGCCCTGCATGACCCGCCACTCCAGAGCCTGATAGTGCTGCTCTGCGCGCGGTCGCCTGGCTAGACTCCTCGCCAATTCAACAAGAATCGCTGCGAGGAAGCAGACATGAGCATGACGTTCTCCGGCCAGGTCGCCCTGGTCACCGGCGGTGCCGCCGGTATTGGCCGTGCCACCGCCCAGGCTTTCGCTGCCGAAGGGCTCAAGGTGGTGGTTTCCGATGTCGACGTGAGCGGTGGTGAAGGCACCGTCGGGCTTATTCGTGCGGCCGGTGGCGAGGGTTGCTTCGTGCGTTGCGACGTGACCCGCGATGCCGAGGTCAAGGCGCTGATGGACGCGACCGTAGCTCAGTACGGCCGCCTGGATTACGCCTTCAACAACGCTGGTATCGAGATCGAACAGGGCAAGCTGGCCGATGGCAACGAAGCCGAGTTCGACGCCATCATGGGCGTCAACGTCAAGGGCGTGTGGTTGTGCATGAAGCACCAGATCCCGTTGCTGCTGGCCCAGGGCGGCGGCGCCATCGTCAATACCGCCTCGGTCGCCGGCCTGGGTGCCGCGCCGAAGATGAGCATCTACGCCGCCTCCAAGCATGCGGTGATCGGCCTGACCAAATCCGCTGCGATCGAGTACGCCAAGAAGAAACTGCGGGTAAACGCGGTATGCCCAGCGGTGATCGACACCGACATGTTCCGCCGCGCCTACGAAGCCGACCCGAAGAAGGCCGAGTTCGCCGCCGCCATGCACCCGGTCGGGCGTATCGGCAAGGTCGAGGAGATCGCGGCTGCCGTGCTCTATCTGTGCAGCGACCACGCCGCGTTCACCACTGGCCAGGCGTTGGCCGTGGATGGTGGCGCCACGGCGATATAAAGGCTCTAGCCCGGTCGTCTGCACGTCGGCTAAGGTTGGCTCGCAGGGCCACTGCCAGCACTGGCCCTGACTCAGCACAATCCTGCCAGGTTCAACTGGAGCGATAACAATAATGACCGCCGATCCCTTGCTGACGTTTTTCCTTCCCGCTGCGCTGGGCATCATCATGCTCGGGCTTGGCCTGTCACTGAGCCTGGCCGACTTCGCCCGCGTGGCCAATTTTCCCAAACCGGTATTGATCGGCCTGGCTTGCCAGCTGCTGTTGCTGCCGCTGGCGTGCTTCTTCCTGGCCAAGGCCTTCGGCCTGGCGCCGGCGCTGGCCGTTGGCCTGATGCTGCTGGCGGCCTCGCCGGGCGGCACCACCGCCAACCTCTACAGCCACCTGGCCCATGGCGACGTGGCGTTGAACATCACCCTCACCGCGGTCAATTCGGTGATCGCGATTCTGACCATGCCGCTGATCGTCAACCTGTCGCTGGCTTACTTCATGTCCGCCGATCAGGCCATCCCGCTGCAGTTCGCCAAGGTGGTGCAGGTGTTCGTCATCGTCCTCGGGCCGGTGGCCATCGGCATGTGGCTGCGCAGTCGTTTCCCCGGCTTCGCCGCGCGCATGCAGAAACCGGTGAAGATCATCTCGGCGCTGTTCCTGCTACTGATCATCCTGCTGGCGGTGGCCAAGGACTGGCGCACTTTCGTCGATTATGCGCCTGCGGTCGGCGGTGCGGCGCTGGCCTTCAACCTGCTGAGCATGGCGGTGGGCTATTGCGTGCCGCGCCTGCTCAAGCTCAATCTGCGTCAGGCGATTGCCATCGCCATGGAGATCGGCATCCACAACGGTACCCTGGCCATCGCCCTGGCGCTGAGCCCGGCGCTGCTGAACAACCCGACCATGGCCATTCCGGCGGCCATCTACAGCCTGATCATGTTCGTCACCGCAGCGCTGTTCGGGTTGTGGGTCAACCGTATGCACGGCGCCGAGCTCGCTCACGAAACGGTGGCTGAACAGTAGGGTGCGCTGTGCGCACCGCTTGAACACGCTGTTATCCAGTGGTGCGCACGGCGCACCCTACCGCTCGTAGCCCGGTTGCATCGGAGTTAGCGCTTGCCCCAGTTCAGCACGGCCAGGGTCAGCAGGCCGGCGACGATACCCCAGAACGCTGAACCGACGCCCGCCAGGGTCATGCCCGAGGCGGTGACCAGAAAGGTGATCAGCGCCGCTTCGCGCTCATTGGGCTCGCTCATGGCCTGGGTCAGGCCGCCGATGATCGAGGCGAACAGTGCCAGCGCGGCGATGGACAGGATCAACGCCGCTGGCAGCGCCGCGAACAGCGAGGCCAGGGTGGCGCCGAAGATGCCGGCGATGGCGTAGAACACTCCGCACCAGACTGCCGCGGTGTAGCGCTTGCGCGGGTCTTCATGAGCTTCCGGGCCGGCACAGATGGCAGCACTGATGGCGGCCATATGAATGCCGTGGCTGCCGAACGGCGCCATCAGGATCGATACCAGGCCGGTACTGGTCAGCAGCGGCGAGGCCGGTACGTCATAGCCATTGGCGCGCAGCACGGCCATGCCCGGCAGGTTCTGCGAGGCCATGGCGACGATGAACAGCGGAATGCCGATGCTGATGGCGGCGGCCAGCGAGAAGCTCGGTGTGGTCCATTCCGGTGTGGCCAGCTGCAGCTGGAAGTTCGTGAAGTCCAGCAGGCCGAAGACCGCTGCCAGCACGCTGCCGACGATCAGCGCGGAGAGCACCGAGTAACGTGGCCACAGGCGCTTGCCAAGCAGGTAGGCGAGCAGCATGGCCACCACCAGGATGGGCTGCTGCTCGGCGGCCACGCAGATTTCCAGGCCGATCTTGAACAGCACACCGGCCAGCAGGGCTGCGGCGATGGAGCCGGGGATGCGGCGCATCAGGCGGTCGAAGGTACCGGTCAGGCCGATCAGCACGATCAGGCCCGAGGCGAGGATGTAGGCGCCAATGGCCTCGCCGTAGGACACCTGCGGCAGGCTAGTGATCAGCAGTGCGGCGCCGGGAGTGGACCAGGCGATCATCACCGGCGCGCGATAACGCAGCGACAGCACGATGCAGCACAACGCCATGCCGATCGACAGTGCCCAGATCCATGAGGAAATCTGCCCTGCGGTGAGGCCGGCAGCCTGGCCGGCCTGGAACATCAGCACCAGGGAGCTGGTGTAGCCGGTGAGCATGGCGATGAAGCCTGCGACCACGGCCGAGGTGGAGGTGTCCGCCAGGGGGCGCAGACGAGTAGGGGCGGCGTCTTGCATCAGAACATTCCAGTGTCGACGATGATGGGATAGAGCGAGGCGACTAGCAGCAGCGCCATGCCGATATTGAAGGCGCGCAACGCACGCGGGTTGTCCAGCCACTTGCGCAGCATGCTGCCGGCGACGGTCCACAATCCCACGCTGGGGCAGTTGACCAAGGCAAACAGCGCGGCGATCAGTAGTACGTTGCTGAAGAAACCATCCTGTGGGGTATAGGTGGTAATGGCGCCAATGGCCATGATCCACGCCTTGGGATTGACCCACTGAAAGGCCGCCGCCTGCAGAAAGGTGAACGGCTTCGCTTCAGGGTTATCTCGGCTCTGCGGTGCGCCGGACTGGGCGATCTTCCAGGCCAAGTAGAGGAGATAAGCGGCGCCGACATAGCGCAGTACGTCATGCAGCACCGGCAGGCGCTGGAACACCTGGCCGAGCCCCAGGCCCACGGCAGCCACCAGCAGCATGAAGCCCAGGCTGATGCCGAGCATGTGCGGAATGCTGCGGCGCACGCCGAAGTTCACCCCGGAGGCGAGCAGCATCATGTTGTTGGGCCCTGGCGTTACCGAGGTGACGAAGGCGAAGGCGATGAAGGCGAGCAGCAGTTCGGTGGACATGGTCGTTCTCCGGTGACTGGCAAAGCCTATTGCGCGGCCGCCACGCCGTCGCGGTACAGCCACTGGTGGGTTGAACCGTACAGTCTGGTCAAGCGCATCGTGGATGGTTAGCCTTGATCTTTTGCAGACAAGGAGGCCTCATGCAGCCGGACACCCCCTACAGTGCCCCGCAGGTCGAACTGATCGATGACCAGCCGGTGCGGCAGCTCCCGGGCTGGAGTGCGCGCCAGTTACAGGTGCTTGGCTGGTTGGCACTGATGTCTGCGCTGGGCAGTGCGCTGATGCTGGGCGTTATTTTCGCTAGCAGTTGGCTGGGCCAGGCAGAGCTGGAGGAGGTCGAGCGCTATACCCGCTGGCTGGGACTGCTGCTGATGTTGTTGGGCAACTACTTGTTGATCCGCCTCAAGAGCTTCATCGAGCAGCGTTTTGCTGCGCCGGGGCTGAGCTGGCCTGTCTGGATCATCGTTGTTATTGCCCTGGTCAGCGGGGTGATGGACTTCATGGTTGGGGATCAACTGTTCAAGGCACTTAGCGTGCTGACCATCGCCTACCTGGGCCTGATGGTACTCATGGGGCTCGGCATTGCCTGGTTCGGTATTCTCCTGCTCAAGGTGAGGCTGGCGTACGCCTCTCTGCGGGTCATGGCCTGGCTGTCCATCGCCAGCGGTGTGATGTTCGCCAGTGTGCTGTTTTTGCCGCTGGCTATAGTGCCGGCACTGGCGGTTTGCGTGGCGCAGGGGCTGGTGTTCTTCAGAGGGGCTGCCGAGTTGCAGGGGGCTGCGAGTTAGCAAGGCCCAAAACGACAAGAGCCGCCCATCGGGCGGCTCCTGTTTGTCAGCCGTTTACCACTTGTAGTCGAGGCTGGCCATGACCCGGCGTGGGTCGCCGGCGTAGCAGTAGAAGCCGTCGCAGGTGGCCAGGTATTCCTTGTCGAACAGGTTGTTGGCGTTGAGCGACACGCTGGCGCCACGCAGGCTGGCATCGATCTGGCCAAGGTCGTAGCGCACCGCCGCGTCGTAGACGGTATAGGCGCTGCTGTGGCCGTCGGAAGGATCACGTACGAAGCCCATGCTACCGACAGAGATGTTGTCGGTGGAACCGACGAAGCGGGCGCCAAAGCCGACGCCGAAGCCCGCCAGCACACCCTGACTCCAGTCATAGTCGGCCCAGATCGACGCCTGATGCTCGGGGATCAGTGGCAGGGCGCGGTTCTTGTCGCGTGGATCGCCGACCTTGGTCATCTTGCTGTTGGTGTAGCTGTAGGAGGCGGTAAGGCTGAGGTTCTCGGTGATATTACCGGTGGCTTCCAACTCCAGGCCGCGGACTTCTACCTCGCTGACCGGCTCGGTGGCGCCGGCGATGTTGGTGGTCACGATGTTCTGCCGCGTGAGGTCATAGACCGCGGCGGTGAACAGCATGTCGCTACCCGGCGGTTGATACTTGATACCCAGTTCGTACTGCTTGCCGGTGCTGGGTTTGAACGCCGCGCCGCCGTTGCCGCCCGCTTCGGCCTGGAAGGATTCGGCATAGGACACGTAGGGCGTGAAACCGGAGTCGAACACGTAGCTCAGCGCCGCATTGCCGCTGAATTGGCTGTCGCGACGGCTATCCTTGGCATCGTTGGCGTTGTGGAACACCGAATCGGTGTCCAGACGGTCCCATCGGCCACCGAGGGTCACGCGCCAGTTGTCCAGCGACATTTGGTCCTGAAGGTAAAGGCCTGTGTTACGACGCTTCTGGTTGTAGTCCTGGTAGGCCGTGTAGCTGACGCCGCTGAAATCCTGGCCGTAGATCGGGCGAATGATGTTGCTGCTGGGAGCAGAACCGTACAGCCAGCGGTAATCGGTATCCACGCGCAGGTAGTCGAGGCCCAGCAGCAGGGTGTGGCCGATGGCGCCAGTGCTGAAGTCTGCCTGGAAATTGTTGTCCACGGCGAAGTGGCTGATATTTTCGTCATACACGTTGGCGCCGCGCGCGACCGTACCGTCGTCAGCCACGGCGGTTGCCCAGCCCCCGGCCGTGATGATCTGGTTATCCAGTTCGAGCTTGCTGTAGCGCAGGTTCTGGTTGAATTGCCAGGTGTCGTTGATGCGGTGCTCGAAGGCGTAGCCCAGTGCGTAGAAGGTCTTGTCGTAGAACTCCCAGTCCGGGTCGCCGAGGTTCTTGTGGTAGTCGACCTTGCCGGCCGAGGTGCTCAGCTTGGTGCCTTGCAGCGGCAGGAACTGGCTGGTGCCGCCGGTATCGTCACGGTTGAACTGACCGAGGAAGGTGAGCTTGGTGGTGTCAGCGATCTTCCAGGTCAGGCTGGGCGCGAGGTTGAAGCGCTGGTCGTCGATATGCTCGACGGTGGTGCCGCTGTCCCGACCAGTACCGCTGAAGCGATAGAGGAAGCGGCCGTCGTCATCGATCTTGCCGGTGCTGTCGAAGCTGATCTGCTTGTGATTGTAGTTGCCGACCTGAACCTGCACTTCATGGCTGCTTTCAGCCTGTGGGCGGCGGCTGACGGCGTCCACCAGACCGCCTGGTGGGGTCTGGCCATACACCGCCGAGGCCGGGCCGCGCAGCATGGCGACGCGCTCCAGGTTCCAGGTTTCCAGCTTGGCCATGGTGTAGCTGCCCTTGGGCAGCGGCAGGCCGTCGAGCATCTGGATCGGTTCGAAGCCGCGGATCTTCATCCAGTCGGCGCGGCTGTCGCTGCCGTAGCTGCTGGCGATGACGCCCGGCATGTAGCGCACGGCGTCATCGAGGTTCTGCACCTTGCGGTCCTGCATCTGCTCGCGAGTGGCGACGGAGATCGAGCGTGGGGTTTCCAGCAGAGGCGTGTCGGTCTTGGTGCCGGTCGCGGTGCGGTTGGCCAGGTAACCACGGGTTGGGCCCCAGGCGGTCTCGGCGGCTTGTTCGCTGGCGGTCACGGTGACGTCCGGCAGTGCCATTGCCGCTTCTGCGGCGGGGGCCAGGCTGTAGGCGCCGCCATTGCCGCTTTGCAACTGCAGGCCGGTGCCACGCAGCGCCTGATTGAGGGCTTCGATGGCTTCGTAGTCGCCGTTGACCGGTGCCGAGCTTTTGCCCGCGGTCAGGGCCGGGTCGATGCTCAGGGTCACGCCGGCCTGGCTGGCGATCTGGTTGAGCGTGGCCGCCAGGGGGCCGGCAGGCAGCTGATAGACCTCGGCGTGGGCCAGCCCGGCATGGCCGGCGAAGGCGATGGTCAGGGCCAGCAGCGTGTGGCGGAACGGGGCAGGGCGGAAGGGCATTGCGAACGTCTCCTAAGAGTTAATGTATCTCAATGCCCTTTTGCCGAAGCAGGAAGTAAAAGTGACAGGGGCGGGGAAAATTATTTTTCCGCCGGTAGCACGCGGGTCCACCAGGGGCTCAGTTGCTCGGTGCGCACCGGCAGGCTCAGTGCTACAGTGGCCAGTGCCTTGTCGCTGTCGTGCAACGGGAAGCTGCCGCTGATGCGCAGATCGGCCAGGCTCGGATCGAGGCTCAGGTAACCGCTGCTGTATTCGCCGAGCTTATCGATCAGACGCTGTAGGGGCAGGTTGTCCGCCACCAGCATGCCGCGGCTCCAGGCGTCGGCACCGATGGGGGCAGGGTGGCTTGCGCTGAGGTGCTGGCTGTCCATGCGCACCTGTTCGCCGCTGTGGATGATGCGTTCCTGTGAACCGGCCAGCGGCCTGGCGGCGACTGCCGACTGCAACACGATCAGCTCGGTCGCGGCGCCTTCACGCCGTACCAGAAAGCGCGTACCCAGCGCACGCAAGCGTCCCTGCTCCGTCTCGACGATGAAGGGACGACTATCGCCCTTTGCGGTCTGAATCAGAATTTCGCCGCTGTGCAGGTGCAGGCGCCGTTCGTTGTCGTCGAATTCGATATCCAGCGCACTGCGGCTGTTGAGGCGCACCTGGCTGCGGTCGGCGAGCAGCAGGTCACGCTGTTCTCCACTGGCGGTATGGTAGTCGGCGAGGTAGTCGCCCAGTGGGCGCTGCTGAGCCATCAGCACCAGTGTTACACCTGCTGCCAGCAGCAGGCTCAGGGCGCTGCCGCCAATACGGCGCAGGCTGCGGCGACGGCTGACGCTGCTCTGCAACAGGGCGCGTCGCGCCATCGGCGCGCTGGCGGCAGAAAGCTGCTGGTCGATACCGCCCAGGCGTTGCCAGACCAGGCCATGCTCCGGGTTAGCGGCCAGCCAGTCGGCGAAGTCATGGCGTTGCTGCTCGCTGGCTTCGCCAGAGTCCAGGCACAGCTGCCAGGCGATGGCCTCATCGAGCACACGAGCCGAGACCTGGCTCATTGCGGCGCTCCGTAAAGCGCGACGTAGCACTGGCGCAGGCCCTGGGCGAGGTACTGGCGCACGCGGGACGGCGACACACCAAGCCGCTCGGCGATCTCGGCGTGGCCTAGGCCATCCAGGCGGTTATAGAGAAACGCTGCGCGTGCCTTGCTCGATAGCTGGCCGAGCAAGCGGTCAATTTCGGTCAGTTGCTCCAATGCCAGGGCCTGTTCTTCCGGGCTGGGCTGCACTGCTTCTGGAGCCTGCGCGAGCGCTTCCAGGTAGGCGCGCTCCAGCGCGTTGCGGCGGAACTGGTCGACCAGCAGTCCCTTGGCGATGGTGGTGAGCAAGGCTCTGGGTTCGCGCGGGTTATGCAGTTCAGCGCGGCCGAGCAGGCGGACGAAGGTGTCCTGGCTCAGGTCTTCAGCGCGCTGCGCGCAATTCAGGCTTTTGCGCAGCCAGCCGAACAGCCAATCACGGTGATCGCGATAAAGCATACCGACCAGCTGTTGGTTGCTGGAATCCTGAACCGACACGCGCACCTCGCGAGATCTAAGTTAAGGTGATAATGATTCGCATATGATTGCAGAGGTCGTGTCAGGGTGCAATCACGCGTTGGCGTGGCATGACCGGTGGTGCGGGGGAATGGAAAGGCAGGCTGAATCGGTAGGAGCGAGCTTTGCTCGCGAACAAGAGGGTTCGCGAGCATAGTTCGTCCTACGGGGGGCTTGTGACGACGATGCTCAGGTGCGTTCCTGGCGGCTGCGTGCCAGAGCGTGATTGACGGCCAGCCAGCCTTGCACGGCCTCTTCGCCCATTTCGCCGAATACGCGTTGCAGCAGGCGCGCCTGCTCGCGGCGCAGTGCCTGTTCCAGCTTGGCGCCCTCGGCAGTGAAACCCAGCACACGCTTGCGCTTGTCGTCCGCGGCAGCTTCGCTCTGCACCAGGTCCATCTCGATCAACTGGCGCAACGGCATGTTCAGCGCCTGTTTGCTCACCCCCAGGTAACCCAGCAGCTCGGTCATGTTCAGGCCCGGGTACTTGGCGATGAAGAACAGAATGCGGTGGTGCACGCGTGACAACCCGCGCTTGGCCAGCATTTCGTCCGGCTTGGCGGTGAAAGCCTGATAGCCGAAGAAGAAAGCCTCCATGGCGGCCTGCTGAGCTGCGCCGTTCTTGATCAGCTGCGCGCCGTGACGGCCGGCCTGCGTGCCCTCGGCGGGCGACGTCAAAAATTTCTCGGAGAAATTTTTTAGGTCAGTCATATTGACGTATCTCTGGTTGGAGGCGTAGTTTCGGTCAAGCAGTTTGACTTAATTCCAATAACTTTTGCACCCCAGGACATTCCATGGCCTTCTCCGAACGCATCGCCCGCCTGAAAAGCTCCCTGATTCGTGAAATTCTTGCCGCGGCGCAGCGTCCGGAAGTGATGTCGTTCGCTGGCGGTCTGCCGGCCGAACCGATGCTGCCAAAGGTGGACTGGGCCGAGATGCCGGCGAGCATGGGTCAGTACGGTATGAGCGAAGGCGAGCCAGCCCTGCGTGAGGCCATCGCTGCCGAGGCGCGGGCGCTGGGCGTGCCTTGCGATGCCAGCCAGGTGCTGATCGTCAGCGGCTCGCAGCAGACACTGGACCTGGCCTCCAAGCTGTTCATCGATCCGGGCACCGAAGTACTGCTCGAAGCGCCGACCTACCTGGCGGCCCTGCAGGCTTTCCAGCTGTTCGGCGCCGACTGCATCAGCGTGCCACAGGAGGCTGACGGTCCTGAGCTGGCGGCACTGCGTCAACGCCTGGAGAACCATAAGCCGGCTTTCGCCTACCTGATCCCGACTTTCCAGAACCCGTCCGGCACCCGTTACAGCGAAGCCAAGCGTGAAGCCGTGGCGGCCCTGCTCGACGAGTTCGGCGTGACCCTGGTCGAGGACGAGCCGTACCGCGAGCTGGTGTTCGATGCCGGCAGCGCCACGCCCATCGTCAGCCGTCTGAAACAGGCCAGCTGGATCTACACCGGTACCGTGTCCAAGACTCTGCTGCCGGGCTTGCGTGTCGGTTACCTGATCGCCACCAAGGACCTGTATCCGCATCTGCTGCGCCTGAAGCAGTCGGCCGATCTGCACACTAACCGCATCGGTCAGTGGCAGGCGCTACAGTGGTTGGGCAGCGATCAGTACCGCGGTCACCTGGCCGAGTTGCGTGATTTCTACCGTATTCGCCGTGACGCCATGCAGGCGCAGTTGCTGGAGCATTTCGGCGACCTGGCCGATTGGGAAATTCCGCAGGGCGGTCTGTTCTTCTGGCTGACCCTGAAGCAGCCGCTCGATACCCGCACGCTGCTCGATGCGGCGCTGGCGCAGAACGTCGCCTTCATGCCGGGCGAGCCGTTCTTCATCGACCCGGATGCCAACCCAGGCCACCTGCGACTGAACTTCAGCCACGTGGCGCCGGAGCGCCTGGGCGAAGGGCTGCGCCGGTTGGCGGCGGTGATTCGTGATGCGCAGGGCGCAGCAGCGGTTTGATTTTGAGGCGGCGAGCTTGCCGCGAGGATTGATAGGGAGAGCAACGCGATGTTCAAGGTCTACGGCGATTACCGTTCGGGCAACTGCTACAAGGTCAAGCTGATGCTGCATCTGCTGGGCAAGGAGTACCAGTGGATTGACGTCGATATCCTCAAGGGCGATACGCAGAGCGAAGCCTTTCTGGTCAAGAACCCCAACGGCAAGATTCCTGTGCTGGAACTGGACGACGGCACCTGCTTGTGGGAGTCCAACGCCATCCTCAACTTCCTCGCCGATGGCAGCGAGTTCCTGCCGACCGAACCGCGCTTGCGCACCCAGGTGCTGCAGTGGCAGTTCTTCGAGCAATACAGTCACGAACCGTATGTCGCGGTGGCGCGGTTCATCCAGCTTTACCAGGGGATGCCCGAAGAGCGCCGCGAGGAGCACGCGCGCTGCCTGAAGCTCGGTTACAAGGCCCTGAAGGTGATGGAGAAACAACTCGAGCGCACGCCTTATCTGGTCGGTGAGCAGTATTCCATCGCCGATATCGCGCTGTATGCCTACACCCATGTGGCCGACGAAGGCGGTTTCAGTCTCGAGGCCTTCCCGGCGGTCCGCGCCTGGCTCGAGCGTGTCGCCAGTCATCCGCGCCACGTGACCATGTGCGGCTGAGCTGCCTGGGCAAGCCTCGACTAAAGCTTGGCGGTAGTCCTGCGAGGGAGCTGCCATGTCGAAAGGAAATCGCAAACTGGGGTTAGGATCGCTGACCGCTCTGGTGGTGGGGCAGGTGCTGTTCAGTGGCTACGAGTGGCTGATCTTTGCTGCGGTGCTGGTGACGGCGCTACTGGCCGGGTATGGGCTGTACGGCGGCCACCTGAGCTTGTGAACGGGCTTGGAGGATCGCCACTCGAGGTGGATAATCGACGCCTGCAATCCAACTGGTAACTGGCTTACCCATGCGCAAACGGCTGCGTACCGCTCTAGTCTGCCTCCTGATGCTGGCCTTGCCGATGCAGGCGATGGCCGCATTCGGCATGCAGCTTTGCCAGCAGGTGCACCGTAGCGCCACCGTGCATGTGATGTCCGAGCATGGTCAGCGGCATGCTGCGATCAAGCCAGCGGCCGACGGCCAGCATCACCCGGCGAAAGCCGCCTCCTGCAGCCTCTGCGCGTTCTGCGTCAGTGCGGTGGTGTTCACCCAGCCCCTCGTCCAGGCTGATGAGGCGCGGCGTGCCGAGCCACCTCCGGCGCTGAGCCCGCGCCTGGTGTCCATCGTGGCGGATACGCCCGAACGCCCACACCGTCCGACCTTCTCCTGATCGAACACCTTTCAACCACGGCCTCAGGCCGGCTGCAACAGCCGGTACGCCGCGCGCTCTTGCGCGTGAACGTTACCAACGATTGGAGATGCACAGATGAAGCGGCGTATCAGCCCCTTGCCGGCCCTGCTTGTCGCTGCGCTTTTGCCTGCACTGCCGGCGCAGGCCCATGAAGACAGTCACGCCGGGCATGGCGACATGCAGATGATGGATCACGGGCCAGCGCAGAAACCCTGGGGCATCGCCGGGCAGGCCGACAAGGTCGATCGCACTGTGGAGATTCGCATGGGCGACAGCATGCGTTTCACCCCGGAGCGGTTGCAGGTCAGGCAGGGCGAGACCATCCGCTTCGTCCATCACAACGATGGCAAGCTGATGCACGAGTTCGTGCTAGGGACGCGGCAGACGCTGGATGAACATGCCGCCGAAATGCTCAGGGCGCCGGGCATGGCGCATGGTGAGGCGTATATGGCGCATGTTGCGCCCGAGGCGCAGGGCGAGATGATCTGGACGTTCAACCGAGCCGGCGAATTCG
Source organism: Ectopseudomonas mendocina (assembly GCF_007049795.1). Classification (GTDB taxonomy): domain Bacteria; phylum Pseudomonadota; class Gammaproteobacteria; order Pseudomonadales; family Pseudomonadaceae; genus Aquipseudomonas; species Aquipseudomonas mendocina_D. Next base: position 86,707 of record NZ_SCFY01000013.1, read on the forward strand.
AGTTCGCCTGTCTGATCGCCGGGCATTACCAGGCCGGTATGCGCGGCAGCATCGAGGTGCTGGCTAACTAACCAACTAAGGCGGGAAGGGTAGGGGAAGGCCGCGATCCAGAGGGGATCGCGGCCGCACTCTGAATCAGTTCAGAGCGTCGGTCAGGGCCTTGGCAGGCACCAGCTTGACCACTTTCTTGGCAGCGATTTCGATGCTCTTGCCGGTCTGCGGGTTACGGCCAGTACGGGCCGGGCGCTCGCTCACCTTCAGCTTGCCGATGCCTGGCAGGGTGATCTCACCGTCGTTTTCCAGCGCGTCGCCGACAATTTCGCCCAGCTGATCGATCAGGGTGCGGACAGTGGCTTTGGGCAGGGAAACGGCCTCGGCCAGGTCGCTGATCAGTTGGTCTTTGGTGATTGCCATGATGTAACTCCGTTTGCAGGTGAGAGGTTCGGCTTGGCAGACATGAAGCCGCACAGCCGAAAACGTGGGAAAGCTAGCACAAAAGGGATGGCTCGGCAGCGCCTGACAGACTTTACCGATAGGGCTTAGTGTCGCATCAGTCCTGGTGGTTCCAGCGTGCGACCAAAAAACGCAGTCGGCCGCTGATACCAGGTTCACTGGCGCTGTCAAACGGCACTTCGATCTCCAGGCTTCCATCCTTCTGAAGGTTGCCATAGAGTTTGCGGTCGGCGCTGTGTACTCCCTGATTCTGCCAGGCGTGACTCACTTGCCAGTCACTGTCGGCGCCGGGTGGGGTTATTTCCAGCATCAGGCTGTTGCGGAACAGATAGCTCCCCTCGAAGTGCTGTTTGACCCACAGCTTGCGCTCCACCTCGTAGTCCGGCACGCGAACGTGAAGGTCAAGGTATAGGCCAGCCCCTTGCGCCTGCTATTCACCCGCGCCCGGTCAGCGAGAAACAGGCTGCCAAGGTACAGCTTGCCGTTCTCCTGCGGTGCCTTGAGCCAGTGCTGATGGGCGAGACAGGCCACCGAGTCCTCCTCGGCGGTGCGCCGGCTCAGGTACCAGAGCTTGCCGCGAGGGGCGGCGAGTACTTCGAACTGGTACAAGGCGTTGACTGATTGTCCCTGGCTTGCTGCTTTGCGCAGCTCCTTGGGCAGGCTGATGGCGTCAACTTCGGCCCAGATGTCTACACGCACATCGCCGAACAGAAAACGGGTGAGATTCTGGTACGCCTCCTCGCTGTTGACGATGCCGAAGTAGCCGGAATGCGCTCGGTAGGTAAAGGCTTTGGCGCAGGGAGCTGTCGGTTTGTTGCGAGCATCCAGCCCGCCGAGGGTCGCGTTGTCGATGCGCACCAGGCCGTCGCTGCCGTGACCTGCGAAGGTACGCGACAGGCCGAGACCGGCTTCGTAGTCCATGCGGTTGGTGCCAACCATGCAGAAGAAGCGCCTCGACGGGAAACGTGCCTCGGGTAGCCAGTCGACGCGCTCGGTGAGCTTGTAGGCTGCTTCCAGATCGAGAAAAGTCGCCAGGCGCTGGCGGTTGAAGTTGCTGATGTCGCTCAGGCTCAGCCAGCTTGGCGGGTTGATGCCGAGCAGGTCGATACCATTGTGTGGCGTGGCGTAGGTAAACACCTTGTCCACCAGTTTGGCCGCACCACCTGGATCCAGCTTGGGGTTTTGTAGCAGGCCTCGGCACACCAGGCCACCCATCGAATGGGCCACCAGGTAGCAACGGAAGTCGGTCTTGGTGATGGCGTTCTTCGGGTTGGCGCACACCAGCTCGCGCACCTTGAGAATCAGCTCGCCAAGCTTGCTGGCGAACACCTCCGGGCTCGGTGTGCTGCCGATACCCAGCAGCCGGGAGGCTTCGTCGTAGTAGCGATAGATGATGATCGAGCGGCTGCCCAGACGGTTATCCGGGTTGGCGGCCCATTCCGGATCGAGAATGTCGTATCCGTCTTCGTACACGTCCTGATAGTCGAACTCCGAGGCCAGGCGGATTACCGGCGACTCGAAGACAAACTTGCGTGGCTGGCGGGTCTTTTCCGCTACCGCACGGTAGACGGTGGAACCGAGGTTGAAGCCGCAGAACGGGTCGGCACTGGTCTGGTCGATCTCTCCCGGGGTCATGGCGTAGCCACGCACGTAGATGATCGGATGGAAGGGGCTATGTGAATTAGCCATGGTTGCTCCTGAGGTGGCGTGCGCGTGCCTCGGGAATGCTCATCATGGCCGAACTGCGGGATGCGACGAGTGGCGCGGGTGGTCGTGAAGAAGATTAGCTCAGCGCTGGAGGTTTTCCGGATTTTTGCGCGGCTAGACGGCGACTTGGCAAGGCTCGACTAAGCTACTGAGACCTGCCTAATGCTGGAGTGCCATCATGCTGCGCGCATTCACCGATCTGGGGTTCCGTTGGAAGATTGCCCTGCCGATTCTGTTGCTGGCCGCCTTGCTGGTAACGATGGGAGCCTTGGGTGTACGTGGTATCACCCAGGTCGCTGAATCCAGCACCACGCTGACCAATCGCCATCTGCCTGCCATCAGCCTGCTGCTCAATGCCGACCGGGACCTGTACCAGGCCTTCGTCGCCGAGCGCAGCCTGCTCGACGAAGACTCCGGTTCGCATGCCGCGCAGTTGCGCGCCTCGCATGCCGAGAACCTGCAACAGGCCTATGACCGCGTGCACAAGTTCGCCGCGATGCAGCCAGGCAGCGAAGCGCTGGCTCTGGTGGCTGATTTCGACCGTGGTTTCGAACTCTGGAAGGCGACCTCGTTGCGCGTGCTGGAGCTGGCCAATAGCGACCCCAATGCTGCCAGTCGGTTGAGTTTCGCCGACAGCGAGGCGCAATTCGAAGAGGCGCGCAGTGCCATCGACAAGCTCGGTGAGCTTGAAGACAACGCGGCCAATGCGGTGGGCACCGAAGCCATCGCCCGTGGCGAGTCTCTGGCCTGGCAGCAAGGGCTGATCATCGCCATCGGCCTGCTGGTGTGCCTGGTGCTGGTGGTGGGCTTCCCGCTATTGGTGACCCGTCCGCTGCACAACCTGCTGCATCGTATCGAACAGATCGCCGATGGTGACGGCGATCTGCGCGTGCGTCTGGACGTGCTGTCCAAGGACGAACTGGGCCAGCTCAGCCATGCCTTCAACCGCTTCCTCGACAAGCTGCAGCCCTTGATCAAGGAAGTCGGCCGCGTCACTGACGAAGTCGCCGATTCGGCCAAAAGCCTGGCTGGCCTGGCGGTTGCCAATGACCGGCTGATCAACAGCGAGCACGCGGCGGTGGATCAGGTCAGCACTGCGGCCACCGAAATGAGCGTGGCGGTGCATGAAGTGGCGCGAAACGCGCAGAGCGCTGCCGATGCAGCGCGCAATGCCGAGCAACAGTCGCGCGAGGGTGCCCAGGTGGTGGGGGCGACCATCCATTCGATCCGTCAGCTGGCTCAGGAAGTGGAAAGCGCCTCCGACACCATCCAGACCCTGGAGCAGGAAACCGCCAACATCGGCGCGGTACTGGCGGTGATCAAGGGCATCGCCGAACAGACCAATCTGCTGGCGCTCAACGCGGCCATCGAGGCGGCGCGGGCAGGCGAGCAGGGCCGTGGTTTCGCCGTGGTCGCCGACGAGGTGCGGGCGCTGGCCGCGCGTACCCAGGAGTCGACCAAGGACATCCAGCAAATGATCGAGCGCCTGCAGGCGGGTGTGCAGAACGCAGTCAAGGCCACGCACTCGGGCAGTACCCGCGCGCGGCAGAGCGTGGAGCAGGCCGCTGGTGTGGATCAGGCGCTGAGCGTCACCGGTGACTCAGTGCAGCGCATCAACGACATGGCGGCGCAGATAGCCACTGCCTGCGAGGAGCAAAGCAGCGTCACCGAAGAAATCGCCCGCAATATCAGCGATATTCGCGACCTGTCCAACGAGGCGGCGCAAACCTCCGAGCAGAGCTCGCGAGCCAGCCAGCACCTGTCCGATCTGTCTCATGGGCTGGCGCAGTTGGTGGGACGTTTCCGCGTGTGACGTCAGTGTCTCGCGTATCTAAGTGTTTGAAGCAGTTGTAAGTTTACGTTTAGCCGTTACAATGGCGCGGCTCGTCGCAATGGCGGGCAGCGTTATGGTGGCCCTGCCGGTCCCCTCGCAACGATTACCCGTTAACCTGGTCAGGCCCGGAAGGGAGCAGCCACAGCGGGAACATTGTGTGCCGGGGTGTGGCTGGTAGGGTCCACCTCCAGTTTTCCAAGCCTCCCCCCTATCTAAATATCCTCAGTGTCTATCTGAAGGTTTTTGCTGTGCGCAGTAAAAAGCCCGCGCTTTGGGCGCGGGCTTTTGGCTGTTTGCAGGCTCAGGCAATGCGGTAATTCAACACGCTGTCCTGTTCCTTGAGTGTCTTGCGCAGATCGGCTGGGATATTACCGGCGCGTACGGCCAGTTCCAGGCGAATTTCTTCCAGGCTCTGGGCGAAGGCATCCTGATCGGTGACCTGTGGCTTGGCCAGGACGCGGCTGTAGACGGTGCTGTCGCTCTCGTCGAGCAGGGCGAGGATGATGCTGCCGTCCGGGCGCGGCGAGCTGAAGCTGGCGCGCAGCGGATTGAACAGGTGATCGACGAGCTGTTGGTTGGTGAGTTCCATGTCCTACTCCATCCTGAGGTTGGTCACCTTTGACCCCAGGATGACGACTTGGTTCAGGCAGTGAGCGACTGGCGGGTGCGTTCGATCACTTGTTGCAGCGACTCGTCGTTGTACTGGCCAGGGTACAGACGCTGGCTGTACTGGGCGATACCGGTCTTGTCGACCAGGGTAAAGCTGAAGCTGCCCTTGCGCGTTGCCTGGATGCGGCAATCGAACGGCGCGAAGGCGTGAGTCAGGGTGCTGATGGCTTTCTGAATTTGATGTTGAGCATTCATTTTTCTAGGTATTCCTTAAAGCATGTGCGCTTCGTTGCGCGTGGTGTAGCTCCATGTTGTTGGCCAAAAAGCGGCCATAGCATGTCAACCGATCGGAGCTTGATTAGCACGATAAAGTTCCATTGTTACGGTTCTTCGGCGTGGTCGGTACGTCGGAGGCAGGCAGAGGAACTGCACCGATAAACGGCGAGTCGGCCTGATCAGTCAGCAGGTGGGATCGGGGAGGGCGGCAGCGCAGAGATGCGCTAGGCGTTGAACCGGGAAACCAGCGAGGGGGCGCAAAGGCCTTAATGACTTACAGCGTGGTACGAACGGCGCGGATGATAATGCGTTGTGCAAGAAATAACCAGCACTATTTCTCAAGTCAGGGTGATGCAGCTCCACACATGCGGGGGGCGGATGCAATTTGCCGGTTGCTCCGCTAGGATTAGCCCACTTTTGCTTTCCTCATATGACGGTTTTCCATGAGTTATCAGGTTCTTGCACGTAAATGGCGTCCGCGCTCGTTCCGCGAAATGGTCGGCCAGACGCATGTGCTCAAAGCCCTGATCAACGCCCTGGACAGCCAGCGCCTGCACCATGCCTACCTGTTCACCGGTACACGCGGGGTGGGCAAGACCACCATTGCGCGGATCATCGCCAAGTGCCTGAACTGCGAAACCGGCATCAGCTCTACCCCTTGCGGCACCTGCTCGGTGTGCAGGGAGATCGATGAGGGGCGCTTCGTCGACCTGATCGAAGTGGACGCTGCCAGCCGCACCAAGGTCGAAGACACCCGTGAGCTGCTCGACAACGTGCAGTACTCGCCGAGCCGTGGGCGCTTCAAGGTCTATCTGATCGACGAAGTGCACATGCTCTCCACCAGCTCCTTCAACGCGCTGTTGAAGACCTTGGAAGAGCCGCCACCCCACGTCAAATTCCTGCTTGCCACTACCGACCCGCAGAAGTTGCCGGTCACCGTGCTGTCACGCTGCCTGCAGTTCTCGCTGAAGAACATGCCACCGGAGCGGGTGGTCGAGCATCTGACCCATGTACTGACTGCCGAGAACGTGCCGTTCGAGGACGACGCCCTGTGGCTGCTCGGCCGGGCTGCCGACGGTTCGATGCGCGACGCCATGAGCCTGACCGACCAGGCCATTGCCTTTGGTGAAGGCAAGGTGCTGGCGGCTGATGTGCGCGCCATGCTCGGCACGCTCGATCACGGCCAGGTCTACGGCGTGCTGCACGCTCTGATCGAGGGGGATGCGCGTGCGCTGATCGAGGCGGTGCGCCATCTCGCCGAGCAGGGGCCAGACTGGAATGGCGTGCTGTCGGAAATGCTTAACGTCCTGCACCGCGTCGCCATCGCCCAGGCGCTGCCCGACGCAGTGGACAATGGCCAGGGCGACCGCGAGCGCGTGCTGCAACTGGCCCAGGCATTGCCGGCCGAAGATGTGCAGTTCTACTACCAGATGGGGTTGATCGGTCGTCGCGATCTACCCCTGGCCCCGGAACCGCGCGGTGGCTTCGAAATGGTGCTGCTGCGCATGCTGGCCTTCCGTCCGGGGGGCGCTGACGATGCGCCCAAGGTCACGCTAAAGCCCTTGGGGATCAGCCAGGCCACTGCTGATTCCCAACAAAATCCAGTGGCCGGCACCGCTATGCCGGCTCCTGCTCCTGTGCTTTCTTCGCCTGCTCCAGCTGTCGCACCGGCGCCCGTTGCGCCTGCCCCGGTTGAGGCCGTCGCAGCTACGCCAGCGCCTGTCGTTGAGCCTGCAGTGAGTGAGCCGGACCCCGAGGTTGTGCCTCCGGTTGCAGCGACCGCTATCGTGGCCCCTGAGCCTGAGCCTGAGCCTGAGCCTGAGCCTGAGCCTGAGCCTGAGCCCGCTGCTCCTGCTGTCGTCGATGTGCCATGGGAAACGGCCGCACCTGTTGCGCCCGTGGCCGACGCCGTTCAGGCCGTCGCGTCAGCCGTGCCTGAGGTAACTGTTGTCGAGCCTGAAGTCCCGCAAGTGACCGCGACTGCCACACCGGAGCAGAGCGAGGCTGCGCAGCCCGTGGTGGAAGCCGATGGCGCCGACGACGAGCCGCCGCTTGGTGACTACGACTATGTCGAAATGGACGCCGAAACCCTCGATTACGATTTCGGCCAGGCCGAAACCGCGGCTCCCGTGGTCGAGGAACCGTTGCCGGCCGCCAAGCCGGCTACGGGGCTGGCGGCGGAGTGGCTGTCACTGTTCCCGCAGCTCGGGCTGGGCGGCATGACTGGCAGCATCGCCGCCAACTGCACCCTGATCGAAGCCAATGGTGATGACTGGCTGCTGCACCTGGACCCTGCGCACAGCGCGTTGTTCAACCCGACTCAGCAGCGCCGTCTCAATGATGCGCTGAACCAGCAGCAGGGACGCAGCATCAAACTGCGCATAGAACTGTGCAAGCCCGAGCAGGAAACGCCGGCGCAGGCCGCTGCTCGTCGCCGTGCTGATCGCCAGCGCAGCGCCGAGTCCTCGATCCATGCCGACCCGCTGGTGCAGCAAATGATTCAGCAGTTCGCCGCCAAAGTGCGCGACGACAGCATCGAACCAATCGATACCCCCAGTTAATTCTGAACACCGAGGATACCGACATGATGAAAGGTGGCATGGCAGGCCTGATGAAACAGGCTCAGCAAATGCAGGAAAAAATGCAGAAGATGCAGGAAGAGCTGGCCAACGCCGAAGTCACCGGCCAGTCCGGCGCAGGTCTGGTCAGCGTGGTGATGACCGGTCGTCACGACGTCAAGCGCATCACCCTGGATGACAGCCTGATGCAGGAAGACAAGGAAGTGCTCGAAGACCTGATCGCCGCTGCGGTCAACGATGCGGTGCGCAAGGTCGAGCAGAACAGCCAGGACAAGATGTCCGGCATGACTGCAGGGATGCAGCTTCCCCCCGGCTTCAAAATGCCCTTCTGACAGGCCACGTGCCGTCCAGTCGACGCACATGGCGGCGTTGCCGGCGAACTCGGAATCCTCATGTGCTCCAGCACACTGCTGTTCCTCGTCCGCCGGCGCCTTGCCCTGTACGCCGCCTGATCGCCACTCTTACTTGTGTTGCTCGCGTGTGCACTTCGTAGGGTGGGCTTTAGCCCACCAGATCATTGCCCGCCAACTTTTGCAGGACTTCCATGAGCTTCAGCCCTCTGATTCGCCAGTTGATCGATTCTCTGCGCATCCTGCCCGGCGTCGGCCAGAAGACTGCGCAGCGCATGGCGCTGCAGCTGCTTGAGCGTGATCGCCGTGGCGGTCAGCGTCTGGCGCAGGCGTTGAGTGCGGCGATGGAAGGCGTGGGGCATTGCAAGCGCTGCCGCAGCCTGAGCGAGGACGAGGTCTGCCAGCTGTGCCTGGACGAGCGGCGTGACGACAGCCTGCTGTGTGTGGTGGAAGGTCCGATGGACGTGCATGCAGTGGAGCAGACCGGCTTTCGCGGTCGCTACTTCGTGCTCAAGGGGCACCTGTCGCCGCTCGATGGCCTGGGTCCGGAAGCCATCGGTATTCCAGCGCTGCTGGAGCGCATCGATGCCGGTGCTTTCAGCGAAGTGATTCTGGCCACCAACCCGACGGTGGAAGGCGAGGCCACGGCGCATTACATCGCCCAGATCCTTGCTGGCAAAGGCCTGATCGCTTCGCGTATCGCCCATGGCATGCCACTTGGTGGCGAGCTGGAGTTGGTCGATGGCGGCACACTGGCTCACGCACTGGCCGGTCGGCGCCCGATCAGTCTCTGAGCCATCAGTCCCTTCTATTCGGAGTGCTTGTGATCAACGACACTCTGCGCCGTATTGCCCTGCTGCTTCTGCTTGCAGCGCCCCTGGCCGCACAGGCTCAGTGCCCGACCGGGCAGATACAGGTGTGCCTGGGCGGCTCCTGTCTGTGTGTGCCGGATCCCGTGCGTATGCGTGAGGACGGCCTGAACCTGGCGGCGGCGCGGCTCGAAGCCTGGTTGCTGCAGTCTCGTCAGGCAGCGCTACGCGCTGGCACCGAACCGATCCCTCTGATGATTCGCGCGCAGCTCGCGCCGTTCTACGACGATGCGTTGCTTGATGAAGTACGCTATCGCGTCGGCATCACCGACGAGATGGACGCCGCCACCGTCATCTTGCAGAACCCCGATGTGCAGGCCGTAACGCTGGTCGATGTGGTGGTGTTTCGCAGCAGCGATGCCGCCGTAGAGGATGCTGTGCTGTGGGCGCATGAGTTATGGCATGTGCAGCAGTACCGTGAGTGGGGCACCGATGGCTTCGCCCAGCGCTACACCCGTAATTTCCAGGCAGTGGAAGGGCCGGCCTACGAAATGGGCGAGCGAGTGAGGAAGGCGCTGCGCGAGCAGAAATGAAACGCTCGCTTGAAAACCAAGCAAGCGCTAGGTTAGGGTGGCCAAAATAATAACGGGAGTACCCGCATGGCCGCTGCTCAGCCTTATTTCGATGAGTCTCACCAATTGGTTCGTGATTCCGTCCGGCGTTTCGTCGAGCGCGAGATCCTGCCGCATATCGACGAGTGGGAGGAGGCCGAGGAATTTCCTCGCGAGCTGTACCTCAAGGCCGGCGCGGCGGGCATTCTCGGTATCGGCTACCCGGAACAGTTCGGCGGCAGCCACGAGGGTGATGTGTTCGCCAAGGTCGCCGCCAGCGAGGCGTTGATGCGCAGTGGCTCGGGCGGGCTGGTGGCCGGGCTGGGTTCGCTGGATATCGGTTTGCCGCCCATCGTCAAATGGGCCAAGCCCGCCGTACGCGAGCGTGTGGTGCCGCAGGTGCTGGCCGGCGAGAAGATCATGGCGCTGGCGGTGACGGAGCCTTCTGGTGGCTCCGATGTGGCCAATCTCAAGACCCGTGCCGTGCGTGATGGCGACCACTACCGCATCAATGGCAGCAAGACCTTCATCACCAGTGGTGTGCGTGCCGATTACTACACGGTCGCCGTGCGTACCGGTGGCGAGGGCTTTGGCGGCGTCAGCCTGCTGCTGGTGGAGAAGGGTACGCCGGGTTTCACCGTCGGGCGCAAGCTGAAGAAGATGGGCTGGTGGGCGTCCGACACTGCCGAGCTGTTCTTCGACGATTGCAAGGTGCCGGTGGAGAACCTGATTGGTGTGGAGAACGCCGGCTTCGCCTGCATCATGGCCAACTTCCAGAGCGAGCGCCTGAGCCTGGCGATCATGGCCAACATGACCGCGCAACTGGCACTCGAAGAGTCGATGAAATGGGCGCGCGAGCGTCAGGCGTTCGGTAAACCGGTGGGCAAGTTCCAGGTGCTCAAGCACCGTCTGGCCGAGATGGCGACCCAGTTGGAGGTATCGCGTGAGTTCACCTACCGCCAGGCCGCACAGATGGCGGCTGGCAGAAGCGTGATCAAGGAGATTTCCATGGCCAAGAACTTCGCCACCGATATCGCTGACCGCCTGACCTACGATGCGGTGCAGATCATGGGTGGCATGGGTTACATGCGTGAGTCTCTCGTCGAGCGGCTGTACCGCGACAACCGCATTCTCTCCATTGGCGGGGGTACGCGGGAGATCATGAACGAGATCATTTCGAAGCAGATGGGTTTGTAGCTGCTGGCGTGGGAGGGGCTTCAGCCGCGGTCAGCCTAAATGAGACGAAAAAGCTCGCCGCTAAAGCGCCTCCCACGGAAATCGGTGATCAGGACGCGGCCTGACTCTGCGCTGCCTGGCGCAGGCGCGCGATGTCGCGTTGCGGTGGCGCACCGAACAGGCGGCTGTATTCGCGGCTGAACTGTGATGGACTTTCGTAGCCGACGCGGTAGCTCGCCGCCGCCGCCTCGAGGTTGTCGCAGAGCATCAACCGGCGAGCCTCCTGCAGGCGCAGTTGTTTTTGGTACTGCAGCGGGCTGAAGGCGGTGACGGCCTTGAAGCGATGGTGCAGTGTCGATGGGCTCAGATTGACTTCGCGAGCCAGCTCCTCGATGCGCAGCGGCTGGTCGAAGTTCTTGCGTAGCCATTCGATGGCTCGGGAGATGCGTTGGCTCTGGCTATCGGCGATCACTACCTCATGCAGGCGATGGCCCTGCGGGCTGTGCAGCATGCGGTAGAAAATCTCGCGCAGTGCCAGTGGCGCCAGCATGGCGATGTCGCGCGGGGTTTCCAGCAGGCGCAGCAGGCGGATCACCGCATCCAGCAAGCGTGGGTCGAGACGGTCCAGAAACAGTGCGCGCTGTGAGGCAGCATCGGGCGCCGGAATCGGCGGCATCTCGGTGAGCAGGCTGCTGATCAGTGCCGGATCGATCTCCAGCGCGATACTCAGGTAGGGCGCCTCGGGGCTGGCCTCGATGACCCGTCCGGTCACCGGTAGAACCACCGATGCCACCAGATAATTCAGTGGATCATAGACATAGAGTTCGTCACCCAGGCGTATCTCCTTGCGACCCTGGGCGATGATGCACAGGCACGGATCGTAGACCGTTTGCATCGGCAGGCTCGGCGTCGTGGCGCGCGCCAGTTTCAACCCTGGAATAGCAGTGAGGTGCAGGCCGTCCTCGGGAACGAAGCGTTCGACCAGGCGCGCCATTTCGTGGCTCAGTTCGGCAAGGGGGGTGTCGAGATTTGTGGCGGTGTGAATGGGTGACTGCATGGCGCGCCTCCGAAAGGTGAGCGAAGCCTAGCCAGGTTTTTCAGGCAAGTCATGAGGGGCGGCAGGATTAGGCAAATATTTGCCGGTAATGGGCAAATTACCAGGTATACAGAGTATTTCTAGGTTTATCGCTTGAAGACTCGGCTGCCTGGAAGTGATCCAATCAATGCAGGTTTAGGCAAGAATCTGCCAGTAATCGACTAACGCTGGGATGACCATCTGCCTGATCTTTGTCGTCAGCGCGTCGTGCCTCTGTGCCGGCTCAAACACCTGCAGTAGCCATGTCCCCCGCTAAGTGGTGCCCGCATCCGGCACGAAAGGAGCGAGCCATGCCGAGTAAATGGTTGATCGCGCCATTGCCCCTGTTGTTGCTCGCCACGGCCTGGCTCGACTCAAGAGCCATTGGCGGAGCGGCTTCTGCCGAACCAGGCGCAGCGCCCCATGTTTTGCAGCGAAACGCTGCCGGTCTGTATTGATTTGGTTCCAGGAGGTTGCCATGAGCATCATTCATCGTATGACCGTTTGTGCCCGTCATGGCCGTTCGACTCGGTTGGGTCAATGCCTGGCGCGGTTGCACGAGGTTGGCCGAGATATGCCGGGCTGCGAACGCCTGCGCGTATTTCCTCTGCACAATGATCCACTGACCTGGTTGGTAGAAGGGCAGTGGCGCTCAGCTGCGGCACGTGACGCTTTCCTCGGTAGCGAAGGCCTGCGCCGGGTAGTGGCGCAGGCGATAGACGAAGGGCTGTTCACTCAGCTCGAATGCGGCATGGAGTTACAGCAGCAGGTCGCCTGAGTCGCTCAGACTTGCCTTTGTGAATTTATCTCTATAGATTTTCATGAAATTAATTATTAAAAATTTCATGAGCCATTTATGTTTCGCCACGCCAGTGAACACGTCGACAGCTACTACGCGCAGAGCTGTCAGGATCGGCTGAAGCGCTATCCTACCCTGCAGGGTGACTTGCAGTGTGATGTGCTGGTAGTCGGCGCCGGCTTCAGTGGCTTGCACACCGCCTTGTGCCTGACCGAAGCGGGACGCAAGGTCATTCTGCTCGAGGCCAGTCGCGTGGCCTGGGCCGCCTCCGGGCGTAACGGTGGACAGGCGATTCTCGGCTGGTCCTGCGATATGCCGCCGCTGGAAAATGCGCTTGGTATCGAGCGTGCGCGACGTCTTTGGGATGGCATGAGCTGGGCCGCCCGTGAGCTGCGTGAACTGCCCCAGCGCCATGGCTTCGACTGCGATTACCGACGTGGCCATCTGTGGACGGCGGTGCTGCCGCGCCGCGTGGCGCTGTTGCATGAATGGCAGGAAGAGGCCGCCTATAAGTGGGGGCACCGCGCGCTGCAGTTCGTCTCTCGTGAGCAGATGCCGCAATGGGTCGCCAGTGAGCGTTATCAGGCAGGTCTGTATGACCCAGAAGCCGGCCACCTCAACCCGCTCAAGCTGGCACTGGGTCTTGCCGAGGCCTTCGTTCGCGCCGGCGGGCAGATCTTCGAGCAGAGCCGTGCGCTGAGCCAGGAGATGCATGGTGACGGCTACCGCGTGCGTACCGAGCAGGGCAGCGTGCAGGCCGATCAACTGGTTCTGGCCTGCAACACCTATATCGACGATCTGGAGCCGCGCCTGGCCCGGCGCATCCTGCCGGTCGGCACCTACCAGATCGCCACCGCGCCGCTAGGTGCGGAGCGCGCCGAGGCCTTGCTGCCGCGCAATGCCTGCGTCACCGACAACCAGTTCGTCCTCGATTACTTCCGCCGTACGCCGGATCACCGTCTGCTGTTCGGCGGGGGCTGCACATACCTCGGCGGTTTGCCAAAGGACATGGCTGCTGCCACGCGGCCATTCCTCGAGCGTGTATTCCCGCAGTTGTCAGGCGTGGCCATCGACTTTGCATGGGGCGGGCATATCGATATCACCCGTGCGCGCACGCCGGATATCGGTGGCGAGAACGGCCGCTATTGGCTGCAGGGCTTTTCCGGCCATGGCGTGCTGCCCACGCTCGCGGCGGCGCGGGCTGTCAGCGACGCGATCCTCGGTCATGACGACGAACTGGCCCTGTATCAGCAGTTGCGCAACCCCGCCTTTCCATTTGGTGAGCGATTGGCGGCGCCGCTCGAGGCCATTGGCAAGGCCTGGTACCGATTAAGAGACAGCTTCTGAAATGGACAGCCCAGAGATGGACAAGAACCTGGAAATGGCGGCCCTGGCCGTGCTCATCCACGACCTGCGCAAGCACAAGAAGGTCACCCTCAACGAGCTGGCCGAGCGTATCGGTCGTTCCGTGGGCTTTCTCTCGCAGGTCGAGCGTGGCCTGTCGCGCCCGACAGTGGAGGATCTGACTGCCATCGCCGAGGCGCTCGACGTACCTACTACCTATTTCTACAGCCTGCCCAAGCCCAAGGCGCTGGACTGGGTCACCCGTCCCGACGAACGCCGCACCCTGTACCTGGCCGGTGGCATCACCGACATCATGGCCTCGCCTACGCTGCAGGGTGCCTTCATGGTCGTCGACAGCCTGCTCGATCCGGGTGCCAGCAGTGGCGAGCGACAGATGAGTGACCGCTCCGAGCAGGCCGGCTACGTGCTCGAAGGCCAACTGACGCTGTGGCTGGGCGAGGACGAACAGAGCGCCACGCTTTACCCCGGCGACGTTTTCCAGGTGCCGAGCTATGCGCGCCTGCGTTATGCCAACCGAGGCGACACCCCCGCGCGGGTGTTGTGGATCTACACCTGACCTCCCGTGAATCGGAAATCACCACCATGAACGCCACCCGAGTCGAGCTGCTCGACGAAGTCCGCCAATTCCGCCAGGCCCACCCCGAGGTGCGCTTCGTCGACCTGATCTGTCTGGATATCCCTGGGCATTTCTACGGCAAGCGCTACCCCATCGAGATGCTGGAGAAGGTCGCCGCCGGCAGCGCCCTGAAGTTGCCGCAGAACTGCGTGCTGCTTGGCGCCCAGGGCGGGCTCTACGAGATCGGCGACTACTGCTTCCATGACGGCGACCCGGACGCACCACGGCGACTGATTCCCGGCACCCTCAAGCTGGTGAACTGGGAGCGCCAGCCGCTGGGGCAGATGCTGATCAGCTCCGATGGCACCGAAGCGCCCATCGAGTTCGAGCCGCGCGAGGTGCTGGCGCGCGTGGTGCAACGTCTGGCCGCCCGTGGCATTCGCCCGGTGGTGGCCTTCGAGCTGGAGTTCTACCTGTTCGACAAGGAGCTCAAGGACGGCTTGCCGCAGTACCCGCGCGATGACCTGAGCGGTGATGCCGACGACCAGCCGAACATGCATATCGAACGGCTCTCGCGCTTTGCCGAGGTGCTCGACGACATCACCGAGACCGCGCGCCTGCAGGGCATCGATACCACGGTAATCACTGCAGAGATTGGCCCGGGGCAGTTCGAGATCAACTTCAGCCATAACGCCGACCCGATGCAGGCAGCCGACTGGTCGGCGCTGTTCTGCCGGGTGACCCGAGGCGTGGCGCTCAAATATGGCCATCGCGCCAGCTTCATGGCCAAGCCGTACCTGCAGTATCCGGGCAGCGGCATGCACATCCACGTCAGCCTGTACGACGAGGCTGGCGATAACTTGCTGGCCCGTGATGAGCAGCGCCCGTTGCGGCATGCCGTGGCCGGTTGCCTGGAGCTGCTGCCGGAGCTCATGCCGGTCTACGCGCCGAACCACAACAGCTACCGCCGCTTTGGCGCCCAGGTGAACTCGGCGAGCAAGGCCAGCTGGGGCTTTGAGGATCGCGACGCCTGCGTGCGCATTCCCGAGTCGGACGCGCGCAATCTGCGTCTTGAATTCCGCCTGCCGGGCGCCGATGCCAACCCTTACCTGGTGCTGGCGGCGCTGCTGACCAGTATCGAACAGGGCCTCGACGCCAAGGTCGAGCCCATTGCACCACTGAATGACGACCGCGCCAGCGGCGTCGACTTTCCCAAGGACATGCTCGATGCCGTGCGCCGCATGCAGGCCAGTGAGCGCGTCGCCGCTGGCCTCGGCAGCGAGTTCGTCATGGTTTATTGCGAGAACAAACGCCAGGATCACCTGGCCTTCATGCACGACATCAGCCCGCGCGAATACCGCTGGTACCTGTGATGTCCCGGATCGAAGGAGGCGACATGAATAACTCGAAAACCGCACACTGGCAGGCGCTGAGCCAGGCCCACCACCTGGCGCCGTTCAGTGATTACAAGCAGCTGGCCGAGAAGGGCCCGCGCATCATCACCGAAGCCAAAGGTGTGCACCTGTGGGACAGCGAGGGCCACAAGATCCTCGATGGCATGGCCGGCTTGTGGTGCGTGGCCGTCGGCTATGGCCGCGAAGAGCTGGTCGCAGCAGCCGCCAAGCAGATGCTGCAGCTGCCGTTCTACAACACCTTCTTCCAGACCGCGCACCCGCCGGTGCTTGAGTTGGCCCACGCCATTTCCCAGCTGGCGCCGGTTGGCATGAACCACGTGTTTTTCACGGGTTCGGGCTCGGAAGGTAACGACACCATGCTGCGCCTGGTACGCCACTATTGGGCGTGCAAAGGCCAGCCGACCAAGAAAGTCATCATCGGCCGCGACAATGGTTACCACGGCTCCACCGTGGCCGGGGCTAGCCTCGGCGGCATGAAGTTCATGCACGAGCAGGGCGACCTGCCGATCCCTGGTATCGCCCATATTCCGCAGCCTTACTGGTTCGGCGAGGGCGGGGATATGACGCCGGAAGCCTTCGGCATCTGGGCGGCTGACCAGTTGGAGAAGAAGATTCTCGAATTGGGCGAGGAAAACGTGGCGGCCTTTATCGCCGAGCCGATCCAGGGTGCCGGTGGCGTGATCATCCCGCCCGAGACCTACTGGTCGCGCATCAAGGAAATCCTTGCCAAGTACGACATTCTCTTCGTTGCCGACGAAGTGATCTGCGGCTTCGGCCGTACCGGCGAATGGTTCGGCAGCCAGTACTACGACCTCAAACCTGACCTGATGACGATCGCCAAGGGCCTGACCTCGGGCTACGTGCCGATGGGCGGGCTGATCGTCAGCGACAAGGTTTTCGAAGTGATCGAAGCGCATGGCGACTTCAACCACGGCTTCACCTACTCCGGCCATCCGGTGGCGGCGGCGGTGGGGTTGGAGAACCTGCGCATTCTCAAGGAAGAGGGCATCGTCGAGCGGGTGAAGGCAGAAACCGCGCCCTACCTGCAGAAGCGCCTGCGTGAGCTGGCCGATCATCCGCTGGTGGGCGAAGTACGTGGCGTCGGTATGCTCGGCGCTATCGAGCTGGTGCAGGACAAAGCCACGCGCAAGCGCTTCTCCGGTGATGTGGGTGTGGGCATGGTGTGCCGTGGCCACTGCTTCAACAACGGTCTGATCATGCGCGCGGTGGGCGACACCATGATCATTGCGCCGCCATTGGTGATCAGCCAGACGGAAGTGGATGAGCTGGTAGAGAAGGCGCGCAAATGCCTGGATCTGACCTGGGAGCAGGTGCGTAATTCTGTCTGAGTAGAAATTCGCGGCTGAAGGCGCTCCTGCGCGAAGATTGCATGTGTAGCGGCTGGGCGGCATTCCGCTTCAGCCGCGAAAGACGATGAGCAAGAGAAACCCTGCGACCGTTACCGGTGGCGGGGTTTCTTTTTTTGGGGCGTAGGCGAGAGTCAGACGATGGTCAGAGTGACGTCGATGTTGCCGCGGGTGGCGTTGGAGTACGGGCAGACGATGTGCGCGCGATCCACCAGGGTTTGTGCGGCTTCCGGGGCCAGGCTGGGCAGGCTGATGCGCAGTTCCACTTCGATGCCGAAGCCGGTGGGGATGGCGCCGATGCCGACGGTGCCTTCGATGAAGGTGTCAGCCGGGATGCTCAGCTTGTCGCGGGCGGCGACGAATTTCAGGGCGCCGAGGAAGCAGGCGGAATAGCCGGCAGCGAACAGCTGCTCCGGGTTGGTGCCGTTACCGCCGGCGCCGCCGAGTTCTTTCGGGGTGGTCAGGGCGATGTCGAGGATGCCGTCGGAGGACACAGCGCGGCCTTCACGGCCACCAAAGGCTTCAGCGGTTGCACGGTAGAGAACGTTTTCGATAGTCATGGCGATATTCCTCGTTAGGTCAGTGAATGATGGATTGGCTCGCTAATCTTTTGTGCGCTAACCGTTTCCATGGAGAGAACCTTAGTGTGCATATGGTTTGAGCGCAAGATAACTTTATAAGGTATTTGGTTATAGGGTCAGTGTTCGATGGAATAACCAGATGCGGCGAGAGCTAGAGCCGTATAGGGGTGGCCATCTTGCGCTCATACGGAAGCCGTCTGGCAGGGTATGGAAGACGCAGGAGGGGGCAGGTTGGTAGGGCAGGTCAGGCGGGGAGAATGAGGGCGGACTGGGCGATGGCTCGCATCGCCCGCGATCAGAGCGCGCCCTGCAGGTGCTGGCGCAGGTCGACCAGGTCGTCACGCAACTTGCCCAGGGTCGGCAAGTCGAGGCCCGAGGCCCTGAGAATGCAGGCCGGCAATGCCTTGGCCTGTTCGTGCAGGGCACGGCCCTTGTCGGTGAGGTGGAGCTGCACCACGCGCTCGTCCTGGCTGCTGCGTTGGCGCTGCAGCAGGCCCTCGCTCTCCAGGCGCTTGAGCAGCGGGGTGAGTGAGCCCGGGTCGGTCAGCATGCGGGCGCTGATTTCGCTGACGGTGATGCCTTCGTTCTCCCACAGCACCAGCATGGCCAGGTACTGCGGGTAGGTGAGCCCCAGTGCCTGCAGCAGCGGCTTGTAGGTCTTGGTCATCATCAGCGAGGTGGAATAGAGGGCGAAGCACAGCTGGTTGTCCAGCAGCAGTTCGGCGCAGGGTTCCACGGGAGTGGTCATGGCGGCGGCCTGTGAAGTGGCGGGTGGTTCAAATTAGCGCGCTAATGATAGCTGCGCCAGAGGTTGGTGCGGGTAAGCCCGCACCAGGGCGAGGCTTAGCCGCAGGTCACGCGAGTGATGACACGCTGCTCGTCGACGTTCAGGTTCAGGCGCTGACGGTTGTATTCCAGGGTCACCACGCTGGTCGGGGTGAGGATGCGTGCGCTGCTGGCACCAGCCTGCTTGCGGGCTTGCTCCAGCAACTCGGGCGTGGCCGTCTGGCCCTTGAGATGCTCGACCACGGAGGAGGTGCAGCTATCGGGCGTCGGGCCGCTCGGGGCCGCGGCGGCGGCCGGTTTGTCCGCCGTGCTGCTGCAGCCGGCAGCGAGCAGGGTGGCACCGAGGATGAGGCAGAAGCGGGTCTTGAAAATCAATGCATGAGCTCCTTTGGGTTACTGCGCGCCTTCCAGGCGCGCCAGACGTTCTTCGAGTGCGGCGATGCGCGCTTCCAGTTCGACCAGACGATCATCGTTAGGTGCCGAAGCCTCGCTGCGGTTTTGGGGGCGGCTGGCAAGCAGACTGTCCAGATCGGCAGGCTCGCCGAGCAGATGCATGTAGCGATCCTCGCGCTGACCGCTCTGGCGCGGCAGCAGCAGGGCCAGCCCGCGACCGATCAGGCGCTCCAGTTGGTGCTGGACCTCTGCGACATCGTCGAAGTCGTGCATGCGGTTACTGCGCGTGAGCAGCTCGTTGAGCGTTTGCGGGCCACGCAGCATTAGCAGGCCGAGTAGCACCGTCTGTGGCTTGACCAACTCCAGCTGCTTGTCGCAGCGCTGTTCCCAGCGATCGGCACGGCTGCCCATCACCAGATGCACCAACTGGCGACCTTCGAGGCTGCGCAGGTAGCGCCCGACTTCTCCGGTTTCCAGGTTCATCAGCGGTTCGCGGCTGGTCTTCTGGTTGCAGGCCAATTGCACGGCATTGAGCGTCAGCGGGTAGGTTTCCGGTGTGGTCAGTTGCTTTTCGATCAGGCAACCGAGGATGCGCACCTCGACGGCGTGCAGTGGGGTTTCACCAACCAGCGGGGAAGGAGTGTGCGACATGGATCGATCCTGGCAGAAAGAACTCGCTTAGGTTAACGGCATCCGCCCCTGGCTGACACACTTCAATGTGTGTTCGAACATGACGTTCGCTAAGCTAATGACCGTCAATCAACGGAATGGGCCATGAACGAGAACAAGAAGGTCGCTTTGATCATTGGCGCTGGCGATGCCACTGGTGGCGCCATCGCCCGGCGCTTCGCCCGTGAAGGGTATGTCGCCTGCGTCACCCGTCGTAGTCTGGACAAACTGCAACCGCTGCTGGAGGAAATCCGCCGCGAGGGCGGTGAGGCGCACGGTTTCGCGTCCGATGCACGGCGTGAGGAGCAGGTGGCTGAACTGGTTGAGAGCATCGAGCGTGACATCGGGCCGATCGAGGTAATGATGTTCAATATCGGCGCCAACGTGCCCTGCAGCATTCTCGAGGAAACCGCGCGCAAATACTTCAAGATCTGGGAAATGGCCTGCTTCTCCGGCTTCCTGACCAGTCAGGCGGTGGCCAGACGCATGGTCGGCCGTGGCCGTGGCACCATTTTGTTCACTGGCGCCACTGCGGGTTTGCGTGGTGCTGCTGGGTTCGCCGCGTTCGCCGGAGCCAAGCACGGCATTCGGGCGCTGGCGCAGAGCATGGCGCGTGAGTTGGGGCCGCTGAACGTGCATGTCGCTCATGTCGTGGTGGATGGCGCCATCGATACCGCGTTCATCCGCGATAGCTTTCCGGAGCTCTACGCCAAGAAGGATCAGGATGGCATTCTCGATCCCGAGCACATCGCCGACAGTTACTGGTTTCTGCACAGCCAGCCGCGTGATGCCTGGACCTTCGAGCTGGACCTGCGGCCGTGGATGGAGCGCTGGTAACCTGCGTTGAACCCACGATAACGATAAAGAGCGAGTGAACCTGATGAGCAAGACGGTGGAGTTCTTCTTCGACCTTGGCAGCCCGGCGTCCTACCTGGCCTATACCCAGTTGCCTAGCCTGTGCCGCGAGGCCGGCGCCGAGCTGGTGTATCGGCCGATGCTGCTCGGCGGCGTATTCCAGGCCACCGGCAACGCCTCGCCAGCGATGATTCCGGTCAAGGGCCGCTACATGATTCGCGACCTGGCACGTTTTGCCGAGCGTTACGGCGTATCGATGCGTTTCAACCCGCATTTCCCGATCAATACTCTGACGCTGATGCGCTTGCTGGTAGCCGTCCAGCTGCATCAGCCGGAGCGCTTCGACGATGCCTTGCAGGCGCTATTCCGGGCTATCTGGGTCGATGGGGTGAACATGGGGGATCTGGCCAAGGTGGCAGGCGTGCTGGTGGCCGCTGGCTTCGATGCGGCGCAGTTGCAGGCGCAGATCGCGGAACCGGCAGTCAAGGACGCACTCAAGGCGACTACCGAGGAAGCGGTCAAGCGCGGCGTATTTGGTGCTCCGACCTGCTTCGTCGGCGAGGAGATGTTCTTTGGCCAGGATCGCCTGGATTTCGTTCGCGAAGCCCTTCGCGCCTAGGTGGTTTTCGTACAGGGCCTGATGCCTGGCACAATGGCCGGATTATTGTCCGGCCGTTCGAGCACCCGATGAAGCCCGAAGCATTGAAACTCCTGGTGACCCGCCGAATGCCTTATGGCAAGTACAAGGATCGGCTGATCGCCGATCTGCCGGGGCACTACCTCAACTGGTTCGCTCGCACGGGCTTCCCCAAGGGCGAGTTGGGCCAGTTGTTGGCGCTGATGCAGGAGATCGACCACAACGGCCTCAAGCCGCTGCTAGACCCGCTGCGAAAGAATGCGTAAGCCGTCGGGTGTGCCATGCGCATCAGCGTGTGCGTGCAGGAATTGAGGTGCGCACAGCACACCCTAAGGTAATGCCGTTATCTCAATGCCAGTTGCGCCCGTGATCCAGCTTTTGATCCACCAGCCACTTGCCGTGTGCGATGGACGCGTGCTGGGCTTTGCTCAGGTCGTCCATGAAGGCGCAATCCAGCGGTAGCGTCTGCCGTTTGCTGGTACGACCGTTGGGATCTGTGATCTGGCAACCACCGGCCCAGGGTGTCGGCAGGCCAGGGTGTTCCATGACGCTGGCACGGATGGTGTGGTCGCGGTGGTTGCAGGTAAGCGCGCTCATGAGGCCACCTCGTAGATCGAGGCGCCGCCCTCGGCGTCGACGCCATACCGAAGTTCCAGCCGGGAGCCGGTAGCGGCGCCGCTTGGATGAGTGATGCGTCTGTTCTCCTACCTTAGCCCAGTTGGCGCAGCAGCGAGCTTGGTCCGACAAACGCACAGGGCAGGCATTGGCCGGCCCTGAGTGGTGCTTGCCGTGAGGCTACTCGGTCGCCTCGCGCGCTTTGTCCGCGTTTCGTGGCTTGGGCGTGAAGCGGGCGGCCAAGCGCATCGAGACGGTGACCAGACGCTGATACAGCGCCGGCATGCTGCGCTGCATCCAGTCCAGGGCGTTGGCATCGGTGCCGATGAGGATGCGCCGCTTGTTGGCCAGCACGCCATTTACGATGACCTTTGCCGCCTGGTCCGGCGTGGTGCGCAGCAACTGGTCGTTGAATTGCTGACGCGCCTGTTCGGCGGCCTGGCCGGTGACCTTGGCCAAGCTGTCATTCATGTGCGCGGTCTTGGCGATGTTGGTGCGGATGCCGCCGGGGTGCACGCAACTGGCGGACACCCCGCAAGCGGCCATGTCCAGCTCCTGGCGCAATGACTCGGTAAAACCGCGCACGGCGAACTTGCTGGCGTTGTAGGCGCTCATTCCGGGCTGGGAGAACAGCCCAAAGACGCTGGAGACGTTGACCACATGACCCTGGCCAGCCGCCTTGAGATAAGGCAGGAAGGCCTTGGTGCCGTTGATCACATCCCAGAAGTTGATGTTCATGATCCACTCGTAGTCGGCGTAATCGTTGCCTTCCACGGTGCCACCCTGAGCCACGCCGGCATTGTTGAAGATGGCATTGACCCTGCCAAATTCGCTGACGATCTGCTCGGCCCAGGCCTCGACGGCTGCGCGGTCGGCGACGTCGACGCGCTGCTGGCTGATGGTGACACCAAGTTTGCGCGCCTGCTCGGCGGTTTCCTTGAGGCCCTCGACGTTGACGTCGGACAGCGCCAGGTGAAAGCCCTGGCGTGCCAGGTGATAGGCGAGGGCGCGGCCGATACCAGAGTCGGCGCCGGTGATGGCGGCTACCTTGTTCTCTAAGGATTTCATGCGCTGGTCTCCTGCACGTCGAGGTCGACGGTGTTGCTCTGTGCCGGGTGAGCGGCCTGCTTGCGGCTGAAGTGGTAGGCAGGGGGATCGAAGTGACGCGTCAGCATGCGGTAGCGCCAGGTGAAGCCCGGCCACACCGTGCAGTTGCGGCCACTGACCGGGTGCAGGTACCAGCTCATGCATCCGCTACCACGAACTGCGCGCTGTACTGGTTGCCAGCACGATCCAGCAGGTACCACAGCTCGGCGTGCTCATCCCAGCGCATCTGCACCACTTCGGTACCGAGCAGGGTCTTATCCTGCAGCCGATACTTCTCCCAGCAACCTTGCAGATACGCCTTGATTTCCGGCTGCCTGGCGAACATCCGCGTCCAGTTCGGGTTCGGTTCGAAGGAGAACGAATACAGGTGTGATTGCACGTCGCAGCCGCAGCCCGGGTAGTTGTTCACGCGCCAGGTGCCGCCAACGCCGGCTTCCTTCTCGAACAACAGGAAATCCTGCTCACCCTGCTGCTTGAGGCGAATGGCCATGCCGAGGCCGGAGAAACCGCTGCCAAGAATGGCGATCTTGCAATGACGGGCAGCGGTAGGGGGGACACGGACGCATTCATGGCCGAGCTCCTGATTGTCGTTCTTGTTGGTGTCTGCACGCCAAAGGACGTCAGTTACTGAAACCGAGGCGCTCGCGCCAACGATTTTCCAGCTTGTCGGTGTCGTGATCCTTGGGGTGGAAGCCCGGGCTGTAGTAATCCAGGTACGGACCAAGCAGCTTGGTGAAAAAACCGTTGCGCGGGCCAAACAGCTTCTTCAGGCCGAATCCCCAGCTGCGCCAGTTGAACAGCTGGCCGTCCTTGCGCAGTAGATGGATCTGGAACCAGCCGATCACGCCGAAGAACAGCGCTGTGGTCAGCAGCATCACCAAGGTGCGGGTGAAGTAGCCGCCGTAGACCTTCTGGTAGACGTCGTAGCACACGGCCTTGTGCTCGTTTTCCTCGATGGCGTGCCACATCCACAGTTGATACAGCTTCGGGTCGTTCATCTGCGTGGTGAGGTCTTCACGCTTGAGCAGTTGCTCGGCCATGGTCGCGGTGAAGTGTTCCAGGGCGCAGGTGGCGGCCAGGCGCTGCTTCTTGGTGCTGAAACGGGTGACCCATTCCAGCAGCACCTTGATGCGCAGCTCGAGGCGTTCCAGGTCGATATCGTGCTCTTTGGCGTAGTCGTTGTAGGCCGCATGCTCCTTGGAGTGCATGGCCTCCTGACCGATGAAGGCGCTGATGTCCTTTTTCAGCTGCGGCTCGCTGACCTGGTCGCGTACGGCGCGCACGCTGTCGACGAAGAGCTTCTCGCCGTAGGGGAACAGCGACGATAGGTTGTTCATGAAATGGCTCATGAAGGGGTCGTCATAGAACCAGTATTTCGGTGTTTCGCTGAAACTGAAGTCCATGCGACGCACGGGGAAGCTGGATTTTGGCTGCGGTAGGGCGGTACTGGCGCTCATCGTTCGAGTCCTCTTCCGAGTTGGAACTCCCAAGTGTCGTGCGGCTCTGGTTGGCAGCACACGGGGTCGCAGGTGGTCAATCTCGACAGACCAACTGTTTCATTGAACGATGTAACTATCGGGCGTGCGGGCGCTGAGCGCCGCCAATTTAAGGCGGGTCTGTTAGGCAGGTGCAAGGGAGAGGGCGTGCAGCCCGCCGTACCAGAGACGGCGGATTGCGCTGGTGGCGGGGTTTACGGCGCGTTACGGCGCAGCTCGGCCACTTCGCTACGCAGTGCGCGCAGCTCGTCGAGAATGGCCTGTTCGCGAGCTACTGCGGCTTGCTCCTCGGCATTTGGCTCGTGGGTGTTCTGCATCGCGTTGACGATAACGGCGATGAACAGGTTGAGCATCATGAATGTCGCGACGAGGATATAGGGCACGAAGAACAGCCAGGCCAGCGGATGTTCTTCCATTACCGGTCGCACGATGCCCATCGACCAGCTTTCCAGAGTCATCACCTGGAACAGGGTGTACAGGCTGGCGCCGATGTTACCGAACCACTCTGGAAAGCTCTCACCGAACAGCTGGGTGGCCATCACCGCGGCGACATAGAACACCAACCCCATCAGCATGACGATGCTGCCCATGCCGGGTAGCGAGGCGAGCAGCGCCTGCACCACCTTACGCATGCTTGGGTTGATCGACACCAGTCGCAATACCCGCAGCACGCGCAAGGCACGCAGCACGGCGAAGGGTTCGCTGGCCGGTATCAGGGCGATGCCGACCACCAGGCAATCGAATACGGCCCAGGGATCTCGCAGCAAGCCTATGCCACGCGCAGTGAAACGCAGGGCCAGCTCGATGACGAAGCAGGTGAGTATGAAGGTATCGAGGATCAGCAGCGGCGTGCCCCAGTCGGTCATGATCGACGGTGACGTCTGCAGGCCGAGGATGACGGCATTGATGATGATCAGCAGGGTTACCAGGCGTTGCATGGTGGCGCCGTCCATGACAGCGCCCAGGCGCTGACGCCAGTCGCTGGATGGGTTCAGTTCGAGTTCGTGCATGGGAGTCTGGTCAAGGTCATCGGTGATGCCGGGCATTGCCCGGCAGAATCATCAACCCACTTGTGGGTTGGCAGGCGCTTCGGCTCAGTGATCGTCGAGGGCGAAGGCCGTCAGCGTGAAGGTGGGGATGCCGGCGTCCTGCAGTTTCTGCGAACCACCCAGCTCAGGCAGGTCGATGATCGCGGCGGCCTCGAAGATCGTTGCGCGCATGCGTCGTACCAAGTTGGCTGCGGCGATCAGGGTGCCGCCGGTTGCGATCAGGTCATCGAAGATCAGTACCGAATCGCCTTCGCAGAGGCTGTCGCTATGGACCTCGAGAAAGGCTTCGCCGTACTCGGTCTGGTAACCCTCGCTGAGGACGTCCGCCGGCAGTTTGCCCTGCTTGCGAAACAGCACCAGCGGCTTGTTCAGTTCGTAGGCGATGATTGAGCCGATCAGGAAGCCGCGCGCGTCCATGGCGCCGATATGGCTGAACTCGGCCTCCACGTAACGTTGGATGAAACTGTCGGCGACCATGCGCAGGGCACGCGGCGACTGGAACAGCGGGGTGATGTCGCGAAAAATGACGCCCGGCTTGGGGAAGTCCGGTACCGGGCGGATCAAGGTCTTGATGCTGAATTCGTCAAAGATCATCGTGGGGTCCTAATGCGTTGAGCCCGCGAACTCGTGCGAACTCAAACGTCGAGATTACCGCCGGCCAGAGCACACAGTTCGATCGGGTCGAGAATATGTACTTCCTTGCCTTCGGCTTCGAGCAGCTTGTTCTGTTGGAAGCGGGTAAATACGCGAGAGACTGTTTCCACCGCAAGGCCCAAATAGTTACCAATTTCGTTGCGCGACATGGCCAGGCGGAACTGATTGGCCGAGAAGCCACGCGCCCGGAAGCGGGCAGAGAGGTTGACCAGGAAGGTGGCGATGCGCTCGTCGGCAGTCTTCTTCGACAGCAACAGCATCATCTGCTGATCGTCGCGGATCTCGCGGCTCATGATACGCATCAGTTGGCGGCGCAGCTGTGGCAATTGCAGGGCCAGGTCATCGAGGCGCTCGAAGGGAATCTCGCAGACCGAGGTGGTTTCCAGTGCCTGCGCGGAGACCGGGTAGCGCTCGCCATCGACCCCGGACAGGCCGACCAGCTCGCTGGGCAGGTGGAAGCCGGTTATCTGCTCTTCGCCGCCATCGCTCAGGCTGAAGGTTTTCAGCGCGCCGGAACGCACGGCGAATACGGAGCCGAAGGAATCACCCTGACGGAACAGGAATTCGCCTTTTTTCAGCGGTCGACCACGCTTGACGATGTCATCGAGGGCGTCCATATCTTCCATGTTCAGCGAGAGCGGCAGGCACAAGCTGGCCAGGCTGCAATCCTTGCAATGGGCTTGGTGCTGCGTACGCAGCTTGATGCTCTCGGACATCGTTCAGCTTCCTGATAGATACGCAATGGCGCTTAGGGTACAGCAGGGGCGGGTTTGCGACCAGCCATGCAAGCCTGACTGCTTGCTCAAGTTTGATCCTAGTCTGCCGATGTGACCCTGAGATGATAGATCAAGGCAGGGAGCAGGGTAATGCGCATCGCTTCGCTGGGTTCACTGAACAATCTGGCTCAGGGTGTTCAACGACAGTTCAGCACGGCTGAACGAACTGCGCAGGAGAGTCGCGAAGGATTGCGCGTTAGCCTGTCCGAGCTGGGCAAGGGCATGTCGACCAGGTCTGAGAAGCATCAAGATATCGACGATAGCGACCTGCCTCAGGCGATCAGGGATCTGCTCAAGATGATCCGCGAACTGCGTGCACAGATCGTCGAGAAACAGGCGCAGATCGAGGCCGTCATGAGCGACCAGAGGCTTGACGCCGAGGGCAAGCGTCAGCAGTTGGAAGGGCTGCAGACCGAGCTGGCCTCGCTCAACAGTGCGCTGACTTCGGCCAACGCCCAGCTGATCAAGTTGATGCGTGACAATGGCCTTTCCAGCGAGCAGATGCAGGCTGCGAGCCTGCTGGCGATGAGTTGAGAAGCGCCCGTAACGGAGCGGGCGCTTGCCCGGCTCAGATCACCCGCGAGAAGCGCTGGCGCACCTGATCGTTGAGATAGCGATCGAACAGCATACACAGCGAACGCACCAGTAGGCGCCCGGCCGGGCGCACTTCAATACCCTGAGCGTCGAGGCTGATCAGGCCGTCAGCCGCGAGTTGCTCCAACTCGGGCCACAGGGCGCAGAAATAATCACGGAACACCACGCCACGCGTTTGCTCGATGTCGGCGAAGCGCAGTTGGAAATGGCAGATCAGCTGCTGAATCACGGCGCGACGCAGGCGGTCGTCGGCATTGCAGTGCAAGCCGCGGCGCGTCGCCAATTGGCCGTTGCCCAGGGACTGCTGATAACTGGCGATATCGCTGTCGTTCTGGCTGTACAGATCGCCGATCTGGCTGATGGCGGATACGCCCAGGCCGATCAGGTCGCAGTGGCCATGGGTGGTATAGCCCTGGAAGTTGCGTTGCAGCGTGCCTTCTTCCTGGGCGATGGCCAGTTCGTCATCGGGCAGGGCGAAGTGGTCCATGCCGATGTAGCGATACCCGGCGCGCGTCAGCTGCTCGATGCTGGCCTGCAGCATGGCCAGTTTGTCGCCCGGACTGGGAAGGTCATCGTTGTTGATGCGCCGTTGCGGCATGAAGCGTTCCGGCAGGTGCGCATAGTTGAACAGTGACAGGCGATCCGGTTGCAGGGCGATGACCTCGGCCACGGTGCGCGCGAAGCGCTCTGGGGTCTGTTTGGGCAGGCCGTAGATCAGGTCAATGTTCACCGAGCGGAACTGCAGGGTGCGGGCCGCCTCGACAATGGCACGGGTCTCTTCCAGGGTCTGCAGACGGTTGACCGCGCGTTGCACCTCGGGGTCGAGGTCTTGTACGCCGAGGCTGACGCGATTGAAACCCAGCTCACGCAGCAGGCCCATGGTCGACCAGTCCGCTTCGCGTGGGTCGATCTCGATGCTGTAATCACCGGAGTCATCATCTAGCAGGTTGAAGTGCTGGCGCAGGTGCTGCATCAGGCGGCGCAGCTCGTCATGGCTGAGGAAGGTTGGCGTGCCGCCACCGAAATGCAGTTGCTCGATTGGCTGGTTGCGATCGATGTAGCGACTGATGATCTCGATTTCCCGCTCGAGCTTTTCCAGATAGGGCAAGGCGCGGCCACGATCCTTGGTGATCACCTTGTTACAGGCACAGTAGTAGCAGATGTGCGCGCAGAACGGGATGTGCACGTACAGCGACAGCGGACGCCCGGCCTTGCGACTGTCGCGTAGCGCATGCAGCAGATCGAACGGGCCGATGTCGTCGTGAAACTGCACTGCGGTCGGGTAGGAGGTGTAGCGCGGGCCGGCGAGATCGTAGCGGCGGATCAGGTCGGCATCCCACTGGATGGTTTCGAGCATGGGAAATAATCCTGGACAGGCTGTGTGGCCAGTCTAGGGATGCGCGTAGAGGGCGGCCTTGACCTGAATCAAGGGCGCGTCGAGCACCGCAGGTGTTGTCGCGGCGTAGTGCGGATGTAATCCGGTTATAGGTCAGTGCCCCATCAGCCAGTGTTGGTGAGGGCCGGGCAGGGTCCAGATACCGAACAGGATGACCAGCAGGCCGCCGGCCATGCGCACGCCACGCTTGCGTAGCAGAGCGGTGATGCGTTCGGCAGCCAGGCCGGTAGCCAGCAGTACCGGACAGGTGCCCAGGCCGAAGGCCAGCATCAGCAGCGCGCTGTTCAGTGCATTACCCTGGCTCGACGCCCAAAGCAGGGTGCTGTAGACCAGCCCGCACGGCAGCCAGCCCCATAAACCGCCGAGAATCAGGGCGCGCGGCAGGCTGCTGACGGGCATGACGCGTCGCGTCAGCGGCTGGATACGCCGCCACAGGCCACGGCCCAGTGCTTCGATACGCGTCAGCTCGCTCCACCAGCCGGCCAGATAAAGGCCCATGGCAATCAGCAGCAAGGCAGCCAGCGTGCGCATCGCCACTTCGGCTTTGCTGCCGGCAATGGCCCAGCCGGCCAGGCCCAGGAGCAAGCCTGCAAGGCTGTAGCTGAGAATGCGCCCGAGGTTGTAAGCCAGCAGCAGCTGTAGACGCCTGCCGCGTTGCTCGGGGGGAATCGCCAGCGTCAGTGCGCCCATCAGGCCGCCGCACATACCGAGGCAATGGCCGCCGCCGAGCAGGCCAAGGATCAGCGCCGACACCAGCAGCGGTGCCAGCTCAAGCATCAGGTTTGCCCGGCTTGTTGTGGTCCGCGGCCTGCTCGACGCCCGCCTTGTGCAGCGGATCTTCGTCGTCGAACAGAATGCTGTGCGCTGGGCCATCGAGATCGTCGTACTGACCGCTGTCCACCGCCCAGAAGAACAGCCAGATGGCGAAGCCGACCAGGCCGATGGCGACAGGGATCAGGATGTAGAGGGCGGACATGCGGTCTCCAGGGGGCATCTAAGTAGGAGCGAGCACTGCTCGCGAACCGCTTCCTTGCGAGCAGAGCTCGCTCCTACGTATTCGGGGTTCGGCTCAGGCGCAAGGCATTGAGCACTACCAGCAGCGAGCTGAGGGACATGCCCACGGCCGCCCAGATCGGTGTGATCCAGCCCAGGGCGGCGAAGGGCAGTACCAAGCCATTGTACAGCGTCGCCCAGGCCAGGTTTTCGATGATGATGCGGCGCGTGCGTTTGGCCAGCTTCAGGCCGTCGACCAGGCTGCTCAGGCGGTTCGACAGCAGCACGGCGTCGGCGCTGGTTTTCGCCAGATCGGAGGCCGAGCCCATGGCCACGCTGATATCGGCAGCGGCCAGCACCGGTACGTCGTTGACGCCATCGCCGAGCATCAGCACGCGCCGCCCTTCGCTGTGCAACTGCTTGAGCACTGCCAGCTTGGCATCTGGGGTCAGGCCGCCCCGAGCGTCTTCGATGCCCAGTTGGCGGGCGACTTCGCCCACCATCGGCGAGCTGTCGCCGGAGAGCAGGTGAATATGCCAGCCGCGGGCGCGGGCGGCGGCGATCAGCGCGGGGGCGTCTTCACGCAGGCGGTCATCAAGAACGAACCAGGCCAGTGGGCCCTGTTCGTTGCCTAGCAGCAGCCATTGCCCGTGCTCGCTGGCAATCGCGGGTACGGCCTGGCCACTGAGGGCGCAGACGAAGCTGGCCTCACCAATGCGTAGCAGGCGACCGTCGACGCTGCCCTGCAGGCCCTGGCCTGGGTGGCTGTCGACAGATTCCGCCGCGCGTGGCGCCTGGCTGAAGGCGCGGGCGATAGGGTGTTCCGAACGGTTTTCCAGTGCCGCTGCCAGCGCCAGGCAATCGCCTTCGTCGAGGTCGCGCAGCGGGTGGATGGCTTTGAGTGTCAGGCGGC
The DNA here is from genome assembly GCF_007049795.1 of Ectopseudomonas mendocina. Classification (GTDB taxonomy): domain Bacteria; phylum Pseudomonadota; class Gammaproteobacteria; order Pseudomonadales; family Pseudomonadaceae; genus Aquipseudomonas; species Aquipseudomonas mendocina_D. Next base: position 117,202 of record NZ_SCFY01000013.1, read on the forward strand.
CTTCGGTAAGCGTGCCGGTCTTGTCCAGCACCAGGGTGTCGATCTGGTTGAGGCCTTCGAGGACGTGGCCGCGGGTCAGCAGCATGCCCAGTTTGTGCAGGGTGCCGGTGGCCGTGGTCAGGGCCGTCGGGGTGGCCAAGGCCAAGGCGCAGGGGCAGGTGGCTACGAGCAGGGCGAGCACGACCCAGAAGGCACGGCTGGAATCGATTTCCCACCAGGCGAAGCCGACCACGGCGGCCGCCACCAGGATGAACAGCAGGAACCATTGCGAGACGCGGTCGGCGATTTCCGCCAGGCGTGGTTTCTCGCTTTGCGCACGTTCCAGCAGGCGCACGATGGCCGACAGGCGCGTGGCATCTCCGAGTGCCTGCACCTCGACGGTCAGTGGGCCTTCGACGTTCAGGGTGCCGGCGGTGACGCTGTCGCCAATACCGCGTGGCAGCGGCAGGTATTCGCCGGTCAGCAGTGATTCGTCGACACTGGATTGACCCGCGCGGATGCGGCCGTCGGCGGGAATCAGCGAGCCGGGTTGCACCAGCACCTGCTCGCCTTCACGCAATTCGCTGAGCAGGATGCGCTGGCTCTGGCCGCTGTCGTCCAGGCGCAGGCAGGAAGCCGGCAGCAGCTTCACCAGTTGCGCCGTAGCGGCGGCCGTGCGTTCTCGCGCACGGCGCTCCAGATAGCGTCCGGCGAGCAGGAACAGTGCGAACATGCCCACGGCGTCGAAATACAGTTCGCCCTGGCCGGTGATGGTCGACCAGATGCCGGCCACGTAGGCGCCGCCGATGGCCAGCGAGACAGAGACGTCCATGGTCAGGTGACGGGTGCGCAGGTCGCGCAGGGCGCCGCGGAAGAACTGACCGCAGCAGTAGAAGACGATGGGTGTGGTGAGGAACAGGCTGGTCCAGCGCAGGATCTTGTCCAGCTCCGGCGACAGGTCGATGTTGAATTCCGGCCAGGTGGCCATGGTCGCCATCATCACCTGCATCCACAGCAGCCCGGCCACGCCCAGCTCGCGCATGCGTCGGCGGTTTTCCGCAGCCAGGCGTTCAGCGGCCTCGTCTGCCCGCCAGGGGTGCGCGGCATAGCCGATGCGGCGCAATTCGGCGAGCAGCTTGCTCAGGGGGATCTGGCTGTCCTGCCAGCGCACCTGCAGGCGGTGGTTGGACAGGTTCAGGTGCGCTTCGGCCACGCCCGGCACGCCGCGCAGGTGCTTCTCGATCAGCCAGCCGCAGGCGGCGCAGCTGATGCCCTCGATCAGCAACTGGGTTTCACTCAGCTCGCCTTCGTGCTGGACGAAGGGCTGCTGCACATCACTGCGGTCGTACAGCGCCAGTTCGTCAGGCAGCGCGGCGGGCAGCGCCTGAGGATTGGCGGCGTTTTCGCTGCGATGGCTGTAGTAGTGCTCAAGACCGCCGGCGACGATGGCTTCGGCCACGGCCTGGCAGCCGGGGCAGCACATCTCGCGAGTCTGGCCGAGCACGTCGGCGCGGAACTGGCTGCCGGCAGGAACCGGCAGGCCACAGTGGTAGCAGGGAGTCGTGGCGGGCATTGGCGGGATCAGTAGGAGGGGTTGTCACCGATTATGATGGTCTGGCCATCGGTGATGTTCTCTTCCTCGAACAGGCGCCAGTTCTGGCTGCCTTCCTGGCCGAGCAGTTCGACGAAGCGACGCCCACTGACTTGATCAACCATCTGCCCATGGTACTGGCCATCGGCATTGGGCTGCAGGATCACGCGGCGGTCGCGCTCCGGCTGGGTTGGCGAGATCAGATTGAGGACGATCTGCTGCGGTCTGCTGTTGCCTTCCAGCGACAGGGTGGCGACACCGGTGGTGTTGTCCAGTACCAGCTCGCCATGCAGTTGCAAACGCTCGGCCAGCTTTTCGCGTTCCAGCGACTGGTTGATGCCCTTGCCGACGTCGTAGTAGTCGTCGGAGATCAGCCCTGGCGGGTTCTTAGTGGCGATGGTCAGCAGGGTCAGGCCCTGGACCACGGAGTAGCCCAGCAGGAACAGGATGAACCAGGGCCAGAACTGCTTGTACCAGGGTTTGACGGGCGATTGGGTTTGCTCGGTCATGCGTTTTCCGTTGTCAGCGGACGCTTGGGCCGATGAAGCGGCTGTCGGCGTCGTTCTTGATACTGGAGTCATCCGCGGATTGTACGTGGAAGACGATGTTGTTGGCGCTCGACGGCAGCTTCTCCGGTGCGATGGACAGCTCTACCGGGAAGGAATACACCTCGCCCGCCAGGGCACGCACTTCGCGCTTGCCTTCGTAGACCAGACCATCGAGGCCGTCGGCGCTGATCACGTAGGTCATGTCGCGTTGCGACTTGTTCATGATCTTCAGGGTGTAGACGTTCTCGATGTGGCCGCGCTCGTTCTCGCGGAACAGTACGCGGTCCTTGAGCACGTCCAGCTCCACCAGCGGGCGATTGGCCACGGCCCAGGCGAATAGGCCGATCATGGCGACCAGCGCGACAGCGTACCCGATCAGGCGCGGGCGCAGCAGGTGGGTCTGGCGGCCAGACAGGTTGTGTTCAGTGGTGTAGCTGATCAGCCCTTTGGGGTAGTTCATCTTGTCCATGATGTCGTCGCAGGCGTCGATACACGCGGCGCAGCCGATGCACTCGATCTGCAGGCCATCACGGATGTCGATGCCAGTGGGGCAGACCTGCACGCACATCTTGCAGTCGATGCAGTCGCCCAGGCCCTGCGCCTTGTAGTCGGCGTCCTTCTTGCGCGGCCCGCGCGATTCGCCGCGGCGCGGATCGTAGGAGACGATCAGGGTGTCCTGGTCGAACATCACGCTCTGGAAGCGCGCATAGGGGCACATGTAGATGCATACCTGCTCACGCAGGTAGCCGGCGTTGCCGTAGGTGGCGAGGGTGAAGAAACCGATCCAGAAATAGGCCCAGCCGCTGGCTTCACCGGTAAAAATCTCGATCACCAGGTCACGGATCGGCGTGAAGTAGCCAACGAAGGTGATCGCGGTCAGCAGTGACACGCCCACCCAGATGCCATGCTTGGCCAGCTTCCGCCCGAATTTCTTGCCGCTCATGGGCTGCTTGTCGAGCTTCATGCGCTGGTTGCGGTCACCTTCGGTGATTTTTTCCGCCCACATGAATACCCAGGTGAACACGCTTTGCGGGCAGGTGTAGCCGCACCAGACACGGCCGGCGAACACGGTGATGAAGAACAGGCCGAAGGCGCAGATGATCAGTAGCCAGGACAGCAGCATGAAGTCCTGCGGCCAGTAAGTGGCGCTGAAAATGTGGAACTTGCGTTCGGGGAGGTTCCACCAGACCGCCTGGCGGCCGTTCCAGCTCAGCCACACCGTGCCGAAGAAGAGAATGAAAAGGAGGGCGCCGCCAGCGACTCGCAGGTTGCGAAACAGGCCGGTGAACGCGCGGGTGTAGATCTTCTCGCGGCTGGCGTAGAGATCGACGCTGGCATTCTTGGCGGGAGGAGGGGTGACGTCCTGGACGGGAATCTGTTCGCTCATCAGTGCATACCACGGCGGTTGGTTGGCAGCCCGGGCCGATGCGTGCCGGTCAGGGTCAGTTCACGATGACTATATGGTACGCCTGAAAGACAACGCCCGGGTGCGACCAGCAGTCGCGACCCGGGCGTTCATTGACCCTTGTCAAAAGAGTCGCTTTGCGCTTACTGCTCTTCGGCCTTGTGCGACAGGCTGTACACATAGGCAGCCAGCAGGTGCACCTTGTCGTTGCCGAGGAATTCTTCCTGGGCCGGCATCTTGCCGTGACGACCGTAACGGATGCTCTGCTGCAGTTGTGCGTAGCTGCTGCCGTAGATGAACGCTGCCGGGTTGGTCAGGTTCGGTGCACCCATCGCCGCGGTACCCTTGCCGTCAGCACCGTGGCAGGCGAAACAGGTACCGGCGAAGACCTTCTGACCTGCTTCGATATCGGCTTCCACGCCTTCTGGCAGCTCACGACCGGCCAGTTGAGTCAGGACGTAGGCGGCAACGTTGCGCACGCCGTCTTCGCCGATGGCCGGACCTTGAGCCGGCATGGCGCCTTCACGACCCTTGAGAATGGTGGTCTTGATGGTTTCCGGCTCGCCGCCCCAGCGCCACTCGTTGTCGGTCAGGTTGGGGAAGCCGTAGCTGCCTTTGGCATCGGAGCCGTGGCAGACCGAGCAGTTGGAGGCGAACAGACGACCACCCATTTTCAGGGCTTGCTCGTCCTTGGCCACTTCCTCGATCGGCATGGCGGCGTATTTGGCGAACAGCGGGCCGTACTGCTCATCGGCGCGCGCCATTTCCTTTTCCCACTGGTGTACGCCGGTCCAGCCAGCGTGACGCATGGAGCCGTCAGCGATTTGTACGCCAGCAGCAAAAGGCGTCTGCTTTTCGTTGTCGACGTAGTCGTAGCCAGGCAGCAGGCCTTTGAAGTTGCCCAGCCCCGGGTACAGGGCGAGGTAACCGAGGGCGAAGATGATGGTGGCGACGAACAGCATGAACCACCACTTCGGCAGCGGGTTGTCATACTCCTCGATGCCGTCGAAGCTGTGCCCGACGGTTTCCTCGGTAGTCTCCTGGCGCTGGCCCTTGCGGGTGCCGAAGATCAGCCAGGTCAGGGCGAAGATGGTGCCCAGAGACAGAATGGTTACGTACCAACTCCAGAACGTGGTCATTGGTTATTGCTCCTGGAAGAGTCCTGATCGCGCTTGGAATCGGGCTTGGGATCGTCGGCGAAGGGCAGGTTGGCAGCTTCGTCGAAGCTGGACTTGCGCTTGCTGCTGTAAGCCCAGAGCACCACGCCGATGAAGGCGATGAACACCACCGCCGTGCCGATGCCACGAATCATCCCGATGTCCATAGCGTCTTACCGTTTGTTCTTGATGGAAGTGCCGAGAGCCTGCATGTACGCGATCAGCGCGTCCATTTCGGTCTTGCCTTTCACTGCGTCACGGGCACCGGCGACATCTTCGTCGGTGTACGGGATGCCGAAGCCCCGCATGACTTCCATCTTCTTGGCGGTGTCGCGACCGTCGAGCTTGTTCTCCACCAGCCATGGGTAGGCGGGCATCTTCGACTCAGGCACTACGTTGCGTGGGTTGTACAGGTGGGCGCGATGCCACTCGTCCGAGTAACGACCGCCTACACGAGCCAGATCTGGGCCGCGACGGTTGGAGCCCCACAGAAAGGGATGATCCCAGACGCTCTCGCCGGCTACCGAGTAGTGGCCGTAGCGCTCGGTTTCAGCGCGAAATGGGCGAATCATCTGTGTGTGGCAGCCGACGCAGCCCTCACGGATGTAGATGTCGCGGCCTTCCAGTTGCAGCGCTGTATAAGGCTTTAGGCCTTCTACCGGTTCGTTGGTGACGTCCTGGAAGAACAGCGGGACGATCTGTGTCAGGCCGCCGATGCTGACGGCAATCACCATCAGCAGCGCCATCAGGCCGATATTCTTCTCGATGATTTCGTGTTTCATCAGTGAGCTACTCCGGCGGGAATCTGCGCAGCCGCTTCGTATTCGGCCGGTTTGGCGGCGCGCACGGTGCGGAAGGTGTTGTAGGCCATCAGCAGCATGCCGGTTACGAAGAAGGCACCGCCGATCATGCGTACGACAAAGCCGGGATGACTTGCTTCCAGCGCTTCGACGAAGGAGTAGGTGAGGGTGCCGTCTTCGTTGACTGCGCGCCACATCAGGCCCTGGGTGATGCCATTGACCCACATCGAGGCGATGTACAGCACGGTACCGATGGTAGCCAGCCAGAAGTGGGTGTTGATCAGGCCGATGCTGTGCATCTGCTCGCGGCCGAACACCTTCGGAATCAGGTGATACAGCGAGCCGATGGAGATCATCGCTACCCAGCCGAGGGCGCCGGCATGAACGTGGCCGATGGTCCAGTCGGTGTAGTGGGACAGGGCGTTGACGGTCTTGATCGCCATCATCGGACCTTCGAAGGTCGACATGCCGTAGAACGCCAGCGATACCACCAAGAAACGCAGGATCGGGTCAGTGCGCAGTTTGTGCCAGGCACCGGACAGGCTCATCATGCCGTTGATCATGCCGCCCCAACTCGGAGCCAGCAGGATGACCGACATGGCCATGCCCAGGGACTGAGCCCAGTCAGGCAGGGCGGTGTAGTGCAGGTGGTGCGGACCGGCCCAGATGTACAGGGTGATCAGCGCCCAGAAGTGCACGATGGACAGGCGATACGAGTAGATTGGACGCTCGGCCTGCTTGGGTACGAAGTAGTACATCATCCCCAGGAAGCCGGTGGTCAGGAAGAAGCCCACGGCGTTGTGGCCGTACCACCACTGGATCATCGCGTCGGTCGCGCCGGCATAAGCCGAGTACGACTTGAACAGACTCACCGGCATGGCGGCGCTGTTGACGATGTGCAGCATGGCGGTCACGAGGATGAACGCACCAAAGAACCAGTTGCCCACATAGATGTGCTTGGTCTTGCGCTTGGCGACCGTGCCGAAGAACACCACGGCATAGATGATCCAGACGATGCCCAGGAGGATATCGATCGGCCACTCAAGCTCGGCGTATTCTTTGGTGCTGGTGTAGCCCATCGGCAGGGTGATCACCGCGAGCACGATGACCGCTTGCCAGCCCCAGAAGGTGAAGGCAGCCAGACCGTCGGAAATCAGGCGCGTTTGGCAGGTGCGCTGGACCACGTAGTACGAGGTCGCGAACAGTGCGCATCCGCCGAAGGCGAAGATCACCGCGTTGGTATGAAGCGGGCGCAGACGGCCGAAGCTGGTCCACGGCAGGCCAAGGTTGAGTTCCGGCCACACGAGTTGTGCGGCGATGAACACGCCTAGACCCATCCCAATGACCCCCCAGATCACCGTCATAATGGCGAACTGGCGGACCACCTTATAGTTATAAGCAGTCTGACTGATTGCTGTGCTCATGCTAGGGGTTCCACGGTTAATGGATTTTTATGGGGCAAAAATCGGCGGCAAGTATGGAGAAAGCAGGTAGCCATTGCAACGCAGCATGCCGACACGAACTGGGTTCCAGAGGCTTTAACGGGCCTTGCGAGAGGAACCCGAAAACGCTCTGCGAGCTTTCGGCGCAGTAAGTTTGCGCAGCGCTAAGAAAGGATCGCCTTGGAGTTGTGACAGATGGCGACTGAAAGCCAGCTTAGCCCAGATCAAGGAAATTGCAGGGCTATTGGTCGGCGGGTGCGACACTGAGTCGCACAGGTGTGAGGAGAGGCCGGCGACCGCGGTTCGGTCGCCGGTAATGTAGGGGGAGGTTACTTGTTTTCGCCCTGGCTCAGCTTGAGCACATAGGCGGCCAGCAGGTGGGCCTTGTCATTGCCGAGGAAGTCGCCCTGAGCTGGCATGTTGCCACTGCGTCCGTAGCGAATCGTCTGCTGCAGTTGGGCGAAGCTGCTGCCGTAGATGAACGCGCTGGGTTGAGTCAGGTTCGGTGCGCCCATCGCCGGCATGCCGGTGCCGGCCGGGGTGTGGCAGGCGGAGCAGACCGTGGCGAAGATCTGCTTGCCGGCGGCGACGTCGGCCTGGGCGTCGTCTGGCAGTTCACGGCCACCGAGTTCGGTGAGGACGTAGGCAGCGACGTTGCGTACGCCATCTTCGCCGATCACCGGGCCCTGTGCCGGCATCATGCCCATACGGCCATGCATGATGGTGGTCTTGATGGTTTCCGGCTCGCCGCCCCAGCGCCAACTGCTGTCGGCCAGGTTGGGGAAGCCGTAACTGCCCTTGGCATCGGAGCCGTGGCAAACCGCGCAGTTGGAGGCGAACAGGCGACCGCCCATTTTCAACGCGCGCTCGTCCTTGGCCACTTCTTCGATGGGCATGGCGGCATATTTGGCGAAGATCGGCCCGTATTGCTCATCGGCACGGTTCATCTCGCGCTGCCACTGGTTGACCTGGGTCCAACCGTCCTCATAGCCCGGCAGCAGGCCCTTGAAGTTGCCCAGGCCGGGATACAGCAGCAGGTAGCCCACGGAGAACACCAGGGTGCCGAGGAACAGCATGAACCACCACTTCGGCAGTGGGTTGTCATATTCCTCGATGCCATCGAAGGCATGGCCCATGGTCTGTTCGGTCGGGCTCTTGTGCACCTCGCTCTTGCGAGTGGCGAAGATCAGCCAGAACAGGGCGACCATGGTGCCGAGGGTCAGCAGGGTGATGTACCAACTCCAGAAGGTGGTCATGCTTGGGTCCTCGAAACGGCGGGCTTGGGCTCATCGGCGAAGGGCAGGTTGGCGGCTTCGGCGAAAGCGTCGCGGCGTTTGCCGCTGTAGGCCCAGAGGGTGACGGCGGTGAAGGCGATCAGGACCAGCGCGGTGCCTATGCCGCGCAGGGTGCCGATATCGATAAGCTCGAACATGGCACTCACCTCTTGTTCTTCACGGCGGTGCCAAGCACCTGCAGGTAGGCGACCAGAGCATCCATCTCGCTCTTGCCCTTGACCGCGTCGCTGGCCCCGGCGATATCGTCGTCGCTGTAGGGCACGCCCAATGTGCGCAGTGCGCTCATCTTCTTGGCGGTGTCCTTGCCGTCGAGGGCGTGCTCCACCAACCAGGGGTAGGCGGGCATGATCGACTCCGGCACGACGTTGCGCGGATTGTACAGGTGAGCGCGATGCCACTCGTCCGAGTAGCGACCGCCGACGCGAGCCAGGTCCGGGCCGGTACGCTTGGAACCCCACAGGAAGGGGTGATCCCAGACGCTTTCGCCGGCGACGGAGTAGTGGCCGTAGCGCTCGGTCTCGGCACGGAACGGGCGGATCATCTGCGAGTGGCAGCCGACGCAGCCTTCGCGGATGTAGATGTCGCGGCCTTCCAGTTGCAGCGCGTTGTAGGGCTTGAGGCCATCCACCGGCTCGTTGGTGACGTCCTGGAAGAACAGCGGGACGATCTGCGTCAGACCGCCGATGCTGACCGCGAGGATCATCACCAGGGCCATCAGGCCGATGTTCTTCTCGAGAATCTCGTGTTTCATCAGTGGGCTCCTTCTACCGAGAACTGCGCAGCGGCTTCCATCTCGGTGGATTTCGCGCTGCGTACGGTCAGCCAGACGTTCCAGGCCATCAGCAGCATGCCGGCGAAGAAGATGGCGCCGCCGATCACCCGCACCACGAAGCCGACATGGCTGGCTTCCAGCGCTTCGACGAAGGAGTAGGTGAGGGTGCCGTCTTCGTTGACTGCGCGCCACATCAGGCCCTGGGTGATGCCGTTGACCCACATCGAGGCGATGTAGAGCACGGTACCGATGGTGGCCAGCCAGAAGTGGCCGTTGATCAGGCCGATGCTGTGCATCTGCTCACGACCGAACACCTTCGGAATCAGGTGATACAGCGAGCCGATGGACACCATGGCGACCCAGCCGAGGGCGCCGGCATGAACGTGGCCGATGGTCCAGTCGGTGTAGTGGGACAGGGCGTTGACGGTCTTGATGGCCATCATCGGACCTTCGAAGGTCGACATGCCGTAGAAGGCCAGGGACACCACCAGAAAGCGCAGGATCGGGTCGGTACGCAGTTTGTGCCAGGCACCGGAGAGGGTCATCATGCCGTTGATCATGCCGCCCCAGCTCGGGGCCAGGAGGATCAGCGACATCACCATGCCCAGGCTCTGTGCCCAGTCCGGCAACGCGGTGTAATGCAGGTGGTGCGGGCCGGCCCAGATGTAGACCGCGATCAGCGCCCAGAAGTGGACGATGGAGAGGCGGTAGGAGTAGACCGGGCGACCGGCCTGCTTGGGCACGAAGTAATACATCATCCCCAGGAAGCCGGCGGTGAGGAAGAAGCCCACGGCGTTATGGCCGTACCACCACTGGATCATCGCATCGGTGGCGCCGGCATACAGCGAGTAGGACTTGGTCAGGGTGACCGGAATCTCCAGGTTGTTGACCACGTGCAGGATGGCCACGGTGAGGATGAACCCGCCGAAGAACCAGTTACCCACGTATATGTGGCTGACCTTGCGCTGCATCACCGTGCCGAAGAAGACGATGGCATAGGACACCCAGACGATGGTGATCAGGATATCGATCGGCCATTCCAGTTCGGCGTATTCCTTGGAGCTGGTCCAGCCCAGTGGCAGGCTGATGGCTGCGAGTACGATCACCAGTTGCCAACCCCAGAAGGTGAAGGCCGCCAGCTTCGGAGCGAACAGCGTGGTCTGACTGGTGCGTTGCACCGCGTAGTAACTGGTGGCGAACAGGGCGCAGCCACCGAAAGCGAAGATCACCGCATTGGTATGCAGCGGGCGCAGACGGCCGAAGCTGGTCCACGGCAGGTTGAAGTTCAGTTCGGGCCAGGCCAGCTGGGCAGCGATGAATACGCCGAGTCCCATGCCGACGATGCCCCAAACCACCGTCATAATGGCGAACTGGCGAACCACCCTGTAGTTGTAGGCGGAACGGGTTGTTGTGTTCATGTCTGGGCTTCCATCCACGGTTATGGCAGAGCGGCCGATATCCGTGGCACCCCCAGGCATGAGCAGGCCACGAACACCACGGATATCGACGCGAGGCAAGCATGAGCAAAGGGCCATTGGGGTTTATTGACGCCGGTCAATGTGAGCAGGAACTGCCCTGCATCTGGGACGAACCGCCGCAGGTGGCGTTCAGTACGCTGATCCTGGCCCATGGTGCGGGTGCGCCGATGGATAGCCCCTTCATGCAGCACATGGCGCAGGGCCTGGCAGCGCGGGGCGTGCGCGTGGTGCGCTTCGAGTTCGCCTACATGGCGCAGCGGCGGGTGGACGGACGTAAACGACCGCCCAATCCGCAGGCGCAACTGCTGCAGCAATGGCGTGATGTGCATGCACAGGTGCGCCATCGGGTCACAGGGCCCGTAGCCATCGGCGGCAAGTCCATGGGCGGGCGCATGGCCAGCTTGCTGGCTGACGAGTTGGAGGTTTCCTCTCTGGTTTGCCTCGGCTATCCCTTCTATGCCGGCGGCAAGCCCGAGAAGCCGCGCGTCGCCCATCTCGCCGAACTGCGCACGCCAACGCTGATCATCCAGGGCGAACGCGACGCACTGGGCAATCGCGAGGCGGTTGCCGGCTATGAGCTGTCAGCGGCCATCGAGCTGCACTGGCTGCAGGCTGCCGACCATGACCTCAAGCCGTTGAAGGCGTCCGGCTTCAGCCATGAGCAGCACCTCGCCACTGCAGCGGCACAGATCGTGGCGTTTCTTGGGCGCATGAAACACTGATCCGAGCTCGGCCGCGTGCTCGTATTCGGACACTTTTTCCTCGCACGGCCGCTGTAAAAGCGGTTGCGCTTGACCGCCTGGTCACGCAATGTGACAGCTGAGTGTCCGGGCCCGTTTCAGTGCGGGCATTGCAGGCTTTTTACCTGCATGGGTAAGCGGATGGCTGCCCTGCACGGCACGCTGTGCCACGCAATGGGGCGGTACGTCATGACGGAAACATCGCATTGCACTGTAATGGTGCGCAATGTTTTTGGTTGATAGGTAGGTTTTTGATTTTAAAGGATTAATTGTGCTGGCTCGGGCCTTGCAGAGGATGCTGCAAGTCCGGGTGACAAGGAGTACGGCATGGCCCGCACCTTTTATGACGAGATGTACGACGCGAGCGGCGCTGTCCGCCCGCATTACCGCGAATTTGCCCGCTGGTTGGCAGAGACGCCGGACGATCTGCTGGCTCAGCGCCGACGAGAAGCCGACCTATTGTTCCACCGCGCCGGTATCACCTTCACCCTCTACGGAGATGATCAGGGCACCGAGCGGCTGATCCCCTTCGACATCATTCCCCGCGCCATCCCCGCCAGCGAATGGCGTATCGTCGAACGCGGCTGCATCCAGCGTGTGCAGGCACTCAACCTGTTCCTCGCCGACCTCTACCACGACCAGCGCATCATCAAGGCGGGGATCATCCCGGCCGAGCAGGTGCTGGCCAACGAGGGTTATCAGATGGCGATGCAGGGCCTTGACCTGCATCGCGACATCTACGCACACATCGCCGGGGTCGACCTGGTGCGTGACGGCGACGGCAGCTACTACGTGCTGGAAGACAACCTGCGCACGCCAAGCGGTGTGAGCTACATGCTCGAAGACCGCAAGATGATGATGCGCCTGTTCCCCGAGCTGTTCGCCGCGCAACGCGTGGCGCCGGTGGATCACTACCCGAACCTGCTGCTCGATGCATTGAAGAGTTCCAGCCCGCTGGACAACCCCACGGTGGTGGTGCTGACGCCAGGGCGCTTCAACAGTGCCTACTTCGAGCATGCCTTCCTCGCCCGCGAAATGGGCGTGGAGCTGGTGGAGGGTGCTGACCTGTTCGTGCGCGACGACAAGGTCTACATGCGCACCACTGCCGGTGCGCGCCAGGTGGACGTGATCTATCGCCGCCTTGACGACGCCTTCCTCGATCCATTGGCTTTCAACCCCGACTCGATGCTCGGTGTCGCTGGGCTGTTGTCGGCCTATCGTTCGCGCAACGTGGTGCTGGCCAACGCCATCGGCACCGGCGTGGCCGACGACAAGTCGGTCTACCCCTATGTGGGCGACATGATCCGCTTCTACCTCGATGAGGAGCCGATCCTGAAGAACGTGCCGACCTGGCAGTGCCGCAAACCGGAGGAACTGTCCCACGTGCTGGCCAACCTGTCCGAGCTGGTGGTCAAGGAAACCCAGGGCTCCGGCGGCTACGGCATGCTGGTCGGCCCGGCGGCGAGCAAGGCCGAGATCGAGAACTTCCGCGCGCGCCTGATCGCCAAGCCGGAGGCTTACATCGCTCAGCCGACGCTGTGCTTGTCGACCTGCCCGACCTTCGTCGAGCGCGGCATCGCACCACGCCATATCGATCTGCGCCCGTTCGTTCTGACCGGTCGCGAAACCCGCCTGGTGCCTGGCGGTCTGACGCGCGTGGCACTGCGCGAAGGCTCGCTGGTGGTCAATTCGTCGCAAGGCGGCGGGACCAAGGACACCTGGGTGGTGGAGGACTGACCATGCTTTCGAGAACTGCCTCCGATCTGTACTGGATGTCGCGCTACCTGGAACGTGCCGAAAATCTGGCGCGTATGCTCGATGTCAGCTATTCGCTGTCGCTGATGCCGCAGGACGGCCGTGGCGATGGCCTCGACGAACTGGCCATGCCGCTGCTGATCACCGGTACCCTGGACGACTACCTGGAGCGCCACGGCCCGTTGCACGCCGAGCGCATGCTGCACTTCTTCGCCCTCGACGCGAGCAACCCGGGCAGTATCTACTGCTGCCTGCAGGCGGCGCGCAGCAACGCCCATGCGGTGCGCGGCCGAATTACCGCCGACATGTGGGAGAACATCAACGCCAGCTGGCTGGAGATGCGCGGGATCGCCGAGCAGGGCCTTGGCCGCTACGGCATCAGCCGCTTTTGCGAGTGGGTCAAGGAGCGTTCGCACCTGTTCCGTGGTGCCACCTTCGGCACCATCATGCGCGGTGAAGCCTACCGCTTCATCCGCCTGGGCACCTTCATCGAGCGCGCCGACAACACCCTGCGCCTGCTCGATGCGCGCTACGAAATGCTCGGCGAGGAGATCGACGAGCTGGAGGAGCGCACCGCGCGCAGCTACTACCAATGGAGTGCACTGCTGCGGGCGTTGTCCTCGTTCGAGGCCTTTGCCGAGAGCTATCGAGGCTCACCACGTACGCGCAAGGTCGCCGAACTGCTGCTGCTGCGTCCGGACGTGCCGCGCTCGCTACGAGCCTGTATGGAAGAACTCAACCTGATGCTCGCGGGTCTACCGGGGGAGAACGGTCGACCGGCGCAGCGCCTGGCCGCCGAGCTGGATGCGCGACTGCGCTATACCAGCATCGACGAAGTGCTCGACGAAGGCCTGCATGCCTGGCTTACCGATTTCATCCTGTTGGTGCGCCAGCTGGGCAATACCATTCATACGTCCTACCTGGAGGTCGCATGAGACTCTCGATCAGTCATGACACTACCTACCGCTACGATGACCAGGTACGCGCCAGTATCCAGTACCTGCGCCTGACCCCGCATGACAGCGAGCGCCAGCAGGTACTCAGCTGGCAGCTTGATCTGCCGCGCCCGGTGCACGCTCAGCTCGACCCCTACGGCAACATTCTGCACGTGCTGACCCTGGACGAGCCGCACGAGTCCATCGTCATCGGCGCCCGCGGCCAGGTGGAGATCGACGAAACCTGCGAGGCCGAGCACGAGCGCCAGTCAGCGCTGCCGTTCTTGCGCTTCACCCGCCTGACTCAGGCCGATGAGGCCATTCGTGAGTTCGCCGCGCAGCAAAGCAAGGCGCGCGTGGATCGCACTGGCCTGATCGACCTGATGCATGCGCTTAACGCCCACATTGCCTATCAGCCCGGCACCACCGAAGTGGACACCAGTGCCGCTGAGGCCTTCGCCAGCCGCCGTGGCGTCTGCCAGGATCACACTCATGCCTTCCTCGCCTGCGCGCGCAGCCTGGGCGTGCCGGCGCGCTATGTGTCGGGCTACCTCTATACCGACGATGCCGAGCACCTGGCCAGCCACGCCTGGGCCGAAGCCTGGGTCGGTGATGCCTGGTACAGCTTCGACGTAACCAACTGCCTGGCGCGCCCGGAGCGACATCTGAAGCTGGCAGTCGGCCTGGATTACCTCGATGCCTGCCCGGTACGTGGCATGCGCCGCGGTGGCGGTTGCGAGCAAATGCATGCGCAGGTACAGGTGGCGCCACTGCTGCAGGTGCGTCAGCAGTGATGCGCCAATAGGCGCTCGTGACATAGGGGCGCCGCGCGCCCCAGACTGACGACCTTTCGTAGGGTGCGCCATGCGCATCTCGGTTTACCCCGCCAAAAATCCCGGTGCGCACGGCGCACCCTTCCCAAATCGTTCTACGGGCTCGCGTTGCTCTTGCGCTGGGCCATGTGCCGCAGGTAGGCGATCAAGCGCTGCAGTTCGGCAGGTGGCAGTACCTGCTCGCTGAAGCCGGGCATACGCCCCTGCGGCCAGCGCCGCAAGCTCTGTGGGTCGCGGATGTAGCGCTGTAGAAAATCGCCTGTGAAATATTCGGTCGGGTTGTGCGGAATATTCAGGTCTGGGCCGAACTCGGAATCACCCGCGCCATTGAGGCGATGACAGGCCATGCAGTTCTTCTGGTAGACGGCGAAACCGGCCTGCACCTCAGCATTGGCATCCGTCGCCGGGAGCAGGGCAGGGAAGCGCTGTTCGACAGCGGCCAGCTGACGAATCCGGGCGACCTGAAAGGGCCACTGCTCGGGGCCGATATGGCTGGCAGAAGGATCGGTCCAGACCAGGTAGAAAGGTCCTGCGCTGGGTTTGCTTTGCGCCAGCGGCGGCCAGGGATGCTCGGGATCTTCGATGGCCAGCCAGGCTTTTGCTCCTTCCTCGGCCAACAGAATCGAGGCTGGCAGTTCCGCGGCAAAACCGTCGAGCGCCACGGCCTGGAGATGGTCGCCGGGCTCGATACCCTCCAGCAGCGTACTGATCGGCACAGCGCGGTAGTGCATGGGGCGCTTGTAGCTGACGTCATCGATGATCTCGATATCGCGCGCTTGCGGGTGCTCGAGCAGTTCGCTGCTGCTCCAGACGCGTCGGCCATCGTTGAGTTGCACCTCGAACTCGGCCGCCTGCGCCACGCCGCTCAGGGTGATCAACGTCAGCAACAGGGCAGCTCTCATTCGCGATGCTCCAGCAGCGGTCGCAGATCGTCATAGGCGCCGGCATTGATCACCTGGCGGTAGCCCATTTCCTCCATGCTTTGCTGGGCGAGGGCAGAGCGGCGACCGCTGCGGCAGTAGAGCACCAGGGGGTGATCTTTATCCGGGGCGACACTGGCGATCTGGGCGGCGATATCTTCGTGGCCGATACGGATGGCGCCGGGCAGTGCACCCTCCGCGAACTCTTCGGCGCTACGCACATCGATCAGCAGGTTGTCGCTGCGCTGCAAGGCAGAGATGGCGGCGGCCTGATCGACTTCACCGGCCTGGGCAGTGAGCAGAGCGAACAGGCTGGTGAGCAGGAGAATCAGGCGCATGGCAGACCCCAGAGCGGATTGATGGGCCCGGCAGCATTGCCCGAGCCTTTCGTGCAGTCTAGGATGCCTCGCTCGACGTCACGGGGGTAGTAGATGTTAGCCGAGTTGTTCGCCGTTCTGGCTCCGGTACTGATTGCGGCAGGCATCGGCTTCGGCTGGGTGCGCAGTGGTCACCAGTACCCCACTGATTTCATCGCGCGCCTGGTGCTCAATGTCGGTACGCCTTGCCTGGTGCTGTCTACCCTGAGCCGTGCCGAGCTGGATGTGGGGGCCTTCTCGCAGATGGCCCTGGCCTGCGTGCTGGTGACCTCATGCATGGGGCTGGTCGGCTGGCTGCTGAGTCGCCTGTTCGGCCTGGACTGGAAAGTGCTGGTACCGGCATACCTGTTCCCGAACTCGGGCAACATGGGCCTGCCCATGGCCCTGTTCGCCTTCGGTGAACCTGGCCTGGCATTGGCGGTGGCGTTTTTCCTGGTGCTGTCGGTGGGGCATTTCAGTATCGGCATGCTGCTCTCCGGGGCCGCGGCTTCAGTCAAGGGACTGTTGCTCAACCCGATCATGATCAGCCTGGCGCTGGTGTTGCCAGTGCTGTTTCTCGATGTTGAATTGCCGCGCTGGCTGGCCAATACCGTCGACCTGTTGGGCGGTATGACCATCCCGCTGATGCTGATCACGCTGGGTGTGTCACTGGCCAGTATCCGCGTGCAGCACCTGGGTAACGGCCTGGTGCTGGGATTGCTGCGCATTCTCTGTGGTGCGGCGCTGGGCTGGATCATCGGTTGGGCAATCGACTTGCAGCCGTTGGCGCACGCCGTATTGGTGCTGCAGTCGTCGATGCCAGTGGCAGTGTTCAATTACCTGTTCGCGGTGCGCGCAGGCCGTTCACCTGAGCAGGTCGCCAGTCTGGTGCTGTGCTCGACACTGCTGGCCTTCGTGCTGATTCCACTGCTGCTGGCGTGGTGGATACCCGAACTGCGCTGAGCGCGCTACGGCGTCTGCGCAGTTGCGGGGACAGTGGGGATCAACTGACCAGACGGGTCAGATTGGGAAGGATCAGGATGACCGCTGTGGCGAAAAGGATGACGCCTGCCTGGCGGTATTTCGGCTGTTTGAACATGGCCGTATGCCTTTTGTTGTTATGGGTGTGGCGTCGAGCGCCTGCCGTACTGCCTAGTGGGTCGCTACGTCACGCCTGGGCGTTGTTCTGACTCACCGCCCCGGCATGACCCGGCGGCGGCTCCCTGCGCCGCTTTGTGCAAGGGCGCATGTGTAACTCTAGGGTTGGTATCACAACTTCCTTAGATGACTTGGTTTCTAGCCGAAGCCTGTTAAAACGTTCGAGCTATGTGCGCCTTCGCTGGCCATGCCGCAGGCCTTGAGACAGAGCGCTTGCTTGCTGAGGCCACTGCCAACCCGGCAACCGACCGTTCGTCTGAGCTCAGTGGTCAATAGCGCTGAGCGCTTCGGTCATTGAGCCACGGCGTCTCGGCGCTATGGTAAGCAGGCTCAATAAGAACAGGTGTGGCCGGAGCATGATGTTCCGCCAGCGCCGTAATAGTCTCCGAGGACGCCATGACCGAAGCATATATTTTCGACGCGGTGCGCACGCCCCGTGGCAAGGGCAAGAAGGACGGCGCGCTTTACAGCGTCAAGCCTGTTCAACTGGTTGCCGGCCTGCTAAACGCCCTGCAAGTGCGCAATGATCTGGACACCAGTCAGGTGGATGACATCGTCCTCGGTTGCGTGACGCCGGTGGGCGATCAGGGCGCCGATATCGCCAAGACCGCTGCCATGGTCGCGGACTGGGACGTCAGCGTGGCAGGTGTGCAGCTCAATCGCTTCTGTGCGTCTGGGTTGGAGGCGGTGAACCTGGGGGCGATGAAGGTGCGCTCCGGCTTCGAAGATCTGGTGGTAGTCGGCGGTGTGGAATCCATGTCGCGCATCCCCATGGGCTCCGACGGTGGCGCCTGGGTGATGGACCCGGAAACCAACATCCACAGCAATTTCGTGCCGCAGGGCATCGGCGCCGACCTGATCGCCACCCTGGAAGGCTTCAGCCGCGCCGATGTTGACTCCTTCGCCCTGCGTTCGCAGCAGAAGGCAGCGCGTGCCAGCGCCGATGGTTCGTTCGCCAAGTCGCTGGTGCCGGTCGCCGATCAGAACGGCATTGTGCTGCTCGATCATGACGAGTTCATTCGCGGCGATTCGACCCTGGAAGGCCTCGGCAAGCTCAAGCCGAGCTTCGAGATGATGGGGCTGATGGGCTTCGACTCCACCGCGCTGCGCGTCTACAGCCATGTCGAGCGTATCGAGCACGTGCACACGCCGGGCAACAGCTCGGGCATCGTCGATGGTGCGGCGCTGATGCTGATCGGCTCCGAGGCCAAGGGAAAGGAGCTGGGCCTGAAGCCACGCGCGCGCATCGTCGCGGCGGCGGTGACCAGCACTGACCCGACCATCATGCTCACCGGCCCAGCACCGGCCACGCGCAAGGCGCTGGCCAAGGCGGGGCTGTCCATCGACGACATCGACCTGTTCGAGGTCAATGAGGCCTTCGCCTCGGTGGTGATGAAGTTCATGAAGGACATGGGCGTGAGCGAGGACAAGGTCAACGTCAACGGTGGCTCCATTGCCATGGGCCATCCGCTCGGTGCTACTGGTTGCGCCATTCTCGGCACGCTGCTCGACGAGCTGGAAAAACGCCAATTGCGTTACGGCCTCGCCACTCTCTGTGTCGGCGGCGGCATGGGCATCGCCACCATCATCGAACGAGTCTGACCGGTAGGGCGGGTGAAACCCGCCATTCGTATGTTGGCGGGTTGCACCCGCCCTACGCAGCTCTCGCAGCTTTGGGAAGAGAATATAAAAATGACTGACGCCATCCGTTACGAAAAAGGTCAGGACAATATCGTCGTCCTGACCATGGAGATGCCCGGCCAGAGCGCCAACACCATGAACGCGGTATACCGCGAAGCCATGGGCCAGATCGTCGAACGCCTGGAAGCGGAAAAGGATTCGATCGCGGGGGTGATCGTTACCTCGGCGAAGAAGACCTTCTTCGCCGGCGGTGACCTCAACGAGCTGATCAAGGTCACCAAGGCCGATGCTCAGGGTTTCTACGAGATGATCCTGAGGATCAAGGGTCAGCTGCGCCGCCTGGAAACTCTCGGCAAGCCGGTGGTCGCCGCCATCAACGGTGCGGCGCTGGGCGGCGGCTGGGAAATTGCCCTGGCCTGTCACCACCGTATCGCCCTGAACGAAAGCCACGTGCAACTCGGTTTGCCTGAAGTGACTCTCGGTCTGTTGCCGGGCGGCGGCGGGGTGGTGCGGATGGTGCGCCTGCTCGGTCTGGAAAAGGCGTTGCCGTATCTGGCCGAAGGCAAGAACGTGCGCCCGGACGCCGCGCTCAAGGCTGGGCTGATTCACGACCTGGCCAGCGACCGCGACGAGATGCTGAACAAGGCCCGTGCCTGGATCGCCGCCAACCCGTCCGCGAAGCAGCCGTGGGATGTGCAGGGCTACAAGATTCCCGGCGGTACGCCCAGCTCGCCCAACGTGGCGCAGATGCTGGCCATCGCCCCGAGCGTGTTGCGCGACAAGACCAAGGGCTGCTTCCCGGCGCCGGAGAAGATCATGTGCGCCGCCGTCGAGGGCGCGCAGGTCGACTTCGACACCGCGCAGATCATCGAGGCGCGCTACTTCACCGAGCTGACCACCGGCCAGGTGGCGAAGAACATGATTGGTACCTTCTGGTTCCAGCTCAACGAAATCAATGCTGGCAGCTCGCGCCCACAGGGCTATCCGAGAACCAAGACGAAAAAAGTCGGCGTGCTCGGTGCCGGCATGATGGGCGCCGGCATCGCCTATGTGTCGGCGGCAGCTGGTATCGAGGTGGTGCTCAAGGATGTGTCCCTCGACGCGGCGGAGAAGGGCAAAAGCTATTCGGCCAAGCTGCTCGACAAGAAAGTCAGCAAGGGCCACATGACGGCCGAGCAGCGTGAGGCTTTCCTGGCGCTGATCAAGGCTACCGATAGCGAGGCGGATTTCGCCGGCTGCGACCTGATCATCGAAGCCGTATTCGAGGATCGTGCGCTCAAGGGCAAGGTCACCGCGGCAGCCGAAGCTGCTGCGCTGAGCGATGCGGTGATCGCCTCCAACACCTCGACGCTGCCGATCACCGGCCTGGCGGCTGCCGTGGCCAAACCGGAGAAATTCATCGGCCTGCACTTCTTCAGCCCGGTGGACAAGATGCCGCTGGTGGAAATCATCCGCGGTGAGCAGACCAGCGATGAAACGCTGGCGCGCGGCTTCGACTACGTCATGCAGATCAAGAAGACGCCCATCGTGGTCAACGACAGCCGCGGCTTCTTTACCTCGCGGGTGTTCGGCACCTTCACCAACGAAGGCCTGGCCATGCTTGGCGAAGGCGTCAGCGCTGCGATGATCGAGAACGAGGCGCGCAAGGCCGGCATGCCGGTCGGCCCGCTGGCGATCAGCGACGAAGTGTCGATGAGCCTGATGAACCACATCCGCCAGCAGACCATCGAGGATCTGGCGGCCGAGGGCAAATCCATCCCAGAACACCCGGCCTTTGCGGTGATCGATCTGATGCTTAACGAGTTCAAGCGTCCGGGCAAGGCGGCCGGTGGCGGTTTCTACGATTACCCGGCAGGCGGCAAGAAGCACCTGTGGCCCGAGCTCAAGGCGCGTTTCGAGAAGGCCGATGCGCAGATCTCGCAGGAGGACGTGCGTGACCGCATCCTGTTCATCCAGGCCATCGAGACGGTTCGCTGCGTCGAAGAGGGCGTCTTGAAGTCAGTGGCCGATGCCAACATCGGCTCGATCTTCGGTATCGGCTTCGCCGCCTGGACCGGTGGTGCGCTGCAGTTCATCAACCAGTACGGGGCGAAGGACTTCGTCGCCCGTGCGCAGTACCTGGCCGAGCAGTACGGCGAACGTTTCCTGCCGCCTGCGCTGTTGCTGGAAAAGGCCGCCAAGGGCGAGACGTTCTGAGCCTCCCTTGTAGGGTGTCGCGGGGCCGCCCAGGCCATGCGCACCGCTTAAGCGGAGTGTCCCCGGTGCGCACGGCGCCCCCTACGGATGCAGAAACGGCCCGAAAGGGCCGTTTCAGTCAATCTTCCAACTGGTCGCGAATCACTGCACCGCTCTTGCCGTCGATACGAAATTCGTGAAGACGGCCATCCTGTTTCAGGCCTTCGCCTTCCCAGTAACCGTCATTGTCGGCTTCGATCTTGTGTAGCTCCGTGTAGCCAGCTGCACGTGCTTTGCTCAGCGCCTCGTCGATGCTGATCCAGTCACTGCCGGGGCGATCCGCGAGAGCGTTGCCAGCAAGCAACAGGCTGCCGGCGAACAGGGTGATCAGAGTGCGCGTTTGCATGGGGCCAGTTCCTCGTTCCGTGAATGTCACGAGGAGTCTAGACCATCGCTTTTTTACGCCGCCTGGCACCAGCCCTGACGGATGCACACGGCCTCGTGGATCGCCAGCATCTCGCTGTGGCGAGTTGGCATGCGCAGGGTCAACATGCTGCCATCATCGAGTTGCAGGGCAGCTTCGGTTTCGAACTGCAGGCTGCCATCTTGCAGGTGGGCGTAGGTGACGCCGTAGGCGTCCAGGCTGAGTTGGCTGTGCATGGCGGCTCTCCTCTCTCCTGGGTTGTGTCAGCTCGAACGAACGTCGCGGGCTGCGGCGGCAGCCTGCTCGGGGCGAACCGGTGCGACGGTCTGGAAGGCGGAAGCGGCGGCGAAGCTGGCGAGTGCGGCGTAGATGCTCATGATCGATTGCCTTCTGTGCGATGAGGACGACTGCCCGATGTGGCGATATTCGCTGCGGGCGTGCAATCACAGAAGTGAATGGCGTGCATGGTAACTATCGAAGCGGCTGATGAAGCGTCGCCATGCACTGACAGGGTAAAGTTTCGTCAATTTTAATTGACGACCGTTCGTGGCATTGCACAGCGCCGATAATCGCGGATCTGCTTGAAAATCAGGGTTGGCTATTTATTTGTGCGGATTCATATGTTAAGAAAAACGCACAAATTACCCGCCCGCGTGTTCACCACAGGAAACCTCATGCCACTGCGTATCTGTATTCTGGAAACTGACATCCTCCGCCCCGAACTGGTCGACCAGTATCAGGGCTATGGCCGCATGTTCGAGCAGTTGTTCGCTCAGCAGCCGGTTGCGGCGGAGTTCAGTGTCTACAACGTGGTGGATGGCCATTACCCGCCCGACAGCGAGAAATTCGATGCCTATCTGGTGACGGGCAGCAAGGCTGACTCTTTCGGCAGCGACCCCTGGATTCAGACGCTCAAGGAGTATCTGCTCGAGCGCTACAAGCGCGGCGACAAGCTGCTGGGCATTTGCTTTGGTCACCAGCTACTGGCGTTGCTGCTCGGCGGCAAGGCTGAGCGTGCAGAGCAGGGCTGGGGCGTGGGCGTGCATAGTTATCGTCTGGCGGGCAAGCCCGAGTGGATGAGCCCAGAGCTGGATGAGCTGCAGCTGTTGATCAGCCATCAGGACCAAGTCACTCGCCTGCCGGAAAAGGCCACGCTGCTGGCTTCCAGCGACTTCTGCCCGATCGGTGCCTACCACATCGAAGATCAGGTGTTGTGCTTCCAGGGACATCCGGAATTCGTCCACGATTACTCGCGGGCGCTGCTTGAGCTGCGTCAGCAGCATCTTGGCGAGCAGATCTATCAGCAGGGCGTGGATAGCCTCAAACACTCGCAGCAGGGCAATGCTGTGGCGGAGTGGATGATGCGTTTTGTCGCTCAGGGCAAGCAAGCCAAGGCCTGAGTCTGATATCGAGACATGAAAAAGCCCGGTCAGCCGGGCTTTTTCATGTCTGCTGAGTGAGCACGAAGTAAGGCGAGAGCCGTTCGCTTCTGTTCGGTGGCGGGCTGCTGTGCTGCCGCTTGAGGCTCTCGGCCAGGTCCAGGTGATGAGCCAGTTTGTGGCTGCATTCGATGTTGCGCGCCACGGCGCCAGCCGAGCCTTTGCCGATGCCGCTGAGGGCCAGCAAGGTGGTCAGCAGCGACAGGCTGGCGAGCGCCAGCAGGCGGGTGCGGTGATTTTTGATCATGGCCGTTCACTCAACCTTGCGAGCGCGCGCCGAGCAGGGCGGGCAGATGAGTGATCAGGCTCTGCAGTGGGCCTGCTTGTGCAAAGGTCGGAGTGCTTGGCTGGACGGCGGCGTAACTCACGACCAGCACCGTCGAGGTGCTGATCAGATACAGGCCGATGGCAGCGAGAGCGCTGTTGCGGGCGGCTTGAGAGAGGCGAAACATTCTGTGCTCCAGGTCAGGAGTTGGCGTGGGCACAGAATCGCCTAAGTCATTTCGATTGAATAATGGATGCGCGGCAGAGTAACTATCGATAGGTTTGATGACTGGCGCGAGCTACCTGCTCGCGATGGCGCCTCGCGTCAGGCCTCATGCCGAGGCCAGTTCCTTGTCCATGCTGCTGATGCATTCGCTCATGGCTTGCTGGCAGCGTTCGATCAGCGCGGGCATGTCATCCAGACTCAGGCCGGCAGTGGGGATGGCCGGCAGCGAACGAATCATGATGCGGCCGCTGTTCCAGCGGTTCAGACGCATGGATTGGCTGTAGTTGCTCACGCACACCGGGATGATCGGTACGCCGGCCGCGATTGCCATCTGAAATGCCCCCTTCTTGAATGGCAACAGACCGCGGCCGAGGTTGCGCGTACCTTCCGGGAATACCCAGATCGAGGTGTCGCGATTGCGCAGGGTTTCGGTGGTGGTGAGCATCGCGCGCTTGGCGGCGACGGCATTGCTACGATCGATCAGCACGTTGCCGGCCAGCCAGTAGAGCTGACCGAAGAACGGCACCCACTTGAGACTCTTCTTGCCGATGCTCACGGTACGTTCCGGCACCACGCGGCCTAGCACATAGAGGTCGAAGTTAGACTGGTGGTTGGCGATGATCACGCAGGAGCGCTGGTGCTCCAGCAGCGGGCGTACGTCGGTCTTCAGCTTCAGGCGCAGCAGGCACAGGGCGGGCAGCGAATAAAGACGGGCGCAGAGGCGGCTGTTGTCCGGATTGAACGGGCGGCACAGGCCGAGTAGCAGGCCGAGCAGGCCGGCCAGGATGAAATGCACGCCCATCAACAGCATGCGCAAAACGAAGAGCATTGGGGAGAACCGTCAGGGAAGGGGCGCGCAGTGTACGGGCGTTCACTCTGCCGGGCAATTGCTCGAAACCACCGCTTGGCGTGCGTAACGTCCTGAATTGTCGCAGAACTTGTCGGTTTCCATGCCCATGTAGAAAGGGCGCCTCACAGCGCCCTTCAATGCTTACTCGGTCTCTGCCTTGGCCGGCTTGCCTGGCAGCAAACCGTCGGCGCGAAACATCGCCTTGATGCCACGCAGCGCCTGACGACTGCGGTCCTGGTTCTCGATCAGGGCGAAGCGTACATGGTCGTCGCCATAGTCGCCAAAACCCAGGCCCGGCGAGACGCAGACCTTGGCCTCGGCCAGCAGCTTCTTGGCGAACTCCAGCGAGCCCAGGTGCGCGTAGGCGTCGGGGATCTTGGCCCAGATGTACATCGAGGCCTTGGGCTTCTCCACCATCCAGCCGATCTCGTGCAGGCCCTTGACCAACAGGTTGCGGCGTTGCCGGTACTGTTCGGCGATATCGCGCACGCACTGTTGGTCACCTTCCAGCGCGGCGATGGCCGCGACCTGCAGTGGGGTGAAGGTGCCATAGTCGTGGTAGCTCTTGATCCGCGCCAGGGCGCTGACCAGCTCTGGGTTGCCGACCATGAAACCGATCCGCCAGCCGGCCATGTTGTAGCTCTTGGACAGGGTGAAGAATTCCACCGCGATGTCCTTGGCACCCGGCACCTGCATGATCGACGGCGCTTTCCAGCCGTCGTAGACGATGTCGGCGTAGGCTAGATCGTGCACCACCAGCACATCATACTGCTTGGCCAGAGTCACCACGCGCTCGAAGAAATCCAGCTCCACGCACTGGGCGGTGGGGTTGGAGGGGAAGCCGAGGATCATCATCTTCGGCTTGGGAATCGACTCACGAATCGCCCGTTCCAGCTCGGTGAAGAAGTCCACGCCCGGCACCAGCGGTACGGAGCGCACCTGAGCGCCGGCGATCACCGCGCCGTAGATGTGGATCGGGTAGCTGGGGTTGGGCACCAGCACGGTATCGCCGTGGTCCAGGGTGGCCAGCATCAGGTGCGCCAGGCCTTCCTTGGAGCCGATGGTGACGATAGCTTCGCTTTCCGGATCGATCTCCACGTCGTAGCGGTCCTTGTACCAGCGCGAGATAGCACGGCGCAGGCGAGGAATACCGCGGGAGGTGGAGTATCCGTGGGTGTCTTCACGCTGGGCGACCTGCACGAGCTTCTCGACGATGTGCGGCGGAGTCGCACCGTCGGGGTTGCCCATGGAGAAGTCGATGATGTCTTCACCGCGACGGCGTGCGGCCATCTTCAGTTCGGCGGTGATGTTGAAGACGTAGGGGGGGAGACGATCGATGCGCGCAAAGCGGCGCTTGGCGTTGTCAGCCATGATTTCCTCGGATACGTAAGCGCCCGGAACCGTCCGAGCGACGTTGGCCGCATGTGGCGGCCTGGCGAGAAGATAAGCGCGCCGCTGTCTCGCTGTCCAGTACAGTCAGCGAGCGGGGCAGCGCAACAGTCAGCCGCCGAGCATGTCGTGCATCGCAATGATCTGCTCGGCCACCTGGATCAGCTTCTGCTGGCGGCTCATGGCTTGGCGCCGCATCAGGGTGTAGGCCTCTTCCTCGTTGCAGCTCTTCATCTTCATCAGCAGACCCTTGGCCAGCTCCACACGCTTGCGTTCGGCCAGCTGTGCGTCGCGCGCCTGCAACTGTGCGCGCAGCGCCTGATCGCTCTCGAAGCGGGCCATGGCGACGTCGAGGATCGGTTGCAGGCGCTGGGCGTGAATGCCCTCGACGATATAGGCGCTGACGCCGCTTTGGATCGCCTGGCGCATCACGCCGGGGTCGTGCTCGTCGGTGAACATCACGATCGGCCGTGGCTGATCGCGGCTGACCAGTACCACCTGTTCCATCACGTCGCGGCCGGGGGATTCGGTGTCGATCAGGATGACGTCAGGGCGTACCGCCTCGACCCGCTCAGGCAGGTCGATGGTCAGGCCGGATTCGTCGATCACCTCGAAACCCGCTTCGATCAGGGCGCATTTCAGGCGACCGACTTTCTTCGGGGTGTCGTTGATCAGAAGGATACGCAGCATCGGATGCTCTCCCGGCAATTACAGGGCGACAGCCGGGCTATCGGCCAGGGCATGGAGGCGGAAGCTGCACGCGTAGGCGGCTGGGTCGCTGCCGTCCCAGCACGTGCCGTCCTGCAGGATGGAGCTACGCATTTCCCCCGGCACCGGTATGCCCAGCGTCGATGCGGCCTCGCGGTACAGTGCAAGTTGTTGGACCTGGCGGGCCACCCCCAGGTAGTCGGGATCGCTACGCAACAGGCCCCAGCGGCGGAACTGAGTCATGAACCACATGGCGTCGGACAGATAGGGATGGTTGACCAGCCCGCCGGCATGAAAGCGCAGCGGGTGCTCGTCCTGCCAGGCGTGGCCCAAACCGTCCTGATACTGGCCGAGAAAGCGCGGGGTGATCGCCGAAACCGGTGCGTTGACGTATTCGCTACCGCTGAGCAGCAGGGCGGTGCTGCGTTTGTTTTCTTCGCTCTCATCGATGAAGCGTGCCGCGTCGAGCACCGCCATGATCAGGGCTCGGGCGGTGTTGGGGTTCTGCTCGGCGAAGGTGCGGGTACAGCCCAGTACTTTTTCCGGGTGATCCGGCCAGATCGCCTGAATGGTGGTAACGGTGCAGCCGAGCTGTTCATCGACGGCCTTGGCGGTCCAGGGTTCGCCAACGCAGAAACCGTCGATGCGCTTGGCCTCCAGGTGCTCGATCATCTGCGGCGGCGGCACCACCACGCTGTCGACATCGCGAAGTGGATGAATGCCCTGGCTGGCCAGCCAGTAGTAAAGCCACATCGCGTGGGTGCCGGTGGGAAAGGTCTGGGCAAAGGTCAGGCGTGCTTCATGCTGGTGCACGTATTGGCGCAGTGCTTTGCCGCTGGTCACGCCAGCGGCTTGCAGGGTGTGCGACAGGTTGATGCTCTGGCCGTTCTGGTTCAGCCCCATGAGCACGGCCATATCCGTGGCCGCGGCACCGCCAAGGCCCAGCTGCACGCCATAGATCAGCCCATACAGGCTGTGGGCGGCGTCCAGCTCGCCGCTGAGCAGGCGGTCGCGCGAGCTGGCCCAGGAGGTCTGACGTTGCAGTCTGAGGCTCAGCCCGTACTTCTCGGCAAAGCCCTGAGTCGCGGCGACGATCACCGAAGCCGAATCGCTCAGCGCCATGAAGCCGATGTTCAGCATGCTCTTCTCCGGGGCGTCGCTACCCCAGGCCCAGGCCAGGGCATCGTCGCGCGGGGTGTCGTGTTCGCTCATGCTGCTTCCTTACCTTCACGCAAAAAGACGTTGATTCATGGGCGGCTGCCCATAAAAAAGCGTCGTACCAGATCCAGCGCGAGAGCTCCGGGATTCGATACGACGCCGTTGTCGATCAAGCCATTCCGCCAGTGGAACGGCTGTATACGAAGTGACGAAGCAAGGCATATGCCAGAAGACACGCGTCCCAAGTGGGCGTCGCCGTTTGTGATGAGTGCGCTGACGAGTCGACAGAGTGGCGGGCCATAAAAAAGCCCCGCACTAGGCGGGGCTCCTTTCACTACGCTTTGATCAGGCCTGAACGACCGGGATCTTGGCGTTGGCTGCCGCTTCACGGAAGTCGGCGATCTGGTCGAAGCTCAGGTAGCGGTAGATGTCGCCAGCCATGCTGTCGATATCCTTCGCGTAAGCCATGTACTCCTCGACGGTCGGCAGCTTGCCGAGAATCGAAGCGACCGCTGCCAGTTCGGCAGAGGCCAGGTACACGTTGGCGCCATCGCCCAGGCGATTCGGGAAGTTACGGGTGGAGGTGGAGACCACGGTGGAGTTGGCAGCCACACGTGCCTGGTTACCCATGCACAGCGAGCAGCCCGGCATCTCCATACGCGCACCGGCCTTGCCGTAGATACCGTAGTAGCCTTCTTCGGTCAGCTGGTGAGCATCCATCTTGGTCGGCGGCGACAGCCACAGACGGGTCGGGATACCACCCTTGACCTTGTCCAGCAGCTTGCCGGCAGCGCGGAAGTGGCCGATGTTGGTCATGCACGAACCGATGAACACTTCGTCGATCTTGTCGCCGGCCACGGTGGACAGCAGACGGGCATCGTCCGGGTCGTTCGGGGCGCACAGTACCGGCTCGTTGAGCTGGCTCAGGTCGATCTCGATGACTTCGGTGTACTCGGCGTCCTTGTCGGCTTCCATCAGGACCGGGTTGGCCAGCCAGGCTTCCATAGCCTGGGCACGACGCTCCAGGGTGCGGGCATCACCGTAGCCTTCGCTGATCATCCAGCGCAGCAGGGTGATGTTGGACTTCAGGTACTCGGCGATGGCCGACTCCGGCAGCTTGATGGTGCAGCCGGCAGCCGAACGCTCGGCGGAGGCGTCGGACAGCTCGAACGCCTGCTCGACGGTCAGGTTGTCCAGACCTTCGATCTCGAGGATGCGGCCGGAGAAGATGTTCTTCTTGCCTTTCTTCTCGACGGTCAGCAGGCCTTTCTGGATGGCGTAGTAGGGGATGGCATGGACCAGGTCACGCAGGGTGATACCCGGTTGCATCTTGCCTTTGAAGCGCACCAGAACCGATTCTGGCATGTCCAGCGGCATTACGCCGGTGGCGGCGGCGAAGGCCACCAGGCCGGAGCCGGCCGGGAAGGAAATACCGATCGGGAAGCGGGTGTGCGAGTCGCCACCGGTGCCGACGGTGTCAGGCAGCAGCATGCGGTTCAGCCAGCTGTGGATGATGCCGTCGCCCGGACGCAGGGACACGCCGCCGCGGGTGCGGATGAAATCCGGCAGGGTGTGGTGGGTGGTGACGTCGATCGGCTTCGGATAGGCCGCGGTGTGGCAGAAGGACTGCATCACCAGGTCAGCCGAGAAGCCCAGGCACGCCAGGTCTTTCAGCTCGTCGCGGGTCATCGGGCCGGTGGTATCCTGGGAGCCGACGGTGGTCATCTTCGGTTCGCAGTAGGTGCCCGGACGTACGCCTTCGACGCCGCAGGCCTTGCCGACCATCTTCTGCGCCAGGGTGAAACCCTTGGTGCTGGCAGCAGGCTGGTCCGGCTTCTTGAACAGGTCGGAAGCGCCCAGGCCCAGTTCGGCGCGCGCCTTCTCGGTCAGGCCGCGGCCGACGATCAGCGGGATACGGCCGCCAGCGCGGACTTCGTCGAGCAGCACCGGGGTCTTCAGTTCGAAGGTGGTGATGACATCGTCGGTGCCGTGCTTGCAGACTTTGCCGGCGTATGGGTAGACATCGATCACGTCGCCCATGTTGATGTTCGACACGTCGAACTCGATCGGCAGGGCGCCGGCATCTTCCATGGTGTTGTAGAAGATCGGGGCGATCTTGGTGCCGAAGCAGAAGCCGCCAGCGCGCTTGTTCGGAACGTACGGAATGTCGTCACCGAAGAACCACAGCACCGAGTTGGTGGCGGACTTACGGGAAGAACCGGTACCGACCACGTCACCGACGTAGGCAACCGGGAAGCCCTTGGCCTTGATCTCTTCGATCTGCTTCAGCGGGCCGATGGCGCCTTGCTGCTCCGGCACGATGCCGTCGCGGGCCATTTTCAGCATGGCCAGGGCGTGCAGCGGGATGTCAGGGCGCGACCAGGCGTCCGGGGCAGGGGACAGGTCGTCGGTGTTGGTTTCGCCAGGCACCTTGAACACAGCCAGGCTGTATTTCTCGGCGATGGCTGGCTTGGCGGTGAACCACTCGCCGTCGGCCCAGGACTGCAGCACGGCCTTGGCGTTGGCATTGCCAGCCTTGGCTTTCTCGGCGACGTCGTGGAAGGCGTCGAACATCAGCAGGGTGTGCTTGAGTTGCTCGGCGGCAACGGCGCCCAGGGCGGCGTCGTCCAGCAGTTCGACCAGGGTGGCGATGTTGTAGCCGCCTTGCATGGTGCCCAGCAGCTCAACGGCGCGTTGCTTGCTGATCAGCGGGGAAGTGGCTTCGCCCTTGGCAACGGCAGAGAGGAAACCGGCCTTGACGTAGGCGGCTTCATCGACGCCTGGCGGTACGCGGTTGGTGATCAGGTCTACGAGGAATTCTTCTTCGCCAGCCGGCGGGTTTTTCAGCAGCTCGACCAGGCCTGCGGTTTGTTCGGCGTTCAGCGGCTGGGGCACGATACCCTGAGCGGCACGCTCTGCTACGTGTTTGCGATAGGCTTCAAGCACAGTTATTACCCTCATCAGTGGTCCCAAAGGGTTGTCCGGGACGCGATCCAGATACTCATGAACCAGGCGCTTTCCGACTTTATGAGCCGATCAGCCGAGGTTTCACGAGTCTCTTGTAGAAGCTGCTTTCAAAGTTTTACGCCGGCAGGACGGTTTCTGATGAGGGCTGACGCAGACGCTCGGGGGGACTCCAAGTGGCTGCGCCGCCATCGTACCTGCAGGATCGACTGTGCTCGTGACGCTTTGAAAACAGCTTCCAACGGACATTGGCGCCATAAAAGGCGGGCCGATTCTAATGGAAAGCGCGAATAAAGTTAAGTCGATGTCCCCGTATCGGCAGGGGTGATCTGGATTAGACAAAGGGCTAAGATGCCAGGCCGTTTTGCTGTTTATGTTGTTTCGCCATGTCCAATCAGCGCATCAAGACGCCCTGCGTGGGGCTGTGTTCGACCGTCTACGGTGATGTCGTGTGCCGCGGTTGCAAGCGCTTTCACCACGAGGTGATCAACTGGAACAGCTACAACGATGACGAGAAACGTGCCGTCTGGACGCGCCTGGAGGTGCTGCTGGTGCAGGTGATGGCGGGCAAGGTCGAGGTATTCGATGAGCAGCGTCTACGTAGTCAGCTGGAGCAGCGGCAGATTCGTTTTGTGCCGCAACAGTCGCCTTACTGCTGGGCCTATCAGCTGATCGCGCGTGGCGCGCGGATGATCAATCAGCTGGAGGCGTACGGCATGGTCGTACTGCCTGAGTTCCGCAATTGGGCGCTGCCCGAATTGCGTGACGCCATCGATCGCGAATTCTTCCTGCTCTCTGAAGCGCACTACGAGCGCTACATCGCGCCGAAATTCCTCCGCGAAGGACTGGAAGTCCGCGTGTAAGCGGTGCGCTGTGCGCACCGCTTCCGGGATTGGCTTCAGTGCCCTGGCAAGCCGCAGGTGCGCACAGCGCATCCTGCGTCCTAGTGTTGCGCCACCAGCTCTTCGAGGTGAGCGATGATTTCGTCCGGCTTGAGCACCAGCACGTCAGTTTCCAGTGTGTCGAGTATGACTTCGGCGGTGTTGCCGATCAGTGCGCCGGAAAGGCCGGTGCGCGCCACGGTGCCGATCACCGTGACAGCTGCATCGAGCTGGTGGGCAACTTGCGGAATTACCACGTCGGCTGGGCCTTCAAGCACATGCAGGCGCTCGTCGCTGATGTCGTATTCGGCCTGGAAACTGCGGCATTGCTCGCGATAGCGGGCCTCGATGGTTTCCTTGAGCTGGAAGGTCGGATCGGCAGCCGACAGCATCGGGGTCGGATGCGCGGTGGTCACGTGCAGCGTGCCCTTAGCCAGGCCAGCGATATCGTAACCATGGCTGATGATGCCGGCATGCAGGGTACGGTGCTCGCCATCGGCGTTACCGACGTCCACGGCAGCGAGGATGTTGCCGCCGGTCCAGGGGCGCTCGGTCTTGACCATCAGCACCGGGCCTGGGCAATAGCGCAGCAACTTCCAGTCTTCCGGGGTGAGCAGGGCCTTTTTCAGCGGGTTGTCCGGCAGGTGCTGCTTGATCGCCAGGCCGCAGCCCTCGGCCTGCTGCACGGCGATGATGGTCTGGTGCTGGTTGTCATGCCAGGACTGCTGGGTGGAGACGCTGAAACCCTCCCCGGCGAGACTGCTGCTGAGATCGTTGAGCCACGCGCTGTGGTCGCCTTTCTTCTCGCAGACCAGCAGGTGCAGGTGTGATTGGGTTACCCCGGCTATCAGTTTTGCCCGTTTCAGTGCGAGGGCTTCTGGGTGTTGGGGATCCATCACCACCAGAATGCTGCGGATCGCTTGCATGGTCATCTCCCTGAGCGTGAATGGCAGTTATCCAACTATAGGCGGGTCGTTATCAGCGGCATGTTGACCTGTATCAACAGCATGCTGGTCGTCCGGCCTGCCACTCGTATAATGGCCCGCCATTTCCAACCTCGCCAGCACCGAGAGCGCTTCAAATATGATGTCAAATACCCAGCATGTTCCGAGTAATGGTGAGGAACCTGTCACGATCCTGCAGGAAATTCTCGAGTTTCTCGGTGGTGTCGCCACCCCCGACGCCTGGCTGGACGAGGCCTTGCGCCAGCAGGAGATCCTTCTGCTCGATCACCGCAACCTGGAATACAAAGCGGCACAGACGGCACTGAGCCTGATGGGGCGCTACCTGACCAAGACCGAATTGACCGCGAGAATGTCGCGTTTGGCCCGTGAGGAACTGGTGCACTTCGAGCAGGTGAGCAAGATCATCCGCGGGCGCGGTATCGAGGTCCGCCATGTATCCGCCTCGCGCTACGCCGCCGGCCTGCGTGCGCTGTTGCGTGGTGGCGAAGTGGAGCGGCTGGTGGATGTGCTGGTGGTCGGTGCGTTCATCGAGGCGCGCTCCTGCGAGCGCTTTGCCGCGCTGGTGCCGCGACTGGATGCCGAGCTGGCCAAGTTCTACGCCGGATTGCTGGAGAGCGAAGGGCGCCACTATCGAGGTTATCTCAAGCTCGCCTATCTCTATGGCGATGCGGCCGACGTGGACGCGCGTATCGAGGTGGTGCGGGCGGTGGAGCGGGAACTGATTGCCTCGCCGGATGAGCAGTTCCGTTTCCATAGTGGCGTGCCCTTAGAAAGCAGCCGCGAAGCGGCCATCTGATGACCCTCTCCCATTTATGGGAGAGGGTGCCCGAAGGGCGGGAGAGGGTGTTTCAGCCAATGCCGTTTGCGGGGAGACGACTGCAGGGATGCCGGAGGTAGGGCGACGCAGGACGCCAAAGCCGAGGGTGCCCGAAGGGCGGGAGAGGGTGCTTCAGCCTACGCCGCCGCCTTCTCCCCCAGCCCCTCTCCCGCAAGCGGGAGAGGGGAGCAAAGCCCTACAGTGTCGTAGCCCGGATGAAATCCGGGGATTTATCGAAAGATCGCCCCGGATTTCATCCGGGCTACGGTCAGGTTGGCGTGAGCTCGAACGGTGCCTGGTTGAAGCCCTGTTCATCGACCTGCAATGCCCAGCCCTGACGATCCCAGTCGCCCAGCACGATACGGCGTGCCGGTTGGCCGTTCACTTCCAGTTCGTGCACGGCTGGCCTATGGGTGTGGCCATGGATCAGCGTGCGCACGCCGTATTCGTCCATCACCTTGAGCACTTCCTCGGGCGTGACATCGACGATCTCGCTGGCTTTCATCCGCGTCTGTGCGCGGCTTTCGTTGCGTAGCTTGCGCGCCAGCTTCTGCCGGGTAGTGAGCGGCAGGTTACGCAGGATCAGCAGCGACAGCGGATTGCGCAGCCAGCGGCGCAGCTTCATGTAGCCGACATCGAGGGTGCACAGGCTATCGCCGTGCATCAGCAGGACCGACTCGCCGCCCATCTGCACTTTGTGCGGGTCGCTCAGCAAGGTGCAGCCCGCCGCGCGGCAGAACGCCTTGCCGATAAGGAAGTCGCGATTGCCATGCATCAGGTAGATGCGCGTGCCGGCATTACTCAGTTCGCGCAGGGCACGGGCGATCTCGTGCTGGAAGGGCGTCATGCCGTCGTCGCCTATCCAGACTTCGAAGAAGTCACCGAGGATGTACAGCGCCTCGGCTTGACGCGCGCGGGTGGCGAGAAAATGCAGAAACGCCCGGGTGATGTCCGGGCGTTTCTCTTCGAGGTGCAGATCGGAGATCAGCAGGATCATCGACTTACTCGGCTACGACTTCAGCCTTCTCGATGATCACGTCGTCCACCGGTACGTCCTGGTGGCCGGATTTCATGGTGGTGGCGACGCCCTTGATCTTCTCGACCACGTCCATGCCTTCGACCACTTCACCGAATACGGCGTAGCCCCAGCCCTGAACGGTCGGCGCGCTGTGGTTGAGGAAGGCGTTGTCGGCAACGTTGATGAAGAACTGCGCACTGGCCGAGTGAGGCTCCATGGTGCGGGCCATGGCGACGGTGCCGATCTTGTTGGCGACGCCGTTGTTGGCTTCGTTCTTGATCGGTGCGCGGGTCGGCTTCTGCTTCATGCCCGGCTCGAAACCGCCGCCCTGGATCATGAAGTTGCCGATCACGCGGTGGAAGATGGTGCCGTCGTAATGGCCTTCCTTCACGTATTGCTCGAAGTTGGCTACGGTTTCCGGGGCCTTGTCGGCGAACAGGTTCAGGGTAATGACGCCGTGGTTGGTGTGCAGTTTGATCATGATCGTATCCGTGATGGGGCAGGTTCGAGCCGATGGCTCGGGGGTGAACAGCGCTTGTCAGGGTGGTATGCACCCTGTCAGGGGCTTGACAGGTTGGTTATGATACGGACTTTGCCCGAAGCGGCCTACCCTGTGCCGCGCCAGTATTGTTAAGGACACCATGAGCAAGCCTACCGTCGAAAAAGCTGCCAACTTCCTGCGCCCCATCGTCCAGGCTGATCTGGACAGCGGCAAGCACGCCAAGATCGTGACCCGCTTCCCGCCGGAGCCCAACGGTTACCTGCACATCGGCCATGCCAAGAGCATCTGCCTGAACTTTGGCCTGGCCGAAGAGTTCGGCGGCCAGTGCAACCTGCGCTTCGACGACACCAACCCGGCCAAGGAAGACCAGGAATATATCGACGCGATCAAGGCCGACGTCGAGTGGCTGGGCTTCAAGTGGGCCGGTGAGGAGCGTTACGCCTCCGATTATTTCGAGCAACTGCATGCCTGGGCCATCGAGCTGATCAAGGCCGGTAAGGCCTTCGTCTGCGACCTCAATGCCGAAGAGATGCGCGAATATCGCGGCAGCCTGACCGAGCCAGGCAAGAACAGCCCGTTCCGCGAGCGCAGCGTCGAAGAGAACCTCGACCTGTTCGCCCGCATGAAGGCCGGTGAGTTTCCCGATGGCGCCCGTTCGCTGCGTGCCAAAATCGACATGGCTTCGCCGAACATCAACCTGCGCGACCCGATTCTCTATCGCATTCGCCACGCCCATCACCACCAGACCGGTGACAAGTGGTGCATCTACCCGAGCTATGACTTCACCCACGGCCAGTCGGACGCCATCGAGGGCATCACTCACTCCATCTGCACCCTGGAGTTCGAGGACCATCGCCCGCTGTACGAGTGGTTCCTGACCAACCTGTCGGTACCGGCGCAGCCGCGTCAGTACGAATTCGCCCGGCTGAACCTGAACTACACCATCACCAGCAAGCGCAAACTCAAGCAGTTGGTGGACGAGAAGCACGTCAGCGGTTGGGACGACCCGCGCATGTCGACGCTGTCCGGTTACCGTCGCCGTGGCTATACCCCGGCTTCGATCCGCGCCTTCTGCGACATGATCGGCGTCAACCGCGCCGGCGGCCTGGTGGACATCGGCATGCTCGAGTTCGCCATTCGTGACGACCTGGACGCCAACGCCGCGCGTGCCATGTGCGTGCTCAAACCGCTGAAGGTGGTGATCACCAACTACCCGCAAGGGCAGATCGAGAACCTGGAGCTGGCGCGCCATCCCAAGCAGGACATCGGCACCCGTGTGCTGCCGTTCTCCCGCGAGATCTACATCGACGCCAGCGATTTCGAAGAAACCCCGCCGGACGGCTTCAAGCGCCTGATCCCAGGTGGTGAAGTACGCCTGCGTGGCAGCTACGTGATTCGTGCCGACGAGGCCATCAAGGACGCTGCCGGCAATATCGTCGAGCTGCGTTGCTCTTACGACGAGAACACCCTGGGCAAGAACCCGGAAGGCCGCAAGGTCAAGGGTGTGATCCACTGGGTGCCGGCGGCCGAGAGCGTTGAGTGCGAAGTGCGCCTGTACGATCGTCTGTTCCGCTCGGCCAACCCCGAGAAAGCGGAAGAGGGTGGTAGCTTCCTCGACAACATCAACCCGGATTCGCTGGTGGTGCTCACCGGTTGCCGCGCCGAGCCGTCGCTGGCCAAGGCTGCGGCCGAGGATCGTTTCCAGTTCGAGCGCGAAGGCTACTTCTGCCTGGACAAGGACTCGACTGCCGATGCGTTGGTGTTCAACCGTACCGTCACCCTGCGCGATTCGTGGGGGCAGTAATGGCACTGTCGATCTACAACACGCTCAGCAAGGTCAAGGAACCGTTCAAGCCGCTGATCGGCAATCAGGTGCGCATGTACGTGTGCGGCATGACGGTCTATGACTTCTGCCACATTGGTCACGCTCGCGTGATGGTCGCCTTCGACGTGGTCACCCGCTGGCTGCGCCAGCGTGGTTACGATGTGACCTACGTGCGCAACATCACCGACATCGACGACAAGATCATCAAGCGCGCCAACGACAACGGCGAGCCGTTCGAGGCGCTGGTCGAACGTATGATCGCGGCGATGCACGAGGACGAAGGTCGTCTGAACGTGCTGCGCCCGGACATCGAGCCGCGTGCCACTGGCCATATCGCCGGCATGCACCAGATGATTCAGACCCTGATCGACAAGGGCTTCGCCTACGCGCCGGGCAATGGCGACGTGTACTACCGCGTCGGCAAGTTCGTTGGTTACGGCAAACTGTCGCGCAAGAAGATCGAAGACCTGAAGATCGGTGCGCGCATCGAGGTCGACGAGGCCAAGGAAGACCCGCTGGACTTCGTCCTGTGGAAGGGCGTCAAGCCGGGCGAGCCGAGCTGGGAGTCGCCTTGGGGCGCAGGGCGTCCGGGCTGGCATATCGAGTGCTCGGTGATGTCCACCTGCTGCCTGGGCGAGACCTTCGACATCCACGGCGGCGGCCCGGATCTGGTGTTCCCGCACCACGAGAACGAGATCGCGCAGAGCGAGGCAGCCACCGGCAAGCAGTACGCCAATGCCTGGATGCACGCCGGCGCGGTGCGCGTGGATGGCGAGAAGATGTCCAAGAGCCTGGGCAACTTCTTCACCATCCGCGAGGTGCTGGAGAAGTACCACCCGGAGGTGGTGCGCTACCTGCTGGTGTCCAGCCACTACCGCAGCCCGATCAATTACTCGGAAGAGAGTCTCAAGGAAGCCAAGGGCGCCCTGGAGCGTTTCTATAACGGCCTCAAAGGTCTGCCGGAAGCTGCGCCTGCCAGTGGCGAGGCGTTCGTCGAGCGTTTCGGCGCAGCGATGGACGACGATTTCAACTCGCCGGAAGCCTGCGCGGTGCTGTTCGAGATGATTCGTGAGGTCAATCGCCTGCGTGAGTCTGACGTGCAGGCTGCAGCCGGCCTGGCTGCCCAGCTCAAGCAACTGGCCAGCGTGCTTGGCGTGCTGCAACTGGAGCCGGAAGCCTTCCTTCAGGCCGGCGCGGCTGGCAAGGTCGATGCCGCCGAAGTCGAGGCGCTGATCACCGCGCGCCTGCAGGCCCGTGCCGACAAGAACTGGGCAGAAAGCGACCGCATCCGCGACCAGCTCACCGCCATGGGCGTGGTGCTGGAAGACGGCAAGGGCGGCACCACCTGGCGCCTGGCCGAGTAAGGGTGATGCTCAGCGACAAAGGCCGCTGGAAAGCGGCCTTTGTCGCTGAGATGACTTCTACGTTGCGAGTGAGTTGCTGAGTCTGTTACTGGCGTTTCCGGTGGCGGCGGCAGAGTTTCGCAAGTGTGGTGGTCAGATTTTCGATGTTTTTTGTCGATGCGACAGTCAGTTACGCCAGTTCGACAGCTCGTCCGCCAACTGTGCTGTTGATGAGCGCTTTTCGTTAGTATGCGCGCCTTATCGTGTCCGTTGCGCCACAAGCGCCTGGCGATGCCTACAGTGGTTCGAGCCAAACGCTCGGGCGACGTTTCCCCGATCCCTCAAGGAAACCCCCGCAACTCTTCGATTTCCTGTCTGTGGTATTTCCCTTTATGACTCGTTTGAAAGGCTCGGACCTCCTGGCCCTCGGCTTCATGACATTTGCGTTGTTTCTCGGCGCAGGCAATATCATCTTCCCGCCTAGTGCCGGCCTGGCTGCGGGGGAGAACCTGCTTCCTGCCGCCATCGGTTTTCTGCTGACCGGTGTCGGCCTGCCGCTGTTGACTGTGGTGGCCCTGGCCCGCGTGGGCGGCGGTATGGACCTGCTCACCGCGCCGCTGGGCAGGATTGCCGGCGCAATCCTCGCGGTAGCGGTTTACCTATCGATCGGCCCGTTGTTCGCCACGCCGCGCACGGCTGTGGTGTCGTTCGAGATGGGCATCGCGCCGTTCACCGGCAATGAAGGTGCACCGCTGCTGATTTACACTCTGGTGTATTTCGCTGCCGTGTTGTTCCTTTCCCTCAATCCGGGACGGTTGGTCGATCGCATCGGCAAATTCATCACGCCGGTACTGCTGGCTGCGCTGCTGGTGCTGGGCGGCGCTGCGCTGTTCGCGCCTGCTGGCGAGATTGGTGTGGTAGCTGACAGCTACCGTGATGCACCTTTGGTGCAGGGCTTCCTGCAGGGCTACCTGACCATGGATACCCTGGGTGCACTGGTCTTCGGCATCGTAATCGCCAGCGCCATCCGTGATCGCGGAGTCAGCGAAGCAGGGCTCGTCACCCGTTACTCGGTCATCGCCGGCATCATCGCAGCCATCGGCCTGTCGCTGGTCTATCTGGCGTTGTTCTACCTCGGCGCCACCAGCCAGGGTATCGCCGGTGATGCGCAAAATGGCGTGCAGGTACTGACGACTTATGTGCATCACACCTTCGGCACCACCGGTAGTCTGCTGCTGGCGGTGGTCATCACCCTGGCCTGCCTGACCACTGCGGTTGGCCTGCTGACTGCGTGTGGTGAGTTCTTCAGCAAGCTGTTGCCGGTTTCCTACCCTAGCGTGGTGATCATCTTCGGCTTGTTCAGTCTGGTGGTGGCCAATCAGGGCCTGACTCAACTGATCAGTTTCTCGATTCCGGTTCTGGTAGGGCTTTATCCGCTGGCTATCGTTCTGGTTGCGCTGAGCCTGGCCAACCGCCTGTGGATCTCCCAGTCGCTGGTTTTCGTGCCGGTGATGGCCGTTACGCTGGTCTTCGGCGTTGCCGACGGTGTTGCCGCGACCCCCTGGGCGGATAAGGTCCCCTCGTGGTTCGGGCAGTTGCCTTTGGCCGGCCAGAGCCTGGGCTGGCTGCTGCCGGTGGCGGTGACGCTGGTTCTGGTGGTGGCACTGGATCGCATCCTGAGCCTGCGTCAGAGCGCTACTGCTGCGTAAGGCACGCTCGAAACAAAATAAGGCTGCCCACGAGGCGGCCTTTTTTGTCGAACAAGGAAAGAGGCAGCCTGGCTATAATCCTTGGCAGTCTTACAAGGAGTTGGCATGCTCAACAGCTATCCGTATTTGCCTCATTTTCTGGCCGCGCTGTGGTTCGTTCTGTGCTGGGGCGGCTACACCCGTTATGCCTCGGTAAAGGCGCAAACCACTCCCTGCCTCGCCAGTGTGCTGCATCTGTACCGTGAAGACTGGATGCGCCGCATGCTGCTGCGCGACAATCGCATTGCCGACGCCAACGTGATCGGTAACCTCGAGCGTAATGCCTCGTTCTTCGCCTCCAGCACGCTGATTATCCTGGCAGGTATCCTCACCGTGCTGGGCGCTTCCGACCGCGCCTTGTCGCTGCTCGCCGACATTCCCTTCGTGCAGCAAGCCAGTCGTGGTCTATCCGAGATCAAACTGCTGTGCCTGGGCATTATCTTCGTCTATGCCTTCTTCACCTTCAGTTGGTGCATGCGTCAGTACAACTTCGCAGCGGTGTTGGTGGGTTCAGCGCCAATGTTGGGCGAGCGGCATGTCACCGAGCAGGAGCGCAAGGCTTTCGCCGAGCGCACGGCGCGGGTGATTTCGATGGCGGCCAACCAGTTCAACTTCGGTTTGCGCGCCTATTATTTCGGTATGGCAACCCTGTCCTGGTTCATCAATCCATGGTTCTTCATGCTGGTGACTGCCCTCGTTGTCGTGGTGCTTTATCGCCGAGAATTCCACTCCGATGTCTTGGAGGTGATGGTCTATACGCCAACGCCGGCCGCTGAGGTGGCCAAGGAGAAGAGTGAATGAGCCTGCCGTTCTGGTGCGTCTTCATCAGCGCCTTGTTGATCTTCATCGCCAAGGCCCCGGTGGCCAAGGCCATGGCCGAGGAGGGCGGTGGTCGCTATGACAACCATCACCCGCGCGCCCAGCAGGCGCGGCTAACGGGTTTCGGCGCGCGTGCTCTGGCCGCGCATTTGAATAGCATCGAGGCGTTCCCGCTGTTCGCGGTTGGTGTGCTGATGGCGCATACCACGCAGACTTACGGCTTTTTGATCGATATTCTGGCCGTCACTTTTGTCGTCAGTCGCGTGCTGTATATGCTGTTCTACTGGTGGGATCTGCACTGGCAGCGCAGCCTGGTATGGGTGGTGGGCCTGGCCTGTAGCCTGCTGCTGATGATCAGCCCGGCGCTGAAATGAAAGAAGGCCCGCATTGCGGGCCTTCTTGGTTTTTGCTTAGGTTACTGACCGTCGACAGCGTCTTTGACTTCGTCGCCAGCATCCTCGATGGCGTCGGCCGCATCGCTTGCCGCATCCTCAATTTTCTCGCCGGTGGTGGGTTCGTTACCCAGGGCTTCATTGGTTTTCTGTTCGATGGCTTCGCCCGTATCTTTGGCTGCATCGCCCAGGTTCTCCATCGCTTCGGAGACTGACTCCTTGGCCGACTCCATCTTGTCTTCCGGGGTTTTCTCGCAGGCGGCGAGACCCAGGGCAGTGGCAAGCAGCAGGGCATAAGTCAGAGGTTTGTTCACGGTCATCACTCCATGTGTGAAAGTTATAAGTGGCTGGGTTGACCCCAGAACACACAGTCACTTTGAATGTCGGTAGTGCCAATAAGTTCCCAAGGCGATGAGAGCGGCACAGGGACTGGTGTGAGTCCAGGCACAAGGCGCTATCATTCGCTGTTTTTGCCATAGCAGAGCGGCAGGGTGATGAGCGAGCAGTCGATTCAGGAGCGGGCACAGCGGTTTTTGTCCGCGTTGCGTCATTGTCAGGTGCTGGGCATGCGTGTCGAGTCGGCCGACGGCAAAGGACTGACGCTGTGCTTGCCCTACACACCACATATCGTTGGCAATCCGGACACCGGTGTGATCCATGGTGGTGCCATCACTACGCTGATGGACACCACCTGTGGTATCTCCACGGTCTGCGTACTGCCGGAGTTCGAGATCTGTCCGACTCTTGATCTGCGTATCGACTACATGCATCCGGCCGAGCCCGGCAAGGATGTGTTCGGTTTCGCCGAGTGTTATCGCGTTACGCCCAACATCATCTTCACCCGCGGCTACGCCTATCAGGACGACCCGCAGCAACCGATTGCCCACGTGGTCGGCACCTTCATGCGCATGGGCAAGGCCGCGCAGGGTGGCGCTGAGCTGAAACAGAATATTCAGCAAGGCGGTGGCGCGTGAGCGAGTTGAGCCTTGAACAACTGGTGGCGCGTGCGCACCAGCAGAACGACTACGACCCGCTGATCAGTCTGATCCCTTACGCCAAACTGCTGGGTATCGAGTGCCTGCGCCTGGGCGACGACATGGTCTTTCGCCTGCCAGCCAATCGCGATTGCATCGGCAACCCGGTACTACCGGCGCTGCATGGTGGCGTAATCGCCGGTTTCATGGAGCATGCGGCCATGCTTCATCTATTGATGTTCATGGGCATTCCACATTTGCCCAAAATCATCGACTTCTCGATAGATTACCTGCGCGCCGGCCATTATCGTGACACCTATGCGCAGTGCCAGGTCTGGCGGCAGGGGCGTCGGGTGGCCAACGTGGCGATTACCGCCTGGCAGACCAAGCAGACCGAACCGATTGCCACCGCCCGTGCCCACTTCAAGGTCGATGAGCCCTGAGCGCTTGAGACTTGCCCGGCAGTTGGAACGGATCGGCAGCGCAGCGAAATCATGACAAGGACCCTGTAGATGGATGCGTTGCTGATAATTGGTGGCCTGCTGCTGATGCTGGCTGGTCTGATATGGCTGGTCATGCGGGCGTTCGCCACCAGCCTGTTGTGGGGCTGGGGCAGCCTGATCCCGCCGATTACCCTGATTTACATCGTGCGCCACTGGCAGCGAGCGCGCAGTGCGGTCACTCTGATCGGGCTTGGTGTAATTCCCCTCGTGGTAGGTCTCACGTTGCTGGCCAGTAAGGATGCCGAACGTCTGGCGGCGATCGTCCGCCTGGACTGGCTCAAGCCCGAAGTGCAGGCGCCGGCCGAGCTTGCCATTAATCTGGACGGTGAGCTAAACGGCCAGCCCTTTCGCCCGCAGCAGGGTGAACTGATCGATGGTGTGTTGGTGCTGCGCGAGGGCCTGGATTTCTTCGCCCTGCGTGAACTGAGTATCCGCCTGCCGCAGCCAGTCGAGGGTCCTGTACGTATCGACGTGCTGCCCCAGGACAGCGGTAACCTGCCAGAGGTAGAGCTGAGCTGGCTGTTGCCGGAGCAAGATCTGCCCGAGGCGCGTCGTCTGAGCCGTGGCTACACCATGCATCTGGACCTGCAGCCGCAGGAGCCGAACCGACTGGTCGGCGA
The DNA here is from genome assembly GCF_007049795.1 of Ectopseudomonas mendocina. Classification (GTDB taxonomy): domain Bacteria; phylum Pseudomonadota; class Gammaproteobacteria; order Pseudomonadales; family Pseudomonadaceae; genus Aquipseudomonas; species Aquipseudomonas mendocina_D. Next base: position 160,011 of record NZ_SCFY01000013.1, read on the forward strand.
TTTCCATCTGGTCCTGCCGCCGCGCTTCAAAACCAGCCTCAGTGGTCGCGTCGAGCTCTATCGTGATCGCCTGCGCTATGTTGATGGCCAGGTCGATGCGCGTTTCGATTCCCGTGACACCATTGCCCATGTGCTGCAGGACTATCTGCAGCGGCGCTTCGCCACGCGCAAGGTGAGCGAGCTGAAGCTGCCGGTGTTCACCTTCGAGGGTGACAGCCTGGAGCTGCAGGTCGAAGCGCAGATTGACGGGCGTAGCGAGCGTCTGCCGGTGCGCCTGTACAAACGTGCCGAGCAGGGCTGGGCGGTGGAAGGTGATCGCTTCCCGGCATTGCCTGCCACTGCCACCGCTCAGGCTACGCCGCAGCGCGAGGCGGCCCCGATCGAGGAGCGCCTGAGTCGCCCGGTCGACCGCCGGCAACGCTTCAGTCTGACGCGCCTGCAGCGCAATCCGGACCAGTATCGCAACCTCAGCATGCGCCTGAGTCGCGCCAGTGGCGGTACGGTCGAGGGGCGCTTCGTCGGCGTCGACGCCGATGGCAGCATTCGCCTCATTCAGCAGATGGGCAGTGGCGGCGGGCAGGCCAGTTTCAGTTTCAAACCGGAAGAAATCGGCCGTTTGCAGTTGCTGGAACCCTAAGCCCTTGAAATTGATCGCGCTGCCCCCATCTGCAGGACATCCGCCGCTCGCGCGGCATAGTCCTGCATGTGGAGTTAGAAGACCATGAGTGTGGAAACTCAAAAAGAAACCCTGGGCTTCCAGACCGAGGTGAAGCAGCTGCTTCACCTGATGATCCATTCCCTGTACTCGAACAAGGAAATTTTCCTGCGCGAGTTGATTTCCAACGCTTCCGACGCCGCTGACAAGCTGCGTTTCGAGGCGCTGGCCAAGCCCGAACTGCTCGAAGGTGGCGCCGATCTGAAGATCCGTCTGTCCTTCGACAAGGATGCCAAGACCGTTACCCTCGAAGACAACGGTATCGGCATGAACCGCGAGGAAGTCATCGCGCACCTGGGTACCATCGCCAAATCCGGCACGGCAGACTTCCTGAAGAACCTCTCTGGTGACCAGAAGAAGGATTCGCACCTGATCGGCCAGTTCGGTGTGGGCTTCTACTCGGCGTTCATCGTCGCCGATCAGGTCGAGGTGTTCAGCCGCCGCGCCGGTACTCCGGCCAGCGAAGGCGTGCACTGGTCGAGCAAAGGCGAGGGTGAGTTCGAGGTTGCCACCATCGACAAGGCCGAGCGCGGTACGCGTATCGTTCTGCACCTCAAGAGCGGTGAGGAAGAGTTCGCCGATGGTTGGCGCCTGCGCAACATCGTCAAGAAGTACTCCGACCATATCGCGCTGCCCATCGAACTGCCGAAGGAGCACCACGGTGAAGACAAACCCGCGGAAGTGGAGTGGGAAACCGTCAACCGTGCCAGCGCGCTGTGGACCCGTCCACGTACCGAGGTCAAGGACGAGGAATATCAAGAGTTCTACAAGCACGTTGGCCACGATTTCGAGAACCCGCTGAGCTGGAGCCACAACAAGGTAGAAGGCAAGCTGGAGTACACCTCGCTGCTCTATGTGCCGGCTCGCGCACCGTTCGATCTGTACCACCGCGAAGCGCCCAAGGGCCTCAAGCTCTACGTGCAGCGCGTATTCATCATGGATCAGGCCGACCAGTTCCTGCCCCTGTACCTGCGCTTCATCAAGGGCGTGGTCGATTCCAACGACCTGTCGCTGAACGTTTCCCGCGAAATTCTGCAGTCCGGTCCGGTCATCGACTCGATGAAGTCGGCGCTGACCAAGCGCGTGCTGGACATGCTGGAGAAACTCGCCAAGGACAAGCCGGACGACTACAAGACCTTCTGGAAGGCCTTCGGTCAGGTACTCAAGGAAGGTCCGGCGGAAGACTTCGCCAACAAGGAGAAGATCGCCGGCCTGCTGCGTTTCGCCTCCACTGCCGGCGAGGGCGACGAGCAGTCGGTGTCGCTGGCCGATTACCTCGGTCGCGTCAAGGAAGGCCAGGACAAGATCTACTACCTCACTGGCGAATCCTACGCGCAGATCAAGAACAGCCCGCACCTGGAAGTGTTCCGCAAGAAGGGCATCGAGGTGTTGCTGCTCACCGACCGTATCGACGAGTGGCTGATGAGCTACCTGACTGAGTTCGACGGCAAGCAGTTCGTCGACGTGGCGCGTGGCGACCTGGATCTGGGCACGCTGGACTCGGAAGAGGACAAGAAGGCTCAGGAAGAAGTGGCCAAGGCCAAGGAAGGGCTGATCGAGCGTCTGAAAGGTGCGCTGGGTGAGCAGGTCGCCGAGGTGCGCGTCTCGCACCGTCTCACCGATTCCCCGGCGATTCTTGCCATTGGTGAACAGGATCTGGGCCTGCAGATGCGCCAGATTCTCGAGGCCAGCGGGCAGAAGGTGCCGGATGCCAAGCCGATCTTCGAGTTCAACCCTGCGCATCCGCTGATCGAGCGCCTGGATGCCGAGCCGGACGAGGATCGCTTCACCGATCTCTCGCACATCCTCTTCGACCAGGCCGCTTTGGCCGCAGGCGACAGCCTGAAGGATCCTGCCGCTTACGTGCAGCGCCTGAACAAGCTGCTGGTGGAGCTCTCCGCCTGATCTATCTGGCAATAGGACAAGCCCGCTTCGGCGGGCTTTTCTATGGGTGTGATTGATCGGCTTTAATTGACAAGCGAGGCCCCGTCGTTTCAGATGCTGGCAATTAGCTGGCGGTCTGTCGCGTCCTGGGGTTGTATGTCGATTCTCGAGCTTTTTTTCATCATGGGCGCGGATCCCGGTGTCCTCGTGCTCAGTCGTTACGACCCGCAGTTGGTACTGTTGTCGCTGGCCATTGCCGTATTCGCCGCCGGCATGGCGCTGCAGCTGGCCGGCGAAGCGCGCGTCAATTCGCATCCGGTCGCCCGGCAGATCACCATTTTCACCGGCTCACTCGCCCTCGGCGGCGGCATCTGGTCCATGCATGTGCTCGGCATGCTCGCCTTCGAACTGTGTGCGGCAGTGCGATTCGATCCGGGCATCACGCTGTTATCGATGCTGCCGAGCCTGGCTGCTTCGTGGGTCGCACTTACTCTGCTGGCGCGGCGCGACTTGAGCCTGCTGCAACTCTGTGTTGGGGGGGTGCTGGTCGGGGCCGGTATAGGTGCCATGCACTACAGCGGTATGGCGGCGATGCAGATGGCGCCTCTGCTGCGCTATGACCCCTGGATGTTCGCCCTGTCCATCGTTGTCGCCGTCGCCCTGGCCATTCTGGCGTTGTGGGTACGCTTCGGTCTGGAAGGGCGTTTGCCGACGCTCTGGGCGCTTCTGCTCAGCGCCCTGGTGATGGGGCTGGCGATCAGTGGCATGCACTACACCGGCATGGCCGCGGCGCGTTTTGTCGGCACGCCGGAGTCCGAGGTGCCGATAGCAGTGGTCGACAGTGGTTATATCGCCATTGCCATCACGCTGCTGACCGTCGCTCTGACCGTCTTCGTGGTGGCGGCCAACACGCTGCTGCGCTATCGCCGCATGAGCCTCCAGCTCAAGGCCAGCGAACAGCATCTGCGCTCGATCTTCGATACCGCGCTGGATGCCATCGTCACCGTTGATCACACCGGCACTGTGCGCTCGGCCAATCGTGCGGTTTCGCGCCTATTCGGCTGGTCACCGCACGAGCTGGTGGGCATGCACATGCGCTCGCTGATGCCTGCCAGCCATGTCGAACAGGTGGAGGCACTGCTGGAGAGCTACCTCAGAACCGGACGCCTGACGATGCCGGCGGGCGAGCAGGAGCTGGTGTGCCTGACTCGAGAGGGTGAAGAAAAACCTGTGCGCATCAGCGTTGGCGTTACCCATTCAGGCAGCCGGCCGCTGTTCGTGGTATTCGTCGCCGACATCAGCGAAAGACAGGCCATGGAGAGAGCCCTGCGTGACAGCGAGCAGCAGTACCGCTCGTTGATCAGCAACATTCCTGGTGTGTCGTTTCGCTGCATGTTGGACCGGGACTGGACCATGATATTTATCAGCGATGCAGTGCAGATCCTCACGGGGTGGAGCGCGGACGACTTCATCAGTCGCCGCTGTTCGATTGCCGATATGTATCACCCGGACGACTACCAGCGGGTCGTTGACGAGGTCGTTCAGGCCATTGAGCAAGGGTGCAACTATACCGTCGAATATCGTCTATTTGATCGTAGCGGAACCGAGCACTGGATATGGGAAAGTGGTAGCCCGGTTTGCGACGAGAATGGCATGCCGCGCTGGATCGACGGCGTGTTGCTCGACCAGACCGAAACCAAACGGCGCAATGCAGAGTACGAGGGCAAGGTCACCGCGATCAGCAAGGCGATGGCACTGATCGAGTTCGACCTCGACGGCAATATCCTAGAGGTCAATGACAATGCGTTGGCGTTGTTTGGTTATGAAAAGGAGGAAGTGGTAGGGCGCCATCACGGTATGTTCTGCGCTCCTGAGCTGGTAGCAAGCGATGCCTATCGCCAGGGTTGGATGGATCTGCGTGCAGGTCATTTTCGTGCAGGCGAATACCACCGCTTTGGTAAGGGCGGACGGGATGTCTGGATTCAGGCCAGCTACAACCCGATCCTCGACACCGACGGCAAACCGTTCAAGGTCGTCAAGTTGGCAACCGACCTGACCCCGCGCCGCGTCATGGAACAGGATCTGCGGGCTGCCCGTGATCGCGCCGAGACCGCCGCTGCCGCGCGCAGCAGCTTCCTGGCCAACATGAGTCATGAAATTCGTACGCCGATGAATGCCATCATCGGTTTTACCGACCTGCTGCTGGAAACCCCGCTTTCCAGTGAACAGCGTCGCCATCTGAGTACCGTGCAGCATTCGTCGCGTTCATTATTGGGCTTGCTCAATGACATCCTCGACACGGCCAAGCTCGACCGGGGCGCCATCGAGCTGGAGCAGCTGGATTTCTCCCTGCGCGAACTGTGTGAGCAGGTGCTCGCAACGCAGCGCCTGACGGCCGAAAGCAAAGGCCTGCAACTGCATCTGGATTACCCGGCAACGACCAACGAGTTCTTCTGCGGGGACCCACTGCGATTGCAACAAGTGCTGACCAACCTGCTCGGTAATGCGGTCAAGTTCACCCTGCACGGCGAGGTTCGCCTGAAAGTGACGGGGGAGCCGGGCGCGATGCGTCTGGCGGTGAAAGACACCGGCATTGGTATCGCAGCCGACCGCCTGGAGAAGATCTTCGAGCCGTTTGCCCAGGCCGATGCGTCGATGAGTCGACGTTTCGGTGGTACCGGACTCGGTACCACCATCTCTCGGCAATTGGTCGAGTTGATGGGGGGGCGCTTGCGGGTCGAAAGTACAGAAGGGCAGGGCAGTTGCTTCAGCATCGAATTGCCGCTGCGCGCCGGCAAGCGCTTGGCGTCGCAGCAACGCGCCGTGCTGCCTGAACTGGGGCGGCTGAATATTCTGGCGGCCGATGACGTGCCGCAGAACCTCGAATTGTTGCAACTGACCCTGGAGCATTTCGGCCATCGCGTACACTGCGTCGCCGATGGTGAAGGCGCACTACAGGCGTTCACCCAGCAGCGTTTCGATCTGATCCTGATGGATGTGCAGATGCCGGGTGTTGACGGCCTGGAGGCGTCGCGACGAATCCGCCAGCTGGAGGCCGCCGAGGCGCGAGAGCCGATTCCGATCATTGCTCTGACCGCCAGCGTACTTGATCAGGACCGTCAGGCAGCGTTGGACTCGGGGATGAATGGTTTCGCCTCGAAGCCTTTGGATCTCAACGCACTGCTTTGGGAAGTTGCCCGTCTGCTGGGTCTGACCGATGTGCCCGGCGCAGTGGTCAGTGCCACTCGTGTCGCCGACGACGGCCTGTTCGACTGGGTTCGCGGCAGCAGACTGTGGGGCGGGCCGCTGCGTATGGCTCAGGCGATCAGTACGTTCATTGGCGAACAGCATGATCTGGCGGTGCGCCTCAGTCGACTGCTGGCGGCACGCGACTGGCAAGAGGGCGAGGCGCTTGCGCATCGCCTACACGGCGCCGCCGCAAACCTGGCCATGAGCAGCCTTGCCACTTTGGGGCAGTCGGTCGAGCGGGCGTTTCAGGCGCAGGACGAGCAGGAGTTGCCCGCATTGATTGCGGAGCTTGAGCATGCCCTTCTGACGGTCAAGGACGTAGTGCCGCAGGTGCCGGATACGGCGTCTACGAGCGAACGTTCGGCTGTTGACGTACGCTCGCTGCGTGAACAGGCAAGTCAGCTGCGACAGGCGCTGCAGCGGGGCGGTCTGGACGATGAAGTCCTTGCAGCCATGGCGCAGACCACCGAGAGTACGGCCTACAGCGCGGGCCTGAACGACATACGCCAGGCGCTGGATGACTTTGATTTCGATCAGGCCCTGCAGGTGCTCGATCGACTGTTGCTGCGACTGCAAGATGAGGACGCGACTGCATCATGACCCTGGCTGCCGATACTCGCCCGCTATTACTGTTGGTCGACGACGAACCCACTAACCTGCAGGTGTTGCGCCATATCCTGCAGGAGGACTATCGCCTGCTGTTCGCCAAGGAAGGGCCGCGCGCCCTGGAAATGGTCGAGCGTGAGCGGCCCGACCTGATTCTGCTCGACGTGATGATGCCGGGCATGACTGGCTATGAGGTGTGCGAACAGCTCAAGGCCAATCCGTTACTGAATACGATTCCGGTGATCTTCGTTACCGCCCTGGGCGATGTCGACGATGAAGCGCGTGGCTTCGAGGTCGGCGCGGTGGATTACATCACCAAGCCGGTGAGCCCGCCGATCGTGCGTGCACGTGTGCGTACCCACCTGTCACTGGTGCGGGTCGATGAGCTGAAACAGACTCGCTTGCAGATAGTCCAGCGCCTGGGCATGGCGGCTGAATACAAGGACAACGAGACCGGCCTGCACGTTATCCGCATGAGCCATTTCTCCAAGGTGCTGGCCTTGGCCGCCGGCTTCAGCGAGAGCGCTGCCGAGGAATTGCTCAATGCGGCACCCATGCATGATGTCGGCAAGATTGGCATACCCGATGCCGTGCTACGCAAGCCGGGCAAGCTCGACGAGCAGGAGTGGCAGGTGATGCGCCAGCACGTGGAGATCGGAGCAAAAATCATCGGCGAGCACAGTTCGGGGCTGCTGCGCACAGCGCAAAGGATCGCGCTGTCGCACCATGAGAAGTGGGATGGCAGCGGCTACCCCAATGGCCTGAGTAGCGAAGACATTCCTCTCGAGGGGCGCATCGTCGCCATCGCTGATGTGTTCGATGCGCTGACCAGCGTGCGCCCTTACAAGCAGGCATGGACTGTGGAGGCTGCGGTCGACTTCTTGCGTGAGCAGAGCGGTCGTCATTTCGATCCGCGCCTGGTCGAGCTGTTTATCGCCTGCCTGCCCGAGATTCTGCAGATCAAGGACCGCTGGGCAGAGCAGCCCGCCGCTTGAAGCCTCCTGTCTAAAACCCGCCTCATATCGACTTGGTCATTGTCCACAGTGAGGCTATTGTTAGGGGCCTACCATTGCCAAGGGCAGGCCTCACCATGCAGAAGAAGACACTGGTTCCCCTGTTGTGCGCGGCATTCGCCGGTCTTGCCGATGCGGCCGTCGTGACCAAGCCGATTTCCTATGAGATCGAGGGCGAGGCTTTCGAGGGCGTGCTGGTTTATGACGACTCGGTGACAACCCCGCGCCCCGGTTTGTTAGCCGTTCCCAACTGGATGGGCGTCAACCAGGACACCGTGGCCAAGGCGGCGCGCGCAGCGGGCGACAAATACGTGGTCTTCGTTGCCGACATGTACGGCAAGGCCATTCGCCCCAGCAATGCCGAGGAGGCTGGTGCTGCAGCGGGTGCTGTGCGCGCCGATCGTGCCCTGATGCGCAAGCGTGCGCAGGCCGCTGTCGAGGTACTCAAGGCGCAGGGCAGCGAGGTTGCATTGGACCTGAGCAAGCTGGGCGCCATCGGCTTCTGCTTCGGTGGTGGCACGGTACTGGAGCTGGCCCGTTCGGGCGCTCCGCTGAAGGGCTTCGTCTCCTTCCACGGTAACCTGGATACACCCAACCCGGCCGATGCCAAGAACATCAAGGCGCCGGTACTGGTACTACATGGTGCGGACGATCCGGCCGTGCCGCAGGAGCAGGTCGACGGTTTCGTCTCGGAAATGAAGGCTGCCAAGGTGGATTGGCAGTTGGTGAGCTACGGCGGCGCCGTGCACTCGTTCACCAATCCCAAGGCCAACGTGCCCGGTCGCAACGAATACCACCCGGTTGTTGCTGCGCGGGCATTCAAAGCGATGAACGATCTGTTCGATGAGGTGTTCGCCGAGCAGTGACACGCGGCTTTGCCGCGCGTTTAACGAAAGGCTGCGCCCAATGGGCGCAGCCTTTTTTCATCTTACTTCGCTGGCAGCACGGCGATGTCGATGATGCCGTCCGGCAGATCCGCGACGTCGCCCAGGGTGGTGGGCTTGCCGCTGTCCAGATCCAGCTTGTGCAGGGTCTTGCCGGTCAGCACGTAGGCCGTGTTGCCACCCTTGCCGTCGCTGGCGATATCCATCGCGGCCGCTTTGAGGCCGTCGGCGACCTTGCCGACTTCCTGCTGCACGCCATCGTTCGGCGGGTTCTGCAGCATCAGGCTGCCGCTGGCCAGGTCGATGTTGTACAGCGCGGTGCTCTGGGTGCCGGCATAGGCATTGGTGTAGGCACCGGCGACCACCTTGGGTTGCTTGCCGGCGTAAGGGCCATCGGCGGCGTAAGCGACCTTGCCGTCTACGGCGACTTCACCCGTATCGACGTTTACCCGCAGGCTGGTGCCGTCCGGGCCGAGTAGGCGCAGGCGGTCGGCCACCGGGTTGAAGTCGACCACGGCCTGGCCGCTGCCAGCCAATGCGGTTTGCAGCTTGCTGCCTGCGATCGCCTTACCGCTGGCGGCGTCCAGGGTGTAGAGCTGATCGGTGCCGCTGAGGGCGTAGAGCTGACCGCTGGCCGGACGTACGTCCAGGCCGCGCAGGTCGCTGGCGCCGCTGACAGCCATGCTGCCGGTGACCTTGAGGCTGGCGACATCGACCTTGAACAGCTTGCCGTCGGCGCCCAGTGCGAGCAGTTCGGTGGCGCTGGCGGCACCTGCGCTCAGGGTCAGCAGGCCGGCGGTGCAAAGGGTAGTGATGCGTTTCATGGTTGTTCCTCATAAAGGTTTCAGCATCGAGACGAAGCCAGCTGGCCGGCTTCGCAGGTGCCTCGACGAAACACCTGTGAGCTATACCCGCGAGGAACGGGGTTGGATGTCGGCGGATGAAAATATTTTTTTCGCAGGGTAATCGGGGGAGGAAAGCTGCCGGCCAGGCAGCCGGCAACCTGCTCAGTTGGCGCTGGCCAGCACGGCGCGACCGATGTATAGCACCGGGCCGCTGGGGCGGTTGTAGGGCGAGCCGCCTGCCGGTTCGAGAGTCAGTTCGAACAACTGGCCGGCCTGTACGGCGCCGATTTGCTCGGCAGGCAGACGCAGCGGTTGGCCGGCTTCGACCAGGCCCAGCGAGCGCGGGCCGTCGGCCGGGTCGATCAGCGTCCAGAACTGCAGTGCGCGACCGTCAGGAACCTGATCGGCGACCAGCGGATCAAGCGAGAGCGTGCCGTCACTGCTGACCTGGATCACCCAGCCAGGCTTGGCTGCTTCGCCCGGTTCTTGCAACACCACGGTGTAGCGTTCGCCGGCGATATCCGGGGTACGCAACAGCGGCATCAGCACGGCGACCAGCAGCGCCATGGCCAGCGCAGCTGCAGTCAGGCGCCAGGTCAGCAGGCTGTTCCACCAGTTGGCCAGCGGGCTGGCGTGTGGCGCATCGTGCAGGCCCAGGCTCTGTCGAATACGGGCCCAGAGTGCCGGGGAGGGGGCTTGTGCCGGTAGCTGGTCGCTCAGGTCGAGAAAGTGCCGTTCCCATTCCAGGGCCATACGGGCGGCACTTTCATCCGATTCAAGCAACTGCTGAACCTCGGCGGCGTCCTGCTCGTCGAGTAGACCGAGCAGGTACTCGCCAATCAAGGCACGGCGTTCTTCGGGATCGTGCGGAATCATGCTTGCAGACACTCCTGCAGCGCGCGCATGCCGGCGCGGATACGGCCTTTGATGGTGCCCAGCGGTGTGCTCAGGCGACTGGCGATCTGCTCGTGGGTCAGGCCACGGTAGAACGCCAGCAGGATCGGGTGACGTCGCGGTTTTTCCAGGCGCTGCAGGCAGCGACGCAGCAGACGCTGTTCTGATTGCTCCAGCGTCTGCGCTTCGGCTTGCGGGCTGTCGTCCAGCACGCGCTCGATGAATTCATCGTCGACTTCGGCATACCTGCCACCACTGCGCAGGGCATTGAGTACGCGGTAGCGCAGGATGCTGTGTACCCAGGCGCGGCCGCTACCGAGCTCGCGACTGAAACGCGCAGCGTGTTGCCAGATGCGTACGAAAGCGTCGTGCAGACAGTCCTCGGCAATGTCGCGTCGGCCCAGCATGCTGATGGCCAGGCCAAGCAACTGCCCAGCCTCCTGTCGATAGAGCGCCTGGAAGGCACGTTCGTCGCCGCGTGCGCAGGCTTCCAGGGTGCTTTCGTAGTCGAAGTTGCGATCTGCCATGGGTCATCCGTTGGCCTGAGAAATCCGCATGCAGCTTATACCCGGCAACTGCGCTTCTGGATCACGCACAGGTAACAAAAAACTGCGAAGGCGTTACAGCATATTCATAGGGAGAGGCGTCATGGCCGAGTTTGGCCGTAGGCCTCGTCGAGTGATACCCAGCGCTCCAATGGTCCCTTGCGCGAGGCGTAACGAATCAGCAGCCAGTTTCCCTGTTGATCGAGGACTTCGCTCAGGTTCGAAATGGGGTAGATCGGCCAGGGCTTGCGTATGTAAAAGCAGCAGACCCGCGAGGGGGCGATACAGAGGCAAGAGGGCAGTCCTTTGCGGTGACAGGCGCCGTTGTGCGCCTGCACTGGATGGAGTTAACGCGGCAGTTCGATGCGCGTGGTTTCGCCTGGCACCTGCGGCCAGTCGCCAGCGGCCCAGCGTTGGCGCGCCTGGTCGATCAGCTCCGGGGTGGTGGCGACGAAGTTCCAGTTAATCCGTCGTGGGCCAATGGGCTCGCCGCCGATCAGGGCCAGGTGGCATTCGCCGCAGGCACTGAGGACAGGTGTTTCACCAGCCGGGATTACGGCCATGGTGTGTCTGGGCAGCGCTTCGCCATCGAGTTCCGCTTCGCCGTCGATCAGGTACAGCGCGCGCTCGCTGTGCTCGGCGGGTATCAGCAGATTGGCACCGGCTGTCAGGCGCAGCTCGGCATACAGGGTTGGTGAACGAACCGGTACTGGCGATTCGAGGCAGAAGCCGTTGCCGGCGATCAAGGTGATCTGTACGCCCATGACATCGCTGCGCGGCAGCGACTGAGCCGGGTGATGGCTGTAGCTCGGCTCGCACTGCTCGTCGGCCTCTGGCAGCGCCAGCCAGACCTGCAGGCCATGCGCTCGTTTGTCCTGACCTAGTTGTGCGGGCGGCGTACGCTCGACATGGGCGACGGCGTGCCCTGCGGTCATCCAGCTGACATCGCCAGGGCCCACCACTTGATCCGAGCCCAGGCTGTCCTTGTGCTGCAACTGACCTTCGAACAGGTAGGTGAGGGTGGACAGACCGATGTGCGGGTGCTGGGCGATATTCATGCCGCTGCCGGCGGGGTAGGCGTGCTCGAGCATATGATCGAAGAACACGAAGGGACCGATGCTGCGAAAGCGGGCCGAGGGCAGGGGGCGCAGGATCGGTTGCCCTGAGATGTCTTCGGCGCGCGGGCGAATCAGCTGCAGTTCGCTCATGCCTTGGCTCCCGCCAGGCGGGTTTCGACCTGGATGTCTGTGGTTGTCATCAGCTTGTGGATCGGGCACTTGTCGGCGACGCGCAGCAGTTGCTGGCGCTGGGCATCGTCCAGTGGGCCCTTGAGCGACAGCTCGACGATCAGGTGGTAGTTGCCTTGGCGTTCTTCGCTGTCGTCACGTTCGACGCTGACGTCAATGCCTTCCAGCGGCAAGCCGCGCTGGCGTGCATAGAGCAGCAGGGTCATGGCCTTGCAGGTGCCGAGCGAGGCGTCGAACAGGTCGTGCGGATCGGGGCCGGCGTTCTCACCACCGAGCTCGGTCGAAACATCGCCGAGGAGCTGGTGCGAGCCGATTTCGATCTGCTGCTGCAGGCCCTTGCTGTTGTGAATGCGGATCATGGCGCTTCCTTGTAGGCGTGACGGCAATTTCCATGAGCCTAGGCGCTGTTGGCGCTCCGGAGCAAGCCGCGTTGCGGCGAGAAAGGGCTCCCGACGCGGTCGCGGCGAAGCGTCAAAAGACCTGGCTCAGGCAGCTCTGTTCACACCAGTGCCGACAAGCGCACATCGGCCCCCAGCACTCGCAGTAGGCGCCCCTGGCTGTCGACGATAGGCACCGACACGGTGAAGCAGAAGTCATCGGTTGCCGACGAGCGATAGACCTGGGTGATATGACTCTCCATCCGTTCGGCCACGGCACGGAACCAGGGGCGCTGGCTCCAGTCGCGGCCGCGACAGCTGGCTCCCTCACTGTGCGCCACATCTGCGGCGAAGATATTCTCGGAAATCTGCACGCCGCGGTTATCTACTAGATAGAACAACTCGAAACGGCCTTCGCGCGCCAGCGTATCGGTAAGCAGGCGTTCGGCTGCTGCCACGTCACCGGCCAACTCGGGACGCGTGGCCAGTTGCTCGATGCTGGCGCGCACGGCTGCGTGGATCTCCAGGCGGAAGTCGCCGAGCCCGGCGAGCAGGCGATCACCATCCTCGCGCACCGCCTGGCTGTGATGCAGCACCTGGCCTGCCTTGCCGAGCAGTTCTCCGGCGACCTGGGCGATGTTCTGCACATCGCCATTGATCGAGCGCACTGCCTGGCCTATCTGCTCGGTGCCTGCGGCGATCTGGCCGACCTGAGCGTCGAGACGATCCATTGCCTGGCGCGTGCTGTCCAGTCCAGCGCTGACGGCAATAATACCGGTGCGGCCGTCGGCCACGGCCTGGTTCATATGCTGACCGGCATCGCCAAGCTGCTGCATGCCCTCGCGAAAACGCTCGATGATGCCGCTGACCTGGCCGGTGGCATCGGTTGTGTGGCCCGCCAGGCGCCGCACTTCTTCGGCGACCACGGCAAAGCCGCGTCCATGCTCGCCGGCGCGGGCGGCTTCGATGGCGGCGTTCAAGGCCAGCAGATTGGTCTGTTGGGAGATGCTGGCGATCACGCCGATGACCTTGCTCACTTCATCGAGTTGCCCGGCCAGTTGCTGGATCACCTGAGCCAGTTGCGCCTCGCTGGCGTCGATCACTTCAACCTGGCGCAGCACCGCCTGGCCACTTTCCTGGCACTGATGGAGGGTGGCGGAAACCTCGGCGGACAGGCGCGCGACTTCGCCGGCACCAGGCACCAGTTCGGCATCCAGGGTAGTGGTGACCTGCTCGCTGGCGCTGGCGATCAGTTCTGAGGATTGCGCCAGGGTCTGTCCGCTTTGTTGATTGGCCGCGGCGATGCGCGCCAGTTGCGGCGCGTGCGCGGCGATGCCGACGGCAGCGCCGAGACTGGCGCGAATACGCTGCTGGAGGCTGGCGCTGAAATCGTTCAGGCGCACCATCCACTGGTAGTCCTCCGGGAGTCGAGTCGTGAGGTCGTGCTGTTGGAACAGAGCGTCCAATGCGGCCTCGTCCTTGGCCTTGCGGGCTGGCTTGCGCAGCAACTGCAACATGGTGATTCCCCTGGCTGGTCTGAGTGCAGACACTGCAAGCGAGGTGCCATCATCGACTGACACATCCACGCCCGTCCCAGGCTGTTAGTTAGCTAATAATGTTCTGATTTGGTGCGTGCTTCATGTCCTAGCTCCAGATGAGTGCATTTGCGTGCGCAAGGCCAGTAGGCCTTCGTAGAACTTGCGTAGCGGACCGGCGGTCTATGCTGCTCGTACCGTCAGGAGGACTCACTTTGCTCACATCTCGAACGATGCCATGGATACTTGCGCTCAGCGCCGTGATCGCCTGCAGCGCCCAGGCCCGCGAATACCACTACAGCGATGCTCATCTGCACTACGTCGACTTCTTCCAGGAAAGCGCCGGCATGGATGAGTTGCTGGAGAAGATGGCAGAGAACAACGTCGACCATGTGATGTTCTCCGGTATTCCGGTGGCTAAAAAATGGGACGAGGACGAGCCCAAACGCCCGCGCTATTACGCTGGTGATGACGCCAATGCCTATTGGTACAGTGCCACCGACGTATTCATTGCCGCCGCTTACAAGCGCTTGCCGGCCGAGCAACGCAAACGCTTCCATCCGTTTCTTTCCGGCTTCAACCCCAACGACAAGAACGCCGATGCGCATATCCGCCGCATGCTCGAGCTGGACCCCGGCCTGTGGCAGGGCATCGGCGAGGTCTTTACCCGCCACGACGACCTCACCGCGCTGATCCATGGCAGTGCGCCGCGCGCCAACAACGAGGCGCTGGCGCGGGTGTTCCACCTGGCTGCCGAATATGACTTGCCGGTAATGCTGCATTCGAACATCACCTCCAAGCGTGAACGTGAGCCGCTTTTCCTGGAGGAAATCGAGGCACCGCTACGTAATCACCCGCACGTGCGTTTCATCTGGGCGCATGCCGGCACCAGTGCCGAGATTCATCGTCATCAGGAGAAACTCGACTTCCTCCTGGACACGGTCGAACGCATGCTCGGCCAATACCCCAATCTGTATATCGATCTGTCCTGGACCATGCTGCGTCCCTACCTGTTGGACGAAAACGGCAAACCGGACGCGAAGTGGGTGCACCTGGTCAGCAGTTACCCGGAGCGCTTCATGCTGGGTTCGGATGTGGTCGGCCGCTTCGGCAACTTGGGCGACTATATGAAGGGCTTCGATCCCTTCCTCGATGCCTTGCCCGAGGACGTGGCGCACAAGGTGGCGCGCGATAACTTCCTGTCCATTCTGCCGCGCAAGGTGCAGGCCGAGCTGGATCGCTAGCCTATCTGTCATCAGGCTGTCATTCGGGCGTCATAGGCTCGCGCTCATCTCAACGAGGAGCGCACCATGCATTACACCCGAATGGCCATGATGGCCGGTCTATGCGCCTGGGCCGGGCTGAGCCAGGCTGATGTCCGCGTCGAAGGACCGGTGGAATACGGCATCTTCAGCAGCCAGTATCAGGACTTTCAGCCCGGCGAGCGGGTGCTGACCCGCAGCAATCAGGATATCGAGCGCACCGAGCAGGTCCCCGCCAAGCTTGGCACCAAGTTCGGCATGCGCTACAGCCTCGCCGGCAAGCGCGAGGGTGACATCCCACTGACGTTGCTATACCTCACGCCGGGCGTTGTCACGCCGGATGGTCAGCGTCATGACAAGTTCGAAGTGCAGCAGAAACTGGTGGTTGGTGCACCGCAGGACGTGATGGCCTTCGAGTTCACCGAACACCACGAGGTGGTGCCCGGCGAATGGCATTTCATCGTCTATCAGGGCGATCGCAAGCTGGCCGAACAGCGCTTCATGGTGCGTTGATCAAAGCAGAATGATCGCCCAGGTCAGGGCGATCATCAGCAGCGCGACCATTTGTGCCGCACTGCCCATGTCCTTGGCCTGTTTGGATAGCGGGTGCAGGTTCAGCGAGATACGGTCGACCACCGCCTCGATGGCGGAATTGAGCAGTTCCACCACCAGCGCCAATAGCGGCACCAGCACCAGCAGGGCCCGCTCCGCGCGGCTGACATCGACCACGCAGGCCAGCGGTATCAGCACCAGGTTCAACCACACCAGCTGACGGAACGCGGCTTCACCCTGGTAGGCGGCGCGCAGCCCGGCCAGCGAATAACCGGTGGCGTCGAAGATGCGCGTCAGGCCGCGGCGGCCCTTGAAGGACAGGGCGTCCAGATCGGAGTCGTCGTTCATGGCTGCAGCCCACCCCATGGATCGTTCAAAGCTCGTTGGTAAGCCTGGCGCAGGTAGAGCATGTCAGCTTCGGGCATACTGCCGCCATGGCGTTGCAACTGGCCGAGATCACGCCGCGAAGCACTGGCAATACGCCAATGCCGGCGGCTTTTCTCCAGATCCAGCAGGGCAATGTCCACCTCCCCATCGCTGCGCACTTTGACGAACAGATGCTTGGCGTAGCAGCAGCCGTGTTGCCAGCGGCCCAGATGCAGGCGTGCAAGGGTGACCGCCAGGCGCTGCAGCATTACTTGGTTGAGCAGCGGCGCGCGGGGTTCGCTGTACCACTGCTCCAGGCTGATGAAGCCTGGTAGCGCTTCGGTGACCAGCAGTGCCTGCCAATGCCCGCTTTGCTTGCGTGCGGCGCAGTAGACGATGTTCGGCGTGCGCACACCGAGGTGGGCGAGGGCGCGATAGGCCTGCAACTCACGCAGAATGGTGGGTCGCCCCCATGGATGGCGCAGCGAGCGGTAGATGTGTCCGCTCTGGCGCTTGCAGAACAGCAGTGGCCGGCTTGTGTCCCAGTGTTGCAGCAGGCGCACACCACTTTCGCCGCCGCGTCGTTGATTGGCTGGCTCGACCCATTCGCCAGGGCTATGCCACCAGCGGTCGAACTCGGTCGAGGGCAGGGCGGCCAGTGCCTGTTCGCTGAGAATACCCATCTCAGACCACCTTGCGCAGAACGTAGGTGCGCCACATGGCATAGCCGGGCAGGAAGTCAAGGTGGCCGAGAATGCTGAAACCGGCCTGGTGGAATTCACGTTCTACCGTGCTCCGAGCGACGACGAAGCGGTTCTGGTTTTCCGCCGCGCGGCCCTGAGCCGTTCTACGGGCCTCCAGACGGCGGCGTTTCCAGGCTTTGTAGTTGCCGTCGACCCACAGCGAGACGATCACCGTATCGCGGCTGACGCGATGAAACTCGCGAAGGATGGCCAGGCGGTGTTCGGCCGATTCGATGTGATGCAGCAGGCGGATGCAGAAGATGCAGTCCACCGCGTTGGCGCCCAGGTCGATATCGAAAGCGGAAGTGCGAAAGCAGTTGACCCGCGCCACCACCTCAGGTGCCTGCGCCGCGCGCGCGGTGGTGATCATGTCGGCCGAGTTGTCGGCGGCGAAGATCACCCGGTTCGGCTGCTCACAGAGCATCGGCCAGAAGCGTCCTGCACCGCAGGGCAGGTCGAGTACCAGGTTCGGTTCATCGGCCATCTGCAATGCACGGCGCGCTACCTGCACGTCGCGCCAGTGCGACAGACGTCGGGAAAGGCCGTCCTGGTGCTTGTGCAGGTATTGCTGAGCGTGATCGAAATCGTACTTGCGGGAAAAATCCAGCTCGACAGGGCTAGGCTTGGGCATGACGAACGTCTCTTGATGGATACGTTCGTTACCCTAAAGAGCCAGGCATCAAGCTCACGTCAAAGGGATGTGAAAATTTCGTCAAGTGTCGGGGTTCAGTGTCACTCGGAAGCGTGTATGGCCCGGTTCGCTCTGCAGGCTGACCTGCCAGCCCTGTTTGGCGCAGATGCGTTTGACCAGTGACAGCCCCAGGCCAAGCCCCTCGCCGCGGGCCTGCGCGCCGCGCACGAAGGGCTGGAAGATGCGCTCGTGCTGCTCGGCGGGAATGCCGGCACCGCTATCCTCGATACGGAAGGCGCCCTGTTCGAGGGTCAGGCGCACACCGCCGCGCTCGGTGTAGTGCAGGGCATTGCGCAGCAGGTTGGCCATCACCGTGCCGAGAAAGGTGGCGTTGTAACGGCCGTCGTCCTGGCCTTCCTCGGTCAATTGGAAGTCCAGACCCTTCTCCTTCATCAAGGCGCCCCAGCGGCTTGCTTGCTCATGGGCGATGCTGGCGAGCGTACGGTCGCCGCCGACGGCTGCTTCGTTGCTCTTGTCCCGCGCCAGTTGCAGGAAGGTCTGCACCAGCTCGCGCATTTCCTCGCTGGCGCGGGCGATGCGCGCCACCTGGTCCTTCTCGCGCGGTCCCAGGGGCGCCTCGGCGAGCAGCTCGCAGGAGGTGGCGATGACCATCAGCGGTGTACGCAGCTCGTGGCTGACGTCGCTGGTGAACAGCCGCTCGCGCTCCAGGGACTGACGCACCTGGCCCAGGGTGCTGTCGAAGGCAGCGGCCAACTGGCCGATCTCATCATCGGGGTAGTCCGGTGCCAAGGGCGGCGCCAGCGGGTGCAGCTGGTCGCGATGGCGCACCTGCTGGGCCAGGCGGCTGACTGGCGCCATGACCTTGCGCGCCATCATCAGGCCCAGGCCCCAGGCGGCCACCACTGTCAGCAGGAAACCGGCCAGCACCACGTTGAACAGGGCATTCTCGCGGGCTTCGAACTCTTGCTGTTCCTGCACCAGCATGTAGGTTTCGCCGTTGATTCTCTGCACGTAGACGTAGAACGCCTCGTCGCCGCTGACTACTTCGTTGAAGCCTTCCTGCAGGCCGGTGTACTGCTCGGGAATCAGGTACTGATCGTGGTAGGAGGAGAAGAACTGCGTGCTGCTGTCCAGGCGCGGAGGGCGGCCCTGACGAATGTCTTCGTTGAGCGTTTCGCCCAGCTCGCGGCTCATTTCCTGGGAAACCAGGTGCTCTTCGATGAAATGCACCACGCCGACGATGCTCAGCGAGAACAGACCGCTGACCACGGCCGTCATCAATACGAAGGCGATCAGAATCCGCCGTTCGAACGGCTGCTTAGACGGCATCGGCGCTCTCCGCCAGGCGATAACCGACCCCGTGGATGGTATGCAGCAAGGGCGTGGGGAAGGGCTTGTCGAGCACCTGGCGCAGTTGGTGGATGTGGCTGCGCAGGCTGTCGCTGTCCGGGCAGTCGTCGCCCCACAGTGATTCTTCCAGCGCCTCGCGGCGCACTACCGCCGGGCTGCGCTGCATGAGGATGGCCAGCAGTTTGAGGCCCAACGGGTTGAGCTTGAGCGGCTGACCGGCGCGGCTGACATGCAGGGTGTCGAGGTCGTAGCTGAGGTCGGCGACCTGCAGCTGGCGTTTGCGACTGCCACGGCTGCGGCGCAGGATCGCCTCGATGCGCGCCACCAGTTCGGACAGCGCGAAGGGCTTGATCAGGTAGTCATCAGCGCCGGCATTGAGCCCCTGCAGACGATCATCCAGCGCATCGCGCGCGGTCAGCATGAGGATGGGAACCTCGCTGCGCCCGTCCTCGCGCAGGCGCTTGCACACCTGATGACCGTCGATGCCGGGCAGCATGATGTCCAGCACGATCAGATCGTAATGACCGCTGCTGGCCAGGTGCAGACCGCTCAGGCCGTCCTGCGCGCAGTCGACGGAAAAGCCCTTGAGCTGCAGGTAGTCGAGCACGTTGGCGAGGATGTCTCGGTTGTCTTCGATGACCAGAATGCGCATCGCGAGTAATTCCTGGGTTTGACGATTTTTTCACACGGCTTTGACGAGCGGCTCACGGCTCGCCTCGCAGACTGCGGCACGTTCATCCTACAAGGATCATACGATGCCTCGGCTTCAATACGCGCAACTTCGTTATCTGTCGATCATTCTGCTGGCCTGGTTGGCGGTTTTCTTCCTCACCCGTAGCGCGTTGCTGCTCAGCCACCTGAGCGATGCCGACGTGACCTTGCCGGCGCTGTTCGGGTTGTATGGGGTGGGGCTGGTTTACGACCTCAGCTTTCTGGTCTACGCCGCCGTACCGCTGACGTTGTACCTGCTGCTGTGCCCTGCCTGGTTATGGCAGCGGCGCTGGCATCAGCGTTTGCTGGTCGCACTGGTGGCCATCAGCCTGTTCGCGATGTTCTTCACCGCGGTGGCCGAATGGCTGTTCTGGGACGAGTTCGGCGTGCGCTTCAACTTCATCGCTGTGGACTACCTCGTCTATTCCAAGGAGGTGGTGGACAACATCCTAGAGTCCTACCCGATCTACCCCTTGCTGGCGCTGCTCGCGGCACTGGCCATCGGCCTGACCCTGGCGCTACGGCGGCCACTGCGCGCAGCCTTGCAGGCCCCGCGTCTGCCCCGGCTGCAGGCGGCCTACGCACTACTAATGCTGGCGCTGCTGGCAGGCTTGTGCAGCGGCCTGGTGGGGCAGGACGCGCCGCGCGGGCTGGGCGGCAACACCTACCAGCGCGAGCTCGCAAGCAACGGCCCGTACCAGTTCTTCGCCGCGTTTCGTAACAACGAGCTGGATTACCAGCAGTTCTACGCCACCCTGCCTGATGCCGCGGTGGCCGAGCAACTGCGCGCCGAGGTGGCCGAGCCCAACGCCCGCTTCATCGGTAGCGACCCGCAGGACATTCGTCGGGTGATCGATAACCCTGGGCAGCCGCGCAAGCTCAATGTGGTGCTGGTCACCATCGAAAGCCTCAGCGCCAAGTACCTGGGCAGTTTTGGTGATAAGCGTGGTCTGACCCCGAATCTCGACGAGCTGCGCAAGCACAGCCTGACCTTCACTAATTTCTACGCCACGGGTACGCGCACCGACCGCGGGCTGGAGGCGCTGACCCTGTCGGTACCGCCGACCCCGGGGCGCTCCATCGTCAAACGTATCGGCCGAGAATCCGGCTATGCCAGCCTCGGCCAGCAGCTTGGCGCACAAGGTTACGACAGCGTCTTCGTCTATGGCGGTCGTGGCTACTTCGACAACATGAACGCCTTCTTCGGCGGTAACGGCTACCGCATCGTCGATCAGAGCAGCGTCGACGAGGCCGAGATGAGCTTCCAGAACGCCTGGGGCATGGCCGACGAGGACCTTTACCATCAGGCGCTGAAGGTCGCCGATAGCGACCATGCGGCCGGCAAACCCTTCTTCCTGCAATTGATGACCACCTCCAACCATCGGCCGTACACCTATCCGGACGGGCGCATCGACATCGCCTCTGGTGACGGGCGTGAAGGGGCGGTGAAATACACCGACTACGCCATCGGTCAGTTCCTCGCCGAAGCGCGTAGCAAGCCCTGGTTCGACAACACGCTGTTCGTCTTCGTCGCCGACCACACTGCAGGAAGTGCCGGGCAGGAAGACCTGCCCGTGGCCAACTACCACATCCCGTTGTTCGTCTACTCGCCGAAACACATCGAGCCTGCCGAGTACGCCGACGTGGCCAGCCAGATCGATGTGGCGCCGACGCTGCTCGGGCTGCTCAACCTGGACTACGTCTCCACCTTCTTCGGCCGCAACCTGCTGCGCGCCGACCATGCACCCGGTCGAGCGCTGCTCGGCAATTACCAGCACCTGGGCCTGTTCGACGGGCAGAACCTGGCGATTCTCAGCCCACGCCAGGGCATGCGTCGCCACGACGATGCCTTGGGCCTGAGCCATGAATGGCGGGTGGATGGCAGCGATCCGTTGCTGCGTCGCGACATCGCCTACTACCAGGGCGCCAGTCACGCCTTCGGCAAGCGACTGATCGCCTGGCAGCCCGATGATCAACCGAGCCAGCAGCTCAGCCAGCGCTAAGGAACGACCATGCCGTCTCGTTATTTCGATTTTCGTCTGGCGCTGGGTATTCCACTGCTGCTGATGGCGTTGCTACTGCTGATCGCCCCCAGCCCTGTGGATTTCGCCCTCGCTCATCTGTTCTACGAGCCCGGCCAGGGGTTCATCGGCCGTAGCAGCTTCTGGCTCGAGGACATCCTGCATGACCGCGCCAAGCAGGCGGTGATCGTGCTGGGTGTGCTGGCCATCGCCGGCTTTACGCTCAGTCTGCTGCCGACGCGCTTGCGTGCCTGGCGCCGCCAGCTCGGTTATCTGGTGCTGGCATTGGGGCTGTCGACCTCGTTGGTTACGCCACTGAAAACGCTGACCGGCATGCATTGCCCCTGGAGCCTGAGCGAGTTTGGTGGCCAGGAGCAGTTCACACCGCTGCTCGCTGAACGCGCGCCAACGGCCAACCCCGGGCGTTGCTGGCCAGGCGGGCATGCCTCGGCCGGGTTTTCGCTGCTGGCGCTGTTTTTCGTGCTGCGCGACCGCCGCCCACGCGCTGCGCGCATCGCACTGGTCGTCGCGCTGGGGCTCGGCTCACTGTTTTCCCTGGGACGCATGTTGCAGGGCGCGCACTTTCTTTCGCACAACCTGTGGACGCTGCTGATCGACTGGGTGATCTGCGTGCTGACCTATCGCTGGCTACTTTACCGCGCTCCGCTGGCGCAACGTCCGTTTCAAAAAAACGTCTGGGGAGAAACCTGCCGATGAAGAGAATCGTACAGGGCCTGCGCCTGGCGCTGGCCGCACTGGTATTCGCGGGTGCATTGCTGGCGCTGCCACTGAGCATGGCCTGGGGCGCGACGATCCCGCCGGCACCCGTGCAGGGCGTACGCCCGGGCAACTGGGCACAACCCTTGGATACCCGTATCAACCTCTATCGCATGGCGCCAGATCTGTACCGCAGCGCGCTGCCGACGGCGAAAGACTGGCCGCAACTGCAGGCGCTCGGTGTTACCACGGTGATCAATTTCTACCAGCACGGCGACGATCAATGGCTGGTCGACCCGCGCGTCCAGCAGGTTCATCTGCCGCTGCGCACGGACCGTATCGACGACACCGACGTCATCGAGGTGCTGCGCAGCATCCGCCAGGCACAGGGGCGTGGCGCGGTGCTGATTCACTGCAAGCATGGACAGAATCGCACCGGGTTGATCGCCGCGCTGTATCGCGTCATCTATCAGAACTGGAGCAAGGAACAGGCCCTGGCAGAAATGGCCGGCGGCGGCTTCGGTGGCGAGGAGCGTATGGGCGACGCCGAACGTTATCTGCGTGACGCCGATATTCCAGCGTTGCGTTCGGCCCTGGCCTCTGGCGCCTGCAGCACCAGCCCCTGGGCGATGTGTGCGCTCAAGGATCGCCTGCTGGGTGTAATCGAAGGAGCATGACGCCATGCGCCTCACACGCTTGCTGATCTGCGCGCTTGCACTACTGAACCTGTTCGGTTGCCAAAGCCTGCGCGAACAGATGCTGGCGGCCAATTATCCGCCGGCCTTCGTCGACGGTTTTGAGGCCGGCTGCAGCAGTGGGCGTTCGGCAGTCGGACCGCTGGGCCAGTTCGACAAGGACGTACCACGTTATATGGCCGAGACACTCTACACGCAGGGTTGGGATGACGGGTTTCGCCAGTGTGAGGCCGTGCAGCGCGCCGATGACTGGCAGGCGCGATGGGAGGAGCGGCGGCGCGATGATGAATGGCGCCAGCATGTCGACCAGGCGATGGCCAAGGCGCTGCGGCGCTAGATTTTTCGCTTGTACTTATAAAGTGCGCGGAAATAGAGCCGATAAGGAACACGGGATCGGCGCAATCTCACCCGATTTCTAGCCAGGTATGGCCAGGTATGACCCGAATTCTGCGCGCAATAGGAGTTTCACGACATGTCGCTGCGTAATCTTTCAATCGCTCCACGGGCTGCCTTGGGGTTCGGCCTGGTGGCTTTGCTGGTGTTGCTGCTCGGTTCATTTTCACTGTTCCAGATGACCGAGATGCGCAAGCAGGCCGAGGCCGTCGATCAGGACTGGCTGCCAAGCGTGATGGCGCTGGGCGAGGTCAGCCAGGACATACTGCGCCTGCGTGCCGTGACGCTACGGCTGATGCTCAACCGCGAGTCGGAGGAACTACAGCGCAATCTTCGCCTGGCAGATGATCTGCGTAATGCGCTCAGTACGGCCAATTCAACCTACGAAAAGCTGATTTCCAGCAGCGATGAGCGAGGCCTTTATGAAGGCTTTCGCCGCGCTGAAGCGGCCTACTTGCAGGAGCAGGGTAAGATCGTCGCCTCCGTTCGCCAGGGCAATTTCGACGATGCCATTGTCGTGTCTCGTGGCACGCTCAATCAGCATGCCGATGAAATGACCCGTGCGTTACGCGATCTTTCCGAGCTGAACCGCCAGGGCGCTACCGAGGCGGCTCGCGAAGCCGGGCAGGTGTTCGATTCGGCGCGTACCTGGGTGGTGGTGATGATGGCGCTGGCGGCGTTGGCCACCGTGGTTTTGGCGCTGTTGCTGACCCGCAGCATCGTCGCGCCGCTGACGGAAGCGGTGCGTCTGGCCGAGGTAGTGGCGTCGGGTGATCTGACACTGAACATCCACGTCGAAGGTCGTGACGAGCCTGCACAGTTGCTCAAGGCGCTGAAAAGCATGCAGCAGAGCCTGCGTAGCACTATTCAAAGCATTTCCGACTCGTCCAACCAACTGGCTTCGGCCTCCGAGGAGCTGCATGCAGTGACCGAGGATTCCACTCGCGGCCTGCACCAGCAGAACACCGAGATCGAGCAGGCCGCTACTGCGGTGAACGAGATGACAGCAGCGGTCGAGGAGGTGGCGCGCAACGCCGTCAGCACGTCCGAGGCCTCGCGCGAATCGAACGTCACGGCGCAGCAAGGACGTGAGCAGGTGCGCCAGACCGTCGACTCCATTGGTCAGCTGGCAGCTGATGTCACCACCACTTCGGGCGAGGTCGAGCAATTGGCCGAGCGAGTGCACGAGATCAGCAAGGTGCTCGATGTGATTCGCTCTATCGCCGAGCAGACCAACCTACTGGCGCTCAACGCTGCTATCGAGGCCGCGCGGGCTGGCGACGCCGGTCGCGGTTTCGCCGTGGTTGCCGACGAGGTGAGGGCGCTGGCGCACCGTACGCAGCAATCGACCCAGGAAATCGAACAGATGATCGGCGGCATCCAGAGCGGTACGGATCGCGCCGTCAGCGCCATGCAGAGCAGCAACGGCCGCGCCCGTTCCACGTTGGAGGTAGCCCAGGCTGCCGGTGTTGCGCTGGAGCAGATCACCCAGGCGATTTCTTCGATCAACGAGCGCAACCTGGTGATCGCCAGTGCGTCGGAGGAGCAGGCGCAGGTGGCCCGCGAGGTGGATCGCAACCTGGTCAACATTCGCGACCTGTCGATGCAGACCTCGGCGGGGGCCAATCAGACCAGTGCCGCGAGTCAGGAGCTGTCGCGCCTGGCGGTCGATTTGAACAATCTGGTGGCGCGCTTCAAGGTTTGAGGCGAGACAGAAACGAAAACGGCGCCCGAGCAGACTGTGTGAAAACGTTCTGAACTGAACCGGTTCAATACAAACGCCTCGATTGATTCGGGGCGTTTGTGTTTTTACTGGTGCAATGATGCAAAGTGCAGCGCTCAGGTCAGCAGCTCGATCATGCGGCGTGCCCCGAGTACCGAAATAGCACGTTTGAGGTTGTAG
>NZ_SCFY01000014.1 GCF_007049795.1 Ectopseudomonas mendocina
AGCGGCCTGTTAAAAAGTCGCCCGTCTGGCCGCTATAAATCAGCGAACCTGCACCGGCCGTACCCCGCAAAATAGCCCTGGTCCACCACTGCTCATCGGGGTCATCGGGAACGATGCCGGGGTCGGGCATACCGATGTCCCACAGCTGTGTATCCCAGCCGCCGAACTCGCAGGCAATCTCCCGCCCGCTGGGCAGGGTCAGCACCTCATTGATGATCTGGCCGTGCCACGGCCAACCGAACTGCTCCAGCACATCCTCAGGCTCACGGAACATTGGCAAACTCCATGACCACTTCGGCGCCATTGGCATCGAGCATGTTGATGGCCTTCACGCGCCGCACCCGGAACGCCAGCAACCCATCGATCGACACAAACGTCTCAGCGTCGTACAACTCGCGGGTGCCGGGCTGCTCCACCAGCGGGCTGGCAATGCCGCCACCTGGCGCTGGCACCCGATTCGGGTTCCAACTCCCCACGCCCACCGCTGGCCCGCGCGTGCCGCGCCGCTCCAGTTGCGGCAGCTGAGTATTCTTGCGTGGGCTTTTCTCCAGAGCGTTGAGATCTTCCTTGATGCCGCGGCGCTCATTCACCATCCGCTGGCCAATCGCGCGGCGTTCATCGGCACCGGTCGCGGCGCGGCTTGCAGCCATGCCCTGGGCGATGGCGCGGCGTTCGTCAGCGAGCGTCATGTGAACTCCAGCAGGTCATGCGGCACGGCCACGCGGAATGTGGCGCTCGTGCTCAGCTCCAGTTCGTCGATGTAGTACTCGTCAATCTCCGGCGCCTCGACGTGGAAGTCGCGCGGGTACTGCTCCGAGCCCGGGAAAGGCACGTCATAGTTGCCGCTGAACCCCATCAGGGTTTCATCGAACGGCGGCGAGTCCGGGCGGCCGCCCAGTTGCGTCACCAGGTCACGCGCAGAGGCACGGCCAGGGCCGTCTGGCACAGCAGGCGGCGCCGGCACGGTGATCGGGTCCGTCACGTCACCGCCGCCCCGGCTCACGCCGAGGGTGATGGTGGTGATGGCGGTCTGCGCGTCAATGCTCAGCTCATGCGTCAGCAGCCACACGGGCGCCTGGCTGCGGCAGCGCTGATCCTCCACGCGGATCGTCTGCTGCAGCGTCACGCCCATGGCGTCGCTGGTCGGCACGTCAAAGCTCAGCCGGTTGCCCCGGTGCGCGCTCAGTATCTGTACGCGCGCCATGGCCACCGCACACACCAGGGCGGCCTGCCAGCGATCCTGCTCGCGCAGGTTCACCACCCAGTCACCGCCCTCATAACTGCCACCCGGCTCGAAGCCCTTCCAGCCCGGCTCGGCAAACGTCTCGGTGCGCTCCTGCTCGGAACTGTCGACGGCCAGGCGATCACGCCGGATCACCTCGCCCGCGCTGGCGATGCTGCCCGGCGCCTCGACGCGCAGGTTGTAGGTTTCGGTAACGGCCTGCACCCAGCGCCGCGCCCCCGTCCACGCGCCGCCCAGCAGCAGGTCGGCGTAGGTGTTGATCCACACGAACTGCGGGTCGCAGAACTGGCCGGTGTTCTGGCCATCGGTCACGGTCAGCGGCAGGCGATACCACAGCGGGTTGAGAATCGCCCCGTAGCCGGCATCGCCGAACATTCCCTCTTCCACCATGGCAATGTCCGGCAGCTCGGTCGTTTCGAGGTGCCACACGCAGAACCCGCCGATGCCCGTCAGGCCGCTCAGGTTCGGGTGCTGCCAGGCGAAGTTGTCGCGCCGCTCGCGCAGTTTCGGGTAGCGCCACAGGGCGTCCACCTCCACCACGTTCACGCGCTCGTCGAGGTCCACCGGGCTCCAGGCCAGGCTGCGATCGAGCGTCACGCCCTCGCCGTACACGAAGGCCGGCGCCGTGGCCGCCCAGGGAGTTACCACCAACTCACCACCCGGCAGGCGGTTGAGGCTGGCAGCGCGGCTGCTCAGGCGCTCCTGCGCGTAGTCCCAGCGGCTGCGGCCGACCGGGTCTTCGAACAGATCCGCACTCCAGTCGCCGCCCACCAGGGCA
Source organism: Ectopseudomonas mendocina (assembly GCF_007049795.1). Taxonomy (GTDB): domain Bacteria; phylum Pseudomonadota; class Gammaproteobacteria; order Pseudomonadales; family Pseudomonadaceae; genus Aquipseudomonas; species Aquipseudomonas mendocina_D. The sequence goes on from NZ_SCFY01000014.1 coordinate 2,022, forward strand.
TCCACCCCGGCAATGCTCAGCGCCTCAATGGCATCCTGCAGGCGGTCGCTGCACTCCAGCGCGATCACGCTATCAACCGGCTCGAACGATGGGCGAATCACCCAGCCGTCAAACAGCAGGTACTCCACCCACGCGCCATCGCGCCATTCGAGGTAGTGGATGCTCAGCGCCTTGCCGGTGTACCAGGTCGGATCGACGGGGCCGGGGTCGAGCAACAGCGCGCAATCGGCCAGGCTGGCCGCACCGCGCTCCTGTTCAACGCGGATCGTACCCGTAAATAACTCGCTCACATCGGCGCCAGCGAGCATCGCGCGCACATCCCACAGAATGCTGTCACGCGGCGCCACCGGTACCGGCTCAGCCCCGCCGCCCATGCTCCCGGCATTGATCGGCGCGCCGTTGATCAGTAGGCCGTTGATCATTCCCCGCGCTCCTCGGCCGTGAACGACCAGCTGTGCACGTTGGTGCCGGCATCCAGGCCGCGAGTCGGGCGTGCCATCAGCACGGTAAACACCGGCATCCAGCACACCTGATATTCAAGAGCGCCGGCCACCGGTGTGATGGCCACCGCCCTGGTTGCGGCGTTCCAGGTGATCGGGGTTTTCACCCAATCTCGCCCGGTGTACGCCAGCGCCCACGGCTCAACGTCAGGCCGCACATTGCCGGGTATCACCGTGTTCAAGCTGGTGGTGTGCAGTTCCATCTGCTGCGTGCAGCGCAGCTCCAGCGGCTGGGTGTAATCCAGCCCCGCCAGCCCTGGCCCCATCCAGCCATCGCCGGAAACGGTGATCTGCCAGAGCTTCTGCCAGTGCTGCATCTTTACCGCCCGTCCACGGCTGCGGCGCAACACCGGGCCATCGCCAAGCGGGGTGTAGGTTTGCTGCGGCACGCCATGGGCCAGGCGCAGAGGGACGCCGCCCAGCATCACGGAAGGCATGGCCATTCAAATACTCCAGGCATGAAAAAGCCCGCACGAGGCGGGCTGGTTGGCTTTAGGCTGCACAGGGTTAGTTGAGCTTGATCGCACCTAGCGAGAATCCGGAAACATCCCCTACTTTCCCCCGCCAAATCATGCCGCGCGCACCAGGCAATTGGGCAGCACCAGAAACATAAGCCGCATCACGGAGGTGAATGTAGTAAGGCCCAGCCCCTTCGGCATCATCAAGGAGTAGAGCATCCTTGTACTCCAGCATGTACTGGCCGAAGTCCTTACCATCCTGCGTTCCGAGCCCGGAATACTGGTCATTCAAAAGGTCTAGGTATCGCTGGCCGGAAACAATAAATCCACTGATGGCCACACCTGTCACGGTCAGCGTAACCGGCATTTCTACCCCTGCCTTGGCCGCCAGGATGAGATTTTGTAGTAGCCAATCCGCGCCCTCAGCCGTTGGTGCATCCATCAACTTTTCTTCCGCACTCTCATCACTCATGGACTTCTCCTTGGTTGTTGGTCGAGAGAGCTTAGCCCAGCTCAGCGCGGGCGGCCCGTGGAAGCGAATTTCCTGACCTCTCGCCGAATCTCCTCGGCCGTACTGCGGGGCATCCGAACCGGGAAACTGTGCTCGCCAGACTGCATAATCATCGTCCCCCAGTCCTCATTGCTACCGCCACCACTGCTGCCCGCCAGTTGCTGCTGCAGGGCCGGCGCCAGCGATGGGATCGACGGCACCGGCACATTGCCCATCACCCCGCCGGTGGCGAAGCGCGGGGCGCGCAGGTTGTTGAGCTGGTGAATCAGATCCGCGCCGTAGTACTGCACCGCTCGAGCATTGATGACGCCCTCCCCGTTGGAGAGGCGCGCAAGAATGCTGTCGCTGGTGCCAGTGCCAGGGCCGCGCAGGATGCCGCCCGTGGCCAGTGCGGGCACGGATGTGGATGGTTCAGCCTTGCCGCCGCCCGCAATATCCGGCATCAGCACACGAACAGGTATCACCACCTCTTTCTGGCTCAACTGCTGCACGAGGCTTTCAATGGTGGTGCGCACCTGCTCGATGGTGGCATCGTCGGTTTTCACCGACACCGGCATGCCTTCAAGCTGCTTGGCCTTGTCCGCTAGCTGCTGCATCTCATCGCGGATGCTGGCCAACTGGTCGGCGGCGTTGCTCTCGGCAATGGAGTTGGCCTCAAGCTCTATCTCGCCCAGGCTGCGGATGAAGTCCTTGATGCCGACCGTCATCCCCAAATCGCCAGCTTCGACAAGCTCCTGGATGACCTTCAGCGCCGCCTGAGCCTGCTTTTGCGCGCCGGCAATGTCACCATTAGCCAGCGCTTGCTCTGCTGACTGCCGCAGGCTGAGCGCGGTCAGATAGTTCTGATCACCCTTCGGGCCGCGACTTAGATCCGCAATAGCCTGCTCATAGCGTTGCTCGATCGCCAGGCGCTCGTCACGCACCTTCTGCAGGTCACTAAGCGCCTTCTTCTCAGCCGACACCAGTGCCTTGGCGCCATCCTGAGCGGCCTTGATCTGGCTTTTGCGGAGGGTGTCTATGTTGGCAATGTAGCTGGCGTAGTCCGCCACCTGCTTGTTCTGCGCTACCCGAGCAGCCTCTGCAGCCTCTTTCGCCAGAGCATCAACTTCAGCATTGAGTCCCGTCTGCTGCTCAACAATAGTGGCGCGGAAGGCCACGAGCGCCGCGCGCTTAGCCTGGAGTTCTTCTTTGCTGTAGAGCAAGCCGTCGATAGTCGTGCTCAATCCCGTTCCGGCCAAGCTGCGATCCAGATCAGCAATCTGCTGATCGACCTTATCCAGCTCAGTAACCAGCCCTTGAGAGTTCGCCGCAATAAAGGCAATACGCTTGCCAAAGTCTACGAACTCTGACGCCCCATCAACGACAGTACCGGCCAGTGTGGCCAGGGCAGATGCTAAGGTCACCAAGTTATCGACCACGACAGGATCACTCAGCGTCTTGCCAAGACTGTTGATGCTGTCGATCAGCGGCTGCACATCGGCCTGCCCTAGCCCTCGGCGCCAGACATCCCCCAACTTTGTAAGCGCACCGCTGACTGTAGCAGGAAGCGATTGGGCCGCCTCTCGCACAACCTCGAACTGACTATTGAGAGCGTCGGTAACCACTCCAGCGGTTAATTGTCCTTGCGCCGCCATTTCCTTGAGGGCGCCCACCGGCACGCCGATACCGTCTGCCAGCGCCTGCATCAAGCGCGGCGCCTGCTCGGCCACGCTGTTGAACTCTTCGCCACGCAGCGCACCAGCCCCCAGCGCCTGGGCGAACTGGATAACGCCGTTCTCGGCCTCCTGAGCCGTTGCTCCAGATATGCGGAAGGAATTTGAAACCGTCTCAGTAAGCCGTAGTATCTCTTCTTGGCTGCGACCAGCCTCACGCAGAGGTCGGCTGATTCGCCCGTACAGGGTCACCAGCGACTGCACCGGCGCTTCAGTTTCCTGCGCAATGCGGCTCAGCTCACGCTGGGCGACGTTGAACTCTTCCTGGCTGGTGGTGGCCAAGCGTAGGCGTGCATTCATCAGGTTATAGGCATCCGCTGCACGCGATACGGCGCTGATTGCCGATACCGCAGCAAAGCCGGCACCCACCGCGCCCACTGCACCGCCAATACCGCTGGCCAAGCCAGAAATGCCACTGGCGGCGCGCTGCTCGGCATTCATAGCGCGAAGTGCGCGCTGGGTCTCGCGCACACGTTCGGTCATCGAGCGCTGGGCGATGGCCAGCTCCTGCGTGGTCAGCTTGCCCGAGGTGCGCAGCAACTGGTACTCGGCGCGCACCCGCCCGAGCTGCGATTGCAGTTCGCGGTAACGATTAACGCCCAGGTTCTCGCGCGCCTGCTCAAGGTTGGCGGCGCGCTGTTCGCGGGCCACCTGCGCCAGCGCGGCAGCCCGAGCCCTGATGCCAGAGACAGCGGCATCGTTCCGGCCAGCAGAGAGACCAGCGCTCAGTTCAGCGTTGAGACGCCGCTGCTCTGCTGCCAAACGACTGGTATCGATACCAGCGCCGTTCAACTCAGCGCGCATTTTGCTGAGTTGGTTTTGCTGGCGGGCCTCTACGCGCTCCAGGCGCTGCAGCTCGCTGGCCATGTCGCGATACTGCGTTTTCAGCCGTTCACTGGGCCGCTCAGTATTGATCAGCTCGCTCTGCAGGGCGCGCAGTTGCTCCTTGGTACTGCGCACGGCCTTGCCGGTGGCATCAAGGTCGCGCTCCAGATCGCGCGCAATGTTTACCTGGCGCAGCGGCTTTTCCACCGCGCGCACCATGTCCTGGTATTCCTTGCGGAACCCGGCCACCTCCTTGGTGGCCTGGTCAAGGTCGGCCGTCAGCCGCAGTTCAACATCAGTCATGGCATCAGCCTTTCATTGCGCGTCGAAATAGAGTCCACGGGTACTGCCACACAGAATGGTGGCCAAGCCTCACCAACTGGCAGGCCACTTCATCCAACTGCTTCAGGCTTTCTGCCGCATGCTGGCCACCTTGGCCAGCATGCGAAAAAAACTGGGGTTGGCCTCCTTGCAGCCATCAACCAAGGCTTCCAGATCACTGGGCAGCATCTGTTCCAGGTCGTCGAGTTTCAGGCCGGTGAACAGCGGCAGGTCAGGCAGGCGCACATCCTCCAGCAGCAGCTCGTCGATCAGATCACTGCCGGGCTTTGCTTCCAGCAGGCCGCGCACCTGGGCAACGGTCAGCTCCATGCAGCACACGCGGGTGCCATTGCTGAGGGTTTTGATAACGGACTTACCGGTAGCGCCTTCGCTCATCTCAATCTCCGGGCAATAAAAAACCCGCCGAAGCGGGTTGTGTTTTGTGTGCGGGCTCAGCCCTTGAATCTGATCAGCTTGTTTAGCGCTCTATCCGTGCAGAGCAGCCGAACCTTGTTTCCATCTTCAAACGCTATCTCAGCAGCGTTCTGCCTCTCCGAAGCAAAGCCGCCAAGAGATCCCAGCAGCACTCCGGCCAACAATCCAATAGGGCCAGCGATCAACGATAGCAAGAGCCCCAAGACCATCACCCCGAACAGAGCCCGGCCAAGGCTGAAGCCTTTGCTGACCACTTCGCCGGCCTCAACGCTAACAAGCTGGCCGGGGTGGTAGCTCGCCGTCTTCGAGGATTCGACGTGAAGCTTACCGCCGCCTATGAATGCCGACCCTTTGAGGCCAAAAGTCCCTGCGATGATCTTCATGAATCCTCCCGTATCAGTCAGGGGCGACTCTAGCCGATCAGCTTGCTGCTGTACAAATGCACACCTACGCGCGCCTGGGTGGAGGGTAGTAGCCTTAGGCCTTCACCCCTGCCAGGGAAAGGCCATGACGAAGAAACCCATTGACACTATCGCGACGCTGACAATTTGCTATCAGAGCGGCTCGGGGAAATTTACCCAGCGCGGCGTTTCCGTTACAGGCTACGACGATTATCAAATGGTCGGGATGTGCCACCTGCGCAACAGCGAGCGCACTTTTGTATACGACCGTGTTACCTCATGCGTTAACCGTGATACTGGCGAGATCGTCACGGATATATATGAGCACCTGAAGAAAGCTTACAACGAGTCGCCATTGCACTCTGCTGACCTTCTTTACCGCAACCACCATGAAGCGATGCAGGTACTCATTTATGTTGCCAGGGCTGACGGTCAATTCAGGGCCGAGGAGCGCAAGGTGATAACCGCAGCCTGCAAGGTCATTACGGGCGATATCAGGATAACTGACGAACTGGCCAGACACCTGTCTGACTCCATTAACCCGCCAAGCCTGCATGCGTTTAAAGTTGCGGTTGGCCGCATTGCAAAGCGTGGCAATGAGACCACTATGAAGCGGCTTTATCTGGCCTGCCGAACCATCGTAAACACTCAAAAGAATGTGACAGCCACAGAGCAGGAAGCGCTCGACTATATGCTCAAGCGCTTCAAGCTACCTGAAAGCTAAACCTCTTTATGCAGCTCAGTCGAAAGGCGTAACTGTAGAAACGCCCTTGGCCTGCAATTCACTCGGGCGGCGCCCGCCACCCGCCTTCATTGCCGCAGCTACATCTTGCCCTGAGCGCTCCAGCCTGGCCGCCGCGTGCTGCAACTCCCGGAAAAACTCCCAAGTATGAGAGTGGAACCGAGGGTTCAGCACCTTCACCGCTTCGCCGATGCCCTGGTTCCAGCGGTGGCATACCCAGTCGGCGTAGTGCAGCACGTTGGCCAAGTCCTGTGCCTGGTACTGGTTGAGGGTGATGGTTCCCACCACCTTTTCCTGTTTCGGCAACCACTCGCCCTCAAGCGCATAGGCAGCCACAAAGTTGCAGGCGGCTTCAAACTCGCCGGCCTGTATCAGTTCGATGCGAGGCACGTTGAACCGGGTGTGCAGGCGGTTGTGCATCGTCTGCTGGAAGCTGCGGCGCTTCTCCAGCGGCACCACCTTGGCCTTGTCGCGGATCAGCCCCTTGAGCACGTTCACTTCGGTCATGCCGATCAGGGCATCGACCAGGGTGGCCATCTTGTTGCTGCTGTCGTGATACTGGCCAGTGCGACGAATCGCCGGCAGTACCTCGGCGGTGATCCACTTCTTGAAGCGCTTGGCCTCGGGCTTGCGACTGGTGAGGATCAACGAGTAAAGGCCTGACTCATTGATGATGCCAACAGCCTGACTCCCTCCAAGGGTGTCGGTAGTGGCGACACCCTTTTCATCTTCATCCAGTCGAGAAAGCGCATCACGGTTATTGCGCACTGCGAGAGCCTGGCAAACATCAGCCGCAACGAACCACGGCTGATCGTCGATCAGCATGGTGCGGACTTCGCGGGTATCGAACTGGAACGGAATTACTTGAGCAGTATTCATGGCATCACCCTTTCATGTCAGGGCTCGCCACCGCTGCGACCAAGCAGAAATGGTGACGAGCTGTACGCAGGTTGGTCGACCGGGGAAAGGTACCCGGCAGGGCCGAAGCCCTCCCACGCACAGCCCGCCATAAAGCGGGCACAAAAAAACGCCATCTAGGCGTCGTGCGCCTTTCAACCCGGGCGACCAAACCCGGCCGCTGAATTGGCAGCGGCAAGCGGACTATGCACCCGACACGATCACCGCGTCAACCAGTCCTCTCCATCACCGCCAAACCAACGGCCAGCAGTAGCAGCGCCGCGACATACGCTAAAGCCTGCATCCTTGCCTTGCGCTCGCCACTGGCGATGCGCTCGAACCATCCGATCCATCCCTTGATGCCCATGCCTTCCTCCATTTCCATGGGGAGACTGTAGCACCCTGCGCCAGCACCGAAACCCGGCACGGGCCTGTACAAAATCACATCTACGCCGGCCGCCTGGCCGAGTAGTAGCCTCCTGCCTTCACATACCTACTGCCAAGGAGCGGTCATGCTCGACAGGGAAATACAACTGCGGATATTGAAAGCGCTTGCGGCCACTTACCCGGAAGCCACTTTCGACGTACTGCGCGACATCGGGGCGAATGACCCAGCAGGCATAGCCAACCTTTACTACCTGGCTGAACACAAGCTCGTAGCCGCCAAATTCACTAAATTTGGCAGTGAGCCAATGGATTATTCCGGGCAGCAACGCATCACCGCCGCCGGCATGGATTTTCTAGCCGATGACGGCGGTGTCGGCGCCATCCTGGGGGTGGTCACCGTCAAACTGCACGAAGACACCATCAAGCAGTTGATCGAGGCCCGCATTGCAGGTTCAGACCTACCAGAGGAAGAGAAACGTCCCCTGCTGCAAGCTGTTCGAGAACTTCCCGGCGAGGCCATAAAGCACCTGACAACGCGACTACTGGACTTGGGTCTGGATAATCTGCCGGGTGCAGTTTCGCTAATTCGTACGTACCTGCCGGGCGCTGGTGGCTGAGCATCTCTTCGCCTACTTTGCGGAGCTCTGCGTAGCCGACCTTCTGCTTGCCACCCCACAGCTCAATGAAGAGTGAAGGCTCATCCCGACCGGCAATGCTCAAGTAGGACTCTGTGGAGCTGCAGGAGCGGCGCCCAGCGACGAACACCGCAACCATTTCTCGTTGTTGGATCTTCATAAATGCTCCAGCGCTACCTTCCCGTTCTCAAAGCCGGAATTCCGGCTTTGCCAAACCCTGACACCAGAACTGGTGTTTGCCCGATCACCGCCAACGCCGAAACCCGGCCATCCCTGGCCAGGCAGGATCACTCCACGTCCTTGATCACCATGTACTGCGACAGGCCGGTGCCGACCTTGGTGGCGTCCTTCTCCACCTTGGCGGTGAACTCCATGCCCTGGAACTCGTCGCCGATGAAGCTGAGGCTGGCCGGCGAGTGGTTGACGCGGTAGCACTCGATCACCACCGGTTTGCCGCTGCGCGCTTCGTTGAGGCCAACGAACACATGGCGGTAACGCTTGCCGGAGCGAACCAGCGCCTGGATGGTGGCGTGCTTGGCGAACGAGTAGTCCACCTCGACGTCCAAACCGGCAGCGGTCACCGCGCCGCCCTCGGTGATGACTGGGAAGCCGGCCGGGTCGAGGGTGTAGTCGGTGTCCAGCACCAGGGCCGCGCCGCCCGCTTCCGGGGTGATCACCACGTTGGTGGCGCCGGGGTTGGCCAGCATCAGCAGCGCGCCAGGGTAGGCAGTGTGCGGCTCAGCGGTCACGGTGCCGGCGGCTACGTCGGCGGCGCTGCCGAACATGGCGCGGGCCATGTTGGCGGCCTTGAAGTGGCGCGCGTTGTAGGAAACGGTGAGCGACTGAATGCGCTGCACCGATGCGTCCAGGCCGCCACCAGGGGTGGTGTAGTCCTGCTCTTCGATCTCCTGCACTTGGGCCTCGTAGTTGAGGCTGTTGCAGTTGCCGATGAAGATCAGGCCCTTCGGGTCGTCGAGGTCCTCGATGTACTGCTTGCCGGCGCCGAGGAACGCGCCACGGAGATCAGCCATTGCTCACTTCCTCCTGCTGGCCGCCAACAACACCCTGCTTTTCCAGCCAGGATTTTTGGGCGGCGGTTACTTCGATCTTGGCGCCGGCCTGCAGACGCTGGCGGCCGTGGGTGTGCGGCTTGGTGAGGGTGACCTCGACCAGATCCGGCTTGGTGGTTTCGGCCTTGGTGGCTTTCTTGGTGGTCATGGTTTCATTCTCCGGGGAGTACGACGTGCATCAGCACGGGGATGGACACGGTACCGACCGGCACTTCTTGATCCGGCAGGAACTGGTTGATGGTCTTGATGACCACGTTTCGCGGGCCTTGCGGCCCCCACGGGTTGGGTACGCCATCCTCGATGTGCAGGCAGCGCGCGAGGTCGGCGGTGATGTCGTTGAGTTGCTCCAGGCAACTGTTGGTGTCGCTCGGCTTGACCAAGGCAACGATCTTGCGGCCCTGGTTGAATCGCCAGGCGCCAGCGCCCTTGAGGGGCGGCGGGCACTCGTCGGGGATGACCGTCAGGCAGGGATAAACGAGGTCTTCGTCATCGAGCAGCGCGCCGATCCACTTGTCATGCACACGGGCGCCGATGTCGGTGAGGTAGCCGTTGGCGGGCACGATGGTGCCCAGCCGATTGATCAGAGCCTGATCGGCGATGTTCAGCGGGTTGGTCACAGGTCTGCTCGCTTCAGTTGGCGCTCAACTTCATCCACCAGGATGCGTTGGCCTTCTGCCTGAAAGTCGGGTTTGCGCGTTTCGAGGATCTGCGACGGCGATGGGCCGTACAGCGCGCGGATGCGTTGCTGCAACAGGTCGGCGCCATAGGCGCCCTGCCCTTTACGCTCTGCTGCGGTGCGCTTCGGGCCGTAGCGAATGAAGATCAGGCCTTTGGTGCTGCCGGAGCCAAGTGTGCTGACGATGAAGGCGTTCTTGAGCACCTTGGCGGTGCCGCCCACATTGACCCGCACGCCAGCGCGTTTGCGTTTTCCGTTCTTGCCCTTCGTCCACACTTGCTTGTGCGGGAAGTGGCTCAGCACCAGACCACGCTTGACTGCCCACAGCCTGGCTACCAGCCTGCCGCGTGTTGCGCGGGTGATCCGTACCCGCTCGCGCAGCAGGTTGCGCTTGATGTTCACATCACTGCCGATCTCGCGCAGGAACTGCGCGCGGAGCGTTTCCACAGTGTCGTTCAGGGCCATGACTAGCACGGCCTTGGACTTCTCCGGAATGGCGCCAAGGCGCTCAACAGCCTCGCGGCCGCCAGTGAGCTTGACCTTGACGCCGCTCATTCCGGAGTTACCGCTGCAGTGACGATCACGCCGTCATTGCGCACCGGTGCCAGCACCTTCCAACGGCTGTTGCCGCTGGTGAAGATGCCGTCGCGGCGCACGCGGTCGAGTTGGCAGGCCAGCACGCTGATCTGCACCTGGTCGACCACCAGCACGCCGTCAGGCCCTACGCGCTCGATGTCGCGCAGGATGATCAACTCAAGACCGGTGACAGGCTGGCGGCTGGCGTCCTGATAGCTGCCCAGCACAGGCTCACCCGAGCAATTCTCCTCGCGCATGCGCTGGAAGATCGCCCGAGCGGCCTTGGCCTTGAGTTGATGCCGGCTCATCAGGCGGTCAGCTTGATGATGGCGCCAGGGCGGGTGCAGAGGTTGAGCGGGTTGGACTGCGCCTCGAACTCGACACCGCGATTCATGCGTAGCATTTCCTGCTTGGCATACTTCGGCAGGCCGAGGGTGTTGGCGGTTTCCATGTAGTCCGCCGGGGCGAAGCGAGTGATGAACAGATCCGCCACGCCTTCCGGCACCAGGTAGGCCTCGTTGTCGCCGATGAAGGCTTGGGTGCCGACCTTGCCGCGGTACTCCTCACAGAAGGCACCGCCGAACATGAAGCCACCGCGCGGGTCATTGCGCAGCATCTCGCCTTCGTTCCAGCGCTCCCAGGCCTTCTCGACCTTGGCGTGGCCGGTGAAGGCATCGAACAGGGCACGACCGAAGAAGATGCGGTAACCGCTGACTACGGTAGCGCCGAGTTTGTCCTCGGACTTACGCACCGCCTCGAGGATCTTGTTGCGCACGTTGGTGGCGGCGTTGCCCAGGGCGAGGCTGACCTCTTCCTGGGTAATGCCGAACTCGTCGTAGAGGTCGTAGATCACCGAGCTGCCATCGGCATCGAGGATCAGGCCCTTGATGGCGCCGACGCGGTGGAACTCGATGGTGGCATCCAGGTCGCGGTTCATGCGGCCCAGGCGCTGGTTGACGACGTTCTGCACGGTTTCGACGTCGGTCTCGCTGCCGAAGGCGCGCAGGTTCTGGATGGCGTCAGCCAGCAGGGTGTCGTCCTTTTTCAGGTGCGGCACAACGAACGAGCGCAGGTTGCGCTGGTCGCGCTCTTGCGGGCTCACCGGCTTGCCGCGCTCACCGACCGGCACCAGGCTCAAGCCGCCCTGGTTGTATTCGATGGTGACGGAGGTGGTGGTAACGCCCTCCTCCTGGAACAGGCCGAGCGCGCCGATACGACCGGGCTGGTGCGGCTGTTCGTTGATGGCAGCGGTCAGGCTGGAAACGCTGAAGGCGTCATCGTTGAAAATATCGAGATGCATGGCTTTCTCCTTGGTGGCGGGCAGCGCTTAGCGCGCTACGACGTGGCTGCCGGCCAGGGCCAGAAGCGCAGCGGTTTGGTTTGGGGTGGAAATGCCGGCGGGCCAGACGAGCATGTCGGCGCGCAATTCGGCCAAACGCTTGACCACAACAGCCGGCACGTCGGTGCCGCTGGCATGGCCATAGAGCACGCCGGCGGCGTCTTCGCTGCCGTCGGTTGCATCGGGGTCCAGCTCGACGTATTTGCCGCTGGCGGTGATCTGGCCGAGCACGGTGCCGGGCACCAGGGTGCCAAGGGCGATTACGCCGACTTCACGCGACAGCGTGCCGTTGGCTTCGGAGAGGATGAAGTCGCCGGCGCGGCGGGTTTCGGTCTTGACGCTCATGTGAATTACCTCGCGTTGCGCCGCGCGTAGACGGACGCATAGTTGGAAGTGCGGCCCTTGGCCTCACGTGGATTGCCCGCCGGCTGGCGGTTGCTCAGTTGCGGCCCCTGGCTCAGGCGCGATGCCAGCTCCTGCCGCACAACCTCGACGCCGGTGGCGGCATTGATGTAGCCGGCGGCAAGCTGGGGCATGCCTGCTGCAGTGCAGAGGTTGCGGATTTCATTGGCCTGATCGGTCATGGCGGCCAGCTTGGTGGCAGACCAGCCTTCACGAATGGCAGTGGCGGTGAAGGCAGTAAGGCCGCTGGCCATGCAGCGTTCGGCCAGATCGCCAGCATCCAACGCAGGCTCATCGACCGGCGCGGCTGGCAGGTTCTCGACCAATGCAGCGGTGGCGCCTGCTTGCTGCTGTTCTTCATCCTCGGGGGCTTCCTGAACCTCTTCGCCTTCCGGTTGAAGCACCGGCTGTTCCTGCTCCACGACCTCCGGCATGGCGGCCGCCATGCGCTTGCGGGTGTAGGTACCGCCCTGCAGTTCAGCCATCAGTTCGCGGAAGGTTCCCAGGTGGTCGGCCATTCCGGCATCAATAGCGTTCTGCCCGAACAACAGAGAGGCCTCGGTGGCCTTGACCGCATCAACACTCAGCCCGCGGTAGGTGGCAACGCTGGTAGTGAACATCTCGTAGAGGCGGTCGGACTCGCTCTGCATGAAAGTGCGAGCGACCTCCGAAAGCGGTTCGTTGGGGTTGCCGGCCACCTTCATGGCGCCGGAGTGGATGTACGTCCACTTCACGCCTTCCTTGGCGTTCTTCTCGGATACGTCGCGGTGGCCGATGACCACGCCCACGCTGCCTACGCCGCCAGTACGGGTCAGCCAGATTTCAGAGCAGGCAGCGGCCAGGCCGTAGCCGCCCGAGTAGGCGTAGTCGTCGACCATGGCGATGAGGGTCTTGCTGGTGCGCAGTTGAGCCATGCGGTCAGTCAGGTCGAACAACTGAGCGGCTTCGCCGCCGGGCGTCTCCAGGCGCAGTACGACGTGGGTGATATTGGCGTCCGCCTCCAGGTCATCGAAAGCGAGCATCAGCCCCTCGTAGCTGACCGGCGTGGCGCCGCACAGGGTCGGCTCGACCTCGCGCGATACCAGTGGGCCGGATACTTCGAGCACGGCAACGTGGCCGACCTTCTCCATGACCTGGCGCGGCTGCCCGCCTTCGCCAGCATCAAGGCCGCCACGCAGCCAACCTTCGATCAAGGCCTCTGCCATACCTGGCTCGACCAGCAGCGGACGGTTGATGACGCGGGAGTAGATTTGCGGCACCAGCGGGCCACCTTGGCCACGGCTGAACAGCCGCGCCAGAATGTTGGTCGGTTTGGGCATGGTGTGCTCCAGAAATAAGAAGGCCCGCACTTGGCGGGCCTGGAAGGTTTACTGCTCGTCTCGCAACGATTGGTCCGGTACCGGGTCGTGGCTGTAGCTGAGGCCAAGCTCCTTGGCCCTCGCTGCATCCGCCTGGTTCTTCTGGTCGATCTCCTCGACGTCATAACCGCGCTCGGCGGCGGCGTCAGCGCGGGAGCTCAGGCCACCCTTGATCAGCATCAGTTCGCCCTGGGCATCCTGAACCGGGTGCAGATAGCGCCAGGCTTGCGGGCGCCAATCGCAGGCCAGGTATTCACGGCGGCGCGTGGCGTAGTCCGGCGCACGCAGGCGGCCAGCCAGCACTGCTGCATCAATGAAGGCCTCCCACATCCGCTGGCAGAGCTGCGGAATGGTGTAGAGCCACTGATACTGCTCGATGCGGCGGCGGTACTCGTTGAGCAACGCCCGCAGGATGCGGTCGTTTACGTTGCGCATGTCACCCGACAGCAGTTCGTAGGGAATGCCCAGCGCTGCGGCAACACCCATCAGTTGCTGCCGCATGAAGTCGCCGTAGCCGCCGCCCTGGTCGCCATCGAACAGCTGGATCTCTTCGCCCGGCAGCAATGCGGGGAAGGTTCCCGGCTCCAGGCTCACGACTGGAACGCCGCCGCTGGAATCGATCGGGTCACCGGTGAACGGATCGAACTTGAAATCATCTTCGTCGTAGCCCTGGCGCTTGATCGCGCCGGTGTAGTTGGCGCGCGTTTTCTTGCGGGTCAGCTCCGCGTCGTCGTACTCGTCGAAGTCGCGAGCTTTGACCAGGGCCTGCACGGTTTCAGCCATGCCGCGCACCTGGCCGGGCCGCAGCGGTGCGAAGTGGTGAATGATGTCTCGTGCCGCGATGGGTACCAGTTGCGTGTTGCCGATACCGGGCTCGCCCGGGTGACGCGGATACATCCAGTAGTGCGTGCGCTTGCCTTTGACAAACTCGATACCGGCAATGACCTCGTAATCCGCGCGCAACTCGTTGTGGCTGTGCGGGCACTGGTCGGCCTCGATCAGCTGAAACTGCAGCGGTACCGGCAGGCCGGCATCCAACGGCATGTGGTGGATGCGCACGAATACTTCACCGGCCTCCTTGCGCGAGCGCACAGCCAGTGCCATCAGCCCGTATACGTCCAGCACGCCGTCATGGTCGGCGGTTTTGGCGAACTCTTCTTCCCACAGGGCATTGGCGGCGGCGGCAAAGGCTTTGTCCTTGGCCTTGCTACGCGGCTTGATGCCAGTGCCGACTTCGTTGCCTACCCAGTTGCCGATGCCGTTGGCGATCCAGCCATTGTTGCGGGCGGCATCACGTGAGCGAGCGCGCACGGTGCTGAGCTGGCCAACGACAGAGCGCGTTGGTCCTGCAGTGCCAGGTGCCCAGCCTTTCAGGCGGCGACCTTGGCTTGCGGCGTCGTAGCTGGCCTGAGCCAGCGGCATGCCGTCAATCATGAAGCCACGGTTGTTGAGGGTCTCAAAGTCCATCACAAGCCCCTCCGGTGGTTCAGGCGGTAGCCGCGCATGCGCCTTCCTGACGCCGATGCAATCTCTGCGCGCATCTGGTCACGCAGGGCGATCAGTTGCGGCAGTTCAGCCGTTGCGTAGCGGGTTGTTTCGCCCGGGCCGAAACGCACCTCTACGACGCGCTCGCCTCTGGCCAGGTCGACGATGGCCTTCTCGACTTGGTCGAGTTGATCCTGTGTGTAGGCCATCAGCGATTCACCTGCATGCGTACCCGCCGGGTGGCGGCTTTCTTGATTGGTTGGTTGGCCGGCTCGACCGGCTTGGGCTGCACAACTGCAACCTCAGCGACCTGATGCACGTGCGGGTTCTCGTGCCATGCTCGAGCAAAAGGCTTCGGCCTTGACCAGTCGATTTCCTCCAGCCCCAGCTTGATAGCGCCGGCCCTGGCATAGCAGAACAGGTCGAACGCTTCGTTCGCGCCTTTGCCGGGCTTGTCCCAGCCGCGCTGGGTGCGCACCTCGAAGGTGAGTTCTTCAAACCACCATTCGCCGAGCCACTCGGGCAGATGCACGAAACCCGGCCCCGGCGTCTCACGCTGCAGCGCGGCGTTGACGGCATCCTTGAGCTGGTTGGTGTTGAGCAGCCAGACGGGGATTTCCCCCCGGGCCTTGGCCTTGCGGTCTTTCCGGTTGCTGTCCGGGTAGCTCTCACGAATGCGCGGCGCGTTGGCCTGGCTGCCACCCTTGATCAGCATGAGTTGCCGATGCATGCCCTTGCGCTTGAGCTTGCGGTAGTAGTCGTAGGCCTTCTCGGTTACACCGGCCTTACCGCCCGAGTCGCACACTACCAGCGCCGGCAGCATGGCCCGGCCACTGCCATCGGACAGCGGGTAGGCTTTCTGCATCACGTCTGTGGTGAGTAGCTCCCAGTCTTCAAGGTAGGCGGCTGGGTCGAGCGGCATTTGCTCGCCATCGTCATTCACGCGCCGGCTCTGGCGGATGTTGTAACGATCGATCAGCCATTCTTCGCCGTGCTGGCCGTAGCCATGCAACTGCACCACGAAACGCGGCTTGCCACCTGCCTGCACGTCGACAGCGGCGACCATGAAGCGGACACCCTCCGGCACCTGATGCTTGATCACCTCCTCGCGGCGGTTGATCAGCACATCAGCAGAGCGCACCGACTCGGCGCGCTGCGGCATGTAGGGTGCGCCCTGGTCGAGGTTGGTGGTGGTCTTGAGCTTCTCTTCGTCGCCGGTCGTGACGTAGGCGTGCACGCCCTGCAGGTAGTTCAGGCAGATCGATTGCCAACTCTGGAAGGCAGCCGCCATGCCGCCCAGCCAGAAGCTGGCGATTTTGCTTTCTCTGGCTTCGCCGTGGATCTGGCCATCCGTGTCGATGCGCTGGCCCTCGATCACCCAGCGCCCGGAACGGTTCATGCCGCGCTTGTGCTTCTCCTGAATCAGGTCACCGCAATGCGGGCAGGCGTAGAAGGCGCTGCGCGCGGCCAGCTTGACCAGATCCGCGCCGCGAATACTCTCCTTGAGTTCGTCGAACGATGGCAGCGCAAAGCAGCCGATGCCAGGCTCTGGCTCGCTGTACTCGTGACAACTCGGGCACTGCCAGTACCAGCGCCGGCGGTCGCCCATGTTGTACAGCCCGATGATGCCGGTGCAGGGCGGCGCCTCGTGTGGCGTTACCTTGCGCCAGGCTGGCTCGGTGATTTCTCGACCAGGCGACGACTCAGCGCAGCACATGCCGCGCGATTTGTAGGTCTGCGTCCGTTTGCGACCCAGCGACCAGACGTCACCCTCGCCGTCGATATCGTCGGGGATGCGGTCATAGTCGGTGATCCACACCCAGCGGATCGACTTCGACGACAACTGCGAAACCGCCGGCCAACCGATCTTGAGCACCATGCCGTTCTTGAAGAACTTGTCATGGATGTTGTCATCAGATCGGCCGCGCGCCATGCGGGCGTTCAGCTCCGGGCTGTAGCGAATGGCGCGGTCAATCCGGGTGCGCGAGAAGTCGCGGGCCGCTTCCTGGCTCATCTGCACCAGCAGCGCGTCACCCGGGTCGCTGGTCACGGTGTAGGCCAACCCGCCATCGACCAACGCCTGCGTCTTCAGCGAGCGCGCCGGGCCGACGAACACGACCCCTTCGAATCGGCGGCTGGACAGCAAGTCCATCGGCTCGCGCATGTAGGGCGCGACATCCAGGGTGAAGTCGCCCTGATAGCCGCCAGGCTCGTTCAGCTTCAGATAGTCTTCAGCGGCCGCGCTCACCGAGATCCGGCGCGGCGGACGGATCAGCTCGGCCGTGTTGCGGATGATGTCTGCAGGATTAACGTGCATCGCTGTCTTCCATCGATCCGCAGACATCAAGCAGTTGCTGGTAGAGCGCTTCGCGAACGCCATCAACCACGACGATTACGCGCTCGACCTCTTCGGCACCCAAGGCGCAATCGTTCTCAAGTACGTCCGGCAGTGTGTCCAGGCCTTGCGACAGTGCCTTGAATGCAGTCGCTACGACCTGCTCAACTTCTGGAGCCGGAATGCTGAGGCGCTGCTCAGCCTCCCACTTGATCTTTTCGCGCTCGGCACGGTAGTGGTCGAGGCGATCCTTCGGAGCTAAGTCATCTGGCTCAAAGCCAAGAGTGGAGCTGGCGGCTTGTGGCCCCATCACGGCGATAGCTACGTCACGCAGACGCCAGGCCGGATGACCATTCACCTCACCAGATGACGGGATACCCTCCAGTCGCTTCTTGACGGTTCGGCGGTCAATGCCGAACTCCTCAGCTAGTGCATTGATGGACCACAATCGCGCCCCGGAATGTACAAGGGTCGCAACCATGTTGACTCCTACGCAGCCCAACAACGGCGCGGCTTATAACCGTGCGCGCTTAGGGGGTGTGGTGGAGCATTAGAAAAATGAAAAATTGTCGACTACCGCGCGGCTCAACGCCTCCCCCGTGGGGGCCGGGGGCTGCCCAGGGTCCCCGGCGCACCAGAACTGTGCGCAGTGGCGTCTCGGCGATCCCGTCGACCATCCCATGCATCAGGCCCGCGCAATACTGCCGCGATATTGCCGCCGCAGCGCATAGTGGCAGCAGCAAGGAAGGCCAGCAGCGCCACCAGAGGCCACGCCTCTATCGCAACAACCAGCTCACCCGTAACGATATGGATGACGGCAGAGCCGCAGCAGACCATAGCGATGACCGCCAGACCTGACTTCAATCGGTTGAACGTTGCGCCATCTCGCTGGTAGGTGAATAACCGAACGAAGATCGCCAGGCACAGGATGATGACAATCACATTGAGCATGATCAGCTCCCCATAGGCGCAGACCGGCTGCGGCTGCGAATGGCTGCGAGAGTGACGGTCACCACCATTGCTGATGCCATGAATGCAGCAGGGCCTGGCAGATCAATCGGCCCAACGCCGAGCCACTCGATCTTCGCCTTAGCCACTGCAGGGGCGAACAGATACCCCATGATGAAAGAGATCAGGAACAGCACCAGGCGAGTGCGCACAGCAAACTCACTGGCCGCAATGAAGAAGATGACTGCGCCGCAGAGAGCGCCGACAGCGGCATCGCCGTTGATGCCCGCTAGCACACCCGCCAAGCCGGCGCCGGCAGCACTCACTGCTACCACAGTCGCAGTGCTTGGCTCAGCCATACCAGTCTCCAAAATAAAAAGCCCGCACTCGGCGGGCAGGGCGACGGGCCAGGGAAGCCGCCGCAGAGCAGGAACGAAAAAGCCCGACACAGTGGCCGGGCTTTCGGGAATCTCAATCCTGAACGCGCAATAACGACAGGATGGGTTAAATAGTGCTCACTTGATCACTTGCTGTCAAGCTCCTCAGCGAGATACCCATGGAGTCCGTGATTGGCAAACTCGCCGTGAATAGCTGAACGAGCAGCAGTAATCGCATCCCGAGCATCTTCTATGGAGTCGAAGCATTTATCGAACACCACTTCGCCAGCCTTCCTGAGGCGAGCCCTCCACTTTCCTGAGGACTTCACAAAAAAGACCCCTTTCACACCAGATCTGTTGTTGGCATTTACTTTGGCGTTGCAAGAGTTCTGAGAGTGAGTCGCCAGACGGAGATTGCTGAATGCATTGTTCGATTTATCCCCGTCAATGTGATCGATCAAGACAGATGGCATCTCACCGTTCATATACAGCCAGGCCAGCACGTGAACTGGATAGCGGCGGCCGTCCACCGTGATTCCGATGTATCCATCGCCAATCGGGCCGCCTGCCAAGAAGCCAGGCCTGATACGCCGACCAGCCACGCGCCATTCAAAGACACCTACGACTGGGCTGTACCGCAGCACTTCCTTCAACCTGGCCTGTGAAAGCATCATGCAGCCCTCCCAATAAGCACGCCTTCAGCGATCAGTATTTGCTCTGCGGCATTAAGCGCTTCGCCAGCCATCTCATCCAGAACGGTGTAAACACCTCTTCTCCACCGCCGCCTTGTCGATTCAGGATTCGCCGCCAGATCCCACGTATTCATGTCATAGAACGCCGCAGGCAGCACGATCATGTCCGATGAGCGCTTGCCGTCTGCGCCCTTCAGCGGCGGGATAGCCCAGGCAGTCACTGCTTTGTAGACAAACAGCTTCGGCGCCGGCGAGGCGATTAGCGGCGCCAGGGCGCTGATGGCGGCGACCTTGCGGCCCTTGTGCGTGCCATACCGGGCCGCCAGCGCGTGCCAATGGCGCGGGATCAGCTCGCTGTGCAGGCGAGCGAACACCCAGCAATCGACCAGATCGCGATCAGGCGCAGCCCCGCGACCGGCTTTCACCGCATCCAGATCGATCAGCTTCTGCCAGGCCTGGCGAGACGTGCTGTCCTTGCTCTCGGCTGCCAGGGCCGACACCACCGCACTCAATACGCTCGAATAAACCATGCCCTTCCCCTCAATCCCCGGTGAAGTGCGCCCCGCCGGCGCCCTTCCTGTTATTGCCTTGATAACCAACTGCCGCGCCCTGCTCAGGCATTAGCCCTGCCTGCTGCAGAACGCGCTGCATCCGCTTGCGCTCATCGCCCGACAGGGCCAGGCGCAGGCGCAGCTGCTCGACCAGCTCGGGATAGCCCAGCGCCTCCCCGTCCGGTTTCACGAAGCCCCCACCGTTGCACCCGGCGCACTCCATCAGATGGAAGATGCCCCGTATGCGCCCCGCGCCCCGGCACACCTCGCACCGCTCCAGCGGCATCAGGCGCGCTTTCATTGCGCCTGCACCTGTTGCGCTGTCGGCGCCATGGCCAGGTACGAATTGATTTCGCGCATGGCCTCCTCGATGCCACGACACACAACGGCGCGGTACCCCTCTGCCTTCAGCCTGGCGAGCATGTCCTTCTGCACGCCGCTGACTGCCGCATCATGCGGAGGGGTGGCCTTGAACTCGATGAACAGCCCGAAGAATCCACCGCGCGCTTGAGCTAGCTGCAGATCAGGCACGCCAGCCTTAACGCCCTGGGCTTTCAGCTTTCCAGCGGTCGCCTTGGTGCGAGCACCACCGTTTGGCGTATGCCAGGTCACCGCATAGGCGGCGCGGTGCTGGATCTCCAGCCACTTGACCAGCATCTGCTGCTCGCGGCCTTCGAAGTCGATGGGGCGGGCTACGCGCATGGCTCGACCTCGCGCGCCTTCTGCTCCTCTGGCTCGAAGTCGCCGCGGAGCGGCATCAAATAACGCTCCAAGATTATGTCCAGACCAGCATCGATTGGATCATCAGAATTGTTCTGAACACTGTCGCCACGAACCAACCAGCGCGGCTCTTCACCTTCGCAGTACTGCATGCGGACGGCCGGGCAATTCGGGTGCTCGATCTTGTCTCCCGATTCGAGGTAGGCGAGGAGCTCACAGCTTCGCCCTTCATTCGAAGGAAGATGCTCGTGCCCGACGATCATCGCCAGGTCGCCAGGCTTGAACTGATTACCCATTCTTCACCCTCCCCACGTAGAAATACTGTTTTCGGCTGTAGCGCCCGCCATTACTGGCGCCGCGCCCAAATGAAGAAGTGCAGGAGCGGCCACTTTCGGTACAGCGTGAACGCCATGCGCCCCCGCAAAACCGCACTCATCCAGCCGTGCATGCCAGCGCTCCAGCGCCTCGCGCCGACGCTCCATCGCATCACGGGTCAGGTAGGTTTCAGTGGTCACGCCCAGGGCATGGTTGATCAGCAGTTCACCCACCATGTGGTCAACGCCGATATCCGCCAGGCTCGATCGCATCAGCTTGCGCAGGTCATGGCTCGTCCACTGCCGGCCGCTCACCTCACGCATCAACGCATGCCCGCTGGTCAGCGCCATGGCAGCCCCACCACGCACCGGGAACAGCCAAGCCGCCTTCATGCGTGCATCCGGCAACGCCTGGCGATACTTGGCCAGCAGGCCGAGCACCTGAGCCGTCAGCGGCAACACATGCTCGCGCCGGCTCTTGGTGTTCGCCTCGGGGATCACCCACACCCGTTCGTCCAGCGAGATATGCGCCCAGCGCGCCGCCAGCGTCTCCGCGATGCGCGTGCCGTGCGCCAGCATCATCAGTGGCAGCATCCCCTTGGCCGGGTCACGGTTGAACACCTCCACCAAGTGCTGCACCAGCGCCAGCAGGTCGACCCGCGACAGCGACGCCGGCTTCGGACGCAGCTTGCCCTTGTAGAAGTCGCGGAACGTGGTGCCCGCAAGCGGGTTGGCCTCGATGCGCCCCTGCGTCTCAGCCATACGGAACGCCTGGCGCAGCCCCTGCAGCGCCTTCTGCACCGTGCGCGGCGCCAGCTCCTGGTGCATCGGGAACACCAACTTGTCGTCCAGCAGCACCCGATCCAGCTTGCGCAGCGCCACCTTGCCCACGCGCGGGATCACATGCCGGCGCATCAGCGAGCCCATGCTGCCCCGGTACTTCTCGCTGCGCGTCCGGTCGCCCTCAATGCGCGACAGCCACCACTCCACCACCTCGCCCACCGAGCGCATGCCCGCCTTCTTGCTCGCCACTACGCGCCCTCCCCTTCGAACTTCGCCACAGCCCGACCGGCCATGTGATCGGTGATCGCCTGCACCACGCCGTCACGGCTATTGCGATAGGCCATGGCCACCGCCTTGCCTGGGGCGCTGACTGAATAAACCGGCAGGCCATCGATCTGATACTCGGCCACGGTGTAGCCGCCATCGGTGATCCAACAGCCAGGTGGCGGCTGCCCGTCGCGGTTCTTCTTCGGTGCCCAGCCGATGGTCATGGCTGGGGGTTATCCGCAATGGTGAAGTGCTTCGGCGCGCGGTCTGCATGCACGTCCTGCAGGCGCGGCACATGCTGAGTCAGCGCATTGATCAACGCCCGGTGGCCACCCTGCACCTGCCGGTCATCCACCAGCAGGCCGGCGGCCTCTGCGTCGACGATGATCGCCAGGCATGCCAGCGCATGCGCCAGGTGCGGCAGCCCGCTATCCGGGTCGGCCTCCTCACCCTCAAACCACGCAGCAAGGTGACGGTTGGCGGCGTCGAAGTAGATCGAGGCCCGCACCCCAGCCTTGCGCCAGTTGGCGCGGCCATACTTCATGGCGCCATCCATCAGGCCCAGGCAGCCCATAGCGGTCGCGGTGGTTGGCCACAGGTGCAGCGGCAGCTTCTGGCTTCCGATGGCGTCTTTCGGGTTGGTGTCTTTCAGTTCAGCCACTTGATCACCTCCATCATCGAAACCACAAACGCCATAGGCGGCAGCACCACGCACCCTGCCGTCATCCAGAACCCTTGAGCGACGGCGACGCCGTGCACCCACCAGGCGATCAGCAGCAGATCAGCAATGCTCCTCATGACCTCTCTCCAGACAAACGCACCTTGTCCACCGCTGCGTCGACGCCGGCGCTGTCCAAAAACCACAGCTCAGGCAAATCCCAGGTGACAACGCCAGCAGTCTCGCCATCGCGCAGCCACTGATAGCGCTCAGCATCAGCAATGCACGCATCAATGGCCTGGCCAATCATCTGCGGCGTAATGCCAGCCGCATCCAGCGCGCCGCTCTCGGCATCGCCACGGCGCCACTTGTTGAAGAAGCGCAGGATCTCGATATGCGTCATCCCCGCATCCTCCCCAACATCCCCCGAATCCTCGCCAAGTGCGCGTTGGCCACCTCTGGCGCGCCCTTGCGCATCGGTGCCGGCAATGCGGCCACCGGGGCCGGCGCCAGCTCCTCACCGCGCGCAATGCGGCGGCGCTGCTCCAGGTACTTGTCGCTGAACAGCTTCATGCCCAACTTGCGCTCCAGGTTCTGCAGGGCCAGGTAACCGCAGGCCACCGCAGCGTGGTACACCGCCGGGTGCGGCCAGCGCGCCATGCCGGCCTGAGCCGGGTGCGTGTTGCGCATGGCGATCTTGTAGGCCTTCTCTTCGCTCGGCAGGCCGAGCGCCTCAGGCGCCAGGCACCAGCTCACGAACTCACCCGGCGTCGGTGGCCACGGGCGGCGGTCACGCCCCGCTGTACGCATGCCCTGGTCGATCAGCCCCTGCTGCAACACGCCAGAGCGGATGCACTCGGCCAGAAACTCGTCCTGCCAGGCGAACTCCTCCGCCTCGCTCGGCCACACCTGGCGCCAGCCGGTGTAAACCCCCTTCAGCCGCTGCATCAGCTCGGCCAGCGCGGCCTGCGTGGCGTCATCGATCACCACCTGCTGGGGGCCTGAGGCTTGGGTGATGGCTTGGGGTTTCAGGCTGGCAGCCACCTGGCCAGCGTTACGGGCGGCGCTCATACCGTCACCACACGCGGCCGTGCCGGGCGAGCCGCCGTGATCGGCGCCACCTTGCTGGCCGCCCCCCGCACCTGATCCTGCTTCGCCCAGGCGATCAACTTGGCGTGCCACTCGGCAGCCGTCAGCGCCAGCCCCTTGGCCTGGTGGTGGATCACGAACGCACCCAGCGCATCAGCGCAAGCCTGCTGCGGTACCCCTGCACGGAATGCCAGCGCCTTGAGTCGGTCAGCGTCTGGCTGCCACTCCAGCGTCATCGCAAACGGGACATCGGGGTCGGCAGGCTGCGAGCCACCCTCGGGCTGCGAGTCGTCGCGCGCAGTGTGAGAGGGTTTTAGATCTTCTCTTCTCTTCTCTTCTCTAGCTCCGGCACTCGTCCGCTTTTTGTCCGCATCAGAAGCGGACACATTGCGGACAGTTGCCTTCCGCTGTGCGTCTTGGCAGCGACGTTTCGCGGACGTGCCGTTGTGCTCGGCGAACTTCACCACCTCAACACCGCCATCCACCTCGGCCAACCAGCCGATCTGCACCAGGGCAGCACCGATGCCCGCCACACCGGTTTTGCGGTCAATCGCACGCAGCGTCAGGCCAGGCAGCAGACCATCCTCGGAATGCTCATCGGCCATCGACCACAGCCAATACAGCGCCCCCACCACCATCGCCTCGGGCTGATCCACCAGATCGCACAGGTGCGACACACGCGGGTCATCCCACAGGTTGGTGCGCATCTTGATCCATTCACCGGCCATGATTGCCACCCTCGGTACGCGCCACGTTTTCGCCACTCGCAAAACGTGGCGCGGCGTTGATTTTCTGCGCCAGCACAGCCAGCCCCTTCGCCGTCACCCGCACCTGGCTCGCCAGCCGATCCGCGCCGTCATCCTCCCGGCCGATCACCGAAACCTTGTGATCCAGCAGCCCAGCAGCCAGGCGCGGCTGATACGCCAGCAGGCGCATGCTGCCCTCCCGGCGATAAATCCAACGGTTCTCGCGCATCCACTCGATCAGGCGGCAACGCTGGATGCCCAGGTGCTTCGCCGCATCCGTCAGGCACATCGAACCGCCAGCCTCGGCGAGCCGCGCCAGCGCCTCCACCTTCGGCGCCTGCTCGCTCACCACCACCTGCAGGCGGTTGTTCTGCTCGGCCAGGTCAGCCGCCAGGCGCAGCGCCTCGGGCAGGGTTTGCGGCAGGCGCGGCACGGCGCCCGCCTCCAGCGCCTGCCAGCGATCCACCAGCGCCGCGGTGAACTCAGGCGACAGCTGCGCCACCAGCACAATGCTGTCGCGGCGCCCGCGCTCGCCGCTGAACACATAAACCGCCACCGGCTTGGTGGCTGTGGGGATTTCCTGCATTGCAGGGATTTCGATAACGCCCCGCGCAGCCAGGCGCTCAATGGCCACACGCACATTGTCGTGGCGTGAGCCGACCAGCTCGGCAATCTCCCGGCTGTTCATGGTGGGCGCCTTGCCCGTGGTCAGTAGTTGGTTCATACTTCGGTCACCTCAGTAGGTGTTGTTGAAGAAGCCGGGCCGCAATCCCGGCTTTTTTGTGCCCGTGAATCAGGCGGCCTTGACCGACTCTCGCAGCACCTCGAGCGAAGCCGAGGCCTCACCGATAGCGCGCCTGATCTGCTGCTTCTCGTGCTGGCTCACATGGCCATCCTCCAGCGCCTCGACAACCGCCTTCGTCACGTCGGCAATCTCGTCGTGCATGTGCAGCACTGCGGCCTGCAGGCCGGTCGACTTCACCGGCGCCTTCGCCACCAGCTCAAACCCGAACTCATGCGCCAGCGCGGCCAAAATCCGCTTGTCCTGGCTGTGCAGCATGATCTGCAGCAGCTGCTCCACATTCAGGCGGTGCGTGTCATCGTTCGGGTTGCAACGGTTCAACAGGTTCGTGTGGCTCATGCCCATGGCATGCGCCAACTGCTTCGGCCCAGCGTCCAGAACCGTCTCGTGAATGGCGCGGTGGATCTCTTCCATTTCGGGAAACCTCTGCTCGTTTATCGTGGCGCCGGCTCTGTGGCGGCGTGATCATGGCGACCAAGGGAAAGGCCGCCGGGTGCGGTTCAGGCCGCTTCGGTCTTGTTCTGTTGCGAAGGGAAAGGCCGGACTTCTTCGGCGGTAAACGTGCCGTCGTCGTGCTCGGTTACGTAAACAGCGCGGCCAACGCTGAGCGCCTTGCTCAGCGAGCTTTGGCGCATGCCAATGAGCTTGGCAGCGGTCACTTGGCCCTTTTCCGCTGCAAAGTCACTGAGGGTCATTCGGCGCATGGTCGAGTACTCCGGTGTTCGATCTCGGCACAAGTATCGCCGGCGGCGTTGTTTTGGTCAACGCCGGCGGCGATGGATAAACTATCGCCGCAGGGAATACGCTAGGCAGATGAAAAAACGCGACCTTGAAGAGTGGGAACTGGCAGAGTGCATGGCGCTGAAAAAGGCCGTGGACGCCTATAACGCGGGTAAGCCAAGAGCTGAACGTTTGAGCCAGGGCAAGATCGCAGACGCGCTCGGCATGAACCAAGGATCGGTGAGCTCCTACCTGAACGGTGTAAACGCTCTGAACGCGCGCGTTGCTGGCATCGTTGCCGGCTTGATCAAAGTGCCGGTCGAAAGCTTCAGCCCACGACTCGCGAAAGAAATTGCCGAAATGGCAGCTCCTATCGTTGGCGGGGCCAAGCAAGAGTCAGCCGGGCAGGCAGCCTCCTCCGAACAAGCTGGCACTTATGGCGCTGCTGCCAAAGTAATGGAGATGCTGAGCAAGCACGGCAAATCGCTAAGGCCTGACCAGCAGGCAAGGCTCGAGCGAGCTGTGGCTGATACCCTGAACGATCAAGCAGATGCCGCCCCGGCAGACAACGTAATCGTCGCCGACTTCTCTCGCCGCCCACTGGTTGGCGATGAAATACGAATCGCGCACTACGACGTCCAGGGCGCAATGGGCAACGGCAAGCTAGTGCACGACTTCCCCGAGATGTTCCGCGACGTGACCGTGAGCCAGCAGCATCTGCGTGACTTGGGCGTCACCTACAAGGATCCTACACACCTGAAGCTGATCACCGGCGTTGGTCAGTCCATGGCACCAACGATCCAAGACAAGGATCCGCTGATCGTCGACGCAAGCGTCCGCGAGTTCACCGGCGACGGCATCTACGCCTTCATATGGCAGGGTCACTTCTACATCAAAAGCCTACAGATCGTTGATGCAGAGCACTTCAAGATGGTCTCCAAAGCGGAGAAGCTGTATCCGCCCGTAGAAATCCGAATCGACGAAACCTATATCCAGGCAAGGGTGCTTCTGGTGTGGAATGCCCAAAAACTCTAGCCTTAATCAGTAGCCCTCACGGTCATAGAATGACGAAGATGGAACCTTCGAAGTCTGCATCGCATCTCAATCTCGAGGAGCTAGCAGGTGGCGCAAAATTAACCTATAGGTTAACATCATGCGTCTGCTAGTCCTTGAAACGTCTGCTTGGACCGTCACAGCCGTTCAGGAGAGGACGCA
Source organism: Ectopseudomonas mendocina (assembly GCF_007049795.1). GTDB lineage: Bacteria > Pseudomonadota > Gammaproteobacteria > Pseudomonadales > Pseudomonadaceae > Aquipseudomonas > Aquipseudomonas mendocina_D. The sequence continues at coordinate 28,969 of NZ_SCFY01000014.1, forward strand.
GGCCGGTGAATACGACTGCCCTTTTGTGAGCTCCTTGGAGGAGTTAGGGCCGAACTACACCAAGTCCATGGATGGCTTGATGAGCATGCTTGAGAAATTTGCAGCTCATGGCCAAAGGATGCTGAACGATGAAATTTGTCACGAGGCGGATAAGAACGCGAAGATTTTCGAGTTCATAAAGGGCGACTTAAGGCTGCTTTGGTTCTATGGTGATGGGAACAAGATAATTGTTTGCTCACATGTTTTTGTTAAGAAACGCCAAAAAGCACCACCACTGGAGGTAAGGAAAGCCATCAATCTGAAAGATAGGTATGAAAAGCTGATCAGGGACGGCAAAAAAATTGAACTCTTCTTTGAGGAGGAGTAGCGGAGCTTATTATGAGTGGATATTCAAAGCTAAAGTCTAGAAGCAAACAGAACCTAAATTTCTGGGTTGAGTCTGCAAAACAAGATTTCATGATTTCCGTTCACTCGGCCATGCGTCGAGATGAAATCAGTAAGGCAAAACTTGCTGAACTGGTTTCTTGCTCCCCTGCATACATAACGAAAGTCCTCAAAGGCGATGCTAATTTTACCATTGAAACAATGGTGAAAATTGCTCGAGCTCTAAACTCCAAGCTATGCATTCAGCTTGCAGAACCGCATCAGTCCATCCGTTGGTTTGGAGTTGTGGAGTCACGTAAGCATGTAGACCATCGCCCTGCAACCTTCAACCGCCACTGGATCCAAGGTAATGAGCAAGACCTCAGAAAAACTGCACTTCGCGCATCATAGTAGTGAAGAGCTGGGGATAGAGCTTAAGCGCCTTATTTACCCCAGGATTTCGATAGAAGCTTACGCCGATCATGATCCGTCGGAAGATCATGGCGAAGGCTCCTACAGAGCTGTAGCAAGCGCTTTATATGAAAAATCGGAGAGACTGCTTCACGTTAACTTCTTCTTCTCAACAGACGAGGAGAATAGAGATAACCATCCATATAAATTTAACTTGCATTGCTACATATGCGCATCGGTAACAAATGACTTCTCTGATTTTGAAGACATAAAGCGACAGTCTGCTTACATAATTCTTGGCACAATGCTAATTGGAAGCATGCGTGAGATGGTATGCACGCTAACAGGCCGAGGCCCGTGGGACTCAGTGCTTATGCCTTCATTTAACATTGATGAATTTGTGCTTAACCTGATGCAGAACTACTCAGAAGAGTAATTAAGCCCCGCTCCTGCGGGGCTTTTCATTATACATGCTCGTAAAAAACAGATCGCGGAATATCAAAAAGGCGCCACCACCTCAGCCACCTCCCCCCGCATCAAATCCCCCTCCTCGTCCTCGATCCGCGCATCGGCATCCGTAGCCGCATCCCAACTAAGCGTCACCGTGCCGTCCTGATTCCGCTCCAAGCGCAGCCCGTCAGTTTCCTGCAGCAGCTCCAGAATCGCCTGCCAGGCGTAGTCCGGGTCCGTATCCAACTGGAAGATGGTCACCCGCCGGTTTAGCTGCGCAGCCGGCGCCTGAATCATCGCGGAAACCCGCAACCCTAGGCGGTCAATGGCATTCATCGGTGCGTTCTGTTCGGTTTTCGGCATCGGTCTTAGCCTCTCCATTTGCTGTATATCCATACAGTAAACGAGCTAACCGCTAGCCGCAACAGCCTGATCTTTTCTTGCGCGCCAAATAAAATATATCGCCGCAGGCGTTGACTTATGCAACGCCGGCGGCGATATTTATTCCATCGCCGCCGGAAACGACGGCCAGGCCGCAAGGCCACCGCTCTTTAACAACCAGCGCCATGAACAGCTAGCCGGGCAACCGGCGAGGCAGCCCCGGCCATCACCTGTGGGGCGACAGAAAGTCAGGTGAGTGACAACCGCTACGCCGAACGGCGACCGGCGTTCAGAGGTAGGCCAAAGAGGGGCCGAGCCTGACGAGGTGCTGACCGAACCGCGCGAATGACCCGGACGGCGTAGCGAGCAAGACCAACGCGCAACACAGGAGCACCCAGCCCATGCACCAGTAAGCCCAGCCGACAGCACGGGTCGGCAATCCGCGCATACGTGCCCACTACTCACCGGGCCGCCGGGCTGCACTCAAGCGCGGAGCAACACATATACCCCACGACCAGCGCCGTATGCCGATTGAAGGCGCTGCGAGGGAAGCCCAAGGCCAAACACATCACGCCAGCGCTGCCATCGGCAAGCGGCAACGGCACCGGTTTCACCGGCAGCCCTTCCCGAGAGGGGATGACGGGAAACCAACCAGCAGGAGCAACACCATGATCGAGCTTGGCAAGAAAGGGCGCGACAAGATCACAGGCTTTGAAGGCGTGATCACCGGCCGCGCGCAGTACCTCACCGGTTGCGACCAGTACGTACTGGCACCGCAAGCGAAAGACGGCTCGCTGCCGAACTCACAGTGGTTCGACGAAGGCCGCATTGAAGTGATCGGCGAAGGCGTCAGTCCAGCCGCTGTAGCGGGCCCTGCGCCGGGCGGCCCGCAACGTGACGCACCGAGCAACTAACCCCAGCACCACCCGCTAAGCGTTGGGCGAACCCGGCGGGCGGGTGGTGCCCGTGCCGCTTCGGCATGCCAATGCGTTAGCGCCGGTCAATCTCAGCCGGCAGATCGGGCGCGCCAACGCCAGGATCAAAGCGCGCATGGGTGAATAAAGCGGTAGCCAGGTGGCCGGTGAATGCCGGCATTCCCAGCAAGCGGCGGGCCTCGCCGTGGGCGACAGAGAGGCCAACCCCTACATCAACATCCACCACAGGTGCCCATCATGCCCAGTGAAAGCATAAGCCTGCCAATCAAGATCAAGCGCGAGTTGTTCAGTTTCACCAGTGAGCAGGATTGGGTGAACAGAGCCAAGGGCCTTTACGCCACCTGCGGAGTCCAGAAAGGCATGTACATCACCGTTGATGCCAAGGGGCACGTAGTCCACATGGGCAAATGCTTCATGGCGGCGACCAAATCTGGCTCCTACCCCATCACCTGCTACGAACTGCAGACCAACTGGCAGTCCTGAACTTCCCCCAGCATCCACCACAGGTGCCAACCATGAACGCACTCACCAAAGCCCGCGAATCCATCGCCGAGCTGCTCGACGCCATGCGCCACACCAGCCAGGCCCGCATGGCCGCCAGCGCCCGCCAGCGCCAGCCAGTACCCGCCCCGCGCGCCACTCACCTGGTGTGCAGCGGCAACGCCATGATCCGCGTGGTAGACGTCGACACCGGTCGCGTGCTCGGCTTCCGCCGCACCGTGCGCGAAGCGCGCTGGCTGGCCAGCCACCTCGAGCGCGGCCTGCACCTGCAGCAGTGAGGGCGCCAGCATGATCCAGAACCCACACTACAGCAGCCATGCCGAACAACAGGCAGCCCTGGGCTGCGCCGCCAACCTCGACCCCATCAAACACCCGCGCCGCTACGCCAAGCAACAGGCGCGGGAGAAGTTCAGGCCAACCAAACGCTGCCCCCAGCCCGCGAGCGACGAGCGCACCCCGGAGCTGCTCGAAAAAGCCAGGGCCGTGACCCACCTCGGCATCGTAGAAGCCGCCCGCGCACTCGGCGTCAGCCGCGGCGTGCTCAACCGCCTGCGCGACGACTACGGCCTGGACTTCTCCCAGCCTGCAGGGCGCAGCGGGGCAAGCCGCGTCAAAGCCCTGGCCGGCGCCAACAAGACCATGAAGGAACTCGCCGAAGCGGCGGGCCTTACCTACAACCACACCTACAAGCTCTGCAAGCTGCACGGCATAGAACCCGGAGTGCCCTATGGCCAAGACGCAGAAGGATCGTGACCAGGCCACGGCCCAGCGCCGCAAGGCCGCCGGCGAAGAAGAACTGCGCCACCGCGTTCGCCCGGGCATCCTCGCCATCCTGGCCGAGCTGATGGAATGGGGCGAACACACCGAGCGCACCGAATGCCTGCAAACGCTGCTGCTCAACGTCCACGCCCTGGGCCGCGACCAAGCCGCCGCCCTGCTCCAACCGCCGCGCCACGAAATCCACATATCCCCAACCGTGGCGCGCCAGCTCTACCAGCAAGGCGCCGAACAAGCCGGGCGGCTGGATCGGCAAGAGCAATAACCCACCACCCACAACGCCGGCGGCAGCAGCGGCACGGGATCGTTCGTTCTGGAGAAAGCCATGCAAGAGCTCAATGCAACGCCGCTTTGGCAGTGCGGCAAATGTCGGGAAATACACGAAGACGAAGACGGCGCCCGTGAATGCTGCATGCCGGAAATCTACGAGCTTTGGCAGTGCCCGGAGTGCAAGAAGGTGCACGACGAAGAACACGAAGCCAACGCCTGCTGCGAACAACCCGTTCGCTGCCCGGGCTGCAGTCGTGACCACGGCGCCGGCAGCCTGATGGCGTTCGCCGTTCGCGTCGCCGGCCATTGCAGCCAGTGCAACCCGTTCTTCAGCATCGAGCACACGCTGCAGATCGAAGACCAGTACGCCGAGTTCACTGGCGACAGCAGGCGGTTGAACTCATGACCAAAGCCTGCTGGTACGTCTGCCTGCCATGCGGCAAGCGCTTCCCCATGGTAGGCAGCAAATGCAACCACGACGAAGCGCTGACCCACGCACTGGGCATCTGGCCCCACTGCTGGGTGGAGTGAACCAGGCGCCGTGTTCGAGGCGTACGGAGCGTGGAATCAAAACCCGATCAAATAAGAGGCCGCCATGACCTCACTATCACCTTTGGCGCAGGCCGCACTGGAGCGTGCCCGCGCATCTGCGGCAACCGATAAACCAGCCAGAAGCCGACGAAACTGGTCAGAAGATGAGGAGCAGCTGCTCACCCAGCTCTACCCCGACACGCCCATGCCCGAACTGGTGGCGCGCCTCGGCAGGGATGACCGCGCCATCTACAGCAAAGCACGCGCACTCGGCCTGCGCCGCTCGCTCGAGTACCTCGCCAGCGAGCACGCCTGCCGCCTGCGCAAGGGCGACAACGTGGGTGCTGAGCACCGCTTCCGCCCCGGAATGGCCAGCTGGAACAAGGGCAAAAAGGGCTGGCAGGCAGGCGGACGGTCTGCCGAAACCCGCTTCAAGCCCGGCACCATCAACGGCTCAGCCGCCGAGCGCCTCAAGCCTGTAGGGTTCGAGCGTGTGACCGATGACGGCATCCTCCAGCGCAAGATCCGCGCAGACGGCCCGCCCCACCGCCGCTGGCAATCCGTGCACGAAATCATCTGGGAAGAACACAACGGCCCCAGGCCTGCCGGCCACCTGGTCGTATTCAAAGATGGCAACCGGCGCAACTTCAGCCCAGACAACCTGGAGCTGATCACCCGCGCCGAGAACTGCCGGCGAAACTCCATCCACCGCTACCCGCCAGAGCTCAAGCAAGCCATCCGTAGGCTGAAGAAGCTCAAGCGCACCATCGAGGAAAAGAGCAATGAAGAACCAGCTCGACCTGATTGAACGCATGTCGCAACTCATGGACGGCATCCAGAGCGGAGCCATATCCATCGACAAAGCCAAGGCCATGACCCAGGCCGCTGACGTGGTGGTGCAGGTGATGAAAACCGAGGCCGCCGTCTATGCCGCCTCAGAGGGCGCGGTAAGACCATCGTTCCTCAAGTTAGGCGGCGAGGTTTCGGCGATCGAGAGTGATCGCGCCAAGCGGCTGCAGCAGCTGTCGAGGGCATAGCCATGAGCCGGCCCAGCATTGTCGAGAACAACGAACTGCTCAACGCCGATGACTATGACCTGCGCTACCGCAATACCGAGGCAAAGCTAAGGCTGGAGCGGCCCGACCTGTGGGCCTACGTCCTGCAGGTGCGCGGCCCGGAGGGCGAGCAGCCTGTTGTGTCATTGCCCAGGCCAGGCGATGTGATCCGCGACAATACAAGCGGCCAACCGCTGCGAGTAGTGCGGGTTTACGAGGCCTGGGGCGCCATCAGCATCGAGGCCAAGACGACCGACCGCAATGCCACCAGCTACTTCAATGGCTATCGCCTTGAGGGTGGCCGTCTGCTGGGCGCCAAGTACACCCCAGGCATGGCTGGGCACAACATCTACAACCAAGGCCAGTGCGAGATATTCATCCTCAAGCGCGCCTATCAGGTGATGCCGCACGGCCGCAGGGCGGTGATGCAGGCCATGCCTGACCTGTTCGCCTAATCAGCCACCCTGCCCGGCCGCCATCCTTGCCCGATGCGCGGCCGGAGCTACTCCGCTCATTTCAAAGGGCTCTTCCAATGACCCGCCGCAAACCCCACAACATGCGCGCCCGCATGGAGCGCGCAGCGGGCGCACTGTTGCGCCAGCACCATGCATGCATCGTCGACGCCAGCGTGCCCGAGGTGCAGGTCATGCTCAACTACAAGAACCTTGGGCAGATCATCAGCACCACAGTGGCCAATGCCCTGTGCGACTTCCCCCACCACTGGACGGTCTACATCTCGGCCATCTGCCAGAGCGGCAATGAGCGCTGGGCCAAGTCCGTCGAGTACGAACTGGCTGGCATCCACGTCATCACCAAGCTGCCCGACCTGTTCGAGCAGCCGGTGCAAGACATCATCGCCACCTGCAACCCCAGGCACGTCATCGGCCATGCCTGGATAGCCGTACCCGACAGCATCGTCATCGATGCGAGGGACGCTCACCGCATCTACGAGCGCGTCAGCGCCTGGGGCATCCCGCAACGGGCCAGCGCCTGACGCTCGGGCGCGCTGGTGGCATCGATCATCAACCCATCCACCTTTCACGCCAATGGCGAGGGAGAAGTCATGCCTACTCATTACCCCAAGGCTGGCCGCTGCCAGGCCTGTACAAAGCGCCTGGAAGACTGCAGCGCCCTTCCCTTCGAAACCATGCCAGTGCATCGCCGCGACGGCCAAGACGTTGCGGTGATCTGCACGGAGTTTCGCCAGATCAACCACGGCGCCAGCCTGCGGGCGGTGCCAAGGAGCAAACCATGACGCCGAACCGACAGCAGCGCCGCCTGCTGGAGAAGGAAAACGCTAAGCAACCTCGCACGCTCCAGCCGATTCCGCGTAGCGAGTGGCCAGATGGCCCGCGCCAGCCGAAGGAAGTCTGGCGCTCACGTGACTATCTGGTGCAGGTCTACGCCGAGCCATCCGGCATGGAGCGCCTGAGCATCAGCAGCACCAGCCTGCAGGGCGAGCGTTGGGCGGACGGCTTGAGCTGGGAAGACCTGATGGCGCTCAAACGCCAGTGCGGCCGAGGCGACCGCGACGCCCTGGAGGTCTACCCGGCGGACAAGGACGTGGTGAACGTGGCCAACATGCGTCACCTGTGGCTGCCGACTGAGCCGGTGAGATTTGCATGGAGGCGCCAGTGAACGCCCCACCTACTGCCGCACCACCGGCCAGCGCGTGGGCACCTGCCCATGCCTGCGCTGCAACCCGCCCCAGGAGCCAGCACCATGCCCCTGATCCTGAACGCCTGGCACACCGCCAAGGCCTGACCAGAGGTGAGCCATGCCATGCCTCAACGAAAGTCCTGATGAGCAGCGCGCCAGCAACCAGCAGCCAAACGCACTGGCGCACTACCAGGCCCAGGCAGTCGCTGCGCAGTTCTACGCCGAAGCCATGGCGTTGCTCGAACAAGCCAAGCCCTACGTCAGCCGCTGCAACAGCATCGGCGCCCAACAGCTGAGCCAGACCATCACCCAGTTTCTGGCGGATAACCGGAGAAAGCAGCCATGAGCGAAGAGAACAAAGATGCGGAGCGGGCTGCGTTTGAGGCTTGGCGCCTGGAAAAATTCTGCGCCGGCGTAGAACGACTGAAGAAATGCAGCAACGCGCCAGACGTTTACTACTACTCGGCAGAGCAGGAGGCCTGGAAGGTATGGAAAGCCCGCGCCAGCCTGCCGGTGAGTGTGCCGGATGGGTGGAAGCTGGTGCCCATAAAACCTGACATCGAAATGGTTGAAGCCGGATACGAAGCAGTATTAGGCCAGCCTGACCGTGGTGGTCACGCACGCGTAATCGAGCAGTATGACGCCATGCTCGCCGCCGCCCCAACCGTCAAGGCTGAGCAGGTGGACGTTTGCGATACCTGCCACGGCCAAGGCGAGGTTTATTCCGGCCATGATCAGCACTTTCATTACTTCGACTTCCAGCCGCCTGAGCCAATAATGGATGTTTGCCCGGAGTGTGGTGGCGAAGAAGCCCCCTCCCTGCCGGCTGCTGGATCGGCTGTGGAAGGGGTGGAGGTTCGCGGCCTGCAATGGCTCGATACCGGCCACTATCGCAAGAATCCGCCGCAGTTTGGCTATAACCCGCATGACTGGAACCCGCTCATGACCGTCGCCCAGCACGAGCGCATCGTCGCCGCCCTTTCCGCGCAGCAGTCCGCGCAGCCAGAGTTCTACTGCAAGCATTCGTACAAGGTGGCGAAGCAGGCGGCATGGGACGCGCGCGACCTGACTCACTGCAAGTGCGACCACAACGAATACTGCGAGCACTGCTGGCCTGACGATTTCAAGGAAGGCGGCAAGTGGTACAACGGTTTCGAGGCCCAACAGTCCGCGCCCGAGCGGGTGAGCGTGCCGCGTGATCTGTTGGCCGACCTGATCAGTAGTGACCACGACACAAAAATCCAAGCCGAGCGTGCGCTGTACGCCCTTCTCGCCAGCCATGCGGAGGGTGGGAAGGTATGAGCGGTCGATATCTGTACTGTCAAAACACCAGTTGCGGCGCGTATCTAGGGAGCCTGGGAGAGGATGAATGCAATATTTGCGGATGGCGCGCAGGCCGCTACATGGATGAAGACGAAGAACCAGAGGCCGACGACGACGAGAGTCCCGCCGCTGCCGACGATGAAGGAGAGGTGTGATGAACGCAGCTATCGGGCCAGACGGCAAGACAGATGCACAGCGCCATGCAGAGTGGGCGGCTGAAGAAGCTCGATTTGAGGCCGGCTTTGCGTCGCTCAAGGCCGCCGACTACCACACGCGCTGCCGTGATTGCGGCGTGTTCGTGAAGAAGTCGCGATGGGTCAAGAAGGACACCTATAACGCTATTCAGCACCAGCAGCGACCGCTTTGCGGGCCGTGTTTTGATGAATACGACGTCATTTATTGAGCGCAGCAGGAGGTCAAGATGAGTGAGCAAGTGAAGCGGTACGACAGCTTTCAGATTGATCCAGTCACCGGAAAGTCAGGGAATGTGACCTTTGTTCTCGCTACCGACTACGACGCCCTGCACGCAGAGGCCGAGGCGCTGCGTGTCGCACTACTCGGTATCGCATCCGTAAACCCAGCGGAGCGCGGCATCGAGTGGGCAAAGTCATATGCAAGTGACGGCCTCAAGGGCGCGGGTAGCGAGCTGTACGCGCGCTGGCTTGAGACGTTCAAAGAGGCCGAGGCGCTGCGGTCTGAGAATGCCAAATTGCGCACGGCACTGGCTGAGCAGGGGGAGCGGCAGGGGGCGGTGGAAGTAGTCGTTCCCGCCAAGTTAACTGGTGCAACGGGATTCTCCAAAGGCATTGAAAACGGCTGGAATTCTGCGATTGATGCCGTTTTGCGGCTGAACGCCACCCCGCAGCCAGGCCCGGACGTGCGGGCGCTGTTGAGCGCCGACGATGTGCGTGACGCCTGCGCCAATGCCGTATCGGTTTTCGCCGAAGTGACGAACGCCGACCAGTGCCGCGAAGTGGCCGAGTACATGCGCGAAGTGCTGCTGGCACAGATCGCCCGCCGCCAGGCGCAACGCCAGGCCTGATCTACCCCACCCCATCCCCTTTTCTATCTGCCCACAACGTAGGGCGGGAGGATTTGCTGTGTCCGCTATTCAACAGGTCAGCCATTCAGAGCTGATAGAGGAAATCGAACCATTCTTCGCGCCGATGTCCGCCGACCTAGTGGACAGCCTGATCGGCCAGTACAACGCTGCCCGCGCCAACGTCGAAGCCCTGGCCGCTGCCGTGCGCTCTGGCCAGAACGCCTCGGTGCTGCACTACTTCGTCGAGGGCAACGTCAAAGAGCAGCGCCACAGCATGCCGACCACGGTTGAATCGCTATTCCGCGTCGAGGGCGCTATCGCCCAGCTCAACGCCGACTTCTGGAGCCGGGCGCTGCGCCTGACTGACGTGATGGATTACATGCCCCAGGCACGTCGCTACGAGTGGAACGAGCAGATCCGCAACCCAGAAGGTCGCAAGGCGAGCAAGCACACCGGCGAGAAGGACATGCCGGCGCTGCCGGAGTTTGAGGAAGCCACCGTGCGCTCAACCCTGGCCGGCCTGCTGCACAACCGCTCTCAGTTTCTGGCCGAGCGTGTCGACGGCATCTTCCGCGCCCTGAGCCGCCAGCATGTGACCAATCAGCCCCAGGGGTTCGGCAAGCGCATGATCATTGCCAACGTGTTCGGCTACCAGACGCACGGGCACATCAACGACCTGCGCTGTGTAATCGCCAAGTTCATGGGGCGCGACGAGCCGAAGCATGGCGCGACCGACCCGGTGATCAAGGCCGCACGGCGCCAGAACGGCCAGTGGATGCCGGTCGACGGAGGGGCGCTGCGCATCCGCGTCTATGGCGGCGTCGGCACCGCACACCTTGAGGTGCACCCTGACATGGCGTGGCGCCTGAATGCCATCCTGGCCAACCTGTACCCGCTCGCCATCCCGGCCGAGTTTCGCACCAAGCCGAAGCGCGCCAGGAAGGTGAAGGACTTCGAACTGTTCGACAGGCCTCTGCCGTTCGCCGTGGTGCAGCTGCTGGCGGAAATGCGCGAGGTGCGCGAGCGGATTGAACCAGCATGGCCAGAGCGCTATCGCGCCGTTCCGAACGCACGCGAGTTCGGCTACGGAGAGAAGGACAAAGCCGCCGTGGCCGAGGCCGAGAAAGTGCTGATGGCCATCGGCGCCGTGAAGGCCGGCAGGCATTGGCAGTTCGACTACGACCCGACCGAGGTGCTGGATCAGGTTGTGTGCTCAGGCTGCATTCCTGACCACAAGTCGCACCAGTTCTACCCGACTCCGGAGAGCGTTGCGGCGCTGGCTGTCGAACTGGCCCAGATAGGCCCGGATCATTCGTGCCTGGAGCCAAGCGCCGGCCAGGGCGGCCTAGCCGACATGATGCCGAGCACTCGCACCATCTGCGTCGAGATCAGCGACCTGCACTGCCAGATACTCAAGGCTAAAGGCTACGCGACCGTACAGGCGGACTTCCTGAAGTTCACCAGCGACCAGCCGTTCGACCGCATCGTGATGAATCCGCCGTTTTCAGAAGGCCGCTGGCAGGCTCACCTTCAGCACGCAGCAAGCATGCTGGCTGCTGATGGACGCCTAGTCGCCATCCTGCCGGCCAGCGCCAAAGGCAAGTCAGTGCTCGAAGGCTTCGATCTGAAGTGGTCGACGGTGCTGGAAAACCAGTTCGCCGGCACCAGTGTTGATGTCGTGATATTGGCCGCACAGAGGAGTAACGCCGCATGAAACTGATCACGCTTGAGAAGTGGGCGGGGGTGTAGCCATGGTTCGCTACAAGACCATAGAGCAGTTCGCCCGCGAGTCGGGCTATACACCAGATGCCATCAGAACCAAAATCCGCGACGGGATTTGGCCAAAGCACCAGGTGTGGAAGAAGGCGCCTGACGGACGGGTCTTAATTGACGTAGAGGGTTATTACACATGGGTAGAGATGGGCGAGGCGTCCGGGCGGCTTCTGAAAGTAGTATCGAAATCACATTCCAGTACCAGGGCCAGCGCTGCCGCGAGCGCCTCAATCTCAAGCCCACCGCCGCTAACCTGAGGCGAGCCGAGCAGCATAAGGCGGCCATCGAGCTTGCAATCGAACAGGGCACCTTCGACTACAGCGTCACCTTCCCCGCTTCAAAGCGCGCAGCCAAGTTCGCCAAGCCTGTCGATCGGCAGAACCTTGGCGAATACCTGGCGGAGTGGATCGAAGGCCGGAAATCGCAGCTCAAGGCCAGCACCGCAGCGCATTACGAGCGGCTCATAACTGCTCAATTGGTGCCAATGTTCGGCCACCTGCGGCTGAGCGAGCTGTCGAAACGTCACGTGCGCGAGAAGCTGGCCGCGCTCTCGGTGTCGAACAAAACGCTGGCCAACCTGCAGAGCTGCCTGCGTTCTGCCCTGGCGGACGCCGTAGAGGACGAGTTTCTGGAAGCCAACCCAATGGCCGGCTGGAACTATCGGAACAAGGAGGTGCTGAAAGAGGAGGACGACGTTGATCCGTTCAGCATGGCTGAACAGGCCGCCATTCTGGCGGCTGCGCCTAAGGATCGCAGACCGCAAATCCAGTTCGCCCTGTGGACTGGCCTACGGCCGAGCGAGCTGATTGCGCTGGAGTGGGGAGACATCGACTGGATCGGCAATGAGATCCGCATCGTGCGGGCGAAGACCAGGGCAGCGTCTGAGCCGGAATCGCCGAAGACGACCAGCGGCAGGCGCTCCGTGAAACTCCTGGCGCCAGCGCGAGAAGCCTTGCTGCAACAGAAGGCAGCGACGTTTCTGGCCGGCGGCCGCATCTTTACGAACCCGGTAAGCGGTGCGCCGTGGGATCACTCGGAGCAGATCCGGAAACTGCTCTGGGCGCCAGTGATGAAGAAGTCAGGCGTTCGATATCGCCGGCCTTATCAGACCAGGCACACCTACGCCTCGATGATGCTCTCTGCCGGCGAGCATCCCATGTGGGTCGCCAAGCAGATGGGGCACAAGGACTGGACGATGATCGCCCGCGTCTACGGCCGCTGGATGCCTTCGGCTGATCTGGAGGCTGGGCAGAAGGCTGTTCAGCTGTTCGCCGGTAATGACAGCACAATGACAACAATGGGCATAGACCCCGCGCTGTTAGCTGGTGCGCGCAAGGATACTAGACTGGCACTTTAAGTCAGTGGCCGATGGAGACAGCCACCCTACACTCGACCGTGACAATAACAGGAGGTGCGCCATGACCGCCCAGACTACCGAGCGCTACCAGAGCTTCGCCGAGTTCTATCCCTACTACCTGCAGGAGCACAGCAATCCCGTGTGCCGCCGCCTGCACTACGTCGGCAGCCTGCTGGTGCTGACGATCCTCGCCTATGCCCTGCTTACCCAACAATGGCTGTGGCTACTGGCCATGCCGTTGGCCGGTTACGGCTTCGCCTGGATCGGCCACTTCATCTTCGAGAAGAACCGCCCGGCGACCTTCGATTACCCGCTGTATAGCCTGATGGGTGACTGGGTGATGCTCAAGGATGCCTTTACCGGCCGTATCCGCTTCTAGCCCGCAGCCCCACGTGCCGCAGCAAGGTTGACCGTCTTGCCCCAGAACAACAAGAACGAGAAATGCCATGAATAGCCGAGCCCGCTTCACCCATATGCAAGACGGCCAGGCAGAGGATTGGGCCATCATCGCCCAGGACTTCGCCGCCTACGCCACCGAACTGCCCGCCCGCATCCTCGCCCACCTGCGCCTGCTCGACGGCGACTTCGGTGGTTTTCCGGTCGACCGCCTGACCCACTCGCTGCAGACTGCCAGCCGTGCCCATCGCGACGGCCATGACGAGGAGTACGTGATCTGCGCGCTGCTGCACGATATTGGCGATACGCTCGGCAGCTACAACCACCCAGACATTGCCGCGGCTATCCTCAAACCTTTCGTCAGTGCCGAGAACCACTGGATGGTGGAGAAACACGGCATCTTCCAGGGCTATTACTTCTTCCACCACCTGGGCATGGATCGCCACCTGCGCGAGCAATTCAAGGACCACCCGCAGTACCAGGCGACCATCGATTTCTGTGCCAAGTACGACGCGGCTGCCTTCGACCCCGACTACGAAAGCTTGCCGCTGAGTTTCTTCGAACCCATGTTGCAGCGCGTGTTCGCCCGGCCGAAGAACTCCATCTACCTGGCCGCCATGGACAGCACCAGCACCTGACCGCTGGCCTCTGCTGCGCCACCGTTCAGCGGTCGTGCTTGGCTGGCCGCCGCCCCCTTGGTTATGATCGCCGCCCAGCGAGCCTCTAGCTCAGGTCTTGCCGACCAGCCAGGCGTCCAGTAGAGGCGCCAGAAATCCAGCAGGGACAGTTCCAGCAGATGAAGCCAGCAACCCCCAGCCGTGCCAACGGGCTGCCGACGCCGCCGTTGCGTGAATACTATTCGCGCGTGCTGGCCTATATCGCCACGGCTGCCAGTATCGCCGCCGGCACCTACGTGGGGCACTTCGGTTACGACATCCTGTGGATGGTGCCCTACGCCCTGCTCTATCCCCATCTGGCGCACAATCTCAGCCGCCGTTTCAAGCGCGACTATCCGCAGCAGACCGACCTGGCCCTGCTATTCGTCGACGCCCTGCACGCAGGCGCGTCCTGCGTGCTGCTGAGCTTCTCCGTCGTACCCAGCCTGATGTTCCTACTGATCCTGTGTTTCAGCGCACTGGTCATCGGTGGGCTGCGTTATCTTGGCCTGTCGCTGCTGGTGGCCAGCAGCGGCATGGCACTGTGCGCCGCGCTGGTGGGCGTTCATCCCAATACCGACACTCCAACGCTGGTGGCGCTGGTCAGCATCCTCTTCGCCACCCTGTACATCTGCATCACCGCTTATTTCGTCAACCAGCAAGGCCTGCGCCTGGCCCAGGTGCGCAGCGAGATCAAGCGCGAGCAGGAAAAGGCCGCACGCCTGGCGCGCAACCTGGCGAAATACCTGTCACCGCAGGTGTGGGAGTCGATCTTCACCGGCAAGAAAAGCGTGCGCCTAGAAACCCAGCGCAAGAAGCTCACGGTGTTTTTCTCCGACATCAAGGGCTTCACCGAACTGTCGGAAGAGCTGGAAGCCGAGGCGCTGACCGACCTGCTCAACACCTACCTCAATGAAATGTCGAAGATCACCCTGAAATACGGCGGCACCATCGACAAGTTCATCGGTGACTGCGTCATGGTGTTCTTCGGCGACCCCAGCAGCAATGGCGCCAAGAAGGATGCGGTCGCAGCGGTTTCCATGGCCATCGCCATGCGCAAGCACATGAAGGTGCTGCGCCAACAGTGGCGCGCCCAAGGCATCACCAAACCACTGGAAATTCGCATGGGCCTCAACACCGGCTACTGCACGGTGGGCAACTTCGGCGCCGACACGCGCATGGATTACACCATCATCGGCCGCGACGTGAACCTCGCCAGCCGTCTGGAGAGCGCCGCCGAATCCGGCGAGATCCTGATCTCCCACGAGACCTATTCGCTGGTCAAGGACGTGATCATGTGCCGCGACAAGGGCCAGATCACCGTCAAGGGCTTCACCCGTCCGGTGCAGATCTACCAGGTGGTGGACTTCCGCCGCGACCTGGGTGCCACCTCCAGCTACGTCGAGCACGAACTACCGGGCTTCTCCATGTACCTGGACACCAACGGTATTCAGAACTTCGACAAGGAACGGGTGATCCAGGCACTCAACCAGGCCGCCGAAAAGCTGCGTGACAAGGTCATTCTGTAAAATCGAGACGGCGGCCGCTCGTAGGGCGGATCGGAACGCCCGAGATCCAACCAGTAGGGCGGACTCAGGAGCGCCAGCGAACAGTCCGCCGTTCTTTGGTGTGGCACAGATCCAACGGCGTACTGCTCCGCGAGTACTCCCTACGCCTCCAGCGCCTCAGCCAGCGCCGGCTTCCCATCGATCAACGGCTGTAACGCCAGAAACTCCAGCGCCGATGCGCGCCAGGACTGCGCTGCCGCCAGTTCTGCGCAACGCCCCCGGTCCAGCTCCAGCGCCGCCAGGCAGGCGGCTTGCAGATCCTCGGCCATCACTCCACTGACCCCCTGCTGCAGCACATCCAGTGGCCCGGCCACCGGAAACGCAGCCACCGGCGTACCGCATGCCAGTGCTTCCAGCATCACCAGGCCATAGGTATCGGTACGCGAAGGAAAGACCAGCACCGAGGCCTGCTGATAGATTTCGGCCAACGCCTGGCCATGGCGGTAGCCGAGAAAACGCACCGACGGATACTGCTGCTGCAACGCCTCGCGCTGCGGTCCGTCACCGACCACGCGTTTCTCGCCGGGCAGGTCCAGATCGAGAAAAGCCTGTAGGTTCTTTTCCGGGGCGATGCGTCCGACGTAGAGAAACACCGGTCGCACAGGTCGGAGGCGCGTCTCGTCCGGCCGAAACAGCCGGGTATCCACACCTTTGCGCCACAGTTGCAGCCGTTGCAGAGCCCAGCCGGCGAACTCTTCACGCAAACGCTCGGTGGTCACCAGCACGGCTTGGCTGGGGCGATGAAAAACGCGCAGGAAGGCATACCCCCAACGCGACGCAATCCACGGCCAGCGTGTGCTGACGTACTCCGGGAAGCGCGTATGGATCGCCGTGGAAAACGCCAGCCCGCGCTTGACCAGCCAACGCCGCGCTGCCCACCCCAGCGGCCCCTCGGTAGCGAGATGTACGCAGTCAGGACGAAAGTCGCGAATCGCCGCACTCACGCGCCACAGATTCCACACCAGCGGAATCTCCGGATAAGTGGGACACGGCACGGCGCGGAAATCGGCGGGCGACAGCAGTTTGACCTGATGCCCCAGCCCACGCAGTTCGCCGACCAGCGCAGCCAGACTGGTGACCACGCCATTGACCTGAGGTGACCAGGCGTCGGTGACGATGAGTATCCTCATGCACCGGTCTCGAGGGCGATGGCCTGCTCCTCGCTGGCCTGCTGCGCCTCGGCCAGACGATAGAGTTCGATCTGCCCATCCCAGTGCTCGATCAGCGCCGTGCAGGATTCAACCCAGTCGCCGCAGTTCATGTATTCCACACCACTCACCTGGCGAATCTCGGCATGGTGAATATGGCCGCAGACCACGCCCTGCAGGCCGCGCTTGACGCACTCGTGAGCAATGGCCTCTTCGAAGTCGCTGATGAAGTTCACCGCCGTCTTGACCTTGTGCTTGAGGTAGGCCGACAGCGACCAGTAGCCATAGCCCCAGCGGCTGCGCCAGTGATTGAGCCAGCGATTGAGGGTCAGGGTGAACTCGTAGGCCGAGTCGCCGAGAAAGGCCAGCCAGCGGTGATAGCGGGTGATCACGTCGAACTGGTCGCCATGGATGACCAGCAGTTGCCGACCATCGGCCGTGACGTGCACGGCCTCGTCGACCAGCTGGATATTGCCCAGCAGCAGGCTGGAGTAGCGACGCAGGAATTCGTCGTGGTTGCCGGTGACGTAGATCACCTCGGTGCCGCGCTTGCTCATGGTCAGCAGGCGGCGGATCACATTGGTGTGCGCCTGCGGCCAATAGATGCCGCCACGCAGCTTCCAACCATCGATGATGTCGCCTACCAGGTAGATACGGTCGGCGTGGTAACGCTTGAGAAACGCTGCCAGATGCTCGGCCTGGCAATCACGCGTACCGAGATGCACGTCGGAAATCCACAGGGTACGGACACGTTGCTTGCGGCTGGGCTTTGCGAGCTGGGCGCTGGTCATGGGCGACCTCCGGCTGGGTTTAGTCGAGCTTGAGGGGTCGCGGTGAAAGGCTTGTGACGGGAAAAAGACGGTTCCATGACGCGGCATTGCCGCGCCCCAGGCGTTACACTGCGGCGGTTGCCGAGGAAACCGCCATGCTCCCGATCATGTCCCTGCGTCACTACAGCCACGAAGTGCTCAGCCATAGCCATGAGCATGCGCAACTGGTTTTCGGCCTGGCAGGTGAGCTGCAGTTCGAAGTGGACGGCCAGGGCAGTCAGGTACTGCGCCATCACCTGGCCGTGGTACCAGCCGAAGCGCGCCACACCTGCGGCAGCCCGCGTGGCAGCCAATGCCTGGTGTTGGACCTGCCGGCCAATGACTGGCTGGAGCGCCAGCTTGGCCACCATGCGAGCGACATCCAGCGTCTGTTGGACAAACCCAACGCACTGCAACTCGATCCCTCGCAGGGGCAGCTACTCAACTGGCTGGCCAGCAGCCCGATCAATGATCCAATCATCGCTGGCCAGGGTGCGGCCTTGCTGCTCGGCAGCCTGGCCTGCAGCCGCCAGCATGCCGAGACGACCGGCTTGCCGCTGACAGCCCTGGATCGCTATATCGAACAGCACGCAGCGCATCCGCTGCAGGTGGCAGATCTGGCACGCCTGGCCGGTCTGTCGGTGGCGCGTTTCCATGCGCGTTTCCTCGCCGAGACCGGGCGCACGCCGATGGAACATATTCGCCAACGGCGCCTGCAACTCGCCGAACAGCTGTTGCGTGGCAGCGACCTGGCAGTTGGCGAAATCGCCGCACGGGTCGGCTACAACTCGCAGAGCGCCTTCACCGCCGCCCTCTCCCGCCATCTGGGTATGACGCCACGGCAATTGCGCCGCACGCGTTAACAAGCACACGAACCTTAGGGTGCGCCGTGCGCACCGGCCGTTAACGATGCCCGCACGTTTCCTCGATAGCCTGGCGACAAAACTCACCACTCCCGCGACAGACAGCTATCGCACGCAGCCCTAGACTGCGCCGCATCATCGAAGGAGTACCTTATGCAAACCATCGAATGGCAGGATTTCGAGAAGGTGGAGCTGCGCGTCGGCACCATTCGCAACGCTCGTCCCAATGAAAAAGCGCTGAAGCCAGCCTACGTGCTGGAAGTCGATCTCGGCGAACTGGGCATCAAGACCTCCAGCGCCCAAATCACCGCGCACTACGATTGCGACGCGCTGATTGGTCGTCAGGTGCTGTGCGTCTGCAACTTCGTCCCTAAACGAATCGCCGGGGTGCGCTCGGAGGTGCTGGTCACCGGTGTCTATGACAGCGAGAACCGCGTCGTCTTGGCAGGTTTCGACCAGCCACTGCCCAACGGTGCGCGCCTGGCATGACGCAGCGTAACGCCCTGCTGGCGATTCACCTGGGTGCCCTGCTGTTCGGCCTGTCGGGCATTTTCGGCAAACTCGCGGCGACCACGCCGAACATGATTGCAGGCGGCCGCGCACTCTTTGCCGTGCTCGCCCTGGGCCTGGCTGCCACGCTCTGGCGCAGCCGCAATGCGGTGCGTCCTAGCCTGAGGCAGATGGCCCTGCTGGCACTCGGCGGCTTGCTGCTGGGCACGCATTGGGTCACCTTCTTCGAAGCGGTGAAAGTCTCCGGCGTGGCCATCGCCACCCTGGGCTTCGCCAGCTTCCCAGCCTTCACCGTCCTGCTGGAGGGCCTGCTGTTTCGCGAGCGTACCCGCCCCGGCGAGTTCGCCATGGTCGGCGTGGTATGCCTGGGGCTGATTCTGGTCACGCCCGAATTCAGCCTGAACAGCGGCGCCACCGTCGGGCTGCTGTGGGCGGTGTTGTCGGGCTTCTTGTTCGCCCTGCTGTCGCTGCTCAACCGCGCCAGCACCCGTGGCCTAGATCCGGTAAAGGCCGCGCTGTACCAGAACATCACGGTGCTGATCTGCTTCCTGCCGCTGGCCTGGCCACTGCTGCCCAGCGTGCGCCCGGTGGACTGGCTGTGGCTGGCGATGCTCGGCATCTTTTGCACGGGCCTGGCGCACAGCCTGTTCGTCGCCAGCCTGCGCGTGCTCAAGGCGCGCACCACGGCGGTCATCTTCGCTCTGGAGCCGGTCTACGGGATTCTGTTCGCCTGGTGGCTGTTCAGCGAACAGCCAACGCTGCGCATGCTGGCCGGCGGCCTGCTGATCGTCAGCGCAATATTCGTATCAGCGCGGATGACGCGTTGACGCCTGAACGCCTTGCTGCAACGCAGGCAAATGTAGGAGCCGGTTTGCCGACGATGCGTTGATCATCGCCAGCGAACCGGCTCCTGCAACATCCAATAGACATGCGCCCTGCTTATCAGTTGACGCTGTAACCACGCCCCGTCAGGCAGGCGCCTAATGCCCGGCGATAACGCTCAGTGGCGTCGGCACCCACCGGACGAGTTGTGGTGGCAGGGTCGAAACCGCTCTGCCCCACCGCCCAGCTATGGCACTCATAACGATCACGCCCCTGTTGCTCGACACTCTGCCCGTTGGCTGGATAGGCGATCACTTCATAGCTGGCGACGCTGTTGCCTTGTATGACTGGCGGTGGTGTGACGACCTCATAACGCTGGGCGTTGGTGTTCCACAGGTAGTAGGTGCCTGCTGCGACGAAGTACAGCGCGCTGCCAATCCACAGCTCACGAGCGCCATCCGGCAAACCATGGCGATGGCCGCCAGGGCCCGGTCCCCACTTACCCCAACCAGGGCCACCTGGCGCTGGCCCGCCAGGACCAGGCGGGCCTGCCAGCGCCTGGGCAGAAAGCACCAGGCTCATCAATATCAGGATCACGGAGCGTTGCAGCGACATACTTCACCTCTCACAGAATGGCCATATCGGCCCGAGGCAAATTATTCGCTCGCAGTGGCTGGATCGGGGTAAACCCTGTGTAAAGAGGGGGTAAAGCTTCTGATACTTACCTTATGAGGCGCGGTCGTTGTGGCCCAGATCGCGACCTGGATCGATCAGATCGCGCACCCGCTGCTTGAGCACCTTGGCCTCTGGGAAGCCACCATCGGCCTTGCGCTCCCATATCTGCTGGCCATCACAGAGGATGCGAAAAACGCCGCCGGTGCCTGGCTCCAGACTGACCCGGCCCAACTCGTCGGCAAAGGTGCTCAGCAGCTCCTGAGCCAGCCAGGCGGCGCGCAGCAGCCACTGACACTGGTTGCAATAGGTTATGACGATTTCGGGCTTCTGATCGGGCATGGCAACGGCTCTACTGTGGGGCTTGATGCCTATAATAACGGCCTTTGTCTTTGCTCCTGCCGGAATCCGCCATGCGCCGCCTGCTCTTTTCGTTGCTCTGCCTGTTCGCTCTCTCCAGCTTGCCCGTCATCGCCGCCGACCGCGTCGGCCTGGTGTTGTCCGGCGGTGCCGCCCGCGGCCTGGCGCACATTGGCGTGCTCAAGGCGCTGGAGGAACAAGGTATTCGCATCGACGCCATCGCCGGCACCAGCATGGGAGCCATCGTTGGCGGGCTGTACGCGGCCGGCTATTCGGTGGCGGAACTTGAACGCCTGGCGCTGGAACTGGACTGGCAACAGGCACTGTCCGACTCACCGCCACGTGAGGACGTACCTTTCCGGCGCAAGCAGGACGACCGCGATTTCCTGATCAAGCAGAAGCTCAGCTTTCGCGACGACGGCAGCCTTGGCCTGCCGCTGGGCGTGATCCAGGGCCAGAACCTGGCGCTGCTGCTGGAAAGTCTGCTGGTACACCGCAGTGCCACTCGCGACTTCGATCATCTACCGATCCCTTATCGCGCCGTGGCCACCGATGTGGTCACCGGCGAACAGGTGATCATGGGCAACGGCCACCTGCCGCAGGTGATGCGCGCCAGCATGTCAATCCCGGCGGTATTCGCCCCGGTGGAAGTGGATGGCCGCCTGCTGGTCGACGGCGGCATGGTCAACAACGTGCCCATCGACGTGGCGCGACAGATGGGCGTCGATCACGTCATCGTCGTCGACCTGGGTATGCCACTGAAACCGGCCAAGGAGCTGCTCACCGTGGTCGACGTGATGAACCAGTCGATCAACCTGATGATGCGCAAGAACTCCGAGGCGCAACTCGAAACGCTGGAAGCAGACGACGTACTGATCCTGCCACCTCTGGCTGGCTTTGGCGTCGCCGACTTCAATCGGGGCGAGCAGATGATGGAGGCCGGCTATCGCGCCACACAGATTCAGGCAGAGCGTTTGGCTCGCTTGCGCACCGGCAGTGCCGGCAACCCGGCGCTGGCCATGGCGCGCTCGCGCGAACAGCGTACACCGGTGATTCGAGAAATCCATGTGGAGAACGACTCGAAAGTCGGCGACGCGGTGATTCGCCGGCACATTCGCCAACCGCTCGGCGAGCCACTGGACATGGATCGCCTGCAAAAAGACATGGGCACCCTTTACGGTCTGGACTACTTCGAGCGCGTGCAATACCGCGTAGAGCCACTGGACGAGCGCGGTAGCGCCCTGGTGATCGATGCCCGCGGCAAGCGCACCGGCACCGACTATCTGCGCCTGGGGCTGAACCTGTCCGACGACATGCGCGGCGACAGCGCCTTCAATATTGGCGCCAGTTACCGCATCAATGGCATCAACGAGCTCGGTGCCGAATGGCTGACTCGCTTGCAGTTAGGTGACCGCCAGGAGCTCTACAGCGAGTTCTATCAGCCGCTGGACGCCGGCTCACGTTACTTCGTCGCGCCCTACCTGTTCGGCGAGGCGCAGAACGTCGAAGCGATTCTGGACAACGACCCGATCGCCGAATACCGCCTGGAACGCTACGGCTACGGTCTCAACCTCGGTCGGCAGATCGCCAACAACGGCGAGATTCGCTTCGGTATCGCCCAGGCCTGGGGCGAGGCGGATGTACGCGTCGGCGAGCGCGATCTGCCCAGCTTCAGCTTCAGCGAGGGGTACTACGAGCTGCTGTACTCCTTCGACACCCTGGACAATCTCGACTTCCCACGCACAGGCGAGGACATCGGTCTGATGCTGCGCAAGTATGATCGCGGCCTGGGCTCGGACGAGGAATATCGCCAATGGCAGCTGAAACTGGACAAGGCCTATAGCCACGGCCCCAATACCTGGCTGTTCGGTGGGCGCTACGGGCGCACCCTGGATCAGGCGGAGGTGGTCACCTCGGGCTTCATCCTCGGTGGCGCCCAGGAATTGTCGGGCTTTCGCCAGGACTCGCTGAGCGGCCAGAACATGGCCCTGGCACGGATGATCTACTACCGGCGCATGACGCAAACCTCGATGCTGCCGCTGAACTTCCCGCTGTACCTGGGCATGTCGCTGGAGCGCGGCCGTGCCTGGAACAACGACAACGCCTTCGATAGCGGCTATATCAACGCAGCCAGCATCTTCCTCGGCCTGGACACCCCGCTAGGCCCGCTGAACTTCAGCTACGGCTTCAACGACGAGCGGGAGAAGGCGCTGTATCTCAATCTGGGCAAGAGTTTCTGAAACGACGAGGCCGCGACATAGGCGCGGCCTCGTCAGGTTTAGCAGCACAAGTCTGTCAGGCGATTTCCGCCAGCAACTGGCGCGCCGCCTTCCTCTGCTCGTCATCGCCGTGATCGATCACCTCGTTGAGGATGTCGCAGGCGGTGGCGATATCGCCCTGCTTGATATAAGCCAGCGCGTGGTTGAGCTGGGCCATATGCTCCGGGTTGCCAGCCAGGTGATCGATGTTGCCCTGCAGCGCGGCAGTGGCATCAGCATCGCCGGCAAAAACGTCGAGGAAGTTGTCATCCAGCCCCGGCGCGTCATCGCTCAGCACCATTTCCATCTCACCGAAGGCGCTCAACTGCTCGTCTTCATGATGCAGTTCGAACACCTCAGGCAGCTCCTGCAGGTTGCTGGCGAACGACGGGTCGAACTCCGGTTCTGCAGCAGCCTTGGGTTTGGCCTTGGCGGCAGCAGGGAAAGGGCTGACCAGATCCCAGTCGGCATCCAGCGACAGGTCGTCGAGGTTGAGCTGGAAATCAGGTTCAGTCGCAGGCGCTGCCGCTGGCTGCAGCGCAGCCACAGGCTCGGTCGGTGCCTGCTGAGTCGCCAGCAGATCAGGATGACGCGCCTTCAGCGCATCGATGCGTGCGGTGTCGAACTCTTCGGCACGCAGCACGGCCTCCTCACGCGCAAAACCCGCCCCATCGCCCAACAGCGCCAGCACCTCCAGTAGACGGAAACGCAGATCGTTGCGCTGCGGGTCCTGAGCCAGTGCCTTGCTCAGCTCACCACGCGCCTCGCTGACACGACCGTAGGCAATGTAGACATTGGCCGCCTCGAGCGGGTCGACCGGCCCTTGAGCACTTGCCGGGGCTGGCGTCGGTACAGCCTTGGCCACCGGAGCAGCATCAACGGGAACGGCAACCGCCGCGAGTTGCGGACGAGGCTGCGCCTTTGGCTGGACCTGCACCACCGGTTTGGTTTTCTCGCCACGGCGCCGCACAGCCCAGAATAGTGCGCCGAGCAACAGCAGAAGCCCAATGCCACCGGCCAACAATGTCGACCACCAGCCACGTTCTGCGGGCACCTGCTCGATACTGACCGGCGCGGCGGCTATGGGCTGGGTGACCGGCTCGGCCGGCGTACGCGCTGCCAGCTCAGCCAACTGAGCATCCTTCTGCGCCAATTGCTCCTGCAACTGCTGCAGCTGCACTTGCAGTTGCGCCAGCCCTTGTTGCAGTTGTAGGTTTTCCGCAGCCTGGTTGGCCAGCTCCAGATCGACCTGGCGCTGTTTCTCGGCCAACAGCTCCAGGCTTTCGGTTTGTTGCGGTGCGGATTCGAGGGCAGCCAGAGGTGCGCTTACAGGCCCTTCGGCAGTGTTTTCAGCGAGCGCAGGTGCGGCCTCGGCAGCGACCGGACCAGCGGTCGGCTGGACAGCCTCCGCACGGGCGGCATCCGGCAGCAGCAGGTCGGCGCCAGCCTGTAGACGACTTGGATCGCCGCCAGCAAAGGCATTCGGGTTGAGAGCAAGAATGCCTTCCATCAACGCCTGTTGAGACAACGTGCTGCCCTGCTCACGCAGACGCGCGGCGATAGACCAAAGGCTGTCGCCACGGCTGACCTGATGACGGTGTCCAGCAGATGCACTCGGCGGCGTAACCGCTCTGACTGACGGGGCTGGTGCTGCGGTGCGGCTAGAGGGCTGCGATACGGTAGCAGTGCTTGGCGCGGCTACAGCGGAATAAGCCGAAGAGCCAGGTGGATCGAGCAGAACCGTGTATTCACGCAGTAGCTGGCCATTGGGACGCGCCACTTCGACGATGAAGTTCAGGTATGGCTCGCGCACCGGGCGGTTGGACACTACGCGGATTACGCTACGCGCCCCCTGCAGAAGCGGTGTGAAACGCAGGTCGTTGAGAAAGTAGAAGCGCTCGACACCCGAACGGCTGAACACCTCGGCTGAGGCCAGACCGACACGCAGATCCTGCGCGCCCAGGTCGCCCAATTCGAGCAGCTCGATTTCCGCCTCGAAAGGCTGATTGAGCGCCGAATGCAGAGTGATTTCACCCAAACCGAGCGCTGGCGCCATTCCCGAATAGAGAGCGGACCCCGACGCCAAACCCAACATTAACTGACGCACCCGTGCCATGTGACCTCCAGGCTTATCCGGCTCGAACGCCACCTCCTCGACTTCCTGTCTGAGCTTCCCTTGGCCGGGAGGCTGGCGCCCTTGATAATTCCGAGAACGAGCGACAAGGTCCTTGTCGAGACCGCCTCGAATTGCATTATGGCTACTAATTCACAAAGTAGCGGCTTGGACGCCAGTTTGCCGACGAAAGCACAGTGCCATCAAGCTGAATCAGTCAAAAACTAGGCACAGAAAAACATCCGATCAAAAAATGATCGGTTTTTTGACGATCCAGGTAGTCACTTCATCAGGTTGCCGAGCACTCGAGCATGCACCTGCTGACAGCGGCGCAGATCATCCTCGTCGATACCGGCGAAGACCTCATGGCGCAGTTGGGTAGAAATCGCTTCGATCTTCTCGATCAGAGGCTGCGCATTCGGTTGCAACGCAATCTTCTTGGCACGGCGGTCTTCGGGTACCGCCACACGAATCACCAGCCCCTGGCTTTCGAGGCTGTCGAGTAGACGCGCCAGAGTCGGCCCTTCTACGCCGACGCTCTGCGCCAATTCACGCTGGGTCGGCATTTCGCTGAAACGCGCCAGGTGCAGCAGCACCAGCCAGCGAGCCTGGGACAAGCCAAGGCCCACCAGGCGCCTGTCGAGTTCGGAACGCCAGGCACGGGAAAGCTGGGCAACCTGCATGGCAAAGCGATGTTGATCGGGATAAGACATGGGCAAGCGGACTCATACAAAGGTCAAAAACTAATTATTAGCCAGCTAGCCATAACCCGATGCACAGGGCAAGCGCAGATTGCGCCACGTGCATTGCAGAATGCGACCGACACCTTGCCCACCACTCCAATTCAGACCGCAACCCTGTTACGCCCGAAAGCCTTTGCCTCGTATAGCGCTCGGTCAGCCTGTTCGTACAGCAGGCTCAATTCAGGTTGGCTATCGGGGCTCAGGCAAGCGATGCCGATGGACATGGTCAGTACATCGGCGCTCCCGGAGCCGCGGTGAGCAATGCCCGCTTCCTCCAGCGAATGGCGCAAAGCCTCGGCGCGTAGCCTGGCTTCATCGGCGCTGATGTCGAACAACAACAGCGCGAACCCCTCACCGCCAAGCCGTACGCCCATATCCAGTGGCCGCCGCGCTGCCTGCTCGATCAGTGCTCCGACACGCTGCAAAGCCGCGTCGCCAGCCTGGTGGCCGTAGCAATCGTTGTATGCCTTGAAATGGTCGATGTCGCAGAGCAGCAGTGCCAGCGATATGCCCTCACGCTGCGCCTGGCGCCAGAGACGCTCGAACTGTCGGTTGAAGCTGCGACGGTTGTGCAGCCCGGTCAGACTGTCGTGGTGGGCAAGCAGATGCATCAGGCGGCTGATCAGAAAATGCTCGCGTGATTTGTATTCCAGGAGGTAGCAACCGACGGCGCCGATAAGATTGCCGAAGCCCAGGAACAGCAGGTTGTTGATCAATCGTGGAGCCGGCAGCCCTGCGGCCAATTCCGCCAGCACATAGGCGAGCAACACCACCAGAGAACAGGCAAGCGCCTCGCTCAAACGCAGGCCGACCAGAAAGTACGCCGCCATGCTCACCAACAGCAGGCCTTCATAGGGGTAGCCAGGGTCGGCGCGATGAGCGATACCGACAATCACCGTTGCCCCCACCCCGAGCACGAGGATGCAGATCATGCTCAGCGGTAACAGAAGATGGCTGTGTCGCCGCCGCAGGATCAGGGTCGCGCAAACCAGCAGGGTGACCAGCGCCACCAGGCGCACTGCGATCACCCAGCCCAGGTGCGATGCAGGCACCACCAACATGTCCAACACCGTCAGGGCCAGCCAGATGACCGTGGCGACGCACAGCGCGATACGTTTGAGTTCGAAACCGTCCTCAAGCATGTGCGCACGATATTCATGCTCGAGAGCGCGGGAAAAACGCAGCCGCCGAAACCCCAGGCTCAACTGCTCGGCATAAGGGCTCGGACGAACCTCGTCGTACCAGGCGTGATAGTCAGGCACCCTCACCTCGTTATCTCGCGGCCTGCCCACACCTTAGCCCTGCGAGCGAAATGCCGCCAGAATCAGGCTGCCAAGTTTCACCGAGGACGCTTAGATCTCGAACTCGGCCTGCAGCGCCGCACGCACGCAGTAGAGCACCACTTCGTCGACCCGTCCGGCGAACAGCGGGGCAATCTCGCTGACCGCCGGTAACTCGCCCTCGCCATCGAGGAAGGTCTCCTGAATCTCGCCCAATAGCTCCTCAGGAAGATCCAGCGCCTGCTCCAGGGTCAGTTGCTGCTGGGCGATTGCCTCGGCTAGCAGGCTGTAGACGTTCTTCTCGGTGCAACCTAACTGGCCGGCGATTTGCGTCGGGGTCATACCGGCGCGAGCCAGGCTGACCAGCTCATGACGCAGATCGGCCACCGGCGGTGGCGTGTCATCCGCGCTGCTGCCGTTGAGTACTTCCAGGAAGGCCTGGCCGTAGCGTTCCAGCTTGCGCGCTCCGACGCCGCTGACCTCGGCCATTTCACTCAGCGAGCTGGGCTGGCTGCGCAACATTTCCAGCAACGTGGCATCAGGGAAGATCACGTACGGCGGTACGCTGTGCTCTTCGGCCAACTTACGACGCAGACTGCGTAGCGCCTCCCACATGTCCCGCTCATGGCCACGCACCAGTTGGCTGGCAGCGCTACTGGAGGCCTTGGCCGCCTGCGCCGGCTTGGGCTCACGACGCAGTTGCAGGCTGACCTCACCACGCAGCAGCGGCCTGCAGGACTCAGTCAGGCGCAAACCGCCGAAACCGTCCAGATCGACATCGGCCAGGCCGCGTGCGACCAACTGGCGGAACAGGGTTCGCCACTCGACCTCGGAAAAGCCCTTGCCGACGCCGAACACTGCCAGGTGCTGATGACCGGCGGCGCGAATCTTCTCGTTGTCGCGGCCCAGCAGAATGTCCACCAGATGGCCGACGCCGTAGCGCTGGCCACTGCGGTACACCGCCGACAACGCCTGACGCGCCGGCTCGGTGGCATCCCAGGTCTCGACGCCGTCGATGCAGTTATCGCAATGCCCGCAGGGGTTGGGCAATTCTTCATCGAAGTAGGTCAGCAGCGCCTGACGGCGGCAGCGTGTTTCCTCGCACAAGGCGAGCATGGCATCGAGCTTGTGCTGCTCGATGCGCTTGTGGCGCTCGTCGCCTTCGGAATTGTTGAGCATCTGCTTGAGGAAGATCACGTCCTGCAGGCCGTAAGCCATCCAGGCATCAGCCGGCAGACCGTCACGACCGGCGCGACCGGTCTCCTGGTAGTAGGCTTCCAGCGATTTGGGCAGATCGAGGTGACAGACGAAGCGCACGTTAGGCTTGTCGATGCCCATACCGAAAGCGATGGTGGCCACCATGATCAGGCCTTCCTCATTGAGGAAGCGCTTCTGATTGAAGGCACGCAATTCGTTGGGCAGGCCGGCGTGATAAGGCAAGGCCGGGAAGCCCTGACTGCTGAGAAAGTCGGCAACCTCCTCGACCTTCTTGCGCGACAGGCAATAGACGATGCCGGCATCGCCCTTGCGCGCGGCGAGAAAACCGAGCAGTTGCTTGCGCGGCTGATCCTTGGGCTGAATGCGATAGAAGATGTTCGGCCGATCGAAGCTCGACAGAAAGCGCTCAGCGTTGTCCAGGTGCAGGCGCTGGACAATTTCCTCACGGGTACGTTTGTCCGCGGTGGCGGTCAGGGCGATGCGCGGTATATTGGGAAACAGCTCAGCAAGCTGGCCGAGCTGCAGGTACTCAGGCCGGAAGTCGTGACCCCACTGCGACACGCAATGCGCTTCGTCGATGGCAAACAAGGCGATATCCAGGCCCTGCAGGAAGCTCAGCATGCGCGGCTGCACCAGGCGCTCGGGCGCCAGGTAGAGCATCTTGATCTGCCCGCGACGGATACGGTCGGCGATCTCGCGCTGCTCGTCAGGGCTCAAGGTGGAATTCAGCGCCACAGCTGCCACACCCAACTCGTCGAGGGTGGCCACCTGATCGTCCATCAAGGCGATCAGCGGCGAGACCACCACCGCCAGGCCCTCGCGCATCAGCGCCGGTACCTGGAAGCATAGCGACTTGCCGCCGCCGGTAGGCATCAACACCAAGGCATCGCCGCCGCCGGCCACACGCTCGATGATCGCGGCCTGATTGCCGCGAAAGGCGTCGTAGCCGAAAACGTCTTTGAGAATGCGCATGGCGTGGTCGAGCATGAAGGCCTCCAAATCTAGCCGCGCATTATGCCGCAGGATCGCAGGTAACAGGGCGCCTACCCGTCCGAAGCCGTTGAATCGCCGTCAGTAGAGCACCCGCGCTGGTCGCAGAGGCAGCGGTGAACTAGAATCCTTCCTCGTTTATCCCCTAAGCCTCAAGGTAACCCCACGATGTCCTTCGCTGAGCAACTGTCCCGCCTGCAAGCCTTTCTCGATGCCGATGAGCTGCATGAAGAGGCGTTGGACTACGTGGCCGCCCATGGCTACCTGACAGCCCTGGCGATCTGCCCCGATCAGGTGCCAGACCGCGAGTGGATCGACGCGCTGTTCGCTGAGCCGCCGCACTACCGCAGCGACGCCGAACGCGAAGAGATCGAAAACACCCTGATCCACCTGAAGGCGCATATCGCCCGTCAGCTGGCTGGCGAAGAAGAGCCTGAACTGCCCTGCGATCTGGACCTCGGCGAAGAGCCGGACGACTCCGACCTGCGCGGCTGGTGCATCGGTTTCATGGAAGGCGTGTTCCTGCGTGAAGCCGTGTGGTTCGAAGATGCCGAAGACGAAGTCAGCGAGTTGCTGCTGCCGATCATGGTCGGCTCGGGTCTGTTCGACGAGCAGCAGGAATTTGCCGAGATCGCTCGCGACCGCGACCTGGCGGACAGCATGATCGACCAGATTCCCGAGCTGCTGACCGCCCTCTTCCTGCTGTGCCAGGCTCCGGAAGAAAAACCTGCGCTGCTCAAACCCCGCCACTGACAGTGCCAGCCGGGGCCCAGCCCCGGCTGCCGCCAAGACCCACACATGCCGCGTGATATCCAGCCAAGCCGCCACCGCAGTGTCCGCTACCTGCTGCTGAGCATCGGCTGGCTGAGCGTGGCCCTAGGGGTCATCGGCATCTTCCTGCCCGTACTGCCGACCACGCCGTTCCTGCTGCTAGCGGCGGCCTGCTTCGTACGCAGCTCACGGCGCTTCTACCTCTGGCTGGTCACCCACCCGCACCTGGGTCCATGGATTCGCGATTACCTTGAAGGCCAGGGCATCCCGCTCAAGGGCAAGATCTACGCCCTGGTGCTGATGTGGACCAGCATCAGCTTTTCCTGCTATCTGGTGCCCATGCCCTGGGCGCGCGTATTCATGCTCAGCAGTGCGGTGCTGGTCAGCCTGTACATCCTCAAGCAGAAAACCCTGCCCAATCCCTGAGCGCTAAACGCATTCCGGATTGCATTCGGCTACGGCTACCAGCCACCTCTTCGACAAGCTTTTGACGCTACTTCCTTGTTCTAACGAAGCGGCCGGCAAAAATCCGACACCTCGCCTAGACTCTGTCAATCGAGCCTGGAGACGACGACCCCATGCGACGGCTGCGCGTTCAGGGATGGCGGTGGCAGCTGCTGATCCTGTGGATTGGCGGCGTGCTGCTGGCCGCGTTGGCAGTCGCCGACTGGGACTTTGCCGTGATCGTGAAGAACGCGGAGACCCGCTACGGCAACCTCGGCCCGGCTCGCAAACGCATTCTCGACTGGGAAGAGTTGATCAAGAGCAGCGCCAGCCTGAACGAGGCGGACAAGCTCAACGAGGTCAATCGCTTCTTCAACCGCACCATCCGCTTCGTCGATGACATCCAGCTCTGGCGTGAGAACGACTACTGGGCCACGCCACTAGAAATGCTGGTCAAGGGCGCAGGCGATTGCGAGGACTACTCCATCGCCAAGTACTTCACCCTGCGCCGCCTCGGTATCCCCAGCGAGAAGCTGCGCATCACCTACGTCAAGGCGCTGAATTACAACCAGGCGCACATGGTGCTGACCTACTACGCCAGCCCCACTGCCGAGCCGTTGGTACTGGACAACCTGATCAACGACATCCGCCCTGCCTCACAACGCAACGACCTGCTGCCGGTGTACGCCTTCAATGCCGAAGGCCTCTACCTGCCCGGTTCGAACACGCGCAAGAGCGACTCCAAGAAGCTCTCGCGCTGGCAAGACATCCTGAAAAAAATGCATGCCGAAGGTTTCGCCGTGGGCGAAGGCTAGGAGGAAACCATGTCCCTGCTCAAACAACTGTTCCTCGCCATCTGCCTGTTCCTAGTGCTTGCCTTCACCGGCAGTTTCATCGCCAGTGTCGAAAGCTCGCGCGAACAGTCGATCAGTCAACTGCGCTCGCATGCTCAGGATGCCGCCACGGCACTGGGCCTGTCGCTGACCCCGCACGTGGACGATCCGGCGATGATCGAGCTGATGGTCAGTTCGATCTTCGACAGTGGCTACTTCGCCAGCATTCGCGTGGTGCGCATCGCCGACGACAGCGTGATCGTCGAGCGCAGCACCGAGATCAAACCCGAAAACGTACCCGGCTGGTTCGTCGACCTGGTCGATCTGCGGCCCCAGGGTGGCGATGCGTTGATCATGCGCGACTGGGAGCAGGCGGCACGGGTCGAAGTGCTCAGCCACCCGCAGTTCGCCCTCGCTCGCCTGTGGGACAGCGCCATAGGCAGCTTGCTCTGGCTATTGCTCTGCGGCCTGGTCAGTGCCGTGCTCGGGGGCTGGCTGCTGCGCACCCAACTGCGACCATTGGACAACATGGTGCAGCAGGCGCAGGCCATTACCCGCCGTGAATTTCTCACCCTGCCCCGCGTGCCACGCACACCGGAACTCAAACGTGTGGTGCTGGCGATGAACCAGATGGTCGACAAGCTCAAGACGCTGTTCGCCGAAGAGGCCACGCGCAGCGAGAAATTGCGCGAAGAAGCCTATCAGGACGGCCTCACCGGCCTGGCCAACCGCCGTCAGTTCGACATACGCCTGAGCAACCAGTTGGTGATCAACGAGCAGCATCCAGATGGCTATCTGTTGCTACTGCGCCTCAACGACTTGGGCGGCCTCAACCAGCGTCTCGGCGGACAACGTACCGATGCGCTGATCGCCGCACTGGGCGATCAACTCAGACAACTGCTGGCGCTACCAGGGCGCAGCCAATGGCTGGCATCACGCAACCGCGGCGGCGAGTTCACGCTGCTGGCGCCCGGCCTCAATAGCGAAGACGCAGAGCGCCTGGCTCGTGAGCTAAGCGAAGCGCTGAACAGCCTGAAGCAGACCGGTGCCAGCGACTGCGATCCCGTTGCCCACATCGGGATTGCCGCCTTTCGTCCCGGCGAACAGAGCGAGGTGGTGCTGAGTCGCGCGGACCAGGCGTTAGCTCAGGCACAGAGCAACACCGACAAGTGCTGGGAGCGACTCGACGACTTCACCGCCCGGACCACTCAGGGCTTGCATGACTGGCGCAGCTGGATCGACGATGTGCTGACCCAGGGCAAACTGCAGTTGTATTTCCAGCCTGTCGCCGAATGCGCGACGGGCAGGCTCATGCAGCACAAGGTCCTGGCACGCCTGCTTGATCCAGCCGGCGAAGCCATCACGGCCGGGCGCTTCCTACCCTGGATCGAGCGCCTGGGCTGGGCCGCGCGCTTCGATCTGGCGATGCTCGAACACAGCCTGGAGCACCTGACGCAACATCCTAGACCTCTGGCGTTGAGCCTGTCTGCCGCGACCCTGCGTAATCAACAGTACAAAGCGCGCCTGCTGGATGCGCTGAACAAGCACAAAGACGTAGCGCACCTGATGACGCTGGAAATCGATGAACGCCACCTACCGCCACCCGCCGAGCTGGAAGCGCTGAGCCAGGCGATTCGTGAGGCAGGTTTCAACCTGGGCCTGCAGCATTTCGGTGGGCGCTTCAGCCTGATTGGTAACCTCACCCACCTGGGCCTGGCGTACCTGAAGATCGACGGTACCTACATCCGCGCCATCGACCAGGAGGGCGACAAGCGGATGTTCATCGAAGCGATCTTCCGCACCACCAACAGCATCGACCTGCCGTTGATCGCCGAGATGGTGGAAACCGAAGAGGAACTCGCAGTGCTGACCAAACTGGGCATCCACGGCGCCATGGGCCGTCTGATCGGCGCACCGGCGCCGTGGAGCAAGCAATAGCTGCAGGTGCCCCTACCGGGGGTAGTTTCTGAAAATTACGGTTGGCGCACCGGCCGCTTCGCCGCGCGGCGCATAGCCTACAAAGGCCTGGTTTAAACCAGATCGTGCTCGTCGTCGCCAAGCAGACCGCTGAGGCCCTCGATTTCGGCGCGGGCGATGGCACGCTGGTCGAGCTTCTGCCGAGCGGCCTCGGGCAGGTCGGTGTAGCGGATCGCACCGCGCTCTACAAGCACGCTGACCACGTCTTCCAACACACGCACCAGCTCCAAGTCGGATTGCTTCAGGCTGTCCAGGCGCGCCTTGACCTCTTCCTTGGCAGCCAGCCAGGTATGCAACTCCTCGCTCTCGACAGCCAGGTTCTCCGTCATACCCTCAAAGGGTTCATGTTCGACTCGCAACAAACGCCCGGCCGCGTCGCGCTGTACATAAACCATCGGTGCCTCCAGCAAACGCCATAAAAAAGCCCACTACTCGGAGCGAGTAGCGGGCTTACTCTAGTTGAGTGCACCAACTAAGGAAACTCTGATAAGCATTTCCCTTTGCCCGAGAGGCCACTACTGCGACGCAATGGCGACAGTGTGCGCCTCAGGCGACCAGCTGGTTATGATCCAACATGTCCTGGATAATAGTCGCCGCATTGCCTCCCGAAAGAACGGTGTTTTCCAAGGTAATGGTCTGATCAACCGGTGCACCACTGCCTGCACTGGCGATGTTGATCACCGTACTGCCCGGCTCGCTGACGAAGTCGAAGCTGAGGTACTGCGTCAACACATCTGCAGTGACGGGCCCATCGATACCCTGCAACAGTTGCGACAGATCCAGTTTGTCCTCGCCATTGCCGAAATCCTTGACGATGTCGTGATAGTTGCCACCACGATCATCGGCGTTCCACACAAAGGTGTCGTTGCCGGCACCGCCAATGAGGATGTCGTTGCCCTTGCCGCCGATCAGGGTGTCATTGCCATCACCACCCTCCAGACGATCATTGCCACCCAGCCCATGGAGCGTATCGTTGCCGCCCAAGCCCAGCAGCACATCACTGCCGTCGCTACCTAGCAGGGTGTCGTTGAGCGCCTCATTCCCCATTACCACGTTGGGCTGCACCGCCACGCTGGAGCCGATACCGACCACCAGGCGCGCCGTGCTGACGTCGCCGTCCGGCTGAGTCAACTGGTAGGTGAAGACATCTTCCTTGCCCAGGTTGGCGTAGTCGGGGTCCGGCGTGTAGGTGTAGGCCCCGTCGCTGTGCAGCACCAGGCTGCCCCACTGCCCCTCGATGGTCTTCGAGGTGCTCACGGCCACGAAGCTGCCGTTATCCAGCACGCTGAGCGTCACCCCCTCGCTACCCTTGCTATCCACCGCACCCCATAGATGGTCGCTGTAGAGGTAGTTGTTGGCATCGGTCAACACGTTGCCCGCCACCGCCGTGGCCGTGTCGACCAGCATGGCAGCAGCCACGGTAATCAGGGTGATGTTGTCCACCCGGACCTCCGCAGGCCTGGACCAAAAACCACCAGTTTTGTCAGTTAGGGTGTAGCAAATACGGTAAGTACCTGCAGCAACGTCATCTATGGTCGTACTGCCACTACTTGTTGTAGCGCCGGATTCTAAAACCGCCCCGCTAACATCATTGACCAAACTCCATGTAAAAGTGTCGCCATCCTGGAACTGGTTGCCCAGCCATTCGTTCACCAACGTAACGGTGAACGTTATTTTGGCACTGCTACCAGAGGCAACACTGAAGGTAGGCGTCAACGCGCTGCTGACTCCGCCCCCATCCGAATCTTTAAAGCTCAGCGTGCCGGAAGAACTGCTGCGGTTTACGTCACCCGCTATGTGCCATTGGTTAGCTTCAGGCGACCTATCGCCACTCACCACATTGGCACTGCCGCCATTAACTGATCCATTGTTATCAAAGACCCACTGGCTGCCTTGTGAGTTATTCATATTGCCGCTACTGAAATTAGCGAGTGTCGTCGTAGTTGGATCCGCATCGACCCACTGCTGCCCGACGATCGCCTGGTTGTAATTGTCGTAGGCATAGACCTCGCTGCTGTCAGTAATGGTCAGCTTCAGGTCGGCGGACACCGCATCGCCATCGCGATCGATCAGGGTGTAGCGGATGGTGTCCGTCACATCCTCGGCGACATCGCCGTTGAAGTTGTAGGTGTAAGCCCCGGTGACCAGGTTGACGCTGAACGAGCCACCACCCGCGGTGGTGAAGGTCAGCGTATGGCTCGTGGCATCGTAGGCCGCCGACTCGCTGGTGTAGGTCACTCCGTTATGGGTGATCGCGGCAATCGGCTGCAGACCCGGGCCATCGGCACCGAAACCATTGCTGCCTTCGCTGATCAGGTTGCCGGAAATGACCGTACCGGTGACCGTACCCTGCAAGGTGTCGTTGAGCTGGTTGAGGTTGGAGACCAGGATGCCATCGGTGTTGGCGCCCGCCTTGCCGTCATAGGCGATGGGGTTGAGCAGGGTCTTGTCGAGGTCACTGCCCAGCCCCATGCCCAGCGCATAGGACTTGATGTCCTTGGCCGTGAGGAAGGCGATCCAGTCCGCCTCTTCGCTGGCGCCGATGCCATCGCCCAGTTCCGGGTTGTACTGGCTGCCGCTGTTGTTGCTGCCCGGATTGGCGTTGGACAACGTCGGCTGGCCGTCGGAGAGGAAGTACGAAACGTTCTGTACCCCAGCGCCGGTGAGCTTGCCGGACGAGTCGTAGGCATTAATCGCCTTGATCAGCGCATCGTCATAGTTGGTCGAACCGTTGCCGGCGTTGTTGGCCAACGCGGTGAGCCAGGCCTTGGCATCAGCGGCGGTCATCCAGACATTGCCCACAGCACTGGCCGTGTTGGCGAAGGTGACGATGCGTACCATCACGTCACCGAGGTTGTCGTAGCTGTCGATCAGACGTTGCACGGCATCCTTGGCCAGCGCCAGCTTGCTGCTGAAACCGCTGACACCCGACGGGGCGTCATCCATGCTGCCGGACAGATCCAGCACCACCATGAGGTTGGTTTGGATGCCTTGCGGTTCGCTAGCAGACTTGGCGATGTCGTCGGGCGTGGCCGGCGAGTCGTCATCTACCGTGATCGTCAAGCTACCCGTGGCCGGAGCCGAAGGCGCAGCGGAGTCCCAAACCTTGTAGGAGAAGGCCAGGTTCAGGTCGTTCTCGTCTGCCGTACCGGCAACGTCCGGCGCCGGATGATCGAGCGGTTTGAACAGCTTGAAGCTGTATTGCCCGGTATCCGAGTTGGTCAGGCTGAGAGTGAAGACCGGATTGCCACCAGCATCGAACGCGCTCAGCGTCTTGCCATCAGCACTGAGCTGATAGTTGAGTGCCGAGCCGCCTGAAGACAGGCTGCCAAGGCCACTGGCATCCCAGGCGAAACCACCGAAGTTGTCTACCTGATAACCCAGTGGCCCACCAGCCGTGGCGGCTTCACCAGCCAGGTCGTTGGGGCCTCCGGCCAGACCATGGGTCAAGCCATCCTCGTCGACGCTGCCAGAGGCCTGACCGCCGACCGGCTCATTGCCACCGAGCGTGAGGGTCACGGTGGCCGTGGAAACGTCGCCATCGCCGTCGGTGATCTGATAGGTGAACACCTCCGTACCGGCGCTGGCCCCACTGCCGGCGCTGTAGACCAGATTACCGCTGGGATCGATGACCAGCGTACCGCCCTGACTGCCCTGGCCGATGATCTGCACCGGCGAGACGCTTGCCTTGCCATCGTTGCCAAAGCTGTCATTGCCGGTGAGGTCGTTGATGTTTCCGACGACCTGATCGACTGCCGTGCGTGAGACTTCACCGACGATCTCATCGTTGACCGCCATCGGTGCGTCATCACGGAAGCCCAGTACCTGGCCCAGGTCGATGCTGGCCGAAGCCTGATCGTCGTCGGCGTCGGTGATGGTGGCCTGCAGTCCAACCTTGTCACTGCCCAGCAAGTGCAACTCATCCGGCTGGGCAGTGGGATGAACCACAGCCCGCAGTTGCGTCAGGCTCACCAGCCCTGCGGCGTTGACGCTCAGGGTAAAGACCAGTTCGTTACCGGTTGCGGTACGGCCCTCCAGCACCGAACCGTTGAACACCAGCTTGACCGCTTCATCGCTCTCGGTATCGACCAGCCCGGAGTTCGGCGACTTGATTACCAACTCGTAGACCAGAGAACCGGGGCCGTCGGCACCATATTCGGCGTTGAAGGCCGAGCTGAAGTTGCGGCTGACCGTTGCATCGGGCGTACCCAGATAGGTCTCGTCCACCTGCAGCGGCATGCCCCAGGTCACGTTGGTATTGACGTCGTTGTAGTCATAATCAGGAGCGTCGGTGAGATCCTCCCAATTCTGGTTGCCTGGTTCGGCGTTGTCCTGCAGGTGCGAGCCGCCCGGGTTGAACTCGGCGCGATCGAACAGCACATTGGCACCGCCAGCGCCGGTCAGTGGCACGCCACCCAGTAAGGCCTGCCAGTTACCATCAGCGTCCTGCTGGAAGGTCAGTTCGGCGCCATTGCTGAGCGCGACGTTGGCCGCGCCATTGGGGATGATGAAGAAACCCACCTCACTCGGGTCGAGCCCATCCAGATCGAAGGTGGTTCCCGCCGCCTGCGCTTTCACATCAGCCCAGATCACCTTGCCCACGGATGGATTGCCCTCGGCATCTCGGGAGTAATAGCCGTAGCTGTTGTGATAGCCGGCATCGGTGCCGAGGAAGGTGGCCTGCGACTCGAAGCCCGGCTGCATGGCCTGGATGGTCGGGGTATCGTCGTTGACCGTGACCACCAGCTTGCCCACGGCGGTGTCACCATCACCGTCGGTCACGGTGTAGCCGATCTGCAGTTTGATGTCGTTTTCGTCCTGGCCAGCCGGATGCATCAGGGGCTGATGCAACTCCAGCTCGTACTTGCCGAGCGCCGGATCGGTCAACACCACGGTCACCAGCGTGCCGCGCTCGGCACTGCTGATGGTCAGCGTTTTGCTTACGGCATTCCAGGTCGAGGTGACGTTCTCGGTGCCCAACACGCTCGGCCCGGACAGGGAGATGCCACGCAGACCATCAGAGCCGGCGTCGAATACCAGCGTGCCGGAGACCGTGGTGTTCGTCCCGGTCACGTCGCCCTCACCACCGTTGATGCCATTGGGCAGACCTTCATCGTCCAGCGCGTAGGCGGCATTGGTGATGCCCGCAGAGGGGCCATCGTCCTCGAAGCCGACTACCTTGCCCAGATCCAGACTGGCACTGTGGGAATCGCCATCCTTGTCATAGACGGTCACGCCGAGCTTCAGCACGCCAGCGCGAATAAGCGCCAGCTCGTCATGATTGCTGGTATCGCCATGGGCGATGGCCTCGTACTGCACGAGGGTCACACTGCCACTGCCGGCATTGACGCTGACCTTGAATACCGTGACGCCATTGGCCACACCCAGCACGTTGCCGTCGGCATCCTTGTACAGGCGAATATCGCCGCCTGCGGTAGCATCCAGCCCGGAGTCCACGCCGTCCCGGCTCAGGTCCAACTCGAAACGGGTACGCGACGTATCCTGGCCATCCGAACCGGCATCCACCGTGAGCTTGAATAGATCCTTGCCATCGATGCTGGCATAGCCAAGCACATCGCCATGGCCTTGCTCATCGTTCGGCGCGACATGGCCATTCTCGTTCTGGCTGGAACCTGTGGTGCCCACCGATTCGTCGACGTACAGCTTGGTGCCATGCTGCAGATCGAACTTGGTGATTTTCGGGCCGTCGTCCTCGAAGCCGACCACCTTGCCCAGATCCAGGCTGGCGCTCTGCGAGTCGCCGTCCTTGTCATAGACCGTCACGTTCAGTTTCAGCACGCCATCCCTGAGCAGCGCAAGCTCGTCATGGATGCTGGTGTCGCCATGAGCGATGGCCTTGTACTGCACCAGGGTCACGCTACCGTCAGCGGCATTGACGCTGATCTTGAATACCGTAACGCCATTGGCTTTACCCAGGATGCTGCCATCGGCTTCCTTGTACAGCAGGATGTCGCCGCCGGCCGTGGCATTCAGCCCGGAGTCCACGCCATTACTGGCAAGGCTCAGGGAGAAGCGGGTACGGCCGCTGTCCAGGCCATCCGAACCACCATCGGCGGTCAACTTGAACAGCTTGTCGCCGTCGATCCGGGCGTAACCCAGCACACTGCCGTGGCCCTGCTCGTCATTGGGCGCAGCCTGACCGGGTTCGTTCTGGCTGGAACCACCTTTGCCAACGGATTCGTCGACGTATAGCTTGACGCTGTGACCCAGCTCGAACTTGATGATTTTCGGGCCGTCGTCCTGGAAGGAGAAGTAGGACGAATTGCCGCCGGCAAGCTCGACCTTCGCGGTACGGGTCACTGCGTCACCATCACCGTCGACACGGGTGACCTGATACTGCAGCTGCAACGAGCCCTGGTGTTTGATCAGCAGATCGACCGCCTCGTCGAAACGCTGATCGTTGTCCGGATGGCGGATCGCTTCGAACAGCGTGGTCTGCAGTTGCGGCTGACCATCGACAGTGACGATGGCGATGGTGAAGACCGTATCGCCAGTGGCGTCGACACCCTTGATGACCTGGCTGTTGGCCGGGTCGACGAACAGGCGGATGGCACCGCCATTGGTGGCCGACAAGGTGGTGGCCAGCCCCTGGGGAGGCACCCCGGAGAAGCTCAGCGTGCCGCCCAGCGAAGCCTGGCCATCAGCCCCTGCTGCCCCACCGATGGTGAACAGCGAAGTCAGGCCACCGGCAAGTTGGGTGGTGACCTTGGCCAACGCGCCATTGTCGTCGTTCACGTAGCCCTGGCTCTGGTCGTCGTTCGCGGCGTAACGATCCTGATTGCCACGGGTTTCGTCCAAGGCCACTTCCAGCTGAGCCAATGCCTGAGTGTTGACCCCGAGGCTCAGGGTCGGCACATCGTCCTCGATATTGATCACGAACAGGCCGCCAACCCCTTCGGGGATGTTCAGTGGATCGCCATCACCGTCGGTGATGGCCAACAGATGGGTGAAGTCGATGCCGATCTGGCCAGCGCTCGACCACAGCTCACTGTCGTTGCCATCGGCCTGCGGATGGTCGATCGGCCCTTGCAGGGTGAAGGTGAAGCTGCCATCGGCATTGATCACCAGGGCGAACACCGGATAGCCACCAACGTCCGCGTCAGCCGTAGCGGTCAGGGTGCTGAGCAGGTTGCCGTCGTCATCGAAGCTTTCGCTGACCGTATAGACCAGCGGCTTATCGCCGGAAGTCAGCCCTTGCTCGTTCAACTGAGAGGCGACCGTGGCGCTGTCCACCAGGCCGAAGCTGCCAGGGCCGTCCGCACCGAAGGCCACTAGCGAGGCCAGCGTGCCAGCACCGCCAGCCGTGCTTACAACCAGCGTCTGCCCAGCCTCCTGATTCCCGACATTGGGGGACGTCAGCTTGTCTTCATGCACCGTGCCACCGATGGCAGGCGGCGTCTTGGCAGTCCAGGTGGCCTGGATATTGACGTCGTTGTAGTCGTTGTCGCTGTTGCCGTTGTTGACGTCTTCCCAGTTCTGGTTGCCGGGCGCGGCGTTGTCCTCGACATGAGATTTGCCATTGGGGTTGAGCGCCGGGTTGTCGAAGACAACCGCAGCACCACCGCCACCATTGAGTGCGCTACCGCCGACAAAGGCCTGCCACTGGCCATCGACCAGTTGGAAGGTAACCTCGGTACCGTTACTGACACCATTGAAGGCGCCGTTGGGGATGATGAAGAAGCCGACGCTATCCGGATCGAGCCCTTCCAGGGTGGTGGTGGTGCCAGCCCCGAGGAAGCGCGTATTGCTCCAGATGACCTCACCACTGGCCGGCGTGCCATCAGCGTTCTTGATGTAATAGCCGTAGCTATTGAACATCGCTGCATCACCGCCTTTGTAGGTCAGCGTCAGGCAGTAGTCCGGTTCGCTGACGACCAATTCAGGCACGTCATCCTGGACATTGATGACGAACAGCCCCGTGGTGCCCTCCGGCAACTGCAGCTGGTCGCCATCGCCATCGGTGGCAGTGAATAGCTGGGTGAAGTCGATGCCGAAAGCCCCGTCGTTGGCCCACAGTTCACCATCATTGCCGTCGGCAAGCGGATGGTCGATCGGCCCCTGC
Organism: Ectopseudomonas mendocina; assembly: GCF_007049795.1. Taxonomy (GTDB): domain Bacteria; phylum Pseudomonadota; class Gammaproteobacteria; order Pseudomonadales; family Pseudomonadaceae; genus Aquipseudomonas; species Aquipseudomonas mendocina_D. The sequence continues at coordinate 70,311 of NZ_SCFY01000014.1, forward strand.
AGCTCGAAGCGGAAGCTGCCATCGGCATTGACCGTCAGGGTGAACACTGGGTAATTGCCCAGACTGTCGGCGGAAACCGCAGTCAGCGTGGTGCTGACCAGTTTGCCGTCAACGCGGGTTTCAACCACCTCATAGACCAGACTTTCTTGGCCCGATGTGAGCCCCTGAGCATAGAGCAGTCCCGTCGCGGTACCGCTGTCGACCAACCCAAAGGCCCCCGGGCCATCGGCGCCGAAGGAAACCAGCGAGCTCAGATTGCCGGCACCACCCTCGGTGCTGACAACCAGCGTTTGCGTACCGCCATCCGGGTTGCCCGTGTTCGGGCTGGTCAACAGATCCTCGTGTACCGTACCGCCCAGAGCAGGCTGCTGCGGGTCAAGGGTTTTGAGAATCGGCACATCATCTTCTACGTCGATGACGAAGCTGCCGCCAACGAAGCCGCCGAAGATCGGATCACCGTCGCCGTCTGTGGCAACCAGCACACCCGAGAAGTCCAGGGCCAGGTTACTGCCACCCAGTGTTTCCGAGTCAAGGCCATCCTGCTGTGGATGATCAATGGGGCCGAACAGGGTGAAGGTGTAGCTACCGTCTGCTCCTACAACCAGGGTGAATACAGTTGGCCCCTCCACCCCAGCGGTGGCAATGAGAGTAGTGCCATCGTCCGAAACGGAATAGACCAGAGGCTGACCTGCCGAGGTCAGCCCCAATACCTGTAGGTCACTGAGGGCTTCCGGCCGAGTATCGAGCTGGAATCTGCCGGGACCATCTGCCCCAAAATCGACCAAGCTGTTGAGGGTGCCTGGCCCACCTATTACCTGGGTAGTCTGCCAAGGCAAGCTGCCGGGCTCGGCATTGCCAGTTCCCAGGGCGTCTTCGTTGACCACTCCCCTGATGAACGGACGCTCCTCACCACCTGCCAGTGTAGGGCTGTCATCGTCCACCAGAACGCTCAGGCTGCCACTGGCTGGAGTGCCGTTGCCATCGGTGATGGTGTAGTTGAAAAGGAAGAGAATATCGTTTTCGTCGCTGCCGCCCAGCGGTGGAGCGGCATGATCGAGCGGCGCGAACAACTCGAACTGGTAGGCACCTGTTACAAGGTTGGTGACTTGCACGACGAAGACAATCGTTTCGCCAGCAAACGCCGTTAGTGTCAACCCATCTGGACTGACCTGATAGAACAACGGCGTACCGCCCGAAGTGATACCTAGTTCGTTCAGACCAGCGATCGACCAAGTAAAGGTGCCCGGCCCATCGGGGCCGAAGCTGTAGCCAAGCACACCGGTAACCACGGTGGCTTCGCCATCAAGGTCGTTCACTCCACCGTTGATGCCATTGGGCAGGCCATCTTCATCCACGGCATTGGAGGCGCTTCCGCCCGTGGGAATGCCATCCACTTCAGGATCGTCGGTAGCGATTGGCAGAGCGTCGGGGAATTCCGGCCCACCTGGCAACCCGGCAGTGGGAAAGCCGATCACCGGGTCGAGTGCTCCACCTACTTCACTGAGCATCACGAACGAGTGGCCACCGCCTACGCCGCCGGCACCAGCACCGGGGCCAGCCGCCGTGGCCTCACCTTGCTGGGTTGGGTCGTCACCCGCTTCGATGGCAGCCTGCAGGCGCTCGACATCGGTGAGGTCGTCATCGCTGGGGGCAGTCGGTGGAGTTTCGACGACCGGAGCCTGGGACTCGCCGCGATCCGCGATCATTTGCGTATCGAGGGTGATGCTGCTGTCCCGACCCAGGGTCAGTTGCTGCCCGTTGGTCATGGCCACCGCAACCGCACCGGAAACACCAGTGACCAGCTGCTCGCCCGCGTACACCCGATCACCTTCGCTGATTGGCCGGCGCGATCCGTCGCTCGCTACCGCGAACACTTCGCCGACAACCTGACTGACGACACCAATGAGAGTAGCCATGATTCCATCCTCACTACAGCTGCCGACCACCGCCGACACGTACCTACCGAAAGGGTCAGAACACCTTTTCGAAGCCGAGGAAAGAACCTAGACAGCTGACTGAAATGGAACGGCGCAAAATCCAAAAAACGCTACTGACAAAAAAATGTCACCACAGCATGCGTCGAACTACTCCATCAGTTGAATCCCCGTCTTTTGATGCCTGACAACCCATTTCAGCTGTGCAGCCCACGAAAAATCAGGACTGCGCAGCTCACAGGCTCAAACAATGTGCTGATTTTCTCAGAGTTCATAAGATTTTTTCGGAATATAGCTTGTGAGGAAATTTTCTTAGCTTCTCAAAAAGTTGTTCTTAGCTGTGATGTTACAAGCCTGAAACGGCTTGACAGGGAAAAACGCCATTTTTATGGCGACAGGATAAGAACTTCAGTCAGGAGAAACGCCAATGCGCACCTTAACCCCGCTGTGGAGCGCCATGCTTTTGGCGACTGTTTGCAGTCAGGCGCAAGCCATGAATCTGTCGGAAGCGATTCAGAGCACGCTGGACAATCACCCGGAAATCCACGCTGCCGCCAATAGTCGACTCTCATCGGATGAGGATGTGAAATTTGCCAAGGGCGGCTACCTGCCCACCGTCGATCTGCTGGTCGGTTACGGCCGGGAACGTACAGACAGCCCCAGCACGAGGGCGCTGGGCAATCACAACACAGAGACCCTGAACTACCGCGATGCCGAGCTGCGTTTGCGGCAGATGCTGTTCGATGGTTTCAACACCCCCAACGAAGTGGCGCGCACCCAGGCCGTGGTCAACTCCCGCGCCTACCGTCTGCTCGGCACCTCTGAAAGCCTGGCGCTACGCACCGTAGAGGTGTACCTCGATGTGCTGATGCGCCGCGAGATGGTCACTCTGGCGCGCAACAACCTGCAGGCACACCAGCGCATCAACGATCAGATCGGCTTGCGCAGCCGCCAGGGCGTTGGCAGCACCGCCGACCTCGACCAATCCGAGGCCCGTCTGGCTCTGGCGCAGAACAACCTGTACACCGAAGAGGTCAACCTGGCCGATGCCGAAGCCAACTTCTTCAGCGCCGTAGGGCGTTTGCCGGATCAGCTGGAGACACCCTCCTCGGTCAAGGGCAACATGCCGGCCGATTTGCTCGCCGCCCGCCAGACCGTGATGGACAACAACCCCTTCCTGAAGTCGGCACAGTCGGACGTCAATGCTGCCGAGAAGCAGTACGAGGTGGCCAAGTCGCCCTTCTACCCACGCTTCGACCTGGAGTTGGCCACCAATGCCAACGACAACGTGCAGGGTGACGAGGGGCACTACAACACCTGGCGAGCCGCCGTGGTGATGAACTACAACCTGTTCAACGGCATGCGCGACAAGGCCCGCCTGCAATCGGCCGCGCACCAGATCAACGAGGCGATGGACATCCGCAACAATGCGCTGCGCGTGCTCAACGAAAACCTCTCGCTGGCCTGGAACGCCATGGAGAACGCGCGCCTGCAAACCCCCAAAGCCCGTGACTACGCGGACTACACCTCACGGGTTCGCGAGGCCTACCAGCAGCAGTTCAGCCTGGGGCAACGCACCCTGCTCGACCTGCTCGACAGCGAGAACGAACTGTTCACTGCCAACCGCCGCTACACCGAGGTTCGCTACGGCGAAGAGTTCTCGATGTACCGCGTCGTCGCGGCCATGGGTGATCTGCTGCGCCAGCAACAGGTCGTAGTCCCGGCGGAAGCTGTAGCCCTCACCGAAGTGAAGAGCGAAGCACGCTTGCCGGAAATGAAGTAGTACCGACCCGAGACCCCGCGTGAGCAAGCAGGGTCAACGTGCGGCAACGGTCTGAACAGGCCTGAGGAGTAGTAGAAATTGACCACCATGGAACGGCCAGAGCCGACCAGTGATCCGCGGCTCAGTCACGACGATCCGTTGTTGGATGGTTTGTTGATCCTGTGCAGGCTGCACGGCTGTTCCGCCAGTCGCGGCAGCCTGAGCGCTGGGCTGCCTCTGCCAGAGCAGCGCCTGAGCCCCGACCTGCTGGCCCGCGCCGCAGCACGAGCGGGGTTGCAAGGACGCTTGCTGCAACGCGACCTGGCCAGTATCTCAGCACTCAACCTGCCGGTACTGCTGCTGCTCAAGGACGGCCGCAGCGCTGTGCTACGCCAGTGGGGACCAAAGCAGCAGGCGCAGATTCTGCCCTGCGAGACGGATGGCGGCGAGCAATGGGTCAGCCGCGAACAACTGGCCACCGAGTACAGCGGAAGGGCCTTCTTCGCTCGCCCGCGGCATGAGCTTGAGGAAGCCCGCACACCGCTGGTGCCGCGCATCGAAGCCTGGTTTCGCGACACCTTGAAGCTGTCGCGCTGGCTCTATACCGATGCCGTGCTGGCCAGCCTGCTGATCAACCTGCTGGGTTTGATGGTGCCGCTGTTCGTGATGCAAACCTACGATCGCGTGGTGCCCAATCAGGCGACCTCGACGCTCTGGGTGTTGGCCATTGGCCTGTTTGTCGGTACCGGTTTCGAACTGCTGCTCAAGGTACTGCGCGCGCACCTGCTGGACACCGCCGGCAAGAAGACTGATGTGGTGCTGTCGGCCACCTTGTTCGAACGCATCACTGGCATGTCGATGAAAGCGCGACCGGCCACCATCGGCGGTTTCGCACAGAGCATTCACGACTTCCAGGGACTGCGCGATTTTCTCACGGCCGTGACCCTGACCAGCCTGATCGACCTGCCCTTCTCCCTGCTGATGCTGCTGGTGATCGGCCTGATCGGTGGCCCGCTGGTGTTCATCCCCCTGCTGGCCTTCCCCATTACCGCACTGTTCGCCTACATCATTCAGGTGCGCCTGCGCGACACAGTGCAGAAGAGCCTGCAACTCGGTTCGCAGCGCCAGGCGTTGTTAATCGAAACCCTTGGAGGCCTGGAAACCCTCAAAGCCTGCGGCGCGGAAAGCGAGCGCCAACATCAGTGGGAGCAAACCCACGGTGCCCTCACCCGCCTGGACGGCCATGCAAAATTCCTCGCCTCACTGGCCACCAACGGCACCCTGTTCCTGCAGCAATTCGCCGGCATGGCCACCATCGTCGCTGGGGTCTATCTGATCATCGCCGGCCACCTCAGCGTCGGCGCACTGGTGGCCTGCTACATGCTGGGCAGCCGGATTCTTGCGCCACTGGGCCAGATCGCCGGACTGATAACCCACTACCAACAGGCGCGCCTGACCATGACCAGCACCGACGCACTGATGGCATTGCCACAGGAGCGTCAGGACAAGCAGCGCCCGCTGGATCGCACCCAACTCAAAGGGGCGCTGGAAATCCGCCAGATCAGCTTCACCTACCCCGGCCAGAACGCCCCGGCGCTGCACAACGTCAGCCTGCGCCTCGGCGCCGGCGAGCGGCTCGGCATCATCGGTCGCAGCGGCTCGGGCAAAAGCACCCTGGCGCGTCTGATGATGGCGTTCTACAGCGCCGACGAAGGGCAGATCCTGCTCGACAACCTCGACCTGCGTCAGCTCGATGTCGCCGACCTGCGCCACCAGATCGGCTACGTCGCCCACGATCTGCCGCTGCTGGCCGGCAGCCTGCGCGACAACCTCACCCTCGGTGCGCGTTACATCAGCGACGCGCGCATGCTCGAAGTGGCCGAGCTGACTGGCGTCGTCGACCTGGCGCGACAGCACCCGCAGGGCTTCGACCGTCCGGTGGGCGAGCGCGGCCAACTGCTTTCCGGCGGCCAGCGGCAAGCCGTGCTGCTGGCCCGGGCGCTGCTGCTCGACCCACCGATTCTGGTGCTCGACGAGCCCACCAGCGCCATGGACAACACCAGCGAAGACCTGCTGCGCCAGCGTCTGCACAGCTGGGTGCAGGGCAAGACCCTGATCCTCATCACCCACCGCGCCTCCATGCTCAGCCTGGTAGATCGCCTGGCCGTGCTAGACAACGGTCGTGTGGTGGCAGACGGGCCGAAGGAAGCGGTGATCGAAGCCTTGCGCAAGGGCCGCGTCGGCCCAGCCAGCCTGTAGGAGCGACGAGCGATGCAAGCGACCCAGAACCTCGGCAACTACTTCGGCAGCCTGCGCGAGAAACGTCAGGACACCGAGTTCATGCCGGAAGTCGAAGGCGCCATTCTGGAAGACTCGCCCTGGCTGAGCCGCATCACCGTGTGGGCGGTCAGTGCCTGCCTGCTCAGCGCACTGGTCTGGGCGCATTTCGCCGTACTCGAGGAGGTGACCACGGGTGAAGGCAAGGCCATCCCGTCGAGCAAGGTGCAGGTGATCCAGAACCTCGAAGGCGGCATCGTCAGCGAGATCTTCGTGCGTGAAGGCCAGGTGGTGGAAAAGGGTGACACCCTGCTGCGGCTGGATGACACGCGCTTTCTATCCAATCGCGGGGAAACCGAAGCGGATCGACTGGCACTGATCGCCCGTCTCGAACGACTGAGTGCCGAGGCCGAAGGTCGAGAACCGCAACTGCCCGAAGAAATCAACCGCGACGCGCCGCAACTGGCAGAAGACCAATTGGCCCTGTACCGCTCACGCCAACAACGCCTGCGCAGTGAGCAACGCACCCTGGGCGAACAACTGCGGCAAAAGGAGCAGGAGCTTGCCGAGTTTCGCTCCAAGTCCCAGCAATACCGTTCCAGCCTCGGCCTTTTGCAGCAAGAGCTGAACATGTCGCAACCGCTGGTGGCCTCGGGGGCGATTTCCCAAGTCGAAGTGCTACGCCTGCGCCGTAGCGTGGTGGAAGTTCGAGGATCACTGGAAGCCACCAACCTGGCCATTCCCCGCGCAGAAGCGGCGATGAGCGAGATCAAGAGCAAGATGGACGAATCCGAGCTGGCCTTCCGCGCCGAGGCCTTCAAGGAGCTCAACGAATTACGTACCGAACTGCAGAAGATCACCGCCACTAGTGTCGCCATCCAGGACAAGGTAACCCGCACCACCGTCACCTCGCCGGTGCGTGGGGTAATCAAGCAGCTCAAGGTCAATACCATCGGTGGCGTGGTGCAGCCGGGTAGCGACATGCTGGAAATCGTACCGCTGGACGACAGTCTGTTGATCGAGGCCAAGGTGCGCCCGCAGGACGTAGCCTTCCTGCATCCAGGGCAGAAGGCCATGGTCAAGTTCACCGCCTACGACTACACCATCTACGGCGGCCTCAAGGCCAACCTCGAGCTGATCAGCGCCGACACCATTACCGACGAGGAAGGCAACAGCTTTTACCTGATCCAGGTACGCACGGATAAAAGCCATCTCGGCAGCGACGAACACCCGTTGCTGATCATCCCCGGCATGGTCGCCACGGTTGACATCATTACTGGTGAAAAGAGCGTGCTGGCCTACCTGCTAAAGCCCGTGCTCAAGGCTCGTTCGGAAGCCATGCGCGAACGCTGAATACCTGCCGTGCATGCTGCGTAGCCCGGATTTCATCCGGGCTAAGCGACATCGCCAGATGCGCCGTACGTACCGAGCCCAAACCGTAGCATTGATCAAAAGCCGGTGCGCGCGGCGCACCCTACATGCCTTCGCCCTTATAGACCTGCCACGGCTACGCGCGTAGGGTGCGCCGTGCGCACTGCGTCAACGCTGGTGGTTGCGGACAAACACTGCTTCGCCCATCGCCGCAATCTGCCCTTCAATCAACGCATCGAATGGCTGCAGCAATGCCTCGAAACCCCGTGGTGCCTCAAGCACATCCAGCGCTGCAACAACCGCCTCGATAGTCGACAGCGCCCCCTCTTCCGGTGCCTTGCGCAGACGGTAACGCGACGGCGCTACTGCCCCCAGGCTCACACGCGGCAGTGCCGCCAGCGACGGGTTGAGATGCAGCAGCTTGCGCGCCTTGCGCCAGGTGCCATCGGGCACCACCAGCAACAATGGCTTCTCGTCGGGCGCATAAGCGCTCAAGGCGACGGACTCTTCGCCGGGAAACAGCAGACAGGCTCGATAGTCAGGCTGCGCGAGCAATTGCGGCAGATCATCGAATACCTCACCGACGCGCAGCTCGGCATTGCGTAACCCAAGCGCAGCCAGGCGAGCGGTATTGAGGGCATGACCGACCTCGCTCGGATGCTGCAGGATGAGCACACGAGTGCGACTCTCGAGGTCGGGAATCAGCGGACAGAGACAATGGCTGAGCGGGCGCTGGCAGCGGGAGCAGGTCGGACGAGGCATGCCGCGCAGTGTGCCAGAACGCCCTGCCAACGCGTAGTCCGGCTGCAACCCGGAACATCGAAGCATGCCTCGGATGACATCCGGCTACGGTTCAGCGATTGAAACGCTCCGCCAGGCTGTGCAGGTAATCGGCCATTTCCTCCAGCTCGCGGCTGATCGCCGCGCCCTGATGCGCCTGGCCAGCACTGTGATCGGAAAGCTGGGCGATACGGGTGATCTGCCGGCTGATGTCCTCGGCCACGTGGCTCTGCTCCTCGGAGGCGGCCGCCATCTGCTGGCTCATACCGGTGATACGCGTCACCGCCGAGCTGATGCCCTCCAACGCATCGCGGACCGACTCCACGCTCTGCACGCTGCCACGGGAAATTTCCTCGCCCTTGCCCGCCGTCACCACGGCGCGCTCGGCTCCAGCACGCAGATCAGCGATGATCTGGTGAATCTGCTCAGTGGACTGACGGGTTCGCGATGCCAGCGAGCGCACTTCATCGGCGACCACAGCGAAACCGCGCCCCTGCTCCCCTGCCCTGGCCGCCTCGATGGCAGCGTTGAGCGCCAGCAGGTTGGTCTGCTCGGCAATCGAGGTGATCACGTCGGCGACGCTGCCGATCGACTGCGTGGAGTTGGCCAGTTCGTTGACCGCCTGACCAATATCGTTGACCGCCTTGGCCATCTGTCGCATCGAATCCAAGCTACCCACCGCCAGATCGCGTCCCTCACGCGCCAGACGATCCGCCTCTTCGGCGGCATGCGAGGTGCTCTGTACGTTGTGCGCGACCTCCTGGATGGTCGCCGCCATCTGGTTGATGGCCGTCGCCGACTGGTCGGTTTCTGCCCGCTGCTGGTCAAGCAACTGAGCGCCAGAACGCGACAATTCTGCAGACTGGGTGGCGCGCTTCTTGACGTTCTCGCCGGCATCTTCCAGTCGCGTCAGCGCTGTCTGCAAACGCGCCTCCTCGCTGATCATCGCCATGTCCAGCAGCGCCTGGGCACCGCGATTATCGCTGTAGGTCAGCGCCACGAGGCCGCTGGTGAAGGCTTTCGGATGCTCGGCCAAGGTCCGACGAATGAGCTCGCGAGTCCGGTACAGCTGATAAGACCCAAGGGCGAACAGCGTCAGCACGATAAAAGCCATCAGCGCCCAGCCAGAAACCACCCAGTGCGCCGCAACAATCAGCAGCGACGCGGCGATCAGCGGCCAGGAGCGCACCAGATCATAGGTCCAGTATTCCAACTTCGGAACGGGTGATTTTCCGGCCCGCAGCCGGGCATAGAGTGCTTCGGCACGACGCTTCTGGGCCTCAGTGGGCAATGAGCGCACCGACTCGTAGCCGGAAATTCTGCCGTTCTCATAGATGGGCGTGACATACGCACTGACCCAGTAGAATTCACCGTTCTTCGAACGATTCTTGACGATCCCCATCCAGGGCTTGCCCTGCTTGATCGTCTCCCACATATGGCCAAACACCGCAGGGGGCATGTCCGGGTGTCGTACGAGGTTATGCGGCTGGCCGATCAACTCCTCGCGAGTGAAACCGCTGATCTCGACAAAAGCATCGTTGCAGTAGGTGATCTTGCTGTTGAGGTCGGTGGTGGAAATCAGGCGTTCTTCCGCGGGGAAGGTTCTTTCCCGCTGAGTCACGGGCAGGTTCTGGCGCATCTAGGCTTCCCTGGTGGCGTTGGAGTTGAGGCAGACGTATGAATAAGTACTAGCACAGCCTAATAAGCGCGCCAGCGTTGGGCTGTACGCCTTTCGGAGAAGAAAGGCGACACTGCTTCAGTTCTGATTCAGTTGCGTCTTCAGCAGATCGAGGAAGGTCTGAAGTAGTCATATTCAACACATCCGACACTAATGCCATAACGCCTGGCATTATGAACGCACCGAAAGCCCGTAGCACATGGTCGAGGCCTACTTTTTCGCCACACGAGTCGGTTCCAAAACCCTGACCACGGACCTCGACGGGTGACGATATGATCGAATATGGTGACGTGCTGGATCTGGGTAATCGGGTATTGCAGGTGCTACGCACGCCCGGCCATTAACCGGGCGGCATCAGCCTATGGGAAGCGAGTACACAAACGCTGTTTTCCGGCGACATCCTCTATGAAGGCCCGCTGATCGAGGACGCTTACCACTCGAACCTGGAGGATTACGCACGGAGTCTTGCGCGCTTGCGCGAACTACCCGTACGCACCGTGCACGGCGGGCATTTCGGCAGTTTTTCGGGGCAGCGGATGCGTGAGCTGGTAGGCGCCTGGTTCGACGCCCATCGGCTCACCTGAAACTTCAGGGCACCTCTAAAAACTTAGGCGAGGCAGCCAGCGCAAGGCAAAAACAGGCGAAAAAGCGCAGTTTACGCGCTGTAAATGAGCATTTTGAGCCTGTTTTTAACGCCGCGATGGCAACGCAGGTAGTTTTTAGAGGTGCCCTTCAGCGACGCTGACGCGCTTCGCGACTCAGACGCTCCTGCTCGGCTTCGCTGATACGAATTGGCTGAGGTTGCGGGACAAGGCCAAGGGCCTGCAACAGGGCTTGCAGTTGTTCTTGCAGCTTGGCGAGCATGGGTAAGACCTCCTGCCAAGTAAAGGGAAGAGCCAGCGGCTCATTTATCAAATTAGGCCGGACAAACCGGATTTCAACCAGGCGCCGTCAAATTACCGGGCTCTTGCGCCGATAAGGGAACACGTCGATCACCTTGCCTGCGCGAATCGCCTCCTGCAACTGTTTCCAGTAATCGGCTTCGTACAGGTTGCCATGCAGCTGGCTGAACAGCCGGCGCTGCTTGATATCGGCGAACAGGAACGGCGGGAACTCCTCGGGGAACACGTCCATCGGCCCCACCGAATACCAGGGTTCGGAACTCATCTCGTCCTCGGGAAAGCGCGGCGGCGGAATACGGCGGAAATTCACCTCGGTGAGAAAGCAGATCTCGTCGTAGTCGTAGAACACCACGCGGCCATGGCGGGTGACGCCGAAGTTCTTCAGCAGCATGTCGCCAGGAAAGATATTGGCTGCAGCAAGCTGCTTGATGGCCAGACCGTAGTCGTCCAGCGCCTCGCGCACCTGCGCCTCGTTGGCACTTTCCAGGTAGAGGTTGAGCGGCGTCATGCGCCGCTCGGTCCAGCAGTGGCGCACCAGCACGGTGTCGCCCTCCACCACCACGGTCGATGGCGCCACTTCCAGCAGCTCAGCCAGGCACTCGGGCTCGAACTTGGCCTTGGGGAAGCGGAAGTCGGCAAACTCCTGGGTATCGGCCATGCGCCCTACGCGGTCGACGCTTTTCACCAGGCGATACTTCTCGATCACCGTCTTGCGGTCCACTGTCTTGGCGTGGGCGAAACGGTCCTTGATGATCTTGAACACGGTATTGAAGCCCGGCAGGGTGAACACACTCATGACCATGCCGCGCACACCGGGCGCCATGATGAAGCGGTCGTCAGTGCTGGCCAGGTGGCCGATCAGCGCGCGGTAGAACTCGGATTTGCCGTGCTTGTAGAAGCCGATCGAGGTGTACAGCTCGGCGATGTGCTTGCCTGGCAGGATGCGCTTGAGAAAGCCGACGAACTCGGCCGGAATGGCCACGTCCACCATGAAGTAGCTGCGGGTGAAGGAGAAGATGATCGACACCTCCGCCTCGTCAGTGATCGCCGCATCGGCCTGGATACCCTGCCCTTCGCGGTGCAGCAGCGGGATCGCCAGCGGCCACTGCTCCTCACGGTTGTAGATGCGCCCGATCAGGTAGGCGCCCTTGTTGCGATACAGCACCGAGGAAAACAGCTCGATGCACAGCTGCGGGTCCTTGCAGACCCAGTCTGGCAGGCTGTCGCGCAGTTGCTCTTCCAGACGCTGCAGGTCGCGCGGCAGGTCCTCGTAAGGGGCATCGAAACGGTAATCGTCGAAGATCGTCTGCAGTGCCAGGTGCAGCTCGCCAGCAGGCCGGTAGCTGCGCGTCTGCGCCGCGCTGGGCTGGTTGCGTAGAGACGGCCGCGTGCTGTGGATGAACATGCAGCCATCACTGATCTGGTCATGGCTGAACAGGCTGCAGAAGATCGAGTTGAACCAGGTTTCCGCCAGTTCGTCGTCGAAGCGCAGGTCGATCAGGGCGATATAGGCGCTCTTGACCAACGGCCACTGCCCGACTTCCAGCAGCGAAGCATCGAACCCTTGCAACAAGTGCTCGCGGGTTTCTGCGACCTTCTCTTCGTAAAGGTTGATGCGCGCCGCCGAAGCCTGCTGCGCCTCCTGCCATTGCGCCTGCTCAAAGCGCAAGCGCGCGCCATCGGTGATCTGGCGAAAATGCTCGCGGTAATCATCGAACCCCTCGAGGATCAGGCGAGCGATCTCGCCAGCCGGCCATTGCTGCCCCATTACGCATGCCTCATCCGCAGTGATCAGCCGAGCTTAGCCGACAACGCTGCCCTGGATGCAATCGGGAATCGCCAAAGCCTCCACGATTGCACGTCGCGGCTAAAGCCCCTCCCACATTTTCGCTGTAGCAGCGTCCCTCCCAAACATTCGAAAGTGCAATGCGGATTGCCAGAACCCCGCCCAGCGGCAACACTCTCGGCCCCACCCTGCCGGATACTCCGCCTTGCGTACCGCCGATCTGCTCCGCCTGCTGCTGCTCGCCGCCATCTGGGGCGCCAGCTTCCTGTTCATGCGCGTTGCCGCCCCCGTGTTGGGAAGCATGCCGACCGCGTTCTTTCGCGCCAGCTTCGGCGCGCTGGGGCTGCTCGCACTGCTTTTGCTACTGCGCACGGACTGGGACTTTCGCGGCAAATTTCGCATCTGCCTGGGTTTGGGCGTGATCAATGCAGGCCTACCGTCGGCCATGTATTGCCTGGCAGCACTGATTTTGCCGGCTGGTTACTCGGCGATCTTCAACGCCACCACTCCGCTGATGGGTGTATTGATCGGCGCACTGTTTTTCCATGAGGGCATTACCCGCAGCAAGGCGGCGGGCGTATTCCTCGGTCTGCTTGGCGTGGCGGTGCTGACCCGCACCGGCCCGGTGGCCTTCGACCTGCAACTGCTGCTCGGCGCCGGCGCCTGCCTGGTGGCCACCACCTGCTACGGCTTTGCCGGCTTTCTTACCCGGCGCTGGATCGGCCAACAGGGCGGCCTGGACAATCGCCTCACTGCCTTCGCCAGCCTCGCGGGTGCCAGCCTGTTCCTGCTACCGCTGTTCGGCGGCAGCCTGGCGCTGCAACCGCCGCCGAGCTGGGGCGGCATTGAGGTGTGGCTGTCGCTGGCCGGCCTTGGCCTGGTCTGCACCGCGTTCGCCTACGTGCTGTATTTCCGTTTGCTGGCCGATATCGGACCGATCAAGGCCAGCACCACCACTTTCCTCATCCCGCCATTCGGCGTGCTATGGGGCGCTTTGCTGCTGGGTGAGCCACTGAGCTGGGCCTACCTGCCTGGCTGCGTGTTGATCGCGTTGGCGCTGTGGCTGGTGGTGCGCCAAAGCGTGAGCAGAACGTAGTCGGGACGGGTGGATCACGCTTTATCGATCCGCCAAAGCGGTGGATGTGAAAAGCGACATCCACCCGATCTGGAAAGGAATGACGCCGGGGAGTTAGATGTAGGGCGTACTCGCGAAGCAGTACGCCATCATGGAGTGGTCGCGGGCCTGCCGAGATTTGAAAGTCATCTTCACGCTGACAAGCCGCAAGCGCCGCGCTAGGGTGCCAGCCATGAACATCATCACGCTGCTTCTGCCCTACCAACCGCCCTGGGACTGGCAACAGTTCCATAGCCACTTTGCCTTGCGTGCGATTCCTGGGCTGGAGTCACTGAGCGCGGACAGCTACAGCCGCGGCTTCAGCATCGACGGCACCCCCGGCTGGTTTCGAGTTGCCCCGTTGCCAGGGCAGAACGCGCTGGAACTGCGCTGTCGCCTGACCTCACCCGCACACCTCGATCAACTCGAACAGCGCGTGCGGCGCATGTTCGATCTCGACAGCGAGCCCGAGGCGATTACCCTGCACCTGAGCGCTGACGAACTGCTCGCGCCGCTGCTGCTGCGCAATCCCGGCCTGCGTCTGCCGGTGGCGTTCGATCCGTTCGAACAGGCGGTGCGCGCCATCGTCGGCCAGCAGGTCACGGTCAAGGCGGCGGTCACCATCGTCGGGCGTCTGGTACAGCGTGTCGGCACGTCGATCGAGACGCCGGAAACACTGGGCATCAGCCATCTGTTCCCGTCGCCGCAGGCGCTTGCCGATGCCGATCTGACCGGTATCGGCATGCCCGGCAAGCGTGTGCAGTGCCTGCAGCACTTCGCCGCGCGCATCGCCGATGGCAGCCTGAAGCTTGATCTGGAAGAAGGCAGCCTGGCACTGATCGAGCGATTGTGCGCCCTGCCTGGCATCGGCCCATGGACAGCGGAGTACATCGCCCTGCGCGCGCTCGGTGAGGCCGACGCCTTTCCCGCAAGCGATCTGGGTCTACTCAAGGCGCCAGTGTGGGGAGCGGAAGGTATCGACGCACGGCGCCTCAAAGCTCACGCCGAGGCCTGGCGTCCGTGGCGCGCTTATGCGGCGGCGCATCTCTGGCATAACTATTCGGGAGGCTGAACCATGCATTACCGCCATCACGACAGCCCTGTTGGCCCACTGTTTCTCGCGGCCGATGAAAACGGCCTGCAACTGCTCCTGATGGAGCTGGACAGCCGTCCCTGGCGCATCGAAGACCATTGGCAGCCCGCGGGCCGTGAGCTGGACGCCGTCTGCAGTCAGTTGGACGAATACTTCGCCGGCAAGCGCCGCCAGTTCGAATTGCGCCTGGCGCCGAGGGGCACAGCATTCCAGCAGGCGGTGTGGCAGGCGCTGTTGGCCATTCCCTACGGCCGCACCTGCAGCTATTCGGAGCTGGCCAATGTCATCGGGCGGCCGCAGGCCGTACGCGCGGTGGGAACGGCCAATGGCGCCAACCCGATCTCCATCATCGTGCCCTGCCATCGCGTGATCGGCCGGGACGGCAGCCTGACCGGTTATGCCGGTGGCCTGCCGCGCAAGCAGCAGTTGCTGGAACTCGAGGGCGTGTTGCCGCAAGCGCAGGCGCAACTGGCATTGTGAGCGAGGCGCGCCCCGGATGTCAGAACCTGTTCACGATCTGCTGCGCGTCGGCCATGCTGCGTTGAAACCACGCTCAAAATGCTCATTTACAACTTGTAAACTGCGCTTTTTCGCCTGGTTTCGCCTTGCCTGGCTCTAGCTCGCGAGATCGTGAACAGATTCTCAGGGCGCACCGGCAGAAGCGGCTTCGGTCAGATCCTGACGTTGCCGCGCGGCCCCATCAGCGCCCAGATGATCAGGCCGATTACCGGCAACAGCACGATCAGCAGAATCCATAGAATCTTGATTCCAGTTTCCGCGTTGCTCTTGACCACGTTGATGATGGCCCAGATATCCAGGGCGAGGATGACCAGGCCAATCAGGCCATTGAAGGTAGAACCCATGACGACACTCCTGTCTGAAAGGTTACCTTCATAGGATAGCTGGCCACCGGCGCGGGTTCCCTTAGTCACCGAGCCTGGCAAATCGGCTGGCGATGTCGTCGTCGGTGCGCACAGGTGCGTCCTCGCTGGCGCTCAGGCGTACCACCAGCGCATGCGGTTCCTCCCCCAGGTCGAACCAGTAGCGGGTACCCGCTGGCAGCGACAGCAGGTCGCCCTTCTCGCCCTGCAGCATGTAGACGTGATCGTCGAGGTGCAGGCTAAGCTGGGCGAAGCCACCGAGGAACAACCAGGCACTGGCCGTCGATTGCGACTGCTCATCCAGATGACGCGCACGCAACTCCAGTTTCTGCGGATGGTTACGCTGCAGGTTGAACAGCTCCTGCTGCACATGGCCTTCCTTGCCCATGAACGCCTGCAGCCACAGACCATAGGCTGCGTCGAACTCGGCCTGCTCGCAACCTGGGCGCAACGCGGCCGGCAGCTCCACCTGGCGATAATCGATGCCCGCCGCCGCCAGGGTGCTGGCGATGTCGTCGGCGTGGTTCAGTATCTTGTTCGGCAGTTCCGGGGAGGTGTGCTGGTAGACGGCGAGGCTGCTCATGAAGGGTTCACTCGATTCAGGGCCGCTCGGGCGGCAGACGGGTGGCAATGACGTAGGCTGCAAGCAAGGCTACCAGACTGGCGATGGCGAAGGTCCAGGCCGGACCCAGGCTCTTCCAGCTGTAACCGGCATACAACGCGCCCAACGCACCGCCAATGCCGGCCAGACTGACATAGAGCGCCTGGGCCTGGCCTTGCTGGCGATCGGCAAAACTGCGTTGTACGAAGTGGATGCATCCGGCATGGAAGGCGCCGAAGGTAGCGGCGTGCATGCATTGCGCCAGCAGCAGCACCGGCAGGTACTGGGCCAGATTACCCAGCAGCAGCCAGCGTACAGCCGTGATCAGGAAACTCGCCAACAACACCGTGCGCAGTGAATAGCGCTGCAGCAGCCGCGCCATCACCAGAAACAGCAGGATCTCCGCCACCACCCCCAGCGCCCAGAACAGGCCGATGGCGCCGCGGCTGTAGCCGACGACCTCCAGATGCAGGGTGAGGAAGGTGTAGTACGGGCCATTGCTCAACTGCATCAGCCCAACGCAGATGTAGAACGCGAGAATGCCGGGGCGGCGCAACTGGCGCAGAAAACCCTCCGGCTCCAGCGCGCTCGGACGCAGCACAGGCTCTGCATTGGGCACCCAGAAACTGCTGATGACGATACCGCCCATGATCACCAGCAGCGCTGCCGGGTAAGCGTCCAGGCTCAGCCATTCGAACAGCAGGCCGAGGCCGACCACGGCGACGATGAAACCGATGCTGCCCCACAGGCGAATCTGGCTGTAACGCGCCGCCTGCTCGCGCAGATGAGCCAGGGTGATGACCTCGAACTGTGGCAGCACCGCATGCCAGAAGAAAGCGTGAGTGGCCATGATCAGCGCCAGCCAGGCGTAGCTCTGGCTGAAGAAGATGCCGGCGAAGCAGACCAGGGTGCATAGCGCGCCGAAGCGCACGATCAGCAGGCGCTGACCGGTGTGGTCACCCAACCAGCCCCAGAGGTTCGGTGCCAGGCAACGCATCAGCATGGGAATGGCGATCAACTCGCCGATCCGCGCTGGGGAAAAGCCCAGGTGGTCGAAGTACAGCGCCAGGAACGGCGCCGTACCCCCAAGCAGAGCAAAGTAGAAGAAGTAGAAGCCGGACAGCCTCCAGTAAGGCAGTGCCCCGCTCATGCCGCCGCCCGGATCACAGCTGCGGCAGCACCGGCGTGTTGACGCGCACGTCGGCATTCTGCCCGCGATGGCGCAGCAGATGATCCATCAGCACGATGGCCATCATGGCCTCGGCAATCGGTGTGGCACGAATGCCCACGCAGGGGTCGTGACGGCCCTTGGTGATGACGTCCACCAGGTTACCGTCGACGTCAATGGAGCGCCCCGGCGTGGTGATGCTGGAGGTCGGCTTGAGCGCCAGGTGAGCGACGATCGGCTGGCCGCTGGAGATACCGCCGAGAATGCCGCCAGCGTTATTGGAGAGGAAACCCTCCGGAGTCAGCTCGTCGCGGTGCTCGGTGCCACGCTGGGCGACACAGGCGAAACCGGCGCCGATCTCCACGCCCTTGACCGCGTTGATGCTCATCAGCGCGTGGGCCAGCTCGGCATCGAGGCGGTCGAAGATCGGCTCGCCAAGGCCCGGCATCACCCCTTCGGCAACCACGGTGATCTTCGCACCGACCGAGTCCTGGTCACGGCGCAGCTGATCCATGTAGGCCTCGAGCTCCGGCACCTTGTCCGGGTCAGGGCTGAAGAAGGCGTTCTCCTCCACCGAATCCCAGGTCTTGAACGGTATCTCGATAGGGCCAAGCTGGCTCATGTAGCCACGGATGACAATGCCCTGGCTGGCCAGGAACTTCTTGGCGATAGCACCGGCCGCCACGCGCATAGCGGTTTCGCGTGCCGAGCTGCGGCCGCCGCCACGGTAATCGCGCAGGCCGTACTTGTGGTGATAGGTGTAGTCGGCGTGGGCAGGGCGGAACAGGTCCTTGATCGCCGAGTAGTCCTTGGACTTCTGGTCAGTGTTGCGGATCAGCAGGCCGATGGAGCAGCCGGTGGTCTTGCCCTCGAACACGCCGGAGAGAATCTCCACCTCGTCGGCTTCCTGGCGCTGCGTGGTGTGGCGGCTGGTGCCCGGCTTGCGGCGATCGAGATCACGCTGCAGGTCTTCCAGAGAAATCTCGACACCCGGCGGGCAACCGTCGACGATGGCGACCAGCGCCGGGCCATGGCTTTCGCCAGCGGTGGTGACGGTGAACAGCTTGCCGTAGGTATTGCCGGACATGGGAAGACACTCCGCGAGATTCAGCATCGGCCTGCCACTGCGCAGGCCCGATTCACAAGGTGGGCGAGTATACCTGCCACCTACTTGCAGTTCACCCCGAACCTTGTCCAGCCGAGCGCGTCCAATGCCAGTCTGCCACTACCCTACCCTCATCATGCTACGAGCCCTGCTCTTGTCCCTCACCCTGATCACCAGCCTGGCCCAGGCCAACACCACCCAGCAATCGCCCATCAGCTTCGACACCGACCAGGGCACCCTGTACGGCAGCCTGCTGGTGCCGCAAAGCGACAAACCGTTGCCGGTGGCGCTGCTGATCGCCGGCTCCGGCCCCACCGACCGCGACGGCAACAACCCCGAGGGTGGCCATAACGATGCATTGAAAAAGCTGGCCCAGGTGCTGGCGCGTAATGGCATCGCCAGCCTCCGCTATGACAAACGCGGCGTGGCCGCCAGCCGCGCCGCGACGCCGAATGAGAAAGACCTCAGCGTCGAGCGCTACGTCGCCGATGTCGAAGGCTGGGCCAGTCTGCTAAGGGACGATCCGCGTTTTGATCGACTGATTCTTATCGGTCACAGCGAGGGCGCGCTGATCGCCAGCCTGGCCGCACCTGGCAGCCAGGCCAGTGCTCTGGTGTCCATCGCCGGCCCCGCCTACCCCATTGGCCAGGTGCTGGACATGCAACTGGCCATGCGCCTGCCAGCGCCGTTGCTGGACGAGAGCCGGCACATCCTCGCCAACCTGATCCGCGGCAAGCTGCAGCCCAAGGTGCCCAAGGAACTACAAGCGATCTATCGCTCCAGCGTGCAGCCCTACCTGATCAGCCTGCTGCGCCAGGACCCGGCGGAAAACTTCGCCGCGCTGCAGATACCCGCCTTGATCGTGCAGGGCACCCACGACGCCCAGGTCAGCCCGGACAACGCCGAAGTACTCAAGCAGGCCAAGCCCGATGCCGAGCTGGCGTTGATCCCCAGCATGAACCACGTGATGCGCATCACCCCGGCGCCCTGGAACGAACAGCTAGCGTCCTACGACGATCCGCAGCTACCCTTGGCCCGTGCGCTGGGCGAACGGATCGTGTCCTTTATTCGCTCCAGTGCTGAGGAAAATGGCCGATAACGCATCGAAGGCCACCAAACAGTACACAGGACGCCCATGAGCGAAAACCCAGCCCCGGAGGCGCAAGCCGCCGACGCAGTCGCAGGCGAGACGCCCGCCGCGCCGCATCCCTGGACTGACCTGCCAGCCGAGCAGTTCAGCCTGCTGCGCCTGGCGCCACTGCCGGTCGACCGGGAGACCGGGCCGCGACCGCTACGCTTCGTTCAGCTCGGCCGCGTGGAGCGCCACACCAAGGATCTGAGCCTGCTGCGCCTGACCATCCAGGTGCCAGGCCAACGCCTGCATCGGCAGAACAACCTGCTGGAAGTCTGGGCCGATCATCAGCGCAAGGAGGTTCGCTTCGGCCCGGACAAGGGCCTCAGCGTGGAGCCCGCCAACCGCGGCCTGGGGCGTTTTCTCATGGCCCAAGGCATCGCCTGGGCACGCAAGCAATACGCGCACTATCAGGTCGAGGGCGGCGCCCTGCCGACCAAGGACAACTTCAACGAAGCCGCCCGCGCCCGTCGTGACCACGCGCTGAAGGCGCAGGGCTTCACCATCGAGTACAGTGACCCGTTGCAGCTCAAGCCTTTCTACAGCGCACCGCGGGTCAGCTCGCTGCATGGCGACTGGCATGCCGAAAAGGTGCAGATCATCGAGCTACTGGATGCTGCCGCGATGCTGCAACAGGCCGATCAGACGCTGCAGGAGCAGGACGTCAAACTGCGCAAACTGGAGGATCGGCTCGAACGCCTAAAGCGCGAGGACAGCGGCCTGCGCTTCACCATCACCTGCCTGGTGGCGTTCAGCCTGTTTCAGGCCGGCCTGCTGATCTGGATCGCCACACGCTAGTGGCCCTTGGCGCACCCTACGCCGCCCATCACGCTGTTCTTAATAGGTGCCCTACCGATGGGCCGTGTGATCGCTAACCCAGCAACAGCACCCCGAAATACAGGCGAAAAAAAGCCCGCAGTGTGAGCGGGCGTAAGGACTCAAACGAGTCTGAGGGTGACAAGCATTCGTCTGGCAGGCAGCAGGCCTGCCAGTCACTCAGCTACCGCGGTAGGTGGAGTAGCTGTAAGGGGAAATCAGCAGCGGCACGTGGTAATGCTCCTGGCCGGCATCGATGCCGAAACGCAGGACGACCACGTCGAGGAAGGCCGTATCAGGCAGTTTCACGCCACGGGCGCGGTAGTAGTCGCCGGCGTGGAAGTGCAGCTGGTAGACGCCCGTGCGGTAGTCATCACCCTGCAAAACCGGCGCATCGCAACGGCCGTCGTGGTTGGTGGTAACGCTGTTGATCAGTTCCAGCTGCGCGCCTTCGACGCGATACAGCTCGACCTTGATGTCACTCCCTGGGCAGCCGTGTGCGGCATCCAGTACATGTGTAGTCAAACGTCCCATGGGTCTCGGATGCCCGCGGCGCCTGGCGCCCTACGAACACCACACCTCCTCTACTCTGTTGAAATCGGCTCGTCGCAATGCTCCGACGCAATCGCAGGATAGCATGCAGGTCGAATATAAAACACTTTACTCGTAAATTGTACACAATAATTCCAATGCAGGCGCTGTCGGCGCACCAAACAGGCTCATCGCCCACATCGACGCACACCAGCAACTACGCCATCGGCCGCATGAATTACTGACCAGTGCGGCAATTTTCCAGGCGAGACGCACACTGAATAAAATGATGAAAAGTCGATTTACAAACGGCAACTAACTTTGTATACAATTAGTCATCCCGGTCGCGTAGCCGTCGATTTCCCGGCACGCAGTGACCGCAACGCTCCAGATAGGAAGACTGCAGTGAACGCTGATTACCCACGCGATCTGATCGGCTACGGCGCCAACCCGCCTCACCCGCACTGGCCAGGTGATGCCCGTATTGCCCTGTCCTTCGTGCTCAATTACGAAGAAGGCGGCGAGCGCAACATTCTTCACGGGGACAAGGAATCCGAGGCATTCCTCTCCGAGATGGTCGCCGCTCAGCCGCTGCAGGGCCAGCGCAACCTGTGCATGGAGTCGCTCTACGAGTACGGCAGCCGCACCGGCGTCTGGCGCCTGCTCAACCTGTTCAAGCAACACGACATTCCACTGACCATCTTCGCCGTGGCCATGGCCGCCCAGCGTCACCCGGACGTGATTCGCGAAATGGTCGCTGCCGGGCATGAGATCTGCAGCCACGGCTATCGCTGGATCGACTACCAGAACATGGACGAAGCCACCGAGCGCGAGCACATGCTCGAGGCCATTCGCATTCTCACCGAACTGAGCGGCGAACGTCCGCTGGGCTGGTACACCGGTCGTCTGGGCCCGAACACCCGGCGCCTCGTGCGCGAGGAAGGCGGTTTCCTCTACGACTCCGACACCTACGATGACGACCTGCCCTACTGGGACCCGGCCAGCACCGCAGAGAGGCCGCACCTGGTAATCCCTTACACCCTCGACACCAACGACATGCGCTTCACCCAGGTGCAGGGCTTCAACAAGGGCGACGACTTCTTCGAATACCTCAAGGATGCCTTCGACGTGCTCTACGCCGAAGGCGAAGCCGGTGCGCCGAAGATGCTGTCGATCGGCATGCATTGCCGCCTGCTCGGTCGCCCGGCCCGCTTGGCCTCGCTGGCACGCTTCATCGAGTACGTGAAGCGCCACGACAAGGTCTGGTGCGCCCGCCGCGTCGACATCGCCAAGCACTGGCATGCCACCCACCCCTTCAGCGCGACCGAAAAAGAGAGCCGCCCATGAGCCGTTTCCAGACCCTGACCCCTTCCCAGCTGAGCCGCGACGCGTTCGTCGCCGCCTTCGCCGACATCTACGAGCACTCGCCCTGGGTGGCCGAGAAAGCCTATGACCTCGGCCTGGATGCGTCGGTAGACGACATCGACGGCCTGCAGCAGCGTATGGCCGACATCCTTCTGTCCGCCAGTCATGAGGCGCAACTGGCGCTGATCAACGCTCACCCGGACTTGGCCGGCAAAGCCGCCGTACGCGGCGAACTGACCGCTTCCAGCACCGCCGAGCAATCCGGCGCCGGCATCCACGAGTGCACCGCCGAGGAGTTCGCTCGCTTCACCGAACTCAACGATGCCTACAAGGCCAAGTTCGGCTTCCCCTTCATCAAGGCCGTAAAGGGCAGCAACCGCCACCAGATCCTGGCCGCCTTCGAGGAACGTATTCACAACACGCCGGAGCAGGAATTCGCCACCGCCCTGGCCGAGATCAACAAGATCGCCCTCTTCCGCCTGCAGCAGCTTTGAGCTTCGTCGGCGTATCAGTCCCGGCCCTCCATGCGGCCGGCTCATAACCAATGAATAAGTAGAACAGCCATGCGTAGCCTGACCATCGAGCCCCTGAGCAAAGAAGCCTTCGCCCCTTTCGGTGACGTGATCGAAACCGACGGCAGCGACTTCTTCATGATCAACAACGGTTCCACCCGCCGCTATCACAAGCTGGCCACCGTGGAGACCGCACAGCCGGAGGACAAAGCAATCATCAGCATCTTCAGTGCCGAGGCGCTGGAAATGCCGTTGACCATCCGCATGCTGGAACGCCATCCGCTGGGCAGCCAGGCTTTCATTCCGCTGCTCGGCAACCCCTTTCTGATCGTGGTCGCGCCAATTGGCGATGTACCTGTATCAGGGGCCGTCCGTGCCTTCCTCAGCAATGGCAGGCAGGGCATCAATTACCATCGCGGCGTCTGGCACCACCCGGTGCTGGCGATCGAAAAGCGGGATGACTTCCTGGTGGTTGATCGCAGTGGTTCCGGCAACAACTGCGATGAGCATTTCTTCAATGAGGACGAGCTTCTCCTCCTCAACCCCCACCAATAAGAGAAGACCGGAGCCGGGTGCCGACTCCGGGGAGAGGTACGAATCGTGGAAGCACACTTCACCGAATGGCTAAACCTGGGCATCCGCTGGATCCATATGATCGTCGGCATCGCCTGGATCGGCGCATCCTTCTATTTCGTCTGGCTGGAGAACAACCTCAACCGGAGCAACCCACGCGAGGGCCTGTCGGGCGACCTCTGGGCGATTCACGGCGGCGGTATCTACCACCTGGAAAAGTACAAGCTGGCTCCGCCGAAAATGCCGGAGAACCTGCACTGGTTCAAATGGGAAGCCTACGCCACCTGGCTGTCGGGCGTCGCCCTGCTGCTGGTGGTTTATTACCTCAACCCGAGCCTATATCTGGTCAAGCCAGGCATCGACCTGGCGCCAGCAGCGGCCATCGCCATCGGCCTCGGCTCCATGGCACTGAGCTATGTGATCTACCACTTCCTGTGCGATTCGCCGCTGGGCAAACGCCCGGCCCTGCTCGGCGCCGTGCTGTTCGTTCTGATCATCGCTGCCGCCTACGGCTTCAGCCAGATTTTCAGCGGCCGCGCCGCGTACATCCATGTCGGCGCCATCATTGGCACCATCATGGTCGGCAACGTGTTCTTCACCATCATGCCGGCCCAGCGCGCACTGGTTAAGGCCATCGAGGAAAACACCACGCCGGACCCGACCCTGCCGGCCAAAGGCCTGCTGCGCTCGCGCCACAACAACTACTTCACCCTGCCAGTGCTGTTCATCATGATCAGCAACCACTTCCCGAGCACCTACGGCAGCCAATACAACTGGCTGATCCTGGCAGGTATCGCGATTCTGGCCGTGCTGGTGCGTCACTACTTCAACACCCGCCACGACAGCAGCAAGTACGTTTGGACGCTGCCGGCCGCAGCGCTGGGCATGATCTGCCTGGCTTATGTCACCGGCCCGCAAACCAAGGCTGTCAGCGCACCGGCAACGACTCAAGCGCCGGCAATCAAGTACGCTCCCGTTCCGGCTACCGGCCGCCCTGGCAACCCCGTCACTACCAGCGAGCCTGCTGCCGAGGAAACCCAGGCCAAAGCCGATGCAAGCGAGGAACCGTCAACTGCCGCTGACAGTACGACACCTGCCGCCAGCACCGATTTCGCCCAGGTTGAAAGTGTGATCCACGAGCGCTGCACCGTATGCCACTCGGCGAGTCCGAGCAGCCCGATGTTCAGCGCCGCGCCGGCCGGCCTGATGCTCGATACGCCGCAGCAGATGAAGGCTCAGGCAGCGAAGATCCACGCGCAGACCGTAGCCACGCAGATCATGCCGCTGGGCAACATCACTCAGATGACCCAGGACGAACGTGACCTGATCGGCAGCTGGATCAGCAAAGGCGCTCAGATCAACTGATTGCCACACATGTCGCGTCCGTGACTCGGCGCGGCATCTTTTTACACCCATGAACCGCTGGCAGCGCGAGCTGACCGGCGGTTCATTTTTTGTGCACAATCTAAAAATAAATTGTTTTTAACAGTGTCCACAAATTGCTATAGTCGACAACATCCTGACCATTCGGACAATTTTTCGACTGATCGGAACAGAGGTGCCGTGAAGCCTCGTGTAAGCCCATGACCATATAAGAACAACTGGCAGGCTATGACATGACCACAGACAGCAATACCCAAGCCCAAGCTACGCCCGTCGGCAACAGCGACCCGATCTATCAGCTGGACGACACGCCAGCTTTCGCCCCAGCCATCTTCGCGGCGTTGCAGCATGTGCTGGCCAGCTTCGTCGGCATCATCACCCCTACCCTGATCGTCGGCAGTGCCCTGGGCCTCGGCGCCCATGTGCCCTATCTGGTCAGCATGGCGCTGTTTGTTTCCGGCCTCGGCACCTTCGTCCAGGCCAAACGCATCGGCCCAATCGGCTCTGGCCTGCTGTGTTTGCAGGGCACCAGTTTCGGCTTTCTCAGCGTGATTCTCAGCGCCGGCTTCATCGTCAAGGGGCGTGGCGCCAGCGAGGAAGAGATACTCGCCACGCTGTTCGGCATCTGCTTCTGTGCCGCCTTCGTCGAGATTGCCTTCAGTCAGTTCATCAACAAGCTGCGCAAAGTCATCACCCCGGTGGTGACCGGCACCATCATCTGCCTGATGGGGCTGTCGCTGATCAAGGTGGGCATGACCGATCTGGCCGGCGGCTATGGCGCGCCGGATCTCGGCGCCCTGCACCATCTGGCCCTCGGTGGCCTGGTGCTGGGCACCATCGTCCTGCTCAACCGCGCCTCGTCACAGGTGCTGCGCCTTTCTGCGGTTATCATCGGCCTGACCCTGGGCTTCGCGGTGGCCTGGTTCACCGGCCGGGTGGACTTCGCCAACATGGCCGAGGTACCGCTGATCAGCGTGCCGCAGCCATTCAAGTACGGTTTCGGATTCGACTGGATCGCCTTCGTGCCCATCGCCGTGATCTTCCTGATCACTCCACTGGAAACAGCAGGCGACCTGACCGCCAACTCGATCATCTCCAAGCAGCCGGTCAAAGGGCCGGTATACATGCGCCGGATCAAATCAGGGGTGCTGGCCGACGGCTGCAACTCGGCAGTCGCCGCCATGTTCAACAGCTTGCCGATGACCACCTTCAGCCAGAACAACGGAGTGATTCAGCTCACGGGCGTAGCCAGCCGCCATGTGGGCTTCTACATCGCCGGCATCCTGGTGCTGCTGGGCCTGTTCCCGGTGGTCGGCGCGGTGTTGCAGATGATGCCCAAGCCCGTGCTCGGTGGCGCGACCCTGATCATGTTCGGCACCGTTGCGGTGGCCGGCATCAAGATTCTCAGCGAAGCCGGCCTGCACCGCCGCAACGTGCTGATCGTGGCCATTTCCCTGGGCCTCGGCCTGGGCATGGCCGGCGTACCGGACGTGCTCTCGCACATGCCGGACGTACTGAAGAATATCTTCGGCTCGCCCATCACCATCGGCGCCTTCAGTGCCATCGCGCTGAACATCTTCCTGCCCGACGAGAACCACGAAGTTGAGGAAGACGACTACGACCCCGAGGCGCACCTGCACACCGTGCTGCAGAACCGCCCGGACGATGTAGCCAGCGACGACGACAGCTTCAAGACGCTCAGCCGCGACTTCGACCCGGCCGCCCGACCTAGCTGATCCCTGACTTAGAACCAACTCCCGGCGGCACACTGTCGGGAGACGCACGCTTGCACGCCAACAATAAGGAAAACCGATGAAACTCAAGCATCTGCCCCACTGCCTCGCCCTGTCAGCCGGACTGTTCTCCGGCCAGCAAGCACTCGCTGGCGACCTGCTCTACTGGCAGGACAACAGCCTGTCCTACCTGTACGGCGAGAACTTCCAGCGCATGAACTTCAACGGCGAAGAACAGCGCACCCAGACCACCTTCACCTTCGAGCACGCCAGCGGCTGGGCCTGGGGCGACATCTTCTACTTTCTCGACTACATCCGCGCAGACAACGTGCAGACGCGCGGCAGCTTCGACAACGGCAGCTTCCGTCAGCACGACAAGGATTCCTTCTACTACATGGAGTTCTCCCCGCGCGTCAGCCTGAGCTGGCTGACCGGACAGAAGCTGGCCGCCGGTCCGATCAAGGACGTCTTCGCTGCCTTCACCTATGAGAAAGGCAACGGTGGCCCTGGCCCCGAGAGCTACCTCTACGGTATTGGCTTGGACTGGGAAGTACCCGGCTTCACCTACTTCAAGACCAACCTGTATCAGGTGAAGATCAACAACCACACCTTCTTCGCCGACAGCAATAGCAACGGCTACGCGACCCAGCTGACCGTCAGCGCGGCATACCCGTTCAGCCTGGGTGACCAGGATTTCGTCGTCGACGGCTTCCTCGACTGGCGTTCGCCGTCGCGTGATGCCGGCACCCAGACCTCGGTAGGCTCCTCGATCCAGGTCAAGTGGGATGCGGGCAAGGCACTGTTCGGCAAGGAGCGTCAGCTCTACGTGGGCACGGAGATCAACATGTGGCGCGCCAAGTACGGCGTGAAGCCGGTGGACGGGTCGGATGATCGCTTCGACCAGACCGCCGTGCAGGCATTGGTCAAGTATCACTTCTGATCACGGCCGCAACGAACTTGGCTGACGTCGGGTAGGGACGGCGGCCGGGTAAAAGGGGGATGGCGTTCGCGCCCTTCCCCCTTTTTCTTGTGCGCCCAGCATGGGCGCACTCCTGCGGGTGCAAGTCCCGCCGTAAGTTGATCACAGCGAACGAAGTGAAGCGCAACTGCGTGAGGGTGACCGAGCGTGGGGAAGAAGCGTGGAGCGTAATCTGCGAGCCAATGAACAAGAACCGGATAAAAGACGCTATGGAGCAGGGCGAGCGGGCAATGAACCGCAAAGCTCTGGTGATCAAGGCGAAGTGGCGTAGATCCGGCGGTTGTGCAGAGAAGGAGTGCGTTCTTACCTGGGGAGATCTCGCCGCGCTGCAGGGCCGGCAACAACTGATCCACCGGCAACGCCTTGTAGCTCAGACTAACCCCGTTATCGACGGCGAAGGCATCCAGCACCTCACGAGCAAAGCCACGGTACTGACCTTCGCCATCGAGGCTGTAGTGCGGGGCGAATGGCAGGTCCTCGACGCCAACCTCGTAGGTGCGCCAGGGCAGCGGGCGTCAGCAGAATGGTGGAAAACAGGCACAGTCGTACGGGCTGCATTGAGAGCCTCCTTATTGTTGTTTTGAGATTGCGGTGAGGGCTTAGTGTCGCGTCAGGCATAAGATGCCGGTCAGGCGCAGACCTGAGTAGGAGCCCCGCCTCGGGGCGAAGCTTTTCAGTCGCCTGAACCGTCCCATTCGCCGCGGGGCGCGGCTCCTACAAGGACTGTGCAGCCTGCTGTAATTGATGTGGCGGTCTCGGCCCATAGGCAACAGATTATTCGTATCGCGACACTAACCGCCGGTCATGCTCATGAAGCGCACCACCTGCACCTGCTCGTCGGTGGCGAAATGGTGCCGCTCGGGCTTCAGGCGCAGTGCGTCGACCAGAGCCTGACGCAGGCGTTCACCGTCACCCGGATGGGCGCGCAACAGACGCTTGAGATCCAGTGCGTTGTCGTGGCCGAGACAGAGCACCAGCTTGCCCTCGGCAGTGACCCGTACGCGGTTGCAGTCGCCGCAGAAGTTGTGACTGTGCGGCGAGATGAAGCCGACTCGCGTATCGCTGCCGACCACCTGCCAGTAGCGCGAGGGGCCGCCGGTTACCGCGCTGCTACGCAGCAATGAGTGTCGCTGCTCGATACGCTGGCGCACCTCGTCACTGGAGCAGAAGGTCTGCTCGCGGCTGTGGCTGACGACGCTGCCCAGCGGCATTTCCTCGATAAAGCTGATATCCAGGCCACGGTCGATGGCGAACCCGACCAGATCGAGCACCTCGTCGTCGTTGCGCCCGCTCTGCACCACGCTGTTGAGCTTGATCCTGTCGAAGCCGGCAGCACGCGCCGCCTCGATACCCGCCAGCACCTGGTCGAGCCTGTCGCGGCGGGTAAAGGCGGCGAAGCGCTCGCGCTGCAGCGAATCCAGGCTGATGTTCAGCCGGCGTACACCGGCCGCACGCAAGGGCGCCGCCAGCTCGGCCAGCTGCGAACCATTGGTGGTAATGGCCAGATCATCCAGCTCGTCACGCTCACCCAGGCGCTGCAGCAGGCTCAGCAGATTCTTGCGTACCAGCGGCTCGCCACCGGTGATGCGAATACGCCGTACGCCAAGGCCGATGAAGGCATCGGCCACGGCGTAGAGTTCTTCCAGGCTGAGAATCTGCGCGCGCGGTGCGAACTGCATGTCTTCGCTCATGCAGTAGGTGCAGCGAAAATCGCAGCGGTCGGTCACCGACAAACGCAGGTAGGTGATGCGCCGACCGAAGGGATCGACGAGCTGACTGGTATTCACGTTGGTCTCCTGCAGCGTCGCGCGCCGAGACTTTTGCTCATGGATGTAACTGTTTGGGATAAGAACAGAAAAGCCATTTCCTGTACATAGAAATTTGACCCGAAAGTCAGTTAAGCGCTGCACAGCCCGTGGCCGCTGCCTTGAGCCTCGCGCAAAGCCGGTGCTACCATGCCCGACCGCCGCCCGGCGGCAGAGCAAACCACAGGGCCTTATGACCAGCATTCGCGAGCGCAACAAAGAGCTCATCCTGCGCGCAGCCAGCGAGGAGTTCGCCGACAAGGGCTTCGCCGCCACCAAGACCAGTGACATCGCGGCCAAGGCAGGCCTGCCCAAGCCCAACGTCTACTACTACTTCAAATCCAAGGAAAACCTCTACCGCGAGGTCCTGGAAAGTATCGTCGAGCCGCTGCTGGCCGCCTCTGCCCCCTTCAACCAGCCGGGCCACCCAAG
Source organism: Ectopseudomonas mendocina (assembly GCF_007049795.1). GTDB lineage: Bacteria > Pseudomonadota > Gammaproteobacteria > Pseudomonadales > Pseudomonadaceae > Aquipseudomonas > Aquipseudomonas mendocina_D. The sequence continues at coordinate 100,024 of NZ_SCFY01000014.1, forward strand.
CGAAGTCCTGACGGCCTACATCCGCTCGAAGATCCGCATTTCCCGCGAGCTGCCGCATGCCTCCAAGGTATTCGCCAGCGAGATCATGCACGGTGCGCCGCACCTATCACCGGAACAGACCGAACAGCTCAACGCCCAGGCCAAGCACAACATCGCCTGCATCCAGCGCTGGATCGACCAGGGCCAGATGGCCAAGGTCGACCCTCATCACCTGCTGTTCAGCATCTGGGCCGCGACTCAGACCTACGCCGACTTCGACTGGCAGATCTCCACCGTCACCGGCAAGGCCAACCTGGACGACGCCGATTACGAAGCCGCGGCGCAGACCATCATTCGCCTGGTGCTCAAAGGCTGCGAAGTCGCCCCGATGCCATCGACGGCGTCCGAGCTGGTGACCAGCGCCTAACTCGAATCCGCGACTTATGCCGAACCGGCAGCGGGCGCCGCGCCCATCAGGTTTACGAAACGGATGCTCGGGAATCCTTAGTGCGCACCGCGCCCCCTACAGACTGGTGGATGTAAAAAGGCGCCATCCACCCTACGCCCCCCGCAAACCGTGGGAGGCGCTTTAGCGGGCGACGCTTCGATGTCCCAGTCACGGCTGAAGCCCCTCCAACAGTCGTAGCCCGGATGCAATCCGGGGCATCGCGCAGCCTCGATCAAGGCGGTGCGTAAAGCCCCTACGACCCAGCATCCGCCTTCAGACCAAGAGATTCCAGCGCGCTGACCGCACACTGTTCATCGATATCCGAGGTGTCACCGGTGATGCCCACGGCGCCGATAACCTGCCCCAGTGCGTCACGAATCAACACCCCACCCGGGGCCGGCACCAGACTGCCTTGAGCCAGACTGTTCACCGCACCGATAAAGGCCGGGCGCTGCTGCGCATCGGCGGCGATCAGGCGCGAGCCCTTGCCCAGCGCCAGCGCACCCCAGGCCTTGCCGATGGCGATCTGCGGACGCAGCAGGCTGGCACCATCCTCGCGCTGCAGACTGATCAGATGCCCGCCGGCATCCAGCACCGCCACCGTCAGTGGCGCAGCGCGAAGCTCACGCCCGACGGCGAGCGCGTTGTGGGTGATGCTCACGGCTGTGGACAGGTTAAGCGCATTCATAAGGAGCCTCCGAAAACCGAACAGGAAGTCACCGCACGCACCAATCGGCGTGCGACATGAGAAAGCGCCTTATGCAATAGCCGAACAGAAGGATTGTTTCAACAAAAAAGAACAAAATAAAATTAAAATGTACACAATAAATTTCTCTGATAAAAACAAGACAAGTATCGAATAACTCCTTCACCCTCCTCGCACTTCCCAGTACCCCGGCGCGTTGTAGATGTCCTTCAGGTAGTCGATGAAGAAGCGCACCTTGGCCGGCAGGTAACGCTGCTGCGGGTATACCGCCTGGATGTCGTAGGCCGGGATCTCGTAGTCATCCAGCACCGTGACCAGCTCGCCAGCCTTCAACTCCGCCTGGATTTCCCAGGTCGAGCGCCAGCCGATTCCCAGCCCCTGCTTGACCCAGTCGTAGAGCAGTTCGCCGTCGTTGCAATCGAGATTGCCGGCCACCTTCACCGCCACCTGGCGCCCGTCGCGCAGGAAGGACCAACCGTGCTGCTGGCCGCCCTGCAGGTTGAACGCCAGGCAGTTGTGCCGCGCCAGGTCTTCAAGGGTGCGCGGCACGCCATGCAGCTCGAAGTAGCTGGGCGCGCCACAGACCACGCGGCGATTGGGGAAGAGCTTGACCGCCACGTAGTTTGGGTCGGTCACCTCGCCGATACGAATGCCCATGTCGTAACCCTGGCGCACCAGATCGACCAGGCTGTCGGTGAAGTTGAACGACAGCTTCAGGTCCGGGTAACGCTTGAGAAATGCCGGTGCGTGCGGGGCGATGTGCCGTCTGCCGAACGCGGCAGGCGCAGATACCACCAGGTGCCCGCGCACCGACCTGCCCCCACGGGCCACGCTGGCGTCGGCCTCGTCGAAGTCCTTGAGCAGGGCGCGGGCGCGATCAAGGTACTGCTCACCGAGGTCGGTCAGCTGCAGGCCACGCGTGGAGCGATGCATCAGCTTGACGCCCAGATGGCGCTCCAGCGCGTCCAGGCGGCGCCCCATGACCACCGGGGTGACACCTTCACTCAGCGCAGCTGCGGCAAAGCTGCCGTTGTCGGCGACCAGAACGAAACTGCGGATGAGGGTATGACGGTCCATTCGGTACTCCAGGTATCGACAGAACTGAAGTATCCAACAATTCCGCCGCACCGGTACAGCCGTCATCCTTGTTCCCAAGAAGAAAAAACCACTGACTCGGAGAACAATGGTCATGGCCAGAATGAGAGCAATCGAGGCAGCCGTACTGGTGATGCGCCGCGAAGGCGTCGATACCGCGTTCGGCGTCCCCGGCGCTGCCATCAACCCCCTGTATGCCGCACTGAAGAAACTCGGTGGCATCGATCACGTCCTGGCCCGTCACGTCGAAGGCGCTTCGCACATGGCCGAGGGTTACACCCGCACCAATGCCGGCAATATCGGCGTGTGCATCGGCACCTCGGGCCCGGCCGGCACCGACATGGTCACCGGTCTGTACTCGGCCTCGGCCGACTCCATCCCGATCCTCTGCATCACCGGCCAGGCGCCGCGTGCGCGTATGCACAAGGAAGATTTCCAGGCAGTCGACATCACCAGCATCGTCGGTCCGGTGACCAAGTGGGCCACCACCGTGATGGAACCCGGCCAGGTGCCGCGCGCCTTCCAGCGTGCCTTCCATGAAATGCGCAGCGGCCGCCCCGGCCCGGTGCTGATCGACTTGCCGTTCGACGTGCAGATGGCCGAGATCGAATTCGATATCGACGCCTACGAGCCGCTGCCGGTGGCCAAGCCGAGCACCAGCCGCATCCAGGCCGAGAAGGCCATCGCCATGCTCAACGAGGCCGAGCGCCCGCTGCTGGTTGCCGGTGGCGGCATCTTCAATGCCGATGCGCAAGACAAGCTGGTGGAGTTCGCCGAGCTGACCGGCGTGCCGGTGGTGCCGACACTGATGGGCTGGGGCGCGATTCCGGACGATCACAAGCTGATGGTCGGCATGGTCGGCCTGCAGACCTCGCACCGTTACGGCAACGCCACCCTGCTCGCCTCCGACCTGGTGTTCGGCATCGGCAACCGCTGGGCCAACCGTCATACCGGCTCGGTCGACGTCTACACCGAGGGCCGCAAGTTCATCCACGTCGACATCGAACCGACGCAGATTGGCCGCGTGTTCAACCCGGATCTGGGTATCGCCTCCGACGCCGGCAACGCGCTGGACGCCTTCCTCGAAGTCGCCCGCGAGTGGAAAGCCGCTGGCAAGCTGAAGGACCGTAGCGCCTGGGTTGAAGCCTGCCGCGAGCGTAAGCGCACCCTGCAGCGCAAGACCCACTTCGACAACGTACCGGCCAAGCCGCAGCGCGTGTACGAAGAGATGAACGAGGCGTTCGGCAAGGACACCTGCTACGTCAGCACCATCGGTCTGTCGCAGATCGCCGGCGCGCAGTTCCTGCATGTGTACAAGCCGCGCCACTGGATCAACTGCGGCCAGGCCGGCCCGCTGGGCTGGACCATTCCGGCAGCTCTCGGCGTGGTCAAGGCCGACCCGCAGCGTCAGGTCGTGGCCCTGTCCGGCGACTATGACTTCCAGTTCATGATCGAGGAGCTGGCCGTCGGTGCCCAGTTCAACCTGCCGTACATCCACGTGCTGGTGAACAACTCCTACCTGGGCCTGATCCGTCAGGCGCAGCGCGGCTTCGACATCGATTACTGCGTGCAGCTGGCGTTCGAGAACATCAACGCGCCGGAGCTCAACGGTTACGGCGTCGACCACGTCGCCGTAGTCGAGGGCCTGGGCTGCAAGGCGATCCGCGTGTTCGATCCGAACGAGCTGCAGAACGCCTTCGCCGAAGCCAAGCGCCTGATGGCTGAACACCGCGTACCGGTGGTGGTGGAGATCATCCTGGAACGTGTCACCAACATCTCCATGGGCACCGAGATCAACGCCATCAACGAGTTCGAGGAACTGGCCGAGCGCGGCGTCGACGCCCCGACCGCCATCTCGCTGCTCGACTGATCTATCTACTCCCCTCTCCCTTTGGGAGAGGGGCCGGGGGTGAGGGCTGTGCAAGGCACGCGGTCCTCGCTCATTCCGACACTGCTTCCCTCACCCCAACCCTCTCCCGAGGGGAGAGGGAGCCAAATTGAAGGAGCACACCATGCCCCGTTTTGCTGCCAACCTGTCCATGCTGTTCACCGAAGTGGACTTCCTGGACCGTTTCGCCGCCGCCGCCGAAGCCGGTTTCAGCGGCGTGGAATACCTCTTCCCCTATGACTTCGCGGTAGAAGAGATCAAAGCCCGCCTGGACGCCAACAAGCTCGAGCAGGTGCTGTTCAACCTGCCCGCCGGCGACTGGGCCAAGGGTGAGCGCGGCATCGCCTGCCACCCGGACCGCGTCGAGGAATTTCGCGCTGGCGTCGACAAGGCCATCGCCTACGCCAAGGTGCTGGGCAACAAGCAGATCAACTGCCTGGCCGGCATCCGCCCGCAGGGCGTGGACTGCGCCACCGTCGAGAAGACCTTCGTCGACAACCTGCGCTACGCCGCTGACAAGCTGGCCGGCGCCGGTATTCGTCTGGTCATGGAAGCCATCAATACCCGCGACATCCCCGGCTTCTACCTGAACAACACCAAGCAGGCGCTGGACATCCGCGACAAGGTCGGCAGCACCAACCTGTACCTGCAGTACGACATCTACCACATGCAGATCATGGAAGGTGACCTGGCCCGCACGGTTGAAAGCAACCTGGCCGCCATCAACCACGTGCAGCTGGCCGACAACCCGGGCCGCAACGAGCCGGGCACCGGCGAGATCAACTACCGCTTCCTCTTCGAGCACCTGGACCGCATCGGCTACCAGGGCTGGATCGGCTGTGAGTACAAGCCGCTGACCACCACCGCTGCCGGCCTCGGCTGGATGAAAGCGCACAACGCAATCTGAGCCCCACTCTTCAGGAGCAATCTCTCATGGCTAAAATCGGATTCATCGGCACCGGCATCATGGGCAAACCCATGGCGCAGAACCTGCAGAAAGGCGGCCACACCCTGTTCTTCTCCGAGCACTTCGACAAGGCCCCGGCCGACCTGCTGGGCGACAACGGCATCGCCCTGGCCAACCCGAAGGAAGTGGCCCAGGAAGCCGAATTCATCATCGTCATGGTGCCGGACACCCCGCAGGTCGAAGACGTGCTGTTCCGTGACAACGGCATCGCCCAGGGCGTCGGCGCCGGCAAGGTGGTGATCGACATGAGCTCGATCTCCCCCACCGCCACCAAGGCCTTCGCCGAGAAGGTCAAGGCCACTGGCGCTGCCTATCTGGACGCGCCGGTATCCGGCGGTGAAGTCGGCGCCAAGGCTGCCACCCTGTCGATCATGGTCGGCGGCTGCCCGAACGCCTTCGAACGCGCCCTGCCGCTGTTCCAGGCCATGGGCAAGAACATCACCCGCGTCGGCGGCAACGGCGACGGCCAGACCGCCAAGGTGGCCAACCAGATCATCGTCGCGCTGAACATCCAGGCGGTGGCCGAGGCCCTGCTGTTCGCCGCCAAGAACGGCGCCGACCCGGCCAAGGTGCGTGAAGCGCTGATGGGGGGCTTCGCCGGCTCGAAGATCCTCGAAGTGCACGGCGAACGCATGATCAAGGGCACCTTCGATCCGGGCTTCCGCATCAGCCTGCACCAGAAGGATCTCAACCTGGCGCTGTCCGGCGCACGCGAACTGGGTCTGAACCTGCCCAACACCGCCAACGCCCAGCAGGTGTTCAGCACCTGCGCGGCTCTCGGCGGCAGTGGCTGGGATCACTCCGCCCTGATCAAGGGTCTGGAGCATATGGCCAACTTCAATATCCGCGGCGAGTAAGCGCAGCCCTCTCAGGAAATCCGTGGGAGGGGCTTTAGCCGCGACTGTCGCGGCTGAAGCGCCTCCCACAGATCCCGAAGGCCGCGTTTCGCCCACCCTTTCGACCTTCCTGGCAGGAGGTGTCACGGCCCGATTGCCAGGTCGGTCGATTCCATTCCCCAGGCGCTGCCATGCGGCGCCTGCGGACTGGAATCGATCCACCGAGAGAACATTGATCGTTCCCACGCTCTGCGTGGGCATGCATCCCGTGACGCTCCGCGTCACACAACAGCAGACGCCTGAGCGTCTCGCCAGGCGTTACCACGCGGACGTGGGAACGATCATCCAGCGTCACCCCCAGAACAAGAGAACATCGCCATGACCTTCGATCCGCAACGCCTGCTGCGCGACCTGTTCGCCACCGCCATCGCCGCCGCCCATCCGCGCCAGGTGCTGGCCGACTTTCTTCCCGCCGACCGCAGCGGCCGCGTCATCGTCATCGGCTCGGGCAAGGCCGCCGCGGCCATGGCCGAGGTGATCGAGCAGGAGTGGCAGGGCGAGGTCAGCGGCCTGGTGGTGACCCGCTACGAGCACGGCGCCGACTGCAAGAAGATCGAAGTGGTGGAAGCCGCCCACCCGGTGCCGGACGACGCCGGCGAGCGCGTCGCTCGCCGCGTGCTGGAGCTGGTGTCGAACCTGGCCGAAGACGACCGGGTGATCTTCCTCCTCTCCGGCGGCGGCTCCTCGCTGCTGGCGCTGCCGGCCGAGGGCATCAGCCTCAAGGACAAGCAGGCGATCAACAAGGCGCTGCTCAAATCCGGCGCCACCATCGGCGAGATGAACTGCGTGCGCAAGCACCTCTCGGCGATCAAGGGCGGCCGTCTGGCCAAGGCCTGCTGGCCGGCCACCGTCTACACCTACGCCATCTCCGACGTGCCCGGCGACGAGGCCACGGTGATCGCCTCCGGCCCCACCGTAGGCGACCCCACCACCTCGGCCGAAGCCCTGGCGATTCTGGCTCGCTATGGCATCGACATCCCGGCCAACGTGCGCGCCTGGCTGGAAGATCCACGCTCGGAAACGGTCAAGCCGGGCGATCCGGTACTCGCCCGCAACCACTTCCAGCTGATCGCCACCCCGCAGCAGTCGCTCGACGCCGCTGCGGCCAAGGCTGAAGCCGCCGGTTTTCCGGTGCTGATTCTCGGCGACCTGGAGGGCGAGTCGCGCGACGTGGCCAAGGTGCATGCCGGCATCGCCCGCCAGGTGCAGCTGCATGGCCAGCCGATCAAGCCGCCATGCGTGATCCTCTCCGGCGGCGAAACCACCGTCACCGTGCGCGGCAACGGCCGTGGCGGGCGCAACGCCGAATTCCTCCTCAGCCTCACCGAGAGCCTCAAGGGCCTGCCCGGCGTCTACGCGCTGGCCGGGGACACCGACGGCATCGACGGCTCCGAAGACAACGCCGGCGCCATCATGACGCCCTACAGCTACGCCCGCGCCGGCATCAAGGGCCTGTCCGCCCGCGACGAACTGGACAACAACAACGGCTATGGCTACTTCGCCGCCCTCGACGAGCTGATCGTCACCGGGCCGACCCGTACCAACGTCAACGATTTCCGCGCCATCCTCATTCTCGAGAGCCCTGCTCAATGAACGCCGACAAGAAAGTAAAGATCCTCGCCACCCTCGGCCCGGCCATCCGCGACGCCACGCATATCCGCCAGTTGGTCGAGGCCGGGGTCAACCTGTTCCGCCTCAACTTCAGCCATGGCGAACACGCCGACCACGCCCAGCGCTACCAGTGGGTACGTTAGGTGGAGCGCGAGCTGAACCAGCCCATCGGCATCCTTATGGACCTGCAGGGGCCGAAGCTGCGCGTCGGCCGCTTCGCAGGCGGCAAGGTGCAACTGGTCAACGGTCAGAGCCTGCGCCTGGACCTGGACGCCACGCCCGGCGATGCCAGCCGGGTCAACCTGCCCCACCCGGAAATCATCGAGGCCCTGCAGCCGGGCATGAGCCTGCTGCTGGACGACGGCCGCCTGCGCCTGAAAGTGACCGCCAAACAGAATGACGCCGTGATCACCGAAGTCATCGCCGGTGGCGAACTGTCCGACCGCAAGGGCGTCAACGTGCCCGAGGCCGTGTTGCAGCTGTCGCCGCTGACCGAGAAAGACCGCCGCGACCTGGCCTTCGGCCTGGAACTGGGTGTGGACTGGGTGGCGCTGTCCTTCGTGCAGCGCCCCGAGGACATCATCGAGGCCCGTGAGCTTATCCAGGGCAAGGCCTTCCTCATGGCCAAGATCGAGAAGCCCTCGGCCGTGCAGCATCTCGAAGAAATCGCCAAGCTATGCGACGCCATCATGGTGGCGCGCGGTGATCTGGGCGTGGAAGTGCCGGCCGAGAACGTGCCGCGCATCCAGAAGGACATCGTGCGCACCTGCCGCCAGCTCGGTCGCCCAGTCGTCGTCGCCACGCAGATGCTCGAATCCATGCGCTTCTCCCCGGCACCGACCCGCGCCGAAGTCACCGACGTGGCCAACGCCGTGGCCGAAGGCGCCGATGCGGTGATGCTGTCGGCCGAGACTGCCTCCGGTGATTACCCGCTGGAAACCGTGCAGATGATGAGCAAGATCATCCGCCAGGTGGAAAACGGCCCGGACTACCAGAGCCAGCTCGACGTCGGCCGTCCGCAGGCCGAGGCCACCGCCAGCGACGCCATCAGCTGCGCCATCCGCCGTATCAGCTCGATCCTGCCGGTCGCCGCATTGGTCAACTACACCGAGTCTGGTTCCAGCAGCCTGCGCGCCTCGCGCGAGCGGCCCAAGGCGCCGATCTTGAGCCTCACGCCGAGCCTGACCACGGCGCGGCGCCTGACCGTGGCCTGGGGCATCTATTCAGTGGTCAACGAACGCCTGCGCAAGGTCGAGGAAGTCACCAGCACCGCGCTGGAAATCGCCCAGGCCCAGGGCATGGCCCAACGTGGCGAAACCGTGGTGATCACCGCCGGTGAACCCTTCGGCCAACCCGGCAGCACCAACAGCCTGAGGATCGAAACGCTGCATTGAGCCGAGCTGCTCCTGTAGGGTGCGCCATGCGCACCGAAAGCCGTACGCACGAATAAAAGGTGCGCACGGGGCGCCCTACACAGCTCCGTATCTCGGATTAAATCCGGGGAATGCTCTGACCCTGTGCCCCGGATTTCGTACGGGCTGCGCGTTGTATTGATTCGTAGGGTGTCGCGGGGCCGCCTAGTCCATGCGCACCTTGCGTCTCGTTGGCGGTGCGCACGGCACACCCTACGTACCTCCTCCAAGCGACACGGACGGCTCCCCTCTCCCGCTTGCGGGAGAGGGGCTGGGGGAGAAGGCTCTCTTGGCACAGACAACATGCCTCGACTAATAACCTCACACCCTGCCCGGCAAAGCCTGCGCGCCCTGCTCAATGGCTTCTCCCAGATCTTCCTGCAACAGCACCCCGGCTGCGGCCTGCTGGTGCTGATCGCCATCCTCATCGGCGCCCCTGACCTGCTGCCCGGCGCCCTGCTCGGCGGCCTGACCTCGATGCTACTCGCGCAACGCCGCGGCTACCCGCCCGCCAATATCGCCATCGGCCTGTATGGCTATTACGGCATCCTGCTCGGCCTGCTGCAGCCCGGTTTCAGCGCCCTGGGCCTACCTGCCCTGACCATGCCCTTCATCCTCGCCTGCTGGCTGATCAGGGCCGGTGCACAAAGTTGGCAAAAGGCAGTCAAGGACAGCACCCCGACGTTCTAGAATCGCGCAACCGACCGCAAAGGGAGCGCGCGGAACATGGACAGACGAATTCTCGGCCTCAGCTTGCTACTGGCAACCGCTACGACCTGCGCAGAGTCAAACCCGAGCCTGATTGGCCCGGTCAGCGATATCGTGGTGATCGCAGATGGACCCGGCCCGGCGCAAGACAACTGCCATAGCTTCAAGGTCAGCGAAGCATTGGTCGCCGATTTCCTGCGTCACGACCTCCTCATCACCCACAGCCAGGAGCACGCCTGGTACCTCCACGGCCCCTGCCATGCCCATGGAATCTTGAGCACCCGTTACGGTGAATGGCAGTGGCAGCTACTCAATCTGGGCACCGCGCGGATTACAGCGGCCATAGGTGAAACCTTCGTGCTGAGTGATCCGCGGGAGGAGTCTTCGCTGGAAGGGGATTGAGAACAGAGCAGCAAGCACAACTACGGCCTTGCCCTTACTCCGCCTTCCTGCCTAGGCTGTGCCCTTTCGCTTGATTTGGACCTTGCCATGGAAAACCGGCAGAGCTGGCGCCAACGCCTCTACATCATCATCTTCGAAACCAGCACGCCGGCCGCTCAGCGCTTCGACAACTGGCTGCTGGTGACCATCCTTGCCAGCCTGGTGGTGGTGATGCTCGACAGCATCGAGCACTTCCACAACCAGCACGCTGCTGTGTTCGGCGCGCTGGAGTGGTTTTTCACCGCGCTGTTCGCCATCGAGTACGGCTTGCGCCTGTACAGCTCGCCCAAGCCGATGCGCTATGCCTTCAGTTTCTTCGGCCTGGTGGATCTGCTCGCAGTGCTGCCTGCGATCCTGGCGTTGGTGTTCGCCGATGCGCAGTACCTGATGATCGTCCGCGTCATCCGCATGATCCGTATCTTCCGTGTGCTCAAGCTGCGCCAGTACCTGACCCAAGCCAACTTCCTGCTGGTAGCGCTGCGCGGCAGCAAGCAGAAGATCGTGGTGTTTCTGGTATGCGTCTCGACCCTGGTCACCGTGTATGGCGCGCTGATGTACGTCATCGAAGGCCCAGCCAATGGCTTCACCAGCATTCCTACTGGTATCTACTGGGCGGTGGTGACGCTGACCACCGTAGGTTTCGGCGACATCACTCCGCAAACTCCCGTAGGCCAGATGCTCGCTACGCTGGTGATGATCACCGGCTACTCGATCATCGCCGTGCCTACCGGTATTTTCACCGCCGAACTGGCCAACGCCATGCGCCAGGATGGGCTGATGGAGCATGACTGCCCGCATTGTCGCAAGAACCGTCACGAGTACAGTGCGGCGTTCTGTAGCCGCTGCGGTGGACCGCTGTTCAGCAGACAGGTAGAGCCGTCAGCCTCGACGCAAAACACACCTGAAACAGACTGAAGCAAAACCGATTGGCCAGCGCGTGGTCATAAAGTCGCCCTGTGGGCTATAAAGCCCGACTTTTTAGCTAAAGGAAGCGCGCCATGGCCGTTACCACCAATGAATCCACCGCACCTGCCAAGGCTGCCTGGATTGGTCTGATTCTGGGCCCCTTGCTACTGCTCGTATGCCTGGTCACCGAGCCGCCAGCAGGCCTCTCCAGCACCGCCTGGGCCACCATCGGCCTGACCCTGCTGATGGCCACCTGGTGGTCGACCGAAGCCATTCCGATCCCGGCCACTTCGTTGCTGCCGATCCTGTTGATCCCGGCGCTGAGCATCGACAGCCTCAACGCCGCCACCGCGCCCTACGCCAACCCGACCATCTACCTGTTCCTCGGTGGTTTCGTCCTGGGCCTGGCTATGGAGCGCTGGAACCTGCACAAGCGCATCGCGCTGATGACGCTGCTGGCCATGGGCAGCAAGCCGAGCCGGCAGATCGCTGGTTTCATGATGGCCACGGCCTTTCTCAGCATGTGGGTGAGCAACACTGCGACCACCATCATGATGCTGCCTATCGGCCTTTCGGTAATCGGCATGCTCACCAGCGAGAAGAGCACCGGCGAAGCCGATCGTGAGCGCTTCGCCACTGCCTTGCTGCTGGCGATTGCCTACGCCGCCAGTGTCGGTGGCATCGCCACGCTGATCGGTACCCCACCGAATGCCTTGCTGGCCGCCTTCCTCGCCGACAACTATGACGTACAGATCGGCTTCGGCCAGTGGATGCTGCTCGGCGTGCCAGTAGCCGTGATCATGCTGGCGTTCATCTGGTGGTGGCTGACCCGTGGTGGTTTCAACCTGGCCGGTCATGACAGCACGCAACTGATCCGTAGCGAGCTGGCCGAACTCGGACCACTGAGCCGTGGCGAGAAGCTGGTGGCGCTGGTGTTTGTCACTACCGCGCTGGCCTGGGTATTCCAGCCGCTGATCTCCGGCTGGGTGCCCGGCGTCAACGACACCAGCATCGCCATTGCTGCGGCGCTGGCGCTGTTCATGATTCCGGTGGACGTCAAACAGCGCGTGTTCCTGATGAACTGGGAAAGCGCCAGCAAACTGCCCTGGGGCGTGCTGCTGCTGTTCGGCGGCGGCCTGTCGCTGGCGGGCGTGATTCGCAGCACCGGCCTGGCCGAATGGATCGCACAGAGCCTGGGGGCGCTGGGCGCCCTGCCGGTGATCGCGATGATCGGCGTGGTGGTGCTGGTGATCATCTTCCTCACCGAAGTCACCTCCAACACTGCCACCGCAGCAGCCTTCCTGCCGCTGCTGGGGGCATTGGCCGTCTCGCAGGGCATGCCGGCCGAGCTGCTGGCGATTCCTGCCGCCATCGCTGCCAGTTGCGCCTTCATGATGCCAGTGGCGACGCCGCCCAATGCCATCGTGTTCGGCACCGGGCATATGAAGATACAGTCGATGATCAAGGCGGGTTTCGTCCTCAACCTGTTCGGCGTGGTGCTGGTGACGCTGATCTGCTATCTGCTGGTGGGCATGATCTGGGCGCATTGAGCACGGATCACAACCAACGAAAACGGCGCCTTCGGGCGCCGTTTTCATATGCGGTTGTAAGGTGAGTGCGACCTGCCAGGTCGATTTGCAGGTTTCACCCGCCCTACGCGATCAGCGGTTCTGATACTGACGAAACAACCCCGGCGGAATGCCAGAGCTGTCGGTTTCCTTCCACGGCCCGCCGGCTTGCGAAGACCAGCTCCAGCCGCCGTCCCAGCGGTAGAAGATGCGCTCGCGGTAGTACAGATCACGTGCGCCTTCGACTACATAGACGCCCAGTCCCGGATTCCAGTGGCTCTTCACCCCAGGCGGCGGCGCATAGCGCGGGTGCGATGGCTGCTGTACCGGTGGCAAGTCACCCACCGGCGCGCTCGGTTGCTGCAGTACGCAGCCACTCAGGCCGAGCCCGAGTGCGCAGGCCAGCACCAGACGCTTCACTGGGTCTGCCCGTCGCGGCTGTCGATCAGCAGCGCCTGAACGTCACGGGCGGTGTTGGCGACCGGGCCAGTCTGGCCGGTCCATTCGCCCTGGGTGGCGTTACCCGCACGGGATACACGTGCCACCAGTTGCACCTGGTCGAATCGGGAAATCTTCAGTTCGGGCATCATCGCATCCACATCGGAAAGGCTGATCTGCACCGGCAGGTCGGAGACCTTCAGGCGTTTGACTGCCAGCGGCATCGGCGGGCCACTGAGTGCTCGGGCGAAGACGAATACGGCATCGCCCGGCTGCACGTTCTGCTGCACCTCGGGCGACAGCGACACGCTGACCTCCAACGCATGCACCTTGGCACTCGGCGCTGCTGCCGCACTGGGCTGCTCGCCCTCGCCCATCTGCTGACGGGCGCGCTCGATACCACCGGCGATAGCCGCACGCGACGGGTCCTGCTCCGGCAGCACGGCGACCAGGCGCTCCCAGTAACGCACGGCATCAGCATAGCGCTGGTTTTCATAAGCGGCGATACCAAGCAGGCCCAGGCTGGTGACCTCTTGCGGGTCGGCCTTCAGCGCTTCGTCGGTGAGCGTCTGCATCTGCTCGCTCCACTGCTTGCCTTCAGCGAAGTACAGCGCCTGCGCCCACTGGCCGAGCAGTTCCGGGGCTCGCCCGGCAATCTCCACGGCACGCTCGAACGCCTTGGCGGCATCGCCAGCACGCTCCTGCGCCATGTAGGTACGGCCGAGGAAGTACCAGGCCTCGGCGGAGTCTGGCTGCTGCTGGACAGTCTGCTCCAGACGCGCAGTCATTTCCTCGATGCTCTGCGGCTGCGCAGCGGCCAGCTGGCGAGTCTGCTCGACCTGATCGATGGCGCCCCAATGCAGGTACAGAGCCACGCCCAGCACGGGTACCAGCAGCGCCGAGACCAACGGAATCTTGCCGCCAAGCACGCTGCTGCGGCGCTGCACGCCTTCGGTGTCATCGAGCAGCTCGCGCGCCGCTTCGGCGCGGCCGGCCTCCATCTGCGCGTCATCGAGCACGCCAGCCTGACGCTGGTTTTCCAGCTCCTGCAGGCGTTCCTGATAGAGGGCGACGTTGAGTGCGGTACGGTCTTCTTCAGCCTGCAGCTTGCGAATACGCAGAACCGGAATCAGCAGAAACGCCAGGGCAGTCAGCAACAGCAGCCCAGCGGGCAACCAGAAATCGATCATCGGTCTTTCTTGTCCTGAGAGGCTTGTTCGAGCAACGCGGCGAGGCGCGCCTGCTCATCGGCGGAGAGGCCAGCGGCTGGGCGATTCTTCTGCTCGCTACGGCGACGCAGAACGATCACTCCGAGCACGCCGAACCCCAGTACCAGCAGGCCGGCCGGGCCATACCAAAGCAGCAGCGTGCGGCTGGTCAGCGGCGGTTTGTAGAGCACGAAATCGCCATAGCGCGAGACCAGGAAATCGATGATCTCGTCGTTGCTCTTGCCCGCTTCAAGCAAGCGGTAGATCTCGTTGCGCAGGTCCATGGCGATCGGCGCATCGGAATCGGCGATGTTCTGGTTCTGGCACTTCGGGCAACGCAGCTCTTCGACCAGATTGCGATAACGCTGACGCTCGGCCTCATTGGCGAACTCGAAGGTATCGATGGCAGCATGCGCGCTGGCCAATAGCCCAAGCGCCAGACCGGCAGAAATCAACAGGCGCTTCATGGCTGGGCCTCGTCGACCAACTGCTGGTAGATCGGCGCCAGCTGCTCGCGCCAGACGCGCTCGTCGATGGTGCCGACGAACTTGTGGCGAATGATGCCCTTGGCATCGACGAAGAAGGTCTCCGGCGCGCCGTATACGCCCAGGTCCAGACCGAGGCTGCCCTTGGCATCTTCGATATTGAGCTGATAGGGGTTGTGCAGGTCGCGCAACCACTTCTGCGCCGGCTCGCGCTGATCCTTGTAGTTGACCCCGTGGATCACTACGCCGGCCTCGGCCAGCTTGTTCAACACCGGATGCTCATGACGGCAGGCCGGGCACCAGGTGGCCCAGACGTTGACCAGCGCAGGCCGGCCCTTGATGTCAGCCTCAGTGAGGGTGCGCTCGGGATCGTCCAGCGACCGCAGGCTGAAAGCCGGGAACGGCTTGCCGATCAGCGCCGAAGGCAGTTCGGATGGATCGAGGAACAGGCCGCGATAGAGGAATACGGCGATGGCGAGAAAAGCCAGCAGCGGCAACAGCAGGAGCAGGCGTCTCATGCGCTGGCCTCCTGCATGCCAAGGGCTTCACGCACGCGGGTTCTGACCTTGATCCGGTAGCGCTTGTCGGCCGCGGCGAGGAAGCCACCGAAGCCCATCAGCAGCGCGCCCAGCCAGATCCAGCGGACGAACGGCTTGATGTGAATGCGTACAGCCCAGGCGCCCTGCTCCAGTGGCTCACCGAGGGCGACGAACAGGTCGCGAGTGAAGCCAGCATCGATGCCCGCCTCGGTCATGGTCGCCTGCTGCACGGTGTACAAACGCTTCTCCGGGTGCAGCACCTTGATCTGCCGCTCGCCATCGAACACACGCACCGTGCCTTTATCGGAAATGAAGTTGGGCCCCTCGTGATGCACCGCACCCTCGAACTGGAAGCGATAGCCGGCCAGCTCCACGGAATCCCCCGGCGCCATACGCAGATCGCGCTCGTAGCTGCCAAGGCTGGTGAGCACCACGCCCAGGGCGCACACAGCGAAACCCAGGTGCGCCATCTGCATGCCCCAGTAGCTGCGGCTCAGGCTCGGCAGCCCCTTGATCAGACCCTTGTGGCGCGTCTTGTCGAGGATGTCACGCACGCCGGCGAGGATTACCCAGAAGGCCAGCAGGCAGACGGCCAGTACAGCCCAGTGGAAATCACCATGCAGGAAGGTGGCGATGACCGCCAGCACTACGCTGGCCACCAGTACCGGCGCCAGCATGCTGCCCAGCCATTTCAGCGGGGTATCCTTCCAGCGCACCAGTACGCCAACGCTGATCACCGCCATCAGCAGTGCCATCAGCGGCAGGAACAACGCGTTGAAGTATGGCGGGCCAACCGACAGCTTGGCGCCGGTCAGCGCATCGAGCACCAACGGGTAGAGGGTGCCGAGCAGAATCATCGCGGCCGACACCACCAGCACGATGTTGTTGACCAACAGCAGCGTCTCACGCGACCACAGGC
Source organism: Ectopseudomonas mendocina (assembly GCF_007049795.1). Lineage (GTDB taxonomy): Bacteria > Pseudomonadota > Gammaproteobacteria > Pseudomonadales > Pseudomonadaceae > Aquipseudomonas > Aquipseudomonas mendocina_D. The sequence continues at coordinate 116,238 of NZ_SCFY01000014.1, forward strand.
CAAAGCCGACCTGGCTCTTGACCACCGGTGCGCGCACGGCGAACAACGCCAGCGAACCACCCACCACCACCAGCAGGAAGGCGAGGATGAACACGCCGCGCTCCGGATCGGTAGCAAAGGCGTGTACCGAAGTCAGTACGCCGGAGCGAACCAGGAAGGTGCCCAACAGGCTCAGGGAGAAGGCGGCGATGGCCAGCAGTACGGTCCAGCTCTTGAACACCCCGCGCTTCTCGGTCACGGCGAGGGAGTGAATCAACGCGGTGCCCACCAACCAGGGCATGAAGGACGCGTTCTCTACCGGGTCCCAGAACCACCAGCCACCCCAGCCAAGCTCGTAGTAAGCCCACCAGGAGCCCAGGGCGATACCGATGCCGAGGAAGGCCCAGGCGATAATGGTCCACGGACGCGACCAGCGCGCCCAGGCGGCGTCCAGCTTGCCGCCGAGCAAGGCGGCGATGGCAAAGGCGAAGGCCACCGAGAAGCCGACATAGCCCATGTACAGCATCGGCGGATGCACGATCAGGCCGAAGTCCTGCAGCAACGGGTTGAGGTCGCGGCCATCAACCGGCGAGTTCGGCAGCAGGCGTTCGAAGGGATTGGAGGTGACGATCAGGAACAGCAGGAAGCCGACACTGATCATGCCCATCACCGCCAACACGCGTGCAAGCATCTCTTCCGGCAGATGGCGCGAGAAGATCGCCACAGCGAAGGTCCAGCCGGCCAGGATCAAGGCCCACAGCAGCAAGGAGCCTTCGTGCGCGCCCCATACCGCGCTGAACTTGTAGTACCAGGGCAGCGCGCTGTTGGAGTTGTTGGCCACGTAGGCGACGGAGAAATCGTCGACCATGAAGGCATAGGTCAGGCAGATGAAGGAGAACAGCAGAAAGGCGAACTGACCCCAGGCGGCCGGCTGCGCCAGGCTCATCCACTGGTGGTCACCACGCCAGGCACCGATCAGCGGCAGCGTCGCCTGTACCAGACACAGGCACAGCGCCAGGATCATCGCCAGATGGCCGAGCTCGGGGATCATTGTGCACTCTCCTGCTGATAGCCCTGTTTGGCAGCTTTGGCCTCATTGTGCTTCTGCATCATTCCGCTCTTTTCCAGCGCCTGCATGACTTCAGGCGGCATGTAATTCTCGTCGTGCTTGGCCAGCACCTCGTCGGCTACCAGCACGCCTTGTTCATTGACCCGGCCCAGGGCGACGATGCCCTGCCCTTCACGGAACAGATCCGGGAGGATGCCGTGGTAGCGAATGGTCACGCCATGAGCGCCGTCGGTGACGACGAAGTCGACTTCCAGGGTATCCGCGGAACGCTTGACCGAGCCCTCTTCCACCAGGCCGCCGGCACGGATGCGAGTATCGACCGGCGCCTCGCCATTGGCGATCTGGCTCGGGGTGTAGAACAGGTTGATGTTCTCCTGCAGGGCGGTCAGCGCCAGTGCCACGGCGATGCTGACGCCGCAGAGGATGGCCAGAACGATGTACAGACGTTTCTTGCGAACCGGATTCACTTCGACTTCTCCCGGCGCAAACGGCGCGCCTCGTCTTGCAGGTAACGGCGGCGCGCCAGGATCGGCAGCACCACATTCAACGCCAGGATCGCCAGGCTGATGCCGTAGGCGCTCCAGACGTAGGGGCCATGGGTACCCATGGCAAGGAATTCGGAAAAGGACGAAAAGCTCATGCCTTGCCCTCCACCAGTGCCTGTACTTCGGCTTTCACCCAGCTGCTGCGCGCTTCGCGCTTTAGCACTTCCAGACGCATGCGATAGAGCAGCACGGCACCGAAGAAACAGTAGAAACCCAACACCGCCAGCAGTAGCGGCAGCCACATTTCCACCGGCATCGCCGGTTTTTCGGTGATTTTGAAAGTGGCGGTCTGGTGCAGCGAGTTCCACCACTCCACCGAGTACTTGATGATCGGGATGTTGACCACGCCGACGATGGCCAGCACGGCACAGGCCTTGGCGGCGCTGTCGCGGTTGCTGATGGCGTTGCCCAGGGCGATGACGCCGAAGTAGAGGAACAGCAGGATCAGCATCGAGGTCAGACGCGCATCCCAGACCCAGTAGGTGCCCCAGGTCGGTTTGCCCCAGATGGCGCCGGTGAGCAATGCAATAGCGGTCATCCAGGCACCGATGGGGGCTGCCTGTTGCACGGCGACGTCTGCCAGCTTCATCTTCCAGACCAGGCCGACCAGGCCAGCAACGGCCAGCGTCACGTAGATAGACTGAGCGAGAAAGGCGGCAGGAACGTGGATGTAGATGATGCGAAAGCTGTTGCCCTGCTGGTAATCCGGCGGCGCGAACGCCAGGCCCCAGATCAGACCAGCCGCGCTCAGCAACACGGCAGCGATGCTGAGCCAGGGCAGCCAGCGGCCACTCATCTCATAGAACCACTTGGGCGAACCCCATTTGTGAAACCACGTCCAGTTCATGCTCGACTCATTATTCAGGCCTGATCCGGCGGTTGCCCGGTTCAGAGGTCAATCACGGTTCGTTGTTATTCGCCGACGCTGATGGTCAGACCGGCGGCAATCGCAAAAGGTGTCAGGGTCACTGCCAATGCAGTGAGGCTGGCCAGCCATAACAGATGGCCGGTAGCCGGCAGTCCTTGCAGGGCCGCCTGCAACGCCCCGCTGCCAAGAATCAGCACCGGGATGTACAGCGGCAGAATCAGCAGCGCCAGCAGCAGACCGCCGCGCTTGAGACCGACGGTGAGCGCGGCGCCCACCGCACCGAGCAGGCTCAGCACCGGGGTGCCGAGTAGCAGGGAAATCAGCAACACCGGCAGGCAACGCCCGGGCAAGCCGAGCATCAGCGCCAGCAAGGGCGCCAGCAGCACCAGCGCCAACCCACTGAATAGCCAGTGTGCCAGCACCTTGGCCAACACCAGAAGAGGCAGGGGGTGCGACGAAAGGACCCACTGTTCGAGCGAGCCGTCCTCGAAATCACTGCGGAAAAGCCCGTCCAGCGAGAGCAGCACGGCCAAAAGCGCCGCGACCCAGACCAGGCCAGGGGAAAGGGTTTGCAACAATTGCGTCTCTGGTCCCACCGCCAGCGGGAACAGCGCGATGACGATGGCGAAGAACACCAGCGGGTTGGCCAGATCGGACGGGCGGCGAGCGAGCAGGCGCATTTCGCGCGACAGCAGCTGTGTGAAAACGTTGCTCATGCGGCGTACTGCCCCAGATCCAGATCGCGATAGGTCGCCGGTGTGCGTTGCAGACTGTGGTGAGTGGTCAGCACCACGACACCCCCACGCTCGCAATGGCCGGCCAGGTGCGCTTCGAGTTGCGCCACGCCACTCTTGTCCAGTGCGGTGAACGGCTCATCGAGCACCCACAGCGGGGGTGTATCGGCCAGATAAAGACGGGCCAGCGCGACACGGCGCTGTTGGCCGGCCGACAGCGTATGACAGGGAACATCTTCGAAACCGCGCAGGCCGACCGCTTCCAGCGCCTGCCAGATCGCCTCGCGACTGGCCGGGCGATGCAGCGCGCAGAGCCAGGCCAGGTTCTCTTCGGCGCTCAGCAGGCCCTTGATGCCGGCGGCATGGCCAATCCACAACAGGTTGCGCGCCAACTCGCTGCGCTGCTCGGCCAGGGTCTGGCCCTGCAGGAGGATGTCACCGGAGGTCGGCTGACGCAGGCCCGCGATCAGCCGTAGCAAGCTGGTCTTGCCGCTGCCGTTGGGGCCGCTGATCTGCAACATGTCGCCCGGCTGCAGGGCGAAGTGCAACTGCTCGAAGAGCATGCGCCAGTCCCGCTCACAGCTGAGCGCCACGGCTTCGAGAAGGGGAACGGGACGGGTCATCGATACCTGGCAGGGTTAAAGTCGACGGTGCTCCGGCCGCTATATTGAAGCGTGCCGGAACTACTATGCGCAGCGGGCGGCATTATACATGGCGCGCCACTGTCCCCGCAGTCAGCATTTTCGACAGGGTGTTAATCTGTGGCAGGCAAATCAGCCGTAGGCTGTACTCGTGAAGCAGTACGCCATCAGATACGTGAGAGCCCATGAGCGAAATCAGCAGCCCACGCCCGCTTCCCCCTTCCGTACCGGTGATTCGCAACACTGCGACGGCGGCAGACATGGCCGTGCGCCTGTTGCAACCACTGGAAGGCATGCTGGCGGCCGGCGAAAGCGCCAAGGCCGAAGTCGTGGCGATTCGCGAACAAGCGCAAAGCTTCCAGCTGCTGCTCAAACTGACCCTCGCAGGCGGCAAGCAGGCGACTCTGCAAGCCGAGAGCCCCAGGCCGCTGGCTCAGGGCAGCGCGCTGGTGGTCACCGCACTGTCCGAGACTCGCCTGGCGCTGGCCCTGCAGGCTGGCGGTGACAAGCCGCTGACCAGCCTCGACCTGCAGCAACTGCCACCCGGTACGTTGGTGCAGGGCAAGATCGTCAGCAACGCCCCGCTGCCGACACAGAATGCGCAGACGATCTATCGCCTGGTGGTCAACCTGCTCAACACTCCGCTGGCTGGCAACAAGCTGGCCATCGACAGCCCCTTGAATCTGCCGCTCGGTAGCCTGCTCAGCGCGCAAGTGCAAGGCAGCCAGAGTCTCGCCTTTCTGCCACTCAGCGGCCGCCTGGATCAGTTGGTGCTGGGCCAGCAACTGGCCGCCCAGCAGAATCGCCAGGCGTCGCTGGAGGGCTTGTTCAAGGGCCTGCAGAACCTGAGCGGTGGCGATGAGGCGCTGCGCGGCAGTATCGACAAGCTGCTTGCCGGCCTCCCCGACAGCGCCCAGTTGAGTACCGCCAAAGGCCTGGCGCAGGCACTCGAAGGCAGTGGTGTGCTGCTCGAAGCCAAACTGCTGCAGGGCCAGACCGGCTCATTGCCGCAGGACCTGAAGGCCAACCTGCTGCGCCTGATCGCCCAGCTGATGCCGCAACTTCCAGGTGTCTCCGGGCCCCTTGCCGGCCTGCAGAACGCCCTTAACCAGAACTTGCCCAACCTGGCTCGGCAACTGCTCGGCGCAGGGGCTACCGGAACGGCACGCCAACAGGCGCTGACCTTTCCCCTGCCCTCGCGCTTGCTGCAGAACATGGATGGCGAAGCCGACCTGGAAACCCTGCTGAAGCTGGCCGCTGCAGCCGTCTCACGGCTACAGACCCATCAGCTATCGAGCCTGGCGCAAACCCAGGTGGATGCCAACGGCAACCTGCTGACCACCTGGCAGCTGGAGTTGCCCATGCGCCACCAGCAGGAAGTGATTCCACTGCAGATCAAACTGCAGCGCGAAGACAGTGGCAAGGCGGAGAAAGCGGAGCAGAAGGAAACGCTCTGGCGCGTGGAACTGGCCTTCGACCTCGATCATCTTGGCCCGCTGCAGGTTCGCGCTCAACTACTGCGCGGCAGCCTCTCCAGCCAACTGTGGGCCGAACGCGCCGATACCGCATCGCTGATCACCGCCGAGCTGGGCAACCTGCGTGAGCGCCTGCTAGCCGCAGGACTGGAGGTTGGCGAACTGGCCTGCAGCCAGGGCATGCCACCGCAAGGACCGAAAACCTCGCTGGAACAACGCTGGGTGGACGAAACCGCATGAGCCGCAAGCCGCAGTCCGAAGCGCGTCAGGCCATCGCCCTCAACTATGACGGGCAAAACGCACCGATACTCAGCGCCAAGGGTGATGACGAACTGGCCGAAGCCATTCTCTCCATCGCTCGCGAATACGAAGTACCGATCTATGAAAATGCCGAGTTGGTGCGTCTGCTGGCGCGCCTCGAACTGGGCGATGCCATTCCTGACGCGCTGTATCGCTGCATTGCCGAGATCATCGCTTTTGCCTGGCACCTGCAGGGCAGGACACCGGAGGGTTTCACTCCGACACAGGAAAGCGAGCGCGACGTCACCCCGCCACTCCCCCGCCTGAGTGGGCCGAGTGCCGATTAACGGGAACCCGCCAGAACACGTTGAGGGACCGGCAGAAAAGAACTTCGCGGCCGTAGCGCTTAGGCTTTCTTGGGTCGATGCAGCCGGCTGATCAGCTCGGCCTCGGCCATGCTGAGACCACATGACTGCGTGAGATCGTCGACGCTGGCGCCCATGCCAACCAGGCGAGCGGCCTGGGTGAAGGACAGACTGTTAGGATCGCGCTGCTCGATCTGGCTAACCTTGTCCGGCAGCGGCGCCACCACACGGCGCAGCTCATGCAGCTCTTCGCCCATGCGAATGCTGCCGGTCAGGTAGGCGTCGAGACGTTTACTCAGCTCCCTGATCCGCGCATCGCGCACGGCGTCACGCTTGGCCTGTTCGTCCAGCAGGCGTTGCTGGTTGCGGTACAGGCCTTTGCAGACGATGCCCAGGGCCACGCATAGCAGCGCCACGAAGGCTAGAGCCGCGGCAAGCATGGCGAATTCGGACATGGCTCAGATGCTCTCCAGCTCCGACCACTCTTCCTCGGACATCATCTTGTCCAGCTCGACCAGAATCAGCAGCTCGCCGTTCTTGTTGCACACGCCCTGGATGAACTTGGCCGACTCGTCGTTACCGACGTTCGGTGCCGTCTCGATCTCGGACTGACGCAGGTAGACCACTTCGGCCACACTGTCGACCAGGATGCCGACCACTTGTTTGTCCGCCTCGATGATGACGATACGGGTGTTGTCGGTGACCGGCGCCGAACCCAGGCCGAAGCGCTGGCGGGTATCGATCACGGTCACCACGTTGCCGCGCAGGTTGATGATGCCCAACACGTAGCTCGGCGCACCCGGGACCGGAGCGATCTCGGTGTAACGCAGGACTTCCTGCACCTGCATCACGTTGATGCCGTAGGTCTCGTTGTCCAGGCGAAAGGTCACCCACTGCAGAATCGGATCTTCGGCACCTTGTGCAGAACTTTTCTTCATGTCCCTAGCCTCGTCAAAAACCGCTCAGTGCGGCATGCGCGGGTCGACCCGCTTGTCATCAACTATAGAGCCCGTTGGCACAGGCCCACCAATTCTCAATGCAGTTTTCCGCCATTCAGGCGCTTCGCCCCACCGCTGGCGATCAGTTCAGCCAATGCCGCTACGTCGAGCAGCGCGCACATGTGCTCGATCACCGTACCGGCTAACCAGGGACGCTGGGTACGCTGGCTGCGCCACTTGACCTCGCTCGGGTCCAGGCGAATCGAGCGGCTGACCTGATGCACCGCCAACCCCCACTCGTAGCCCTGCACCGAAATCACGTATTGAAGGCCTTCGCGGAAGTCCTCGCGATAACGGTCTGGCATCACCCAACGGGCTGTATCCAGTACTTTCAGGTTACCGGCCTGGCTCGGCAGGATGCCAAGAAACCAATCCGGCTGACCAAACAGCGGCGTCAGTTCCTGACCTTCGAGCGGATAGATCGAGCCCAGGCAAATCAGCGGCACGGCCAGGGTCAACCCGGCAACGTCGAACAGCAGGCATTCGAACGGCTCCTCGGCCCAGGCAGGACGACCATCGGCTAGGTGCGCTGCCGGCTGCGGCGCCAGCTCGGCAGCGGGAGCAACTACTGGCGGCGCCTCATCGATGACCGGAACCTGTATCGGCGCGAGTAATTCGACCGGCGCAACGTCCGCCTGTACCTGCGGCTCGATCACGCTAGCGAGTACTACCGGCTCGACCAACCGCGCATCGCGCACTTGCTCCTCGAGCACTGCAGCCTCGAACTCGTCGAGGCTGACGGACATCTCCAGTTCGGCGGCAGCTTCCTGCAGCAGCCCATCGAGGTAGGACTGCAGAGCCAGCTGGGAACGCGTAGCGGTGGCGAGGTTACGACTCATGACTGGAACCCGGAATAAGATCTTGACAGCCTATCGGCCGCGGCATGCTCCGACTTGAGTGTCGCAGTTCAACACAGACGCTCATTTCAAGCCACCTGCGCCGCCGGCTGATGACTCAACAGATGCTTGAGCAGCGCTCGGTAGGCGATGACGCCACGGCTGTTCGCATCGAACTGCGAAGGCGTGCGCCCAGCCCGGCTGGCATCACGCAAGCGCGTGTCGACCGGAATGTAAGCCGGCCACAGGTGCTCAGGGTAAGTGTTGCGCAGTAGCCGCAGCGTACTCATGGACGCCTGGGTGCGGCGGTCGAACAGCGTCGGCACGATGGTGAAAGGCAAAGCCTGCTTACGCGAGCGATTGATCATCGCCAGCGTGGTGATCATGCGCTCCAGGCCTTTAACTGCGAGGAATTCGGTCTGCACCGGTATCGCCAGTTGCTGGCTCGCCGCCAGGGCGTTGACCATCAGTACGCCGAGCAAGGGCGGGCTGTCGATGATGGCGTGATCGAAATCCTCCCACAGCTGCGCCAGGCTCTTGGCGATCACCAGCCCCAAGCCATTCTGCCCTGGCGACTGGCGCTCGAGCGTGGCCAGCGCGGTGCTCGACGGCAACAGGGAGATATTCTCGTGACTGGTGCTGTGCAGCAGTTGCTTGGGCAGGCCCTGCGGCACATTGCCCTGATGCAGGAACAGATCGAAGCAACTGTGCTCCAGCGTATCGGGATCATGACCGAAATAGCTGGTCATCGACCCATGCGGGTCGAGATCGACGACGATCACGCGCTTGCCGGCATCGGCCAACAGGCCTGCCAGCGCGATGGAGGTGGTGGTCTTGCCGACCCCGCCCTTCTGATTGGCTACTGCCCAGACTTTCATCTTCTCTCATCCTCCCGGCAAGAGGCGCTCAGGCCGAGAATGGCTGTCGCACGCACGCAGCAGGCGACTAGGATTTGACGGCTCACGACTGTGGAACCCCCGACGCAGACGCCGGTGCAGGTTGCGTGCCAGCATCGGACTGCTGGGTTGCGGCGCTGCCAGCGCCACGTCGCGTGTCGAGATTGCGGGAAATCACCAGCACGACCCGACGGTTTCGCCCCCTACCCTCTGCGGTAGCATTGTCGGCCACCGGCTGGAATTCGCCATACCCCACTGCGGCCAGGCGCGAAGGGTCGACGCCATCCATGGCCAGCATACGCACGATGCTCGAGGCGCGCGCCGAAGACAGCTCCCAGTTGGTCGGATACTGGGCAGTCTGGATCGGCAGGTTATCGGTGAACCCCTCGACCTTGACCGGATTCTGGTAAGGCGCCAGGATTTTGGCCACCTTCTCGATAATATCGAAAGCCTGATTGTTGGGAATCGCATCGCCGCTAGGAAAGAGCAGACTGGAGCTGAGCTCGATCTCGATCCACATCTCGTTGCCGCGCACGGTCAGCTGATCGCTCTGGATCAGGTCGCCAAAGGCCTCACGCACGCTGGAGGCGATGCTTTGCAGGGTCGAATCCGAACTGGGGTCGTCCTTCGAGGTGTTATCAGGCTCACTGGTGCGCGGCCGCTCCTCACCGACCGGGATCGGCTTGATCGAGCGATCGGGCTGATTGAACACGCCCGTCAGCGACTCCGAGAGGATCTTGTACTTGCCTTCGTTGATCGAGGAAATCGAGTACATCACCACGAAAAAGGCGAACAACAGGGTGATGAAGTCAGCGTAGGACACCAGCCAACGCTCGTGATTCTCGTGCTCTTCATGATGCCGCCTGCGCGCCATGCCATACCTCCATCAGTCCATGAAGCCTTGCAGCTTCAGTTCGATGGAGCGCGGATTCTCACCCTCGGCGATGGACAGGATGCCTTCGAGGAGCATCTCGCGGTAACGCGACTGGCGCAGCGCGATGGACTTTAGCTTGTTGCCTATCGGTAGCAGCAGCAGGTTGGCAAAACCGACACCGTAGATGGTGGCAACGAACGCCACGGCAATGCCACTGCCGAGCATGCTGGGATCAGCCAGGTTGCCCATCACGTGGATCAGGCCCATCACTGCACCGATAATACCGATGGTTGGTGCATAACCACCCATGCTCTCGAACACCTTGGCGGCCTGGATATCGCGCGCCTCCTGGGTATAGAGATCGACCTCGAGAATGCTGCGAATGGATTCCGGCTCGGCGCCATCGACCAGCAACTGCAGGCCTTTGCGCGCATAAGGGTCAGGCTCGGCATCGGCCACCGCCTCGAGGCCGAGCAGGCCTTCCTTGCGCGCCACCATGCTCCAGCCGGTCACACGATTGATGCCACCGACCAGATCGATACGAGGCGGGAAAAATATCCAGCGCATGATGCTCATCGCGCGCTTGAACACCTGCACCGGCGCCTGCAGAAAAGCCGCGCCCAATGTGCCACCGATGACGATCAGCGCCGCCGGACCGTTGAGCAACGCTCCGGCGCTGCCCCCTTCCAGGTAATTGCCACCCAGAATGGCGACGAACGCCAGGATGACGCCGATTAGGCTCAGTACATCCATGCGCGGGTTCCACACTTAACCTGGGTCACTGGCAAGCCTCGGCCAGGTGCCGGCCGATGTCATCCAGGCCATAGACGGCATCCGCCAGATTGGCCTTGACCACGGCCATGGGCATGCCATAGATCACGCAACTGGCCTCGTCCTGCGCCCACACCTGACTGCCGCCCTGCTTGAGCAGGCGCGCGCCCTCACGGCCGTCGGCGCCCATACCCGTGAGCACCACGGCCAGCACCTTGTCGCCATAGGACTTGGCGGCCGAGCCGAAGGTGATATCGACGCAGGGTTTGTAGTTGAGGCGCTCGTCACCCGGCAGGATTTTTATCGCGCCGCGCGCATCGACCATCATCTGCTTGCCACCAGGCGCCAGCAGCGCCAGGCCAGGGCGCAGAATATCGCCGTCCTCAGCCTCCTTGACCTGAATGCGACACAGCTTGTCCAGGCGCTCGGCGAAGGCCTTGGTGAAGGCCGCTGGCATGTGCTGGATCAGCACCAGCGGCGCCGGGAAGTTGGCTGGCAGCTGTGTCAATACACGCTGCAGCGCCACCGGGCCACCAGTAGAGGTGCCAATGGCCACCAGTTTGTAAGCCTTGCGCTTGGGCACTGATGACGAAGGCGCTGCGCCAGCAGACGATGCCGCGGGACGCGCAGGAGCAGCGGGAGCCGGCACAGCAGGCCGCGTTGAAACGGCCGGACGACTAATCGGCGCCGCACTCGGACTCGCCGCAGTCGGCGCCGGAGCCACCGCAGCCGAGCTGAAACGACGGTTGCTGCGCGCGATGCTATGCACCTTCTCACAGAGCATCTGCTTGACCTTTTCAGGGTTGCGCGAGATGTCTTCGAAGTTCTTCGGCAGGAAATCCACCGCACCGGCGTCCAACGCATCAAGCGTCACGCGGGCGCCTTCGTGGGTCAGCGAAGAGAACATCAACACTGGCGTCGGGCAGCGCTGCATGATGTTTCGAACCGCAGTGATGCCATCCATCATCGGCATCTCGTAATCCATGGTGATCACGTCGGGCTTGAGCGCCAACGCCTGATCGATGGCTTCCCGCCCATTGGTGGCCGTGCCTACAACCTGAATACTGGGGTCAGCAGACAGAATTTCTGAAACGCGCCGGCGGAAGAAACCGGAGTCGTCCACCACCAGAACCTTAACAGACATACACACTCCTAGACGGCGCGAAGCCATGACCCGCGCCGCGAAACATCAGAAACGTCGAGCGTAGCGCTTGAGCATGCTCGGTACGTCAAGAATCAACGCGATGCGTCCATCGCCAGTGATCGTGGCGCCGGACATCCCGGGCGTGCCTTGCAGCATCTTGCCCAGCGGTTTGATTACCACTTCTTCCTGCCCGACCAATTGATCGACGACAAAGCCGATGCGCTGGCTACCGACGGTGAGGATCACCACATGGCCCTCGCGCTGACCTTCGTGGAAGGCCTGCGGTACCAGCCAACGCTTGAGATAGAACAGCGGCAGCGCCTTGTCGCGCACGATCACCACTTCCTGGCCATCAACCACATTGGTGCGCGACAGGTCGAGGTGGAAGATCTCGTTGACGTTGACCAGCGGGAAGGCGAAGGCCTGGTTCTCCAGCATCACCATCAGGGTCGGCATGATCGCCAGGGTCAGCGGCACCTTGATGATGATCTTCGAGCCCTGCCCCTTCTGCGAGAACACGTTGACCGTGCCATTGAGCTGGGAAATCTTGGTCTTCACCACGTCCATGCCGACACCGCGGCCGGACACGTCGGAAATCTCGGTCTTGGTCGAGAAGCCCGGGGCGAAGATCAGGTTGTAGCATTCGAACTCGTTGAGGCGATCCGCCGCGTCCTTGTCCAACAGGCCCTTCTCCACGGCCTTGGCGCGCAGCACGTCGGCGTCCATGCCTTTGCCGTCATCGGTGATCGACAGCAGGATATGGTCACCTTCTTGCTCGGCGGACAGCACCACACGCCCAGCACGAGCCTTGCCGCTCTTCTCGCGCTCTTCCGGGGTTTCCACGCCGTGGTCCACGGCGTTGCGCACCAAGTGCACCAGCGGGTCGGCCAGCGCCTCGACCAGGTTCTTGTCGAGGTCGGTTTCCTCGCCCACCAGCTCGAGGTTGATCTCTTTCTTCAGGTTGCGCGCCAGATCGCGAACCAGGCGCGGGAAGCGGCCGAAGACCTTCTTGATCGGCTGCATGCGGGTCTTCATCACCGAGGTCTGCAGATCCGCGGTGACCACGTCGAGGTTCGACACCGCCTTGGACATCGCCTCGTCGCCGCTGTTGAGGCCCAGACGCACCAAACGGTTACGCACCAGCACCAGCTCGCCGACCATGTTCATGATCTCGTCGAGCCGTGCGGTGTCGACCCGCACGGTGGTTTCCGCTTCGCTGGCTGGGGCCTTCTCAGCCGCAGCAGGGGCTGGCGCCGGCGCCGCGGCACGCGGTGCGGCAGGTTCAGCCTTGGCCGCAGCAGGCTTGGCTGCTGGTGCAGCGGCCTTGGGCGCGGCGGTCGGTTTCTCAGCAACTACAGGGGCCGGCTCGCTTGGCGGCACGAACTTGCCCTTGCCGTGCAACTGATCGAGCAAGGACTCGAACTCGTCGTCGGTAATATCGTCACTTGCCGGTGCAGACGCTGCAGCAACAGCGGCTACAGGCGGCGCAGTTTCGGCTGCGCCGGAGAACTGGCCCTTGCCATGCAACTGATCGAGCAGCGCTTCGAATTCATCGTCGGTTATGTCGTCACCTGCCGCTGCGGCAGCCGGCGCAGAGACCACGGCACTGGCAACAGCAGACGTGTCGACCGTGCCGGAGAACTGCCCTTTGCCGTGCAACTGGTCGAGCAACGACTCGAATTCGTCATCGGTGATTTCGTCACTGGCAGCGCTCTCTGCACTCGGAGCGCCCGCTGGCGCATCACCCAGCGCATCGAGCAGCTGCTCGAATTCGCTGTCGGTGATGTCTCCGGAAGCAACGGACGGAGCGACCGCCTGGGGTTCTGGCTCCGGCTCGGGTTCGGGCTCCGGCTGCTGCACTGCCGCAGAGGCCGCCTTGCCACCGCCCGGCTCTGCCAGACGCGACAGGGCTGCCAGAAGCTCAGGCGATGCGGGCGTCGGCTCACGCCGCTCACGCACTTCGCCGAACATACCATTGACTGCATCAAGAGCCTCGAGCACCACATCCATCAGCTCCGAATCGACGCGACGCTCACCCTTGCGCAGGATGTCGAAGACGTTTTCGGCGATATGGCAGCACTCCACCAACTCATTGAGCTGGAGGAAGCCCGCTCCGCCCTTGACGGTATGGAAACCGCGAAAGATGGCATTGAGCAGGTTCATGTCGTCCGGTCGGCTTTCCAGCTCGACTAACTGTTCGGACAACTGTTCGAGAATCTCGCCGGCCTCTACCAGGAAATCCTGGAGGATCTCTTCATCGGCGCCGAAGCTCATATCGTGTGCTCCTTAGAACCCTAGACTGGACAGCAGGTCGTCGACATCGTCCTGGCTGGAGGCAACGTCATCACGCTTATCGGCATGAATCTGCGGACCTTCACCCCGCGATGGTTCTTTTAATTTTTCCTGTTCGGCGCGTAGCACGTCGTGGTTGTGCTGAATGCCGGCAAAACGGTCGACCTGGCTGGCCATGAGCATCAGCTTGAGCAGGTTGCTTTCCACTTCGGTCACCAGTTGGGTGACACGCTTGATCACCTGGCCGGTGAGGTCCTGGTAGTCCTGCGCCAACAGAATGTCGTTGAGATGACCGGAGAGCTTGGCGCCATCTCGCTCGCTACGGGCGAGGAACAGCTCGACACGCTTGGCCAACTCACGAAAGCCATCGGCACCGATTTCGCGGCGCATGAAACGACCCCACTCGACGCTCAGGCTTTGCGCTTCATCGCTCAGGTCGTTGACCAGCGGCGCGCTCTGCTCGACCAGATCCATGGTCCGGTTGGCAGCCTTTTCGGTCATGGTCACGACGTAGTTCAGGCGTTCGGTAGCGTCGGCGATCTGCGACAGTTCCTGGGCATGCGGCATACGCGGATCGAGCTGAAAATTGACAATGGCGTTGTGCAGTTCACGGGTCAGTTTGCCGACCTCGTGATACAGCCCGCGATCGCGGACCTTGTTCAGCTCGTTGATCAGTTGCACCGCGGCGCCGAAATTACCTTGCTCAAGGCTATCGACCAGATCGCGGGCATTGTTTTTCAGGGTCGACTCGAGGTCACCCAGCGTGGAGTCATCGTGTTCCATAGCACCCTCGCGGCTGACATCAGCCGTTGACCCGCTCGAAGATCTTCTCGATCTTTTCCTTCAGCACCTGAGCGGTGAAGGGTTTGACCACGTAACCATTCACACCGGCCTGAGCCGCCTCGATGATCTGATCGCGTTTGGCTTCAGCAGTCACCATCAGCACCGGCAGGTGCTTGAGGCGCTCGTCAGCACGTACGGCACGCAGCAGGTCGATGCCGGTCATGCCGGGCATGTTCCAGTCGGTCACCAGAAAATCGAAGCTGCCGCTTTGCAGCATCGGCAGAGCCGAGGTGCCATCGTCGGCTTCTGCGGTGTTGGTGAAACCCAAGTCCCGCAAGAGGTTCTTGATGATCCGTCGCATCGTCGAGAAATCGTCAACGATGAGGATTTTCATGTTCTTGTCCAAGTCGACCTCCGTACAGTCCCAAACGTATTGCGCTTGCAACTACGTCCTTTAATCGTGAAACCGTTTCTGCCTGCGAGTACGCCGTCTTCAGCCAGCGCGCCAGTCACTCAGCCGCGAGCGCAAACGCGCCGCGCACTGGCTGTGCAACTGGCTCACGCGCGACTCGCTAACCCCCAGCACTTCACCGATTTCCTTCAAGTTCAGTTCTTCATCGTAATACAGCGCCAGCACTAGACGTTCACGCTCCGGCAAGCCGGCGATGGCATCGGCCAAAGCCGCCTGGAAGCGTTCGTCTTCGAGGTCCCGAGAAGGTTCGAGGTGGGTGTGCCCGGCGTCTTCGTGCAGCCCATAGTGCTCGCCGTCCTGCAAGAGGTCGTCGAAACTGAACAACCGGCTACCCAAAGTGTCGCCAAGAATGCCGTAGTAATCTTCCAGACTCAATTGGAGTTCGGCCGCAACCTCGTGATCTTTAGCGTCGCGCCCGGTTCTCGCTTCAACGGTGCGAATCGCATCGCTGACCATGCGGCTGTTGCGATGCACCGAACGCGGCGCCCAATCGCCCTTGCGCACCTCATCGAGCATGGAGCCGCGGATACGAATACCTGCGAATGTTTCGAAACTCGCGCCTTTGCCGGAGTCGTATTTACGTGAGGCTTCGAGTAGGCCGATCATGCCGGCCTGGATGAGATCATCGACCTGCACACTGGCTGGCAGGCGCGCCAGCAGGTGGTAGGCGATACGCTTGACCAGCGGTGCATAACGCTCGATCAGCTGATGCTGGGAGTCCTGCGCCTGAGCCTTGTTGTACATACGAAGTCCAGAGGCTGCTGTCATACGGCCGAGTCTGCAGTCGGTTGCTGCACCAGACGCTCGACGAAAAACTCCAGATGGCCACGGGGATTGGCCGGCAGCGGCCAGGTGTCAACCTTCTGAGCTATCGCCTTGAACGCCAGGGCGCACTTGGAGCGAGGGAAGGCTTCATAGACTGCGCGCTGTTTCTGCACGGCCTTACGCACACACTCGTCGTAGGGCACGGCACCGACGTACTGCAGGGCGACATCGAGGAAGCGATCCGTCACCTTGGTCAGCTTAGCAAAGAGATTACGCCCTTCCTGCGGGCTGTGCGCCATGTTGGCCAGAACGCGGAAGCGACTGATACCGTGATCACGATTGAGCAGCTTGATCAGCGCGTAGGCGTCGGTGATCGACGTGGGCTCGTCGCAGACCACCACGAGGATCTCCTGCGCCGCGCGCACGAAGCTGACCACTGCATCACCGATCCCCGCGGCCGTATCGATCACCAGCACATCGAGGTTCTCACTGATATCGCTGAACGCCTGGATCAGGCCTGCATGCTGCATCGGCGTAAGGCTGACCATGCTCTGGGTACCGGACGCTGCTGGCACGATACGAACGCCACCCGGCCCCTGCAGCAGGACGTCACGCAGGTCGCATTCGCCCGCAATGACATCGGCCAGCGTGCGCTTGGGCGTCAAACCCAGCAGCACGTCGACATTGGCCAGGCCCAGGTCGGCATCCATCAGCATTACCCGACGGCCGAGATCGGCCAGGGCCATGGACAGATTCACCGACACATTGGTCTTGCCGACGCCACCCTTGCCGCCGGTCACCGCTATCACCTGTACGGGATGCATACCCATGTTCTCTTTACACCTTGTCTAACTTCGACTTGGCCCTCACAGGCCGTTCACTCTCGCGCCACCTGCGCGAGAGGGTGCAACATTCTCGCCGCTTCAGCCGGCTCGCTGCGCCGGCTTGTGGTAGAGGCCGGCGAACATCTGCGCCATGGCATCTTCACTCGGCTCCTCGGCGGCCTGCAGCCCTACCGCACGGCTGACCAGTTGATGGCTGCGCGGCACTTGCAGATCATCAGGGATCCGCGGCCCGTCTGTGACATAGGCTACCGGCAGTTGCTGGCCTATAGCCAGACCTAAAACCTCGCCCAGGCTCGCCGCCTCATCCAGTTTCGTCAGTATGCAGCCTGCGAGGCCACAACGCTTATAACTATGGTAGGCCGCCTTGAGCACTTGGCTCTGACTTGTTGCCGCCAGTACCAGATAATTCTTCGCCTTGATGCGTGCCGAGGCCAGGCTTTCCAGCTGCAGGCGCAGCGCCGGATCGTTACCCGGCAAGCCGGCAGTATCGACCAGCACCACGCGCTTCTTGGCCAGCGGGGCCAAAGCCTGCAGCAGAGACTGACCGGGGTCGATCTGGGTCACCGAAACGCCCAGGATACGCCCGAGCGTCTTGAGCTGCTCCTGCGCACCGATACGAAAGCTGTCCATGCTCACCAGAGCGACCTGTTGCGCGCCGTACTTAAGTACATAACGCGCAGCCAGCTTGGCCAACGTAGTGGTCTTGCCCATGCCGGCAGGACCGACCAGGGCGATCACACCCCCCTCTTCCAGCGGCTCGACCTTGGGCGTTTTGATCGCATGAGCCAGGTGCGCCAGCAGCATGCGCCAGGCCTGACGAGGCTCGGCCACGCCGGCCACCTTGCCCAGCAGCGCTTGGGTCAATTCGGCGGAGAGCCCCATGCGCTGTAGGCGACGCCACAGATTGGCTTGTTGCGGGCGGCGGTTCTGCAGTTGTCCCCAGGCGATGGAGCCCAGTTGCACTTCGATCAGCTCACGCAGGCCGTTGAGCTCGAAGCGCATGGCATCCAGCGCACGTGGATCGACCGCCGGCGCAGCAGGCGCTACGGCCTCGACCGGGCGCTGCGGCTTGACCGGAGTCGCCGGCAGCTCGGGCGCCAGCAAGGATTCATTGGCGAATAATTGACGGTCCTTGCCGGCATCCTGCTCGGCACGGGTGGTCAGCTCGGCCTGGGCACTGGCGATGCGCGCCTGGGTCTTGCGCAGCTCGGCTTCCAACGCCGGGTTCGGACGTACCGGCGTCGGCGCCTGATAATCCAGCGCAGCAGTCAGCTCGACACCACCGGCAACGCGGCGATTGCCGATGATCGAGGCGTCGGCGCCCAATTCATCACGCACCAGTTTCATGGCGGTCCGCATATCGGCGGCGAAGAAGCGTTTGACCTGCATGACCCTTTACCTCAGTTCTGGCCAACCGTAGCGACTATGGTGACCTGCTTGTTGTCCGGAATTTCCTGGTACGCCAGCACGTGCATGCTGGGTACTGCCAGCCGCGCGAAGCGCGACAACATCGCCCGGACCGGTCCGGCCACCAGCAGAATCACCGGTTTGCCGAGCATCTCCTGGCGCTGCGCCGCTTCCACCAGGGAACGCTGCAGCTTCTCGGCCATGCCCGGTTCGAGGAGGATGCCATCCTCACCGCCTTGACCGGCCTTCTGCAGACTGTTGAGCAAGATCTGTTCCAACCTTGGCTCGAGGGTTATCACAGGCAGCTCCGGCTCTAGTCCCACGATGCCTTGCACGATGGCGCGGGCCAACGAGACGCGTACCGCAGCGACCATCGCGGCGGGATCTTGACTCTTCGGCGCGACGTTGGCGATGGCCTCGGCGATGGTGCGGATGTCCCGCACCGGTACCTGCTCCTGCAACAGCGCCTGCAACACCTTGAGCAGGGTCGACAGCGATACCAGCCCAGGCACCAACTCTTCGGCCAGCTTCGGCGAGCTTTTAGCCAGCAACTGCATCAGTTGCTGCACTTCCTCATGGCCCAACAGCTCATGAGCATGCTTGTGCAGGACCTGATTGAGGTGAGTGGCCACCACGGTACTGGCGTCGACCACGGTGTAGCCCAGCGACTGCGCCTGATCGCGCTGAGTGGGGTCGATCCACACGGCCTCCAGACCGAATGCCGGATCCTTGGCGGCGATGCCGTTGAGCGGACCGAACACCTGACCGGGGTTGATCGCCAACTCGCGATCCGGATATACCTCGGCCTCGGCCACGCTGACACCCATCAGCGTCAGGCGATAAGCGTTGGGCGCCAGGTCGAGGTTGTCGCGGATATGCACCGAAGGCATGAGAAAACCCATTTCCTGCGATAGCTTCTTGCGCACTCCCTTGATCCGCGCGAGCAGTTGACCACCCTGGTTGCGGTCTACCAGAGGAATCAGGCGGTAGCCTACCTCCAGGCCGACCATGTCCACCGGAGTGACATCGTCCCAGCCCAGTTCCTTGACCTCCTGAGCCTTCTGCGCCGGCAGCAGCTCCTGCTGGCGCTGCACCTCCTTGACCTCTTCTTCCTTGACCTTGCGGTTCTTGTGCGCGATCCAGTAGGCGCCACCGGCCGCCACCAGACCAAGGCTGATGAAGGAAAAGTGCGGCATACCCGGCACCAGCCCCATGGCAATGAGGATCGCCGCCGCCACCGCCAGCGCACGCGGTGACGCAAACATCTGCCGATTGACCTGCGCACCCATGTCTTCGGAGCTGGAAACACGGGTCACCATCACCGCAGCAGCAGTGGACAGCAACAGCGAAGGAATCTGCGCGACCAGGCCATCACCGATGGTCAGCAGGGTGTAGACCTTACCGGCGTCGGCGAAGGCCAGGCTGTGCTGCAGCACGCCGATGGCGATACCACCAATGAGGTTGATGAACAGGATCAGCAGGCCAGCGATGGCATCGCCACGGACGAACTTGCTGGCACCGTCCATCGAACCGTAGAAGTCTGCCTCTTGCGCCACCTCGCTGCGGCGTTTCTTGGCCTCGTTCTGATCGATCAGGCCGGCATTGAGGTCGGCATCGATGGCCATCTGTTTGCCAGGCATGGCATCGAGGGTGAAGCGCGCGCTCACTTCGGAAATCCGTCCGGCACCCTTGGTGACCACCACGAAGTTGATGATCATGAGGATGGCGAACACCACGATACCGACCACGTAGTTGCCGCCGATCACCACCTCACCGAATGCCTGGATCACCTGACCAGCCGCGCCATGCCCCTCGTGACCATTGAGCAGCACCACACGGGTCGAAGCCACGTTAAGCGCCAGACGCAGCAGCGTGGCGGCCAGCAGGATGGTGGGGAATACAGCGAAATCCAGCGGCCGCAGCGCGTAGATACTGACCAGCAACACAACGATGGACAGCGCGATACTGAAGGTAAACAGGGTATCGAGCAGAAACGGCGGCACCGGCAACATAACCATGCCGAGCATGACCAGCAGCAGCAGCGGAATGCCCAGGTTGCCATGGCGCAAACCTGCAAGGTTGCTGCGTACATCACCGATTAACTGTGCGCGATCTACTGCCACGTCCCTACCCCAAGCCATTCAATCTTTTGACGCGAAAGTGCGCCCTAGAGAGGTCATGGCAAGAAGCGTTCCAGAAGTGACACGACAGCGCGCTACACGCCCTAAGAGTCGCGGCGTAGATCCGCCGGGATCGGGAAGTCCGGCAGCGGGCCTGGGCGCTTGCCCTTGCCGGTCTGGTACTGACGAAGCTGATAGACGTAGGCCAGCACTTGAGCCACGGCCAGATACAGGCCAGCAGGAATTTCCTGGTCCAGCTCGGTGGAGTAATACACCGCACGGGCCAATGCCGGGGACTCCAGCACCATCACCTTGTACTCCTGGGCGATCTCGCGAATTTTCAGCGCCAGGAAGTCGCCGCCCTTTGCCAGCAACACCGGTGCGCTCCCCTTCTCCGGGTCGTACTTGAGCGCTACGGCGAAGTGCGTCGGGTTGGTGATGACCACGTCAGCCTGCGGCACGGCTTGCATCATCCGACGTTCGGCCATTTCCCGCTGCAACTGGCGAATACGTCCTTTGACTTCGGGCTTACCCTCGGTGTCCTTGTACTCGTCGCGCACTTCCTGCTTGGTCATCATCAACTTCTGCTTGTGACTCCACAGCTGGAACGGCACATCCACCGCGGCGATCAGGATAAGCCCGCAGGACAGCCAGAACGCACTCCAGCCGACAACCTTCAGGCTATGCAGAATGGCGGGCTCGACGGGCTCGTTGGCAATGGCCAGCAGATCGTCCTGGTCCACCGAAAGCACTACCAGCGCTACCGCAAGGATTACCAGAAACTTGGCCAGAGCCTTGAGCAACTCGACCAACGCATGAACCGAGAACATGCGTTTGAGACCCGCCAATGGGTTCATCCGGCTGGCTTTGGGTTGCAGCGCCTCGGCAGAGAACAACCACCCCCCGAGCGCGATGGGGCCAGCGATGGAGGCGATCAACAACGCAATGAAAAAGGGTTGCACCGCCAGCAATGCCTGCTTGCCCGAAGCCAGCAGATAAAGCGCCATGCTGCGTTCGCTCATCAGCACATCGCGCGGCAAGCTGAAATTGCCGCGCATGACATCCATCAACACATTGCCCATGTAGGCGCCGAAAATGATCAGGGCGACAGTGCCGGTGAGCGTCACCGCCACCGTGTTGAGTTCCTTGGACCGAGCGATCTGGCCTTTCTTGCGCGACTCTTCAAGTCGCTTGCCTGTGGGTTCCTCGCTCTTGTCAGCGCCGCTCTCGCTTTCGGCCATCGCTACCTCACAAGAGCGAATTCGCTCAGCTGTTGCAGGGCTTCGCTGGCCAGCGCCTGGAACAGGTTGCCGAAATCGGAAAGCCCCAACCAGAAAATCACCAGGCCCATGGCCAGGGTCAGGGGGAAGCCGATGGAAAAGATGTTCAGTTGCGGCGCGGCGCGCGTCATCACGCCAAACGCCAGGTTGATCACCAGCAGCGCGGTGACCATGGGCAGCGTCAACAACAGGCCGGCGCCGATCACCCAGCCCAGTTTGCCAGCCAGCTCCCAGTAATGATTGACCATCAGCCCTTGCCCGGACGGCAGCGTGACGAAGCTTTCCGCCAGAATTTCCAGCACCACCAGATGGCCGTTGATGGCCAGAAACAGCAAGGTCACCAACATCAGCATGAACTGGCCAAGCACCGGCACCGACACACCATTGGTGGGGTCGACCATGGAGGCGAACCCCAGGCCCATCTGCATGGCGATGATCTGCCCAGCGACGGCGAACAGATGAAAGAACAACTGCAGAATAAAGCCGAACATGGCGCCGATCAGCACCTGTTCGAGGATCAGCAGCAGACTACGCAGGCTCAAGGCATCGACCTGCGGCATAGGTGGTAGCGTCGGCACCAGCACCACACTGATGGCCAGCGCCAGATAGAGGCGTACGCGGTTCGGCACCAGCTGGGTACCGATGATGGGCATCACCATCAACATCGCGGCGATGCGAAACAACGGCAGCAGAAACTGGCCGACCCAGCCGCTGATCTGCTCGTTGCTCAACTCCAGCATCGCGCCCAGCCCCTCAACCGATGAGGTACGGAATGTTCTGGATCAACGTCTGGGTGTACTCCATCAGCTGACTCACCAGCCAGGGGCCGGCCCAGATCAGCGTGATCAGCATCACCATCAGGCGTGGCAAAAAGCTCAGCGTTTGTTCGTTGATCTGCGTGGCAGCCTGGAACATGGCAACCATCAGACCGACAATCAGGCTTGGCACCACCGCCAGACCGACGATCAGCACGATCAGCCAGAGCGCTTCGCGAAACAGGTCAACCGCTACCTCGGGAGTCATCAAAGGCCTCGCTATATGGTGCCGAAACTGGCGGCCAAGGTGCCCATGATCAGCGCCCAGCCGTCAACCAGGACGAACAGCATGATCTTGAATGGCAATGAGATGATCAGTGGCGACAACATCATCATCCCCATCGCCATGAGGATACTGGCGACCACCATGTCGATGATCAAAAACGGAATGAAGATCATGAAGCCGATCTGGAAAGCGGTCTTCAACTCGGAGGTGACGAACGCCGGCACCAGAATGGTCAACGGCACGTCTTCGACACCGGCCAGGTCGGTACGCTTGGACAAACGAACGAACAGCGCCAGGTCACTCTCACGAGTCTGTGCCAGCATGAAGTCGCGGATTGGTACCTCTGCCCGTGTCAGCGCCTCCTGAGCGACGATCTCCTCGTTCAGATAAGGCTGCAGCGCATCGGTGTTTATCCGGTCGAAAATCGGCGCCATGATGAACATCGTCAGAAACAGCGCCAGGCCGACCAGTATCTGGTTGGACGGCGTCTGCTGCAGACCCAGCGCCTGACGCAGGATGGAGAAGACGATGATGATCCGTGTGAAGCTGGTCATCAGCATGACGAACGCCGGAATGAAACTCAGCGCCGTCATGATCAGCAGAATCTGCAGGCTGACCGAGTATTCCTGCTGCCCCTGGGCGTCGGTGGACAGGGTGATGGCGGGGATCGACAACGGGCTGCTGCCCGTCTGGATCAGCGAATTGCCTGCAGGAGGGTCCTCGGCGAACGCCAGAGAAGCGGCGAGGCTCAGCACCAGCACCAGCAACAAACGCAGCATCAGGATTTGTCCTTCTGATCCTTGCCCATCAGCTCCATCAGGCGCTGGGCGAACTCTGGCGTGGCCTGCTCGGCATCGGCCAGATGCACTGGCTCCTTGAGCACGTGCAGCGGGGTAATGCGCCCAGCGGACAGCCCCAGCAAAATCTGCTCGTTGCCTACCTGCACCAGTACCAGGCGATCACGCGGGCCGAGCGCCTGGCTCGACAACAGCTTGATCACCTGTCCGCCCTTCGGATTCAGTTGCTGCACACGGCGCAGCAGCCAGGCGAGCAGGAAGATCAAACCGATCACCAGCAACAAGCCGAGCAGCAACTGGCCGAGCTGACCGGCTATGTCGCTGCCAGCCATGGGAGTCGCTGCCTTGCCGGCGGGCTCGGCAGCCATGGCCGCCAGAGGCATGCTGAGAAACAGAGCGAGAAGACGAGCCATGGTCAGCGCAGCTTCTTGATACGTTCGCTGGGGCTGATCACGTCGGTCAGGCGAATGCCGAACTTCTCGTTGACCACCACCACTTCGCCATGAGCGATCAACGTGCCGTTGACCAGCACATCGAGCGGCTCACCGGCCAGACGATCCAGCTCGATCACCGAGCCCTGATTGAGCTGCAGCAGATTACGGATAGTGATATCGGTGTTGCCCACTTCCATGGAGATGGACACTGGAATATCCAGGATCACATCCAGATTGGGGCCATCCAGATTGACCGGCAGATTGCCGGGAGGCGGTGCGCTGCCGAACTCTTCCATCGGTGCACGCGGTGCGGCCGGTTGCGCTGCCTGAGCGGCCCCCTGCCCTGCGAGCATGGCATCGATATCGTCCTGATCGGCATCACCTGCCTCGGCCAGCGCTGCGGCCCATTCATCGGCCAGTGCCTGTTCCTCGGGGGAGGTGTTTTCTTCGTCTGCCATCGTGATTCCTCGCCTGGCTTCTGCTATTCGTTCACGTCGGGCTTTGTCAGCCCTGGAGAGTTACCAACGCCTCAGCGTTGGCGTTCGATTGGTTCCAGCACCTGCAGGGCCAGATTGCCCTTGTGCGCTCCCAGCTTGACCTTGAAGGTCGGCACGCCATTGGCGCGCATGACCACGTTGTCCGGCAATTCCACGGGGATCACATCACCCGGCTGCATGTGCAGGATGTCGCGCAGCTTCAACTGGCGGCGGGCAACGGTGGCGGCCAGCGGCACGCTGACATCGAGGATGTCCTCACGCAGGGCCTTGATCCAGCGCTCGTCCTGATCGTCGACATCGGATTGGAAACCGGCATCGAGCATTTCGCGGATCGGCTCGATCATCGAGTACGGCATGGTGATGTGCAGGTCGCCACCGCCGCCGTCGAGCTCGATATGGAAGGTGGACACCACCACCACTTCGCTGGGGCTGACGATGTTGGCCAGCGCCGGGTTGACCTCGGAGTTGACGTACTCGAAGTTGATATCCATGACCGCGTGCCAGGCTTCACGCAGGTCGACGAACGCCTGGTCGAGCACCATGCGCACGACACGCAGTTCGGTTGGCGTGAACTCACGGCCTTCGATCTTGGCATGGCGCCCATCGCCGCCGAAGAAGTTGTCCACCAGCTTGAACACCAGCTTGGCGTCGAGGATGAACAGACCGGTGCCGCGCAGCGGCTTCATCTTCACCAGGTTGAGACTGGTAGGCACGTACAACGAGTGCACGTATTCGCCGAACTTCATCACCTGCACACCACCGACGGCGACGTCGGCCGAGCGGCGCAACAGGTTGAACATGCTGATGCGGGTATAACGGGCAAAGCGCTCGTTGATCATCTCCAGCGTCGGCATGCGCCCACGGACGATACGATCCTGACTGGTCAGGTCGTACTGTTTGACGCTCCCCGGCTCCGCTGCGTCCTCGGTTTCCACCAGGCCGTCATCGACGCCATGCAACAGCGCATCGATCTCGTCCTGGGAAAGCAGGTCTTGCACGGCCATCTTCGGCTCCCGCTACTGCAACACGAAATTGGTGAACAGCACCTGCTCGACCACAGTGCTGCCGGTTTCCTTCTGCGCCAGTTCCTGCACGCTGGCCAGCGCCTGCTGCAGAAGCATTTCCTTGCCCAACGGCGTTTGCAGCGCGGCAAAATCCTGACCGGACAGCAACATCACCAGACGGTTACGCAATACCGGCATATGCACCTTGAGCTTCTCCATGCCGGCGGTATCACGGCTCATCAAGGCCATGCTGACCTGCAGGTAGCGGGTACGGTTCTGGTAATTGAAGTTGACCACGAAGGCTGGCATCAGGTCCTGATAGACAGCTGGCTGGCGCACTGGCGCCGCCGATGCCGCAGCCTCTGCCGGCTTGGCCTCCTCGCTCTTGTCACCCTTGCTGAGAATGAACCAGGTACCGCCCACGGAAAGGCCAACGGCCAGCAGCAGACCCACCACAATCAGGATGATGAGTTTGAGCTTGCTCTTGCCGGCGGGTTGTCCGTCGGCAGCCGGTGCCGCTTCTTTCTTAGCCATGCCAATAATCCGTCACTATCGGAGTTCTTTCCGCATTCAAAGGGTTAAGAGCAAGTGTTATGCCAGCATATGAGCAGGCTTGTCTAACTCTGGGCGCGGATTTAACAGCGCCAGCTACTTGCTGTCACCCAAAATGCATTCGCCCGGGCACCTTTCGGCAACCCGGGCGAATACAAGTCTAGCGGAGGAACACCGATAATCGGGCATTGCTCAGCGCTTGAGCCCCACTTATGCGTAGTAGTCGACCAGCCCGCGGCCAGAGGTCAAACGCTCACTGCGCACTTCCTGATGGACGCCCGGCTGCAGCTCGTCACTGGCTAGCAGATCATCACGCGAGCCAGAACCACCACGACCGCCCTCGCCCTGCCCCTGCCAGCCGCGGTTAAGCGACTGATCGGAAACGTTGGCATCGGCCAGATTCATGCCTTGCTGCGCGAACAGCTCACGCAAGCGATGCATCTGCCCTTCCAGCGCTTCGCGCACCCCGGCATTGGGGCTGGCAAACGTCACCTGGGCCTGATCCTGGGACAGGTTCACCCGCACCTCAAGACGCCCCAACTCCGCCGGGTCCAGTTGAATTTCAGCCGACTTGAGGTTCTGACTGGACAACCACATGACGCGATCGACAACCGCCTCGCTCCAGCCCCCCTGATGCATGGCCACCGGCTGGCCGGGCACCAGCGGCATGCGCTGGGCGGCACCGACCTGATGATTGAGCGCCTGCGTCAGCGCATTGAGCTTGCTGACGAACTGATCCGGGCGATTGAGCTGAACGCTGTCCTTGAGGCTTTCCAGGGCATCCTTGGCCAGGCTTTCCAGCGGCAGGTCCAGCACCGACTCGTCAGAGCTCTCGGCCGACTCCTCCCCCTTGCCCATAGCGGACATGGCCGCAGCGAAGTCCGTGCTGGTCGCCACCCGCGTGCTCTTGATCGCAGCGTCTTGCGACAACTGCGCCTTGCCCGCTTCTTCTGCCGGCTGCTTGAGCTGCGCCAGCGGATCGAGAACATCTTCCTCCAGCACTGGCTCGGCAGTATCCGCAGCACTGGCATTGGCACCGGTGATCACCAGCGCCGGCAACTCCGGCGAGTCCTGGGTGACCGCAGCATCCTCTACTGGCACCTGGATACCGCCCAGTGCCATCGCCAACAACGGGTCGAGCTCTTCTTCAACGCCCTCCTGGGTCGGCAAGGAATTGCCGGGGGCGGCAACCGAGGGCTGCTCGGCGGCAGAAGAAGCAGTGTCAGCCGCTCCTGAAGAAGCAGCAGGCTTCTGCTCCTGGCTTGATTTATCGGTACTGCCAGTACGCTCGCCAGGCTTGGCCTGACGCTCCTTGGCATACATATCGGCAAAGCTGGAAGCACCGTTCTTGCTGGGTTCCGGCGCTTTGGCCGGTTGCTTCGCTTTGCTCTTCACCTCAGGCGTAGCCTGCAAGCTTAGGTCGGGCAACGCGGACATGGACGCTCTCCGTCTGATGGGTCGTGACGGGATCAGAGCAAAGGACGGGCCAACTCGTGAAAAGGCATCAGAGGCGGTAACGCTGGCGCTCGGATTTGAACAGGATGCGCACGATGGCGAATTCACGCTCGACCTGCTCGATCAGCGCCGGGGCCAGGTCCAGTGCCTCGCGCCGACCGGCGTCCTCGAGTTCCTTGCACAGGCTGGCCAACAGTACCGCACCCATGTTGCTGCAACTGCCCTTGAAGCTGTGCGCAGCCAGTCGCAGCCCCTGCGCATCATCCTCGATCTGCGCCTGATGCAGCAGGCGCAAACGCTGTTCGGAATCGGCAACGAAGGTATCGAGCAGAATCGGGTACTCGTCTTCCATAACGTCCTGCAGCGC
Organism: Ectopseudomonas mendocina; assembly: GCF_007049795.1. GTDB lineage: Bacteria > Pseudomonadota > Gammaproteobacteria > Pseudomonadales > Pseudomonadaceae > Aquipseudomonas > Aquipseudomonas mendocina_D. Next base: position 143,784 of record NZ_SCFY01000014.1, read on the forward strand.
CGCCAGGACGGCATCGTCGAGATGGATATCGGACACCGGGTCACTCCCTGAACATCAAGGCCCAGATTATGCCTCAGCGGACCAGCAAAACTCCACGCTGACGCCTCGTCCGTCGGGGCCGCAACCAAAACCGTCGCTCAGCTCACGGACCAGCGCCAGACCGCGCCCGCAAAGCGCGTCATCTCGCATTGTCACGACATTGTCTGGATCGAAACCTGGCCCGCTGTCCTCTATCCCGACGATAAGGCGGCCGCCATTTCCCTCAGGGAGCATCTGCAGGTGAAAGCGCACATAGCCATCGTGTAATGACGCCAGACGCAAACGCCGCTCTCGGTAGTACTCGGCAAAGCCGCTGGCATCCTGCTTGAGCGAGGAATCCAGCCCCATCACGCCATGCTCCAACGCATTGGAATAGAGCTCGGCGAGCACGGTATACAGCTCGCCGCCACGCGGTCGCAACGCCCGTACGTCCAGCAGCAGCTGCAACAAGAATGGCAGCGGATTGAAATGGCGCAGGCTCAGCGCTCGAAACTCGAAACTGGCCGACCAGTCCATCACGCTGCCCTGGCCGCTATCGGCAAAAGCCAGCGGCCGGGGGCGCTCGTCGTCTTCGACAAGCCCGACCTGGACCATGCTGACATCGTCCTGCTGTTCCCCGCGGAACGCCACCAGCGCCTGCTGGATTTCCTCGAACAAGGCCTGCGGCTGCCGATTGGCCTCCAACAGCCGGAGCAGGCGTTCCTCGCCGAACAACTGGCCGTGCTGGTCACTGGCCTCGAGTACCCCGTCGCTAAGCAGAAAGATGCGATCCCCTGGCGCTAGCGGATAGACCTCGCAACGGTCACTGAACGCCGCAGGCTCCAGAATCCCCAGCGGCAGATGGCGAGATACCAATGACTGACGCGGACAGCCATCAGCATGCAGCAGATAGCCATCCGGCAGCCCGCCATTCCACACCTCGAGTAGCCCGCGCTTGCTGCTGATGTTGAGCAAGGTGGCGCAGCAGAACACCCCAACCGGCAGGATGCGCTTTAGCTTGGCGTTGATCTCGCGAAGGATCTCGGCGAGCGCATGGCCTTTGGCGGTCATGCCATAGAACACCTCGGCCAGCGGCATAGCGCCAATAGCCGCCGGCAAACCATGACCGGTGAAATCACCCAGCATCACGTGCATGCCGCCTGACGGCTTGTAGGCTGCCAGTAACAAATCACCGTTGAACAGCGCATAAGGCGACTGCATGTAGCGGATGTTTGGCGCATCCAGGCAGCCGGAATGTGCCACCTTGTCGAATACCGCCTTGGCTACGCGTTGCTCGTGCAGCAGGTGCTCGTTGTGCAGGGCGATCAAGTCGCGCTGCTGCAATACCGTATCGTGCAGACGGCGCAGGCGGTCCATGGCCCCGATCTTGGCCTCGAGTATCACCAGGTTATAGGGCTTGGCGAGAAAGTCGTCGCCACCGGCCTCCAGGCAGCGCACCAGCGCCTCGCCCTCGGTCAGCGAGGTGAGAAAGATGATCGGCACCAGCGCCTCGCCGGCCTGATCCTTGATCCGCCGCGCCGCCTCGAAGCCATCCATCACCGGCATCAGCGCATCCATCAGGACCAGATGCGGACGCTCCTGCTCGAACAGGGCGACAGCCTCAAGACCATTGCTGGCGGTCAGTACGCGGTGCCCCTGACGACTGACGATGGTGGACAACAGCATGCGGTCGGCTGCGTTGTCCTCGGCAATCAGGATCGCAAGACGCTCAGGCATGCTCAGCTAATCTTGAACAACTGCTCGAAGTTGGAGATGGCGAGGATCTTGCGCACGTCACTGCTGCAGTTGAGCAGGCTAATCTGCGCCGAATCGCCTCCTGCGTGATCGCGCAAGAGCAGCAGCATCCCCAGTGCCGAGCTATCCAGATAACTGGTTTCACGCAGGTCGACCTGATAGCGCTTGGGCGTCACGCTGACGCGCTCATAGGCGTCACGAAATTCCTGGTGGGAGGCGAAGTCGAAGCGTCCTCGAATCACAATGGTCAGCTCTTGCCCATCTGCCGAGGGCTGCGAGGTAATGGCCATGTCTACTCCTTTGTCGAGACTCTGCCAGATAGGGCAATTTACGTCTGAAGGTGTAGCATTTGGCCGGCGACGAAACAACCTCTATTCAGGGCTCGCCACGGTCTATCAAGCGCTGCGCCAGCTCGTCGAGCAGTTTTTGTTCGCGCTTGTCCTCGGCCAATCGGGCTTCGTCAATGTAGCGCTGGACCAGTTTGCGCAGACCCTCGAGACGCGCATAGCGCTGCTGCCAAACAGCACGCACCTTTTCCAGATTGGCGCGGTGCCACTCCAGACTTTGCTGCTGCTGGCCGACCGCGGTTTCAAGCTGTGACAAAAAGCGCTGGTAGTTCATCAGCCACTGGCCGGAAACGCCCTTGCTGCCCTCACTGATCCACTGCTGCTGGTAGTCGCCACGAAAACGCTCCAGCTCGCCCAGCTTGGCCTCGGCCTGCCCCACCAGCCCTTGGCAATGCCCGAGCTGGCGCGCGGCCTCGCGCTCGGCCTTTTCTGCCATCTCGACGACCGGCTGCAGACGCTTTGCGCGGCTCAGGCTCATCCGCGCCCCGTAGGGCGGGTGCAACCCGCCAGATCGCCCTGGCGGGTTACACCCGCCCTACTGCAACAGGTCACTGTCCCAACACCCCGGCCAGCTGCTCGCGGCTCTGCGCCATTGACACGTTCTCGTCGAGGCCCTGACGCAGGTACTGAGCCATGACCGGCTGACGGGCGATGGCCTGATCGGTATCCGCGTCGCCGCCCGGAACATAGGCACCGACACTGATCAGATCGCGACTCTGTTGATAGCGCGACCACAACTGCTTGAAACGCTGCGCCTGCTTGAGCTGCTCGGGCGGAACCACCTGCGGCATGACCCGGCTGATCGAGGACTCGATATCGATAGCGGGATAGTGCCCTTCCTCGGCCAGGCGCCGGGACAGGACGAAGTGCCCGTCGAGCACACCACGTGCAGCATCGGCGATGGGGTCCTGCTGGTCATCCCCCTCACTCAATACGGTGTAGAACGCGGTGATCGAACCGCCGCCGGCTTCGGCGTTGCCGGCACGCTCGACCAGTTTGGGCAGCTTGGCGAATACCGACGGTGGGTAGCCCTTGGTCGCTGGCGGCTCACCAATGGCCAGGGCGATTTCGCGTTGGGCCTGGGCATAGCGGGTCAGCGAATCCATCAACAGCAGAACGTTCTTGCCCTTGTCACGGAAGTACTCGGCGATGCGCGTGCAGTACTGCGCGGCGCGCAGACGCATCAACGGCGCCTCGTCGGCCGGCGAAGCGACCACCACAGAACGCTTGAGGCCTTCCTCGCCGAGGATCTCGTCGATGAACTCCTTGACCTCACGCCCGCGCTCACCGATCAGGCCAACCACGATAATTTCGGCCTCGGTGAACCGGGTCATCATGCCCAGCAACACGGACTTGCCCACGCCGGTACCGGCGAACAAGCCCAAGCGCTGGCCACGCCCTACGGTGAGCAAGCCATTAATCGAACGAATACCAACGTCCAGGGGCTGGCTGATGGGATCGCGGTTGAGCGGGTTGATGGCAGGGCCATCCATCGGCACCCAGTCCTCGGCCTTCATCCCGCCCTTGCCATCCAGGGCGCGGCCGGTGCCGTCGAGCACTCGGCCCAGCATGGACATGCCCATGGGCAAACGCCCGGCATCGGGTAGCGGCACCACGCGTGCGCCAGGCGCAATACCAGCCAGACTGCCCGCCGGCATCAGATAGATCTTGCCCCCGGAGAAACCCATCACCTCGGCCTCGACCTGAACCGGATGGTAGCTGTCTTCGTTGATGACCAGGCAGCGACTGCCTATGGCTGCGCGCAGCCCTTCAGCCTCCAGGGTAAGACCCACCATGCGTAACAGGCGGCCTTCAAGTATGGGCTGGCTGGGCAAGCTGATCGCATCGCTGTAGCCCTCCAGACGCCGGGCAAAGCTCACGCGATCAACGCGCATCGTCGCGATCCAGGTCCAGATTGATGTCCGCTTCCGGCGGCTGGGTACTCTGCGCACGCTGCTGTTCGAACAATTGCTTGAGTGCCTGCGCCATGCGCGTCTCGACGCTGGCGTCGATCTGGCTGTGTTCCGACTCGATGCGGCAGCCGCCAGGCAGCAGGCTGTCGTCCTCGAGAATGCGCCAGCTCTCCTCGTGACGCTCGCGTAGCGCCTTGATCGTTTCGAAGTCCTGCGGGTTGACCTGAATACGGACGTTGTCCGCCCCCATCGGCAGCAGCTTGAGCGCCTCGCGCAGGACCTGACGAATCTGGCTGGAATCGGTTTTCAGCTCGCGCTGAATCACCTCGCGCACCATATGGCTGACCAGGCGCACCATGGCCACTTCCATTTGCTGATCCTGCTCGGCAATCGGCTCGAGCAACTGCGTCATGAGTTTTTCCAGGCTGCCGACCTTCAGCGCCAAGGCCGCGTCGGCCTCTTGCTTGGCTTTGATCTGGCCAGCGTGAAAGCCGTCCTTCTCGCCCGTGGCGAAGCCTTCGTTATAGGCATCCTGGCGAATGGCTTCGAGTTCATCGAGCGTCAGTGGTTTGACATCTTCGAGTGCGACCTCTTCGACCTGTGCGGCGTCCTGCTGCTCGGATTCAGCTGGAGGCTGCATATGTTCTTCAGCAGCGGCCTCGGCTTCTGCCGGTTCGTCACCCGGCGCGTCGAAGCTGGGCAGCGCCCAGCGATCGAACGTGCCGAGATCCTTGGCGCGAATCAGCTCGCTCTCAGGCTCCTTGGCAGCCATCAGGGTCTATTCTCGTTTCGACGCGAGCCGCGTTGCTGCGCCAAATGGCGCCAGGCAAGGCGCGGGACGCAGGGAATGGTTGCTCCCTTGCCAAGTCCCGCAACACAGCATGGCGCCATTTGCCGCGCAACCCGGAGGGCCGGGCCAGTTTTTGCGCGCTGCGGCGTTATTCGTCGCTCATTTGGAATGACCAAACTTCTCTCCTCATGCCTTGCCCCGCGCAAAAACTGGCTCCGGCGCGGCCGTGGCGAAACGGGAATAGACCCTGTCAAACCATCTCCTCGCCACCCTTGCCGCCAAGCACGATCTCTCCGGCTTCGGCCATGCGCCGGGCGATGGTGAGAATTTCCTTCTGCGCCCCTTCGACATCGCTGACGCGCACCGGCCCCTTGGCCTCCAGGTCGTCACGCAGCAGCTCGGCCGCACGTTTGGACATGTTCTTGAAGACCTTGTCCTTGATCGCCTCGTCGGCCCCCTTGAGCGCCAGTACCAGCACCTCGGACGAGACCTCGCGCATCAGCGCCTGGATGCCACGGTCGTCGACATCGGCCAGGTTGTCGAAAACGAACATGAGGTCTTCGATCTGTGTCGACAGGTCTTCGTCCACTTCGCGGATGGAGTCCATCAGTTGACCTTCCACCGAGCTGTCGAGGAAGTTCATGATGTCCGCCGCACGCTTGACGCCGCCCATGGCGGCGCGCGTGGTGTTGGCGCTGCCGGAGAACTGCTTCTCCAGGATCTGGTTGAGTTCCCTGAGCGCGGACGGTTGCACGGTATTGAGCGAGGACACGCGCAGGATGATGTCCAGGCGCACCTTGTGGTCGAAATGGCTGAGCACTTCGCCGGCCTGGTCAGGATCGAGATAGGCGACGACGATGGCCTGGATCTGCGGGTGCTCGTAGCGAATCACGTCGGCAACAGCACGCGGCTCCATCCACTTGAGGCTGTCCAGGCCACTGGTGCTGCCGCCCAGCAGGATGCGGTCGATCAGATTACCAGCCTTGTCCTCACCCAGCGCAGAGGTGAGCATCTTGCGAATGTAGGCATCGGAACCTACGCCGAGGCTGGTCTGGTCGCCGACGATATCGACGAACTCGGCCATTACCTGCTCGACCTGCTCGCGATGAATGTTACGCATGCCAGCCATGGCCACACCGACGCGCTGCACCTCTTTCGGCCCGAGGTGACGCAACACCTGCGCGGCATCGGTTTCGCCCAGCGAAAGCAGCAGAATCGCGGCCTTGTCGACCTTGTTCAGCTTGGTAGCAGTGCGATTGTCACTCATCGGCGTTGATCCACTCTTTCACGACCTGGGCGACGCGGCCAGGGTCTTCCGCCACTAGGCTCTTGATAGCGTTCAGTTGCGCATCATACCCCTCACTAGGGCTAGGCAACATGATGCTCTGCGGGCCGCCAAGGCTGACACGGTCATCGGACAGCTCACCATCCAGACCTGCCATCGAGCCAAGCTCCACATCACCGGAGCCTGCCAGCTCCTTGCCCCTGCCACCGCCGGTGATGTTGTTGAGCACCGGACGCAACACGCCGAACACCAGCACCAGGATGAACAGGACGCCAAGCACCTGCTTGACGATGTCCCAGAACCAGGGCTGGGTGTAGAACGGAATATCCGGAATTTCTTCGCCCATCGACGCGGTGAACGCCGTGTTGATCACGCTGACGCTATCGCCGCGACTGGCATCGAAGCCCACCGAATCCTGAACCAGACGAGTGAAGCGCGCCAGGTCATCGGCGGTCCAAGGCACCCGGCTGCTTTCGCCGGTGGCCGGGTCGACACGTACCTGGTCGTCCACCACCACCGCCACCGACAGACGACGCAGGCGCCCCTGCTGCTGACGGGTGTAGCTGATGGAACGGTCCAGCTCGAAATTACGGGTGGACTGCTCACGCTTGTCGGCCGGATACGGGGCGAGCATCGGCTGGCCGGTGGCCGGATCCATGATCTGCTGACCGTTGGCATCGACCAGCGGCTGACCAGCCGCTATCGGACCGGCCGGAGCGGCAGCGCCTGCAGCCTGCTGCGGAGCGGCAGCCGGGCCCGGTGGTTGATTGGACAGCGCGCCCGGCACGCCTTGCGGCGGCAGACTGCTCTGACGCTGCTCGTTGACCTGTTGCTCACTGCGCAGCGCGGGTTGATCCGGATTGAACATTTCGGAAGTGGATTCAACCGAGCTGAAATCCACATCAGCCGACACTTCGGCCTTGTAGCGACCTGTGCCCAGCACCGGCTGCAAAATGTTGTGCACACGCTGGGTGAACAGCGTTTCCATACGGCGGGTGTAGTCGAACTGCTTGCCAGCCATGGTCAGCTCGGACAGCTCCTGCTGATCGGAAAGCAGATTACCCTTCTGGTCGACAACAGTGACTTGACCCTTGTCCAGCTCAGGCACACTGGTCGCCACCAGATTGACGATCGCCATGACCTGACTGGGCTCCAACCCACGTCCCGGGTAAAGCTCGACAAGCACCGAGGCAGACGGCTTACGCTCGTCACGTACGAAAACGGAAGCCTTGGGCATCGCCAGATGCACGCGCGCTGCTTTGACGTTATTGAGGCTGGCCACCGTGCGCGCCAACTCGCCTTCAAGGCCGCGGCGATAACGGGTTGCCTCCATGAACTGACTGGTACCCAGACCCTGCTCACGGTCGAGAATTTCAAAACCGACGCTGTTATCGGTCGGCGCCACGCCAGCGGCAGCCAGGCGCATACGCGCACGGCTCAGATCGTCGGCCTTGACCAGCAACGCGCCGGAGTTGGGCTCGACGGTGTAGTTGATACCCGCAGCGTTGAGGGTTTCCACCACCTGAGTGGCGTCCATTCCATTGAGGCTGCCATAGAGCGGGCGATAGTCCGGCTGCTGCGACCAGAGCACCACGGCAAAACCGATAGCCACGCTGGCAGCCAGACCGACCAACAGGCCGAGCTGACGCAGCACCGACATCTCGGCGAGATTTTCCAGGAAGCTAAGGCCCAGCAGGGGCTTCTTCGGCTCGCCTGACTCGGCCTTGGCCGGTACGTTTGCTACTACTGCTTCAGCCATGAATCAACCCTCAGACCGGCATCTGCATGATGTCTTGATAAGCCTGGACCAGCTTGTTACGCACCTGGGTCATGGCCTGGAAGGATACGCTGGCTTTCTGCGAGGCGATCATCACATCGGTGAGATCGACCCCGCTCTGCCCCATCTCGAATGCGGTCGCCAGTTTATTGGAAGCCTGCTGGGTCTCGTTGACCTTATTCACCGCCTGGCCGAGCATTTCCGAGAAACTCGGCGCCCCTTGCACTGGCTCGCTAGCAGCAGGCTTCTGACGCGCCATGGCCTCAGCCTGCATGGAACGCATTTCCAGCATCAAGCGATTGAATTCGACACCTTGGCTCATGACTTCCTCCACTGCCCGCTTTTTGACACTAGCGGCGCTATGCAGGGGTATTTGCAACAAGGGTGCCAACAAAGCGGCTTATGGGAATCAGATCGGGAACACGCAGATAGATGGGGTAGCCACCGTCATCCCCGCGAAGGCGGGGACCCAGCAGCAAGAGAAGAATCACCAACAATCTCTGACCAAAGATCGCGCCATTGCGGATTTCGCTCTTCGATCAGGCGCAGCTTCCAGGCACGATTCCATTTCTTGATCGTCTTCTCCCTGGCTATCGCGCCACTCATACTTTCATGCTGCTCGTACCACACCAGCAACTTCACTCCATAGCGGAGTGTAAAGCCCTCAACGGCTCCCTCTCTATGCTGCCAGACACGCTGCAGCAGATCCGCTGTAACTCCGGTATAGAGCGTGCCATTACGCTGACTGGCCATAATGTAAACGGCGGGTTGTTTCATGCTGCAGTCCTTTGCAGATTGGGCCCTCCATAGGTATGAAGGCCTATTCATCGATCGATTTAGGCCCGAACGAAAAAATCGCTCCTACAAGCCAGGACAACCTTAGCACCGCGGCTGGATCCCTGCCTTCGCGGGGATGACGGTAGCTGCGCCTTCGCGGGGATGACGGCGATGGATCATTCGAGGTCATTCCCGCGAAGGCGGGAACCCAGGCAGCGCCCCCCTCCGTCGCATCCCCTTCAGCACAGCAACATTAACTGGCGTACAGATAAGCCTCGACATCCATCCCGGCATCTCGCATCTGCGCCAGCTTGTATCGTAGGGTGCGCGGGCTGATCCCCAGGCGTTCGGCGGCCTCCTTGCGGCGGCCGCGCTCGGCACGCAGGGTGTCGATGATGACCTGAAACTCACGACGACGAAGGTCCTCGCCCAGTGCGCCGGAATCCACCGCAGCCGGCGGCTCGGCCGGTTGCACCACTGGCGGCGCGACGTTTGTTACGACTGCCAGGCGCGGCGCGGCGCTCTGCACCGTCTGACCTATGGGTGCGTGCAGGCATAGATCCTGCGCCTGAATCACCCCGCCCTGCTGCAGGATCAGTGCGCGCTGAATGGCGTTGTCCAGCTCACGCACGTTGCCCGGCCACTGATGCTGCACCAGGCTCTGCGCAGCCGACTCGGACAGACGCACCGGCACCTGATTCATTTTTTTGACGTGCTTGGCCAGCAGCCGCTCGGCCAGCGGCAGAATATCGGCAGGCCTTTCGCGCAACGGCCGCCAGGCCAAGGGGAAGACCGACAGTCGATAATAGAGGTCCTCGCGGAAGCGTCCTGCGGCAACCTCGCTAGCCAAGTCACGGTTGCTGGTGGCCAGCACGCGAATATCCAAGTTGATTGGCTTGCGCGCCCCGACCCGTTCCACCTCACGCTCCTGCAGCACACGCAGCAACTTGGCCTGCAGCCCCAGCGGCATTTCGGAAATCTCGTCGAGCAGGATGGTCCCGCCATCGGCCAGCTCGAACTTGCCCGGCTGAGCGGTGATCGCACCGGTGAACGCGCCCTTCTCATGCCCGAACAAAGTAGCCTCAAGCATGTTGTCGGGAATCGCCGCACAGTTGATGGCGATGAAAGGCCCAGAGGCGCGCGGCGACTGCTGATGGATATAACGCGCCAGCACCTCCTTACCGGTCCCCGACTCACCCGTGATCATCACCGTCGAATCACTCTGCGCCACGCGTGACGCCAACTCCAGCAGCTGCACGCTGGCCGGCTCGAGCGCTACCGGACCATCGCGATCCCCCGCCGTCAATTTACCGAGAGCGTGCTTGGCCACCAGTTCCAGCAGCGTGCGCGGCTCGAACGGCTTGACCAGATAATCAGCGGCGCCCTGACGAATGGCATCTACCGCCCTCTCTACCGCGCCAAAAGCCGTCATCAGCAATACCGGCAGTTGCGGATAACAACTACGGATCTTCGCCAGCAGTTGATGACCATCCATACCCGGCATGTTGACGTCGCTAACCACCAGCCCGAACGGCTCTTCGGTCAACGCGACCAAGGCCGCCTCGGCGCAATCGACGACTCGATAATCATGTCCGCCCAGGCACAGGGTATCGGCCAGGGCTTCGCGCAGCGCGCGATCGTCTTCAACCAGCAGGACTTTGGCAGCCATGGGTTACTCCTGATTCGAGTGAGACGCCGCATCAAGCAGCGGCAGAGAAACGATGGCGCAGGTACCACGACCCGCATGCGATTGCAGCAGCAACTGGCCCTGGTGGGCGCGTGCCACAGCCTTGACCACGGCCAGGCCGAGGCCGGTCCCGGTAGTCTTGGTGGTGAAAAACGGCTCACCCAGGCGCGCCAGGGTTTCCTGACTCATGCCGGGCCCGTTGTCACTGACGCACAGGCGCAACTGGTTGTCGCGGCGGTAAAGATGAACCTTCAGACGCGCATCGCGCCCGGCCGCTTGTATGGCGTTATCGATCAGGTTGAGCACGGTGCCGACCAACGTATCGCGGTTGCACAGCAGTTCGCCGTCACGCACATCGCACTGCCAGCGCACAGCCATATCACCCACGTGCACATCGGCAGCCGCACGTAGCGCGTCGAACAAGACAGGCGGCGACAGACGATCCGGCAACGGCAGCTCGCCACGGGCAAAGATCAGCATGTCGCGCACCTGATTTTCCAGCTCGTGCAACCGCTCCTTCAAACGCCCGGCGAAGCGCTGCTGCTGTTCGGCCGGCAGCACCTGTTCATTGAGGTGGCTTGCGTAGAGCAACGCAGCTGAAAGTGGTGTGCGGATCTGATGGGCCAGAGAAGCGACCATGCGCCCCAGCGCCGATAGCCGTTCATGGCGAGAAAGCTGATCCTGCAGGCGACGGGTTTCCGTCAGGTCGGTCAGCAGCACAAGCTGCCCCGGCTCCCCGTGCAGGGAACGCGTTGCGATAGATAGACGGCGGCCGTCGCGCATGGAAATTTCATGACCATCGTCTTCGCGTGGCGCGAAGTTGCGAGCGATAACCTGGCGCCAGAGCATACCCACCAAGGGCTGGCCTAGCAGCGCTCGCGCGACGGGGTTGGCCTCGCGCACGACGCCCTGACCGTCGATGACGATCACACCGCCAGGCAACAGATCCAGCAGGCTTTGCAGGCGATGGGCCAGGCGCTCCTTCTCCGCCAGTTCCTGCATGCGCTGTGCACTGACCAGCGCCAGTTGCCCCTTCAGCTCATTGACCCGCGCCTCAAGCAGGCTGTAGGACTCGCTGAGCTGATTGGACATCTGATTGAACAGGGCAAAGGCCTGCTCCAGTCCCGCGCGGCTGGCTTGTTCGAGCGGTGCAGAGCCGTTTGGCTCGGCTGACTCGGTAGGACGACGGTTAGCTTCCATCTGCTTCTCTCGTACGACGTACCGTCAGAAGACGGTCAGATACAAGAGCTTTAGCAATCCCCGTGCCTACTTTTTTATCCTTATTTATCAAGCACTTGAAAAAACAAAGCCGGAGCTTGCGTCAAAGCTCCGGCTTTCTTTGTGCTGTTTGACGCGAGGTTGCTGGATCAATCCTCGTCCTGGCCATCCTCTTCGCGGCGGCTCATGCCGTACTTGCGCATCTTCTCGACCAGCGTGGTACGGCGAATTCGCAGGCGCTCAGCAGCGCGCGCAACCACGCCACCTGCATCATCCAGCGCTTGCTGAATCAGTCCCTGCTCCAGGTTACCAAGGTAGTCCTTCAGATCCAGCCCCTCCGGCGGCAGCATGGCTGGCGTATCGAGGCCCGGTAGACCTGCCATGATCGCAGCGCGCTCTTCCATTTCATCGCGCAAGCTGGCTGCAAGCTGCTCATCTTCGTCATCGACATGACGAAATTTCTTCGGCAACTCGCCCACCCCGATCACACCGTAGGGATGCATGATCGCCATGCGCTCCACCAGGTTGGCTAGCTCACGCACGTTGCCTGCCCAATCGTGGCGGCACAGCGACATGATGGAAGCTGAGTTGAAACGAATGGAGCCGCGCTTCTCGTGCTCCATGCGCGAAATCAGCTCGTTCATCAGCAGCGGGATATCTTCGATACGCTCACGCAGCGGCGCCATCTCGATGGGGAAGACGTTGAGGCGGTAATACAGATCCTCGCGGAAGCTGCCGTCCTCGATCATCTTCTCCAGATTCTTGTGCGTGGCAGCGATGATGCGCACATCGGCAGTCTGTGTCTTGTTGCTACCGACACGCTCGAAGGTGCGCTCCTGCAGCACGCGCAGCAGCTTGACCTGCATCGGCAGCGGCATGTCACCGATCTCATCGAGGAACAGCGTACCGCCATTGGCCAGTTCGAAGCGCCCTGCCCGGCTAGTGATAGCGCCGGTGAAGGCGCCCTTCTCATGACCGAACAACTCGCTCTCCAGCAACTCGGCCGGAATCGCGCCGCAGTTGACCGGCACGAACGGTGCCTCGCGACGCTTGGAGTGGTAATGCAGATTGCGCGCCACCACTTCCTTGCCGGTTCCGGACTCACCGAGGATCAACACACTGGCCTCGGTATCGGCAACTTGCCGCATCATCTGCCGCACTTGCTGGATCGCACGACTGGTGCCGACCAGACTGCGGAACAGGTTGGGCTCGCGCTGCCGCCCACGATCACGAGCCTGGTCGTACATCTCGCGATAGACCTGGGCACGATGCAGCGAATCGAGCAGCTTGTTGTAGCTGAGCGGAGTTTCCAGGCTGGCCAATACACGCCTGCGCAAATCCTCCGGCCACTCGACGATACTGGAGTCGCCGACCGTCAATAACGGCAGGAACTCATCCCAGCCAGCAATCTGCTTGGTCAGCTCGAGCGCCCCACCCTTGGCCTCGACATCGCCCAGCAAGACGCTGAGCACTTCGCGACTGGAAGCGAGTTCGGCCACGGCGTTGCGCCAGTCTTGGCTGGTACAGGCCAGATGCTCCTCCCCGAGAAAACTCAGAATGATCGCCAACTCGTGGCGGCGCGCAGCATTGTCATCGATCAACAGGATTTTGGTTTCACGCCACATCTTGTGCTTGTCTGACCCGAGAGGTGAGGGAAATCGCACGCCAGATCTTCGACGCGCGCCGGCAATTAGCCACTAGTAAAGTCAAAAAATTGAAGCCAGTCAATTTTATGGCGTAACTTTTTCGCCCGCCAACGGAATTAGCTAAGCAGCTGTTTGCAGAGCCGGGTAGTGGCAGCCGATAAAAAAGCAAGAGAAGCGCAAGCGCAGAGAGGGGCAACCGAGCCGAACCTACTGGCTAAACTCGGTAAACATCAGGTTATCAGCCGAAAAGCTGATAAACCTTGGCGCCCTGGCGGGCCTGATTGAGCTGCACCAATTCACCAGCAAGACGCTGCTGCTCGGTCTGACAAACGGTCACCAACTCACGGTACAGTGACAGCAGATTTTCCAGGCCACTGCGCAGATCTTCTTCGTCATTGCTATCGACCATAGCCGCATCGACTACCATGCGGCATTGCAGATCGAGCTCGCCAATAGCGGCCCAGTCCTGTTTGGCCAGAGCATCGCGCAGGGCAGAACCGGTCGCTTCCAAACGCTGGACAAATGAACTCATCCGTTTCTCCTCCGCTACTCGCTCGTTACTGAGCGATGGCATCCCAACCGGCCTTGATATCACGCAACAGACCCGCAACCTCTTCGAGCACTGTAGGTTCGTTGCTGATATTGGCCTCTGTCAGGCGAGCGATCATATATTCGTACAGGCCGTCGAGGTTACCAGCCAATTCACCGCCCTGCTGAAGATCCAGGCTATCACGCAACCCGGCGACGATGGCAATGCTCTTGCCGATTAACTCACCCTTCAGTGCAGTCTGACCGCGCTCCATGGCGCCACGCGCCTGGGCGATGCGGGTCAGGCCACCTTCCAGCAACATCTGGATCAGGCGATGGGGGCTGGCATCGACGACACGTGCCTGGGTGTTTACGCTTTGATACTGCTTAAGGGCCGACGATGCATACATGGTCGATCTCGCTATGCTGATTGGCTGATACTTAGGTATCGGCGCCAGTCAGCAAAGCTTTAGAGAGCGCCACACAAAATAGGCCTCAGGCGCCCGCCGGCTCGACCTCGGCGCCAATGGCATCCCAAGCCCCTTTGATCTGGACCAGCAGGGCTTCGACCTCATCAAGGCCTTGCACCTCACGCTCGACAGCCACGCCGGCCAGGCGGCGAGTCATGTAGTCATACAGCGCATCTAGATTCTCGGCGATTTCGCCGCCAGCGGCTTTGTCCAAGCTAGCCTGCAACACACCAAGAATGGTCAGCGTACCGCCCACCGCCACGCCACGTACCTCATTGTTGCCCTCAGATTGCGCCAAGCGCGCCAGACGCACACGCTCCAGCGCGCCATTGAGCAGCATCTGCACCGCACGGTATTGAGAAACTTCCTGGCTGGTATTGACCTGCCGGTATGTATCGATAGGCCTGCTCATACCTTAGCTATCCTTTTTCACGACGCCAGGAAGACTGGAAAGCGCGCTGCTCATCCAGTCACTGGTTCGACTCAACTGGCCAACCAGACTGTCCATTGCGTTGTATTGCGCGTACAGGCGAGCCTGTACGCGCTCCATACGCAGATCAAGGGCAGCAGTCTGCTTCTTGACGCTCTCACGGGTCTGGTTCAGGCCCTTCACGCGCTCGTCCAGCACACCGCCGGTTTGGGTGTAACCCTCCACGCGCGAGGTCATACGCCCCATCAAACCAGTCTCACCGGTGAGAAAACCCTCCACCGCGTCGTAGTTCGTCGCCAACGCACTATCGAGCTTCTTGCTGTCGACACTGAGCTTGCCGTCCTTGTCGCTGCTGATCCCCAGATCGGATAGAAGCTTCAGGTCACCCCCCGACGCTATGGTTCCCATCTCGCGACGTAAACCATTGACCAGGTTGCGAACACTGGAATCCCCCAGCAACTCGCCCACCACCGGCTCACCACCGCTGACTGGAATCATCTTGGTCAATGAACTGGTCGTGGAAATCAGCTTGTTATAGGAGTCGACGAACTTCTGCAGATTGCTCTTGATCGCAGCCGTATTGTTGGCAACGGTCAAGGTCATCACCTTGGAGTCAGTCTGACTCGGATCAGTCGCATTGGCTGGGTTGGCCTGCAACAGGTTGAGCGTCACGCCGTCGATCACGTCACTGATCGTGTTGCTGCCACTCTCGATTTCCAGCCCATCGACCTTGATGCGCGCATTGGCGGCCTGAATCTGGCTAGTGACTCCGGTCACCAGGTTATCGAGGGTATTGCCTGATTCGCCATTGTCCTGAGTCGTGGCGCTGATGGACAGGTCCTGACCCGCCCCGGTCTTATCCGAAGCGAGCACCAAGCGCGAGGTGCCCGCGACCGGATCACTGACGATATTGGCGGTGATCCCTTGCTCCTTGAGCTGTTCATTGATCGCGCTGCGCACATCACGAAGACTGGCGCCTGCCGCAACCTCGATATCGAAGCTTTCATCGCCTCGGCCAATGGTCAGGGTTCCCCCCTGGGCAAAAGAGGCATCCGCCCCTCCCGCGATCGCCCCAGTCGATACCTTGCTGGCGGTAGCCAGACTCAGTACCTCGATACTGTATTTACCTGCCTGGGCGCCCTTATCCGCAGTGGCAGTAAATCGAGCGGTATCGGACGAAGTAGCCGTACGGGCATTGTACAAAGCTGAATCATTGAGCCCCTTGAGCGTGCTTTGAAACTCGCTCAGCGCACTGCGCAAGGTGCCCAGAGCAGTGATCTGAGCCTCGGTCTTGGTACTGATACGGGTAAGCTGCGCCTCTTTCGGCGCCCGCTCCGCAGCGACAGATGCCTTGACGATCGACTCGATATCGATCCCGGATCCTATACCTGTAATGCCCGCCATATCTTTTGCCTCGTCAGAAAACCGGCAATGCCGACCTTTCGATAGTCATTTCTGGATGTCCATCAAGAAACGTGCCACCCAGCACGCATAAACGGGCTCTACTCGCGAAGCGCGCCGCACTTCGCGAGTGGAACCCGCTTTCATACACAGAAGACATCGCAGCACACTCACACCTGGGCATTAAACAGCAGGCTGCGCGCCTCGGACAGACTTTCCGCCAGCTTCAAGGCCTCTTCGGAAGGAATCTGGCGTATCACGTCACCGGACTTGGTGTCGGTCACTTTTACGACCACCCTGCCCGAGCTGTCATCCAGGGAAAAATTGATGTCCCGTCTGACGGATTGGACGAGCTCCTGAATGCTGCTGACCGCTTCCTGAATGCGCTCGGGACTGGCAGTACCCGGCTCCTCCGTTTCGTCCGCAGGTTTCGAGGCTTCAACCCGTCCCAAAGGCTCGCCAACCTTGGCCACATTGCCGCTTTGCGACCTGGCCGGTATCGCCTTGCTGTTCAACCAGTCGTTTATCGAACCGATATCCATGATTTTTCCTCGCCATGAGGTAATGGGGAGAAAGGTTACCCCTTCCCCCCATCGCTGTCGCCTATTTAGCTTAGCCCAGCAGGCTGAGTACGGCCTGCGGCAACTGGTTGGCCTGGGCCAGGATCGCAGTACCAGCCTGTTGCAGGATCTGGTTCTTGGTCAAGTTGGCCGTTTCCGCAGCGAAGTCGGTGTCCTGGATACGGCCACGGGCCGCCGATACGTTCTCCGCGATGTTCTGCAGATTGGAGATGGTATTGCCGAAGCGGTTCTGCACCGCACCCAGGTCGGCACGCTGAGAATCGATAGACTGGATGGCCTGGTCAATGGCGAAGATCGCCTTCTGCGAACCTTCGACCGAGGTGATATCTACGGCACCGATGGTCAGCTCGGTTGGACCAGTAGCGTTGGCGGTGTATGTGCCAACGGTAACGGTATCACCCGAACCAGTACCAGGCGTCACGAGGTAGCTCAGTGCAGAAAGGTTATCGCTTCCACCTGTTGCACTTTCCTTGGACATCAGATCCAGCCCGCCAGTGTCCTTGACAAAAGCGCCCACGCCCAGGTTGGCATCGTTGATCGCACTGGCCACGGCCTGGTCGATATCCTTGGCCTCGGCACCAGACTTGACAGAGGTGGTCAGTGTTTTTGCAGCGCCACCGACGGTGATACTGACCGAAATCGAGGCGCCGGATGCCAAGGCACTGGTGTTGCTACCACCGCCAACAACAGTTGCGCCTGCAAGCTCCGACTCGTAGAACTCACCCTTGAGCGAAGTAGTGCTCATCTCGTCGATCTTGACACTGATGGTTTCGTTAGCCGCGCTACCCACCTGAAAGGTGGTCGTTTCGAAGGAGCCATCGAGCAGCTTCTTGCCACCGAAGGTGGTGGTATTGGAGATACGGTTGAGTTCCTTCTTCAGCTCGGTCACTTCCGAGTCGAGCGCCTTGCGCTCTTCGTCGCTGTTGGAGCCGTTGGCCGATTGCAGGGCCAGATCACGCATGCGCTGCAGGATGTTGGTGGACTGCTCCAACGCACCCTCGGCGGTCTGCGCCATGGAGATGCCGTCGTTGGAGTTCTTCACCGCCACGTTCAGGCCATTGATCTGGCTGGTCAGACGGTTGGCGATCTGCAGGCCGGCGGCGTCGTCCTTGGCGCTGTTGATGCGCGAACCGGTGGACAGGCGCTGCAGGGAAGTATCCAGAGCCTTGGACGAGTTGTTCAGGTTGCGCTGAGTGTTCAGGGACGCAATGTTGGTATTGACGGTCAAAGCCATGATGTGTGTCCTCCATCGGACCGAGCTTGTTTGCCTGAGTGTGCGACCTTGGGAGGGGCATCACCCAGGCACCCATAAAGTTCGCATTCGTACTCCGTATCGGCGGTGGTGGCAGAAGCTTTAGGGGCTGGATGAATTTTTTTCCCGCTCCCTTGACTTCCCCATCAAAAGCACCGCCATCCCTCGAACAGGCTATCGACCATCACGGGCAAACCTTGAAGGCAAATAGGCATACCGGCTGTCGCCCACATGCTCGGTATGGATGGACGAACGACGATGGAGAACCGCGTAGCCCGGATGCAATCCGGGGCAAGTAGCCAACCAACCCCGGACTTCATCCAGGCTACTTCTCTGGACTCCCGCCGGGAGTGACGGTAAATGGCTTTTCCCTGTGCTTCCTTGGCAGCAAGCTTTCCAGCTCTCCAGGCTCAATCAGGTAGCCAAGCCTTGCGCCACGCCTCCAGATTGCCCCCTTCCAGCATCCAGTCGCGACGTACCTGCGCCTGCAACTCGTCGCCCAGGTGCGCACTGGCGTCCAGATCACTCAGATGCATGCGAATGGCATCGACCCAGTCCTTGAAACGATTCTTCACCCGAGTGACCGGCAGGCCATCCCCCTGGTAGCAACGAATATCGCTGCAGATCACCGGAAAACCGCAGGCGCCGTATTCCAGCAACCGCAGGTTGCTCTTGCACTCGTTGAACAGGTTCTGCTCCACCGGCGCCAGGGCCAGGTCAAGGTTCAGACGGGCCAAGGCTGCCGGGTAGCGCTCGATGCCTACCCCTGGGTGGAACTCATGAACATAGGGTCGGATATTGTCCGGGCACATGCCGAAGAACACCCATTCGACCTCATCAGCCAGTTCGCGTACCACATCGGCAATCAGGGCCAAATCGCCTGTATGGCCCGAGCCACCAGCCCAGCCGACCCGAGGCTTGCCCCCACGAACACGCTGTCCGCGCAGTCCGTCCCACCATTGCGGCGGCAGGCGGTTTGCCACCACGCGGATGTCGCTATGCAGGCCGGCAAAGGCTTCCGCCAACGCCTCGGTGGAAACCACGAAGCGGTCGACCAGCCCCAAGCCACGGCGCAGCGACTTGAGAATGTCCCTGGGCATGTGTTCGCGATGCAGGTTCTTCAGCGGCAGGTTGGGTAGGTAGTCGTCCAGTTCGTAAACCTTGAACGCATGGGAAAAACGCTTGAGCCGCGCCATATGCTCCAATTGCGGCGCACTGACCTGGCGCTGGAACAGCAGCACGTCCGGGTCGAGACGTTGCACGTCCTCCGGCGGCATCAGCGAAGTAGCCAGCGTGCCGTCCAGCAACCCGGCGTTCTGCTGCGCCTGGAATGGCTGGATGACCCGGTAATGGCCACAACCGAAACTGTCTGCAATGAAGGCAAGCGCCACAGGTAGCGGGCGCCAGGATGACAACGGACGCCAGGACAACGGCAGTTCGGCCAGACGGAAGGGGCGTCCCTGGGAGAACAGCGGATTATAGGCAGGGTCATCAGCCAGTTGCGGCAGCCAGCGTTCGAACAGCTGTGACTGCTCATCCGATGTTGGCGTGAGGGCTTCGCTGGCCTCCAGCATCAGACTCACACGCGGCGTCCATACCCCCAGCAGCCCAGCTTGGCGCACGCGCAGGCACAAGTCTACATCAGCCCAGCGCCGCCCCAACTCCCCCTCGTCGAAACCGCCCAGCTCGGCGAACAGTTCACGGCGAACCATCAGACAGTCGCCGCTTAGCGCCGCGTAATTCTGTTCCACCTGCAGGCGATTCATGTAGCCGGAAGCATCCAGCGTCTCGTCGTGGAACGGCCTCTGCCCCTGGCTGAGGCCACCCAGCAGTAGCCCCGCGTGTTCGATGCGCCCCTGCGGCGACAGCAGGCGGGCGCCGACAATACCGACTTCCGGGCGCTGCGCATGATTGAGCAACTGCGCCAGCCAGTCGTCATCTAGCACCACCGTGTTGGCCGAGAGCAACAACAATAGCTCGCCGCGCGCCTCACCCTGCGCCTGGTTGCAGGCGATCTGGTAGCTCGTGCCGGACGTGTAGCGCAATACGCGCAACTGCTGCTCGCCTATCTGTGCGATGGCCATCAGCCAGTCGCCCAATGGCCCCCGATTGCCGCGATCAAGCAGCAGGATTTCGTAGGCGCCCTGGGTATGCGCCAGCAGGCTTTCCACGCAGCGTTGCAGGCAGGCCAGGCTGTCACCCGCATCGAGCAGAATGCTCACTCCGGCCTGCGTTTCGTGACCGTAGTCGAGCTGATAACGCCCCGGCCATTGCGAGGCAATCTGCGCCTGCGTGTAACCGCGTGCGGCCAGGTGGCGCAACAACGCCGCGCGCTGCGCCGGATTGTCCTCCAGCGGCTGCGCCTGGCAGATCAGCAGGGGCTCGGCAACATGACCCAGGCCCGCCAGGCCACCCTGTTCGATCAGGCGCAGTTGCAGGTCGAACTCCAACGCTCCGGCGAACGCCGCATCGAAAGCGCCAGCCTGCAATAGTGCGTCGCGTCGGTACAACCAGTGGCGACTCATGCCCGCCGGGTAGCTCAGCAGCAGGTCAAGGTTGAAATCCGGGCGCAGCAGCAGCCCCGTCACGCCACGCGAGTCGCGTTGCAGGGCATCGGCATACAAGGCGCGGCAGTCGGGCGCGCCGAGCAATTCCAGGGCGATCATGCGCAGGCCGCTGGCAGTGAAGAGGTCGCCTGGTTCAACCAGCATCACCCAGTCCGCCGTAGAACGCTCGAGAACCTCATTGAGCGCCGCGACCCAGTGTTCATTCGTCTGCCCGGCAATGCGCAAAGGGATCACCTGCACCTGCCGATAGGTATTGACCCGTTCCAGGCTGCACAGGGTACGACGCAAGGGCATGGCATCACCCAGGCGGTCGAGCACGATAATGGCCATCGTCGGCCCGCCGCCCTGCCCGGCCAGGCGCTGCTCGATCAGCTGCGCCTGCGCCTGCGAAGGTTTGCGCGCCTGCAACCAGTCGTACAGTTGCTGTTCGGCAGCCGCGGTCGTTTGCGCCTGGGCCAGCAGCTCGCGCAAATCCACCGGCGCGCGCGCGGCGGGGTCGACCAATGGTGCAACGGCGATCAGGCGCGGTTCCTCGCAGGCCTCGTACCAGCCCAGTTCGCGGACCTTCTGACGGAATTTCTCGTGCCAAGGCTCGCCGATACCGGGCCGGTTGCGCCCGACCTGGCTGAACTGCTCGACCGACACGCGGAAGCTCGACAGTGACTGCGCCAGCATGGCCAACCGGCCCTGGCGCAGCAGCTTGACGTACAAGGCCAGATCGCCGACCCAATGGATGCGTAGACCGTTGAGCTCGGTAAGCATGCGCCCCATTTCCAGCACATCGGCGCGACGCAGCAGCACGCAACTGGGCTCGCCGATGAAGTTGAGGGTGTAGTCCACCAGGAAGGACACCAGCGGCGCGCCGTCGATCAACACGTCATCACTAAAGGGCAAGGCCGTGGCCAGGATGTCCGGCAGTGGCATCCCTAACTCGTCGATACGCTGGCGCCGCGAGCTGGCCAACGCCACCTCGGGGTTGGCCTGCATGGCTGACAGCAGTTGAGCCACGCAATCGGGGTGCAGCAGGTCGTCATCATACAGCGGCTTGACGTACTCGCCATAGGCCAGCTCGATGCAGCGCGCCAGGTTGTGCGTTTCGTTGAGGCGTTGCTCGTTGTGCTGGTAACGCACCGGGAAATCCGCCCGCGCCCTGAAGGCGTCCACTACCTGGCGCACCTCGTCGCCCCGGCAGTCGTCGCAGATCACCAGTTCCAGCGGGCGATAGGTCTGCGCCAGCACGCTGTCCAGCGCGTCTTCGAGATAAGCGGCCTTGTAGGCCGGCATCACTACACTGACCAAGGGCCGAATTTCATTCTCTTGCGTCACCATCATTCCTCGTATGCCCCCAGCTCACGCAGCTTGTCGAGCACGCGTTGAGCATTCCCATCATCCAAATGGTTGAAAAAAAGTTTCCTGCACAAGTGGTAGCGCTCGTTAGCGACCTGAACACCATCAGCCAGTTCTTGATCGAGTGTTTGTAGCAGATTGTCGAAATCAGTCACCACTGGGCCAGGGAACGCCATATCCATGTCATAGAGCAGGCCGTTTTGCCGGCTGCGGTAGTGCTCAAGATCATAAGCGAAGCTGACCACCGGCTTGTTCAGATACAACGCGTCGATATACACGGACGAATAGTCGGTCAGCAGCAAGTCTGCCTCACGCAACACCGCGGCGATCTCGCTGATGACTACATGTCCCAAATCGATAAGGGTTTCGCCGTCCAGATGCTGCTCGAGATTGAACAGCCGCTCTCCCTTGCGAAAGTAGTGCATGCGAAAGCCAAGCACCGCGTTGTGCTGGCGCAGCAAGGCCTTGAGGCGAATCACTTGCTCCTCGCTGAACTGATAGCACTCGGCCCCCGCGAAAGCGTCTTCCCGGAAAGTCGGGGCGTACACCAGCAAGCGGCGCTTCCCCTTGAGACTGCGGATCGTCTCGACTTCCTCACGCAGAAAGCGTGGCAATACCATATCAGCCATCAACAAGAAGTCGTTGCGCGGCAAGCCGGTGATCCATACCCGCTCCGGTGGCAAGGGGTGAAAAGTCGCCGCCATCGCGTAGCTATCGACATCAGATGAGGCGATAAGGCCGGCGTAGTGGCGCCGCTCCCGACGCCGGAACGCGACCCGGTCAGCGCGCTGACGCTGCTCTGGATTGGCCAGAGCGAAAAGCCGCTTGAGTGGAATGCCATGCCAGAGGTTGACCAGTATGCGGCGAGTCAGGCTCGGTCTGACAACGCTGAAGCTGCCATCGCGCCAACGCCAAGACATGTCCAGCGCTATCGCATTGGTCAGCAGATACATCCCGCAACGAGCCAGTTCATGTAAACCACGCAGGCTTTGTACATCGATCACCTCGGTATTGCAGGCATCGTCCAAGCGCAAATCTGCGGCTAAATCGCGGGTGAACACTCGTTTATGGATACGCGGATCGCGCTTCACCGCTTCGAACATCGCCCGTGAGTTTTCCACCAACTGACTGGGCTTGAGCGGATGCACGAAGAATGCCCAGTGATTGGTGCGCTTGGCCGTCAACCGATCGTACAGCCACCACAACGGCAGAATCAGCCAGACGGCCAGGCGCTTATGCCGAATGGGTATGGCCCAGCGGCTCATGGGAACAGCAACTCCAGCGCATCAACGTCAAACACGGGAATACCACAGTTGCGTGCCACGTCCATACGCTCGGGAAAATGGTTGTCGACAAAAATAGCAGCGCCCTCGATCACCGAGGATTTCGCTTCACCGGCCCGCAGATGAATGATGCGATCGAACAGCGATTCGGCGATCCGCGCCTCGGCCAGAGCGGCACGCAGATCCCCTTCGTGGCGAGTGAGCAGAATCAGGCGCTTGCCCATTTCCAGCAGGCGATAGACAAAGCGCATGGCCTGCGGATTAGCGCGCCCGGCGCAGACCAAGGTATCGTCGAAATCCAGATAGGCCGTATCGAAATCATGGGTCAGCTCGGCATGGCTGACCAGCCGGCGTTCCACCAGGGTCATGCGAGGCTCGGCCAGAATCGTCAGATCACGCTCCATATAATCCTGCACAGCCATCAGCGGCAGGTTCACTCCCGCAGCGCGCTGCACGACCGAACCACTGGATAACCGGCAACTGACCTCCAGCAACTTGAACTGTCCAGCAGCATCACGCTTGAGCTGGAAGAACCAGGGCCCACGCAGTTTCAGTCGCTGATGGATGGCCGCAGCGATCTGCCCGATCTCATCGCTAACCAGTAGACGCCGTGACCGTGTGGCAATGCCTCCCATGATCCGCTCGCGACTGCGCGGGCCAACATAAAGCAGGCGTCCACACCGGTCGCTGAAGCAGTCAACGGTCAGTTCCTCACCCGGCAGATATTCACAGATCAGTGGTTGTTCAAGAACAGCCAAGACCGCCTCGGCTGCCGTGCGATCAGACGCCAGCGTCACTCCCTGGCCACCCTGCCCTTGGTCAGGCTTGAGTAACACCGGCCAAGCCTCGACTTCATCCAGGCTGCCAAACAACCTGGGTAGCCATGGCTCACCGGCTAGCTGCGCATAAGTCGCCAATTTGCTGCGGGCAGTCTGCGCACTGTGCGGATCGCCATTGACCAAGTGCACGCCCCAGGCCGGGATGCGCGGTGCCAGGTAGGCCATCACGCTGTCATGGGTAGCGAAGACCAGATCTATACCCCAGCGAACCAGCAGCTCAGTGAAACGAGCATCGAACTGCGTATCGGAGATATTCGGTAGCTCTGCGTAACGCGTAAAACTCATGCGGCCATGATCGTCTCGGCTAGACGCGCCATATAGCTCGACAGGTAGCGAGCGTCCTAAGGCCTGACCAATTTCCAGCCCCACTTCACTGCCACACGGCAGCACCAGAACCTTGATGCGTCTCATGCGGCCTCCAGCAGATCGAAGTCCCGCAACATCTCACGCACCCGCTCACGCTCGTTGTGCATCAATACATCAATGATCGAGAGCCCCGGAACGAATGCTTCTGCACCCTGCTCGTATTCCGTGAAACGATTGCGCAGGAACCGCAAACGCACACCCTGCGCGGCGAAAGACTGGCCGTCATACAGTTCCTGCCCACCTGCCGCATTGTGGTAGGTGCTGGCCTCAAAATGACGGCATAGATTCATGATGCGCTGCTCGCCACGAGCCATCGTGCATGGCAACGTCGAGGCTGCCTGGCTGGAAAATGGCAACGCCAGATACTCGAACACCGAACGTACCGAGGCGGCATTCTTGATGGCGACATTGGACTCGGGCATCCGGCAGATCGACTCGACCATGGCGAATACCTCATTAAAGAAAGGTGCACGGTGGTAGGCGTGACGCAACTGCAGGAGAAACGTGTCGAACGCCCCGGTAAAATGATGCTCATTGATCCGGCGATTCTGACTGGCCCGCTCCACAGCGATGCTGAAAGTGTAAGGCCGCCCGTCCAGCAAAATGCGATTGCGGTTGATGAAGCCCTTCTTGATATAGCTGACATCATCGAGAAAAACGAAGTGGTCAACACTGGCAGCCAACTGAAAATAGCCCAGATACGGAAACAGGTAAGGCTGCATCACCCCGAGAATCACTGCCCTCCGGCCTCGCTGATGAGCTGACAGATCAACTCCACATCATCATCCGTCAGATCAGGATGAATCGGCAGGCAGATGACTTTGCTCGCAATGCTTCGAGCGACCGGCAGGTTGGCCGGCTCTGCCGAGGACAGACCACGGTACATCGGGAAATCGCTGATCAGCGGGTAAAAATAGCGCCGAGCCAAAATATCGTTGTCACGCAAGTGTTGATACAGCTCATCTCTCGACAGCAGGAACTCTACTTCGACCAGAATTGGAAAATAGGCGTGATTGCTGTTGTCGATCAAACCACTCAGGCAGCGTATCCCATCAAAGCCGGCGAGCCGCTCACGGTAAAGACGATCGATCTGCTTGCGTCGCGCCAGCGCCTGATCGATGTACTGCAACTGCAGCAGGCCGAAGGCGGCATTGATCTCACTCATTTTGCCGTTGATGCCGGGAGCGACCACCGTGGTTTCGTTGACGAATCCAAAGTTCTTCAAGTGGCCGATACGCCGGTAGGTCTTCGCATCCGGGCAGATGATCGCCCCGCCTTCGAAGGTATTGAACACTTTGGTGGCATGAAAGCTGAGCACGCTCAGATCCCCATGGCGCAGAATACTGCCACCTTCGTCGCGGACACCAAAAGCATGTGCCGCATCGTAAATCACCCGCAGGTTATAGGTATCCGCAATACGCTGGATGGCCGCCACATCGCAGGGCATGCCATAGCAATGCACCGGCATGATCGCAGTGGTCGAAGGCGTGATGGCGGCCTCGACCTTCAACGGGTCAAGGTTCAGTGAAACCGGGTCAATATCGACGAACACCGGCTTGACCCCGTTCCACAGCAGCGAATGAGCAGTAGCGACGAAAGAATATGGCGTAGTTATGACCTCACCAGTCACTCGCAACGCCTGCAAGGCCGTAACCAACGCCAGAGTACCGTTGGCAAACAGCGCCAGATGTTCGACATCCAGGTACTCGCACAAGGCTTTCTCCAGCGCCTGGTGCATGTCGCCACCATTGGTGAGCATGCGACTGGCCCAAATTCGCTCTAGATAAGGGACGAACTTTTCCAGAGGTGGAAGAAGGGGGCTGGTGACGGTGATGGGCGTTTTGATTTTCTATCCCCTTTCGAGATTCTGACTCGTTATCGCTGGCGCAGCACAGGATTCGCCACGATCATTTTCCACGCCGGGACAGCGTCCATAACTATCTGAAAATCTAACGATGTCGTCCTCACCCAAATAAGCTCCGGATTGTACCTCTATGAGCTCCAGCGGTATTTTTCCGGGATTCTCCAGCGAATGGAGTTGGCCCACCGGGATATAGGTAGACTGGTTTTCAGTCAGCAGGTAGCTCCTCTCACCCTGAGTAATACGGGCCGTACCACTGACCACAACCCAGTGCTCGGCCCGGTGATGGTGCATCTGCAGGGAAAGCTTTGCTCCCGGCCGCACAGTAATGCGCTTCACCTGATAACGCTCATCCCGGTCAATGGCATCATAAGTACCCCATGGCCGATACACCTCACGATGTTCAACAGCCTCTGTACGCCCCTGCGCCAACAACCGCTCGACAATTTGTTTGACATTTTGCACTTCACTCTTGCGAGCTACCAGCACGGCATCCCTGGTTTCAACCACGACCAGATCACTAACCCCCACCGTTGCCACCAGACGGTGACCCGCATACACATAATTGCCAGTACCGGACAGCCCTAACACGTCCCCTTGCGATACGTTACCTGACTCGTCTTTGGAGCTGACCTCCCATAAGGAAGACCAGGAGCCAATGTCACTCCAACCCGCATCAAGCGGCACCATAACTGCAGCATTGGTCTTCTCCATGACGGCGTAATCAATGGAGTCAGCAGGACTGGACTGGAAAGCGGCTGCATTTACACGGATAAATACACTATCCTCTTCCATGCCCTCCAAGGCGAGATGACAAGCCTCCATCATCTGCGGCTGGAAAAACTGTAACTCCTTCAAATAGCTCGACGCTCTAAACATGAACATTCCGCTATTCCAGACATAGTCACCGCTTTGCACATAGCATTGAGCCGTTTGCGCATCGGGCTTCTCTACGAAACATGAAATACCAAAACCACTTCCAAGTGGCTCTCCTTGTTTGATGTAACCATAACCCGTCTCAGCACATACTGGCGGTACCCCGAAGATAACAAGCTTGCCCTGCTCAGCCAGCCCCACAGCCGCATTTACCGAAGCCCGAAACGCTTCAGGTTGCTGAACCAAATGATCGGCAGGCATGACCAGCAGAACAGGATCACTCCCGTCACGTGTTGCCCAGAGCGCAGCTAAGGCGATAGCAGGAGCGGTGTTGCGACCTACCGGCTCCAATATGATGCGCGATTCTTCACGGCCGATCAGTCTAAGCTGCTCGGCAGCAACAAAGCGATGCTCCTCATTGCAGAGCACCAAGGGATCGAGTGCAGCCACACCTTCAATACGTTGTACCGCTGCCTGCAACAGGGATCCATCCACCCCGCCCAGCGACAAGAACTGCTTGGGATATTGCCCTCTTGAGAGCGGCCAGAGACGAGAACCCGAACCTCCAGCTAAAATCACAGGGAGAATGCTCGCCATATTTCCATCCTGCCATACCAGTGGAGCGTAATTAAAACTGCCTGCAAAAAACGGGTCAGGCAACCAATTTTCGCAGACTCATAATCTGATTACTTAACGAGTAATGATGATTACCGACAAAAAAACCATTCTTATCAATATATTCGGCGTTATTCAAAACCCCGTGCGTTGAATAGTCGAACCATTTTAACACTTCGTTTTTTGCAAAATTTCCAGCCACAATTGGCCGAACATCAATACCGCTTACCGTCAATTTCTCGACCAACTCTGCACGAGAAATTGGCGCATCTTCACTCAGTATCAAAGAGAAGCCAAACCAACTGCTCTGGCCAATTTCTTTCTGGGTCTGTAGCCAAGGATGAGTAGCAAAACAATCGGCAAAAATCTGTGCATTTTCACGCCGGGCAGCGAGCATGGCCGGGAGTTTTCTCAATTGCTCCTGCCCTATCGCACCACTCATCTCCAGCGGGCGTAGGTTGTAACCTGGCAGAACGAAACGGAAAGACTCATCGAAAGCGCTCGCACTCTTCTCTCCACATACCCGGTTATGCGTTGGCAGGTTCCGCGTCCAGCCATGAGCACGCAGGCACAGCATGATGTGGTAAAGCTCCTCATCATCAGTGACAATCAGGCCACCCTCCATAGTCGAGATGTGGTGACTGAAAAAACTGCTGAAACTTCCCATCACTCCATGAGTACCTGCCTGGCGGTCAGAAAAAACTGCGCCCATAGATTCGCAGTTGTCTTCAAGAAGAAGAATATCACGATCCGCGATAACGCTATTGATAGCTGAAAAATCATTAGGATTACCCAATAAATTTACAGCCATAATAGCGCGAGTCCTGTCACTTATCGCCGCCGCCAACTGCTCAATATCGAAATTCAATGTCTCCCGGTCAACATCAACAAATTTCAGGTGTAACCCATACTGTTGCAAGGGGGAGTAAGTAGTACTCCAAGAAACAGCAGGAACGATTACCTCATCACCGCGCCGGAAGGGAGCATTCTCTCTGAAAAACAGAGCAGCAACCATTAGTAGATTTGCCGAAGACCCAGAATTCACCATAACGGCATATCGACTTCCCACCCACTTTAGAAAATCACTTTCAAAAGTAGCTACTTCTCGCCCCATACTGAAAACCCCGGACTGAATCACACGCTGAATTGCAGAATACTCTGCTTCATCCCACGTACTACTCGCCAGCGGATAATTCATTATTACTCTCCTAGAAGTGCGAGATAGTAGTCATAAGTACTCTGCAACCCCTGTTTCAGGGAAACTTCTGGCGTCCACCCCCAAGCGCGCGCCCTATCAATATTACACAGTTTACGGCGCATCCCGGCTGGCTTGCTCTGGTCATGTTCGAAGCGCCCTCGATAGCCGACGACCTCCGCAGCTGACTGGTAATACTCATTTACCGTATAATCCCGCCCCAAGCCTATATTCATGAGATCAGGTAAGCTATCGAACTCACTGACAGCCTTTAATAGTGCTTTTGCCAAATCACCAACAAAGAGAAACTCCCGGCGAACTTCACCTGCCCCCCAAATCTCTACAGACTCGCGACCTTCGATCTTAGCCATATGAAGCTTATGAATTACCGCCGCAATAAGATGGGAGTGACTCGGGTCAAATTTATCGTATGGACCATACAAATTAGATGGAACAAGGGTCTTGCAAGACAGGCCTGAATTTTCCTGCTTCATGTAACGCCCCAGAGATGCAACCACTATCTTGGCCAAGGCGTAACCCTCATTGCTAGGCTCCAGCTCTCCTGTCAATAAGTCTTCTTCACGAAGGTCGCCATCACGATTGCGCGGATACATGCAACTACTGCCCAAGTTCAGAACTCTAGGCACATCAGCCAAGGCAGCAGCCTCCAACACATTACGCCCCATATCCAGATTATCCAGCATAAAACGTACCGGCGCATTCAAATTGGCATGTATACCGCCAACTCGCCCCGCAGCATGAATAATCAGATCCGGCTTATGCCTGACGATATAACTGTTGGTTGCGACTGCATCGAGAAGATTTAGCTCGGATCGACCCGGGGCCAGCCATTCATATTCTTGTGCGCCAGCTGCCAGCAGCAGGTTACAACCAACCATCCCGCTTGCACCAGTCAGTAATATTTTCATGGCAACCTAATCGTCCAAGCTCAAAGGTGCAGTATAGCCATGTCGCGTTAACAGAGCATGCTGACGCGCCAGCAAAAGATCAGCAGCAACCATTTCGGCGCAGAGCTCTTGAACGGTAATCTCCGGAACCCATCCCAATTTATTTTTCGCCTTGCTAGGATCCCCCAAAAGCGAATCGACTTCGGCAGGACGAAAATATCGCGAATCAATTCTTACGATGACATCTCCAGGCCTAACAAAAGGGGCGGCGGCGGCAAAAACTGAGTGCAACACCTGACCTTTCCGGTACGGTGCTGCCCCTATGTCTTATTCCGAACTCAGCGTTGAAGAACGCGCCACCATT
>NZ_SCFY01000015.1 GCF_007049795.1 Ectopseudomonas mendocina
CCAATCGTGTGCCTGAACCCGGAGCGGGAAGCGGTACTGCAGCAAACATCAAAGGCAGCGTGACACGCTCACGCGACAACTACCTTGAAAATCGCCGTCTATGACTCGTCTTGATTGGTTTGAGGCCTCACCCGGTGCAGCTAAAGCACTGGGAGGGCTGCACCATTACGTCACCACCGGAACGAACCTGCCGCCTCAGCTCATCCATCTCGTGTTCTTGCGGGCATCGCAAATCAATGGATGCGCGCACTGCATCGATATCCATTCGCGAGACTTGATCAAGGGAGGTATGTCAGTAGAAAAGCTCGTTCTGGTGCCGGTATGGCATGAGGCCGCGCATCTGTTTTCCGAGCAGGAACGTTCCGCCCTGGCCTGGACGGAAGAAGTGACCCTGGTCAGCGAAACGCATGTTTCCGACGAGGCTTATGCCGCGGCATCGTCCGCATTCAATCCGAAAGACCTGGTCGATCTCACGGCCGCTATCGCAGCCATGAACGCGTTCAACCGCATGGGTGTCAGCTTTCGCTTGAGCCCTGCTGAGAAGGCGTAAACCGGAAGGGGGTGGAGTCGTTCAATCCGCCCCTTCCCAGTTGTTCCCTCTCAGGCCACCGCAGCCGTCACTGCCCTGGAACGCCAGGCAAAACCCAGCACCATCAGCAGCCCCAGCCCGGCCATCGCAGCGCCAGCCAGCGAGATCGCCGGATAGCCCAGCCCCGCCTTGATCACCGCACCGCCCAGCGCTGCGCCAATAGCGTTGCCCAGGTTGAAGGCACCGATATTTACCGCCGAGGCCAGGTTGGGGGCGGCCTTGGCCGCCTCCATCACGCGCATCTGTAGCGGCGGCACGATGGCGAAGCTGGCGATGCCCCAGATCAGGATGGCTACGGCGGCTGGTAGCGGCCAGCGCATCAGCACGGTGAAGGCCAGCAAGACCAGAATCAGCGCACTCAGCGAGACGATCAGGGTGCGGTCGACGGAGCGATCCGCCGCCTTGCCGCCCCACACGTTGCCCAGCGTCAGACCGATGCCGTACAGCACCAGCATGGCGGTGATGAAGGCGGTGGAGGCCTGGGTCTCGCTGCTGAGGATCGGCGCGATATAGGTGAACACGGTGAACATCGCGCTGGAACCGATCACGGTCAGGGCCAGCGCCGCCAACACCGGGCCACGACCCAGCACGCGGATTTCGGCCAGTACGCCATCGCTTTTCGGCAGCGGCACATTGGGCAGCGCGAACCACAGCGAGACCATCGCCAACACACCGAGGCCGGTGATGCCCCAGAACGCCGTGCGCCAGCCAAACACCTCACCAAACCAGGCAGCCAGCGGTACGCCGCCGATGGTCGCCAGGGTCAGGCCCATGAACATCGCTGCCACCGCCCCTGCTCGCTTGTCTGGCGCGACCACGCTGGCGGCAACGATGGAGCCGACGCCGAAGAAGGCGCCGTGGTTCAGCGAGGTCACCACCCGCGCAATCAACAGGCTGTAGTAGTCGGTCGCCAGGGCCGACATCAGGTTGCCCAGGGTGAAGATGGCCATCAGCCCGATCAGCAGATAGCGCCGGGGAATCTTGCCGGTGGTCAGGGTCATCAATGGCGCGCCGAGCAGCACGCCGAGGGCGTAGGCGCTGACCAGCAGGCCGGCAGCGGGAATGGAAACGCCGAGATCGCTGGCGATACCCGGCAACATGCCCATGGGGGCGAACTCGGTAACGCCGATGCCGAAGGCACCGATGGCGAGTGCAACAAGGGGTGGATTGATACGCATGGAATGGCTCCTTATCTATGCCGCGAATGCTACGATCCAGCCTTTAGCGGCGGTAGATGGCTTTTCTAGCAAACACCTTTGCTTACGGAGCACAAATGGACATAGGCGGTAGATCAGGTGACATGGCGGTGTTCACCACCGTGGCGGAGGAAGGCAGCCTGTCGGCCGCTGCACGTGCACTGGGGCTGACACCTTCGGCGGTCAGCCGGATCATCGCCCGCACCGAACAACGCCTCGGCACGCGCCTGCTGCTGCGCACCGCCCGCGCAATCACCTTTACTGCCGAGGGCGAGGCGTATCTGCGTGGCGCCCTGCGCATCCTCGCCGATATGGCGGAGGTCGAAGAAGCCATCGCCGACCAGGGCGTGCAACGAGGTCGCTTGCGCGTCAGCGCCGCGCTCGGCCATGGCCGGATGACCATCGTGCCGCTGGTGGCGGAATTCAGCGCGCGTTACCCGAACATCACCGTTGACCTCAGCCTGGGCGACGAGGTGGTCGACATTCTCGGTGGCCAGGCTGATGTGGCCGTGCGCTTCGGCCATCTGCCAGACAGCCCCTTGACCGCACGAAAAGTCGGCGAAACCGGCCAAGTGGTGGTGGCCTCCCCCGACTATCTGCAACGCCATGGCACGCCGCAGCAGCCGGAAGACCTGCTGCAGCACAACTGCCTGCGCTTTAATTTCCGCCGCGCCGAACCCAACTGGCCCTTTACCCGCGATGGCCAGGCGTTCTCGCTCAAGGTCTGCGGCAATATCGAATGCAGCAGCGGCGAAGCGCTGGCGCAATTTGCCCGGGTCGGCGCCGGCATCGCGCGCATCGGTGAATTCAGCGTGGCCGAAGACCTGCAGCGCGGCGACCTGGTACCGCTGCTGCAAGCCTTCAACCCCGACGACCGGGAGCCGATTCATGCGGTGTTCATCGGCGGCCCGGCAATGCCAGCGCGGGTGCGGGTGTTCGTGGATTTTCTGGTGGAACATCACCGGATGTGAGCATCGGCGGGGTCAACACTGATCCCAGATTTCGATGCCTAGCTCAGCATCGGGCGGACATGCATCAATCCGCTCTTGAAGCACTTCGGGCGTGAAGTAAAGCGCCGGGGACATTCTTCGGTTTGCCGGCAGCCTCGGCAGTATGTCGCTGGCCGAGCCCCTGTACAGGCTGGGGAAGTTGTCAGAGCGGGTCTGCGTGAGCTTCCCGGCTTCGGCCAGTTCATCGACCCACCGCGGCCACCCAGCCTCCCAGAGCGCCAGGGTGTTTTCCCCTCGAACCGACTCAACGTCGGGGTACATATAGATCCGCATCTGATAGCTCATTCAGCGTACTCCCTCGCGCTCAACCAACCCCGCCAACAACTTGCCATGCAATTCATGCAACGTGCGCTGCTCGTCAGCGGTCAATCCTGAAAGCACGCGCTGCAGGTTGGCCACATGGCCTTCGAGCATGCCGTCGATCAGTTCGAACCCAGCCGGCGTCAACGCCACCAGCACACCACGGCGGTCACTGGGGTGTTTGCGCCGTTCGATCAGCCCGGCCTTTTCCAGGCGGTCGATACGACTGGTCATGCCGCCCGAGGAAATCATCGCGCTCTCGTAAAGCGCCGTGGGCATCAGTGCGTAAGGCTCACCCGAGCGGCGCAAGGTAGCAAGCAGGTCGAACTCCCCGGCCTGCAAGTCGTGCTCGGTGAAGAATGGCAACAGGTGATCACGCGTGATCACTTGGCTGAGCTCGCCCAGGCGGCCAATCACCGCCATGGAAAAACCATCCAGATCCGGGCGCTGTCGAAGCCATTGCTCGGCAGCCAATTGTGCGCGGTCTTGCATATCGCCCTCGATTTATCTTGATATCAAGATACTTTTTAAAAAGAATGTTTGCATCGTAACGCATCCATCCTCAGGAGACAGCTGCATGCCCGGCTCCCAATTTCGTCCCGTTCTCGCCTTGTCACTATTGCTGACCATCGGCGCCCTGATGGGACTGACCAGCATCCTGGTGAAACTGGCCGGCAACGTTGGCTGGCCGGCCATGGCCTACCTGCTCTGGAGCTTGCTGGGCGGCGGCTTGCTGCTGTTGCTGTTCACCTGGATACGCGGCGAGCGCCCCGGCATCAGCCCAGGGTTGCTGGGTTACTACCTGGCCTCGGGGCTGCTCAGCATCGCGGTGCCGAATGGTTTGCTGTTCAGCTCCATCGGCCATGTCGGCGCCGGGTTCGCCTCGATGTGCCTGGCCTTCCCGCCTTTGATCACCTACCTGCTGGCCCTGGCTTTGCGCATGGAGGGACTGAGCCGCATTCGTCTGCTGGGCATCTGCATCGGTCTGGCCGGCAGCCTGCTATTGGCACTGGGCAAGCTCAACGCGGGCGACAGCCCCCTGCTGTGGGTGCTGGCGGCGCTCTGCGTGCCGGTGTTTCTGGCGCTCGGCAACATCTACCGTGCCCGCTACTGGCCGCAAGGGGCCAGCCCGCTGTCCCTGGCACCCGGCATGCTGCTCGGCGGCGCGCTGCTGCTGGTGCCGCTGGGCCTGCTCGGCGTCGACCTCGCACCGCGTTTGCAAGGTACTGCGGCCGTGGGCCTGCTGGTCTTGCAAATGCTGCTGTTCGCGGCGGTCTATGCGCTGTTCTTCGTCCTGCAGAACCTGGCCGGCACAGTGTTTCTCAGCCAGATCGGTTCGGTCGCGGCAATCACTGGCGCCGCCGTCGCCATCGGCCTGCTCGGCGAACAGGGCAGCCTGTCGATGCTGCTGGCGGCGCTGTGCATCGTCGGCGGCGTGCTGCTGGTGGCCTGGCGTGACGCGAAGGAGGCACAAGCATGAAGCGCCAGCGCGTAGGGCGGACTCAGGAGCGAAGCGAACAGTCCGCCGGGCCACTCGGCGCACCCCGCAGGTAAGTGACGCAATGAAAAACGCCACCCGAAGGTGGCGTTTTCATCAGCAAGCTCGAATCACTTCTTGCCCAGCTTCTTCAGCTCTTCGTCGCGCAGTTCGCGGCGCAGGATCTTGCCGACGTTGGTGGTCGGCAGCACGTCGCGGAACTCGACGGCCTTGGGCACCTTGTAGCCGGTGAGGTTGGCGCGCATGTGCTCCATCACCTGCTCCTTGGTCACGCTTTCGCCCGGTTTGACCACCACGAACACCTTGATCGCCTCGCCGGATTTTTCGTCCGGCACACCGATGGCGGCGCACTGCAGCACGCCCGGCAGGGTCGCCAGCACGTCTTCCAGCTCGTTCGGATAAACGTTGAAGCCGGACACCAGAATCATGTCCTTCTTGCGGTCGACGATACGCAGGTAGCCATCTTCCTGGATCAGGCCGATATCACCGGTTTTCAGCCAGCCGTCGGCGTCGAGGATTTCATCGGTGGCTTCCTGGCGCTGCCAGTAGCCCTTCATCACCTGCGGGCCTTTCACGCACAGCTCGCCGATTTCGCCGATAGCCAGCTCCTGGCCGTCGTCATTGATGATCTTGCACAGCGTCGAAGGCACCGGAATGCCGATGGTACCGAGCTGGATGGCGCTGAACGGGTTGACCGTGGCCACCGGGCTGGTCTCGGTCATGCCGAAGCCTTCGCAGATGGCGCAGC
The DNA here is from genome assembly GCF_007049795.1 of Ectopseudomonas mendocina. Lineage (GTDB taxonomy): Bacteria > Pseudomonadota > Gammaproteobacteria > Pseudomonadales > Pseudomonadaceae > Aquipseudomonas > Aquipseudomonas mendocina_D. The sequence continues at coordinate 5,342 of NZ_SCFY01000015.1, forward strand.
CGGTGACTTCCTTCCAGCGCTCGGCGGTCGCCAGCTGCAGGGCCATGCCGCCGGAAACGGTGAGCTTGAGCGCGGAGAAATCCAGCCTGCGGAAGTCCTCGTTGTTACACAGCGCAACGAACAGGGTGTTGAGACCAACGAAGCCGGTGAAGCGGTACTTGGCCAGGTCCTTGACCACCGCCGGCAGGTCGCGCGGGTTGGTCAGCAGGATGTTGTGGCCGCCGATCAGCATCATCGCCATGCAATGGAAGGTGAAGGCGTAGATGTGGTACAGCGGCAGCGGCGCGATCAGCACCTCGCAACCTTCATCGAGGTTGGCTCCCATCAGTTCCTTGACCTGCAGCATGTTGGCCACCAGGTTGCGATGGGTAAGCATGGCGCCCTTGGCCACACCCGTAGTGCCACCGGTGTACTGCAGCACGGCGATATCGTCGTTGCGCGGGTTGGCTTCACTGAAGCTCTGACCACGGCCCTTGGCCAGGGCATCGTTGAGCCTGACCGCCTGCGGCAGGTTGTAGGCCGGCACCATCTTCTTCACGTGCTTGATCACGGCATTGACCAGCAGACGCTTGAAGGTCGGCAGCATGTCGCCGACTTCGGTGACGATCACGGTTTTGACACCGGTCTTGGGCACGACCTGCTCGGCCAGGTGGGCCATATTGGCCAGGCAGATCAGCGCCTTGGCGCCGGAGTCGTTGAACTGGTGCTCCATTTCCCGCGCGGTGTACAGCGGGTTGGTGTTGACCACCACCAGACCGGCGCGCATGGCACCGAAGACCACGATGGGGTACTGCAGGACGTTGGGCAACTGCACGGCGATGCGGTCGCCGGGCTTGAGATCGGTGTGTTTCTGCAGGTAGGCGGCGAAGTCACCGGAGAGTTTGTAGATCTCACCATAGGTGAGGGTCTTGCCCAGGTTGCTGAAAGCAGGCTTGTCGGCGAAGCGTTGGCAGGACTCTTTCAATACCGCGAGGATATTCGGGTACTGGTCGGGATTGATTTCGGCAGCGACCCCAACGGGATACTTGTCCTTCCAGAAGTTTTCGGTCATGGAAGCCCACTCCTAAGCAACAGCTGATCTTCACCGCGCGAAGGCGGTTGTTTGTTGTGTGTTTAGCTCGCTTTACCGCTGGCCAGGGGCCCGGAAGCGCGCCGAGAGTAGCAGCTTTGCCAGAGGCCCACCAGCACCAAGCACGGGCCACAGAGTAATGGAAGTGACCAAAAGACGCACAAGAGTCACAATCGATTATCGACCGATGAAAACGCGGAGAAGCCTCTAGCTCGCTTATTGCCGCGCATAGAGACTAGCTCGGCCAAGCTGCACCGACAGTGCGGGGGTCGACGAAACGAGCGCTAGCGGTTACCAAATCACAACAATTGATCGGCCATTGCGGCAGATGGGCGGCCTCCCCCTGTGCGGGAGAGGCCGAGGGGATCAGGCGATATCGCGCAGTTCGCGGCGCAGGATCTTGCCGACCGGGGTCATCGGCAGCGAGTCCTTGAACACGATGTGCTTCGGCACCTTGTAGCCGGTGAAGTTTTCCTTGCAGTAGGCCTTGAGCTCTTCGACAGTCACACCGCCATCGCGCGGCACCACGAACAGCTTGACCACCTCGCCGGATTTCTCGTCCGGCACGCCGATGGCCGCACAGCTGGCGACTTTCGGGTGAGCCATGACCACGTCCTCGATCTCGTTGGGGTACACGTTGAAACCCGAAACGATGATCATGTCCTTCTTGCGGTCGACGATACGCACGAAACCATCCGAGTCGATCACCGCGATATCGCCGGTCTTGAACCAGCCTTCGGCATCGAGCACCTCGGCGGTGGCTTCCTCGCGCTGCCAATAGCCCTTCATCACCTGCGGACCCTTGATGCACAGCTCGCCACGCTCGCCGGTCGGCAGCTCGTTGCCATCATCATCGATCACCTTGAACGCCGTGCCCGGCACCGGAATGCCGACCGTGCCCAGGCGCGCCTTGTCGCCATAGGGGTTGGTGCTGGCCACCGGTGAGGTCTCGGTCAGGCCGTAACCCTCCACCACGGTACAGCCGGTCACCTGCTGCCAGCGTTCGGCAGTCGCCTTGACCAGCGCGGTACCGCCGGAGTTGGTGACCTTGAGGCTGGAGAAGTCCAGATTCTTGAAATCCGGATGATCCATCAGCGCGACGAACAGGGTATTGAGGCCCAGCAGCGCGGAGAACTTCCACTTGCCCAGTTCCTTGACGAAGCCGGGAATGTCGCGCGGATTGGTGATCAGCACGTTGTGGTTGCCGTTGACCATCATGCACATGCAGTTCGCGGTGAAGGCATAGATGTGGTACAGCGGCAGCGGCGCGATCATGATCTCCTGGCCCTGCTTCATCAGCGGCGTGCCGTCCGGGCCGAGCTGCGACAGGCAGGCGTCGACCTGCAACATATTGGCCACCAGGTTGCCGTGGGTGAGCATGGCGCCCTTGGCCACACCGGTGGTGCCACCGGTGTACTGCAGCACGGCAATATCGTCGTGGCCGGCCGTGACCGGCGCCAGCGCCTGGCTCTGCCCCTGCTTGAGCACCTGTTTGAAGGGGATGGCCTGGGGCAGATGGTAGTCAGGCACCATCTTCTTGACCTTCTTCACCACGGTATTGACCAGCCAGCCCTTGAGGCTCGGCAGCAGGTCGCCCATCTTCGCCTCGATCAGGTACTCGATCTCGGTATCGGGCAGCACTTCCTGCACCAGCTTGCCGAACATGTTCAGGTACACCAGCGCGCGCACACCGGCATCCTTGAACTGATGGCGCATCTCACGGGCGGTATACAGCGGGTTGGTGTTGACCACGATCAGCCCGGCGCGCATGGCGCCGAACACCGCGACCGGATACTGCAGCACGTTGGGCATTTGTACGGCGATGCGATCACCCGGCTTGAGGTCGGTCCGCTTCTGCAGGTAGGCGGCGAAGGCCGCGGAGAGGCGATCCAGCTCGGCATAGGTCAGCGTGACACCGAGATTGCTGAAGGCCGGACGGTCGGCGAAGCGCTTGCACGAGCGCTCGAACACTTCGATCACCGACTTGTAGCTGGACAGGTCGATGTCGTTGGGCACGCCAGGGGCGCGTTTGTCGTTCCAGAAATCAGGTTGCATTGTTCTTGTCCTCTTCCCCTGAAGTGATCTGACTGCCCGGAAAGTAGCAGTTTAGAGCCAAGCCGCAAATAGCTCGAAGGCGTCATTGATGGGCTGAATTTCGCATTAAATGTAGCGATTCGTAACCGATCTCTGCGGCTTCGAGAAAGCCCGCGACGCTTTGCCTGATGCTGGCCAAGGTGCACAATGCCGCCAATCTCCGGCACAAGGATTCGCCATGCGCCATAACGTCTTTTCCCTGGCCACTCAGGACGGTCTGCATCTGCACGTCAACCACTGGCACGGCGATCAACCGCCGCACGCGGTGGTCATGCTGTCGCACGGTATGGCCGAACACAGCCTGCGCTATGCCCGCCTGGCCGAAAGCCTGGTCGCCGCCGGCTTCGACCTCTATGCGCTGGACCAGCGCGGCCACGGCCAGAGCGCCGCTCTGGGCACGCTCGGCCACTACGCCGACGAAGGCGGCTGGGACAAGGTGGTAGGCGACCTGGCCTCGCTCAATCACCATATCCGCCAGCGCTACCCGCAAGCACCGATCTTCCTGTTCGGCCACAGCATGGGCAGCTACATCGGCATGGCTTATCTGATGGGGCACAGTTGCAGCCTGCAGGGCGCCGTGCTGTCCGGCTCCAACTACCAGCCCGTGATGCTGTACAAGGCCGCCCGGCTGATCGCTGGCTTCGAACGCTGGCGTCTGGGCCCCAAAGGCCGCAGCAAAATCATCGATTTTCTCTCCTTCGGCTCGTTCAACAAGGCCTTCAAGCCCAACCGCACGGCCTTCGACTGGCTCAGCCGCGACCCGGCCGAAGTGGACAAATACGTGACCGATCCGCTGTGCGGTTTCGTCTGCACCACGCAGTTGTGGTGCGACCTGCTCGATGGCCTGCAGTACATCACCCCGGTCGAGAACCTCGCGCAGATCGATGCCGACCTGCCGCTGCTGGTGATCGGCGGCTCGCGCGACCCGGTCAGCGACGGCAAGCGTCTGGGGGATCTGGCGGGCGCCCTGCGTGAGGGCGGCATGCGCGACGTGCAACTGAAGATTTATCCCGAGGCCCGTCATGAACTGCTCAACGAGAGCAATCGCGACGAGGTCACCGCCCACCTGATCGATTGGCTGCAGCAGGCGCTGAGCCATGGTCGAAGCCCAATCAAGGAGTGTCCATGACCCAGGTAACCAACATCCCCTACGAAGCCCTCGAAGTCGGCCAGCAGGCGAGCTTCGAAAAGCAGGTCGAAGAACGCGACGTGCAACTGTTCGCTGCGGTATCCGGCGACAACAACCCGGTACACCTGGACGCCGCCTTCGCTGCCGAGACCATGTTCAAGGAGCGCATCGCCCACGGCATGTTCACCGGCGCGCTGATCAGCGCGGCCATCGCCTGCAACCTGCCCGGCCCGGGCACCATCTACCTCGGCCAGCAGCTCAAGTTCACCCGCCCGGTGAAGCTTGGCGACACCCTCACCGTGAAGCTGGAAGTGCTGGAAAAACTGCCGAAGAACCGCGTGCGCATCGCCACCCGCGTGTTCAATCAGGACGGCAAGCAAGTGGTCGACGGCGAAGCCGAAGTGCTCGCCCCGAGCGCCGAGCAGACCGTGACCATGCCGCCGATGCCGCAGGTCACCGTCAACTGAGGCGCTGCAAGCTGGTGCGTGGCTACAGTGCTGCGCACCACTTTTGTTCTACACTCACAAATCTTGAACGACCTTGCGCTGCCATAAGTGCGTTTCTTTGTGCATATCGCACAAGCCCCTTTGATCACCTTGCCAAGCAGACTGCTGCACTGCTTTCTGGCACGTCCCCTGCTATCGCCAAGGCCTCACCCTCTTACCGGAGCCAGGTCCATGAGCCATGCCACCCCCGATAGCGATTACCCCCTGAGCGAGGTGCCCAGCGGCGCACGCCAAGGGCTGTTTTCCACCGCCATCCTGTTGTTCGGTTTCACCTTCTTCACCGCCACCATGTTCGCCGGTGGCAAGATCGGCATGGCCTTCGACTTCACCACTCTGCTCTGGGCTGCGGTGATCGGTAACCTGCTGCTCGGCCTGTATGCCGCCGTGCTGGGCCTGATCGCCTGCCGCAGTGGGCTGAACTCGGTGCTGATGGGCCGTTTCTGCTTCGGCGAGGTGGGCAGCAAGCTGTCCGACATGCTGCTCGGCTTCACCCAGATCGGCTGGTACGCCTGGGGCACGGCGACCATCGCCATCGTCCTGGTGAAGATTCTTGGCCTGCCCGAAAGCCTGACTATCCCGCTGATGGTGCTGTTCGGCTTCGGTTTCTGCGTCACTGCCTTCATCGGCTACAAGGGCCTCGATCTGCTCTCGCGCGTCGCCGTGCCGGCCATGCTGGTGCTGCTGGTGGCTTCGCTGTGGATCGCCACCCGTGATATCGGCGGCATGGCCGGGCTACTGGCAGTCCAACCCAAGGAGAGCATGAGCCTGAGTATGGCCATCACCCTGGTGTTTGGCACCTTCGTCAGCGGCGCCACCCAGGCCACCAACTGGACACGTTTCGCCAAGAGCGGCCGCGTCGCGGTGCTGGCCAGCCTGTTCGGCTTCTTCATCGGCAATGGCCTGATGATCATCGCCGGGGCCTATGGCGCCATCGTCTATCAGCAACCGGACGTGGTCGAAGTGCTGGTGCTGCAGGGGCTGTCCATGGCTGCCGTGATCATGCTGTTCCTCAATCTGTGGACCACTCAGGACAACACCATCTACAACTTCGCCGCCGCCGGCTGCAACCTGCTGCGCACCGGCAAACGCAAGACCGTGACCCTGGCCGGCGCGGCCATCGGCACCTTGCTGGCTATCGGCGGTATGTACGAGATGCTGATTCCCTTCCTGATCCTGCTCGGCTCGATCATCCCGCCGATTGGTGGGGTGATCATGGCCGACTTCTTCTACGGCCACCGCGCGCGCTATCCGAAACTGGCCGATGTACGTCTGCCGACGTTCAACTGGGTCGGCCTGGGCGCCTACCTGATCGGCGCACTCAGCGCCTACTTCTCGCCCTGGGTAGCCCCGCTGGTGGGCATCGCCGTGGCTGCTGTGGCCTACGTTGTGCTGTTCGAACTGAACAAGGCCCTGGTCGGCCGCCAGCAGGTCGCCGGCGCGTGAGCCTGACCGTCGCCGATGTACTCGCCCTGCCCGACCTGGCCAGCATGCACCTGCGTGCCGGCCAGGCCGGGCGCGACAATGCCGTACGCTGGCCCTACGTGGCCGAGAACGAAGGCATCGCCGACTGGGTGATGGGCGGCGAGCTGATCTTCGTCACCGGCATCAACAATCCGCGTGACGAAGCCAACCTGCTACGCCTGGTGCGCGAAGGCCATGAGCGCGTGGTGGCCGGCATGGTCATCCTCACCGGCGCCGAGTTCATCCAGGCCATCCCGCCCAGCGTCATCGCAGAAGCCGAGCGCCTGAACCTACCACTGATCGAGCAGCCCTACGCGCTGAAGATGGTGGTGGTCACCCAGGCCATCGGCACCGCGCTGGTGCAGGCGCAGCAGCTCGGCCGCTCACGCCAGCACGTGCTGGAGCAGGTGCTCGAGGGTGACTACCAGTCACTCGAGGTGCTGCTGCAACGCGGTGACAGCCTAGGCCTGGCACTGCATGTGCCGCGTCAGGTGGCATTGCTGCGTCTCGACGGCAGCGAGCAACTGTTCGGCGACCTGCCCGACGAAGACGCCGAGCGCCAACTGCAGAGTCGCCAGCAACTGCTGCAACGGCGCCTGGAGCAGAGCCTCGGCGAACTCGGTGACGCGCTGCCGCTGGTCAGCCTGGGCCGACACTGGATCGCCTTGCTGCCCTGCCCCGATGCCCACGCCGAAGCGCGCAACCGTCAGGCCATGACCGCGCTGCTCGACGAGTTGCGCCCGCAGCTCGGCCCGCTGCGGCTGTTTCTCGGCCTGGGTAGCGCCGTTTGCGATGCGCAACGTTTCGCCCAGGGTCTGGGTGAAGCGCGTCAGGCCCTGGCTGTGGCGCAGCGCTTTCCCGAGCGCCTGGGCCTGTGTAGTTTCAATGAACTGGGCGTGTTGGAGCTGCTCGGTGCGATTCGCGACCGCAGCCTGCTCGACCGCTTCGTCGAACGCGTGCTCGGCCCGTTGATCGGCGACGACTCACGCCACCAACCGGTGCTGATGCCGACGCTGGAGGCCTGGTTCGCCGAGAACGGCAACCTGGCCCTGGCCGCGCAACGCCTCAACGTTCACCGCAATACCCTGAGCTACCGTCTACAGCGCATCGAAGCGCTGACCGGTTGCTCGTTCGAAGACCCGCACGACCGCCTCAACATCAGCGTTGCGCTGTTGATCCGGCGCCTGTCGTCGCCTGCCTGAGAGGAAACCTGATGATCATCCACAATGCCCGCCTGCGTGGCCGCGACGGCCTGCACCGCATCACCCTGGACGGCGAGCGCATCGCTGCCATCGACGCCCAGCACGCCCTGCACCCCATCGCCGAGGGCGATCTGGACGCAGCCGGCAACCTTGTGGTGCCGCCCTTCGTTGAACCGCATATCCACCTCGACGCCACCCTCACCGCTGGTGAGCCGGCCTGGAACATGAGCGGCACCCTGTTCGAGGGCATCGAACGCTGGGCCGAGCGCAAGGCGCTGGTGACCCATGAAGACACCAAGACCCGCTCCAAGAAGACCATCGACATGCTGGTCGACCATGGCATCCAGCACGTGCGCACCCACGTCGACGTCACCGACCCGACCCTCGCTGCCCTCAAGGCCATGCTCGAAGTACGTGAGGAAACCCGCCACCTTATCGACTTGCAGATCGTCGCCTTTCCGCAGGAGGGCATCGAGTCCTACGCCAATGGTCGCGCGCTGATGGAGCAAGCCGTGGAACTGGGCGCCGACGTGGTCGGCGGCATCCCGCACTTCGAGAACACCCGTGACCAGGGCGTGTCGTCGATCAAATTCCTCATGGACTTGGCCGAGCGCACAGGCTGCCTGGTGGACGTGCACTGCGACGAAACCGACGACCCGCAGTCGCGCTTTCTCGAAGTGCTGGCCGAGGAAGCCCGCGTGCGTGGCATGGGCGCGCGCGTCACCGCCAGCCACACCACGGCCATGGGCTCCTACGACAACGCCTACTGCTCCAAGCTGTTCCGCCTGCTGAAGATGAGCGGCATCAGCTTCATTTCCTGCCCCACCGAAAGCATCCACCTGCAGGGCCGCTTCGATACCTACCCGAAACGCCGAGGCCTGACTCGCGTGGCGGAGATCGACCGCGCCGGGATGAACGTCTGCTTCGGCCAGGATTCCATCGTCGACCCCTGGTACCCGCTGGGTAACGGCAACATCCTGCGCATCCTCGAAGCCGGCCTGCACATCTGCCACATGCTCGGTTATGAAGACCTCAAGCGCAGCCTGGATCTGATCACCGACAACTCGGCGCGCGCACTGAACCTGGGTGAAGGGTATGGGCTGGAAGTGGGGCGCCCGGCCAACCTGCTGATCCTCTCGGCGCCGGACGATTACGAGATGGTGCGCAGCCAGGGCCACGCGCTGGTGTCGGTGCGCCAGGGCAAGGTGTTGATGCGCCGCACGCCGGCCAGCATCGAGCGCGCCTGACGCTGAAACGAGGGAAGGGCTTTAGATCGGGTGGATGACGCTTTTTTCATCCACCATTGCGTCGGTCCAAGCGGTGGACAAGCTTCGCGTTGTCCACCCTGCTAACTCATGCGAATAGTGACCGTAGGAGCGGCCTCAGCCGCGATTCACCTTGAAGAGCTCGCGACTGAAGCCGCTCCTACAACTGAAAACCGCCCTATTCCACCCTTACGCTGGCGGTCATGCCGGCGCTCAGCACCATGCCCTCGGGTACCTGATCGAGCTTGATGCGCACCGGAATGCGCTGCGCCAGGCGCACCCAGTTGAAGGTCGGCTCGACATTGGCCAGCAGTTGCCCATCCGGGCTGGCGTTGCGGTCGGTGATGCCACGACTGATGCTTTCCACCTCGCCGCGAATCTGCTGATCACCGCCCATCAGCCACACCTCGACCGGCGCGCCAACCTGTATGCGCGGCAACTTGGTTTCCTCGAAGTACGCCTGCACGTAGAACGATTCGGTATCGACCAGCGCCATGACTGCTTGCCCGGCATTGATGTAGTTACCCTGCGCCAGCACCAGATTGGTGATCTGCCCATCGCGTGGGGCATACACTTCGCTGCGTGCCAGATTCAGCTCGGCCACACGCAGATCGGCCTGCGCTTCGCGGTACTCGCTGCGCGCCATCTCGGCATTGATCTGCGCGTTTTCCAGCAGCTCGGCACTGATCGCCTGGGCACCCAGGCGAGAGCGGCGCGAAGCTTCGTGCTCGCGCAGGCTCAGCTGCTGGCGGCGAATATCCACTACCGCCTTGGCTTTCTCCACCGCCGCCTGATAGCGGTCACGGTCGATGCTCATCAGCAGATCACCTGCCTTGACCTGCTGGTTGTCGCGCACCTTGAGCTCGACTACCCAGCCGGACACGTCCGGGGCAATGGTCACCACGTCGGCGCGCACCCGAGCGTCGCGCGTCCAGGGCGAGTACATGTAGTGCTGCCAGATCCAGGAGCCGGCGAAAATCGCCGCCGCCACCATGGCCAGGGTGATGCCGACTCGAATGGTCGAACGCATGCTTTCTCTCCTCAATGCGCCAGGACGGCGATTACCGCCGCCAGCACGCAGACATACAAGGCACAATCGAACAGGGCTTCGTGCCAGATCCAGCGCGACAGCCCGACACGCTGCAGCCCCAGGCGCAACACGCCGGTCAGCAACAGCGCCAATACCGCGTAGGCCGCCATCGGGCTCAGCAACACGCCGCCCAGCGACCATTCATGCAAACCCATTACCCCCTCCTCTGAGTTGGCACCAGTGGCGCCAGCCGTTCTGCAGTTGCAACAGCGCCGCCTCGGCCAGGCGTTTGTCGATGCTCGGCGTGCAGGCGCGCAAGGCCTCCTGCAACTCGGCCACAGCTGCGTTCAGGTCGTCTTCACGGCCTGGTGCGGGACCACGCTCCAACGCGTCGTCGAGGCGCTCCAGGAAACGCTGCTGCGACCGTGCCAGGCCGGCATCGGCATTGGCCAGGCACTTGCGCAGATGCAACAACTCGTCACCCAGGTCGAGACCGGCCACGCCATCGTCCCAGCGGCTGCGCGTTTGATCCGGCCGCGCCGGATAGTGCCGTGCCAGCTGGATCAGGCGATCAGCCATACGCCCGCCGAACCAGTTCTCGGCGCGGCCCAGGTCACGACGGGTCAGACGTCCCAGATCGGTCAGGATCGCCTGCATCAGACGCCGGCCATGCCAGACCGGATTGCGCAACACCACCAGCTTGAACGCCATCACTGCGCAACCCACGCCCATCAGCATGCCCGGCGCTTCATTGAGGAAAAATTCGACGTTGTAGCCGACACCCGGCGCCGGCAGGCAGAGCACGATGAAGTGCAGGCAGAACGAGGTCGAGGTCGCGGCCGTCGCCGGTTTGGCCATGCCCAGCACGCCGAAGAACAGCGGCACGCCCAGCACCATGCAGAGCATCACGAAGCCATCGATCTGCGGCATCAGAATCTGGCCGACGAAGAACGCCACCGGCAGCGCGTAGAAGATGCCGCGCAGGAACATCATGCCGATCTGCGGCGCCGCTTCGAGGCGGGCGAACAAGCTGCAGACCACACAGGCCAGCAGCAGCGCACCGGTGGCGTGGGTCCAGCCGGTGGCCAGCCAGAACGCCGCCAGAACCAGAAAGGTCAGCGCACTGCGTGAGCCATACACCAGTGCGGTCTGCCAGTCGTAATGCCAGGACAAGGCGCGCGGTGCATCGGCCGGAGCCCTGCCCTCCTCGACCGCGCGCAACGCGTGGCTGGCTTCCTCGACACGCAACAGCAGCACCATCAAGCGTTCCAGACACAGTTGCTGGCCACTGCTCAGTTCATCGTCCTGCGCGGCCTGGCGCAGTTGCTCGACCAACTCCAGCAGGCCCGCTGGCTGCTCCTGCTGCAAGCGCTCGTCCACCACCTGCAACCAGGGCGCGACCGCCTGCGCCTCGACACCGCTCAGTTGCCGCCACTGCCGCGCCACCCCACGAGCCAGGCGTAACATGCCGAGCAGATCACGACTCAGCACCCGCAACGCCACGGCACGCTGGCGACCACGGGCACCCTCGAACCAGGCGTGCTCGCGCTGGGCGTCGACGGCGACGATACGCGCCAGCACCTCCAGCAAGCCCTGTCGCGAATCAGCCTCACCCGCCAGCGCCTGACGCGAAGCCGCAACGCCGGCCAGCCAGGCGTTGCGCGCCTGCTGTGCCAGTTGCCGCTCGACGCGCTGCGGCCAGAGCAAAGCGCTGCTCAGGGTGGCGCAGATGATGCCCAGGCAGATTTCCGTGCAGCGGGCGATGGCTTCATCGAACACCACATGCGGCTTGCCGATGGCCGGCAAGGCGATGATCGCCACGGTGTAGCCGGCCAGCACGAAGGAATATGACCAGGCGCTGCGCAACATGGTCGAGGACGCCGTACACAACGCCAACCACAAGGCGAACGCCAGTATGAACAGCAGCGGCGACTGGGCGAACAGGCCCATCATCACCACGGCCATGAAGGTGCCGACCAGGGTGCCGAGCAGCCGCGCCAGGCCCTTCTGCACCACCATGCCGGACAGCGGCTGGGCGACGATGAACGCGGTCATTAACGCCCACTGCGGTTGCTCCAGGCCGAAACGCAACGCACACCACAACGCCAGACCGCCGCCGAGCAGGGTCTTGATGGCGAATTGAACGGCTTGCGAGCTTGGCGCGAGAAACGCCAGCAAGGAATCACGCACGATGGCTACCTGAAAAAATCTCAACTCTGAACATAGCTGTAGCGATTGGGTTCCGCCTCCGTGCGAAACTCAATTATTAGCTAGCTAAGTATTTATGTCCAGAAGGCGCCATACGCCCAGGCAGGCAACAAAAAAAAGGGCGACCGAAGTCGCCCGAATTGCCTTGCGTGCCCAGTGAACTGGAAGGGTTAGCTCTGCTTGCGCTTGTGAGCATCCTTCCAGATGAAGTAACCAACACCCCCGAAGAACGCGACCATCAGAAGAACGGTGCCGACTCCGGCGAGAACCACTGTATCGACGAACATGGCTGCCTCCTGTTGTGCCTGTCTGTCTGGGATGGCTTCACGTTATCAGCGCTGGCAGCGGGAAAATTGATCTGGATCAATGGCTGACGAGCAGGCGCGACCAGGCCGGAGGGAATACTGACCCAGGTCAAGAAATCGAGGGGGTGCGAGGCGGGAAGCACGGTCTGGCAGCCGTGCATGACGAACAAACGGTGGGGGTTTCAGCGCTTCTTGGGCTTGCTCTTGGACTTCTTCTTGGCCTTGCCGATCGGCAAGACCTGCTCGAAAACCTGGCGCATCTCGTTGAGGCGCTTGTCGTTGAGATCGTGGATACGCTTGTCGCGCTCGGCGGCGAAATCGATCAGCTTGTCGTCATTGCTCATAGCGGAAACCGAATCAGGCGAAAGGTCAGGTTCAGGCGTGGCGCGCAGGCTTGCCGCGTCTTCGCCACTTGATGTTGCCAATGATGCTGGGTCGGCCCGCGCATGACCAGTAGCGAAGCGTGTTCCAGCGTCAGTGAATGTTCGATACGCGTACTGCCGACGCGGCGCAGATCGAAACGCCGGCTGCCGCCCAGATTGAGCGAGGCGATCAGCGGATCACGTCCCAGCTCCGGCTCTGCATCGCTGTGCCAGCCCATGGAGTCCTGGCCGTCGCGGTAATGGTTGAGCAGTACGGCGTTGAGCGGCTGCCCGACCTCTTTCGCGACCCGCTGGCGAATCTCACTCAGTAGCGGCGTCCAGGGCAAGGGTTCGTGAAGCTTCCCGGAATAACGATAACGTGCCTCAGGGTCGCCATACCAAGCCGTCAGCCGCGGTGTTCGATGATAGCGACCATGGATGAACAACTCCGGCTGCTGCCAGGGCGTCTGTTCAACCAGCGTATGCAGCCAGCTATCGGCGAGCGCGGGGTCGATCCAGCCTGGGAGGTAGTCCAGCTCTGCATCGGCGAGTGCGGGCAAGGGGTCGGCGAACAGCATGACGATCTACGCACAAAAGAATGAAAAGAGTTTCTCAGACTTCCACATCCACCCAAAGTCCTTGTCGCGGAAGATCGCCCAGCGTCTGCTCCACCTCTTCCGGCTCGGCCTCGGCCAGCTGTTCCGGAGTATAGCCACGCCGCTGACGGCGACGCTGCTCTTCGCGCAGCAGCTCCTCGGTTTCCTGCGGGTGCCGCTTGTCCAGGCTAAGCGCACTTTCCTTGGCGCTGCCCTCGGCCGGGGTCACCGGAGGAATCTCGGGCTTGGGCTTGATCACGTCCTGCGTGGCAGTGACTGGCACCAGGCTATGGGGGATAGGCGGTAGCACGTTACAGCACCTCCGTTGGTCAGGCTGTCGGCCCCGTCATCCGCGACTTTAGCCTGTGCTCGCTACACTTTCGACTGGCGGACGCAATGATAGTGCCATGACCGCTTTGGCCATGGCGCGGCATCCGTTACCATAGCCGGCTTTTTCACGCGGGAGACAGACAGGCATGGCGCAATATCAACCGGGGCAACGCTGGATCAGTGACAGCGAAGCGGAATTGGGTCTGGGCACCATCCTCGCCGAGGAAGGCCGCCTGCTCACCGTGCTCTACCCGGCCACCGGCGAAACCCGCCAGTACGCCACGCGTAATGCCCCGCTGACCCGCGTGCGCTTCGCCCCGGGCGACGAAATTACCCATTTCGAGGGCTGGAAGCTCACCGTACAGGAAGTCGAGGACGTCGACGGCCTGCTGGTCTACCACGGCCTCGATGCCCAGCATAAACCGGTGACCCTGCCGGAAACCCAGCTGTCGAACTTCATCCAGTTCCGCCTGGCCAGCGACCGCCTGTTCGCCGGCCAGATCGACCCGCTGGCCTGGTTCGCCCTGCGTTACCACAGCCTGGAACACAACAGCCGCCTGTTGCAGTCGTCGCTCTGGGGCCTCGGCGGCGCGCGCGCCCAGCCGATCGCCCACCAATTGCACATCGCCCGCGAAGTGGCCGACCGCATCGCCCCGCGCGTACTGCTGGCCGACGAAGTGGGTCTGGGCAAGACCATCGAAGCCGGCCTGGTGATCCATCGCCAGTTGCTCTCCGGCCGCGCCAGCCGCGTGCTGATCCTGGTTCCGGAAAACCTGCAGCACCAGTGGCTGGTGGAGATGCGCCGGCGCTTCAACCTCGATGTCGCGCTGTTCGACGCCGAGCGCTTCATGGAGAGCGACGCCAGCAACCCCTTCGAGGATTGCCAGCTGGCACTGGTCGCCCTGGAGTGGCTGAAGGACGACGACAAGGCCCAGGACGCGCTGTTCGCCGCCGGCTGGGACCTGCTGGTGGTCGACGAAGCCCACCACCTGGTCTGGCACCCGGAACAGGCCAGCGCCGAATATTCGCTGGTCGAGCAACTGGCCGAGGTCATCCCCGGCGTGTTGCTGCTCACCGCCACCCCGGAACAGCTCGGCCAGGACAGTCACTTCGCCCGCCTGCGTCTGCTCGACCCAGCCCGTTTCCACGACCTGGAAGCCTTCCGCGCCGAAAGCAGCCAGTACCGCCCGGTTGCCGAGGCCGTGCAGGAGCTGCTCGACCAGGGCAAGCTCAGCGCCCAGGCGCGCGACGCCATCGGCAGTTTCCTCGGCGATGAGGGCCGCGAGCTGCTCGATGCCGTAGACAGCGGCGATGATGACGCCCGCGCCCGCCTGGTGCGCGAACTGCTGGACCGCCACGGCACCGGCCGCCTGCTGTTCCGCAACACCCGCGCCGCCGTGCAAGGCTTCCCCGAGCGCGAACTGCACCCCTACCCGCTGCCGAGTCCGGACGAGTACCTGGAGCTGCCACTGGGCGAGCACGCCGAGCTGTACCCGGAAGTCAGCTACCAGGCGCAGGAAGAAGTCGACGACGAGCAGCGCTGGTGGCGCATCGATCCGCGCGTCGAGTGGCTGATCGACACCCTGAAGATGCTGAAGAAATTCAAGGTGCTGGTGATCTGTGCCCACGCCGAAACCGCGCTGGATCTGGAAGACGCCCTGCGCGTGCGCTCCGGCATCCCGGCGACGGTGTTCCACGAAGGTATGAGCATCCTCGAGCGCGACCGCGCCGCTGCCTACTTCGCCGACGAAGAATTTGGCGCGCAGGTGCTGATCTGCTCGGAGATCGGCTCCGAAGGCCGCAACTTCCAGTTCGCCCATCACCTGGTGCTGTTCGACCTGCCGGCACACCCGGACCTGCTCGAACAGCGCATCGGCCGTCTCGACCGCATCGGCCAGAAGCACCGCATCCAACTGCACGTGCCGTACCTGGAGAACAGCCCGCAGGAACGCCTGTTCCAGTGGTACCACCAGGCGCTGAATGCCTTCCTCGCCACCTGCCCAACCGGCAACGCCCTGCAGCACCAGTTCGGCCCGCGCCTGCTGCCGCTGCTGGAAAACGGCGACGACGGCCAATGGCAAGAGCTGGTGGACGAAGCCAGCGCCGAGCGCATGCGCCTCGAAGGTGAGCTGCACAGCGGCCGCGACCGCCTGCTGGAGCTGAACTCCGGCGGCGCCGGTGAAGGCGAAGCACTGGTCGAGGCCATCCTCGAGCAGGACGACCAGTTCACCCTGCCGATCTACATGGAAGAGCTGTTCAACGCCTTCGGCATCGACAGCGAAGACCACTCCGACAACGCCCTGATCTTGCGCCCCAGCGAGAAAATGCTGGATGCCAGCTTCCCTCTGGGTGACGACGAAGCGGTGACCATCACCTACGACCGCGAGCAGGCCCTGGTCCGCGAAGACATGCAGTTCCTCACCTGGGAACACCCCATGGTGCAAGGCGGCATGGACCTGGTGCTGTCCGGCTCGATGGGCAACACCGCCGTAGCGCTGATCAAGAACAAGGCGCTCAAGCCTGGCACCGTGCTGCTGGAGCTGCTCTACGTCAGCGAAGTGGTCGGCCCGCGCAAACTGCAACTGGGGCGTTTCCTGCCGCCAGCGGCGCTGCGCTGCCTGTTCGACGCCAATGGCAACGACCTGGCCGCCAAGGTCGGTTTCGAGACGCTCAACGACCAGCTCGAAAGCGTGCCACGCGCCAGCGCCAACAAGTTCGTCCAGGCCCAGCGCGACGTGCTGGCCAAGCAGATAAACGACGCTGAAGCCAAGGTCATGCCGCGCCATGTCGAGCGCGTCGCCGAGGCCAAACGCCGCCTGATCGCCGAACTGGACGAAGAACTGGCGCGCCTGGTCGCCCTGCGCGCGGTCAACCCGAGCGTACGTGACAGCGAGATCGACTCCTTGCGCGAGCAGCGCGAACAGAGCCTGGCGATGTTCGACAAGGCCGCTCTGCGCCTGGAAGCGATTCGCGTATTGGTGGCGGGCTAAGCACGCCCGCTCCGTAGGATGCGCCATGCGCGCCGAGCGTATGCACCGAAGAATCTCGGTGCATACAGCGCACCCTACGGATCGCCTAGCTCCTCCAGCCTCCTCTGCAGAAACTGTCGATCCGGGCCCTGTTGCGCCAGCGCCAGGGCCTGACGGTAGGTGCAATCGCCTGCTCTCGGCGGCCCAGTCTGCGCAGCAGATCGGCCCGCGCCGCATGGGCCAGGTGGTAACCGTCCAACTCGCCCATGGCCAGCAGACGGTCGATCTACTGCAGCCCGGTCTCAAGCCCATCATGCGTGGCCAGCGCCACGGCGCGGTTGAGCTCGATCACCAGCGACGGATTCAGGCGCAGCAGCTCGTCGTACAGGCCGACGATTTGCACCCAATCGGTATCTTCCAGACTGGCCGCCTCGGCATGCACTGCGGCAATCGCCGCCTGCAGGCTGTAAGGGCCGAAACGCCGTGAATGCAGAGCCTGCAGGACTAGGGCCCCGCCTTCGGCGATCAGTTCGCGGCCCCACACACTGCGATCCTGCGCCTCCAGCAAAATCACCTCGCCATCGACCCCGCTGCGTGCCGCGCGACGCGATTCATGCAGCAGCATCAGCGCCAACAGCCCCTGCACTTCCGGCTCGGGCAGCAACTCCTGCAGCAAACGACCCAGGCGAATCGCCTCGTCAGACAGTTGGCTACGGGTCAGTGAATCGCCGGAGCTGGCGAAGTAGCCTTCGTTGAACACCAGATAGATCACCCGCAACACCGCCTCCAGACGCTCGGGCAGTTCGCTACGCCCCGGCACCTCGTAAGGGATGCGCGCATCGCGAATCTTCGCCTTGGCCCTGACGCTGCGCTGCGCCAGGGTCGAAGGGCTGGAGAGGAAGGCGCGAGCGATCTCCTCGGTGGTCAGGTCGCACACCTCGCGCAGGGTCAACGCCACCTGGGCATCGCTGGCCAGCGCCGGGTGGCAGCAGGTGAAGATCAGGCGCAGGCGGTCGTCTTCGAGCAGCTCGCTCTCCTCGGCGACGCTCTCATCTGGCAGCTCGGCCTGTTCGTCCAGCGGCTGAAAGCGGCGCTGCCGACGCAGGTTGTCGATGGCCTTGAAGCGCCCGGCAGAGACCAGCCAGGCGCGCGGGTTGTCCGGAACACCACTCTGCGGCCACTGCTCGACCGCACTGCGAAAGGCCTCATGCAGCGCCTCTTCGGCCAGGTCGAAATCGCCGAGCAGGCGAATCAGGGTGGCGGCGACTCCTCACGGTACAGCCGCGCGATCAGATCGGTGACAGGTGGCGATATCGACATGCGCTTCTCCTCGACGAATACCTACGTTGCCCAATACTGCTCGTGACGTCGAGGGGCGGCACAATCCGCCACTCGATTTGGCACCCATCGCATTGGCAGCCGCACGGCCGCTGGGCATAGTCGCGCCATTCCAATATTAACGAAGGGAGTCTTGCTATGCGTTGGTTGCTGCTCGGCCTGGCGGGTGCTGCGGTATTTCTTTATGGCCGGATCACCGGCGATGCGCAGCTCAGCCTGCTGACCAAGGGCATCCCGGTGATCGCCCTGCTGCTCTGGCTGCGCCAGGCACCGGCTGGCACCTACCGGCGCTGGATCTGCATCGGCCTGGTATTTTCCCTGGCCGGCGACATCCTTCTGGACTGGCCCGGCGACCTCTTCGTGTTCGGCCTCGGCGCCTTCCTGATCGGTCACCTGGCCTATATGCGCGCCTACGTCTCCGATAGCCGGCTGCCGGCCCTACCCGCCTTGCTGCTGGCGCTGATCGCCGGTGGCGCGATGTTCGCCATACTGGCCAGCAGCGGTCTGGGCGAGCTGCTGATTCCGGTGGCCTGCTATGCCACCGCGATTTGCCTGATGCTCTGGCGCGCCCTGGCCCGCATCGGACACCCGGACCTACAGCCGCGCTCCACCTGGCTCGCCGCAGTTGGTGCGGCGCTCTTCGTGCTGTCCGACAGCCTTATCGGTATCGACCGCTTCGTCACCAGCTTCGACGCCGCACCCTACGCCATCATCCTTACCTACTGGCTTGGCCAGTGGGGTATCGCCGCCTCGGCCTTTCGACGCACCAAGGCCTAGCAGCTGTTGCTGCGGACGGACGAACAATCGGGAAAGCCCTGACTATTGCCCGCACTTGGCCAGGCTTTATACGAAAAGTGCCTGCGCTCGGTGATGCTTCGTTAAAAACTGGTTCAGCAAGCCGCTTACGGCTAACGCGCTTCAGCGCGGCCCGGAGGGCGAGCGCAGCGAGTCATGCTCATTTACAACTCGTAAACTCCGCTTTCTCACCCGTTTTTGCCTCGCCTGACCATCGCTCGACGACTTTTCGTACAAAGCCTAAAATGCCGGCCTTTTCCGCTACCCGTTGCGACCGCCGTGAGCCAAGAACCTGATCGCCTATTCGCTCAGCCTCTGCCCGAGGTGCCCGACTTCGTCTTCAACGAGGACGTGGTACGGGTCTTCCCCGACATGATCAAGCGTTCGGTCCCCGGCTACCCGACTATCGTCGAGAACATCGGTGTGCTCGCCGGCCAGTTCGCTCAGCCGCAGACCACCCTGTACGACCTCGGTGCTTCGCTCGGCGCGGTGACTCAGGCCCTACGCCGCCACGTGCGCGTCGATGGCTGCAAGGTGATCGCCGTGGACAACTCACCGGCCATGGTCGCCCGCTGCAGCGAGTACCTGCATGCCCAGGACGCCATGTTCCAGGAGCTGCTGCCGGTGGACGTGATCGAAGCCGACATTCTTGCGCTCGAACTGCAGCCAACCTCATTGGTCACGCTCAACTTCACCCTGCAATTCATCCCGCCAGAGCGGCGCCTGGAGCTGCTCACACGTATTCGCCAGGCCCTGCTTCCCGGTGGCGCGCTGATCCTCTCGGAGAAACTGCGCTTCGAGGACACCGCCGAGCATGAGCTGCTCACAGAGCTGCATGTAGCCTTCAAACGTGCCAACGGCTACAGCGAGCTGGAAATCGCG
This sequence comes from Ectopseudomonas mendocina, assembly GCF_007049795.1. Taxonomy (GTDB): domain Bacteria; phylum Pseudomonadota; class Gammaproteobacteria; order Pseudomonadales; family Pseudomonadaceae; genus Aquipseudomonas; species Aquipseudomonas mendocina_D. The sequence goes on from NZ_SCFY01000015.1 coordinate 24,883, forward strand.
CAGAAACGCAGCGCCATCGAGAAGGTGATGCTACCCGACAGCCTCCAGCAGCACCGCGAGCGCCTGCTGGCTGCCGGTTTCAGCAAGGTGGTGCCCTGGTTTCAGTGCCTTAACTTCGCCTCGCTGGTGGCCCTGCCATGATGCGCGACCTGGATCTCGACGCGCTGCAGGCGCAACTGGCCGGCACCCCGCTGCTGGACTGGGCTTGTGAGCTGCCCGGGCAACTCGATGCCAAGCTGGCCATCGGTCACGGTGACCTGCCGCGCTGGTACGGCGCCGTGCAGGCACTGCCGGATCTGCCGGTAAGCGAGGTGGAGCTGGCGCAGCGCTTCGCCTTTGGCGGCGCTAGTGACGAGGCAACCCGTGCACAATTGAAGACCGCCCTGCAGGGCTTGATTCCCTGGCGCAAGGGGCCGTTCGAATTGTTCGGTGTGCATATCGACACCGAATGGCGCTCGGACTGGAAATGGCAGCGTGTCGCTCCGCACCTCGACCTGCGCGGAAAACGCATCCTCGATGTCGGTTGCGGCAACGGCTACTACATGTGGCGCATGCTCGGTGCAGGCGCAAACAGCGTGGTCGGCATCGACCCCAACTGGCTGTTCCTCTGCCAGTTCCTGGCGATGAAGCGCTACCTGCCGGATCAACCGGTGTGGCACCTGCCACTGGCCTTCGAGGAGCTGCCAGCCAAGCTTCAGGGCTTCGACACCGTGTTCTCCATGGGTGTGCTGTACCACCGTCGCTCGCCCATCGATCACCTGCTCGATCTAAAGGATGCCTTGGTCAAGGGCGGCGAACTGGTGCTGGAAACCTTGGTAGTCGAGGGCGACAGCGAGCAGGTGCTGGTACCGGAAGACCGCTACGCACAGATGCGCAACGTCTGGTTCCTGCCCTCGGTGCCGGCGCTGGAGCGCTGGCTGCGCCGTGCCGGTTTCGCGGACGTACGCTGCGTCGACGTCAGCACCACCTCGGTGGAAGAACAACGTGCCACCGAGTGGATGCGCTTCCAGTCGCTACCTGAATTCCTCGACCCTGCCGACCACAGCCGAACCGTCGAAGGCCTGCCGGCACCGACCCGCGCCGTGCTGGTCGCGCGCAAGCCCTAAAAACAGCGACTCTGGCAGGGCGGGAGCACCCCGCCAGACTGCGATTGGCGATTGCACCCGCCCTACGGCCGCAGCCAACGCGCCCGCCGCTGTGCGATCAGCCGCAGCGGTTCACCGGCGCCCTGCTCTACCACACCACGGGCACCGCCCAGGCGGATCCTTCCCTCGATGTCCTGCGCCAGCAGACGACGCATGCGCCGACGCCAGAACCAGGCGCCAACCCAATCGACGATGGCGTTCTGCAGATCCAGCGGCCACATGGCCGGCATGTAGAACTCGGGCATGGCCGGGCGCGTGCGCTTCGGTACGCCGAACGATATCGGCGACCGTGTGCTGCCCGGCGTACTCATGCTGTTCGCCCGCAGCCATCCGGGTGTGGAGGTCGAGGTTAACGTGGGGCGCAGCGTGGATCTGGTGGCCAAGCTGGATGCCGGCGAGCTGGACCTGACCCTGATCAACGCCGGCAACGACGGCCTGGATGATGCGCGCGGCGAAGTGATCTATTCGGAGGAACTGGTCTGGGCCGGGCGTGACGGTGGCCTAGCCATGCAGCGCTCGCCATTGCCGCTGGCACTGGCCAAGCCCGGCTGCGCCTGGCGCCGCACCGCGCTCGATGCGCTGGATCGACAAGGGCTGGCGTACCGTATCGCCTATTCCTGTGAGCAGTGCGCCGGCCAGGAAGCGGCAATGACCGCCGACCTGGCCATCGCGCCTTTCCCCCGCAGCCTGGTCAAGCCGCCGCTACGCCGACTCGGCGCAGGACAAGGCTTGCCCACCCTTGGCGAGTACCACATCAAACTGATTCTCGGCCATCAACGCAATGATGCCGTCGAGGCGCTCGCCAGGCAGATGGTTCAGGCTTTCAGCCAGGATTGAACGAACGAAGTGGGAGGCGCTTCAGCGGCTATAGACCATCGAAAGTCGCGGCTGAAGCCCCTCCCACAAAGTACGCTAGCCGCGGTAAGCAGCGGCGACGATCAGCGCCTTCATCTCGGCGACGGCCTGCTTGAAACCGACGAACAACGCATGGGCAACGATGGCGTGGCCGATATTCAGTTCGTTGATGCCGGGAATCGCGGCGACAGCCTCGGCATTGTGGTAGTGCAAACCGTGACCGGCGTTGACGATCAGCCCGTGGTTCAGGCCGCAGATAACGCCATCGCGAATGCGTGAAAGCTCATGCGCAGCTTCTTCCGCGGTGTGCGCATCAGCATAGCGACCGGTATGCAGTTCGATGGCCGGCGCGCCGACGCGCATGGCCGCTTCGATCTGCCGCTCTTCGGCGTCGATGAACAACGACACCTCGCAACCGGCCAGCGTCAGACGCTCCACCGCCGCGGCGATACGCGCCTCCTGCCCGGCCACGTCCAGACCGCCTTCGGTGGTCAGTTCCTGGCGGGTTTCCGGTACCAGGCAGACATGCGCCGGACGGATCTGCTCGGCGAAACCAAGCATGAAATCGGTGACGCCCATCTCGAAGTTCATCCGCGTCTGCAGCACGTCGGCCAGCACACGCACGTCGCGATCCTGAATGTGCCGGCGGTCTTCACGCAGGTGCACGGTAATGCCATCGGCGCCGGCTTCTTCGGCGTCCAGCGCGGCCTTGACCGGGTCCGGGTAGCGCGTGCCACGAGCCTGGCGCAGGGTGGCGACGTGGTCGATGTTCACGCCGAGCAGAATACGATTGGCCTCAGTCACGCTTGGACTCCTTGAGCGTCATGAAAAGTTCGCGGCTGACCAGGGGCCTGCCGCCGAGGTGAGGTGCCAGCGCCTGACGCATCAGACGCTTGGCGGCAGCCAGCGCGCCTGGGGTCTGCCAGTCGGCTTCGGCCATGGCCAACAGTTCGCGGCCCTGGAATACACCGGGTTGCAGTTGTACCACCGGCACCAGGCCTATGTCCTGCTGCCAACGGTAAAGTGCAGTCGGATCGATGGGTTGGTCGTGCTGGTCACGATCCAGGGCGAAACCATAGCCCAGCTCGTCCAGCAGACGCCATTCGAACGCACGCAACAGCGGCTCCAGCGCCCGGCCGGCAGCCAGTGCCTGCAAGGTGAGGCCATAGTGTTCGAGCATCACGGGGTGCGGGTCTTCGGCCGGCAGCAGGCGGATCAGCAGTTCGTTGAGATAGAGCCCTGAGAACAGCGCCTCGCCGGTCAGCAACAGAGGAATGCCGGCGCTTTCCAGGCGGCCGACGGTCTTCAGCTCGCCCCGCCCGCGCAGCTCCAGCTCCAACGGCGCAAAAGGCCGGGCGATGCTGCCGACCTTGCCGCGTGCGGCGCGTAGCACGGCACGCACGCGGCCCTGGGCGGTAAAGAAATCCACCAAGGCGCTGCTTTCCTTGTACGGACGGCTATGCAGAACGTAGGCGGCAGAAGTCATGTGGTTAACCGCCAGAATGCGCCATGAGCAACAACGAGGATGCGCATGGCGCCTCGATCAATCCAGGTAACCCAGCGAACGCAGGGCGCGTTCGTCGTCGGACCAGCCACCTTTGACCTTGACCCAGAGGTTGAGCATCACCTTGGAGTCGAACATGGTTTCCATGTCCTTGCGCGCTTCCTGGCCGATGCGTTTGATGCGCTCGCCCTTGTCGCCGATGATGATCTTCTTCTGTCCGTCGCGCTCCACCAGGATCAGACCATGGATATGCAGGATACGGCCTTCCTGTTTGAATTCCTCGATCTCTACGGTGATCTGGTACGGCAGCTCGGCACCGAGCTGGCGCATGATCTTCTCGCGGATCAGCTCGGCCGCCAGGAAGCGGCTGGAACGGTCGGTGATCTGGTCTTCCGGGTAGAAATGCTCGGACTCCGGCAGGCGCTCGCCTACCAGCTTCTCCAGGGTGTCGAGGTTCTGCCCCTGCAGCGCGGAGATCGGTACGATCTCGGCTTGCGGCAATTGCTCGGCCAGCCAGCCCAGGTGCGGCAGCAGCTCGCTCTTGTCTTCCAGGCGGTCGGATTTGTTCACCGCCAGCAGGATCGGACATTTGACGTGCTGCACCTTCTCCAGCACCAGTTGATCTTCGTCGGTCCAGCGCATGCGGTCGACCACGAACACCACGACATCAACGTCTTTCAGCGCGGTGGAGGCGCTACGGTTCATGTAGCGGTTGAGTGCCTTATCGTTCTGCTTGTGCAGGCCGGGCGTGTCGACGTAGACGGCCTGAATCTCGCCCTCGGTCTTGATCCCGAGCATGTTGTGGCGGGTGGTCTGCGGTTTACGCGAAGTGATCGCCAACTTCTGCCCGAGGATGTGGTTGAGCAGCGTCGACTTGCCCACGTTGGGCCGGCCGACGATGGCGACGTAGCCGCAACGGGTCACAGGTGCATCAGTCATTGCCATTCTCCACCCCGAGGGCGATCAGCGCCGCAGCCGCAGCGACCTGCTCGGCGATACGCCGGCTGCCGCCCTGGCCCAGGGTCTTTTCATTGAGCAGGGAAACCTGGCACTCGACCATGAAGGTACGGCAGTGCGGCTCGCCCTGTACGTCTACCACCTCGTAACGAGGCAGCTCGCAGGCACGCGATTGCAGGAACTCCTGCAGGCGCGTTTTCGGGTCCTTGTTGGTGTCGACCAGGGTCAGGCCATCCAGCTCGCCGGTCAGCCAGTCCAGCACGCGCTCGCGCGCCGCTTCCATCCCGGCATCCAGGTAGATGGCGCCGATCAGCGCCTCCAGGGCATCGGCCAGAATCGACTCACGGCGGAAACCGCCGCTCTTCAGCTCACCGGAACCCAGGCGCAGGTATTCGCCCAGCTCGAAACCGCGCGCCAACACGGCCAGCGTCTCGCCCTTGACCAGGCGTGCGCGCAGGCGCGACAGCTGGCCTTCGCGGGCTTGCGGGAAGCGCTCGAACAGCGCTTCACCGGCGACGAAATTGAGAATGGCATCACCGAGAAATTCCAGCCGCTCATTGTTGCGGCCGGCGAAACTGCGATGGGTCAGGGCCAGGACCATCAGGTCCTGATCCTTGAAGCTATAGCCGAGCTTGCGCTCGAGGCGGGACAGATTGGGAGTCACGGCATCCGTACACGAAATTCTTTGTCGAAATTCACCACCAGATCGAGGTTCTCGATCAGCGGCTCGCGTTTTTCATACTTGAGGTGGACCAGAAACTCATTGTTCTCCACCTTGACCTGCAGAGCGTCGCGCATGTTCAGGTCACGAATGTTGTTGACCTGCATGCCTTTGCTCACATGGTTGTAAAACTCACCGACGGTGCGTACATCCGACGCCTTGTCGGTTTCCACCGAAGTGATGATCTTCTCCAGCGACATGTAGTCGAGATAGTGGGGCATCACCTTGAAGGCAGTGCTGGCGAAGAATGCCACCACGGCCAGAACCACCAGCCAACCCAGAATGGAAAGCCCCTGCTGCGAGCGCGCGAAAGTCATGTGTATCCCCATTAGACGGTCTTGTTGGAAAGCCTGACGGCTAGACTATTTATAGCCTGTGGCGCTGCATTGAACAGCGCGCCAGTGCTCAATGAATCAGGCCGACCCGAGAGAAGTTGGGCAGATTGCTGGTCTTGGGTTCCGGCCAGCTCATCCAGATGGCGAAGGCCTTGCCGACGATATGGTCGTCTGGGACCATGCCCCACAGCTCCTGAGGAATATGACGATCGCGCCAGTAACGGCTGTCGTTGGAGTTGTCACGGTTGTCGCCCATCATGAAGTAGTGCCCTTCCGGCACCACCCATTGGCCGCCGGGCTCGCGGCGCATGCGGGTCATTTCCTTGCGGATGGTGTGTTCGACCTGGCCCAGACGCTCCTGATAGAGCATCGCACCACCCAGGCTGCCCGGCTCCTCACCGATCAGCTTCTCGGCCACCGGCTCGCCATTGATCAGCAGACGCTTGCCCTGGGTGTACTCGATGCGATCACCCGGCAGCCCCACCACGCGCTTGATGTAGTTGATGGTCGGGTCGCTGGGATAGCGGAACACCATCACATCGCCGCGCTGCGGGTTATCCACCTCGATGATCTTCTCGTCGATCACCGGCAGACGAATGCCGTAGGCGAACTTGTTGACCAGGATGAAATCGCCTACTTCCAGGGTCGGCTTCATCGACCCGGAAGGAATCTGGAATGGTTCGACCAGAAACGAGCGCAGCACCAGCACGATGGCCAGCACCGGGAAGAAGGATTTGCCGTACTCGACCAGCAAGGGCTCCTTGCTCAGACGTTCCAGCACCCTGTCGTCAGGATCGTCGACCCGTCCCTGGTACGCCGCAATCGCCGCACGGCGGCGCGGAGCCAGAAGAATCAGATCGATCAGGGCCAGGAAGCCGCAGACGGCGACCGCGATAACCAACAGGAGCGGGAAATTGATCGACATAGAGCCTTAGCTATCCAACCTGAGCACGGCGAGGAAGGCTTCCTGTGGGATCTCCACGTTACCGACCTGCTTCATGCGTTTCTTACCGGCCTTCTGCTTCTCGAGCAGCTTCTTCTTACGGCTCACGTCGCCACCGTAACATTTGGCCAGTACGTTCTTTCTGAGCGCCTTGACAGTGGTCCGCGCGATGATCTGACCGCCGATGGCTGCCTGGATCGCCACATCGAACATCTGCCGAGGAATCAGTTCCTTCATCTTCTCGGTCAAGGCACGGCCCTTGTAGGCCGCGTTGTCGCGGTGAACGATCAAGGCCAGAGCATCGACCTTGTCGCCGTTGATCAGTACGTCCAGCTTGACCAGGTTGGCAGACTGGTAGCGGTCGAAATGATAGTCCAGCGACGCATAACCACGGCTGGTCGACTTCAGACGGTCGAAGAAGTCCAGCACCACTTCGTTCATCGGCAGGTCGTAGCGAACCTGAACCTGCGACCCGAGAAATTGCATGTCGCGCTGCACACCACGCTTCTCGATGCACAAGGTGATGACGTTACCCAGGTGTTCCTGCGGCACCAGGATGGTCGCGGTGACTATCGGCTCGCGGAAGTCGGCCACTGCCGAAACGTCCGGCAACTTGGACGGGTTGTCCACGGTGATGGTTTCACCCGTCTTGAGCTCGATCTCGTAGATTACACTCGGCGCAGTGGTGATCAGGTCCAGGTCGTACTCGCGCTCCAGGCGCTCCTGGATAATCTCCATGTGCAGCATGCCGAGGAAGCCGCAACGGAAACCGAAGCCCAGGGCATCGGAGCTTTCCGGCGCGTACTGCAGCGATGAATCGTTGAGAGTCAACTTCTGCAGGGCATCGCGGAAGTCCTCGAAATCGTCTGAGCTGACCGGGAACAGGCCGGCGTAGACCTGCGGCTGGATTTTCTTGAAGCCCGGCAGTACTTCGACTTCGGGCGTCGAGGACAGGGTCAGGGTGTCACCCACCGGCGCACCGTGAATATCCTTGATGCTGGCGATGATGAAGCCCACTTCACCGGCTTTGAGATCAGCAGTAGCGGTGTGTTTCGGGGTGAATACACCGACGCTGTCGACCAGGTGCACCTTGCCGGTGGACTTGACCAGAATCTTGTCGCCCTTCTTCACGCGGCCCTGGCGCACGCGCACCAGCGAGACCACGCCCAGATAATTGTCGAACCAGGAATCGATGATCAACGCCTGCAGCGGCGCATCGATCTCGCCGGTCGGCGCCGGAATGGTCTGCACCAGGCGTTCGAGCACCTCGTCCACGCCCATGCCGCTCTTGGCGCTGCAGGCTACGGCGTCGGTGGCGTCGATGCCGATGATCTTCTCGATCTCGTCCTTGACGCGATCCGGGTCGGCCTGCGGCAAGTCCATCTTGTTCAGCACGGGCATCACTTCCAGCCCCTGCTCGATGGCGGTGTAGCAGTTGGCAACCGACTGCGCCTCGACGCCCTGCCCGGCATCGACCACCAGCAATGCACCTTCGCATGCCGCCAGCGAGCGCGAGACTTCGTAGGTGAAGTCGACGTGGCCGGGCGTATCGATGAAGTTCAGCTGGTAGGTCTTGCCGTCATTAGCCTTGTAGTGAAGGGTGACGCTGTGGGCCTTGATGGTGATGCCGCGCTCACGTTCCAGGTCCATGGAGTCCAGAACCTGAGCCTCCATTTCACGCGCGGTGAGACCGCCGCACATCTGGATGAAACGATCAGCCAAGGTGGACTTGCCGTGGTCAATGTGGGCAATGATGGAAAAATTGCGGATATGACTCAGGTCACTCACAGATCAACACTCAAAGAAGGCACAGGCAAGACGCTTGCCGAAAATAGCCGCGGATTGTACCCGATCCCTCGCGACCGCGTCACGTCTGCACAGCGCTGGTGCAGATACGAAAAAGGGCGCCCGAAAGCGCCCTTTTCAACGAACCCGGCTTATTCAGCCAGCTTGAACGTGATGAAGCTGGCACGCCCCTGACGTAGCACTCGCATGGACACCGAACGATTCTTCGGCAGTTCCTGCGCCACCTGGGTGAAGGTGCTGGTTGAATCGATGGCCTGATTGTTCAGGTGAGTGATCACGTCGCCCGGACGCAGGCCAATCATGGCTGCAGGGCCGTTGAGCACTTCCTTCACGACAACCCCGCCTTTGAGGTCGAGGCCTTTCTTCTGCTCGGCGGTCAGCTCCACCACCGTGACGCCCAGGCGGTTATTGCTACGCTCGCCACCCTGCTCGGAACCGGACGACGCCAGTTCCTGGCCTTCTTCCGGTAGCGTACCGACCGTGACGCTGAGTTTCTTGCGCGAGCCATCGCGCACCACATCCAGCTCGGCCTTCTCGCCCGGTTTCAGCCCGCCAACCAGGTGCGGCAGGTCGGCCGACATGATGATCGGCTTGCCGTTGAGGTTGAGGATGACGTCACCCACCTGCAGGCCGCCCTTGTCCGCCGGGCCGTCTTCCAGCACCTGCGCGACCAGCGCGCCAGCGGGTTTGTCCAGACCGAAGGATTCGGCCAGATCCTTGTTCACTTCCTGAATCACCACACCGAGCCAGCCGCGCGTGACCTTGCCGTCGGCCTTGAGCTGGTCGGCGACCTGCATAGCCACTTCCATCGGGATGGCGAAGGACAGCCCCATGAAACCGCCGGAACGGGTGAAGATCTGCGAGTTGATACCCACTACTTCACCTTGCAGATTGAACAGCGGACCGCCGGAGTTACCCGGGTTGATCGCCACGTCGGTCTGGATGAACGGCACGTAGCTGTCGCTCGGCAGGTTGCGCCCCTTGGCGCTGACGATCCCGGCGGTCACCGAGTGGTCGAAGCCGAACGGTGAACCGATGGCCAGCACCCACTCGCCGACCTTCAGCTCGTCAGACTTGCCCAGACGCACCACAGGCAAATCCTTGCCCTCGACCTTGAGCAGCGCGACATCGCTGCGGGGATCGGCGCCAATCAACTTGGCTTCCAGCTCGCTGCGATCGGAGAGACGCACGATGATCTCGTCAGCATCGGCGACCACATGATTGTTAGTCATGATGTAGCCATCCGGCGAGATGATGAAACCAGAGCCCAGCGACTGCGCCTCGCGCTGGCGGCCGCCCGGGTTGCGCGGAGCCTGCGGGATGCTGCGCTCGAAGAACTCGCGGAACATCGGCGGCAGACCTTCCAGATCAGGCATCCCTGGCTGCCCGGCAACGGCGCGCTCGGGCATCTTCTGGCGGGTACTGATATTGACGACCGCGGGCGAAGCTTCCTCTACCAGATTGGTGAAGTCTGGCAGGCTGGCCTGAGCGAACAGACTTTGCCCCCAGAGCAAGGCAACCGCCAGCAGCGGCGCAATGGACTTGAGTTTTCTCATCGAACTACGACTCCCCATGTAAAACTCGGACACTCTCAACCCGCCGCTGGCACAGACACCAGCAGCGCACGTAGGACAACGGGCTGTAATAAGGGGTTCTCGGCAACGCGAGCAGCGCGCCAGCGAACCAATAGCCAACTGGCAAGCAGACCACTCAGGCCGGCGAAGATCACCAGAGGCTCGGACAGACCCAGACCGTCCGCCAGCAGCGCAGCGGCGAACAGACCCAGAAGAGGAAGCAGATAAACCAGAAGAGAACTGCGCACCAGCAGATCTTCGCGCACACCGATGATCACGGTGTCGCCGACGGCGAGCGGCGTTTGACTGAGGGCGCGCACGTAACCGCGCTGCCGACCTACGCCGAGACGATCCATCAACCCCTGACCGCACGCCGCATTGGCCGAACAACTCGAGCAGGTGCTCTTGCGTAGCGTCTCGACCCAGACAGCGCCGGGCTCGAGCGCCACTACACGCCCCTGCTCTTCGATCATTGGCTAGCCTGTTCAGGCACCCCGGCACGCATGGACAGGGCGATACGCTCGGCAGTACCCAAAGGAATCTCACCGACCACGGTAACCATCACGTCACCTGCATCGGTGCTCATGCGCCGCGAAACGGCAACGGTCGGCCCCAGCTGGCTGCGCGCATCATCAACAACGCTGCCTTTCAAGGGCTCAAGGAAAACCGAGAATCGTGCCAGACCATCACCGTACATCATGTAGGCGACAGAGTTATCAGAAGAAGGATCACGACGCAGCTGCGCGGCAGTCAAGGTAAAGCCTGGAGGCAACCAGTCCGAACGCCAGCTGCCTTCGGCCATGCTGTCGGCAGCACGCAAACGTACCGGACGACATCCCGAACTCGGTTGCATGGCGCTCGCTACGGGGGCGGAGGTATCCAGCTGGGCGAATTGGAATCGCTCCAGAAGCTGACCGCGCTCGTTCAAGAGCAGGGACTTCAACGGCAGGCCGGTTTCTCGATCCAGGTGCAACTCGAAGCCGTAACGGTGCTGATCCTTGGGCGCCAACACCAGAACGTCGGCAGGACGATTGGCGATGCGCGACTGACCGGCGACACGAATGTCGTACCAGTTGCTCAGTTGCTCGGCATCCAGCTGACGGGCAGGCCAGGCTTGCCCCTCACTGACCTGATCGGCCAACGCGCCACTGACGCACTGAGCCTGACCATCGACCTTGAATACTTCCTGGGCAGGACCATCGAGCTGCAGAAGGCGCTCGCGAACTTCGCCCCCTTCTTCCACCTGATGCCACACGGCATGGGTGGAAAAACTCCCATTGCGCTCATAGATGAACGTACCCTGGAAGCTTTGCTGGCGCTCTGCCGCAGCGAGGCGCCCGAGCAAGTCCTGCACCTCGGAGGCCTGAACCGGCAGAGCCAGCAGACCACCGAGAAGGTAGAGGGGAATCGCGCGCATGTGACTCCTTAGCGCTTAGCGGTTTTCCAGACTTGCAGCCCGAGCATAAGGCAGAGCGGTTTCACCGGTACCCATCACGGCTTCCTGCGCATGTTGACGCAGGTAGCTCGGCAGGCGCTGCTCATGCCAGCTGGCAGTGCCAGCTTCAGCTGCTTCGCCGACTTCCTCGCTGCTGTTGTAACCAGCGAGCAATGCAGGACCTTGCACCTGAGGTACCGAAAGCACCGGAGAGGCTTCCTGCTGGGCCAGTTGAGCACCGCTCAGGTCATCCTGGTTATAGAAGCGCACACCCGCCAGCACTGCAACAGTCACCGACGCTGCTACGGCTACACGCCCGACGCTACGCCAGATGGGTGCTTTGCGTGTTGGAACGGCTTCGTCGGCCAGCGCCGCAGACACGGCGGATGCGATATCCAGTTGCGGCACCAACAGCTCACGATGCATGGCTGCACGGGCGACCTGGTAACGCGACCAGGTGCCACGTAGCTCGCCATCTTCGCTGGCTGCGAGCACACGCCGCAGTTCCAGTTCGTCCGCTTCGTTATCCATCACCGCGGACAGCGATTCCTGCAGGGTTTCACGACTCATGGCGTTCCTCTCTTGGCTGTCGCCGCTGCCTTAGGTTTCCTGCAGCAGAGGCTGCAGGGACTTATCAATTGCCTCACGTGCACGGAAGATCCGTGAACGCACTGTTCCTACCGGGCACTGCATGACACCGGCAATGTCCTCGTAACTCAGACCTTCAAACTCACGCAAGGTCAGAGCCGTGCGTAGGTCATCTGGCAACTGGGCGATGGTTCGATGCACGGTGGCTTCGATCTCGTCGCGCAGCAATGCCCGCTCCGGTGACTCGATGTCCTTGAGGCCGTGATCGCCATCGTAGAACTCCGCATCATCGCTACTTACATCACTATCCGGCGGCCGCCGACCGCGGGACACCAGATAATTCTTCGCCGTATTGATGGCGATGCGGTACAGCCATGTATAGAACGCGCTGTCCCCGCGAAAGTTTCCAAGCGCTCGGTAGGCTTTAACGAACGCCTCCTGAGCGACATCCTGAGCCTCGTGGGTGTCGTGCACGAATCGCACGATCAAACCGAGGATCTTGTGCTGATACTTCAGCACCAACAGATCGAAGGCACGCTTGTCACCACGCTGCACTCGCTCGACCAGTTGCTGATCATCTTCCTGGGTTAGCATGCACGCTCCTCATTAGACTTGGAGGAGGCTTGCGCCCGTAAGCGAATCAGCTTGCCAAGATAGACTCGGGTCTTACGCAAAAGTTCTCCCCTCCAAGCAAGCTTCCCGCAGAGATTACTTTTCTCTGCCGGGAATGGCGCCAGCGGAACCTTTCCGCTCGCGCAAATAATCTTATCGCCGCTCATTTCCCACACCCTCCGCTGACTTCAGATGCAGGCACGCGCAAGCGCTCTCCCTTATATGGGCGACCCTCTATGGAACCTTAATGACTAAGAAAGTTCCCGAGCACCACGGTCGGTCATAAGCCACCTATTGTGCCGCTGCCCCTCTCTATATACTAGGGCTCGCTTTCACGCGGAACTCGGACATGAGCCAACACTTCCAGCACGACGTTCTGGTTATCGGCAGCGGTGCCGCCGGCCTGACCCTCGCCCTCACCCTTCCAACCCACTTGCGCATCGCGGTATTGAGCAAAGGCAATCTCGCCAACGGCTCGACCTACTGGGCGCAAGGTGGTGTAGCGGCAGTCCTGGACGACACCGACACGGTCGAATCCCACGTCGCCGACACCCTCGACGCAGGCGCCGGCCTGTGCCGCGAAGACGCGGTGCGATTCACGGTAGAACACAGCCGCGAAGCTATCCAGTGGCTGATCGACCAGGGCGTGCCTTTTACCCGCGACGATGAAACCGCGCGCGAGGATGGCGGTTTCGAGTTCCACCTGACCCGCGAAGGTGGCCATAGCCATCGACGCATCATTCACGCAGCCGACGCTACCGGTGCAGCGATCTTCAATACGCTGCTGGAGCAGGCCCGGCAACGTCCGAACATCGAGCTACTGGAGCAACGCGTCGCCGTCGACCTGATCACCGAACGCAAGCTCGGCCTGGATGGTGAGCGCTGCCTGGGGGCTTACGTATTGGATCGTGCTCGCGGTGAAGTGGACACCTTCAGCGCGCGCTTCGTGATTCTCGCCACCGGCGGCGCAGCCAAGGTCTACCTCTATACCAGCAACCCGGACGGCGCCTGTGGCGACGGCATTGCCATGGCCTGGCGTGCCGGCTGCCGCGTCGGCAATCTGGAGTTCAACCAGTTCCACCCCACCTGCCTGTATCACCCACAAGCCAAGAGCTTCCTGGTCACCGAAGCCGTGCGTGGCGAAGGCGGCTTGCTCAAGCTGCCCAATGGCGAACGCTTCATGCAGCGCTTCGACGAGCGCGCCGAACTGGCACCGCGCGACATCGTCGCCCGCGCCATCGACCATGAAATGAAGCGCCTAGGTGTCGACTGTGTCTACCTGGACATCAGTCACAAGCCCGCCGAGTTCATCAAGAGTCACTTCCCCACTGTCTACGAGCGCTGCCTGGGCTTTGGCATCGACATCACCAAGCAGGCCATCCCGGTCGTCCCCGCAGCGCATTACACCTGCGGCGGTGTGGTGGTCGATCAACATGGCCGTACCGACGTACCAGGCTTGTATGCCATCGGCGAAACCAGCTTTACCGGCCTGCATGGCGCCAACCGCATGGCCAGCAATTCGCTGCTCGAATGCTTCGTCTATGCGCGCTCGGCCTGCGCGGATATCACCGAGCAGTTGAACACTATCGAAATGCCCAGCGACCTGCCGGACTGGGACGCCAGCCAGGTGACCGACTCGGACGAGGACGTGATCATCGCCCACAACTGGGACGAGCTGCGCCGCTTCATGTGGGACTACGTCGGCATCGTGCGCACCAACAAGCGCCTGCAGCGCGCGCAACACCGCGTGCGCCTGCTGCAGGACGAGATCGATGAGTTCTACTCGAACTACAAAGTCAGTCGCGACCTGATCGAACTGCGCAACCTCGCCCTGGTCGCCGAGCTGATGATCAGCTCGGCCATGCAACGCCATGAGAGCCGCGGGCTGCACTACACCCTCGACTATCCCGAGCAACTGGCCGAAGCACGCGACACTATCCTGACGCCGACGCCCCAGGCTCAGCCCAGCGCCGCCGGCTGAACTTCAGACGCAAACGCAGGCGCCGGTGCTGCTCCGGCGCCAACGCGTCACACGGAATGCACGAGCCGCGACTGAAACGCTGACCTGGCAAGCGATAGCGCAGCACCACAGCCAGCGGCAAGGCCAGGCTGTCAGGACGTAATTGCACCGCCTGCCAGCCAGTTGCAGCGCTGTATAGATGCCAGCCGAATCCATCACGACGCAGTCCGGTGATGGCCTTCGGCGCTGTCAGCAGAACGTGTCGCGGCAGCACCCAGGCGGCATGCGTAAGGCACACTACGAATGACAGCAGCTTCGACCAGGTGGGAATGTCGGCCAGCCACGGCGCCAGCAAGGCCAACGCCAGGACCGACAGATAAAGCCTCAGCAGCCAGCGTGATGGCTGCCAACGGCACTCGAAAACATCACTTGGGTTGGACACGGTCCAGGATCATGCGCACGATGTGGCGCAGGTCGGCATCCTCGGGCTCGCCGCGCTGCATGAACCAGCCGAACATGTCCTGATCCTCGCATTCCAGCAGTTTGCGATAGCGCGCCTGGTTCTCGGCATCCAGGCTCGGGTAGACCTCCTTGACGAAAGGTACCAGCAGCACATCCAGTTCCAACATGCCACGGCGGCTATGCCAGAACAGGCGATTCAGTTCACTTTGCTCAACCATGCAACGGACTCCTCGAACGAGGCCGGCAGTATAACGGCGAATTGCGTCGCTGTTCACCGCGAGGCTGTGCAATTGCGCTGACAAGGCCCCGCCCTGCCCACTATGATGATGCCCCTGACCTTTATTCAGCGATTCGATTTGCATCATGGCCGATAGCGCTTACTTCACCCTCCTCGATCACGAAGGCCTGCTCGCCGTTCGCGGCGCGGACGCAGCCAAGTTCCTGCAGGGCCAAGTGACCTGCAACCTCAATTACCTCAGCGCCAGCCAATCCAGCCTTGGCGCCCGCTGCACGCCCAAGGGCCGCATGTTGTCGAGCTTTCGCATCGTCCCGGTGGAAGACGGCTATCTGCTGGCCATGGCACGCGAACTGATCGAGTCGCAGCAGGCCGACCTGCAGAAATACGCAGTGTTCTCCAAATCCAAGCTCAGCGATGAAAGCGCCGCCTGGGTCCGTTTCGGCCTGGCCGGCGGCGACGCCGTACTCGGCGAGCTTGGCCTGCAATTGGGCTCTGCCAGCGACTCCATCACCTGCGCTGGACCGTTAATTGCCGTGCGCCTGAGCGATGGCCGTGCCGAGCTGTGGGCTCCGGCCGCCGAAACAGAACAACTGCAAGGCCGCCTGGCCGCCGCGCTGCCGCAGGCGCCGCTGAACGACTGGCTACTGGCTCAGGTACGCGCTGGCGTGGGCCAGGTGTTCGGCGCCACACGTGAGCTGTTCATTCCGCAGATGATCAACCTGCAGGCCCTCGGCGGCGTAAGCTTCAAGAAAGGCTGCTACACCGGCCAGGAAATCGTCGCGCGCATGCAGTACCTGGGCAAGCTCAAGCGCCGCTTGCAGCGCCTGCGCCTGGTCGGCTCCGAGCTGCCGGCCGTCGGCGTCGAATTGTTCTCCCCGGCGCATGGCTCCAGCGTTGGCGAAGTGGTGCTGGCGGCCCAGGCCGGCGACGCCATCGAGTTGCTCGCCGTGCTGCAGGAAGATGCCGTGAACGACGGCCGCATTCACCTCGGCAGCAGTGAAGGCCCGACGCTGACCCTGCTCGATCTGCCTTATCAGCTGGATGCCGACCAGGAAATCCAGCGCTGACTAAACTTCCCCGGCGCCGCATCGGATCGCCTAAGAGAGCTATTTCATGAGCAAGCTTGCCGAAAAAGTCCAACAGGAACTGATCCACGCCATCGAGAACGATGAGCTGGTACTGCCCACCTTGCCCGAGGTGGCATTGCGGGTGCGTGAAGCAGCGGAAGACCCGGATGTGGGCATTCCGCAGATCAGCAAGGTAATCGGTAACGACGCAGCCCTCACCGCGCGCATCATCAAGGTGGTCAACAGCCCGCTGCTGCGTAGCAACAAGGAAATCACCGACCTGCAGATGGCCGTAAGCCGTCTGGGCATCAACTACACCTGCAACCTGGCCACCGGCCTGGCCATGGAGCAGATGTTCCAGGCCACCAGCGATGTGGTCGACCGCAAGATGCGCGAGGTGTGGAACAAGAGCACCGAGATCGCCGGTATCTGTCACGTGCTGTGCCGTCACTACACCCGCCTGATGCCGGACCAGGCCACCCTCGCCGGCCTGGTGCACCAGATCGGCGTGCTGCCGATCCTCACCTATGCCGAAGAACACAACGAGCTGCTGGCCGACTCCATCAGCCTCAATCACGTGATCGAGCAGATTCATCCGATCATCGGCGACAAGATCCTGCGTACCTGGGAGTTTCCCGAGCCGATCGCCATCGTGCCAAGCCAGTACCTGGATTTCACCCGCGACTCGGCCAAGGTCGATTACGTCGATATCGTTCAGGTCGCCACGCTGCAAAGCTACCTGGGCAGCGAGCACCCCTACACCCAGCTGGACTGGAGCAAAGTGCCAGCGTTCGCCAAGCTTGGTCTGGACCCGCAGGTCGACATGCAGGCCGACGAAGACCTCTCCGCCGCCATGGAAGCAGCCATGGGCATGCTGCAATAAAAGCATCTCGCCATGGATGGCAAAAAATTGTCGGGAGCAATTTTTGACGTCGCTGCGCGACGGCCCGAAGGGTGATCTACAGGGACGCAGATCACAAAATGCCTCTACACTCGAGCCATTCGCTTGAGGAAGTAGAGCCATGCGTTACGCATTTCTCCTGCTCGTCCTGATGCTCAGCAGCGCCCAGGCTGCCGAGCAGGTGCGCCTCACCAACGGCGAATGGCCGCCGTACCTCGGGGAAACCCTGCCCCACCATGGCGTGGCCTCACGCATCGTCGCCGAAGCATTTGCGCTGCAAGGCGTCGAAGTGCAATGGGAATTTCACCCCTGGGCACGCTCGCTGAAAATGGCCGAACAAGGTACGCGCGACGGCAGCGCCGTCTGGCTTGCCAACCCCGAACGTGAACAACACTTTCACATCAGCGAGCCGGTGGTCGAAAGCGGTTACTACCTGTTTCATCACAAGACCCACGCGTTTGACTGGAACGATGTCGCGGATCTGCGCGGCCTGCGCATTGCGGGTACCCGCGGCTATGACTACGGCGAAGCCTTTCAACGTGCCGAAGCGGCCGGAGAGCTCGAGGTGGTACGCCTGACCGGTGATGAACAGGGCCTGCGCCAGTTGCTGGCCGGGCGCATCGATGTGTTTCCCGTGGACAAGGTGGTGGGCTTCGACCTGCTCTATAAGAAATTCAGCGCTGCCGAACGCCAGCGCCTGAGCTTTCATCGCAAGCCTCTGCGCAGCGACAGTCTGCATCTGCTGCTATCGCGCGAGGTGCCGGGCAATGACGAACTGATGCAACGCTTCAATCGTGGTCTGAATCAATTGCGCGACAGTGGCAAGGTTTCCCAGTACCTGCTGGAGATTCAGCAGCCGCTAAGCCTCAGCCACTGATAACGGAAACTCGACACGTACCCGCAGGCCATGCGGCTGCGCTTGATGCAGGCTGATACGAGCCTGATGGGCGCGACAGATCTCACCCACGATGGCCAGCCCGAGCCCCGCACCATTGCCCAGATTGCTGCGCCTGTAGAAGCGCTCGAAGACTTTCTCGTGCTCGGACTCGGGAATCCCCGGACCGTCATCCTCGACCTCCAGCACGGCAGGAGCCAGGGTGCGGATGATCAGGTTGCCACCGGCTGGCGTATGCGCCAGCGCGTTGTCGAGCAGGTTGTTCAGCAACTCGTTGAGCAACGTGGGCTCGCCATCGATCCACACCGACTGATCAGCCTCCAGCGCCAGCGCGACACCACGGGCATGAGCCAGTGGCGCCATGGCCAGCCCCAGTTCACGCGCCAGCTGACTGAGATCGATACGCTGCGCGCCGCCCTCGGTAATGGCTCGCGCGCCACTCTCGATACGCGCCAGCGACAGTAGCTGATTGGCCAGCAAGGTCAGGCGGTCGCCCTGCTGCGCCACCTGCTCCAGTGTGCTGCGCCATTCCTCCGGCTGCTCGGCGCGCAGGCCCAGGGTAATACGCGCCTTGAGCGCCGCCAGCGGCGTTCGCAATTCATGTGCGGCATCGGCAATGAACTGCGACTGCCGCTCGAACAGTCCCTGCAGGCGCTGGTTAAACTGGTTCAGTGTTTCCACCAGCGGCAGCACCTCACGTGGCAACCCGCCGTCCGGCAGCGGCTGCAGGTCATCGCTGGCCCGCTCAGCCACTTCCCGACGCAACGCTTCCAGCGGCCGCAGCGCCAGATTCACCGCCAACCACACCAGCAGCAGCGCGCTGACCGACAGCAACCCCATGCGCCACAAGGTACCGATCAACAATTCGCGGGCCATGCGCTCGCGTGCACCCTGGGTTTCCGCCACGCGGATTTCGGCGATACCGTTTAGCTGCGGCTCGCTGACTGGCTGCAGAAAGCTGACCACGCGTACGCCCTGATTGCGGTATTCGGCATCGTAGAAATGCGCCAGCGCCGGATAATCGTCAGTACGTGGCGTGCCCGGCGGCGCTGGCGGCAGGTCCTCATAGCCGGAAACCTGATTACCCTGAAGGTCGAGCACCTGGTAGTAGATGCGTCCGGCGCTGTCGTAGGCGAAGGTATCGAGCGCGACATAGGGAATATTGGCGCGCAACCGGCCGTCCTCGGCATACAGACCATCGGCCACCGCGCGCGCCGATGCAAGCAGCGTACGGTCATAGGCGGTATCAGCTGCGCGGCGCGCACTCCAGTAGGCACTGAAGCTGCTCAGCAGCAGGATCAACGACAACAGCAGCGCCAGACGCCGTAGCAGACGCCCACGCAGACTGACACCACGGCTCATGCCTCGACCGCTTCCAACAGGTAGCCAAGACCACGGAAGGTGACGATGCGT
Source organism: Ectopseudomonas mendocina (assembly GCF_007049795.1). Lineage (GTDB taxonomy): Bacteria > Pseudomonadota > Gammaproteobacteria > Pseudomonadales > Pseudomonadaceae > Aquipseudomonas > Aquipseudomonas mendocina_D. The sequence continues at coordinate 44,294 of NZ_SCFY01000015.1, forward strand.
ACGGCACTGCCCTCGAGCTTCTTGCGCAGGCGGTGGATGTAGATTTCGATGGCATCCGGGCTGGCGTCCTCATCAAGACCGAACACCTGAGCCGCCAGTTGCTCCTTGCTCATCACCCTGCCCGGTCTGGCGATCATAGCTTCCAGCACCGCCTGTTCGCGGGCAGTGAGACTAAGAGCCTCGCCCTCGAGACTGAAACGGCGGGCGCCCAGGTCGTAGACCAGATCGCCACAGCGCTGCAATTGCTCACCACCGAGCACGCTACGCCGCAGCAACGCCTTGACCCGCGCCTCCAGTTCGGTGAGTTCGAAAGGTTTGGCCAGGTAGTCATCAGCACCGAGATTGAGGCCATGGACGCGATCCTTGACCTCGCCACGCGCGGTCAACATCAGTACCGGCAGGGTCTGGCCACGGTCACGCAGGCGCGCAAGCACGGCAAATCCGTCCAGGCGTGGCAGGCCTATATCGAGAATCGCCAGCGCGTAGTCCTCGCTGGACAGTGCCAGATCAGCGGCGACGCCATCATGCAGCACATCCACCGTCCAGCCGGCTCCTTTCAGCGCCTGGGCCACGCTTTCCGCCAATTGCGGATGGTCTTCGACCAGCAGAATCCGCACCGCCACCTCCAGCTGCAGCTTCGTTAAAGGCGCGCAGTGTAGCGCCGCCACGGCCGCTGTGAATTGCTCAAATGCCAAAGCAGCATTTGTTTATTTCCCTGCGTGACCCGCCATGACGTAACAACACACCATCATGAAAATCTTTCGGCCATGAAAGCCTAGTGAAAGCTTGCCCTCATAGCATCGTTTCAAGGTGGCTCGATCCACCTGCTCAAGCGACCTGGCAGTGGTGCCAGGTGGCGACAAGAACAAAAACGGAGACCACATGATGCTCGCAGCCTCACGCCAGGCCCTGCCGCCTGTCCGCCTGCTCTGCCTGGCCATCGCCGCTACTGGCGCTGCCCCCCTCGCCAACGCCGCCTTCATAGAAGACAGCAGTGCCAGCCTCACCGCTACCAACATCTACCTCAATCGAGATTTCCGCGAAAATACGCAACCTCGAAAACAGCAGAACAAACGTGAAGAATGGGGTCAGGCTTTCTGGCTGGACGTCAAGTCCGGCTACACCGAAGGCACCGTAGGCTTCGGTCTGGATGCCATGGGCCTGCTGGGGATCAAGCTCGACTCGGGCAAGGGCCGTACAGGAACCGACCTACTGCCCGTCCAGGATGATGGCGGCACACCTGACGAATTCGGCCGCCTGAGCGCCACCGCCAAAGTGAAGATTTCCTCTACCGAACTGCGCTACGGCTCGCATGTGCCCGAGCTGCCGGTGGTCAAGGCCAGCGATAGCCGTCTGCTGCCACAGGTATTCGAGGGCGGTCTGCTGACCTCCTCCGAACTGGAAGGCCTGACCTTCACCGGTGGTCGCCTTGACAAGGTCATCGACCGCGCCTCGACCAACTCCGAGGAGATGGTGCTCAACGCCAAGAACAACCGCTTCGCCTCCGGCATCGAAGCCGACCACCTCGACCTCGCCGGCGTCGACTACAAGTTCGCGCCTGGTTTCACCGGTCGTTACTACTTCGCCGACCTAGATGACATCTATCGCCAGCACTTCTTCGGCCTGCTCAGCAGCCATAAAGTCGGCGCCGGCACCCTGAGCAGCGACGTGCGTTACATCGTCAGCCGTGACAGCGGCGCAGCCAATGCAGGCAAGGTCGACAACCAGGCCTTCAACGCCATGGTCAGCTACGTCCTGGGTGCGCACAAGTTCGGCCTGGGCTTCCAGGACATGAGCGGCGACACCGGCTTCGCCTATATCGATGGCAGCGATCCGTTTCTGGTCAACTTCGTGCAGATCAACGACTTCGCCAACGCCGACGAGCGTTCCTGGCAGGCCCGCTACGATTACAACTTCGCCAGCATCGGGGTTCCCGGCCTGACCTTCATGACCCGCTACATCCGTGGCGATGACGCCCGCATCGCCGGCTCCGACGACCGTGGCGGCGAATGGGAACGTGATATCGAGTTCAAGTACGTGGTGCAAACCGGCCCGCTCAAGGACCTCTACGTACGCGTGCGCAACGCCAGCTTCCGCTCCGACTTCGCCCGCGACGCGGACGAGAACCGTGTCATCGTCGGCTACACCCTGCCGATTTGGTAAACAACAACAAGACTCGTGAGGAATCATTCATCATGAAATCCGTACTGACCCGCGCCGCTCTGGCGACTGCCTGCCTGGCCTTCGCCAGCCAACTGCTGGCTGCCGAACCCAAGCGCCCCGAATGCATCGCCCCGGCCAAGCCCGGTGGCGGTTTCGACCTGACCTGCAAACTGGCCCAGAGTGGTCTGAAAGACGAAGGCCTGCTCAAGGCGCCAATGCGCGTCACCTACATGCCGGGCGGTGTCGGCGCCGTGGCCTACAACGCCGTGGTCGCTCAGCGCGCCAAGGACCCGGGCACCATCACCGCCTTCTCCTCGGGCTCGCTGCTGAACCTGGCCCAGGGCAAGTTCGGTCGTTATGACGAAAACGCCGTACGTTGGCTGGCCGCGGTCGGTACCGACTACGGTGCGATCACCGTGCGCGCCGACTCTCCGTACAAGAATCTCGATGACCTGGTTCAGGCCCTGAAGAAAGATCCGTCCAGCATCGTCTTCGGCGCCGGCGCCACCATCGGCGGCCAGGACTGGATGCAGACCGCGCTGATCGCCCGTCTGGCCGGGATCGAGCCGAAGAACCTGCGCTATGTTGCCTTCGAAGGCGGCGGTGAAACTCTCACCGCCATGCTCGGCGGCCATGTACAGGTCACCAGCAGCGGCCTGGGTGAAGTCACCCCGCAACTGGAAGCGAAGAAAGTACGCATCCTCGCGGTGCTCTCCGATGAGCGCCTGCCGGGCAAACTGGCCGAGATCCCGACAGCCAAGGAGCAGGGCTACGACATCACCTGGCCGGTGATCCGCGGTTTTTACATGGGCCCGGAAGTCAGCGACGAGCAGTTCAACTGGTGGAAACAGCAGTTCGACACCCTGCTGTCCAGCGAAGAGTTCGCCAAGTTGCGTGAACAACGCGACCTGCTGCCATTGTCGGTTACCGGTGATGACCTAGATACCCTGGTGCACAAGCAGGTTGCCGAGTACAAGGCCCTGGCCGGTGAATTCGGCCTGATGCAGGAATAAGTGCATCGACAGGTTCGGCGTCGCCCGACGCCGAACCTGCAGTTGAGCGCCTCGCCGCTCGATCCTGTCCCAACGCAAGAGACCACTGCTATGTACGTTCGCCTGTTCGCTGCGATCTGGCTGCTGTTGTGCGCCTTTCTCGCAGTCATCGCCTGGGGTTTCCAGGCCCCCTTCGCCTACGACCCTGTCGGCCCGAGGGCCTATCCGCTGCTACTGCTGGCATTGATGGCTGCTGGTGCCGCCTGGCTGATCTTCAAGCCGGGTCCGCAGACCGAGGCGCTCAGCCGCCAGGCGCTGCAGCGTGCAGGCCTTTGCATCCTGACCCTGTTGGCCTATGCCCTGCTCTTCGAACCCCTGGGCTTCGTCCTCAGCACCGCACTGGCAACCTTCGTTCTGGGCCTGCTGTTCACGGGTCGTGTGCTGCCGTGCCTGATTAGTGGCGCCCTGATGGGTGTGCTGCTGTATGCATTGTTCGATTATGCGCTAGACGTTCCGCTGCCACTGGGCGTGTTCGAAGCGTTGGTGGAGAGCTGAGATGGAAACATTACATTTTCTGATGCAGGGCTTTGACGTCGCCACCCGGCCGACCAACCTGCTGGTTGCCCTGTTCGGTGCCTTCGTTGGCACCATCGTCGGTCTGCTGCCGGGCCTGGGCCCGATCAACGGTGTCGCCCTGCTGCTGCCCTTGGCCTTCGCCCTTGGCCTGCCGCCGGAAACCGCACTGATTCTGCTCGCCGCCGTCTATCTGGGCTGCGAGTATGGCGGTCGTATTTCCGCCATTCTGCTCAACGTACCCGGCGATGCCGCCGCGGTGATGACCACCCTCGACGGCTACCCGCTGGCACGTCAGGGCAAGGCCGGCATCGCCCTGTCGCTGTCGGCAGTGAGCTCCTTCACCGGCAGCATGATCGCCACCTGCGGTGTGGTGCTGTTCGCGCCAATTCTGGCGAAGTGGGCAGTGGCCTTCGGTCCCGCCGAGTACTTCGTGCTGATGATCTTCGCGATTGCCTGCCTCGGCGGCATGGTCGGCGACAAGCCGGTCAAGACCTTGCTCTCGGCCCTGATCGGCCTGGCACTGGCCACAGTCGGGGTGGACTCCACCACAGGGGTATACCGCTTCACCTTCGACAGCGTCAGCCTGTCCGACGGCATCCAGTTCGTCATCGTGGTGATCGGTTTCTTCAGTGTCAGCGAAATTCTGCTGATGCTGGAAAACACCCACAACGGTCAGAAGGCCGTGAAGGCAAGCGGCCGCGTGCTGTTCAACTTCAAGGAATACTGCTTCACCTTCTGGACCATGATTCGCAGCTCGGTCGCCGGCTTCGTCATTGGCGTACTGCCGGGCGCCGGTGCGACCATCGCCAGCGCCATGACCTACATGACCGAAAAGCGTCTGGCGGGTGACAAGGGCAAGTTCGGTGAGGGCGACCTGCGCGGCCTGGCCGCTCCCGAGTCAGCCAACAACGCTTCGGCCTGCGGCTCGCTTATCCCGATGCTGACCCTTGGCGTACCCGGTTCGGGCACCACCGCGGTGATGATCGGTGCGCTGACTCTGTACAACATCACACCTGGCCCGCTGCTGTTCGAACAGCAGCCCGACGTGGTCTGGGGCCTGATCGCCTCGCTGTTCATCGGTAACGTCATCCTGCTGGTGATGAACATTCCGTTGGTCGGCCTGTTCTCACGCATGCTCAGCGTGCCGAACTGGGTGCTGGTACCCGCCATCACCGTGATCAGCATGGTCGGTGTCTACGCGGTACACAGCACCACCTTCGACCTGGTATTGATGATCGCGCTTGGCGTGTTTGGCTATATCCTGCGCAAGCTGGATTTCCCACTCTCGGCCGTGATTCTCGGCTTCGTACTGGGTGAGATGATGGAGGACAACCTGCGTCGCGCGCTGTCCATCTCCGCTGGCGACCTGGGCATCCTCTGGGGCAGCCCGATCACCCTGGTGCTGTGGGCGCTTGTTGCACTGATGCTGGCCCTACCGGGCATCCGCTGGATGCGTCGCCGCAAGCAGATCAAGGCTGGGGCTGATGCCACTGCCGCGTGATCTTTGGGTAACGCCGCTGGCCGGAGTGGTCGGCGGTTACCTGGCCAGCCTCGCCGGCTGGCCTTTGCCGTGGATGGTCGGTTCCCTGCTGGCGGTCATCGCCGTGCGCTGTCTGGCCGACCGCCCCTTCAGTGAACTGCCCGGCGGGCGCAAGGCCGGCCAGTGGCTGGTGGCCAGCGGCATCGGCCTGCATTTCACCAGCGACGTGCTGGAACAGGTGCTCAGCCACTTGCCCGTCATCGTCATGGGCGCTTTCGGCACGCTTCTGCTCAGCCTGATCGGCATCGCCATCCTGCGCCGTGCCGGCGTAGACCGCGCTACCGCCTTCTTCGCCAGCATGCCTGGCGGCGCCAGCGAGATGGTCAATCTGGCCCTGCGTCACGACGCGCAACCCGCACGTGTCGCTGCGGCGCATAGTCTGCGCCTGCTGCTGGTGGTGCTGCTGATTCCGGCGTTGTTCACCTGGGGCCTGCCCGACGTCAGCGCGCCACCTCGCGCACCGGTGGACTGGACCTGGCTGATTGGTCTGCTCGCCGCAGGCGCTGTGCTGGCAGTGCTCTGGGGACGCCTGAAACAACCCAACCCCTGGATGCTTGGCCCGTTGACTGCCTGCGCCGTTGCCAGCGCCAGTTTCGATCTGCACCTGGGCCTGCCGCAAGGCCTCGGCCAGCTCGGCCAATGGCTGATTGGTTGCGCCCTGGGCTGTCACTTCGACCGCGCCTTCTTTCGCAGTGCGCCGGGTTTTCTCGCCCGCGTGCTGGCCTTCACCCTGCTGGCGATGCTCGCCGCTGCCGCACTCGGCGAAGCCCTTGGCTGGCTGGCCGGCGAAGACCATCTGTCGTTGATGCTGGGCATGATGCCGGGCGGCATCACCGAGCTGTGTCTGACCGCCGAAGCCTTGCAGCTATCGGTAGCGCTGGTCACTGCCCTGCAGGTGCTACGGCTGTTTCTGGTGATGTTCCTCGCCGAACCCTTATTCAAACTCTGGAACAGGAACCACGCGTAGGGCAGATCGGAACGCCGACCGCTCGGAGCGCCAGCGAACAATCCGCCGCTTGGGCTGCGAGCTTGCACCCCCTGCGGCGTACTGCTTCGCGAGTACGCCCTACGCTACTGTGGAAGACGCTTTCGGCTCTGGCATCCTGCTTCGCTCTGCCTCCTGCATCCATGCAGTCGTAGCGGCGAAAAGCTCGCGGCTGAAGCCCCTCCTACGAGCGGAAGCTACCACTGCAGCTGCAACTCGCTCTCGAACTCACGCACTTGACCACTGACCGGATCGACGAAGCGCAAGCCGCGCGCCAGCAGCTTGAGCGGCTTGCCGTAGTCATCCGGCTGATTACGCGACTCCAGCAACTGTGGATAGAAATCGTCGCCGACGATGGGCGCACCGAGCCCGGCCAGATGCACGCGCAGTTGATGCTTACGCCCGGTTACCGGCGACAAGCCGTAACGCCACAGTTCGCCGCGTCGTTCCAGCACCTCGATTCGGGTTTCGCTGTTGGCATCGCCAGCGACCTCCTGCATGCGAAAGAACGGCTCACCATCGACCATGCGTGAACGGTGCAGGTAGGGGAACTGCAGCTGCGGCAATGCAGGGGCGATGGCCTCGTAACACTTCTCCACCGCGCGCTGGCGAAACAGTGCCTGATACTGGCCGCGACTGGCCGGGTTGACCGAGAACAGCACCAGGCCGGCCGTCAGCCGGTCGATGCGGTGGATCGGCACCAGGTCGGGATTGCCGGTGCGCTTGATCAGGCGTGCCAGCAGGGTCTGCTCGACGTACTCACCAGCCGGCATCACCGGCAGAAAATGCGGTTTGTCGGCGACGAGCAGGTGCTCGTCCTGCCACAGCACCTGCTCGTCGAAGGGAATCGGCGTCTCGTTCGGCACCTCACGGAAATAGCGCACCTTGAGCCCGACGCGATAAGGGTGCGTGGCATCGATAGGCGCACCGGCCGCATCCAGCACCCGACCGCGCGCCATACGTTGCAGCCAGGTGGCGCGGTCGATGGCGGGAAAGTGATCGCACAGGCAATCGAGCACCGTCGCCCAGCGGCCCTGGGGCAAATGAAGCGTGCTGGGACGCATGGCGGGGTTGGGCATTGCAGAAGCTGCTCGACGGTTTATGAAGGGGCGAATTAGGCCGTACTCGTGCGGCTCAGTCAAAGCCGGGGCATGCCGCAACAGCAGCCGAACAATGAAAGCCTGCGTGGTATGCCCCCTCATCCGGCGCTTAGCGCCACCTTCTCCCAGAGGGAGAAGGACAGCAGGGAGGAAGTCGCTGCGCGACTTTCATGCTAACGGCTTGAGCCAGGGTCGCGCTGTGGCTATGGTGGCCGCTCGTATCTGGAGAGACTCATGTCCATCACCCGCTCCCTGCTTACCAGCGTCGCCCTTCTCCCGCTCCTGGCCGCCTGCCAGGTCTACACCGGCAAGCCGGAAGGCCCACCGCCAGCGACTCGCTTGCAAGGTCAAGTCCAGGTCGAAAATGGTCAGCTGGTGTTCACTCCCTGCCAGGAACAGCGTCGCTTCGTGCTGGTCGATGGCGACACCACCGGTATCGAGCGCGAAGTCATGCAACTTGGCAGTGATAGCCAGGCCAGCCTGTTCGCCGATCTGGCCGGGCGCCTGGGCGGCAGCCAGGGCAAGGGCAGCGATGGTCGCTTCGAGGTCAGCCAGATCTATCGCCTGCAAGGTGAAGGACACGGCTGCGACGACCTCAACTTCAAGCGCCTGACGCTGCGCGCCAGCGGCAACGAGCCGTTCTGGCAAGTGGAAGTCGGTAGCAAGGGTCTGGTACTGAACCGCCCTGACCAAGAGCCGTTGGCCCTGCCTTATCTGGAGGAACAGCTGCCGGACGGTCGCCTGAGTTTCAGCAGCGAAGCCAACGGTCAGCGTCTGGATCTGTGGGTTGCACCGCAGCGCTGCGTCGACGGCATGAGCGGCGCGGTCAACCACCTCAGCGCCGAACTGCGCCTCGACGGCCAGGTGCTGCGTGGCTGCGCGCACTTCGGCGCCATGCGTAACTGAGCCGCGCCAATGCCGGTGGCCTCGCCACGCGTCACCGGCATGGATCGCTCAACGGGGTGCTAGCCCAAACTCCCGGCAGAACGCCGCGCGTAATCTTCCCGCTCGAAGGCCTCGACCACAAAGTCGATGAAGCTGCGTGTCTTGCCCGGCAGCAACTGACGGCTGGGCTTCGCCGCTATCGACCTTGGCGAGCTGGCCGAAGGTGGGCGCCTGACGCAATTCCCCGGAGGGCCGTTGCCCTCGCTCGAACTGGTGCAGTTCGGCGGAGCTAGCGGGAGACGAAAATGAAGGATTCCGTAATGCTCCATACCGATTCATCTACTGACACCCGATCCATGTCTGCTGCGTGGTGGGCCGTCATCTCTCTTGCCCTTGGCGCCTTCGGCCTGGTCACGGCGGAATTCCTGCCGATCAGCCTGCTGACACCGATGGCCGCGGACCTGGGCGTATCCAACGGCGCGGTGGGCCAGGCCATCACCGCCACCGCTGTGGTCGCCGCATTCGCCGGACCACTGGTGGTGCTGTTCCTGGGCCGCCTGGATCGACAAAAGATCGTCTGGGGGTTGATGGCCATGCTGGTGTTCTCCTGCATCCTTTCGGCCTATGCCTCGAATATCACGGTGCTGTTGGTCGCGCGTGGGCTGCTGGGCTTCGCCCTCGGCAGTTTCTGGGCCATGATGGCAGCGCTTGCCCTGCGCCTAGTGCCCCCGGACAAGGTGCCGCGGGCCATTTCGATCATCATGATGGGCATCTCGCTCGCCACCATCTTCGCTGCCCCGCTGGGTGCCTACCTGGGAGAACTGTGGGGCTGGCAGGCAACCTTCCTCGCGGCGTCCGGTATTGGCGTGGTGGCGCTGGCAATCCAGATGCTGACCCTGCCCAAACTGCCGGCCGCGGCAGCGCCGGGCCTGGCGTCCTTCAAGGCAGCGCTGACGCGGAGTGCGGTCGTCGTCGGCATCGGCACCGGGCTGCTGGTCATTTCCGGGCACTTCGCCGCGCTGACCTTCATCCGCCCCTTCCTCGAGGAGGTTCCCCGCCTGGATGTCGCGACCGTCTCGCTTGCCTTGCTGGCCTTCGGTGTCAGCGGCTTTTTCGGCAACCTTGCCGGCGGCGCCGTCGCCGCGCGCAGTCCGGCCTGGGCTGTCAGCAGTTGCTCGTTACTGATCGCTGCCGTTGCACTCACGCTGATCCTTTTCGGCACACAGGCCAACATTGCCTTCCTCGCGATTGCGCTATGGGGTTTCGCCTTCGGCGCCTTCCCGGTATCGATCTCGATCTGGAACGCGCGCGCCGCCGCCGATCACGCGGAAAGCGCTGGCGCCCTGCTGTCCTCGACCTTCCAGGTCGCCATTGCCGCAGGTGCGGTTCTAGGAGGGCTGATCATCGACAGCCTCGACTCGCAAGCCGTGATCGTCTATGCCGCGGCAGCAGCCTTAGCGGGCGCTGCCCTGATGTTCATCCGGGGGCGCGCGATCGAACGCCAGCGTAGCTGAACCCGGACTTGCGCAGCGTTGAAGACATCGTTCACCTACGCTCAACGGAGCAAAGCCGTCAGTCGTTCGAGATTGCCGGCCTCCTCCATCTGGGCAGCGAATCCCGTACAATCGCGCCCCTTCTTCACCTTGCCGGATCACCACCGGCCAACCAGGACACCGCCCATGCTTCGCCTGACCGAACTGAAACTGCCCCTCGACCATGCCGATGATGCCCTGCGCCCGGCTATCGTCCAGCGCCTGGGCATCGCCGACAATGACCTGCTGACCTTCAGCGTGTTCAAGCGCAGCTACGATGCGCGCAAGAAGTACGGCGACATGCCGTTCATCTACACCATCGACTGCGAGGTGAAAGACGAAGCCGCCCTGCTCGCTCGCCTGAGTGATGACAAGCATGTCGGCCCGGCACCGGACATCGCCTACAAACCAGTGGGCAAAGCTGAAACGCCGCTGGACGAACGCCCGATCGTGGTCGGTTTCGGCCCCTGCGGCATATTCGCCGCGCTGATCCTGGCCCAGGCCGGCCTGCGCCCCATCGTGCTCGAGCGCGGCAAGGAAGTACGCCAACGCACCAAGGACACCTGGGGCCTGTGGCGCAAGAACCAGCTCAACCCGGAATCCAACGTGCAGTTCGGCGAAGGCGGCGCAGGCACCTTCTCCGACGGCAAGCTGTACAGCCAGATCAAGGACCCGCATCACCACGGGCGCAAGGTGCTGCAGGAGTTCGTCAAGGCTGGCGCGCCGGACGAGATCCTTTACGTCAGCAAGCCGCATATCGGCACCTTCCGCCTGACTGGCGTAGTCGCCACCATGCGTGAAGAGATCAAGGCTCTCGGCGGCGAAGTGCGTTTCCAGGAGCGTGTCAGCGACCTGCTCATCGAAGACGATCAGCTCACCGGCGTAGTGCTGGAAAGTGGCGAGCAGATCCTCAGCCGCCATGTGGTGCTCGCCCTCGGCCACAGCTCGCGCGACACCTTCCGCATGCTCCATGCCCGCGGCGTGTACCTGGAAGCCAAGCCCTTCTCGGTCGGCTTCCGCATCGAACACCCACAGTCGCTGATCGACCGCGCCCGCCTGGGCAAATACGCAGGCCACCCGAAACTCGGCGCTGCCGATTACAAGCTGGTGCACCACGCCAGCAACGGTCGCTCGGTCTACAGCTTCTGCATGTGCCCGGGCGGTACTGTGGTCGCCGCCACCTCCGAGCCGGAGCGCGTGGTCACCAACGGCATGAGCCAGTACTCGCGCAACGAGCGCAACGCCAACGCCGGCATCGTCGTCGGCATCACCCCCGAGCAGGACTACCCGGGCGGCCCGCTGGCAGGCGTGGAACTGCAGGAGCGCCTGGAGTCGCACGCCTATGTGCTAGGCGGTCGCAACTACGAGGCGCCCGGGCAACTGGTCGGCGACTTCATCGCTGGCAGGCCGTCGAGTGCGCTGGGTGAAGTACAACCCTCCTACAAGCCTGGCGTAAAGCTGGGCGACCTGGCTCCGTCGCTGCCGGATTTCGCCATCGAGGCCATCCGCGAGGCGCTACCGGCCTTCGGCAAGCAGATCAAGGGTTTCGACCTGGCCGACGCGGTACTCACCGGCATCGAAACGCGCACTTCATCGCCGGTGCGCATCACCCGTGGCGATGATCTGCAGAGTCTGAATCTCAAGGGCCTGTATCCGGCCGGGGAAGGCGCCGGCTACGCTGGTGGCATCCTCTCTGCTGGCGTCGACGGCATTCGTGTGGCCGAAGCAGTGGCCAAGGATATGCTTGGGTTGAATAGCTAAGCCCTATTCGGATCACGCACCCCACAGGGTGGGTTAGCGGCGCCAAGCCTGAGAATGTCCGATCAGCGCCATCGCAGTGCGCCGCGTAACCCACCAGGCGATGGTCGTGCGTTGCGCCAATGGTGGGTTACGGCGCAACGGACCGTGCGGGCTCATCAGGATAGGTGACAGGCACCTAACCCACGGATATCGGTCAGTCTCGATAGCGCGCAGCCGTAGAAGCGTCAAAGGCCCTCGCGGCGCAGGCAGCACAGCGTCGAACGCCGCGAACCATTCGGACGACGCGCCGGGTCGGCATAGGTCAGCAGCTCACTGAAGCCGGCCTTGCGCATCATCCCTGCCGATGCGGCATTCTCTTCGTGGCGATCGATATAGACGTCGCACACGTCCCGACGCCATAAGTCCTGCACCGCCTCCGTGAGCAGATGAGCACCAAGTCCGCGACCCGCGCAGTCACGATGCACCACCGCCTCGCAGATATAGCCATGCACCTGCCCGGCACGCGCGGCAGGTTGATGATCCGCGAAATCCTGCGTCAGGCGATAGCTGACGAACCCCAGTAGTAACCCTTGCTCCTCGACCAATACCGCCAGCGTCGCGTTCGTCGCAATACCCTGCAGGTGCTGGCGAACCTCGACCTCGGGCAGATGATTCCAGGGGTTGGGCCCGTGCTCGAGAATCAGCGCGCAGAGCGCTTCGATATCCTCGGCGATGGCCTGACGAATGATCAGCTCGCTCATGCTCCCAACTCCCCCTGAACTTGATTTCAGGGCGCAGTCTAGGCCGGGGAATTGCCTGGCGACAGTGACAGCCAGGCACGAGAAATACCTGACAGTGAATCAGTGATCATCGTCCCACGGCTGGCCGCGGGTCTTCTCGGTCAGCTCGACCTTCTGCTGCATCGCCGCCTTGGACAGGATGTGCGCACTGACCGGCGCGGTGAGGAACAGGAACAACGTGATCAGCAGCTCATGCAGACTGAGACTGCCGGTGTGATGAGCGAAGAACAGCATCGAAGCGATCAGCGTAGCGCCGACCCCCAGCGTCGTGGCCTTGGTCGGACCATGCAGACGGGTAAAGAAGTCCGGCAAGCGATACAACCCGATGGCACCGACCAGGGCGAACAGGCTGCCCAGGATCAGGCAAGCGCAAATCAACAGTTCCAGCCAGAACGGCATGGTCATTCCCCCCTTAATCGATGATGTCGCCGTGCAGCAGGTGTTTGCCCACCGCAACCGTACCAACGAAGCCCATCACTGCGATCAGCAGTGCGGCTTCGAAGAACAGGTCCGACGCCAGCCAGATGCCGAACAGCACGATCAGCGCCAGCGCGTTGATGTACAGGGTATCCAGGGCCAGGACGCGGTCGACCACGCTCGGCCCTTCGACCAGACGCGCGACATTGAGCAACATGGCCAGCGTGAGGATGCCCATGCACAGAAAGACTACGTTCTCGAGCATTCGAAAATCTCCAGCAGCGGCTTTTCGTAGCGACTCTTGACCTCGGCGATCAGCTCGTCGCGATCCGGCACGTTGAGCCCGTGCAGCAGCAGTGTCTTGTGGTCAGAGCTGAGACCGGCAGAGACGGTGCCGGGCGTCAGCGAGATGATGCAGGCCAGGGCCGACAGGACGAACTCGTCCTCTATCTCCACCGGTACCTCGACGAATGCCGGTTCAAGACGCGATTTCGGTCCGAGCACCAGCTTAACCACCTGCAGGTTGGCCACCACGATGTCGTAGAACACCTTGCCAATGAACAGCAGCAGACCCAGGGGCTTGCGCACTTTCGGCACGGTCAGCAGGAAATCGCCGCACAGGTGCACGATCGACCAACCCAGAAACAGCCCGAGCAGGATATGCCCCAGGTTGAGGGTGTTGACCAGCAGCAGCCAGAGCACTGTCAGCACCAGCATCATCCGCGGGTGGGGGAACAAACGCCTCATGCCGCACCTCCGGCAATGATCGACAGATAGGGTTGCAGATCGAGCAACTGCGCGGCGGCAGCCTCCAGATACGCCATTATCGGGGCAGCAGCGATCAGCAGTAGCGGGCTGGCCAGCAACAGGCCCAACGCCGCCAGCAGGCTGATACGATCAGCCGGCTCGGCTTTCGACGGCGACGCATCCGCGCCATGGCCCAGCCAGAACAGGCTGGTACCGGCGCGGCTCAGCGCCACCAAGGTCAACAGACCGCCAATCAGAATCACCGGCCACAGGCTCCAGGCCTGCCAGCCTGGCTCGGCCGCGCGTAGCAGCAGCATCTTGCCGAGGAAACCAGAGAACGGCGGCAACCCGGCCACGGAGATGGAGGCAAAGAAGAACATGCAACCCAGCACCAACGGCTGACGCAGCACACGCTCCTGCTGCAGATCGCCACCGGCGCTGTCACGCTGGGCGACCACCAGGCCGGCCAGCAGGAACAAAGCACCGCTGATCAGCGTGCTATGCACCATGTAATAAAGCGCAGCACTCAATGCCGCGACGTTACCCATGGCGAAGCCAGCCATCAGCGTGCCCACCGAGACCACCACCAGATACGCCAGCAACGCCTGCAACTGTCGCGCACCCAGAGCACCAATCACACCGAAGGCAATGGTCGGCAGCGCCATCCACCAGAGCAGCTCATGGCCTAGGTTGGCCAGCGGCCCAGCCTCTTCGCCGAACACTAGGGTGAACACGCGGACGATGGCGTAGAAGCCAACCTTGGTCATGATCGCGAACAACGCCGCCACCGAAGCGGGCGCCGCGGCATAGGCGCGTGGCAGCCAGAAACACAACGGCAGCACGGCAGCCTTGAGGCCGAAGACGATCAGCAACAGGTAGGCCGCGGCCTTGATCAACGGTGCATCGGCGACATCGGCGCTGGCTACGCGCGCTGCCAGGTCCGGCATGTTCAGGGTGCCGGTCAGGCCGTACAACAGGCTGACGCCGATCAGGAAGAACGACGAGCCCAGCAGGTTGAGCACTACGTAATGCACGCCGGCCTTGACCTGATTGGCACGGTTGCCATGCAGCAGCAGCGCGTAGGACGAGATCAGCAGGATCTCGAAGAACACGAACAGGTTGAACAGGTCGGCGGTCAGGAACGCACCATTGATGCCCAGCAACTGGAACTGGAACAGCGCATGGAAGTTCGGCCCACGCTCATCATCGCCACGGCAGGCGTAGACCAGGGCAAAGCAAGCCAGCAATGAGGTGAGCAACAACAGCGCAGCGTTGAAACGGTCGAGCAGCAGCATGATGCCGAACGGCGCCACCCAGTTGCCCAACGCATAAACCTGCAACTGCCCCGCACCAGCTAGCAGTACCAGATACAGACACACCGGCAGCAGCGCCAGGCAGCCGATCAGGGAAATACCCCGCTTCACCTCACGCGCCCAGCCGTGGCCGACCAGCAACAACGCGCCAAAAAACATCGGCAGCAGAATGGGGAGGATGATGGCGTGACTCATGCGCGCGGCTCCTCGCCATCGACGTGATCGGTTTTCAGCTCACCCATGCCACGTAGGGCCAGCACCACGACGAACGCAGTCATGGCGAAGCCAATGACGATGGCGGTCAGTACCAGCGCCTGTGGCAACGGATCACCATACTCGGCGCTCTTGCCGATCACCGCCGGCACGCCCGTGCCGAGCCGGCCCATGGCGAAGATGAACAGATTGACCGCATAGGAAATCAGGGTCAGCCCCATCACCACCGGAAAAATGCGCGCCCGCAGCAGCAGGTAGACGCCGCTGGCAGCCAACACCCCGAGGGTAATTGCGAATACTGCCTCCATATCAGATGACCTCCTTGCACGACTCGTCCTGACTGACATGGCCGATATTGGAAAGGATCAGCAGGGTGGCGCCGACAACGGCCAGATACACCCCAAGATCGAAGAGGATCGCGGTGGCCAGTTCGATTTCGCCAATCAGCGGAATATGGAAATGGCCAAATGCCGAAGTCAGGAACGGCGAGCCGAAGAGCCAACTACCCAGACCAGTCAACCCGGCGATCAGCACGCCCCAGCCGGCGGTGGCGTGATAACTGAATTTCAGGCGTTCCTGAGTCCAGGTCACACCATGGGAGATGTACTGCAGAATCAGCGCCACCGAGGTGATCAGGCCGGCGATGAAGCCGCCGCCCGGCAGGTTGTGCCCGCGCAGGAAGATGAACGCCGAAATCAGCAGCGCCATCGGCAGCATGGCCCGCGCCAGGTTATCGAGGATCATCGGATGCGCGTCGTTCGACCACGGACGACCGTTCTTGTCATGTGTCGGATGCGGCAGGTGCAGGCCATGCAGCAGCGCGTAGATACCGATGGCAGCAATCGCCAGCACGGTGATCTCACCCAGAGTATCGAAGCCGCGGAAGTCCACCAGGATCACATTGACCACATTGGTGCCACCACCGCCGGAGACGCTGTTCTCGAGAAAGAACGACGAAATGCTATGATAGGGACGGGTCAGCACCGCATAGGTCAGCATCGCCACCATGGTGCCGCTGCCCAACGCCAGGGTCAGATCACGCAGACCACGCAGGCTGCTCGACTCCGCCGGGGTACGGTCGGTCATGAAGTACAGGGTGAGAATCAGCAGGATGATGGTCACCACCTCTACCGACAACTGGGTCAGCGCCAGATCCGGCGCCGAGAAACGGGCGAAGGCCAATGCCACCATCAGGCCGGCAGCGCTGAGGATCATCAGCGCCACCAGGCGACGACGATGGAAGACCACGGTGAGTACGGCGGTGACCATCAGAATCAGCATGCCGGTGACGGTCATCGGATCGAGCGGGGTCATCGGCACGCTACCGGCCAACTGCTCGAGCGGCGACAGCGCGATGATCACCAGAGTCAGGGCACTGCCCAGCATCCAGGCCAGATAGCGCTGCTGCGAGCCGCTTTCCAGCAGCACGGTGATGCGCACGGACAGGCGCGTCATGTAACGCACCACCTGATCGAAGGCATCCTTGGCATCCAGGTTGGGCAGCCCCTCGTACCAGCGGAACAGCGGTTTGCGGCAGGTGTAGACGATGATCCCACCGAACAGCGCAACGAAACTCATCAGCAGCGGCAGGTTGAAGCCGTGCCAGACCGCCAGGCTGTACTCAGGCAGCTCGCAACCCAGGGTCGAAGCGGCGGCGGCGGCCAACAACGGCGCTACCGTGTAGGCTGGCACGATGCCGACCAGCAGGCAGAGGAACACCAGCACCTCAACCGGCACTTTCATGTAGCGCGGTGGCTCGTGCGGCGGGTACTTGGGCAGGTCGATCGGCTCGCCGTTGAAGAATACGTCATGGATGAAGCGCAGCGAGTAGGCCACCGAGAACACGCCGGCCAGGGTTGCCGCTGCCGGAATCACCCAATTGAAACCACCCAGCAGGTGCTGGTGCAGGGTTTCGGTGAAGAACATTTCCTTGCTCAAAAAACCGTTGAGCAGCGGCACGCCAGCCATGGCCGAAGCCGCCACCATCGCCAGCACTGCCGTATGCGGCATGAACTTCCACAAGCCGTTGATGCGCCGCATGTCGCGGCTACCGGTTTCGTGGTCGATGATGCCCGCCGCCATGAACAGCGAGGCCTTGAAGGTGGCGTGGTTGATGATGTGGAACACCGCCGCTACCGCAGCCAGGCGGGTATCCAGGCCGAACAGCAGGGTGATCAGGCCCAGGTGGCTGATGGTCGAATAAGCCAGCAGGCCTTTGAGGTCATGCTGGAACAGCGCCATGCACGCCCCCACCAGCAACGTGGCCAGACCGGTCAGACTGACCATGTAGAACCACCACTCGGAGCCAGCCAGCGCCGGGTACAGGCGTGCCAGCAGGAATACCCCGGCTTTGACCATGGTCGCCGAGTGCAGATAGGCCGATACCGGCGTCGGCGCCGCCATGGCGTGCGGCAGCCAGAAGTGGAACGGGAATTGCGCCGATTTGGTGAACACACCCAGCAGCACCAGCACCAGCGCCACCGGATACAACTCGTGCGCGCGAATCGCGTAGCCGGCGGCCAGCACCTGCGACAGCTCGAAGCTGCCGGCGATGTGACCGATCAGCAAAATACCGGCGAGCAGCGCCAGACCACCGCCACCGGTGATTGCCAGCGCCATCCGCGCGCCCTTGCGGGCGTCGGAGCGCGAGCCCCAGAAACCGATCAGCAGGAACGATGACAGGCTGGTCAGCTCCCAGAACATCAGCATCAGCAGCAGATTTTCCGACAGCACCACACCGAGCATAGCGCCCATGAACAGCAGCAGGAACGCGAAGAAACGTCCCATCGGCTCGGTCTTGGCCAGGTAATAACGGGCATAGAGGATGACCAGCAGGCCGATGCCGAGAATCAGCAGGGCGAACAGGAAGCCCAGGCCATCGAGGCGCAGGCTAAGGTTCAGGCCCAGGTGCGGCAGCCACTCCAGTTTGACCCGCAGCACCTCACCAGCGAACACCGCCGATTGGTGGTTGAACAGCAGCACCAGCGCCACCACGGGCGCGAGTGCCGCAGCCGCAGCACAGGCCGAGCGTCCAAGCCGCTCGGTGAGTACCGGCAGAAATAAACCAAGAAATGGCAAGGCGACAATCAGCGCAAGCGCCATCGGAAAAACCCCTTATGCAGGCACGTCAGGTCGTGCGATCCAGCTACGAAAACTGGAGTCACAACTCCCTGACGGTGATATTCCATGCACCACAACGGATCAGCTAAGTCGTTGTCGGCACAAGCATAACGGCCGATTATCCATAACTATCAACGCAACGTCATGCATTGAATTATCGTTAAACACACTTGGTAACATGCAAGCGCTGCTGGCAGCCGACCATCACTATAGCGAGGCCACAAAAAATTGCCGCGAGCGTTTTTGTCCGAGCCTGAAGAGTTGCCGTCAGAGATGGCAGACAACAAAAAGCCGGAGCAACCTAAGTTGCTCCGGCTTTTTGTCACGATCAGTGGGTGACGCGGCTGGTACCGTTGACCGTCATGATGCGCACGCGCTCGCCGACGCGGAACACTTGGTTCGGCTCGACTTCCTGGACGTAGGCGCGCATGGTGCCGTCGTCCTCACGCACGGTGATCTCAACACCCTGAGTACGGGTCAGACCTTCTTCAGCAGCGGCGCCCAACAGACCGCCAGCGACGGCACCGACCACAGCCAGGACCGCGCTGCCGCGCCCACCACCGAGGCCACTACCACCGATACCGCCAACCACAGCACCGGCACCGGCACCGATCGGCGTCTTGGTCCCTTCGATCTTGACCGGGCGCAGCGATTCGATGGTTCCCATGCGTACTGTTTGCACCGCTCGGGCCTCATCGCGGCTGTAGGTATCGCCAGTCAGGCTGGACTGACAGCCCCCGAGGGCCAACACCGCGGCCAGCGAGGTAATGAGCAGAGTGGGTTTACGCATAGCAATTCCTCCAGAGGTATCTCAATCCATTAGACGCCGGGCGAGCGTAACTGTCACGACGGAGCCTGAACAATAGTTATTTCAGACAGATCAGGTTCAGCGAGGTTCGCCCTATCAGGATCGAGCGAGGCGCCAGAGACGGGCGATATCCGTGGTGCGAGCCTGCAACTCAGCCGCCGCACCGGCCATCGCCTGCTCCAGGGACAATGGCCCCGGCGCCAGGCTGAATGCAGCTTCGATACCAGCGTCGTACAGCGCCTGATAGTTGTCGCCCAGACTACCGGACAAGGCGATGACCGGTACCCCGGCCGCACGCGCCACGCGCGCCACCCCGACCGGGGTCTTGCCATGCAGGGTCTGGGCATCCATACGCCCTTCCCCAGTAATCACCAGATCCGCGTTCTCTACTGCTGCAGCGAGACCGGACAGCTCGGCCACCAGCGCGATACCGGGGCGAAAGCTTGCCTTGAGGAAGGCACGCGCAGCGAAGCCGAGACCGCCCGCCGCGCCCACACCGGGGAACTCGGCGTGGTCCTCGCCCAGCGTCGCCGCCACGATACGGGCGAAATGGCCTAGTGCCGTATCCAGCTCGGCGACATGCTCAGGCGTCGCCCCCTTCTGCGGACCGAACACCGCAGATGCGCCGCGAGGCCCACACAAGGGATTGTCGACATCAGCAGCGACCTCGATCTGCACCTTGAGCAGACGCGCGTCAAGCCCACTCAAATCAAGCTGGTCGAGACCAGCCAAAGCCGCGCCACCCGGCGCTAGCTCGCGCCCCTGGACATCGAGAAAGCGCATCCCCAGCGCCTGTAACAGGCCAGCACCGGCGTCATTGGTGGCACTGCCGCCCAGCCCCAGGATGATGCGCGTAGCACCGGCATCCAGCGCCTCGCGGATCAGCTCGCCAGTGCCGAAGCTGCAGGCCAGACGAGCATCGCGTTGTTCACGCGGCACCCAGTGCAAGCCACTGGCAGCAGCCATCTCGATAACCGCTGTGCCCTGCCCCAGCCAACCCCAATGCGCCTTGACCGGCTCACCCTGCGGACCACGCACCTCACACTCGCGGCGCTCGCCGCCGACGGCAGCGAGCAGCGCATCGACCGTGCCTTCGCCGCCATCGGCCATTGGCCTCAGCAAACATTCAGCCTCGGGAAAAACCTGCTGCCAACCGCGGGCGATGGCGGCGGCCACGTCGGGCGCACTGAGGCTCTCCTTGAAGGAGTCAGGAGCAATGACGATTTTCATGATAGGTACCTCGAAAGGAGGCAGGCGACCGTAGTCGCCTGCTGGTTACAGACCGTTGAAAAACGTAGGCGAGGCAGTCAGTGCAAGGCAAAAACAGGCGAAAAAGCGGAGTTTACGAGCTGTAAATGAGCATTTTGAGCCTGTTTTTAACGCAGCAATGGCAACGCAGGTAGTTTTTGAACGGTCTGTTAAAGCGCGATTACAGCAAAACCAGACTCAGCAGCCAGACAGCGGCCATACCGGCGACACCCTGGATCAGGGTCGCCATGGTCTGGGCACGGTAAGCGGTCGCCACTTTCATGCGGCTGAACTGGGTCACGACCCAGAAGAAGCTGTCGTTGGCGTGGGAAACGGTCATCGCACCAGCACCAATGGCCATCACCGTCAGCACGCGACCCATTTCGCTGTCGAGGCCCAGGTTGCCTAGCAGAGGCGCAACCATCGCCGAAGTGGTGACCAGTGCGACGGTGGAGGAACCCTGGGCACTCTTCAGCGCAGCAGCCACCAGGAACGGCATAAACAGGCCGATGCCCAGTGCCGACAGGGTGTCGCCCAGATAACCGGTCAGCGCGGTGGCCTTGAGAATGGCACCGAAGGCGCCACCGGCACCGGTGATCAGCAGAATCGGAGCTGCCTCTTTCAGGCCATGAGCGACATAGTCATGGAACTGCTGACGCTTGCCTTCGCCCTGGAGCAGCGAGCACGCCAATACCAGACCGACCAGCAGCGCGGCAACCGGCTGACCGAGGAAGCTCAGCACATCGAAGAAAGCGCCAGTACCGAAGGGCTTGCTCGGGAAAGCAGCGACCGAGCCCAGGCAGATCAGGATGATAGGCACGAAGATCGGCGAGAACGCCTGCCAGGCGCTGGGCAGCTTGCCGTAGCGAGCGCGCAGTGTATCGAAATCGACGTTATCGGCGAGCAGCTCGCTTGGCGCTTCCTCCAGCAAGTCGTGGTCGTTCTGCTTGAGGAAACGGTTGGCCCACAGCATACCGGCCACGGCGGTGACCGCAGCGACCAATAGACCGACCAGGATCACCAGACCCAGCGAGGTTTCCAGGCCCAGGTTGCCGGCGGCAGCGATCGGGCCGGGTGTTGGCGGCACGAAGGTATGGGTGGCATACAGGCCGGTAGCCAGGGCCACGCTCATGGCCACCACGGACACCTTCATGCGTGCAGCCAGGGCATTCTTCAGCGAGTTGAGGATGACGTAGCCGGAGTCGCAGAACACCGGAATCGATACCAGGTAACCGATGATCGACATGGTCAGGGTGGGGAAACGCTGGCCCAGCAGACGAATCACCGTCTCGGCCATGGTAATGGCGGCGCCGCTGCGCTCGAGGATCACGCCAATGATGGTACCAAGAACGATGACGATACCGATGTAACCGAGAATGCCGCCGAAGCCGGCAGTCATGGTCTTGATGATTTCGCCGCTAGGCAGCTGATAGGCAAAGCCGGCGATCAGCGCAGCAGCCAGCAATGCCAGGAAGGGGTGCAATTTCAAACGGGTAGTGGACAGCACGATGAATGCAATCAGTGCCACCAGGATCAGGACAAGGCCCATGACCAGTCTCCTCATTGTTGTTATGGCGGGCGCGAGGCCCGGATGGGAATGCCGACAGGCGCCACATTGTGGCTCAGCCTGCACCAGCATCACCCTGTGCGCCAGCACCAAAACAACAAGAGCTGAGTGCAATTGGCTGTGCAATCGCACAAAGCCAGCACCTCGTATTCACCAGCGAAGATGAATTACCGAACGCTCAACGGCGCTGTCGCGGCAGGCTCCAGCAAGCCCAGCCCCAAAGATAGCTGCAGGCGCTGATCCAGCCGATTGAGATCCAGACCACTGAGTTCGGCGATGCGCTCCAGGCGGTAGCGCAACGTATTGCGATGAATGCCCAACTCCTGTGCACAGGTTTGCACCTGGCCGTCATGCGCGCACCAGGCTTCCAGCGTGGCCCTTAGCGTGCCTTGCGGGTCCTGCATCAGCACCTGCCGCAACGGCGCCAGCCAGCCCTGCAGTAACCAGCTGTGGCGCTGGGCATAGAGCAGCGTCGGCAGGCGCAATTCGTCCAGGCGTAGCAGGCGACGATCGGGAAAGCGCGCTTGGCCATAGGCCTGAAGATCGCGCAGGGCCAGGCTGGCCTGGCGCAGCTCGGTCAGATCATGCAGCGGATCGCTGAGCGCCAGCGACCCTACCCCCCACTCGCGCTCGTCAGCCTGCTGGAGCCAGGCACGATCATCACGGGTGGCGTTGTAGGGCCGGCACCAGAGCAGTTCATGGCGCCCGAGCGGCGCCACCAGATGTTCACTCTTGCCCCCCAATGCGGCGAGCAGACGCGCCTGACGCGGCAGCGGATCGCCCTCACCATCGAGTTGCAGCAGACACATCTGTCGTGGCCAGGTCAGTTGCAGGCCCAGACGTTCGGCATCGACCTCGAGACTGGACAGACGCAGCATGGGATCGAGCAACTGTCGCAACCAGGCCTCCTGCTGGTGCCGCTGCCAATGCCGCTCGGCTTGTAGCACGCGATGCTCGACCAACATTTCCGCTGCCATGCGCACCAGTTCGGCATAGGGCCGCACGATCTCGGGGTCGCCCGTGATACCGAGCACGCCAATCAGGCGCTCGGCATGCAGCAACGGCAGATTGACACCTGGCTTGACACCTCGCAGGCACGCCGCCGCCTGAGCGTCAATCTCCACCACGCGACAATTGGCCAGCACCAATTGCGCCCCCTCATGACGGGTGTGCAGCCGGCTGGGGTCACCGCTGCCGATGATCATGCCCTGGGCATCCATCACATTGATGTTGTGCGGCAGGATGGCCATGGCGCGGTCGACAATGTGCTGCGCCAGGGTAGAGTCGAGTTCGAGCATGAAAAACGGCCTCGCGAATGAGGCCGTCATTGTAGGCGCGCCAGCGACGCTTCACGAGGTATCCCTCGCAGCGCCGGCAAAACCTTCAGCTAGCCAGGATTTACTCCGCAGCAGGTGCTGCAGCGCTCTCCACGGCCTTGTCGTCCGCTGGAGCTTTCGCCTTGGCCTGATTGCGCCGAGCTTCGGCACGGTGCCGCCTGGCCTGCTGCTTGGCATGCAGCGCCTGCGCCGCCGTCACCATACCAACGGGCTGGCCTTGCAGATCCAGACGCGGTGCATTTTCGGTCATGGCAGCCCAGTAACGACCACCGCGGCACCAGGCGGCAATACCCGCTTTGAGCTGCTCAACGGTGATACCGAGCAACTGCAGATGTTGCTCGGCGTCCTTGAGAATGCCTTCCTTCAACGGCACCTTGGGCGCCGGATTGACCGGGAAGGCCAATGGGAAGTGCTTCTGCAAGCGCCAGATCGCCTCGACGGTAGGATCCTGCTCACGCGCCTTACCTTTGGGCGGCTGCTTGCGTTTTTGCGGCTTCGCGCTTTCGGTCTTTACCTGCTGTACCTGCTGCTTCTCGGCGCGCAGGCGGTCACGTAGCTCGGCTAATTGTTCAAAACCCATCGTTCGGTTCGCAGCGTCCTGGTTGGTTCGTGGCGCAAGGGTATCTTATGTGCTCGTTTCGTACAGCCTTATTGGCGAACAGCATGCTCGACGGTAGCTGATGGTCAGGGCGCCAACCGCTCACGAATCCAGGCTTCACCCTTGAACCGATAGTTGAGGCGGTCATGCAGGCGGCTTGGCCTGCCCTGCCAGAATTCGATGCGCTCGGGCAGCAGGCGGTAGCCGCCCCAGTGCGGTGGACAGTGTGGCGTCTGGTTGAGGAAGCGTCTTTCGGTTTCCGCCAGCAGGTTTTCCAGCTCGGCGCGGTCGCGAATCACCTTGCTCTGCGGCGAAGCCCAGGCGCCGATGCGGCTGCCCAGCGGGCGTACCTGGAAGTAGCCGTCAGATTCGGCCGGGGTGACCTGCTCGACGCGGCCTTCGATGCGCACCTGGCGCTCCAGGCTGGGCCAGAAGAAGGTCATGGCGGCGAACGGGCGCGCCGCGAGCTGGCGGCCCTTGGCGCTGTCGTAGTTGCTGAAGAAGGTGAAGCCGCGTTCGTCGAGCCCCTTGAGCAGTAGCACCCGGCAGTGCGGGCGGCCATCTTCGTCGACAGTGGCCAGGGTCATGGCGTTGGGTTCGACCGGCAATTGCTCGGTCTTGACCGCGTCATCGAACCACTGACGAAACAGGGCAAAGGGTTCCAGCGGGGCCTGGGCTTCGCTCAGGCCATCGCGGGTATAGTCGCGGCGCATATCGGCCAGGGTTTGGGTCATGGCAATTCCTCAGGGCAGGGCCAGAAACCAATCCGCTGGATTCGAGTGCCTGCCCGCTCAGGGTGGAAATGCCCACAAGCTTACTCCGACTTGCCCACTTTTCCTTGATCTGCAGCAGCTACCTTGGGTGCATCCTTGAGCTCCGCCTTGGCCGGTTGGCTGTACTTGGCGATCAGGCCCTGCATGGTGTCACGCGAGGTCAGGAGGATTTCCACACGGCGGTTGAGCGCACGGCCGGCCGCGCTGTCGTTTGCCGCACGGGGTGCGTCGGAGCCCAGGCCCATGACCTGCAGGCGGTTCTGCTTGAGGCCGCTGAGACGAAAAATCGAGGTCACGGCACGCGCGCGCTGCTGACTGAGTTCGCGGTTCTTCGCGTCGTCACCGCTGGTGTCGGCATGGCCGAGCACGACCACGGCGACATCGTCGTCGGCTTCCAACAGTTTGGCCACGCGAGTGATCGGGCCCAAGCTGACCGGCAGCAGCATCTGCGGGCGATCCGGATTGAACGAGCCCTGCACCGGGGCGGTGACCACCAGCAGGTTTTCGCGGCGCTCGAACTCGAAGTGGCTGCCCTTGACCGCTTCACGCAGTTTCGGCTCGTACTCGTCGAGCCAAGCGCGGGTCACTTGAGGCGGAGGCATCACTGCCGGCTTGGCGACTTCCTTCTTTTCCGAGCCGGCGCAGCCCGCGATCAGCAGGCAGCAGGTAAAGGCAAAAATCTTGTTGGCACGCATGTAGCCCCCGGGGTCAAACAGATCTAATGGTCGATTCGTTATCAGGCTGTTGAAAAACTACCTGCGTTGCCATTGCTGCGTTAAAAACAGGCTCAAAATGCTCATTTACAACTCGTAAACTGCGCTTTTTCGCCTGTTTTTGCCTTGCACTGGCTGCCTCGCCTACGTTTTTCAACGGCCTGTTATGGTTGGTACTGAACGGTTGGCGCAAGTTTAGCCGTTTCAATCAGATACAGTCCGCAATCTGTCGCGCAAGTTTCTGCGCGCGGGGGTCCATCAAGACGAACGGTCCTAAATTGTTGGTAACGAAACCGAATGCCAGGTCTCGTTCCGGGTCGGCAAAACCGCTGGAGCCACCGGCGCCGGGATGGCCGAAGGCTTTTGCCCCCATGCCATAAGTGGCGTTGGCCACATCGGCCTGATCGAGCATGCAACCCAGGCCGAAACGCGTGCGGGTCAGCAAGGTCTTGTCGTCACCGACACTGTGCTCACGGGTCATTTCACCCAGCAGCTCGGCATCGAGCAGGCTACCGTCGAGGAGACCGGCATAGAAGCCCGCCAGGCTGCGCGCGTTTCCGTGACCATTCGCGGCCGGCTGCTGCATGCGCCGCCACTCCGGCTTGTTGGTACTGGTCATGATCGACGGCGGGTTGGTGAACGAGCGCGTGCTCATGGCTTGGGCGTCACTCATCATCACCTTGAGCAGACGCTGCGCTGCAGCGTCGCCAAGATTGCCCTTGCCGCGAGCGATGTGGGCGACGCGATCAAATTCACTGTCAGCCAGGCCGACGTGGAAATCCAGCTCCAGCGGCTTGGCGATGCGCGCAGCGATGCTCTCGCCAGGGCCACGGCCTTCGACACGGCGAATCAGCTCACCGATGAGCCAACCATAGGTAATCGGCGCGTAGCCATGACCATCACCCAGCGGCCACCAAGGCTCTTCAGCCGCCAGCGCATTAGTCATGGTCTGCCAGTCGTATAGCGCCTCGGCGGGCAGTGCCTGGCGCAACGCCGGCAAGCCGGCCTGGTGGCAGAGCAGGTGACGCACGCTGATACGCTGCTTGCCGGCGGCAGCGAACTCAGGCCAGTAGCGCGCCACCGGTCCATCCAGGTCGAGCTTGCCCTCACCCACCAGTTGCAGGGCCACCACAGCAGCGAAGGGCTTGGTGCAGGAGAACAGATTGGCGATGGTGTCGCTGTGCCAGGCCTGCTGGCCGTCCTTGTCCATGACCCCGGCCCACAGGTCGACCACGGTTTCCCCGCCGACCTTCACGCACAGGGCCGCGCCCCGTTCCTGTGTGTCCTCGAACAGAGCGGCAAATGCGTCCCTCACCGCTTCGAAGCGCAAGTCGAAATAGCCCTGAATCTGCACGCTGCTCTCCTGTTTCACCGCTTATCTCAATACTGCCAATGATGGCAGCCACCCATCATGCAATGTTCTGAAACTTCATAAAATAGCGATGTTCGATTGGTTTTTCCTATGATGAAACAAATGCGGCCTGATATGACCAATACGCCCTGAATAGCGCAGCTAAGGTGCGTACGTAGTCGTCAGGCCGCCTTGGATTCGACGCTCGGCACAGGAGAAACGAGTGCTCTACCTACTGTCCCTGATCGCCCTGGCTGCCATCATGGCACCCGGCCTGACGCGCCTGTTGGGTGCTCGCACAGGTTGGCTGCTGATGGTGGCGCCGCTGGCGGCCTTCGTCTGGTTCGTCCAACAGATTCCGCTGATCGCCGACGGTGGCGCGGTGATGCAGAGCCTGAGCTGGATTCCGGCACTGGGCATCAACCTGAGCCTGCGCCTGGACGGCCTCTCGCTGGTTTTTGCCCTCTTGATCAGCGGCATCGGCAGCCTGATCGTGCTCTACGCCGGCAGCTACCTGTCCAGTCATGTCCACCTCGGTCGCTTTCACGCCTACCTGCTGGTGTTCATGCTGGCGATGCTCGGCCTGGTGCTGGCCGACGACCTCGTGGCGATGTTCGTATTCTGGGAGCTGACCAGTATCGCCTCCTTCCTGTTGATCAGCTTCCAACATGAAAAGGCCGTCTCGCGCCGGGCGGCGCTGCAGGCACTGCTGATCACCGGCGGCGGCGGACTGGCCCTGCTGGCGGGCCTGATCCTGCTCGGCGGCGCCACCGGTAATTGGCAATTCTCCAGCCTCAGCGCCGAGCAGATCGAAGGCCATGTGCTGCTGCCGGCGATCATCGCCCTGGTGCTGCTGGGCTGCTTCACCAAGTCGGCGCAGGTGCCCTTCCACCTGTGGCTGCCCAACGCGATGAACGCACCGACGCCAGTGTCGGCCTACCTGCACTCGGCAACCATGGTAAAAGCCGGCATCTATCTGCTGGCCCGCCTCAACCCGGTGCTCGGCGGCTCCGTCGGCTGGGGCACGCTGCTGATTACCTTCGGCGCGGCCACTGCCGTGCTCGGCGCCTTCCTGGCCTTCCGCCAGACCGACCTCAAGCGCTTGCTGGCGTACACCACGGTCACCGTGCTGGGCCAGCTGACCATGCTGATCGGCACCAACACCAGCTATGGCCTGCAGGCGTTCGTGCTCTATCTGGTGGCGCACTCTCTCTATAAAGGCGCACTGTTCATGGCAGTCGGCGCCATCGACCACGCCACCGGCACCCGTGAACTGGCACGCCTTGGCGGCCTGATCCGCTTCATGCCACTGACGGGTGCGGCGGTGGCCCTGGCGGCGTTTTCCAACGCCGGTCTGCCGCCTTTCTTCGGTTTCATCGCCAAGGAGTTCAAGTACACCGGTCTGATCGAGATGGGTCATATCGGCTGGGCGGTGACGCTGGTGATGATCCTTACCAACGCCCTGCTATTTGCCGCTGCCGGCCTGGTCTTCCTGCAGACGTTCCTCGGCAAGCGTGGCGACTACCCACGCACGCCGCATGAAGTTGGCCTGCCGATGTGGCTGGGGCCGATGCTGCTGGCTATCGGTGGTTTCCTGCTCGGTGCCTGGAATGCCTGGCCGGAAACCTGGCTGGTGAATAATGCGGTACAGGCCGTGGCACGTGGCCCGGTGGATGTGCACCTGTATCTGTGGGGCGGCATCACCCCGGCGCTTGTGGCCAGCTTGCTGACTGTGTCGCTGGGCGTGCTGTTCTATGTGATGCGCGACCGAGTGCGACAAGTGCTCGATCGCGCCAACGCGGCCTGGAACGTCAGCGGCGACCTGATCTGGGATCGCCTGCTCAAGCGCGTATTCCATTTCGCTGGGTTGCTCGCCGCGCGCTTTCAGCATGGCTCGTTGCGCCAGCATCTGGTGCTGCTGGCCCTGGCAGTCGGCGGCCTCTTGGCGGTTGGCCTGTTGCCTGCTCTGCCGCAACTGCTGCGGGGCAGCTACAGCCCCATCTCACCGCTGGGCTTGGCCGGTTGCCTGTTGGCTCTGGCTGGTGGCGTGGCAGCAGCCTTCCTGCCTGGCCGACTGACCTTGCTGGCGGCGTTGGGTGCTTGCGGTCTGGGTCTGGCGCTGGTGTTCGTCTCGGTCAATGCACCGGACGTGGCGATGACCCAGCTGATGGTGGAAACCCTCAGCCTGATCTTCCTCGCCCTGGCGTTTCGCAAGATGCCCACAGTGCCACCCAGCGGTGCACGCGCGCCATGGAAACGCCGTCTGCACGCCAGCGTGGCGATCCTCTTCGGCCTCAGCGTGACCGGCGCCCTGCTGCTGGCGGTAAGCCTGCCACTGCCGGGTGAAATCGCCCAGTGGTATCAGGCCAACAGCTTGCCAGGTGGCCACGGGCACAACGTGGTCAACGTGATCCTGGTGGACTTCCGAGCCTTCGATACCCTCGGCGAAATCCTCGTGGTCGCCCTCTCCGCCCTGGCTGCGGCCAGCCTGCTGGGCACCGGCAGACGCTTCGGTAACGAGCATAGCGGTGAAGACGCCTTCACCTCGCCGCTGCTGCGCCAAGGTCTGCGCCCGCTGGCCTGGCTGATGATGGCCGCCTCGCTGCTGGTGCTGTGGCGCGGTCACAACCTGCCCGGCGGCGGTTTCATCGGCGGTTTGGTGGCGGCCTGCGGCCTGATCCTGCTGGTGCTGACCTACGGCCACGGACAGATTCGCCGGGTGCTGCCCGTTGCGCCTGCGCAGTTGATCGGTATCGGCCTGGGTTGTGCGGCGGGCGCCGGCATTCTTGGCCTGATCGCGGGCAGCGCCTTTCTTACCGGTCTCTGGACCTTCCCCGGCGGGCTGCCGCTGGGTACGCCCTTGCTCTTCGATATCGGCGTTTTCCTCACCGTGTTCGGCTCCGCCCTGCACATGATCGACAAGCTCACGGGAGTTCGCCAGTAATGGAATGGCTAGCCGCAATCACTACCGGAGGCCTGGCGGGTCTGGGCCTGTGGATGCTCCTGGATCGCAACCTCAAGCGCGTCGTGCTGGGCGTGGTGGTCCTGGGTAATGCAATCAACCTGGGGGTTCTCACCGCTGGGCGCTTCTTCGGCGAACGCCCGGCATTCGTCGAGGCTGGCAACGCAGTCAGCACCGCCAACCCGTTGCCTCAGGCACTCGTGCTGACCGCCATCGTCATCGGTTTCAGCCTGTTCATCTTCGCCCTGGCGCTGCTCAAGCGCACCCGCGAACTGCATGGCGACAAGACCACCGACTCGGTCAGCTCAATCACCGAGCAACCGGCACCGGACTGGCACGACAGCGAGCATGAACACGACGCCCATGGCGCGGAGGCTCGCCGATGAATCACGCGTTACTCGTTGCACCGATTCTCATCCCCCTGTGCAGCCTGCTGCTGGCGATCATCCTGCGCCGCCACCTGCTGGCCGTGCGCGTGCTCAGCCTGAGCGGCGCCGCCCTGCTGCTGGCCGTCGGCCTGGTGCTGGTCTGGCAGGCCGCGCAAGGCGTGGTGCTCAGCGGTCAGGTGGGCAACTGGGAGGCTCCGTTCGGCATCAGCCTGGTGATCGACCGATTGTCGGCGGTGATGATCGCCATCAGCGCCCTAGTGGCGCTAGTCACCCTGCTCTATGGCGTGGCCAAGGACAACGACAGCAAGATCGGCCGCGACTTCCACCTGTTCATCCAGGGGCTGCTGACCGGTATCTGCGGCGCCTTCATTACCGCTGACATCTTCAACCTGTACGTCTGGTTCGAGGTGCTGCTGATCGCCTCCTTCGCCCTGATGGCGCTTGGCGGTGGCAGCCGCCGGCTGGCCGGCAGCATGACCTACGTGGCCCTGAACCTGTTCGCCACACTGATCTTCCTGCTCTCCGCCGGCCTGGTCTACGGCGCCAGCGGCACGCTGAACATGGGCGAGCTGGCGGTGATCATGCGCAGCGGTGAGGCACCGCCTGGCGTAACGCCGGCGCTGCTGCTGATGTTGCTGTCGTTCGCCATCAAGGCCGCGCTGTTCCCGGTGTTCGGCTGGCTGCCGGCGACCTATCACGTCGCCCTGACAGCCGTTTCGGCGATGTTCGCAGGGCTCCTGACCAAGGTCGGCGTATACGCGCTGATCCGCCTGGTGACCCTGCTCTGGCCGGAACATGGCCTGCCGCATCAACTGCTGCTGTGGGTCGCCTGCGCCACCATGCTGGTGGGTGTGCTGGGCGCAGCGGCGCAGACCGAGGTGCGGCGCATCCTGTCGTTCCACATTGTCAGCCAGGTTGGTTACATGATCCTCGGCCTGGCTCTGGCGACCCCGCTGGCGCTGGCCGGCGCGGTGTTCTACCTGATCCACCATATCGTGGTGAAGGCCAACCTGTTCTTCATCGGCGGCCTGGCGGCGCGCATCTGTGGCTCCGAGCGGCTGGCCGACATGGGCGGGCTATATAAGCGCATGCCCTGGCTGGCACTGCTGTTCGCCATTCCGGCGCTGTCACTGGCGGGCATTCCGCCGCTGTCCGGTTTCTGGGCCAAGTTCCTGCTGGTCAAGGCCAGCCTGGATGCCGCTGCCTGGTGGGCGGCGGGCATCGCCCTGCTGACCGGCGTGTTCACCCTGCTGTCGATGAACAAGATCTGGAACGAAGCCTTTCTCAAGCCCCATCCGAGAGGTGAAGAGGCGCTGCAAACGGTTACCGGCATACGCGCGGCCTGGCTGGGCATGAGTGCCCTGGCGCTGCTGACCGTGCTGATCGGTCTGGGCGCCGGCCCGCTGATCGACTATGCCGTGGCGGCCGCCGCGCAGCTCGCCGATCCGCAAGCCTATCTGCAACCCTTCACCGGCGCAGGAGGTACCTGATGCTGTTTGTCATCCATTTGCTGGCCAGCGCTGGCATGGCATGGAGCCTCGGCGCCGGCCATCTGGGCGGTGGCCTGCTGGCCTTCGCCCTGTTGTACCTGATCGCTCGCCTGCTGGGGCTGGCCGTCCAGCGCCTTGGTCGTTATGCACGCAGCCTGGAACATGGCGTCAGTTTCTGCCTGTGGTTCATCGCCCAGGTATTTCTCGCGACTTACCACGTCGCCATTCTGGTGCTGGCGCGCCGGGTCGACGTGGAACCAGCAGTACTTGCCTACCCGGTGACCCGCCGCGGAGTGGACAAGGTCACCCTGCTCGGCACCCTGCTGACCCTGACCCCCGGCACCCTGGCCCTGGATTATGACGAAGAGCAAGGCCTGCTCTATATCCACGCACTCGATGCACGCCGCCGTGAGGACGTGACCGAAACCCTCATCGAGCTGGAACGCCGCCTGTTGGCCTGGCTCGATGCCGGAAAAGCCGAAGGAGTAACACCATGACCCTGCACCTGGCCGGCGCCGCCTGGGTACTGCCCTTGGCTGCAGCCATGCTCGCACTGAGTGGTTTGATCAGCCTCTATCGCCTGTTGCGCGGCCCGAGCCGCCCGGATCGGGCGGTGGCCATCGACGCCCTCACCCTGCTGGCGGTCGCCGCCATGGCGCTGCTGTGCCTGATGCGCGGCGAGGCGCTGTTCATCGACGTCGCCGTGCTGCTGGCACTGGTGTCGTTTCTCGGTACGGCAGCCTTTGCCTTCCTGTTCGACGATGCCCACAGCCAGATGCCGGAAAAAAGCGAGGAACGCCCATGAACGAAGTACAAGCCTGGCTAGCCTCGCTGCTGGTTCTGAGCGGCACGGTGATCTCTCTGCTTGGTGCGATTGGCGTACTGCGCCTGCCCGACAGCTACAGCCGCATGCACGCCGCGAGCAAGGCCGGCGTGCTCGGCGCCGTCCTGTTACTTGGCGCAGTGGCTCTGGCCAGCAGTGGCGAGCTGGCCCTGGAGGCCTTTATCGGCCTGCTGATTCTGCTGGCCAGCGCCCCGCTGGCCGCTCACGCCATCGCCCGCGCCGCGCACCGCGCCGGCATTCGACCGACGCTGGGGCGGCTGGGTGATGAGCTGGAGCAGCGCAACAGGGGCGGTGAATAGATCAGTCAGTCGATCTGCCGGCGGAACGGCGGCAACGCATTGAGAATGGCCTTGCCGTAGCGCTGGGTAACCACACGCCGATCCAGCAGGGTGATGGTGCCGCGGTCAGCCTCAGTGCGTAGCAGGCGACCGCAAGCCTGTACCAGGCGCAGCGAAGCGTCCGGCACGGCGATTTCCATGAAAGGATTGCCACCGCGCGCCTCGATCCACTCGGCCAGCGCCGCCTCCACCGGATCGTCCGGCACGGCGAAGGGAATCTTGGCGATCACCACGTGCTCGCAGTAGGCACCGGGCAGGTCGACACCTTCGGCGAAACTGGCCAGGCCGAACAGCACGCTTTCCTCGCCTGAATCGACGCGTGCCTTGTGCTTGTTGAGGGTCTCCTGTTTGGACAGGTTGCCCTGAATGAACACCCGTTTGCGCCAGTCACGATCCAGGCCATCGAACACGTCCTGCATCTGCTTGCGCGAGGAGAACAGCACCAGCGTCCCGCGACTGCCCGCCACCAGGTCTGGCAGCTCGCGAATAATCGCTGCCGTATGCATTGCCGCCTCGCGCGGGTCGGCCTTGAGATCAGGCACACGCAGCAGGCCGGCATCGGCATGATGAAAGGGGCTCGGCACGATGGCGGCGACCGCCACCTTGGGCAGGCCCGCACGCATGCGATAGCGGTCGAAGGTGCCCAGCGCGGTAAGCGTCGCGGACGTTACCAGGCAGCCATGGGCGACATTCCACAGGTTACGGCGCAGCGTCTCGGCCGCCAGGATCGGGCTGGCGTTGACCTCGATATCGAACAGCGCACCGCTCTCGGCCAGGGTCAACCAGCGCGCCATGGGCGGGCTTTCCTCCGGGTCTTCGGCGGTGAAGGCCAGCCACAGCTCCCAGTTGCCCTTGGCACGCGCCATCAGACTGCCGAACAACGGGTACCACTCCTCAGCCTGGTGGCTGGCGATGCCCACGGCGCCTTCACCATCCATGGCTTCCTTGAGCAGCTCGGTAACGCCGGTAAACAGGTCGTTGAGCTTGGAAAAACCCTTCTTCAACTCCAGCCCCAACTCGGTCAGATGCTCCGGCACCACACCGCCGACGAAGCGGTGACGCGGGCGCTCGCGCCCTTCCATGTCCTCGCCGGCCTTGAAGTCGGCAATCTCTTCACAAACAGTGAACATGAATTGCTGCTGGGTCTTCAGCTCGCGGGCCAGCTCCGGCACCTGTTCGATCAGCCGGCCGAGATCGCCCGGCAACGGGTTCTGAGCCAGCAGCTTGGTCAGGTTCTTGTCGATCTGGGTCAGCCAGTCGGCGGTCGAGCGCAGGCGAGTGAAGTGGGCGAAATGGCCGATGGCCTTGTCCGGCAGGTGATGACCTTCGTCGAATACGTAGATGGTTTCACGCGGGTCGGGCAACACTGCGCCGCCGCCCAGGGCCAGATCGGCCAGTACCATATCGTGGTTGGTGACGATCACATCGACCTTGCCCATGCCCTCGCGCGCCTTGTAGAAAGCGCACTGTTGAAAGTTCGGGCAATGGCGGTTGGTGCATTGGCTGTGGTCGGTGGTCAGCTGCGCCCAGCGCACGTCCTCCAGCTCCTCCGGCCAGCTGTCGCGGTCGCCATCCCACTTGTTGCCAGCGAGCTTTTCGATCATCGCGGTGAAGAGCTTCTGGCCCTGTTCATCCACATCGATGCGAAAACCTTCTTCCTCGAACAACTGCGCGGTAGCGCTCTGCGCGGCGCCGTCCTGCAGCAGGTGATCAAGCTTGGACAGGCACAGGTAACGGCCACGCCCCTTGGCCAGGGCGAAGCTGAAGTTCAGGCCGCTGTTGCGCAGCAGATCCGGCAGATCCTTGTGCACGATCTGCTCCTGCAGCGCCACGGTGGCGGTGGCAATCACCAGGCGCTTGCCGGCGGCCTTGGCCGTGGGAATGGTGGCCAGGCTGTAAGCCACCGTCTTGCCGGTACCGGTGCCCGCCTCGACCGCCACCACGGCAGGATCACCCAGACGCTTGCCCTCGTCATCGGTCTTGATGGTGCCGAGCACCTTGGCGATCTCGGCGATCATCAGCCGCTGGCCGTAACGCGGTTTGAGCGATTTGGCCTCGAGAAAGCGCGAATAGGCGCCCTGGATCTGGGACTTGAGTTCGGTACTGAGCATGGATTCTGAAACGAAAAAGGCTGGATAAATTTTCAGTATTCGCGGAGCGGTCGCTATCATAGCGCGCCTGTCGATCTGGCGCAGACTCGCGTGCCAATCGAATCAACCAAGCTGCCAAACGGACCCTCTGGAGATATCGCATGACACCTTACGCACCGCTCTATGCGCTACACCTGCTGGCCGCCGTCGTCTGGGTAGGCGGCATGTTCTTCGCCTGGATGATTCTGCGCCCGGCAGCGGTGGAAATATTGGAGCCGCCAGCACGCTTGCGCCTGTGGCTGAGTGTGTTCAAACGCTTCTTCGTCTGGGTCTGGCTGGCGGTACTGATCTTGCCTGTGACCGGCATGGGCATGCTGCACATGGGCTACAGCGGCTTCGAAGCAGCGCCGCGCTATGTGCACATCATGATGGGCTTGTACCTGGTAATGCTCGCCCTGTTCCTGCGTATTCAAGCACTGCAGCTACCGGAGCTGCGGCGCGCCGTTGAGAGCGAGAACTGGCCGGCAGGCGGCGAGGTGCTGGGGCGAATTCGCAGGATCGTAGGCAGCAATCTGTTGATCGGCCTGGCACTGATGACGCTGGTGGCCATGCGTCCATCATTCTGATCGACGACGCAGCCCTCGTTGGCATTGAGCGAACGAGAGCCGGGTCGGGTCAGAAACGAAACACCTGCACGGCGCCACTGCGACCTGCAGCGCCTTCACGCCCAGGCTGACCGGGTTTGCCATCGGCTGCCCCCTCTACGCCATAGACCAGGCAACCCTTGGCGGCCCCGCCACGGCCGGGGCGCCCCGCCGATCCGGCTACACCACCCGCGCCGCCATCGAGCAGCACCTGTATGCGCTCGACCTCGACTTGGTGCGGCACTTCCAGCACCACATTGCCGCCCGGCGCGCCATCATGACCATCAGTACCGTCCTGACCATCGTAGCCAGCGCTGGCCTGGCCCCAGGTGCAACCACCCGGCTGCCCATGCGCGCCATCGAGCCCGGCATAACCGGGTCTGCCTTGCCCACCTCGTACATCCAGGGTCAGCGATTCGAATGTCAGCTTGTGCAGCTTGAGCTTGATCTCCCGCCCAGGAGTGGCTGGCCGGGTGTACGTACCAGCGGCGCCCTTGGCGCTGATCCAGGCGCCCGGACCGATATCGGCATCCTCAACCACCAGACGCAGCGGCTGATCGCTGGGCGCTACGCCAATACGTGCGTCGCGGCCCATCAGCAACTCGCCGATCTGCAGCTCGGTCACCGTCGCAGGAATCATAAGGGTCGCCTGATCCGCCACTTCCAGTCGCTCAAGCTGCAGACTGCTGCTGGCGACCGGTAAGCGCATCAAGGTATTGGAAGGTACCTTGACCTGCGTAGCAGCAAGTGAAGTACCCGCAAACAGGCAGAGCAACAGCGTAAAACTACGCATGAGTAGCCTCCTCAAACGCTGCTGCCATGCATTCGGATTTGTGCTCTACCTTCAGCGGGTAGAGGTGGAAAATGCCGAACAGCAGGACCTGTAGACGATCCAGCCAGGGGCTAGCGCGACCGGACAGGAGGTCTGAAAACAGCCACAGTTGCACGCCATGCAGCAACGCAAGAAAGGCCGCGAGCACATAGACGAGTTGTTCGAACGGGGTACCGAAACGCTTGGCCAGCGCCGCCCCGAATACCAGCCAGAAGGCCAAGGCCAGTACCTTGCCCATCGTCAACAATGTTTTCATCCCCGCCCTCTTGCGCAGCTATTTTCTAATTAGCGCTGCACGTTACCCCCTCGCAACAATGACCACCAGAGCGACGAATATTTTTTAACGACTTTGTTTATCACCCGCGAACGCCAGAGTGCCCCGCTGCATCCGTCATGGGCGCGGCCACTATCAGCGAGGAGGTGCAGGTACAAGGAAGATTGCGCGCAAGCCGCGGTCAGCGGCAGATTCCACACAAGAAAAGGCCCGACCGATGAAAATCGGCCGGGCCTTTCGGGTGACGCCTTATCCGGTTGAGCGAAGCGCCTTACGGCTGAGCTTCGACCTCGGCTTCTACGCGACGGTTGATGGCACGGCCATCAGCAGTGGCGTTGTCGGCAACCGGGCGGCTCTCGCCATAGCCCACCGCCTGCACACGGCCGGACTCGACACCGTACTGGTTGACCAGAACGTCGCGAACGGCACTGGCACGGCGCTCGGACAGACCCTGGTTGTAAGCATCGCTGCCCACGGAGTCGGTGTGACCTTCAACCACAGTGCTGGTCTGCGGATACTGTTTCATGAAGTCGGCCAGGGCTTTGATATCGCCGTAGCTTTCCTGCTTGACCTGGGCCTTGTCGAAGTCGAACTTGACGTCCAGTTCGACACGAACGGCTTCGGCCGGCTCGGCAACGGCAACCTCCTCGACAACGACTTCTTCGACAACGGCAACCTGCTGCGCTTCGGCACCGTGTACCCAGCAATAGGCTGCGGCCATACCGGCACCCACCAGCGCACCACCACCTGCCCAGGTAGAGCTTTCGATTGCCCCTAACGCCGCACCACCCACACCGCCTACAGCTGCGCAGGTGGGCCAGTCGGTTTTCTGCAAGCCGGCACAGCCGGTCAGCAGGGTACTAGCCAGAATCAGGGGTACTGCGTTCCTTGTGATACTCATACTTTAGGTCTCCAATGTTCATCGGCCCATAACCGACTCAATAGTAGTAAAGACAGGAGTTGTACAATCCGCCAGCTATAGCAGCTTCTGCGGATAATTTTCTCTCACTCTAGGCCTGATACCGACACCACGTTAGTCTTTGCAGACTTTTCGAGGAAGTTCGATGACCGCCAGCCTTAGCACCCGTACTCCACAGCAAGCCATTGCGGCACTGCTTGCCCGCTATACCCCCGAGAAACTGCTGTTGCTCGGGGCAAGCGAACTACCCGCAGTCAGCGCCTTTCAAAGCGCCCACCCGCAGTGTCAGGTCACCACCGCACCTGCTGCCCCCCTGGCGCCTGAACTGGCCGCACAGCGCTTCGACCTGGCAATTCTGGTCGACTGTCTGGAGCACTTACCCAAACGCGATGGACTGCAACTACTGGGCGGCATCCGCAACCTCAATGCCAGCCGGGTCGCCGTATTGCTCGACCTGAAGGCATGTGGTTGGCAGGAAACCGATCTTTTCGCCCTGGCTTTGCAAGCCAGTGAGCAGTTCCAGCGCGAGGGACAGACCCTGCATCTGTTCACCTATGATCTGCTTGATTACAAGCAAGTTCCCGACTGGTTGAACGCAAAATTCTGGGCTAATCCACAAAACTTCGGCAAATACTGGTGGTAGAGCGATGAACCCACTCGATCCCAATTGCCCCTGCGGCAGCGGCAACCTGCTGGGCCAGTGCTGCGGTCGCTATCATGCGGGGGCCCACGCACCCAGCGCGGAACTGCTGATGCGCTCGCGCTACACCGCTTATGTACTGGGCCTGGTGGATTATCTGGTCGCCACCACTTTGCCTGCCCAGCAACAGGCGCTCGACCACGACGCCATGGCTGCCTGGAGTGCGCAGAGCACCTGGCTGGGACTGGAAGTCGAGGGCAGCGAGGTATTCGGCGGCAAGCCAGAGCACGCCCAGGTCACCTTCGTCGCCCGCTGGCACGATGACAACGGCGAGCATCGTCACCGCGAATGCTCCGCTTTCGTTCAGGTGGACGGACGCTGGTTCTTTCTCGACCCCACGGCGCCACTGAAGGCCGGACGCAATGACCCGTGCCCCTGCCAAGGCGGGCAGAAGTTCAAGAAATGCTGTGCGCCCTACCTGAGTGCCTGATTGGCGTTAATCCTGCTTTCTGCTTCAGTTGAAACGTCCCGCGAGGACACTCAACAAGGAGAAAGCCATGCACAAGAAAAGTGGTATCGCTCTTATCCTGGCCGGCCTGCTAGCAGGCTGCGCCAACCAGCCCGGCGGGCTGCAAGGGGAAACGCTGGATCTGGGTGACAGCCAGCGCGTCAGTCGCCTGTTCGCCTACCCGAACAACTGCAGCGTGATCTGCTACCGCGACTGGACGCTGGAACAGACGGTCGAACACTACCTGCAGCAGAGCCTGAAGCGCGATGGCTACCCCCAAGCCAACGTGCGCGTAACACGCAACGGGGAGCGCATTCATGCCATCTTCGACGGCGCGCCAACGGACTACGGCAAGCCGCTGCTGCAATTGCTCGATACCGGTGACCTGGCTTCTCAGGGCCCAGCCAGCTGAATCGTGACGGCAAATGGCAGTACAACTGGTACTTATTCCTACCCCTGGGCATGGCCCTGGAGAACCGCAAGAGCGTCGAGTTGCTGCACTTCCCGCCGGACTACTCACTAATCCAGGCTCAGGATTACCTGCGTTCGAGCACCACAGACCGCTGGGCCTCTCTGCTCAGTTTCAATGGTGCACAACCAGAACACACACCCGCTTATCAGACCATCGTCAACATCGCTCCGATTGCCGCCCCAGCCAGTGCCGGCAGTGCTCTGGAAGGCGTCTATGGCTACTTCACCAGCTATCAACGGCGCATGGTCAGCGAACTCAGCGTCGGCCCGGGGAATACCAGCCTGCCGATGGTCGCCTTTGGTGCGCCGGTGCGCAGCTGGATCACACAGCAATACGGGGTGAATCTGCCGGTGCTGGGCCTCGGCCAGATCGAGGCGAGGCCTGGACAGCAGGTCCCCGTGCTCGGCGCCAATCATCCAAGCTATATCTGGTATGCGGCCGACCCTGCCAACAACAAGGGCAGCGAGGCCGCCGCCAACGCAGCCGGGATCAAGGTCATGGGGCAGGACCTGAGCGCCGCCTGCTGGCAGGCCTACATGGGCCGGCAACCGACAGTTGATCTGCAGCAGACGCTCAATACCTGCAAAGAGAAATGGCAGGTGACGGAGAAACTGCAAACCTGCGAGCTGTTCTTCACCAGCGTGCGTAACCTCAAACCTGAAGAGGCCGCAGCCAAGTGCAAGGCGGGCTAGCAGCCCTGAGCGCAAAAACGCCGTGGTTGCCTGGGCAGCCCACGGCGCTTGATTGCCTGCAGGACAATCAATCCTGCAGTTTCAGGTGCGAAGTATCCGGCGCAGGAGCCGGAGCTGCAGGCTTGGCTTGCCCCATATCGCTACCGACAGGGGCCAGACTGAACTGCGAAAGATCGACCTGTGGTGCTGCAGCGTCGGGTCTGGCGTCTTGCAGATTGCTGCCCACCGGAGCGATATCGAAATCCGGGGCATCAACATCACTGAACGCGGCCATGTACTCATCTCGTGGAGCGACCTGCAGGCGACCCGGCCTTGTCGCAGCGGGGATGACTACCGGCGCAGGTTCCGACTGTACGGGCGGTGGCGGAGCCAGCTCGATCTCCTCGATCACCACATCCATATCGACGACCTCGACCCGAGCGCCGGCCCGCTCCAGGGTCGCACGGTATTTTTCCGCGGCAGCGGCATCGAGGTTGTTCTTGATCACGATGCGACGCCCAGAGAACAACTGGGCAACGCGCTGAGCATCGGCCTGGAACAACTTGGCCATATTGGCTTTGACCAGCTCCGGCTGGGCGCCCGGCACCAGTTGCCCGGAGAAGGCGATCTC
Source organism: Ectopseudomonas mendocina (assembly GCF_007049795.1). Taxonomy (GTDB): domain Bacteria; phylum Pseudomonadota; class Gammaproteobacteria; order Pseudomonadales; family Pseudomonadaceae; genus Aquipseudomonas; species Aquipseudomonas mendocina_D. The sequence goes on from NZ_SCFY01000015.1 coordinate 84,516, forward strand.
GTAGCGACTCATGGTCACACTCCTGTCCTATTCGCCGCTCAGTATGGCGCAGGTTCCTTTGCCCCGACACTGCAGGCTTCTCATTCATGCTCTCCCGAACCTCGGCAGCACCAGACCACCCCACTAACTCATTGAAAATAATGAGTGCTTACCCGTTGCAGCCAAGCGCTTGCTTGTTACACTGAGCCGCAACGGGGGTATGAAATGCTTTCTCAGGCGCAAATGATAAGAATTATCAGCCTATTGATGTTTTTTGGCCTGCTTTCAGGCCTGCCAGGATGCTCCACCTGGATGACAGGTGGCTTCAAGGACCCGGACGTCCAACTCATCAAAGTTGATGTGGTCAAGGCCAGGCTGCTCGAACAGGAGTTCCGCCTGCGCTTTCGAATCGACAATCCCAACGGCGTCAGCCTGCCGGTGCGTGGGCTGGACTACAACGTCCATCTAAACGGCATCCAACTGGCCGAGGGCTACTCCAACGAGTGGTTCACCGTGCCCGCTCACGGTCGTCACACTTTCGAAGTACCGGTGCGCACCAACCTCTGGCGTCATGTGCGACAGATCGTCAAAGCGCTGGAAAAACCGAACGAGCCAATTCGCTATAGCCTCAAGGGCCAGGTAAAAACCGGTATGTTATTCGGCCGCAGCGTGCACATGGCGCGTAATGGAGAGATAATTCCCGGCGATTTCATCCCCGAATAACCTGCATGAGTAACACCATGAGCAACCAACCCCACGTCCACGGCCCTGACTGCAACCATGACCACGATCATCACGATCACCACCATGTGCACGGCCCGCACTGCAACCACGGCCATCAGGAGCCCGTGCGCAACGCGTTGAAGGATGTCGGCCGTAACGATCCTTGCCCGTGCGGCAGCGAGAAGAAATTCAAGAAGTGCCACGGCGCCTGAACCGCGCATGGATGCTCTGAGCCTCACCCTGCTCCTGACCGGCCTGCTGCTGATCGCGGCGCTGGCCGCCTATGCCTGGCACCTGTGGCGCCGCGTATGGGCAAACCAGCGCGTGCGCGACGAAGCACAGCAAGAACGCCAACAACGTATCGGCGGCGATCTGAACATTCTCGCCAGCAGCCTGCTCGACGAGCAGTTGCCGCTGATCGAAGGAGCCATCCGCATCAAGGTGCTGCTCGACAACTATGACAGTGCCTTGAGCAATGACAGCCGTTGCCAGGTGTTCCATCTGCTTTTCGAAGCCACCGCCGAAGTGCCTACCCATGCAGCCTGGAAGGCTCTGGACAAGGCCGAACGACGCCGTTTCGAAAAACGCTTCAACGAGCTGGAACTGCAGCACAAGGCCGCCGCACGCAGCGCCGCGCGCTGGTTGCTCGATGAAGGGCTGAAGAAGCCTCAAACCAGCGTCTGAGGCCTCTTGCCAGGCTTTACTGGCCTCATTACCTTGGCGCCTTTGTGGCCGGCCAACTCATGACCGGCCTCGCCCCTTCGTACACCAAGGAAATTCGCCATGCGCGCGCTGGCCTGCCTGACTCTTGCTGCCTCTCTGACCAGCCTCGCCGGCTGCCAGTCCCTGCTCAACAGCCGTTATGCCGACAGCGTGCCGCCCACGCGTGGCGTCGAGCGCATCCAGGGCGTGGCCGAAAGTGCGTCGGTGCGGCGTAACGCCCTCGGCATGCCGCTGATCGAGTCGAGCACCTTCCACGACGCCCTCTTTACCCTCGGTTATGTGCATGCCGGTGACCGCCTCAGCCAGATGGTCGGCATGCGCCTGCTGGCCCAGGGCCGCCTGGCCGAGATGGCCGGCCCTGGCGTGCTGGAAATGGACCGTTTCATGCGCGCGGTCAACCTGAAAAAAAGCGCGGAAATCCTCTACGCCGATGCCTCACCGCGCCTGAAGCGCTTCTTCGAGGTTTATTCGCGTGGCGTCAACGCCTATATGTTCCGCTATCGCAATCGCCTGCCGATGGATCTGGCCGAGTCCGGTTACCGCCCCGAGTACTGGAAGCCCGAGGATTCGGTACTGCTGTTCTGCCTGCTGAACTTCGGCCTGGCGGTAAACCTGCAGGAAGAGATCGCCGCGCTGACCATGACCCAGCAGGTGGGCGCCGACAAACTGCCCTGGCTGCTGCCGATCTACCCGGACGAGCCGCTGCCTTTTGCTGAAGCAGAAAAACTCGCCGGCCTCGACCTCAAGGGCCAACTGCCGGGCCTGCAGGCGATTTCACGCACTGCAGCACAAATCGCCGACCAGCACATGCTCGGCGTTGCCGCCTCGAACAACTGGGCCATCGCCCCGCAGCGCAGCCGTGGCGGCAAGAGCCTGCTGGCCAATGACACACACCTGCCGCTGAGCATGCCTTCGCTGTGGAGCTTCGTGCAAATCCGCTCGCCCAAGTACCAGGCCGCGGGCATCTCTCTGGCCGGCGTACCGGCAGTAGTAGCCGGCTACAACGGCAAGCTGGCCTGGGGCATGACCATGGTCATGGGTGACAACCAGGACATTTATCTGGAGCGCATCAAACACGAAGGCAGCCGCCTGATGTACCAGGCAGACGGCAAATGGCTGCCGGTCGCCGAACGCCAGGAGACCTTCTTCATCAAGGGCCAACGCCCGATTCGCGAAACGCTTTACGAGACCCGTAATGGTCCACTGCTCAACTCGGTGCTGGGCGAACGCAAGCATATGCTGCAGCCCCTGGCTCTGCAGAGCGGTTACGGCCTGGCGCTGAAAACCACGCAGTTCGAACGTGACCAGAGCCTCGACGCCTTCTTCGACCTGTCGCGCGCGCAGTCGGTGGACCAGGCCTTCGAAGCGACGCGGGAAATCCGCGCCATGCCGCTGAACATCGTCTTCGCCGACGCCCAGCACATTGGCTGGCAGGTCACCGGCCGCTACCCGAACCGCCGCGAAGGTCGCGGCCTGCTGCCCTCCCCCGGCTGGGACGAGCGCTACGCCTGGGATGGCTTCGCTGACCCGATGCTCCACCCCTACGATCAGGACCCGCCGCAAGGTTGGCTGGGTACCGCCAATGAGCGCAGCGTGCCGCCCGGTTACGGCATGCAGCTGTCCAGCTCCTGGTACTACCCGGAGCGCGCCGAGCGCATTGCCGAGCTGGCCGGCAACGGTCGTCACGATGGCCGCAGCATGATCGCCATGCAGTACGACCAGGCCTCGCCCTTCGTCGCCAAATTGCAGGCCATGTTCAACGACCCGGCCATGCACGACTCGTTACGCCAGGCCATCGCCGCCCTGCCGGCTGGGCAACGCGCACGTGCCGACGAAGCGCTGAAACGCCTGCTGGCGTTCGACGGCAAGCTCGCTGCCAGCTCTGCTGATGCCGCCATCTACGGCGCCTTCCTGCATGAGAGTGCGCGGCATATCTTCCTCGACGAACTGGGCCCGGAAGACAGCCCGGCCTGGCAGGCGCTGGTGCAAGCCGCCAACACCTCCTACTCGGCGCAGGCCGATCACCTGCTTGGCCGTGCCGACAGCCCCTTCTGGAATGACACCCGCACGCCAGAGCAGGAAGACAAACCGACTATCCTCGCGCGCAGCCTGGCCGCCAGCATCGAGTTGCTGGAGAGCCGGTTGGGCACGGAGCGGCGCAACTGGCAGTGGGGCAAGCTGCACACCTATGAGTGGGTGACCGATACCACGCGCATGGCGCCTTACATGAGCGCCAGTCAACGCAGCAGCATCAACGCCTTGAAAGGTTATCTGGATCGCGGCCCCTATCCGGCCGGGGGCGACCACAGCACGCTGAACGTCTCTGCCTACGCCTGGGGCCAGGACTTCAATACCTTCCTCATCCCGGCCATGCGTATCGTGGTGGATTTTGCCGCCGACGAGCCGTTGGTCGGCGTCAACAGCTCAGGGCAGTCGGGCAACCCAGCCAGCCCACACTACGCCGACGGCATCGAGGCATGGCTCAAGGGCGGCTACATGAGCTTCCCGTTCAAGGCGGAAAATCTGGACAAGGTCTATGGCAACCAGCGCCTGTTGCTGATGCCGGCCAAGTAATGACCGTTCGTCGGGCGGCGCTGAACCTTTGCCTCAGCGCCCCACTCTGAATATTCGACTTACTCCATAGATCATCGTTTTAAGGCGCCCTTGGCGCCTTTTCTTTTGCCCGAAGAAAAAGATGGCTTTTTTCCATCACCGGATGGAACTTCTCGGACAAAGCAGGTTCAGAGACTATGCATCGATTGAAATGCTCCCCTGGCGCCTCTGGCGCCTATTTTTTTGCCTGCAATTCGGGAGCACCTGCTAAGCCAGCAGGCTGCGGTCGAAGATAAACGCCTCACCCGCGTGCGGGCTATGCGCCAGCAGGTTCTGCGGTCGCCCCATCTTCGGGTAGTTCTTTTCGCCGGTATCACTGATCCAGCCTTGCGCCTTCATCCGCTCCAGCCTCCCGCGCAAGGTGGTGTGCTGCACAGGCTCACCCAGACACCCCTGAAATGCCGTCAGCGCATCGGTCACGGTGAATCGCGGTGCCAGCAGGTACAGCGGCAACGAGCTGTAGACCGACTTGCCACGCAGCCGCTCAGCCGCCAGACGCACCAACTGCGTGTGGTCGAACGGCAATGCCTGTGCCCCTGCAATGACACCCGCCAACTCGACGAACCGCAGGTTTTCATCCTGTGGCTCGGCATCAGACGCCAACAGCGCCAGGTAGCAGGTGCTCAGCGACCAGCCGCGCGGATCGCGCACACCATTACCAACTGTCGCCACCTGCTCCAGATACTGCGGTTGCAGGCGCGCCTTGTCGGCCAGTGCACGGGCAGCGGCGGCGTCCAGGCTGGCATCGGCACAACGGCCGTTGACCAGCACGCCCGGCAGCGCCCATTGCCCAGCGTAAGGTTCACGCTGGCGACGCAACAGAAGCACCTGTAGCGTCCCCTCCTCGCTCAGGCGCAGAGCGACGATATCTACCCCGGCCAGCACCTCAACTGCACTCATCCTGTTGCTTGCTCCTTCATGTACTTATTTCATCTTGACCAATAACTCATATTTTCTCACGTAGGATTTGGCGAAAACACTTGACTACATATTTCATCAGATGAAATATGTAGTCACTCACCCAAGAGAAGGAGGCGCACCATGAAGATCGCCAGCTTCGACGTCGACGCTCAGAAAGGCTTTACCCCACTGTGCCCCAACGAGCTACCGGTGCCCGAGGGCGACACCATCGTCCCGGCGCTGAACCAACTGGCCGCACGCGCCCAGCTGCGCATCGGCAGCAAGGATGCCCATAGCCCGCAAGCGGCCTGGGTCGTCGATAAACACGATGAGATGTTGCGCCCCCTGCCACTGGCCAATGCAGACCTGACCTGGGTCAGCCACTGCGTGCCTGGTACGCCCGGCTTCGAACTGCTCGATGACCTGCCCGCGCCGTTGGATTACAACTACTTCGTGTGGAAAGGCGTCGAACCGGACCTGCACCCCTACGGTGCCTGCTATCACGACCTGGCCGAGAAGCGCAGCACGGGCGTGATCGAGTTTCTCCGGCAAAATGACGTCGACCTCGTTCTGGTCGGCGGCCTGGCCCTGGACTACTGCGTCAAGACCACCGCCCTGCAGCTGCGCCGCGCCGGCTTCGAGGTGATCGTGCATCTGCCGGCCTGCCGAGCCATTGCCAGCGAAACGGCCGAAACCGCCTGCATCGCCATGCGCGAACAGGGCATCACACTTGCCACCAGCCTGGAACAGCTGGATGACACCCTCGCCAAGGAGAACCTGCGATGAGCGAGAGCATCTTCGCCGAGCGCACCGTGCAGAACCTGCTGGACACCGACTTCTACAAGCTGACCATGATGCAGGCGGTGCTGCACAACTACCCCAACGCCGAAGTGGAATGGGAGTTCCGCTGCCGCAGCAGCGAGGATCTGACGCCCTACCTGGCCGAAATCCGCTACCAGATCGAACGCCTCAGCGAGCTGAGCCTAAGCGTCGACCAGCTCGCCTTTCTCGACAGCATTCCCTTCATCAAGCCCGACTTCATCCGCTTTCTGAGTTTGTTCCGCTTCAACCTGCGCTACGTGCACACCAACATCGAAGACGGCCAGTTGAACATCCGCCTGCGCGGTCCCTGGCTGCACGTGATCCTCTTCGAAGTACCGCTGCTGGCCATCGTCAGCGAAGTGCGCAACCGCTATCGCTACCGCGAAGTGCTGCTCGAACAGGCCGCCGAGCGCCTGTACGAGAAGCTCGATTGGCTCAAGGCCGAAGCCTCGCCGAGCGAACTGGCCGGCTTCCAGCTGGCTGATTTCGGTACTCGCCGGCGCTTCTCTTACCGCGTGCAGGAGCAGGCGGTGCATATCCTCAAGCGCGACTTCCCCGGGCGTTTCGTCGGTACCAGCAACGTGCACCTGGCCCGCGAATTCGACCTCAAGCCCATTGGCACCATGGCCCACGAATGGTTGATGGCGCACCAGCAACTCGGCCCGCGCCTGATCGACAGCCAGATCGCCGCACTCGACTGCTGGGTGCGCGAATACCGCGGGTTACTTGGCATCGCCCTGACCGACTGCATCACCATGGATGCCTTCCTGGCCGATTTCGACCTGTACTTCGCCAAGCTCTTCGACGGCCTGCGCCATGACTCCGGCGACCCACTGGTATGGGCGGAAAAAGCTATCGCCCACTACGAGAAACTCGGCATCGACCCCAAAAGCAAGACCCTGGTGTTCTCCGACGGGCTCGACCTGCCCAAGTCGCTGCAACTCTACCGTGCACTTTCCGGGCGAATCCACGTAAGCTTCGGCATCGGCACCAACCTGACCTGCGACATCCCTGGCGTCACTCCGATGAACGTCGTGATCAAGATGACCGCCTGCAATGGTCAGCCGGTGGCGAAGATTTCCGATACGCCTGGCAAGACCCAATGCCGCGACGAGAATTTCGTCAGTTACCTGAAACACGTCTTTCGCGTGACCCAGTGAGGACCCAGACATGAGCAACCGCCAAGCCGAAATCGCCGCCGCCCTCGACGTCGTGCCGCCGTTCGCCGATGAGGTAGCGCTGAGCGCCGAAATCGAACGGCGCAAGACCTTTATCAAGAACACCCTGAAGAATTCCGGCCTCAAGGTACTGGTGCTGGGCATCAGCGGTGGCGTCGACTCGACCACGGCCGGGCGTCTGGCTCAGCTCGCGGTCGAGGAATTACGCGCCGAGAGCGGCGATAGCGCCTATCGCTTCATCGCCGTGCGTCTGCCGCACAACACCCAGCATGACGAGCATGACGCACAGGATTCACTGCAATTCATCCGTGCCGACGAGAACACTACAGTCAACATTGCTGATAGCGTCCACGGCCTGGCCCAGCAGGTCAGCCACCTGGAGCAACTAAGCCATGTCCGACGCGACTTCGTACTGGGCAACGTCAAGGCCCGCATTCGCATGGTCGCCCAGTTCGCCATCGCCAACGCCAACAACGGCCTGGTGATCGGCACCGATCATGCCGCCGAGGCAGTGATGGGCTTCTTCACCAAATTCGGTGATGGCGCCTGCGACCTGGCCCCGTTGTCTGGCCTGGTGAAGAAACAGGTACGCGCCATCGCCGCACATCTGGGCGCACCTCAGCATCTGGTGATGAAAACGCCGACCGCCGATCTGGAAGAACTGCGCCCGGGCAAACCGGACGAGGAAGCCCATGGCGTGACCTATGCCGAGATCGACGCCTTCCTGCATGGTGAGACCGTCAGCGTCGAGGCCTATGCCACCATCGTGCGCACCTACGACGCCACCCGCCACAAGCGCGAGCTGCCGCTGGTGCCTTGATCGCAGAGGGCAGAAACGAAGAAGCCGGGCAATGCCCGGCTTCTTCGCATCAGGAGGTTCGATCAGGCCTTGGGCAGGGTTACACCGGTCTGCCCCTGGTACTTGCCACCGCGATCGCGATAGGACACCTCACAGGCCTCGTCGGACTGCAGGAACAGCATCTGTGCCACACCTTCGTTGGCGTAGATCTTCGCCGGCAGGTTGGTGGTATTGGAGAACTCCAGGGTCACGTGGCCTTCCCACTCCGGCTCCAGCGGCGTGACGTTGACGATGATGCCGCAACGCGCATAGGTGCTCTTGCCCAGGCAGATGGTCAACACGTCACGCGGAATACGGAAGTATTCGACGGTACGGGCCAGGGCAAAGGAGTTAGGCGGAATGATGCAAACGTCGCTCTTGATGTCGACGAAGCTCTTCTCATCGAAATTCTTCGGGTCGACGATGGCCGAATGGATGTTGGTGAACACCTTGAATTCATCAGCGCAGCGTACGTCGTAGCCGTAGCTGGAAACACCGTAAGAGATGACGCGACTGTCGTCGGCACCGCGTACCTGGCGCTCGACGTAGGGCTCGATCATGCCGTGTTCCTGGGCCATGCGGCGAATCCACTTGTCCGATTTGATGCTCATGGCGAGGTGTCCTGAGTGGGCTATTGCAAGAAAAGTGAGCGCATCTTACCGATGCAGGCGCCACGCTTCAAAGAGCGCAGCCTCCAGCGCCGGAGATTATTTGCAAAAAAGGTGCATCGACTATTCGCACTTGGCGATAAAAACACGTATGGTGTCCCCACTGTGCTGCATGTGTCACCGCGAATCGCTACTTGATGCCTAGATCTCGATCCAAACATCGTCCGACTCCTAGTACTCGTTGCACTCAGTCCCGGCCTGGGCTTTTCCAGGGCTGCTATTACTTTTGTTAGGAGACATCACATGTCCAATCGTCAGACTGGCACCGTCAAGTGGTTCAACGATGAGAAAGGCTACGGCTTCATCACCCCGCAATCCGGTGACGACCTCTTCGTACACTTCAAAGCGATTCAGAGCGATGGTTTCAAGAGCCTGAAAGAAGGCCAGCAAGTGACTTTCGTGGCCACCCGTGGTCAGAAAGGCATGCAAGCTGAGGAAGTTCAGGTTGTCTAACCTGAGCTGACCTGCTTGAAAAGAGCCCCGCCTAGTGCGGGGCTTTTTTATGGGTGTTTGCACGCCCTGTAGGAGCGGATTTATCCGCGATTCGCGGCTGAAGCGGAATGCCGCCCAGCCGCTCCTACATAAGCGGGACCGGTGCATTGATTACGTAACGCTGTCGCCGAAAGTGTTCGACGCCGCCGCCATCTGGACTGAGTCGAGTGATAGAACTGCGCAGGATGCCCACGTAAGCGGGCGATCGGAAAATCGCCAAGCCAGAAACGAGTCGCCTGCCTACCCTCTCCCGCCCTTCGGGCACCCTCTCCCATAAATGGGAGAGGGTCATCAGATGCCGCTGCGCGGCTGCTTTTAGTCCTCGCTGATCTCGATGCTCGGCATCGCCGGCTTACCCGCCAGGGCGATACGTGCGCCGACCTTGCGCGCCAGATCCTGGTAGATCATGGCGATCTGGCTTTCAGGATCGGCCACCGTGGTCGGTTTGCCGTCATCGGCCTGCATGCGGATGGCCATCGACAGTGGCAGCGAGGCCAGCAGCTCGACGCCATATTGCGCAGCCAGCTTCTCACCGCCGCCCTCGCCAAACAGGTGTTCGGCATGGCCGCAGTTGGAGCAGATGTGCACGGCCATGTTTTCCACCACGCCCAACACCGGGATGTGCACCTTGCGGAACATCTCCACGCCTTTCTTGGCATCGAGCAGCGCCAGGTCCTGCGGCGTGGTGACGATCACGCTGCCAGCCACCGGCACCTTCTGCGCCAGGGTCAGCTGGATATCGCCGGTGCCCGGCGGCATGTCCACCACCAGGTAATCGAGATCGTTCCAGACGGTCTGGGTGATCAACTGCAGCAAAGCGCCACTGACCATCGGCCCGCGCCAGACCATCGGCGTGTTGTCGTCGGTGAGAAAGGCCATGGACATCACCTGCACACCATGGGCCTCGAGCGGCACGAACCATTTCTGATCCTTCACCTGCGGGCGCGTGCCTTCGGCGATGCCGAACATGATGCCCTGGCTGGGGCCGTAGATATCAGCATCGAGAATGCCGACCCGCGCGCCTTCACGCGCCAGCGCCAACGCCAGGTTGGCTGCGGTGGTGGATTTGCCCACCCCGCCCTTGCCCGAGGCCACGGCAATCACGTTCTTCACACCGGCCAGGGCCGGCACCTGCGCCTGGCCCTGGTGCGAGTCGATTACGCAGTCGACCTGCACCCGCGCGCTCTCGACTGCATCGAGATTTTCCAGCGCCATCTGCAGCATCTGCGCCCAACCGTTCTTGAACAAACCAGCGGCATAGCCCAGCTCCAGACGTACGGAAACACGCGCGCCCTGGATGTCAACCTCACGCAGGCAACCGGCGCTGACCGGGTCCTGATCGAGATGGGGGTCGGTGAACTGACGCAGACAGGCTTCGACCGCTTCGCGGGTGACGGCACTCATGCATGAACTCCAGAAGGCAGCGGAAAAACAGGCCGGCATCATAGCAGCAGCGCCGCACCATGCGCGGCACATCGAGCATGCTTGCCTGCAGCAGGTGGCTTGCAGCCTGCCGCTGCTTTATAGTTGCCGACTTCCCTCGTTTTACCAGTGCAGCCGATCACCATGACCGAAGCCCGCAAGATTCTCGTTACCAGCGCCCTCCCCTACGCCAACGGCTCCATCCACCTCGGCCACATGCTCGAGTACGTGCAGACCGACATGTGGGTGCGCTACCAGAAACTGCGCGGCAATCAGGCGATCTACGTCTGCGCCGACGACGCCCACGGTTCGGCGATCATGTTGCGCGCCGAGAAAGAAGGCATCGCGCCCGAGCAACTGATCGATGGCGTACGTGCCGAGCATATGGCCGACTTCGCCGACTTCGGCGTGGACTTCGACAACTACCACTCGACTCACTCCGAGGAAAACCGTGAGCTGTCGGCGTCCATCTACCTGGCGCTGCGCGACAAGGGGCACATCGCCACCCGCGCCGTGACCCAATATTTCGACCCCGAGAAAGGCATGTTCCTCGCCGACCGCTTCATCAAGGGCACCTGTCCGAAATGCGGCACCGAGGACCAGTACGGCGACAACTGCGAGAAATGCGGTGCCACCTATTCGCCGACCGAGCTGAAGAACCCGCGCTCGGCCATCTCCGGCGCGGTGCCGGTGCTCAAGGAATCGCAGCACTTCTTCTTCAAGCTGCCGGACTTCGAAGCCATGCTCAAGCAGTGGACGCGCTCCGGCGCGCTGCAGGAAGCAGTGGCCAACAAGATCGCCGAGTGGCTCGACGGCGGTCTGCAGGAGTGGGACATCTCCCGCGACGCCCCCTACTTCGGCTTCGAGATTCCCGGCGAGCCGGGCAAGTACTTCTACGTCTGGCTGGACGCGCCGATCGGCTACATGGCCAGCTTCAAGAACCTCTGCAGCAAACGCCCGGAGCTGGATTTCGACGCGTTCTGGGGCAAGGACTCGAGCGCCGAGCTGTATCACTTCATCGGCAAGGACATCGTCAACTTCCACGCCCTGTTCTGGCCGGCCATGCTCGAAGGCGCCGGCTACCGCAAGCCCACCGCGGTCAACGTGCACGGCTACCTGACAGTCAACGGCCAGAAAATGTCCAAGTCGCGCGGCACCTTCATCAAGGCGCGCACCTACCTGGATCACCTGAATCCGGAATACCTGCGTTACTACTACGCCAGCAAGTTGGGCCGTGGCGTCGATGACCTCGACCTGAACCTCGAGGACTTCGTGCAGAAGGTCAACTCGGACTTGGTCGGCAAGGTCGTCAACATCGCCAGCCGCTGTGCCGGTTTCATCCACAAGGGCAACGCCGGCCTGCTGGTTGCCGCCAACCCGGAACCCGAGCTGTGGGATGCCTTCCAGGCCGCCGCGCCGAGTATCGCCGATGCCTACGAGGCGCGTGACTTCTCCCGCGCCATGCGCGAAATCATGGCGCTGGCCGACCGCGCCAACGCCTGGATCGCCGACAAGGCGCCCTGGTCACTGAACAAGGTCGAAGGCAAACAAGCCGAGGTGCAGCAGATCTGCGCCCTGGGCATCAACCTGTTCCGCCAACTGGTGATCATGCTCAAGCCAGTGCTGCCGAAACTCGCCGCCGAGGCAGAAGCCTTCCTGAATGTGAAGCCTCAGTCCTGGGCCGACCTGGCACTGCCGCTGGCCAACCACCAGTTGAATCCGTTCAACCCGCTGCTGACCCGCATCGAGCAACCGAAAATCGAAGCCATGATCGAAGCCTCCAAGGAAGACCTCGCTGCCGAAGCGCCCAAACCTCAGGGTAATGGCGAACTGGCCAAAGATCCGCTGGCAGCCGAGATCAACTTCGACGCCTTCGCTGCCGTCGACCTGCGCATCGCCCTGATCGAAAAATGCGAATTCGTCGAAGGCGCCGACAAGCTGCTGCGCCTGTCACTGGATATCGGCGACGAGAAGCGCAATGTGTTCTCCGGCATCAAATCCGCCTACCCGGACCCGAGCAAGCTGGAAGGCCGCCTGACCCTGTATGTCGCCAACCTGGCGCCGCGCAAGATGAAGTTCGGCATCAGCGAAGGCATGGTCCTGGCTGCCGGCCCCGGTGGAGAGGAAATCTACCTGCTCAGCCCGGATAGCGGCGCCAAGCCAGGCCAGCGCGTCAAGTAAGCACACGCTAGGCTTATACTGTCGAACAAGCCGGCCACTGCCGGCTTGTTTGCATCTACGCGCTTCCCGATAATAGGCGCCCTTTTCCTAAGGCCTTTGTGCATTCGACGGCAAACCGATGACCGAACTCGTCCTGATCATGGTCAGCGCCATCCTGGTCAACAATTTCGTGCTGGTGCAGTTCCTCGGCCTGTGCCCGTTCATGGGCGTGTCGAAGAAGATCGAAACCGCCATCGGCCTGTCCCTGGCCACCACCTTCGTGTTGACCCTGGCGGCCATGTGCAGCTACCTGGTGCAGCAGTACGTGCTCAAACCGCTGGACCTGGAATTCCTGCGCACCATCAGCTTCATCCTGGTGATCGCCGTGGTGGTGCAATTCACCGAGATGGTGGTGAACAAGACCAGCCCGCTGCTCTATCGCGTGCTGGGCATTTTCCTGCCGCTGATCACCACCAACTGCATCGTTCTTGGCGTCGCCCTGCTCAACGCCAACAAGGCCGAGTTCACCTTCATCACCGCCACCGTCAACGGCTTCGCCGCCGGCCTGGGTTTCTCCTTGGTGCTGGTGTTGTTCGCCGCCATGCGTGAGCGCATCGCCATCGCCGACGTGCCGAAATCCTTCCAGGGCGCAGCCATCGGCATGATTACCGCCGGGTTGATGTCGCTGGCGTTCATGGGCTTCTCCGGGCTGATCAAGCTATGAGCCTGGTTCTGGTCGCCGTCCTCGCCCTGCTCGCGCTATGCCTGATCGCCGGCGCCATCCTCGGGTTCGCCGCCGTGCGCTTCAAGGTCGAGGGCGACCCCATTGCCGAGCAGATCAACGCCCTGCTGCCGCAGACCCAGTGCGGCCAGTGCGGCTACCCCGGCTGCAAGCCCTACGCCGAAGCCATCGCCGGCGGCGACAAGATCAACAAATGCCCACCCGGCGGCGAAGCCACCATTGCAGCCCTGGCCGATCTGCTCGACGTCGAAGCAGAACCACTGGACGCGGTGGAAGGCGAAAAGCCGCAGATGGTCGCCTTTATCCGCGAAGCCGAGTGCATTGGCTGCACCAAATGCATCCAGGCCTGCCCGGTGGACGCCATCGTCGGCGCGGCGCGACAGATGCACACGGTGATCGTCAGCGAATGCACCGGCTGCGACCTATGCGTCGAACCCTGCCCGGTGGACTGCATCGACATGATCGAAGTCGGCAGCAGCGTGCAGAGCTGGAAATGGGACAAGCCGCTGGCACCCGGCCAGTTGATCACCAGTGACCGGGAGCAGGCGGCATGACCGTGCAGGAAAAGTTCTGGGAAATCCCCGGCGGCATCCATCCAGCCGAGCGCAAGGAGCTGTCCAACCGCACACCGATCCAGCAGGCCCCGCTGCCCAAGCGCTTGCTGTTGCCGCTCGGTCAGCATATCGGCGCTGCCGCCGAACCCTGCGTGGCGGTCGGCCAGCGTGTGCGCAAGGGCGAGAAGATCGCCAATGCCAATGGCTTCGTCAGTGTGCCGTTGCATGCGCCGACTTCCGGCACCATAGCCTTTATGGGTGAACAGCCTTATCCGCATGCTTCCAGCATGCTGGCGCAGGCCATCGTCATCGACAGCGATGGCCTGGACGAGTGGATCGAGCTGACGCCGCCTACCGACTACCGCAGCCTGGAGCCAGCCGAACTGCTGACGCTGATCCGCGAGGCCGGCATCAACGGCCTGGGCGGCGCCGGCTTCCCCACGGCGGTCAAACTCACTGCACGGCCGACGCAGAAGATCCACACACTGATCATCAACGGCACCGAATGCGAACCCTATATCACCGCCGATGACGTGCTGATGCGCGAGCGCGCCGCCGAGCTGCTGGCTGGTATCGAGGTGCTGGCCCACCTGATTCAGCCGCAGCAGGTGCTGATCGGCATCGAAGACAACAAGCCCGAGGCCATTGCGGCCGTACGTGCTGCCTGCGCCGGCCGCGACTATCAGGTGCGGGTGTTCCCGACTAAGTACCCGTCCGGCGGCGAGAAACAGCTGATCCAGATTCTCACCGGCGTCGAGGTGCCCAGCGGCGGCCTGCCGGCCGATATCGGCATTCTTTGCCAGAACGTCGGCACCTGTGTGGCCATCCACGACGCCGTACTGCTGGGCAAGCCACTGATATCACGCATCACCACCCTGACCGGCGAAGCGCTTGCGCGACCCGGCAATGTCGAGGCGCTGATCGGCACGCCGGTGGGCGAGCTGCTGGCCTTCGCGGGGCTCGATGCGAGCAAGATCAATCGCCTGATCATGGGCGGGCCGATGATGGGCTTCACCCTACCCAGCCTCGATGTACCACTGATCAAGACCAGCAACTGCCTGCTGGCCAGCACCGCCGCCGAACTGCCGCCACCACCGCCGGCCATGCCCTGCATCCGCTGCGGCGAATGCGCCGAGGCTTGCCCGGCCAGCCTGCTGCCGCAACAACTGCACTTCTTCGCTCTGGGCCAGGAGCACGAACAGCTCAAGGCGCACAACCTGTTCGACTGCATCGAGTGCGGCGCCTGCGCCTATGTCTGCCCGTCGAGCATCCCGCTGGTGCAGTACTACCGTGTGGCCAAGGCGGAAATCCGCGAGCTGGAGCAGAAGCAACTCAAGGCCGAACACTCCAAACAGCGCTTCGAGCAACGCCAGGAACGCCTGCGCCGCGCCGAGGAGCAGAAGGAAGCCGAACGCAAGGCCCGCGCCGAGAAAGCCGCCCGCGCCAAGGCAGCACAAGCCGAAGCCCCACCTGCTGCGGCAGCAGCGCCGGCCGATGAAGCGCTGAAGAAACTCAAGATCGAAGCCAGCATGGCCCAGGTCGCACTGAAGAAGGCCGAGAAACAGCTGGCCGCCCACGACACGCCCGAACTGCAGGCGCAGGTCACTGAGCTGCGTGCAGCAGCCGAAGCCGCGCAGAAAGCGCTGGCCAATGCCCAGGCAGCAGCACCAGCCCCGACGCCCAAACCGGCCGGTGACGACGTGCTGAAGAAGGCCAAGATCGACGCCGCCATGCTCAAGGCGCAATTGCGCAAGCTGGAAAAAATCGAGAACCCGGACGACGAGCAACAGGCCGAAGTCGCCCGCGTACGCCAGCAACTGGAAGCTGCCGAGAAGGCCCTGGCCGAGCTGGACAGCCAGAAGCCCACAGCCGCTGCCAAACCCGCTGGCGACGAAGCGCTGAAAAAAGCCAAGATCGAAGCCGCCATGCTCAAGGCCCAACTGCGCAAGCTGGAAAAGATCGAAACACCGGACGACGAGCAACAAGCGGAAATCGCCCGTGTAAGCCAGCAGCTCGAAGCCGCCGAGAAAGCCCTGGCCGAGTTGCAGAGCCAGGCGCCGGCACCAGCCGCCAAACCCGCCGGCGACGATGTGCTGAAAAGAGCCAAGATCGAACTGGCAATGAAACGCGCCGAACTGAAGAAGGCAGAAAAGGCCGGCAGCGACGCCCCCGCGCTGCAACCGCTGCGCGATGCCCTGGCCGCCGCTGAACAAGCGCTGCACGCCGCCGAAGCGGCCTCGGGCAAACCGGCACCGGATCTGGCGCGCACCGAACGCCCAGGCGTGGACGAAAAACTCAAGGCGCTGAAGACCGAGGTAGCCTTCGCCCGAGCCGACCTGCGCAAGCTGGAACGTGACGACAATACTACTGCCGATGCACTGGAGCAGGCGCGCACACGCTTGAGCGAAGCAGAACACAAGCTGGCCGAATACCAACCCTGACATCCGGCTCGGGAGCTGGCAGCACAACAATCAAAGCCCCTCTCCCACTTGTGGGAGAGGGGCTGGGGAGAGGGCCAGTATACCGTCCCCTCTCCCCTGCCCTCTCCCGTAAACGGGAGAGGGAGAACGACAAAGCCGGCATGCTGGCACATCGACCCGGACTGCAATCCGGGGAATGAACACCACTGCGATCACCAAGAACGCAGCAATAGAACCACCGGAGCGCCGATGGCCCTGCCCCGCATCACATCGCCCCACGCCACGGGCAGCAACCGTACCCAGCAGGTCATGCTGCAGGTGCTGCTGGCCACCGTGCCGGGCATCCTAGTCCTGACCTGGCTGTTCGGCGCCGGCACCCTGTTCAATCTGGTCTGGGCCAGCCTCTGCGCCCTGGGTTTCGAGGCTGCATTGCTGGCCGCACGCAAACGCCCGATCGCGTTCTTCCTCAAGGACTACAGCGCCCTGGTCACCGCCGTGCTGCTGGCCCTGGCCCTGCCGCCCTATTCGCCCTGGTGGCTGACGCTGATCGCCTGCGGCTTCGCCATCGGCTTCGGCAAGCAGCTCTATGGCGGCCTCGGGCAGAATCCGTTCAACCCGGCCATGGTCGGCTACGTGGTGGTACTGATCTCCTTCCCCGTCGACATGACCAGTTGGCCCGCGCCGCATGGCGTCGCTGCGCTGGACGGCATCCAGCACATCCTCGGCATCACCAACCTCCCGGATGGCTGGGCCCAGGCCACCGCGCTGGACGCGCTGAGGGTGAACAAGAGCCTGACCATCGACGAGCTGCACGCCAGCAACCCGGCCTTCGGTCGCTTCGGCGGTGCCGGCAGCGAGGTGGTCAACCTGGCCTTCCTCGCCGGCGGCCTGTATCTGCTGCATAGACGCCTGATCACCTGGCACGCGCCAGTGGGCATGCTCGCTGCACTGTTCGTCATGAGTCTGCTGTTCTGGAACGGCAGCGGTTCGGACTCCAACGGCTCGCCGCTGTTCCACCTGCTGACCGGCGCCACCATGCTCGGCGCTTTCTTCATCGTCACCGACCCGGTGTCCGGCGCCACCAGCAATCGCGGACGCCTGGTGTTCGGCATCGGTATCGGCGTGCTGGTCTACGTGATCCGCACGTGGGGCGGCTACCCGGATGCAGTGGCATTCGCCGTGCTGCTGATGAACCTGGCGGCGCCGACCATCGACTACTACACCCGGCCGCGCAGCTACGGCCACCGCAAGCCCAATAGCGGCTTCAAGCTGGGAGAATGAGCATGCTGCCGGAAATCAGCCGCTCGATGCTGAAAAATGCCCTGGTGCTTGGCCTGTTCGCTATCGGCACCGTCGGCACCGTCGCCCTGCTGCAACAGGGCACCGCCGAGCGCATCGCCAATGCCGAACGTGAAGCGCAGGTGCGTGCCCTAGCGGAAATCCTGCCGGCCGGCAGCTACGACAATCACTTGCTGGATAACCGCATCGAACTCAACGCCCCCGAGCTGGGCCACCGCAGCCCACAGTCAGCCTATCTGGCACTCAAGAGCGGTGAGCCCAGCGCGCTGATCCTGCCGGTGACCGCACCGGACGGCTACAGCGGCGCCATCCACCTGTTGGTCGGCATCTTCGCCGATGGCCGCCTGGCTGGCGTACGCGTGCTCAGCCACAAGGAAACCCCAGGACTGGGCGACAAGATCGAACTGGCCAAGAGCGACTGGATACGCAGCTTCGAGGGCAAATCCCTGAACGCCCCTGGCAAAGAGCGCTGGGCGGTGAAAAAGGATCGTGGCGACTTCGACCAGTTCGCCGGCGCCACCATCACCCCGCG
The DNA here is from genome assembly GCF_007049795.1 of Ectopseudomonas mendocina. Lineage (GTDB taxonomy): Bacteria > Pseudomonadota > Gammaproteobacteria > Pseudomonadales > Pseudomonadaceae > Aquipseudomonas > Aquipseudomonas mendocina_D. Next base: position 102,581 of record NZ_SCFY01000015.1, read on the forward strand.
CGCCGTGGTCAAGGCCGTGCACGGCGCCCTGCGCTACTTCGACACGCACCGCGCCCATTTGCTGGGCCAGGTGGAGGACGAGCAATGACCAGTTATCGCGAAATCAGCCTCAACGGTCTGTGGAAGAACAATCCCGCGCTGGTGCAGTTGCTCGGCCTCTGCCCGCTACTTGGGGTGAGCAACTCCACGGTCAACGCCCTAGGCCTGGCCCTGGCCAGCGCCGTGGTGCTGGTGTGTTCGAACACCGCCGTGTCGCTGGTACGCGGCGTGGTCAACACCGCTGTGCGTCTGCCCGCCTTCGTCATGATCATCGCCGCACTGACCACCTGCATAGAACTGCTGATGCAGGCCTACACCTACGAGCTGTACCAGATCCTCGGCATCTTCATCCCGCTGATCACCACCAACTGCGTGATCCTCGGTCGCGCCGACGGCTTCGCCGCCAAGCACGACCCGGCCCGCGCCGCCTACGACGGCCTGATGATGGGCCTGGGCTTCGGCACCGTACTGGTGCTGATCGGCGCTATCCGCGAGCTGCTCGGCACCGGCGCATTGTTCGCCAACATGCACCTGCTGTTCGGGCCCATCGCCGCCGATTGGAAACTCACCCTGGTGCACGATTACCGCGGCTTCCTGCTGGCCATCCTGCCACCGGGCGCGTTCATCGTTCTGGGCCTGCTAATCGCCTGCAAAAACCGCATCGATCAGATCGCCGCCGAGCGAGCCAAGGCCGCCGCGCCCGAGCTACCCGCCCAAAGCCGCCGCGTTCGCGTTACCGGAGTCATCGAATGAATGCTGCCAAGCGCCAGGAAATCTTCCGCCGCCTGCACGAAGACAACCCCGAGCCGAAAACCGAGCTGGCCTACAGCACCCCCTTCGAGCTGCTGGTGGCCGTGACGCTCTCGGCCCAGGCCACCGACGTCAGCGTCAACAAGGCCACGGCCAAGCTGTTCCCGGTGGCCAATACGCCGGAGGCCATCTACGCCCTCGGCGTCGAGGGTTTGTCCGAATACATCAAGACCATCGGCCTGTACAACAGCAAGGCGAAGAACGTCATCGAAGCCTGCCGCATCCTCATAGAGAAGCACGGCAGTCAGGTGCCGGACAACCGCGAAGACCTCGAAGCCCTGCCCGGTGTCGGCCGCAAGACGGCCAACGTGGTGCTTAACACCGCGTTTCGCCAACTGGTCATGGCCGTGGACACGCATATCTTCCGCGTCAGCAACCGCACCGGCATTGCGCCGGGCAAGAACGTGGTCGAGGTGGAAAAGAAGCTACTCAAGTTCGTGCCCAAGGATTATCTGCTCGACGCCCACCACTGGCTGATCCTGCATGGGCGCTACGTCTGTACCGCACGCAAACCGCGCTGTGGCGCCTGCCGCATCGAAGACCTGTGCGAGTACAAGGCGAAAACCTCCGACGATTGATCGACCATAGAATCTGGCGATCCTCTGATTGAAAAAATCTTTTTTACCCGCTCAATTTTTGCCGCTATAAGGTGCGCCATTGGCCCCAGTAAATGGCCTGGAGTGGAAGAAATGAGCACAGACAAAGAAGACCTCGAGCTGGACGAAGACTTTGTCGCGGACGATGCAGACGATGCCGAGCCTGCGGTGGAAGTCGCCAAGACCAACCTGACCAAGCGCCGCATCATCGACAACTTCCTCGAAGAGCGTCGCCTGCACAAGCAGCTGGCCGAATACGATTTCGATATCTGAACGTCGAGCCGCACAGAAAGAGCCCCGCGAATTGCGGGGCTTTTAGTATCTGTCGATCAGTCGCGGCGCGATGGCGAAAGCAATTCGACCTTGTAGCCGTCCGGGTCTTCGACGAAGGCCAGGATACTCGTGCCGTGCTTCATCGGACCGGGCTCGCGGGTGATCTTGCCGCCGCGCGCACGGATGTCCTCGCAGGCCTTGTAGACGTCCTCGACTTCCAGAGCGATATGGCCGTAGCCGGTGCCCAGCTCGTAGCTATCGACGCCCCAGTTGTGGGTCAGCTCGATCACGCTGTTGTGCGCCTCGTCGCCGTAGCCGACGAAGGCCAGAGTGAACTGCCCATCCGGGTAGTCCTTACGGCGTAGCAGGGTCATGCCCAGTACTTCGGTGTAGAAGGCGATGGACTTGTCCAGATCGCCGACGCGCAGCATGGTATGCAGCAGTCTCATCAGATTCACTCCCGTAAAAAGCAGAACCCCGGCACATGGCCGGGGCTCTTGTGGCGCAGGTGGCTGAGCTTAGACCAGCTTGCGGCCCTTGCCTGCAGCAATACGCATACGCAGAGCGTTGAGTTTGATGAAGCCTGCCGCGTCCTGCTGGTTGTAGGCGCCGCCATCTTCCTCGAAGGTCGCGATGTTGGCGTCGAACAGCGAGTCGTCGGACTTGCGGCCGGTAACGATGACGTTGCCCTTGTACAGCTTCAGGCGGACCACGCCGTTCACGTTGGCCTGGGAGGCGTCGATCATCTGTTGCAGCATCAGACGCTCCGGGCTCCACCAGAAACCGTTGTAGATCAGGCTGGCGTATTTCGGCATCAGCTCGTCTTTCAGGTGAGCCACTTCGCGGTCGAGGGTGATCGACTCGATAGCGCGGTGGGCCTTGAGCATGATGGTGCCGCCGGGGGTCTCATAGCAGCCGCGGGACTTCATGCCGACGAAGCGGTTCTCGACGATGTCCAGACGACCGATGCCGTTCTCGCCGCCGATGCGGTTCAGTTCGGCCAGCACGGTGGCCGGGGTCATGGCTTTGCCGTCGATGGCGACAATGTCACCGGCCTTGTAGGTCAGCTCGATATAGGTGGGGGTGTCCGGCGCCGCTTCCGGCGACTTGGTCCAACGCCACATGTCTTCTTCGTGCTCGGTCCAGGTGTCTTCCAGCACGCCACCTTCATAGGAGATGTGCAGCAGGTTGGCATCCATGGAGTACGGCGACTTCTTCTTGCCGTGGCGCTCGATCGGGATGGCATGCTTCTCGGCGTAGTCCATCAGCTTCTCGCGCGACAGCAGGTCCCACTCGCGCCACGGGGCGATGACTTTCACGCCAGGCTTCAGCGCATAGGCGCCCAGCTCGAAACGCACCTGGTCGTTGCCCTTGCCGGTAGCACCATGGGAGATGGCGTCGGCGCCGGTCTCGTTGGCGATTTCGATCAGGCGCTTGGCGATCAGCGGACGGGCGATGGAAGTACCCAGCAGGTACTCGCCTTCGTAGACGGTGTTGGCGCGGAACATCGGGTAGACGAAATCGCGAACGAACTCTTCGCGCAGGTCGTCGATGTAGATTTCCTTGACGCCCATTGCCTGAGCCTTGGCGCGGGCCGGCTCGACCTCTTCACCTTGGCCGAGATCGGCGGTGAAGGTCACCACTTCACAGTTGTAGGTATCTTGCAGCCACTTGAGGATCACCGAGGTGTCCAGGCCACCGGAATAGGCCAGAACTACCTTTTTGACGTCCGCCATGCCATCACTCCACGGGTTGTACGGTAAAACCCGTGATTCTACTGGCCTCGCGCCTCAATTTACAGGGGCGCGACAGCTTGTGATGACGAAGCGACGGGAAGAATCGGCTTTTTTGCTAGGAGGGCGTACTTCCGGCCGGGTCAACCGGGGGGCTTGGTGGAGCGGTCTGCGGTGCGCTCTGTACCGGGGCGTCCGACGCTGGCATACGATCCAGGCGCAGGGTCGCACGGCGATTCTTGGCGCGATTGGCTTCGTTGTTGTTCGGCACCAGCGGGTAGCGCTCGCCGTGAAAGCGCATGGTGATCTGCTCGGCCGGTATGCCGCCGGCTACCAGATACTCCTGCACGGCCAGCGCGCGGCGGCGTGACAGGTCACGATTGGTCAGCCGATTGCCGCTGTTGTCGGCATGGCCGTCGATCTGGAAGCTGTTGATGGTGGGGTCAGCCTTGACGAAGTCGAGGACGATATCGAGCTTGGCCTTGGCCATCGGATCGAGATCGATGCCGCCACCGGGAAAGCCGATCTGCGCCTGGCGAATCTGATCGAAATTGACCGGCAGCAGCTTGGCGGTACAGGCCTGGTAATCATCATATGCCTTGTGAAACTTGACCGGCAGCAGCCGCACTTCCAGGTTATCGCCACCATTGAGCGTGCGATGACGCACCACCGGGCTGCGCCCTTCGAGCAAGCCGGTTAGCAGGCGCGAGCCCTGCTCCTGCGAGCTGTTGAACGGCACGTCACCATTACCGACGCTGACCACCCCCAGGTTGATATCGCCGCGCCCTGGCTGCCAGGGCGCCGCTGCAGCGAGCAAGGTCGCCGACCCCGCGCCCATCCAGCGCTCACGCGCCTTGAGGCGGAAGGTGACCTGCTCGCCGGCACGGCGCACGAACTCGCCACTGCCGAAATTGCTGATCGGCTGGCTCAGGCGACATTCGAACTGATCCCCCTCGACCGTCCACTCCACCTTCTCCAGCCGCGTCTGGAAGCTGATGGCATGCGCTGGCAGGCACAAGGGCATGCCAACCAGCAGGCTGATCAGAAGGAAATTGGGCGCACGCACGACAGGCTCCACGGCGGTTCACGGCATTCTCACGGGGTATCGGTCAGGCGCGCGGAAACTTGACACCCTGCGTGCGATTGTCGCGTCGGCGCGAGCGCGAACAGGCGCTTTTCAGTTACCATGCGGCCACGTTTTACCCGCCTGGAAGCCTCCATGTCCGACCGCCTGACTCTCCTGCGTCCCGATGACTGGCACATTCACCTGCGCGACGGCGCGGTGCTGCCACACACCGTCGGCGATGCCGCGCGCACTTTCGGCCGCGCCATCATCATGCCCAACCTAGTACCGCCGGTACGCAATGCCGCCGAGGCCGATGCCTATCGTCAGCGTATTCTCGCTGCACGCCCAGCAGGCAGCCGCTTCGAGCCGCTGATGGTGCTCTACCTCACCGACAACACCAGCCCCGAGGACGTGCGTGCGGCCAAGGCCAGCGGTTTCGTGCATGCCGCCAAGCTCTATCCGGCCGGCGCCACCACCAATTCCGACTCGGGCGTCACCAGCATCGACAAGATCTTCCCGGCCCTCGAAGCCATGGCCGAAGTCGGCATGCTGCTGCTGGTGCATGGCGAAGTGACTCGCGCCGAGATCGACGTGTTCGACCGCGAGAAAGCCTTCATCGACGAGCACCTCACCCGTGTGGTCGAGCGCGTCCCCACACTGAAGGTAGTGTTCGAGCACATCACCACCCGTGACGCCGTGCAGTTCGTCGAGGCCACCTCGGCCAACGTCGGCGCCACCATCACCGCGCATCACCTGCTGTACAACCGCAACCACATGCTGGTCGGCGGTATTCGCCCACACTTCTATTGCCTACCGATTCTCAAGCGCAACGTGCACCAGGAGGCCCTGCTCGACGCCGCCACCAGTGGCAACGTCAAATTCTTCCTCGGCACCGACTCGGCACCGCACGTCAAGCATGCCAAGGAAGCCGCCTGCGGCTGCGCCGGCTGCTACACCGCCTATGCGGCCATCGAGCTGTATGCCGAAGCCTTCGAACAGCGCAACGCGCTGGACAAGCTGGAAGCCTTCGCCAGCTTCCACGGCCCGGACTTCTACGGCATGCCGCGCAACAGCGACAGCATCACCCTGGTGCGCGAAGAGTGGACCGTACCGGCCACCCTGCCGCTGGGCGACAACAGCGTCGTGCCGCTGCGCGCTGGTGAAACCCTGCGCTGGAAATTGCTGGAGGCTCAGGCGTGAGCGAAGACAACTACGACGACGAACTCGAGCCGAGCCTGCCGTCCGGCCCGCGCACGCCCATGGCAGCGCGCTTTCGCGGTTATCTGCCGGTTGTGGTGGATGTGGAGACCGGCGGCTTCAACAGTGCCACCGATGCCCTGCTGGAAATCGCCGCGACCACCATCGCCATGGACGAGAGCGGCTTTCTCTACCCGGATCACACCCACTTCTTCCGCATCGAGCCCTTCGAAGGCGCCAACATCGAACAAGCCGCTCTGGAATTCACCGGCATCAAGCTCGATCACCCGTTGCGTATGGCAGTGAGCGAAGAGCACGCGCTAGGCGAAATCTTCAAGGGCCTGCGCAAGTCGATAAAATCGGCCGGCTGCAAGCGCGCGATCCTGGTCGGCCATAACAGCAGCTTCGATCTCGGTTTCCTCAATGCTGCGGTGGCACGGTGCGGTATCAAGCGCAATCCCTTCCACCCCTTCTCCAGCTTCGACACCGCTACCCTCGCCGGTCTCGCTTATGGCCAGACCGTGCTGGCCAAAGCCTGCCAGACCGCTGGTATCGAGTTCGACGGCAAAGAAGCGCACTCGGCGCGCTACGACACCGAGAAGACCGCTGAGCTGTTCTGCGGCATCGTCAATCGCTGGAAGGAAATGGGCGGCTGGGACGAGTTCGATCAGTAACACGCAATCTCTCGCGTACATTAAAAAACCGGCCCAGGCCGGTTTTTTAATGTCTGGCCAACGGCCGAAAACCGTTCGTCAGGCACTGCGAGCATTCGCAATAGATCTTTGACAAGCATTCTCATTAACATTAGTATCCGACCCATCGAACAGGACCATCAAGACGAGCCTTGCTTATGTACGTCTGCCTCTGTGAAGGTGTCACCGATACTCAAATCCGCGATGCGGTCTACGAGGGCTGCTGCAGCTATCGTGAAGTACGCGGCACGCTTGGCATCGCCAGCCAGTGCGGCAAATGCGCTTGCCTGGCCAAGCAGGTCGTGCGCGAAACCATCGCCGAAGTGCAAAGCAGCCAAGCCTCGCTGACCTACCCTGCAGGTTTCGTCGCAGCCTGAAACACGCCCCCGAAAATGAAAAAACCGGATCTCAGCATCCGGTTTTTTTTCGTCCTCGAACAGCCTTAGGGTTACGCCAGGCCGTCGCGCTCCAAGTGGTCGAGGTCCACTGCTTCACCCGGCTTGGCGTGCAGCTTGGCGCGAATGTCCTCGAAGATCGCATCGTATTCGGCATGCGCCCGCATGATCGGGCTGTGATTGGGCGGCAAGCCATGCTTGACCGTCAGCCGTGAAATCACGCTGGCGAAGTTGAATGCGGTATCGCGATGCATCTCAAAGACTTCTTCGAACGCCTTGCCGTCGATCTCGCCTACCAGGCGTCCGTGCAGCATGGGCCCCTCCTGCGGGTCCTCACGCACTTCATAGTAGAAATCGATGCTGTAACCGGGTTGACCGCTCTGGCCAGGAGGATTGCTGCGATGCAGATGGCCGGGTTCGAACATGGGTTCATTCCTTTGTCTTGATGCTGCGCGCACCCGGACGGGCGTATCCGCAGAGTCTAGCCCGCGACCCGCAGCCCTGCATGCATCATTTCAGTGCAAAGCCGAACTACCTGCCCTCTCCTGTACCAGCACCCAGGGCGCCACCACCACCGCCCACAGTTGCGGATCACGCGTGAGCAGATCTTCGGCACGTGAATCTTCGAACTTGCACAGCAGGCCTTGGTTCATCCATTGCGCAACGCGAGCCTGATCGTTCTCGGCCACGGCCTGCGCGACCGCCACCAGATCCTGATTGCCCTCGACCCAGAGCAGCGCGCCACGAGCGAAGAATGGCTGCAGTTCCTGCCAGCGAATCGGCGCTGTCTCGCCGAGCAGCTTGGCATAGAGGGTGCTAGATTGATCCGTCATGGTGTGTCCCGTGTCGATGACTTTGAATGGTGGCGCGCAATGATAGCGCCGGCGGCATCCCAGGCAACCGCACGACGTTCAGCAGCCAGCCCAGGCCACGCCGTATTTCTATACATTCCTTGCAATTTAGCGACACCCCCGTGTTTCGCCTCCAACTGCCGGCTTTTCAAGGCGCAAATGCGCGCTCTACACTGTTCCGGTACAGTTGCCGGAGGCACTACCGGGGTTACAGACCCGGTTCTGCAGCTTCGGCCGCAAGAACTACAACAACGAAAACATAAGAGTGGAGCACTCATGAACAAGGCTAAGCAGATTTCCAAGCTGTTCGCGGCAATGGCACTGGCGGGGGCGGCCAGTTATTCGATGGCAGCCGACAACATCAAGATCGCCCTGGCTGGCCCGGTAACCGGCGCAGTTGCCCAGTACGGCGAAATGCAGTTCATCGGCGCCAAGATGGCCATCGAGCAGATCAACAAGGCTGGCGGCGTGAATGGCGCCCAGCTCGAAGGCGTGGTCTACGACGACGCCTGCGATCCCAAGCAGGCCGTTGCCGTGGCAAACAAGATCGTCAACGACGGCGTCAAGTTCGTGGTTGGCCACCTGTGCTCCAGCTCCACTCAGCCGGCCTCGGACATCTACGAAGACGAAGGCATCCTGATGATCACCGCGGCCTCCACCAGCCCGGACATCACCGCTCGCGGTTACGAACTGGTGTTCCGCACCATCGGTCTTGACAGCCTGCAAGGCCCGACCGCAGGCAACTTCATCGCTGACCACATCAAGCCGAAGACCGTTGCCGTCATCCACGACAAGCAGCAGTACGGTGAAGGCATCGCCACTGCAGTCAAGCAGACTCTGGAAAGCAAAGGCGTGAAGGTTTCCCTGTTCGAAGGCATCAACGCCGGCGACAAGGACTTCTCCGCACTGATCGCCAAGCTCAATCAAGCGGGCGTCGATTTCGTCTACTACGGCGGCTACCACCCGGAACTGGGCCTGCTGCTGCGCCAGACCAAAGAGCGCGGCCTTAACGTCAAGTTCATGGGTCCGGAAGGCGTCGGCAACTCCGAAATCTCCGCCATTGCCGGCCCGGCTTCCGAAGGTCTGCTGGTAACCCTGCCGAAGTCCTTCGACCAGGATCCGAAGAACCAGGCGCTGGTAGAAGCCTTCAAGGCCAAGAACGAAGACTCGAGCGGTCCGTTCGTGTTCCCGGCCTACGCTGCTGTTCAGGTGATCGCCGAAGGCATCGAGAAAGCCGGCGACACCGATACCGCCAAGGTAGCAGCTGCGCTGCGCTCCAACAGCTTCGACACTCCCACCGGTACCCTGGCCTTCGACGAGAAGGGCGACCTGAAGGACTTCAGCTTCGTGGTGTACGAGTGGCACCAAGACGGCACCAAGTCCGAAGCCAAGTAAGCTTCCCGTCTGAGCCAAAGCCCACTGCGCGAGCAGTGGGCTTTGTTTATTAGAAGAATTCCGGCCTCGCGCTGCGCCACAAGCGCCGCTTTACGCAAGCGCCCAGGAGTTAGGCAATGCCTGATCTTTATCACTACCTGCAACAGTTGCTCAATGGCCTGACCATTGGCAGCACCTATGCCCTGATCGCCATCGGCTACACCATGGTCTACGGCATCATCGGCATGATCAACTTCGCCCACGGCGAGGTTTACATGATTGGCTCGTACGTAGCCTTCACCGTTATCGCCGGCCTCGCCATGTTCGGCCTGGAAGCAGTGCCCTTCGTGATGATCGCGGCCTTCGCCGCCACCATGATCGTCACCAGCGCCTACGGTTACAGCATCGAACGGGTGGCCTATCGCCCCCTGCGCGGTGGCAACCGCCTGATCCCACTGATCTCCGCGATCGGTATGTCGATTTTCCTGCAGAACGCCGTGTTGCTTTCGCAGGACTCCAAGGACAAGGCCATCCCCAGCCTGCTGCCGGGCAACTTCATCCTTGGTGAAAGCGCGGCCAACGGCGTGGTGGTGTCCTACATGCAGGTGCTGATCTTCATCGTCACCTTCGTCACCATGATCGCGCTGACCCTGTTCATCTCGCGTTCGCGTCTGGGCCGCGCCTGCCGCGCCTGCGCCGAAGACCTGAAGATGGCCAACCTGCTCGGTATCAATACCAACAACATCATTGCCCTGACCTTCGTCATCGGTGCGGCACTGGCTGCCATCGCCTCTGTACTGCTGGGCATGAACTACGGCGTGATCAACCCGCACCTTGGCTTCCTCGCCGGCATCAAGGCCTTCACCGCTGCGGTACTCGGTGGTATCGGCAGCATTCCTGGCGCGGTGCTCGGCGGCCTGCTGCTGGGCGTGGCTGAAGCCTTCGGCGCCGATATCTTCGGTGATCAATACAAGGACGTCGTGGCATTCAGCCTGCTGGTGCTGGTGCTGCTGTTCCGCCCGACCGGCATCCTCGGCCGTCCTGAGGTGGAAAAAGTATGAGCACCGCCATTACCAAGAATCTCAAATCCGCGATTTTCAGCGCCCTGCTGGTGCTGATCATCTCCTACCCGGTTCTGGGCCTGAAACTCTCCACCGTCGGCATCAGCCTGCGCGTGGAAGGCGCCACCGCCTTCGAACTCTGGTGTATCGGCGGCGCTGCTACGCTGATTTTCCTTTGGCAATTGCTGCGCGACCGGCTGACCCCGGCCTGGGCCAAGCAGCCCAAACTGCCCAGCGGTTCCGGTGAGATCGGTAACTTCCTCACCCTGCCTTCCACCCAGCGCTGGATCATTCTGGCGATGGTCATGGTGGCACTGGTTTGGCCGTTCTTCGCCAGCCGCGGTTCGGTGGATATCGCCACGCTCATCCTGATCTACGTGATGCTCGGCCTCGGCCTGAACATCGTGGTCGGTCTGGCCGGTCTGCTCGACCTGGGTTACGTCGGTTTCTACGCCGTAGGCGCCTACAGCTACGCGATCCTGGCTCACTACTTCGGCCTGGGCTTCTGGATCTGCCTGCCGCTGGCCGGCATGATGGCGGCGCTGTTCGGCTTCCTGCTGGGCTTCCCGGTACTACGCCTGCGCGGTGACTACCTGGCCATCGTGACCCTCGGTTTCGGCGAGATCATCCGTATCCTGCTGCGCAACCTCACCGAGTACACCGGCGGCCCCAACGGCCTGAGCATCGCCAACGAGAACAAACCGACCCTGTTCGGTCTGTCCTTCGAGCGCCGTGTGCCGGCCGATATGCCGACCTTTCATGGCTACTTCGAAATCGCCTACAACTCGCAGTACAAGGTGATCTTCCTCTATCTGATCGCCCTGCTGCTGGTGCTGCTGACCCTGTTTCTGGTCAACCGCCTGCTGCGTATGCCGATCGGCCGTGCCTGGGAAGCGCTGCGTGAAGACGAGATTGCCTGCCGTGCGCTGGGCCTGAACCCGACCGTGATCAAGCTCTCGGCCTTCACCATCGGTGCCAGCCTGGCCGGTTTCGCCGGCAGCTTCTTCGCTGCCCGTCAGGGCCTGGTGACGCCGGAGTCGTTCACCTTCATCGAGTCGGCGATGATCCTCGCCATCGTGGTGCTGGGTGGCATGGGCTCGCAGCTGGGCGTGATACTCGCGGCCATCATCATGGTGATGCTGCAAGAGATGCGTGAGCTGAGCGAGTACCGCATGCTGTTCTTCGGTCTGGTCATGATTTTCATGATGATCTGGCGCCCGCAAGGGTTGCTGCCGATGCAACGTCCCCACCTGGAGCTGAAGCGATGAGCCGCACGATTCTCGAAGTAAGCGGCCTGTCCATGCGTTTCGGCGGCCTGCTGGCCGTGAACGGGGTGGGCCTGAACGTCAAGGAAAAGCAGGTGGTCTCTATGATCGGCCCGAATGGTGCCGGCAAGACCACCGTCTTCAACTGCCTGACCGGCTTCTATCAGCCGAGCTCCGGCAGCATCCGCCTAAATGGCGAAGCGATCGAAGGCCTGCCTGGCCACAAGATCGCCCGCAAGGGCGTGGTACGGACCTTCCAGAACGTACGTCTGTTCAAGGACATGACGGCGGTGGAAAACCTGCTGGTGGCCCAGCATCGCCACCTCAACACCGGCTACCTGGCCGGCCTGTTCAAGACCCCGGGGTTTCGCCGCAGCGAACGCGAGGCCATGGACTTCGCCGCCTACTGGCTGGAACAGGTCAACCTGGTGGACTTCGCCAACCGTAGCGCCGGCACCCTGGCCTATGGTCAGCAGCGTCGCCTGGAAATCGCCCGCTGCATGATGACGCGCCCGAGCATCCTCATGCTCGACGAGCCGGCCGCCGGTCTCAACCCGCGTGAAACCGAAGACCTGAAAGCGCTGATCAGCGTGCTGCGTGACGAGCACAATGTCACCGTGCTGCTGATCGAGCACGACATGAAGCTGGTGATGAGCATTTCCGACCACATCTACGTGATCAACCAGGGCACTCCCCTGGCCGACGGCACGCCGGACGATATCCGCAACAACCCGGACGTGATCAAAGCCTATCTGGGGGAGGCGTAATCCATGCTCAGCTTCAACAACGTCTCAACCTTCTACGGCAAGATCCAGGCGCTGCACGATGTAAGCATCGAAGTGCAGAAAGGCGAGATCGTCACCCTGATCGGCGCCAACGGTGCCGGCAAGTCGACCCTGCTGATGACCCTGTGCGGCAACCCGCGCGCCACCAGTGGCAGCATCCGTTACATGGGTGAAGAGCTGGTGGGCATGGACACCCCGGAGATCATGCGCAAGAGCATCGCCATCGTGCCGGAAGGCCGTCGCGTGTTCGCCCGTCTGACCGTCGAGGAAAACCTGGCCATGGGCGGCTTCTTCGGTGACAAGGCGGACAATCAGGAGCAACTGGACAAGGTCCTGCACCTGTTCCCGCGCCTGAAGGAACGCTTCGCCCAGCGCGCCGGCACCATGAGTGGTGGCGAGCAGCAAATGCTCGCCATCGGTCGTGCGCTGATGAGCAAGCCCAACCTGCTGCTGCTCGACGAGCCCTCACTGGGTCTGGCGCCGATCATCATCCAGCAGATCTTCGACATCATCGAGCAACTGCGCAAAGACGGCGTGACCGTGTTCCTGGTCGAGCAGAACGCCAACCAGGCGCTGAAGCTGGCCGATCGCGGTTATGTGCTGGAGAACGGCCATATCGTCATGCGCGGTAGCGGCGAAGAGCTGCTCAACGACCCCAAGGTACGCGACGCCTACCTTGGCGGCTAAGCGCACCCTGCGACATCGGAACCGCCCTTCGGGGCGGTTTCTTTTTATCCGTGGGAGTTCCACGGCCCGCATTGACTGGATCGCCCGCAAGCGGGCTCCTACAAACAACAAGACCACCGCCTCCTGTAGGAGCCGGCTTGCCGGCGATCATGGTCTGCTGGCGAACTCTTAAGCGAATATTTCCACCCTCTTGCGTCAAATGTACCGGGTATTAGTCTCAACAACTCTGCCCTCACGAGCCCAGATCATGCGCAAGCCTCTGCTCCTGCTATTGGCCATCACCCTGCTGCTGGGCGCGTGCAGCCGTGTCGGCCTGGCCTATCGCAACCTCGATTGGCTGATCCCGTGGAAGCTGGGCGACTACGTGGCGCTGACCAGCGAGCAGAGCGCCTGGCTCAAACCCCAGCTGCAAGAACATTTGGCCTGGCATTGCAGCGTCGAGCTGCCGCGCTATCTCGACTGGCTGCAACGCAGTCAGCAGGCACTGAGTAGCAGTGACAGCGAGCTGATGGCCAGCCAGTTGGCCGACTTCGAACAAGCCATGCAGCGCATCGCTGTGGAAATAACCCCCAGCACCATCGAGCTGCTGCGCGGCCTCAGCCCGCGTCAGGTCGATCAGCTGTTGGCGGCCATCGACGAGCAAAACGCCAAGCTGCGTGAGGAGTTTCTCGAGCCGCCCGTGCAGGAGCAGATCAGCCGGCGCGCCGAGCGCATGGAGGAGCGCCTGCAACCCTGGTTCGGCACCTTGAACGCCGAGCAGCGCGAGCGGGTGCAGAGCTGGGCACAGGGCCTGGGCGAACAGAACCAGGTCTGGCTGGAAAACCGCATGGCCTGGCAACAGGCGCTGCGTGAGGCGCTGGAAGTGCGCCGTGGCGACGACTTCGCTGCGCGCATGACCGCCCTGCTGCAACAGCGCGAGCGCTTCTACACCAGCGCCTACCAGGCCAGCGCCGATAAGAATCGTCAGGCCATGGCTGAGATGATCGTCGACCTGGTCGCCCAGGCTGACTCAAAACAGATGGCGCGAGCCGACAAGCGCCTGAAAAGCCTTCATGCCGATCTGGCTGCGCAGCAGTGCACAGCTGATCAGACAGTTGCGCGGCGCTAAGCAGGCCTCGGAAGCGGGCTCAGAGCGCCGGCAAGCGCCAGTCGATGGGGCTCATGCCGTTCTGGCTGAGGAACTGATTGCAGCGGCTGAAGTGGCCATTGCCAATGAAGCCGCGATGCGCCGACAACGGTGACGGGTGCGGCGAGCGCAGCACCAGGTGCTTGGTCGGGTCGATCAGGCGCTGTTTGCCCTGGGCGTGACTGCCCCAGAGCAGGAACACCAGCTTGTCCTGATGCTCGCTGACCACTTCGATCACCCGGTCGGTAAAGAACTGCCATCCCTTGCCCGCATGCGAGCCAGCGTTGGCGCGTTCCACTGTCAGTGAGGTGTTGAGCAGCAGCACGCCCTGATCGGCCCAGCTCTGCAGGTAACCATGGGCCGGGATGTCGATATTGAGGTCGCGCTTGAGCTCCTTGTAGATATTCACCAGCGACGGCGGCGTCTGCACGCCCGGCTGCACGGAGAAGCACAGGCCATGGGCCTGACCGGGACCGTGGTACGGGTCCTGGCCGATGATCACCACCTTGACCTGATCCAGCGGCGTGGAATTGAGCGCATTGAAGATCAGCGGGCCCGGTGGGTAGATCTCCTTGCCGGCCGCCTTTTCCGCCTGCAGGAACGCACGCAGTTCGCTCATGTAAGGCTTGTCGAACTCCTCACGCAGCGCGTGTTTCCAGCTGGCTTCGAGCTTGATGCGATCGTCGGTCATGCGGTTTTCCTGCAGGGTCAAAACACGTGCAGGCACGCTAGTGAAGGGGGCCGGGCAAGTCAAGGCAACAGCTGTGCATCGGCTTTAGGCCAAGGCTCTGCTAGCATCTCAATACGCCGCTGCGGTTCCACGGAAGCCCCCGCCATCATGTCGCTGTCCCCCGAAGCAATCCGCTTCGCCCTGCTCACCCGTTTTCTCAAAGGTCAGGCAAAAGTGCCGCAAATGCCGGAAGCGGCCATGCGCATTCGCCAACTGCTGGACGACCCACGCACCTCGCTGGAACAACTGGCACGGGTGATCAACAGTGATCCCCCGCTGGCCGCCTATCTCATGCAGTTCGCCGAAAGCCCGTTGATTCGTGGCGCTCGGCCCTGCGTGTCGATGCGCGACCTGCTCGCCCGAATCGGCACTCGCCAACTCGGCACCCTGGTACTGGGGTTCACCGCGCGTAATCTCTTCTCCAGCAAGGAAAAAGCCTTGCAGCAAGCCTTCCGCCAGCGCTGGCGCAAGGCTCGCGAACGTGCCGCGTTCTGTGCCGCCCTGGCGCAGCGCTGTAACCAGCCACTCGATGAGGCCATGCTCGCTGGCCTGCTGCAGGATATCGGTAGCCTGCCATTGCTCGCGGAGCTGGAGCACTGGCAGGACTTCCCGCGTGATGCCGAGCACCTGGATGGGCTCTGCGATTACCTCTCCGGCGACATCGGTGCACTGGTGCTGACACGCTGGCAGGTGCCGACCACGCTGATCGAGTGCGCCAGGCAACGTAACAAATGGCTGCACGATCACGACGGCGAAGCCGACCTGACCGACCTGGTGCTGCTGGCCAGCGCATTGCAGATACAACCGGCGAACCTCTCCGGGCCCCTGCCCGCGCAGCGCCGGCTGGGGCTTGAACAACCACTGGCCAGCCTGCGCGAAGAGCTACTGGCCGAGCAACAGCTGTGGCTGCGCATGCTGGCCTGAGCGCCTCTGGCCGATAGATCACGTTGCCTTGAATACCCAGGCGGTACTCGAGCGAGATATGCCGGGCCCTCCCCTACCCCTGATGCAGCGCCCGGTAATGACTGGGCGCCATGCCCACCACCTTGCGAAACAGCCGTGAGAAGTAATAGGGATCGTCGTAGCCAAGCTGCTCGGCGACCTGGCGCACTTCGGCGTCGCCTCGATCGAGCAGACGGCAGGCCAGGGCCATCTTCAACTGGATGAAGTCCTGGATCGGCGCATGGCCGGTCAGCGCGCGGTAGGTCTTGGCGAAATGAAAGCGCGACAGCTTGAACTGTGCAGCCAGCTCATCAAGGTTGAGGCTGCCGTGCAGGTGCTCGCGCATCACTGCCTGCACCGCCTCGATATCCAGCACGCGGCCGGACTTGAGGTTGACCCGCGCCGGCAGCACGGCCAGCGAGCTGAGCATCGCCTGCAAACGGTGCGCAGCGTGGATGAAGGGCAAGATGTTGAGGCCCTGGCGCTGCAAGCCCAGCAACGCCTCGAAATCGCCGATCAGCCGAGGCTGCACGCCGATGCGCCGCAGCGTTTGCGTGCCCAGCAGGCGCAGGAAGTCTTCGCCGTGGCTGCCGTCGAAATGTACCCAGTAGATCGTCCAGGGGTTATGCAGGTCAGCGCCATAGGCATGCGCAGCGTCCTTGGGTAGAAGCAGCAAATCGCCAGCAGCGACCTCAAATCGTCCATCCGTTTTTTCCAACCACCCCTTGCCCGAGCGGCAGTAAATCAGCAGATGGTCATCCGGTTGCGCGCGACGCATCTGGTGACCGGTTGCATCGGGGTAGAAGCCGATGGCCAATGGATAGCACCCAGCGCTCAAGGCATGGCGCGCGAGCAGGCGGCGCAGGCGCGGTGGCGTGATGAAGCGTTGCCCACCGACAGGCAACGGCCAATTGGAGGTTTCCACCCGCATTCCCACCACACCACTCCTTTCCAGCCTGATCGAATGACAAGATCGTCCATCCCAGCCCAAGATCGTCAATCCACAAACGGGCATCCAATGGCTATAAAAGGTCCCATACAAGAACAACAGGAGGCGACCATGCCCCGCACGCTACCGCAACTGATCGACGGCCAATGGCAAACCAGCCAGGCTCGTGAGCTGATCGAAGTCACCGACCCGACCACCCAGGAGGTGATCGCCCTCGCCCCCAAGGCCACCGCCGAGGAAATCGAGGCGGCAGTGGCCAGTGCGCAGAAAGCCTTCCTCGCCTGGCGCGAAGTACCGGTCTCGGAGCGCGCCCGTCTGATGCTGCGCTACCAGCACCTGCTCAAGGAGCACCACGACGATCTGGCGCAGATCCTCGCGGCGGAAACCGGCAAGACCTTCGCCGATGCCAAGGGTGACGTCTGGCGCGGCATCGAAGTGGCCGAACATGCAGCCAATATCGCCAGCCTGATGATGGGCGAGACGGTAGAGAACGTCGCCCGCGAGATCGACACCGCCAGTTGGATCCAGCCGCTGGGCGTGTGCGTCGGCATCACCCCGTTCAACTTCCCGGCGATGATCCCGCTGTGGATGTTTCCGCTGGCCATCGCCTGCGGCAATAGCTTCATTCTCAAACCCTCGGAACAGGACCCGATGACGCCCAACCGTCTCGCCGAGCTGTTCCTCGAAGCCGGCGCGCCGGCCGGCGTGCTGCAGGTGCTGCATGGCGGCCGCGAGCAGGTCGATGCGCTGCTGGTGCATCCGCTGGTACGCGCGGTGTCCTTCGTCGGTTCAGTCGCGGTCGGCCAACATGTCTATCGCACCGGCACCCAGCACCTGAAACGGGTGCAGGCCTTCGCCGGGGCGAAGAACCATATGGTGATCATGCCGGATGCACCCAAGGATCAAGTGATCAGCAACCTGCTCGGCGCCAGTTGTGGCGCCGCCGGGCAGCGCTGCATGGCCATCAGCGTGGCGGTGTTCGTCGGTGAATCGAAACAATGGATCGATGAGCTGGCCGAACAGATGGCCGCGCTGCGCCCTGGTCATTGGCAGGACAGCGGCGCCGCCTACGGCCCGCTGATCAGCCCGCAGGCACGCCAGCGCGTGTTGCACCTGATCGAACAAGGCAAGGCCGAAGGCGCCGAGTGCCTGCTCGACGGCTCGCAGTGCACGGTGGAGGGATATCCGAACGGCAACTGGGTCGGGCCGACGCTGTTCCGTGGCGTGACCACGGAGATGGGCCTGTACCGCGAGGAAATCTTCGGCCCAGTACTGGTGTGCATGGAGGTTGCGACCCTGGAAGAGGCCATCGAACTGGTCAACGCCAGCCCCTACGGCAACGGCACCAGCCTGTTCACCAGCTCCGGCGGCGCTGCGCGGCATTTCCAGCACGCGGTTGAAGTCGGCCAGGTGGGTATCAACGTACCGATTCCGGTACCGCTGCCATTCTTTTCCTTCACTGGCTGGAAGGGCTCGTTCTACGGCGACCTGCACGCCTACGGCAAGCAGGCGGTACGTTTCTACACCGAGACCAAGACCGTGACCAGTCGCTGGTTCGACCACACACCGCTTGAGGCCGGGCCGAACATGACCATTCAACTGAAATGAGAACGGCGTTCTTATTAGACGAAAAGACGATCACGAGAACTGGACAAGCGGCGTAAAAAGACTCTGCAGAACAAAAACAAGGAGAACTGCAATGCGCCACCTGTCCGCCATCCTGGCCCTGTGGGCCGGAATCACCGCCTGTGCGCAGGCTGCCGAGCCGATCACCCTCGGCCTCAATTACCCGCGCACCGGCCCGTATAAAGAGGAGGGACTGGCGCAGATGCGTGGAGCCCTGCTGGCCATCGATGAAATCAACGCCGCAGGCGGTGTCCTCGGGCGGCCCTTGCGTCTATCCAGCAAGGACACCGCTTCGCGGCCGGCCAAGGCCGAGAAGAACGTCGACAAGCTGGCCGCCGAAGGTGCGGCGATGCTCTTCGGTGGCGCCTCCAGCGCGGTCGCCATCGCCGCAGGCAAGCGCGCCAAGCAGCACGGCCTGCTGTACTTCGGCACCCTCACCTACTCCAACGACACCACTGGCAAGGATGGCCATCGCTACATGTTTCGCGAGTGCAACAACGCCTGGATGAGCGCCAAGGTACTCGGCCAATACCTGAGCAAGACCCTGCCGAACAAGCGCTACTTCTATGTTACCGCCGACTACACCTGGGGCCACACCAGCGAGGCATCGCTGCGCCAGGCCACCGCCAGCGACAATGCCGCCCAACACGCCAGCGTACGCATCCCCTTCCCGGGCGCGCGCCTGGCCGACTACCAGGACGCGCTGACCCAGGCCGCCGCCAGCAACGCCGAAATCCTTGCTCTGGTGCTGTTCGGCGAGGACCTGGTGCGTGCCATGCGCGTCGCCAAGGACCTGGGCCTGACTGAGCGTATGCAGATCGTCGCGCCGAACCTGACCCAGAGCATGGTCGAACAGGCCGGCCCCAATCTGATGGCCGGGGTGATCGGCACCGAGCCCTGGACCTGGCGCGTACCGGCGCTGGAGAAATCTGCGCGTGGTGAAGCCTTCGTCGAAGCTTTCAAGACCCGCTACGAGATGTACCCATCCAGCTCCGCTGCCTCGGCCTACAGCATCGTCCAGCAGTGGGCCGACGCCGCTACACGAGCCAAGAGCCTCGACAGCGAAACGCTGATCAAGGCACTGGAAGGCCACCGCTACACCTTGCTCAAGGACGAACAGCAATGGCGTGCCTTCGACCACCAGAACCTGCAGACGGTCTACGCCGTGAAGGTCAAGCCGCGCGACGAGGTCCTCAAGGACCCACTCAAACAGGACTACTTCGAAATCGTCGACCGCCTCGACTCCAGCAGCGCGCTGCCCAGCCTCGCCGAGTGGCAGGCCGAGCGCCGCGCCGGCGGCCAACCTCTGACCTTGCAATGAGATGCCATGGACTTCGAACTCAGTGATGAACAGCGCCTGCTGACCGACAGCGCCCACGCCTTCGCCGCGCGGGAGCTGACGCCCCACGCCGCCGGGTGGGATCGCGAGCAGCACTTCCCCGTCGAGGTGATCCGCCGCGCTGCCGAGCAGAGCTACCTGGCCCTGTATATCGCCGAAGAAGATGGCGGCCTGGGCCTCTCGCGGCTGTCCAGTTCACTGATATTCGAGCAACTGGCAGCCGGCTGCGTGGCCACCACCGCCTACCTGACCATCCACAATATGGCCACCTGGATGCTCGCCAGCTTCGCCGACCAGGCGCTTAAGGATGCCTGGCTGCCGGGGCTGATCAACGGCCAGTCGCTGGCCTCCTACTGCCTGACCGAGCCGGACGCCGGCTCCGACGCCGCCCATCTGCGCACCCGCGCACGGCACGATGGTGACGACTACGTGATCGACGGCAGCAAGTGCTTTATCTCCGGGGCAGGAAGCACACAGGTGCTGATTGTCATGGCGCGCACCGGTGAGGATGGTGCCAAGGGTATTTCCTGCTTCCTGGTACCTGCCGATGCGCCCGGCGTGCGTTACGGACGCAACGAGGACAAGATGGGCTGGAAGGCGCAGCCGACCCGTACCATCACCTTCGAAGGCGTACGCATTCCCGCCAGCCACCGCATCGGCCCAGAGGGCGAAGGCTTCGTCTATGCCATGAAGGGCCTCGATGGTGGCCGCCTGAATATCGCCAGCTGCTCGCTCGGTGCGGCCCAGGCAGCGCTGCAGCAGAGCCTGCGTTACGTCGAGGAACGCAAGCAGTTCGGCAAGGCGCTCAGCGAATTCCAGGCCCTGCAATTCAAGCTGGCCGACATGCTCACCGCCCTCACCGCCAGCCGGCAGATGGTGCGCCTGGCCGCGCACAAGCTCGACCATGACCACGGCGAGGCCAGTCTGTACTGCGCCATGGCCAAGCGCTTCACCACCGACCAGTGCTTCGATGTGTGCAACGAAGCACTGCAACTGCACGGGGGTTACGGCTATCTGAATGACTATCCGCTGGAACGCTGGGTACGCGACGCCCGCGTGCACCAGATACTTGAAGGCACCAACGAAATCATGCGGGTGATCGTCGCCCGTCGCCTGCTTCTGCAGGGCGGCATGCTCGATCGTCTGCTGTAGTAATAACCCCAATTAGGTGCGAGCGATGTTCGCGAGCAGAGCTCGCGCCTACGGCAATGATGAATATCGAGGACGACCATGAGCACTGCACTGGAAACCTACAAACCCGGCATCTTCGACCTGACCCACAAGCTCACCGTGGAAAAACACGGCCATACCGCGCTGATCACCATCAACCATCCACCGGCCAACACCTGGGACCGCGACTCGCTGATCGGCCTCAAGCAGGTGATCGAACACCTCAACCGCGACGACGAGGTGTATGCACTGGTGGTGACCGGCCAGGGGCCGAAATTCTTCTCCGCCGGCGCCGACCTGAACATGTTCGCCGACGGCGACAAAGCCCGCGCTCGTGAGATGGCGCGACGCTTTGGCGAGGCCTTCGAAACCCTGCGCGATTTTCGCGGCGTGTCGATTGCCGCGATCAACGGCTACGCCATGGGCGGCGGCCTGGAGTGCGCACTGGCCTGCGATATCCGCATCGCCGAACGCCAGGCGCAGATGGCCCTGCCGGAAGCGGCGGTCGGCCTGCTGCCCTGCGCCGGCGGCACCCAGGCGCTACCTTGGCTGGTCGGCGAAGGCTGGGCCAAACGCATGATCCTCTGCGGCGAGCGCATCGACGCCGAGACCGCCCTGCGCATCGGCCTGGTCGAACAGGTGGTGGACACCGGCGAGGCACGCGGCACTGCCCTGCTGCTGGCATCCAAGGTAGCGCGGCAAAGCCCGGTGGCAGTACGCACCATCAAACCGCTGATCCAGGGTGCACGCGAGCGTGGCTCCAACACCTGGCTGCCGGAGGAACGCGAGCGCTTCGTCGACCTGTTCGATGCCGACGACACCCGTGAAGGGGTCAACGCCTTCCTGGAAAAACGCGATCCGCAGTGGCGCAACAAATAACTCGCGGTTTCGCTCCGCCCGTAGGGTGCGCCGTGCGCACCGAGAGTCAGATGATGAACGTAACCTTCGAAGAACGCCCCAGCCTGCATGGCTACCGCATCGGCATCGCCAGCCTCGACGCCGAGAAGAGCCTCAACGCCCTCTCCCTGCCGATGATCGAAGCACTCGACGAGCGCCTCAAGGCCTGGGCCGAGGATCCAACCATCGCCTGCGTCATGCTCCGCGGCAATGGCCCCAAGGCCTTCTGCGCCGGCGGCGACGTGGTGCAACTGGTCAATCAGTGTCGTGAACAGCCAGGTGAAGTGCCGGCCCTGGCGCGACGTTTCTTCGCCGACGAATACCGCCTCGATCATCGCATCCACACCTTCCCCAAACCCTTCATCTGCTGGGCCCACGGCCATGTGCTGGGCGGCGGCATGGGCCTGATGCAGGGCGCCGGTATCCGTATCGTCACGCCAAGCAGCCGACTGGGCATGCCGGAAATCAATATCGGCCTGTACCCGGATGTCGGCGGCAGCTGGTTCCTCGCCCGCCTGCCGGGTCGCCTGGGCCTGTTCCTCGGCCTCACTGCCGCCAGCATAAATGCTCGCGATGCGCTGGACCTGAATCTGGCCGACCGCTTTCTGCGCGATGACCAGCAAGAGGCTCTGCTCGAAGGCCTGGTACAACTGAACTGGCGCGAACAAGCCGACCTGCAACTGTACAGCCTGCTGCGTGCGCTGGAGAACGAAGCCCACGGTGAACTACCGGCTGCCCAGTGGCTACCACGTCGCGAACGTATCGATGAGTTGCTCGACGTTGCCCACCTGCCGGCTGCCGTGCACGCGCTCAGCGCACTGCAAACGGATGACGACGCCCTACTCGCCCGCGCCGCCAAGACCCTGGCCCATGGCTGCCCGCTGACCGCACACCTGGTCTGGGAGCAGATCCGCCGCGCCCGCCATCTGTCGCTGGCCGAGGTATTTCGCATGGAATACGCCATGAGCCTTAACTGCTGCCGCCACCCGGAATTTCCCGAGGGCGTACGCGCCCGCCTGATCGACAAGGACCAGACGCCGAAATGGCATTGGCCGGATGTGGCCGCGATCCCAGACGCAGTGGTCGAGGCGCACTTCGCACCGGCCTGGGAAGGCGAACACCCGTTGGCAGATCTGTAAACCCACTTGTAGGAGCGAGCTCTGCTCGCGAAGTTTATGTCATCGCCCAAGTTCGCGAGCAGAGCTCGCTCCTACGCCATAAGAAGGAGAGCCGTCATGACCCAGATCGCCTTTATCGGCCTCGGCAACATGGGCCTGCCCATGGCCCGCAACCTGCTCAAGGCGGGTTACCCGCTGAAAGTCTTCGACCTGCAGCGCAGCGCGGTCGACACACTGGCTGGCGAAGGTGCCGTGGCGGCCGATAGCGCAACCGACGCCATCGATCAGGCAAAGGTGGTGATCAGCATGCTGCCGGCCAGTCGTCATGTGGAAAGCCTGTACCTGGGCGATGACGGCCTGCTTGCGCGGATGCCCGCCGGCACCTTGGTGATCGAGTGTTCGACCATCGCCCCGGAGTCCGCGCGCAGGGTGCACGCGGCCGCCCGCGAGCGCGGTATCGCTTTGCTCGATGCGCCGGTCTCCGGTGGTACAGGCGGTGCGGCGGCCGGTACCCTGACCTTCATGGTGGGTGGTGAAGCCCAATCGCTGGAGAAGGCCAGGCCGATGCTCGCCGCCATGGGCAAGAACATCTTCCACGCCGGCCCAGACGGCGCCGGCCAGGTGGCCAAGGTGTGCAACAACCAGGTACTCGCAGTACAGATGATCGCCACCGCAGAAGCCATGGCCATGGGCGTGGCCAACGGCCTGGAGCCGGCGGTGCTGGCCGAGATCATGCGGCAGAGTTCGGGCGGCAACTGGACGCTGGATAAGTACAACCCCTGGCCTGGAGTGATGGAAAACGCGCCGGCATCGAAGGGCTACAGCGGCGGTTTCATGGCCGAACTGATGACCAAGGACCTAGGCCTGGCTGAGGAAACCGCCAGCCACAATGGCAACAGCGCGCCGATGGGGGCCCTGGCACTGCAGCTGTTCCGCCTGCTGCTCAAACAGGGCAAAGGCAAGCAGGATTTCTCGGTGGTGCAGCAGTTGTTCGTGGATTAGCCCACATCGACGCAAATACCGCTTGCACCAAAAGTGTCCTGACACACCTCAGAAAGCTGAGAAACGCCACAGGTGCATGTCGAGACACGGCAGTTTGAGGGAGCCTTACCAACGCCGCTCCCCCCTGCTGCGGTGTTCGTCACCGTGGCTACGGCCATTGGAGAAACGCTGCTGGGTCTTGCGCCCGGTGTCCCAGCCACGCTGAATCTGTCCGCTGCGATATTCCTGGCGACGATGATCGCGGCGGTAGTCATGTCGTGACTGATCGTAGCGTTTGTAGCTACCACTGTGGCGCTGCTCATGACCGTAATGGCGCGGCGGCGTCGGGTAGTACTGATGCCGGCGATCTTCGTAGTAGTAGCGCGGCGTTACGTAAACCGGTGGCGCATGGTGATCACGGCGGTAGCCGTCATGATAACGATAGCCGTGGTGATAGCCACGGTCGTAACCCTCGCCATAGACGGCACAACCGGACAGCAGCAGGAACAACGCAGACAACAGCATCTTGAAGGGCATGGCGGCCTCCTGTGACCGCTGAGACGACGCCGACCGATGTCGGCCTCCGGGATGAGAATCCCTGACGCATCAGACAGCATCGCGGGCGAGAGGTGCGACTCACTTCGTCGGTATTAATCATTGGCGCAACATGCAGATGGCACGCCACGCGTTTACCCGCGCAGCAGAGAGTCGTACCAACCGTGCACAGCAGAGTTCATCCGCCCATAACAGCAGCGACCATGACTACAACTGGCGCGCTCCCCGTCCAGCAAGCTAGCATCACGCCCTACAGGCTGTTGAAAAACCACCTGCCTTTTTCAACAGCCTGCCAACCTGCTGCGGATCTACCCCATGCTCCTGCGCCTCCAACGGCATACGCCCACCTCATCGCCACTACTGCGCCAATCCGGCATGTTCTGCCGGGGCAAAGGCGAGACATTTATTCTGCCGCGGAACAATACCGCCCAGCCAAACGCTACAAACTGGCTGAACAGCAGCGCCGAACAATGCTGTCCACTCACAAGCCAGCACCTGTATCGCCTGCTCAGCCGCATGCTGTCGCACGCCAAGCAGGACGCGCACAGCCGCATCTGCCTCGATCTCTGATGGACAGGCAACACTGCCCGCTATGCGGCAAGAGCAACCAGTGCAGCGTCGCCGCCGGACGTGACGAACCCTGCTGGTGCTTCGACGCGCAAATCGACCCTGCCGCACTGCAGCGTCTGACGCCCGAGCAACGCGACCAGGCCTGCCTGTGCCCAACCTGTGCTGGTGCGCTGAAAGCCACTGAGCCCCGCGAGCGTGATTGAGCCATGCGCCTGGATCGCTTCCTCAGCAACTTCCCGCGCTTCAGCCGCCAAGACAGCCGCCTGCTGATCAGTGCCGGCCGCCTGCGTGTGGACGGCGCCGTGGTTCACGACCCGCGCCATGAGGTGCGCGACTTCCAGCGCGTCGAGCTGGATGACGAACTGCTGCAAGCCGGGCGCAGCGCGCGCTACTGGATGCTGCACAAGCCGGTCGGCGTGGTCAGCGCCACCGAGCACGAGGAACACCGCACCGTCCTCGACCTGCTCGACGAGCCGGACAAACACGACCTGCACCTGGCCGGGCGCCTCGACCTCAACACCAGCGGCCTGCTGCTGATCACCAACGACGGGCGCTGGTCACGGCGCATCACCCAGCCGCAACAGCGCAAGCCCAAGGTCTACCACGTCACCACCGAACAGCCGATCACCGCCGAGTACGCCGAGGTCTTCGCCCAAGGCCTGTACTTCGCCTTCGAAGACCTCACCACCCTACCCGCCCAGCTCGACGTACTGAGCAGCCACCAGGCCCGGCTGACCCTGTTCGAAGGCCGTTACCATCAGGTCAAGCGCATGTTCGGCCACTTCCGCAATCGCGTCGTCGCCCTGCACCGCGAAAGCATGGGCGAAATCGTCCTCGACCCACAGCTCGCCCCCGGCCAATACCGCGCACTGACCGATGCGGAAATCGCCAGCGTTTGATCGTCGCCCTGCGCCTGAATCTGACTACCCGACCAACGGCAGCGCCAATCGGCTACAAAGATGTGACTCACCCTTGCGTGGCTGCAAGGTAACTGCTTGAATCGAACCATAAGTCTTCAGGTGACCAGCCGGTCACAGAAAGACAGTAAAGTGTTTTTTCGGTTGATGGCGCTCTGCGCCGACTGGATTCCTGCCTGGTAACACCGCCCTCTCCAAGGCTCTGAAAAAGCCTGGAGCGCTCGCCTGTTTCGATCCTAACTGATTGAAATTCCTATACTTATAAAAATCTCCAGCCTGACATCATGCTGTCACGCTCAGGCGCTTTTCTAACCGCTCAATCCAGCGCGAACGGTCGCCCGCTCGCCTTGCTCACTTGCGCCAGGAGGAAACGACATGAGGCCAGAAACCGCAGTCGTCGAGATCAACAGGAAGCACAAGGTACACACGGAGTTCTACGGCAATCCGGCAGCAAGCAAGACCATCATTCTGGTCAATGGCTCTCTGGCGACCACCGCCTCGTTCGCGCAAACGATCAAGTACCTGCAGCCGCAGTTCAACGTAGTGGCCTTCGACCTGCCCTATGCCGGCCAGTCGAAGCCCTACAACAGCGACTTCACGCCCATCAGCAAGGAAGACGAGGCGGCGATCCTGCTGTACCTGATCGACCACTACGGCGCCAACTACCTGATGTCCTTCTCCTGGGGCGGTGTCGCCTCCATGCTAGCCCTGGCCCAACGCCCGGCGACGCTGGAGAAGGCCGCCATCTGCTCCTTCTCGCCGATCCTCAACGTGCCGATGCTCGACTACCTGCACAAGGGCCTGCGCTTCTTGAACGCGGTGGATCGCGACAACGTCGCCCTGCTGGTCAACAGCACCATCGGCAAGCACCTGCCGTCGCTGTTCAAGCGCTTCAACCACAAACACATCAGCACCCTGGATGAGCACGAATACCGGCAGATGTACGCGCACATCAAGCAGGTGCTGAGCATGGAAGCGAACTGCGGCAAGGAATGCCTGCAGGCCATCGATATCCCGCTACTATTCGTCAACGGCGACCGTGACGAATACACCTCGGTGGAAGACGCCTGCCTGTTCGCCCAGCACATCGACCACGCCCAGTTCGCCGTGATCGACGATGCCGGCCACTTCCTCGACATGGAACACAAGGCCGCCTGGCTGCAGAGCCAACGCGTACTGCTGGACTTCTTCAACGCCCCCAGCAAACGCCTGCAACTGCCAGTCAAAGGCGACCTGCGCGACCTCCAGGCGATGGCGGTATGACAGGCACCGAGCGCGGAGCGGATGCGTCTATTCGGACGCCTCTAGAAACGTAGGCGAGGCAGTCAGCGCAAGGCAAAAGCAGGCGAAAAGCGCAGTTTACGAGCTGTAAATGAGCATTTTTAGCCTGCTTTTAACGCAGCGATGACAACGCAGGTAGTTTCTAGAGGTGCCCGAACGCTCCGCGCTTCATTTCTGAGTAATGTTCCGGTATAAAGGCACCCGCTGCGGGTGTCGTATAATGGTAATACCCTAGCTTCCCAAGCTAGAGCCGTGGGTTCGATTCCCATCACCCGCTCCACTACATCAATTCCACGGAGTTCCAAGGACGTCCAAGAAGCGCTGTAAGTCATTGGTATGAAATGATTTTTCACCTCTTCAAGATTCCAGAGACGTCCACTGAACTCCACCTGAAGCCGGGACATTTATGTCCATTTTTATGTCCATTTTTAAGGGCACGGCGGATTCCGGTTTGTTGCTAGAGGCGCGTGACTGACGAGACCAGCATCCAGTTCCTGACTCATTCAGGAGCTAGAACATGGCACTTTCAGATTTCGCCGTCCGGCGCGCCAAGGCAACCGGCAAGGACTACACCCTCCCCGACGTATTGGGCCTTTCTCTCGCAGTAACAGCTGCCGGGGGCAAGAGTTGGCACTTCCGCTACTACTGGCTCAAGCAGTCAAAGCGGATGTCGCTCGGCACCTATCCAGAGGTCACGCTTCTTGAAGCTCGCGCGTTGCGCGATGAAGCGCGCGCCTTGGTGGCCAAGGGCATCAATCCGCGCACGCACCGCAAGCAGAAACGCGCCGCTATCCAGTTCGCCAACGAGCATACGTTCGAGGTGGTGTACAAGAAGTGGTTCGCCCATCGCGCACTCAGCCTCAAGAAGGGCCGGCAGACCACGCGCGCCACGCTCCCACGCATCTTCGACAAGGACGTGCTGCCCTACCTGGGTAAGCGCTCGATCTACGAGATCAAGCGCTCCGACCTGTTGGAGGTCATTGCCAAGATCGAGAAACGCAAGGCGCTCTCCGTCGCCGAGAAAGTCAGAACCTGGCTGAACCAGTTGTTCCGATACGCGCTGGTTATCGTACCCGGTCTGGAGCAAAACCCAGCCTCGGATCTCGATGTAGTCGCTGTACCCTTGCCACCCGTAAACCACAACCCATTCCTGCGTATGGAGGATCTACCGAAGCTGTTGCAGCGGGTGCGCAAGTACCGCGGCAGACAGCGGACCCAGCTTGGATTACGGTTGCTGATGCTGACCGGCGTGCGCACAGGCGAGCTGCGGCTAGCAGAACCCAGTCAGTTCCACCTCGACCAGGGGCTGTGGATCATCCCGCCCGAGGTAGTGAAGCAGTTGCAGGTGGACATGCGCAGGAAGCGCCAGCGGCCACAGGACATTCCACCGTACATCGTGCCGCTGTCGGTGCAGGCCATCGAGATCGTTCGCCACCTGCTGGATCAATTCAAGCCGGCCCAACACTACTTGTTCCGGCACGACAACGACCTCAAGAAGCGCATGAGCGAGAACACGCTCAACGGCGCGCTCAAGCGCATGGGCTACCGTGATCTGCTGACTGGACACGGCATTAGGGCCACGATGTCCACCGCGCTCAACGAGTTCGGCTACCCAAAAGCCTGGGTGGACGCGCAGCTTTCCCACGTCGACCCTAACAAGGTCAGCTCTACCTACAACCACGCCGAATACGTGGAGCAACGGCGACGCATGATGCAGGATTGGGCCGACCGACTCGATCTCTTCGAGCAGAATCAGGTCGAAGCCGCGAGCATGCCGCTCACCATTCATCTGGAAAGCACCTCCGCCATCTTTGACCAGCAGGCTCCGAGCATACCGCCCAGGGCAACGACCTCGCCGATTCTGCTGGTAACGAAGCCCGAGGAGGCAATGCCTCTGGTGTCGGCCGCCGCGCGTCGGCTGCCGGCGGTCACGCCACCGCGTTCGGTCACGCAGGAGCCACTGTCCGATATTCAGCGAGAGCGGATGGCGCTATTCGATGCGTTCGAGGCTCCGCACAACCTGCCCGTCGTCGAGTACGCCAAGATGGCAGGCAAGTCGCGCCGGTGGATCAGCTACGAGATCCAGGCAGGCAACCTCCTCGCGTTGCAGGTGGGCAACCGTGGCCAGCGGGTGCCGGACTGGCATCTCGATCCGGTCAAGCATTCACTGACTCAGGCCATCCTCAAGCTGAATCGAGGTGCAGACCCCTGGCAAATCTACCACGCGCTCCTGAAACCACGCACAACCCTGCGTGGCCGCTCGGCGCTCGACGCAGTCACATACGACAACCTCGAAAAGATCATCATGACCATCTCAATGGCGGTGAAGGAGGAAGAATGGTCAATGCCACAAGCCATATAGCACCAAGCACGAGTTCAGTAGCTTTCGCCATGGCCGCTGGCCGGCCCACTGCCACCGTTCCAACTGCGACACAGCGCTCAATCCCGACAGATGGCGGCTCCATCGAAGGGGTCCATCGGTAATACCCCCAAATGTCTGCTTGAGTAGTTACCAGGCAAGGGCCAGAAATCACCAAGGAACCTCAATGACCGATTCTCAAATGACGGATCGCGCGATCCTCCCTCGGGGGCCAATGGTGACGTTCTGCCCCTATGGGAAACTCCACGGTACAGTAAGGAGGCTGCTGTATTATGAAGATACGTCACCTGCACTACTTCCTCGTCGTCGCTGAAGAGCTGAGCTTCTCACGGGCAGCCGCCAGAGTTCATATCGAACCCTCCCCCCTCGCTCGGGCCATTAAGGAGCTGGAAGTGGAGTTGGGGGCTCACCTGTTCAATCGCGTCAGGGGACGCATCCGGCTGACTTGGGCCGGTGAAGTCTTCCGTGAGGAAGCACGTCGCATGCTTACGTTCATGGAAGGAGCACGCACTCGCGTACATGCAGCTGAACGAGGATACCGCGGCCGACTGCGCATAGCCCTGACCGACGGCCTCGCACAGCCCCGATTGACCCAATTACTGGCCCGTTGCCGTGAGGAGGAACCTCTCACCGAGGTGAGAATCGTCGAAATGACTGTCAAGGAGATGGTCAACGCACTGGGGCACGACCAGATCGATGCCGGCTTCACCGTGCACACCGAACTCGGCAGTGGACTCGTCAAAGAAGTCGTCTGGACAGATCGCCCCGCCATTGCCGTCCCCCGGAACCACCCTCTCCTCTCCCTAGAGAAGATCCCTCTCCAAGAGGTGGCCCGGCATGCACTGATTCTTTGCCATCCCGAGCGATGCTCGGGTGGATACAACGTCATTCGCCGCTGGTTTTGCGAGTACGCACTGCCTGCACCCTCGATAGCCGAATATGTATCAGGGCACGAGCCGATGATGATGCTGGTTGCGGCGGGTTATGGCATCGGTGTTGGACTGGAATCACAAATCACCCTGTATAGCCACCCCGACGTCATCATCCGCCCGACAACCGACGATGTACCCAGCGCGGCGACGTTCATTACCATGCTCGACCAGCCCCCATCGGCAGAGTTGAGCAGATTTTTTGCCCGTGCCCAGCAAGTTGGTGAAGTGATTACCGCCTAATCCGCTTTCTCAAAACAGTTAGTATGACCCTGGTTCTTATCGCCAGGGTCATTTTGTTTTCGTCATCCCCCTGACCGCAAAGGTCACGTCATTACAGAACGAAGGCCAGGCCACAATGCCTTTGCTGGTCAGATACTCGCCACCAGTGACCTTTCCACACGAGATGAGTCCCCCTTTTGACCTGTGCACGACTTTTTTCGTCAGCTCAATGACGAAAAGATACGGACATAACCATTCGTTATCGCAGCAGAAGAAGACTGATCCTTTTTGGTCTTGATTGTCCCCGGGGTGCTACCAACATGGAACGCTCACGGGTCGGCTTGACGGTGTATGCCATCAAAGTCAGTAGGGCATCGGAACAGGTGTTTCGATGAATCCGGTGGTCAGCACGATCCGATTGTTTGATGCGCCAATGGAGTGACGCTCCTCTACTACGGGTCACGCCTTACGAGTGCTATCAAGCATCAAGGAGTGACCACCATGTCTGAGCAAGTTGTTGCGGATCGCCGCATTCTCCGCCGCGCCGAAGTTGAAGCCAAAACTGGCTTCAAACGCGCACACATCTACGGCTTGATGAAAGCCGGTAAATTCCCGAAGGCGTTACGCCTGGGTATTCGCGCCGTCGGCTGGGACTCCGCAGAAGTTGACGCCTGGATCACCGAACGCCTCAAAGAGCGCGTTTGACGCCGCTCCACTACGGACAGGAGCGAGCCATGCAAGTGATCGCCATCATTTCGACGAAGGGCGGAGTCGGTAAAACCACCGTCGCCGCCAACCTGGGAGGCTTCATCGCTGACGCAGGTCAGCGGGTGCTGCTGATCGATCTCGACGTGCAGCCCACATTGTCGTCCTACTACGAACTCACCCACCGCGCCGCCGGCGGCATCTACGAACTGCTGGCATTCAACGAGCAAGCACTGCCACAGCTGGTATCGCACACGACCGTCACGGGTATGGATGTGGTGCTGTCCAACGACGAACACCAGCAACTGGGCACACTGCTTCTGCATGCTGCAGACGGGCGTTTGCGCCTGCGCAACCTGCTGCCACTGTTCCGACCGCACTACGACCTGGTGCTGATCGATACACAAGGCGCACGCAGCGTCATGCTGGAAATGGCCATGCTTGCCGCAGACATGGCCGTCTCCCCGATCACCCCGGAAATCCTGGCTGCCCGGGAACTGCAGCGAGGCACATTGCAGCTTATCGATGCAATTACCCCCTACCGCTATCTGGGTATCCAGCCTCCGCCACTGCATTTGCTGCTCAACCGCGTGCCTGCGATCTCGTCGAACGCCAAGCTGGTTCAGCAGACGTTGCGGCTGATTTTCCGTGAGCACCACGAAGTCCAGATACTGCGCACCGAGATACCCGCCATCGAGGCCTTTCCTCGCGCCGCCACATCGAGCCAACCAGTACACCGGGTCGAGTACCGACGCCCGACCGGGCGTCAGGCACCAGCGGCCCTGGAGACCATGCGTGCCCTCGCGAACGAACTATTCCCGCAATGGCGGGAACAGTTCGCCGACGTGACCGGCCGAACTGGCAGGAGGCATTCAAATGTCGAGCGCTTATGAGCTCTGCCGCGGTCACAAGCGGCTACTGCCGCTGGTTGAGTTCGCCTTGAGTGAGGGTTGGGAAGTCCGCCGCACACAGGGAGGGCACCTGAAATTCATGAAATCTGGCCTGCCGCCGATCTTCACCAGCTCAACGGCGAGCGATCACCGGGCAAGCCAAAACGCCTGGGCGCGTCTTCGCCGGGCAGCACGGAGCCTGCCGGGAGACCTGAATGGTTAATGTCTCTCCCCAGGAAATGGCCGGCAAGCTGATGGCCGAAGGCTTCTCCCGTTCCGGCCCTGTCGCGCAGGTGTTGAGCGACCCCGTTACCGACACCCCGATGGTCGTCACGCTCGACGATCTGCTTCCGTATGAACTCGATCCACGCCTGACGCGCAATCCGCTCTACGACGACATAAAAGCCTCCATCCGTGAGCGTGGCCTCGATGCTCCTCCGCCGATCACCCGGCGTCCTGGTGCCGACCATTTCATCATTCGTAACGGCGGCAACACCCGGCTCGCCATCCTGCGAGAGTTGTGGTCCGAAACGAAGGAGGAGCAATTCTTCCGCATCTACTGCTTGTTCCGCCCTTGGCCCGAGCGTGGCGAAATTATCGCGCTGACTGGGCACCTGGCGGAAAACGAGCTGCGTGGCGGCCTGACATTCATCGAGCGCGCGCTCGGTGTCGAGAAGGCCAAGGAACTGTACGAACTCGAAAGCGGCAAGCCGCTGTCACAATCGGAACTTGCCCGCCGCCTCGCCGCCGACGGCTATCCGGTTCCGCAGTCCCACATCAGTCGTATGCAAGACACCGTACGCTACCTGCTGCCCACCATTCCCAACGTGTTGTACAGCGGTTTGGGGAGGCATCAAGTCGAACGGCTGGCGGTATTGCGCAAGGCCGCCGAACTGACCTGGGAAAAATATGCGTGCGGGAAGGCGTTGGCCACCGATTTCGAGACGCTATTCCACGACATCCTCGCACCATTCGATGGACAGCCAGGCTCTTTTTCTGGCGGCCGGGTTCAAGACGAACTGATCGGTCAAATGTCGGAGCTGCTCGGTATCGACTACAACGTGCTGGAGCTTGACGTCGACAGCACCGAGCACCGCCAGCGCGCGGTAAACAGCCCCCCACTGCTGCCAGTCGAAACCGCGACCGTCATCAAAACCAACAGTGCATCCACTCCCCCGCCAGACGCCACTCGCGACCATGGCACTGCAGCAGATACTTCGGGAACCGCATCTAACGACACCACCATAACGCCATCGCCAGTACAGGCACCGTCCTCCGATGAGGGCGATAGCGAAGTGCGCCTGCAGGGGCACATCGTCTCACCTGCCGACAACACCGAGCGGCTGCAAGCTATCCAGAAAATGGTCGCCGAACACACTGGCGAGTCTCTACCGACCTTCACGGACAACGTGCTGCAGGCGATTCCCGTGCAAGCCGGTGGACTGTTCCCTATCAGCGACGTCTGGTACATCGAACCAGGACTGGATTCTCCAGATCGCCTGCGCATCCACATTGCGCAATTCGCGCAGGAGATCGCCGAGGAAGCCCAACTGGTCGACCACATCGAAGCGGTCATGATCGGTATAGGCTTCACCTGCACGCTGCCCCACCAAGACACGCCGCTACCCACGTTCGGCCGCATGGTGTTGGCGTTGCTGCGCGCATTGAGTATCCACTACGCCACCGAGCCCGATCAGGGCGATCTTCGCCTGGACGACAGACTCGGGGCACTGTTGTTGGGAACCGACGTCAGGGACGCAGAAGCCCTACCCCGCCTGAGCGATAACGGCTTGGTCAAGTTGTTCCGTCTGGTCCGGCTGGCACGCCGGCTGTTGGATCTGGAGGCCAATCCAGATGAGACCAACCACTGAAACAGACCGGAGGGAACCATGTCGGCACCTCATCCACTCAATCAGGCTGTCGTCGCACAGGCTCTGCACGATCTGCGCAATGGCCAACTTCGCCGCTGCCAGTCGATGGGGTTCAGCGAGCGGGAACTGGACGTACTGAAGCAGCCCGCCCTGGTGAGCCTGCTGGCAAATGCGCAAGTGCCGTGGTGTTCTGTGACGGTGAACACAGACGTCCTCTGGCGCTTGGTCGGCCAGATGCACGACATCGAGCAGGAGATCGCCACTGTCGATCGCATGTTGCGCCTGGGGGCCAGTACCGAGATGGTCAGCAAGTTCTTCGGACTGACCCATCAGGAGGTCGCCCTGCGCCGCGACATCATTAAGCTGCCTAAACGCCGGGGGCGGCATCCGGTTCTGAATGAAGAACAGGAGATGACCCTGTGGAAGCAGTGGAAGTCCGGCATTACGGAGCGTGGCGTCGCGCTGGATGACGACAGCACGATGCTGGAGCTGACGATGGATCTGGCCGAAGCCTTGTCGTTGCCCATGTCCGTGATATGGGCTGCGATAGGAAGCTGGATCGACCAAGGCCTGGTATAAGGCCATGGTCTCGCCGACAGGCCCCGTCTCTCTTTCAACGTTGCTCGACAACGCCCTGCGGCAGCTACCCTCCACCCAGGGCAGCAATCCAGCCAGCGATGGATTTATCTACAGCGGCAATCGCCATGAAAGCGTGCCTCGCGCGTTGTTTCTCGACCGCCGTCTGACGCCGCTGGAACGCAACACATGGCAGGTGTTTCGACTGTTGCTCAACGGTGATGGGGTAACAGCGTTCCCGACTTACGATCAGCTCCGCCCCTACCTGGCATCGACACCCTGCGCCGAACAGGCGTCGCATGAAACCGTGGCGCGCGCGCTGACACTCCTGCGATTGACGCGCTGGCTCAGTCTAGTGCGCCGCCTGCGCGACCCCACGACCGGGCGCATCAAAGGCAATCTCTACGTCCTGCACGACGAACCGCTCAGCCCCTACGAAGCCATGCAGCTCGACCCGGAATACTTAGGGCTTGTGAGCCATGCCCTGAACCACGCCAGCAAGGCCATTCAGCGGGTGGGCTACCACGTCATCCAGGAACTCGGCGAAGACCCGATGCTCAGCGGCCGTATACTGCCGACGCGCCTACAGGTGCTGGCGCAGCGCTTGGCCCAGGATGGCATCCCTGCCCGTGAAAGTTATCCACAGGAGCAGCCCTTCCACGAATCCGAAGTAGGCCCTGATGCCCTTCTTCGGAATGGTGAACTGCCGTCTTCGGATTCCGAAGCGGGCGTGGAAGCCAGCGAAATCGGCCGTCTTCGGAATCCGAAGCAAGACCGTACTGTAAGTAATCGTATAAATCGTACAGTACCGCGCGCGCGAGAACTCCAGGGCCTGCGAATGCCTGAACGCTTCCTTGCATTGCAGCAGGAACAGCAAGCCGGCGCGTTGGTGGCCCTGCAACAAGTCGAGGCTGAGCAGCGCCAGGCCGTGCTCGACGAATGGGCCGCGCGCTGTCGCAGCAGCGAGGTGCGCAAACCTGCCGGCTATCTGTTCGGCATCATCCAGGCCGCTATTCGCGGTGACTTCAACGCATGGGCTGGACACGGGCAGAGCAATACCGTTGCCAGCGACCCACCTCCCGCGCCCCCTTCTCGACCGGCGAACCCCGCAGTCGTCCAGGCACACCTCGCCCATCTGCACGCCCTGCTGAACCAGAAATAGCGGCTTGGGGAAACCTCCCTGGATCACCCTGGAACTATCCCCAGGGGATAGTTGCAACAGGTAGCCTTCCGCTCGCCAAACCCGGCTGGCATCGGGTGCGGTTTGTTGACTGACCGCCTTCCTCCCGCTGCCCAAGCTGGCGACTCGTTCCCCATACCGCGAGTCGCCCTCATGGCCAACGACGAAAAACCCCTGCAGCTCAATCTCGGGGCACTGCGCAGCGCAATGGCATTGACGCTGCACACCCACCACGCATCCAGGATTTGGCATGGCCGCGCCGCCAGCGACGGGAAACCCGGCATCGTCGGCCTGAACGGCTTCATCGCCATCGCCAACAAAATCAAGCGCGGCGCCGAGCAAGACGACCCTTACTCCGACTGGTGGATGCTGAGGATCGAGGAAAAGCTGACGCAGACCAAGGATACGTTGCAGGCCTTGCGCGAACAGGTCGACCAGGCGCTGGCCGACGTGCCACCAGCGCTGTCGCTGGGCGAGAACATGAACGTGCAGCCTGTGAGGCTCCCGTTGTTCGTGAACGCGCAGCTCGGCTTCCTGGCAGTGTATCTGCTGGCCGACTACGACGACCTTGCGCGGAAATTGATCCTCGCGCATCACACCGCCCTCATCGATCGCAGCACGCTCGAGCGCTGGCTCAACGAAGGGGCTCACGCACTGCGCAGCCTGTTCTCGCTGGCACAGCAGTTCCGCTACTCGGGCTGCACCAGGAACGATTTCGCTGCCAAGAATGCCGCAGCCAGGGCGGCCATCGAGAAACTAGGCGAACTGCCGCAGGACGTGCTCGAAGGCACCCTGCGCTCGCGCTACGCGCCCCCCATTATCCGGAGCTCGACACTGGCCGCGTCAGCAAACCAGGAAGCAGAGGATGCCAGCGCCGGCGACTTCCCGGTGGAGGACGTCGGTGATCCGCTGGCTGCGCCAGGTGAAGGCGAGGATGCGCCAGCATGACGCCCCCCTCGACCTCTGCGGCAGCTCGCCGCTTTCACCCACTGGAACAGGCTGACTTCCAGAAACTGGAACAGGCAGCCTCTCTAAAAGGCCTTTTACGTCCCTTTCCTTTTAAAGGTAAGGGGGCTCTTACCGAATGGGCCAGCCAGTGCCACGCGCTGCGCGATGACCTCATCGAACTGGCGCAGCGGCGCGTTCTGGCGCAAGCGGTCGACTACCCCTTCCGCCTGCTGCCCGTTGAGCTGGCCCAGCAGACCACTGGCGCAGGGACCGTATTTCTGCGCTGGCGCATGCCCGATCGTTCCGCCATGGGAGTGGCGTTGTGGCAGGCGCTGATCACCAGCCCTGCGACTCCCGACACGCTGATCGACGACCTCTATGCGTTGGAGGTCCAACGCATCGTCCTGAACATGCAAATCAGCCTCCTCCACACACTGGGCCGCCAGGCCCAGGCCTGCGCCAGCAAAGTCGCCCTGGCCAAATCGAGCTACCTGCAGCGCGTCAGCAAACACGCTGCACCCACCGGCATCACCCACCCCGAGGAATCATTATGAGCACGCACTTCACAGGCGAAGGCAACATCGGCTCTGCGCCAGAATTCAGGGAGTTTCCGAACGGCAATGACGAGCCGCGGCGGCTGCTGCGCCTCAACGTGTATTTCGACAACCCCGTTCCCACCAAGGACGGATTCGAGGATCGCGGCGGCTATTGGGCTCCCGTGGAGCTGTGGCACCGCGAGGCCGAGCACTGGCAGTCGCTGTATCAGAAAGGCATGCGGGTGCTGGTGGAGGGGCGCACCATCCGCGATGAGTGGGAAGACGCCGACGAGAACGAACGCGTGACGTTCAAGATCGAGGCTCGGCGCGTCGGCATCCTGCCTTACCGGCTCGAAGCCGTGAAGCTGAGCCCGAAACAAGCTGGCGAACCGCCAGAAGCTACGGGCTGAATCCCAGCAGCAGACTTCGGTGGAACTATCCCCAGGGGATAGTTCCACCGAGTTCCACTGAGTTCCAGCGCCCCTGCATGACGAAGCTTCTGGTGATCGAACTACCGCCAGCTCATACACATCACGCCCTGCTGATCCTGATTCACATACACCGCACCGATAGCGACACACCTGCCGATTTCTCCACTCGCTCGCCAGCGCTCCGCTGCAATGCAACCTGGTGTTTGCCGATGCCGCGTTGTTTGCTGCCGCATATGCGCCTGACGGGAATGCTGTGGGTCATTCGATGACCACACGCCCCGGAGGCTGTATGCGCGTGTTCCTCTGCGAGAAACCGTCCCAGGGCAAGGATATCGCCCGCGTCCTGGGTGCCGGCCAACGCGGTAGCGGCTGTTACAGCGGAGCGGGGGCAGTTGTGACCTGGTGCATTGGTCACCTGGTCGAAGCGGTGCAACCGGAAGCATACGGCGAGCAGTACAAGCGCTGGACCATCGAGCAGCTTCCCATCATTCCCGAGCGCTGGCGCGTCGAGCCGAAGGCCGCAACCGCCGCGCAGTTCAAGATCGTCAAGCAGATCGTCGGCCAGGCCGCCGAACTGGTGATCGCAACCGATGCGGATCGCGAAGGCGAGATGATCGCTCGAGAGATCATCGATCTGTGCGGCTATCGCGGGCCGATCCAGCGACTGTGGCTGTCGGCACTCAACGACGCGAGTATCCGAAAAGCGCTGGGTGCGCTGAAACCGTCGAACGAGACGTTGCCGCTGTACTACTCGGCACTCGCTCGCAGCCGGGCCGACTGGCTCATCGGTATGAACCTGAGCCGCCTGTTCACCCTGCTCGGGCGTCAGGCTGGTTACGACGGTGTGCTCTCGGTCGGCCGGGTGCAGACACCGACGCTGGCTCTGGTGGTCACCCGCGACCGCGAGATCTCGCGCTTTGTTTCGGTGCCGTTCTGGACCGTCGAGATTGCATTATCGGCGGGTGGGCAACCCTTCCTCGCCAACTGGGTCGCACCGGATGGCTGCACCGACGACAGCGGCCGCTGCCTGCAGCAGGCGGTAGCGCAACAAGCTGCTGATCGCATGCGCGTTGCCGGCAGCGCCCAAGTGGTCTCGGTCGAAACAGAGCGTGTGCACGAAGGCCCACCGCTGCCGTTCGACCTCGGCACCCTGCAGGAAGTGTGTTCGCGCCAGTTGGGCCTCGACGTGCAGGAAACGCTCGACATTGCTCAAGCCCTCTACGAGACGCACAAGGCGACGACGTACCCACGCTCTGACTCCGGCTACCTGCCCGAAAGCATGCTCGCCGAGGTGTCGGCCGTACTCACCGCCGTGCTCAACACCGATCCCAGCCTGCGCCCATTGCTTGATCAGCTCGACCGTACTCAGCGCTCACGCGCCTGGAACGACGGTAAAGTCTCGGCCCACCACGGCATCATTCCAACCCTGGAGCCGGCCAACCTGTCAGCCATGAACGACAAGGAGCTGGCAGTCTATAAGCTGATCCGCGCGCACTATCTCACACAGTTCCTGCCGCATCACGAGTTCGACCGCACCACCGCGCAGTTGCTGTGCGGCGGTCAGAATCTGCAAGCCATCGGCAAGCAGGTGATCATCTCCGGCTGGCACCAGGTGCTGGCCGTACCGGAAGCGGACGACGCGGACGGTGAATCGACAGCGCGCAGCCAGGTGTTGCCAGCCCTGCGCGAAGGGCTGTCCTGCCAGGTCGGCCACATCGAGCTGAAAGCACTCAAGACGCTACCGCCCAAGCCCTTTACGCAGGGCGATCTGGTCAAGGCCATGAAGGGCGTCGCCAAGCTGGTCACCGATCCCCGGTTGAAGCAGAAGCTGAAAGAAACCACGGGTATTGGCACCGAGGCCACACGCGCCAGCATCATCAAAGGCCTGCTCGACCGTGGCTACCTGATCAAGAAAGGTCGTTCCGTTCGTGCATCAGAAGCGGCTTGCACACTCATCGACGCGGTGCCAGCAGCCATTACCGACCCCGGCACTACTGCCGTCTGGGAGCAGGCCCTGGACATGATCGAATCCGGCAGCATGACGTTGGATACCTTCGTCGAGAAGCAATCCATGTGGATCGCCCAGCTCGTGCAGCAGTATCGCGGCACCACCCTGTCCATCAAGTTACCCGAGGGGCCCGCCTGCCCGCTTTGTGGCAGTGCCACCCGTCAACGCGCCGGCAAGATTGGCCCTTTCTGGTCCTGCCGCAACTATCCCGATTGCAAAGGCACCCTGCCCATCCAGCAAGCCAGTGCAAAACGCAGCGCGACACGCAAGCCGCGACAGACCTCAAAATAGGTCGAGGCTCCACCACCTCCCCCATCGTATCGACCACGGTCGATGCGCATACCTCGCGCCCGCGAGGAACCCAGCACGCACCATCCTTCTGCAACGTGTGCCCGTCACCGGCGTTTCACTGGTTTGACGAGAAGGCGGACTCATCCGCAGCCCGTATCTCACGGACATTTTGATCGGCTGATTTTTTTCGTTCCGAAGGGTCCCCTGGTGCCTTGCCTCGACGAGCCCCCAGGAGACCTTTTGGGTCGAACGGTACTCGGCGCCGGTGCCCGCCGGCGAAACAACGGGTTCCTTTTGTGCGCAGATGCGCGCCAAAGGATTTCGACCCCAGCCACGACAAGGGTCGAGTGCAATCGACAGCGGATGGCTTTGACAACGGCCACTCCCTGCATCAGTTCACAGGTGGTTTCTTCCTCAACAGCCGAAGGCCCAGCCCCTCGGCACCCTTCTCCTGCAACCGCCGGTTCGGTGGCGCATCGCCGCCAATCCCATGAAATAGGAGATAACCCAATGCGCCTTCAACGGCTGCTACAGGCACTGACATGAACGCGGCTAGTGGCCAGTTCCGATAGTCGGATGACCGCACCACCATATCCCGACAACTCTCTTCTCTGGTATCGCTGAACCTTCAGCGCGCCCCGGCAGCCACGGTCTTCAAGGTTGCGCTACTCACCGTAGCGACCGGCGCAATCCGCTCCGCATCGCCCACCGCGGATGAACGCCTCCCCTCGGCGTCGATGCCCTTCTGTTCCCTCTCCGTTGGCACCTGGCTCCGCCAGCCATCGCCATCGCCTGCACCTATCGCTTTCGTCCACGCGCCCTTGACGGGCGTATCCCTTTTCAGGAGTCATCCCATGAGCACTATCCGTCTCCAGACCAATCAGCACCAACTGATCGCCAACCTGCGCCACGCCTTCACCCCGCATTCAATGCTCGGTGAGCTGCTGCAGAACGCGCGCCGCGCGCAGGCCAGCCACATCCAGATCATCGCCGACGGCAGCACCCTAATCGTCAACG
Organism: Ectopseudomonas mendocina; assembly: GCF_007049795.1. Taxonomy (GTDB): domain Bacteria; phylum Pseudomonadota; class Gammaproteobacteria; order Pseudomonadales; family Pseudomonadaceae; genus Aquipseudomonas; species Aquipseudomonas mendocina_D. The sequence continues at coordinate 143,590 of NZ_SCFY01000015.1, forward strand.
ACGACGGCTGCGGTATCACCGATCTTCAAACCTTGATCTTCATCGCTGAATCCGGCTGGGATACCGCGCTAAAAGAACGAGAGAACGCTTTCGGTCTCGGCGTCCTGTCAACGTTGTACTTCTCCGAGAGGCTTTCCGTGCATTCAGGCGGTCACGCGTTCCACGCTGCTACGGCAACAATCATCCGCGGCGATGCCATTGAGGTGTATCCGTCCCGCTCTCATACCGGCACTGAGATTCGGCTGGACGGCGTGCAATCGCCAATACCCGCCCTCACCTTGCAGGAGTGGGTACGGGGCCAGCTGGAACGGTTATGCGAAGCCTTTCCCGTTCAGGTATCGCTCAATGGCAGCGATATTCCACGTCCACTGGCGGATACGAGCCTGCCATGGCGGCAGACACCAGTAGGCCGGGTTCTGCTTGACCTCGGTGCACATCCAACGCAGTGGCGGTGTTTTCTCCAGGGCTTGCCCATCGGCAGGATTCCAGCCCTCTCGAAACATCAGATCGTTCTGCTGCGCGACGACATGATCGCCCGCTTGCCTGACCGTCAGCACCTGCTCAACGAGGACACGGACCACCCGCGCATTCAGGCAGCGATCAACGATGCCTACCGGCAGGCGCTAATCGAAGTGAAGGAGCGCTTGGCAGGCAGCGAGTTCGTGGAGCTGTATGCGGAGACCTGCCTGTCCTCGTCCAACGCCGATCTGCTGAACGACGTGCCATTCGTGCCGCGTGCATGGTTCCGCAACTGGCAAGATACCCCGGCGGGATACCGGCGTTACTGGGAGCACTATGCCCTGAGCGGTCTATCAGCCCGCGTTGCGCTGGAGGAAACAGGCGTCTGGTCCATCGATAGCGACGAGGAAGACAACCTCGCCGTGGAAACCTATCTGGAAGCACGACAGGCATTTCTGCTGGAAGAGCATCGTCTCGATGAAAATCACTGGCTGATGCACATGCTCAAGACCGTCTCGCCAGATCAGATTGGCGTCCGGCACGGAGCGATCCTCCATCACGACAGGAGTCTGCCTCTGGCTGAGAGCATCGAGCTGTTTCTGGTCGACGTTCTGTTCGTCCGCCAAGAAGGCGAGCCCGGCGAATATGCCGTGGACGCACTGCGCCATGGCGACATGCTCTACCTGACGCGAAACGCCGGCAACGTTACGGAGCTCGTTTCCGATTACGTTTTCGACGACCGCTATGACGAGAACAGCGAGGACGAAGACGCACGAACGCTCGCAACCTTCATCGCCGTCGGTTGTTCCCAAGACCCGGCGCACATCGTCAAGGTGCTGCTGCCGTACGCGCTGCGCTATAGCGCCCAGCCGAAGCTGGCTGGAGCCATTGTGCGGCTGATCTTCGACACCGACGGCAAGCTGCAGGAAGTCGCTACCGATTGACCTGCCCCATGAACGCTCCTCCGGGAGCGTTCCACCACCTGCCGCCGCCCTGCGCAATCGGGACGCCTCCGGTTCCCATTTACTGCTGACGCTCACCCGCTCCACCTCGAAGCTGTTGCCATGTGTCGTCGACTCAGGTCGGCACCATGCCAGCAGCCAGGGTCTTCGGGCTGCAGGGACTTTTCCCAACGACCCACCAGTCCGCCTCGCATCGCTCCAGCGGATGAGCGCCTTCGGGTGCCGATGCCATTTCCTCCATCCACACCTCGGGATATCACCTCATCCCGACCGGGTGGGGTGCATCCCGCGCATTGACAGGAGTGCCCCCGTGAACAGCAGTCGCAATCCACGTCGTATTGCCTTGAAGAGTCCCGAGAGGGTTTCTGACGGCTCCTCCAATACCGAATTGGTACCGGTCTCCGGTGATGCCACCCAGCAAGCCGGAGGGCATCACCATGTCGGATAAATCGCATGTGTCGCTGGAGCAACACGTCTGCCTTGTCTGCGGCACCACCTTCGATACCGGCAACCTCCTCCTCGACAGGCGCCTTCGCCAGAGCATGGCGATGCACACAACGACAGGCTGGGGCCTGTGTACCGAACACCAGCGGATGTTCTCGGAGGATTTCGTCGCACTGGTCGAATGCGATCCACAACGCAGCGGCAATCCAAGTGGCCACCTGAACCCCGAACAGGCGTACCGGACTGGTCGCGTAGCACACGTGAAGCGCGAAGTTTTCGCCAGGCTGTTCGACGTACCGATCATAGACCAGCAGGCCTTCGTATTCGTCGAGCCCGGCGTCATCGATCACCTTCAAACGCTGGTAGACACCTCGTCTACCTGACCTTTCACACCCAACCCGTTCTCCTCAGGAGGTTATCCATGAGCCAGTCTCTACCACCAGAGCTGCTGGATCAGCTTGCTCTGGAAAGCCTGCACTTTGAACAAGCCCCGGAATCATTCTTCAAGGCTTGGAAACGAGGTGCTGAAATAGCCGGCGCAGAATGGTTCGGCGACGGCACCCGCGAGGGTCTTCAACTCGCCACCAGCAAGTGGCATCTGCGCCCCAACCTGCTGCAGCTCAACGACGCCCTGGGCGTATTGAGCGGCGGCCAAAGGCTATTTCTCTCCGCGATGGTGAGCTTCTACAACGCCCGCGAAGGCGGTGCGATGCTCAAACGCTGCCAGTTCGAGGGGCTTGCCGATTTCGGTGGGCTCGACCTGGAGCGCCGCAAGGTGATTGCCGACCTACTGCTCCATTACCCCGGCTGGTAAGTCTCCTTTTTCTTCCCACCCCATGAGGGACATGCGCCCCCTGGGGCCATGTCCCTCCTTCCTTTCGACAGGAGCAACAACATGCCCCAACCACCCTATATCGCCATCGTGATCGAAGGTGGCCTGATTCAGACCGTCATCACCGAGCACTGGCCCTGCCAGCGTAAGCGTCCAGCCAAGTCACCTTCCGAACTCCAGCATTAAGGGCGATGGTGTCCGCGTATTTTTAAGCGGACGCGTTCGTCCTTAACGTTAGGATTTCCATGCGCCAACGAAGCTCTTACCCCAAACCGTTCAAGGTCCAGGTCGTTCAGGAATGCCTGCAACCGGGTGCGACCGTCTCCAGCGTTGCCATCCGCCATGGCATCAACGCCAACGTCATTCGAAAATGGCTACCGCTTTACCGAGATCAGCTACCCGCGGTGTTGCCGGCGTTCGTTCCATTGAGGGCTACGCCCAAACGGCCGACTGCAGCATCGGTGATTATTGAGCTATCGCTTGGCGAGCAGTCAGTCACAGTGAAATGGCCAGTGTCCGATCCTGACGGCTGCGCCCGCCTTGAACAGGAGCGTTGCGTCGAACGGCAAGGGCGCGTCTTCGGGGCCCTTCGAATTCGGGAGTTGCGTCGTATCCATACATCTTCCAATGCTGTGATTATTTCCCTGACCAACGACTCGCTTAGCAGACCGAGCACATGCATCGCCTCTTGATACACGTCAGCAAATCAACTCCTAGAACAAGCCCGGCGCCGGTAAAGGGCAGATAACCACCAATGTCATCAACTTTGTAAATTATCCATAAATATCATATAATTAGCGCTCAAATCAGTGCATGGGAGAAGCCCTTTTGACTACCTATACCGCATCGCTTGACACCGCCAGCCAAGCCCTGGTTTGAAAATTGTACAAAAAATAACCAGTCCGCTCGATTGTCCCGCCTTCATCGCCGCCCACCGCCAGAATCCTCAAGACTTTACCCGCCGACGCCAGCTCACCTTCAAGAACCTCGTCCTGTTCCTGCTCAATCAGCCGCGCACGGCCCTGCAAACCGAACTCGATCAGTTCTATCGCGTACTCAATCAGGCGTCGACTGAGACGCAAATGGTCACTGCGCAGGCCTTCTGCAAAGCGCGCAAAAAGCTCAACCCCGAAGTATTTGAAAGTCTCAATCGCCTCCTGCAGCAACAAATTGACTGCTTCGGGCTGCGCCAGAAGTGGCGTGGGCTGAGGGTGCTCGCGGTGGATGGCTCGACCGTGCATTTACCCCTGGAGTCGACCATGGCGACCTTCTTTGGCAGTCACTCTGGCTTTCCCATGGCTCGCTTGTCCACACTCTACGAAGTCGCTGACGGTCAAACCTTGCATAGCCTGATCGTGCCCCTGACCGTCGGCGAGCGCGACTGTGCCCATCTGCACCTTGAGCACCTGCCGGCTGACAGCCTGACGCTGTTTGACCGTGGTTACCCTGGGCACTGGTTATTCGCGCTGTTCGCGCAGCAACAGCGGCACTTTCTGATGCGCCTGCCCTGTGGCTATAACGCCCAGGTCAAAGCGTTTCTACACTCTGGCCAAGTTGAAGACACACAGCTTTTCGTGGCCAACCATCCTGAAGCACGTCTGTTCTGCTCCGAGGCTGGCGTTGATCCTGCCAGCCAGATCGAGCTGAGACTGATCCGGGTCGAGTTGGCCAACGGCGAAAGCGAAGTATTGCTGACCTCGCTGCTGGATCGAGAAGCCTTTCCCGCTGAGGTGTTTGCCGAGCTTTACCACCGCCGCTGGGGCATCGAAACCGACTTCCGTCGCCTCAAACAAACCCTGACGCTGGACAACTTCAGCGGCCGCAGCGTGACCGCTGTAAAGCAGGACTTTCATGCCGCTCAACTGTTGAAGAACCTGGCGCTGTTGATGCAGCACCTGCTACAGCCGGTCATCGAACAGCGCCACAAAGGTCGCAAGCTGCGATGGAAAGTCAACTTCACCCAAGGCGTGTCACGGCTCAAAAATACCCCGGTCGAGCTGCTGGTGCGGCACTGTGCTCAGGGGCTGAGCAATGTGCTGGCCTTGATGGCTAAAAGCCTCAGTGCCGTACGCTCAGGCCGTAGCTTTGCGCGCCAACGCAAACGCGCAGCCAGCCGAGGTTGTGAGGGCTACAAACCGACGCGCTGAAGAAACACCACCGCCCAACCTCCGTGCAAAAAAAGCTGGCCACAAGCGGTCGGCATAGGCTCGTCCGGAGAACGAGAAATCTCGCCTAGACAGCCGGAACAGACGATGATCACATCACCGCCAGCCCAGCTAGACCGCCTGATTGAGCGGCAGAGGCCTGGTCATCGCCCGACGGCCATGGCGGCTGGCTGCTTCGGGGGGTTTGCCTTGGGCAGGGCTGCAGCTTAGGTTGATGACATTGAGATAACCACCACTTGTAAACTGTATAAAAATACAGTCATCAATCAATGTTTAGATATATGTTATCAGCAAGTCTCGCAGGCAGTTGCGAAAAGCCATCATTAGTTCTTGAGGATCTTGAAGATCTGAATCGCCCTAGAGTTTGTAGGCACCTTCAGGCGTCCGCATTTTTGCCCGATTCTGTTTTCGGGATTTCTGCCTACAGCGCGTTGCTTACGCCGAAATCTGTTCAGGAGCAGGGGGAGCTGCCCTGGATTTTACGTAGCAACGCGAAAATCAGCCGGATTGAGGGCGATGTACCGGTGACTCCTGCCAACACCGAATTTTTCAACAGTATCAGCCGGTTTCTGCCGGTCAGCATCGATTGAAAAAGAACGCAATCAACATACGCCACCGAATCAACAACCTGCTATTGCGGTGACTGACGAATAAGGTCGCCGGCAGTTGCCGATTCCCCCTGGCTGAGAGATTCGCGTAGCGCCAGGCTCCACTCATGTTCCGCTGACGTCGTCAGCGACATGCCAGGTAGCCCCGGTCTTCAAGGCTACCAACGGTTCCCCCGTGTGACCGACCCCGTTCGCACCGCATCCCTCGCGCGAACGACTACCGGCTATTTCGTGCCGGTGGTGGATGCAGATGCTCCTCAACCCATCGCGGGGTTACGCACCTCCCCGCATTGGGTCGGTGTGTCTCCGTGCTCTTGTTCCCAAGTCAGGAGATCCACCATGACCGACACCACTTCCAACCAGAAGCCGTACTTCGATATCCACACCAAGGGCATTGGCTACGTTCAGCGTGTCCGCGAGGTTACTGTCAAAAGCGGCCAGAAGTTCCTGGCCTGCACCGTCGCGGCCCTGGTCGGCCCCTGGCAATCGGCAGCTCTACGCTACTTCGACGTAAGGGTCGTAGGTGGAGATGCCAAGCAACTGATCCGCAGCTACCTCGGTGTCAACGATCGCAAATGTCGTCCACTGGTGCAGTTCAACCTGGGCGACCTCTGGTGCGACCCTTTCACCTGGCCCGACGGTGAGCACAAAGGCGAGGCTGCGGCCAGCCTGAAAGCTCGCCTCCTGAAAGCCGAACTGGTCGACCGTGCCGAGCTCGCCCAGATCGGGCAGCTTGAACTGATCACCTGGGGTATCGGCTATCTGAACCAGCCCAAGGAGACCATGATCGATGGCGCTCCGGCTCTGACATGCTCCATCGCGGCACTGACCGGCCGAACCGATATCCCGGCTGATCAGCGGGAGTATCGCTACTTCAATACCGTCGTCACCGGCGAGGACGCCCAGGTCCTGGTGCGTCGCTACACCCAGGCCGTCGAGGCCAATCAGAAAGTGCTGATCACGTTCCGGCTCAACGACATGCAGGCCAATCCGTACATTCACGCCACTGGCGAGAAGATCGGCCGGCCAGATGCCACCCTGGAGTCCCAGCTCGTCCACATCGGCCTGGTCAAGGTCGACGGCGAGCAGGTCTACCCGCTGAAGTTCGAAGCTCCTGTCACCGAAGGCACACCAGCGCCCGACGAGACCATTCCCGCCGAAGACGACAGCGATCACTCGCAGCTTGGCACTCCCGAGCAGTCCCCTGTCGCAGCGCCTGCCCTGGCTGCCTCGCTCTAACCCACCTGGCTCATCCTGGGCCTTGTTCTCCGTCCCTCGCTCCATGCCCCGGCCCCCTCAGGGTCGGCGGCATGTGACCTCGTTGTTTTCCAACCGCGCCCTCCTGACAGGGCTTTCATCCCACGCAATCGTTCGTGCCTGGCTGACAGCCTCGACACGCGAATTGCCACATTCTCCAAGGAGTCAGCCATGCAACTGGCATCTCGCTTTGCACCTTGTTCCCCCATGCTGCGCTCGGATCATCCCCTCTCGGACGACCAGATCCGTGCCGTAGCACCATCAATCTTCGCGGAGACCCCGCACGAAAGCCGATCCGAACGATACAGCTACATACCCACCGCGGCCGTGCTCGCCGAGCTGCGCAGCGAAGGGTTTCTGCCGTTCATGGTGTGCCAGACCCGAGTACGCCGCGAGGACCGCCGCGAATACACGAAGCACATGTTGCGCCTTCGCCACGCAAGCCAAATCAATGGAACAGAAGCGAATGAAGTGATTCTCCTCAACTCGCATGACGGTACCAGTAGCTACCAGATGTTGGGCGGAATGTTCAGATTCGTGTGCAGCAACGGACTGGTTTGCGGTGACGCCGTCGCCGATGTCCGTATTCATCACAAAGGCAATGTCGCCGAGCAGGTGATCGAAGGTGCCTACGAAGTTCTGAAAGGCTTCGAGCAGGTTCAGGAGGCCCGCGACAGCATGCGCATCATCACGCTCGACGCAGGCGAACAGGACGTATTGGCTCGCTCTGCTCTGGCCCTCAAGTACGACGCACCCGACAGGGTGACACCGATCACCGAGGCTCAGGTGCTGGCACCGCGACGCTTCGATGATCGCGGCAACGACCTCTGGTCCACCTTCAACCGTATTCAAGAAAACCTGATCAAGGGTGGCCTGAACGGACGTAGCGCCCAGGGCCGACGCCAGCGCACCCGCGCCGTCCAGGGCATCGATCAGAATGTGCGGCTCAACCGCGCGCTCTGGATGCTCGCCGACGGCATGCGCCAACTGAAAGCCTGAGCACCATGCGGGTCTCGTTCCTGTAGGGCGCGGCCTGCCTTCCCTTCTCCGCTCTGCTACACGCCCCATCGCCGCATCCGCGGTGTTCTTCATCCACCCATCAGCGCTTCGTCTCCCCACTCGGGGACGACTCTGGTTTTCTGGAGGTATCCAGCATGTCAACAAGCACTTGCAACACTCCCTCACAACCCATCGATGAACCGGCCTGGCAAGCCGTCTGCGAGGCAGCAGCCGTAGCAGCAAGAAATGGCTGCGGACTGTCTTGGGACTACTACGTCGAGCTGTTCAGCGCAGCGATCGATGCGCAAATTGATCAACTTCCCGAAGACCAGCGTGCAATGGCTTTGGAGATGGCACAGGACTGGGACTACGCAACACCTGCGCAAAGGCAGGAAACCCGGGCCTGGAATGCCGACAACGGCTACTGCAGGCACGGAATAGACATCGACTGTTGTCCAGCCGGTTGCGGCTCCCTAGACGCCTGACTCATAGCCGCTCACACGGCATTTCACCACCCACCGGGGTTCCTACCCCGCTGGGGAGGACTCCGGCCATTACGAGGAGGCCTCCATCATGGGCTGGCTCTATTCTTCCCGCTCCCGTTCCGAGCTGATCCACTACCTGATCCAACCAGAAGACCATCCACAGGCCAGTACCCGCGTCATCGCACATGCGCTGCGCGGCAACGTGCTCTGGTCGGTCGTCGAAGTTACGGCGAAAGTCGAAGGCGTCCACAAGGATCTCGCCCCCGGCGAGTCCATGCGCTACATCCGCTGCGACCTGCTGCAACGCAGTGGTGGCCAGTGGGGTTACAAGGGCATGGACGAGTTCGTGCATCCCTTCTACTACACCTGCCCGCTCAGCTATCTGGAGATGGCACCGGAGCGATCATCTGAATGGCGGAAAGAGGTTCGCGCCTACCACGCACACCGCCGTCAAGCGTCAGGCTCCACCCGGACGGATGCAGCCTGAAGGAAAGTGGCGATCTCTGCTCGTCCTCATCCATACCTCGTTCATCAGAAGGAGAACCACCATGTTCAATTTTCGTAGGCGGCACAAACTGCAGACGCAACCTTTGTTTATAACAGGCGAAGTGAAGTTGAGCGAAAAGGTTCAGTGGTTAGCCGCCAGAGACCTCGTCGAACCATTGCTCCTGGTGCTACGCCATCTCAGCGGCGATTGGGGCAACGTCGACGTCGCCGGCCGCCAAGCCAACACCCAAGGCTTGAAAGGCAAAGGCGTCATCAACTCGCGCTACCAGATCACTCCGCGCCTGGAAGTGCTCGTGTCAACCAGCGATGACCGCCGCAGAACCGTCGTCAAACTGCCCGAGGAACACTGGACGTTCTGACAGCAAGGCCCGGTCTTCTTCATCCACCCAACCGGGGCATGTCCCCGATGGGGACGTGCCCCGCTGACCTTCTGCAGGAGCACACCCCATGAACTCTCAGCACCACAACGGTAACGGGCGCACCACGCTGTTCGTCATCGGGGCACTGACCTTCAGCCCTGGCATCGACCGCCTGATGCGCGAAGGCCGCCTCGATCCTCTTCCATACTTCCAACGCCACACCAGCGGCGATTGGGGCGACATTCCTGACGCGCAATGGCATGCGAACAACGCCGCCTTGCAGTCCGGCGACAAGCTCGAGTCGTTCTACGTGGTTCACCGCGAGCTGAGCATCCGCATCGTTACCGAAGCAGATCGCAGCGTCACACACTTACTGCTGTCGACTGAAAGCTGATTGCAGGCACCTCTTCCTCCATCCATCGACGGCCCCTCGCGGGCCGTTTCCTTTGTGCGCCCAGCATGGGCGCACTCTTGGAGGTGCAAGTCCTCCCGTGAGCTGGCCACAGTGAACGAAGCGAAGCGCAACTGCGTAAGGGTGACCGAGCGTGGGGAGGAAGCGTGGAGCGTAATCTGCGAGCCGATGGACAAGAATCGGATATGAGGCGCTGCCGAGCAGGGCGAGCGGGCAAGGAACCGCGAAGCTCTCGTGGCCAAGGCGAAGCGGCGTAAATCCGGCGGTTGTGCAGAGAAGGAGTGCGTTCTTACCTGGGGATATCTCGCTTTACGCCTGAAACGGCGACGGTGCTTGATCGGAGCGAGAAGTCAGCAGAGGCCGTAGTAGTCGAATAGCTGAGCCACTGTAGGCTCGATACACCGGACGAAGGGCCGAACGAGAAGGAGCATCAAACGTCTTGTCGATGAGCCGTGCATTGCATCAGATGCCTGTGAGAACGGGGCGGGGCGTCCAGGATCGAGGTGAAGCCTCGATGCTACCGTCCAGCGATGAAGCACGCCTCCCGCGCCAAGGGTTGGGGGATGCAGGGCGATGCCTGTTGGAACAGGTTGTCGCACAGGAGAATATGCAGCGCGCCTGGAAGCGCGTGAAGGCGAACAAGGGAGGTGCTGGGGTGGATCGCCTGAACATAGTGCAGACCGAAGCCCACCTCAGGCAGGTATGGTCGAGTATCCGACGGCAACTGCTGGCGGGAACCTACCAGCCATTACCAGTACGGCGCGTATGCATACCGAAACCAGACGGAAGTGAACGAGAGCTGGGCATCCCCTGTGTGACCGACCGTCTGATCCAGCAAGCGCTGCTGCAAGTGCTGCAACCGCTGATTGATCCCACTTTCAGAGAGCATAGCCATGGATTCCGGCCAGGTCGCCGAGCCTGGGATGCGGTTTTGTCTGCCCAACGGTATGCCCAAGAAGGCTACTGCGTCGTGGTGGACGTTGATCTGTCCCAGTTCTTCGACCGGGTCAACCACGACATCCTGATAGAGCGTTTGAGTAGGCGCGTGAATGATGCTGGCGTGATCCGGCTGGTGCGGGCCTATCTAAATGCTGGAATCATGGATGGTGGTGTAGTGATCGAGCGATTGGAAGGCACGCCGCAAGGTGGGCCACTGTCGCCACTACTGGCTAACGTGCTGCTCGACGAGGTGGATAAAGAGCTTGAACGCAAAGGACATCGTTTTGCCCGTTACGCCGACGACTGTAACGTCTATGTGCGCAGCCAGAAGGCTGGCGAGCGGGTGATGGCCCTCCTCAAACGCTGCTACGACAAGCTGCGCCTGAAGATCAATGAATCGAAAAGTGCAGTGGCGAGCGTGTTTGAACGTAACTTCCTCGGATACTGCTTATGGCAAACCCACGATGGTGAGGTGCGTCGTGCCGTTTCGAAGAAGGCACTGGGGGTGTTCAAGCAGCAGATCAGGCAGCGTACTCGCCGTAATGGCGGGCGCAGCCTTGCCGAGGTGATCGAAAAGCTTTGCAGCTATCTGCCGGGATGGAAAGGCTACTTCAGCTTGGCGCAAACCCCGCGAGTCTGGCGAAGGTTGGATGAGTGGATGCGTCGAAGGCTACGAGCCCTTCAACTCAAACAGTGGCGACGCGGCAAGACGATCTACCGGGAACTGCTTCGCTTAGGGGGTACGCAGAGCGTGGCGCAATCGGTTGCGGCGCTGAGTCGCCGCTGGAGGCATAACAGCCTGACTGCCGGACACCAAGTATTGACGATCAGCTATTTCGATCGTCTGGGCATGCCAAGACTCTCCTGACCTCAACATCTCGAACCGCCCGGTGCGGACCCGCATGCCGGGTGGTGTGGGAGGGGAACGGCGGTAGCCGTCCCCTATCCCGATTCCTCTCTCCACCCAGGCAAGCCGCATCAGCACTTACTCACAAAATCTGTGAATAACTCTCTTGATAAGAGCTGCATCGCAAACAATACCGAGCTCTCTACACAACTGACGTTTTTCTGATCAGCGATAAGAACCTGCAGCGCTCATGGAAATCGGCAGCCAGCAGTTCCCTTTGTTTACTGATGCGGTTTCGCGGAATGGCGATGGTCTCGGCTCCACCTTGCCGAGAGCCAACCCATGCGCCCCCTCAGTTCCGCCCTCCACATCCTGTTTCTGGCTGCACTGGCGGCCGGCTGTGCAACGCCTCCACCGCCCCCTCCCGTTCCCGATGAGGTGGCAGCTCCAGCACCGGAGTACATCCCGGTCGCCCGCTACGGACGCTACACCCTGGTCGAGCTCGCCCCGACGGCCGTCCAGCAGGATCTGCTGTTACAGGTCGTCGACGTATCCATTCCCAGCACCCTCAACGCGAACGTCGCCGACGCGCTACACCATGTGCTGCAGCGCTCCGGCTATCAGCTCTGCAACGGGCGTGAAACCGACACGCTGGGCAGACTCCCGCTGCCAGCGGCGCATTACCACCTTGGCCCGCTGCAACTGCGCGATGCCCTGCTGACCCTGGCTGGGCCGGCGCGGGCACTGCACGTCGACCACACAGCACGTCGCGTCTGCTTCGTCCAGCCCTTCAATACGCCTGCCGCCGCGCCACCCGCCACTGCGGATACAGCGCCCAGTGCCGTCGGGGAGTCGCAGCCATGACGACGATGCCAGGCAGTGGGCAACACCGGCACGGCACGCTGCTGCGCGCCGCCACCATCACCTGGCTGCTGCTCATCAGCGCCGCCGTCGTGATCGATCACGTCGCGCTGTCGGGGCTGGCAGCACAGGTCGAAACCAACGCACCCGGCCTGCAGGTCGCCGTGTTGGAAAAGCGTCTGGCCGAACTGGCCCAGCAGGTCGAGCAAGCCCAGCAGCAACCCGACGCCCTGCCCCAGGCACGCTACGAAGTCGAGCACCAGGCGCTGGAGCAACGGCTGAACGCCATCGAGCAGGCACTTGGCAGCCGCCCGACAACGGACAACCTGCTGCCGCTGCAAGCCCGCATCGAGCAGCTGGAAATGCGGCTCAGCACACCTCGCCCGGCGCCACCGGCCCCGCCCCGTCCTCAAGCTGCCGTCCCCAGCAAACCGAAGGTAGTCGAGCCGCCATTCCGGGTGATCGCTGCCGAGCTGCGCGCCGGCGAGCGCTTCCTGTCGATTCTGCCTGCCGCCTCGGGCGCGCTCTCGCAGGTTCGCCTGCTGCGCCCCGGCGAGACCGAAGCCGGCTGGCATCTCGAAACCATCGAAGGGAACACCGCCGTGTTCCGCCACGGCGACGACATCCGTCGCCTGCCCGTTCCCACGCAGTAGGAGGGGCAGATGAAGCAGCGCCATATCGTCCCCGCACTGATCGTTCTGCTGGCCAGCAACCTTGCCCTGGGTGCGGAAACCCGCACCGCCGACAACACGCCCAGCCACGAGCGACCGATGGCCATCGAGCGCACCGACGAGCAACACGCGCGGGACTGGGGGCTGAGCAACGAGGAATGGGTGCGCTACCGGGCGCTGATGCAAGGGCCGCTGGGTATCTACTCGCCCAATATCGATCCGCTCACCGCGTTGGGCATCGAGGCGCGTTCCGAGCAGGAACGGCAGCGCTATGCGGAACTGCAGGTTCAGGCCGAAGCGCACCGTGTCGAGAAATTACTCGCTTACCAACGGGCTTACGACGACGCCTGGCAGCGGCTCCACGCCAACATGCCGCGGGTCATCCTGCCCGATGCCGGCCCGGCGTTCTCGCCGGCCACGCCAGCAGGGAACGGACGAATCGCCGTATTCGTCAACGACGCCTGCACGGCCTGCGATCAGACCACCCTGCGGCTGCAGGCCACCGGCATGGAGTTCGATATCTACGTCGTCGACAGCCGCGCCGACGACGCGCGCATCCGCGCCTGGGCGCAGCGTATTGGGATCGACCCGGCCAAGGTGCGCAGCGGCCAGGTCACGCTCAATCACGACTCGGGCCGCTGGCTGTCGCTGGGCCTGCCAGGCGACCTGCCAGCGGTCGTGCGCCAGGTCGGCGGCCAATGGCAGCGGCAACCCTGATGTCGCGTCGTACCGCGCTCGTGCTGCTGGCCTGCGTGCTGACCGATACCACTCAGGCGCGGGAAATCCCGCCGCCGGCCTACCAGGTCGCAGCGCAGCGCGCCGGCATTCCCTCGACGGTGTTGTACGCCGTGGCGCTGCAGGAGAGCGGCATCCACCTGCGCGGACGCCTGTTGCCGTGGCCGTGGACGCTCAACGTCGCTGGCCAGCCGCAGCGCTACGCCACCCGCGCCGAGGCCTGCACCGGGTTGCGCCAGGCACTCAGGCGCACACCTGCCACGCGCATCGACGCCGGCCTCGGCCAGATCAATCTCGGCTACCACACGCAGCGCTACGAGCAGCCCTGCGACCTGCTCGACCCCTACCGCAACCTCGCCGTCGCCGCCGAAATCCTGCGCGAGCAGCACACCCCGGGCGACGACTGGCTGCTCGCCATCGGCCGTTACCACCGCCCTGCCGGCGGCGCGCCAGCCGCGCGCTACCGCCACAACGTCGGCCAGCACCTGGCCCGCTTGCTGGGCAAGCCCCGGCTGGAAATCACCTCCCGAAGGAACCTGCCATGAAATCCATGACCACCCTCGCCGCCTGCCTCTTTATGCCGTCGCTGCCGATGATCGCTCAGGCCGACACGCTAACCGTCGTCGCAGACCATGGCGGTACGTCAGCCCTGCCGTACTACGCAGTGCTGAACCTACAGCCGCGTGCCGGAGTGACATCGCCACGCATCGAGATTCCGCGTCCGCCAGCCAAAGCGTTCAACGAAGCCGACATGCTGCCGGTGCGCTCGACGCACCTGTCGCCGGGCGATGTGGCACGTCGGGTGATCGAAGCGCCGGGGCTGCCGCCGTTCTTTCTCATCGGCGACGACGAACGCTCGCGCACCTGGCTGCGCCAGCGGTCACTGCGCCTGCACGAACTCCATGCAGTGGGCCTGGTCGTCAACGTCACGTCCGCCGAGGCCCTGGCCACGCTGCGTGCGCTGGTGCCAGGACTGCCGCTGTCACCTGTTGCCGGCGACGACCTCGCCAAGCGCATTGGCTTGCATCACTACCCGGTGCTGATCACGGCAACCGGCATCGAGCAGTGAAACGTCGACCATGGCCCAGCCCCACGCGATCGAGGTGCTGCTGCGGCCAGCCGTGGAGCTGTACACCGTGGCGGTCTGCGCCGCCGCCGCGTTCTTGTCCCTGGCGGCACCCTGGTCGCTCGCGCTAAGCCCATCGATTGGCCTGGGCAGCGCCCTGGCCTTCCTCGCCTTCGGTGCGATCCGCCTGCGTGATGCCCTGGTCATCCTGCGCTATCGGCGCAACATCCGCCGATTGCCGCGCTACGTGATGACCAGCCGTAATGTGCCTGTCAGCCAGCAAAGGCTGTTCATCGGCCGAGGCTTTCGCTGGGAACAACGGCACACCCACCGCCTGACCCAGACGTTCAGGCCCGAATTTCGCCGCTATGTCGAACCCACACCGGCCTACCTGCTGGCGCGCCGTCTGGAAGAGCGGCTGGAGTTCGCCCCGTTTCCACTGTCGAAGCTGGCCAGGCTCACCGCCTGGGACGTTCCGATCAACCCGCTGCGACCGTTGCCTCCGGTCGGTGGCCTGTCCCGGCTGCACGGTATCGAGCCGAACGAGGTCGACGTCTCGCTGCCGCTCGGCGAGCGGGTTGGGCATTCGCTTGTCCTGGGCGCGACACGGGTCGGTAAAACAAGGCTCGCCGAGCTGTTCGTGACCCAGGACATTCGGCGGCGCAACGCAGCGGGAGAGCACGAAGTGGTGATCGTGTTCGATCCGAAAGGTGACGCCGACCTGCTCAAGCGCATGTACGTGGAAGCCAAGCGTGCCGGGCGCGAACGCGAGTTCTACGTGTTCCACCTAGGCTGGACGGGCTTCAGCGCACGCTACAACGCGGTGGGACGGTTCGGACGCATCTCCGAGGTGGCGACGCGTATCGCCGGGCAGCTCTCCGGTGAAGGCAACAGTGCGGCCTTCAGGGAGTTCGCGTGGAGGTTCGTCAACATCATTGCCCGTGCCCTGGTCGAGTTGGGCCAGCGCCCGGACTACCTGCTGATTCAGCGGCACGTCGTCAACATCGACGCGCTGTTCCTCGAATACGCCGCCCACTATTTCGCCCACACCGAGCCGAAGGCCTGGGAAATCATCGTCCAGCTGGAAGGCAGGCTGAACGACAAGAACATCCCCCGCCACATGCTGGGCCGGGAAAAGCGCGTGGTCGCGCTGGAGCAATACCTCTCACAGGTACGCACCTACGACCCGGTGCTCGACGGCCTGCGCAGCGCCGTCAGATACGATCGGACGTACTTCGACAAGATCGTCGCGAGCCTTTTGCCATTGCTGGAAAAGCTCACCACCGGCAAAACCGCACAGCTGCTCGCACCGAACTACTCCGACCTGAACGACCCCAGGCCCATCTTCGATTGGATGCAGGTGGTCCGCAAAAGAGCCGTGGTTTATGTCGGCCTCGATGCCCTGTCGGATGCAGAAGTGGCAGCCGCCGTCGGCAACTCGATGTTTTCGGATCTGGTATCGATTGCCGGTCACATTTACAAATTCGGCATTGATGACGGGCTGCCCGGCGAGATGGCTGGAGCAAGAGTCCCGATCAATGTTCATGCCGACGAGTTCAACGAGTTGATGGGGCCCGAATTCGTGCCACTCGTCAACAAGGGCGGGGGCGACTGCCGACGCAGCGGGCGAGTGAGATCGGCCAACTACTGCCGCATCAGTGGGTACCTGCCTGAATCACGCAAGGTGAGTTCGGCGGACGCTTAC
>NZ_SCFY01000016.1 GCF_007049795.1 Ectopseudomonas mendocina
GTACGGTTCTGTTTCATCGGGGTAGCGGTTCTTGCCATGGTTCACCTCGTTGCAGTTTATCGCTTAACGGGGTGTCCACTCGTGCTGGGCAAGATCACATCTCCAAAATCTAGTGCAAGATCAAGAGCAGCAGTTAAACCTCAGATCGATGTACCTGCTCAAAACGAGTCAATGCCGACTCACCCATTGACGCCAGCGCCCGCCTCAATTCCTAGTCCCCCTAGCCCAACTGTGCTAGCGAACGCTCCAGAGCTTCACATAAATATCCAGCTACATATCTCACCAGAGTCCTCGGCGGAGCAGATAAATAAAATATTTGAGAGCATGGCGAGACACTTAAAAGACTTTAACAAGTGAAATTATGTTTCCATCCGACAAAATTAAAGGTTTCGTCAGTGCAATAGAACGAGATTGCGCCGACACGTTACTTCCACCCGAGGACGGGCTACACGCTATTGGCCAGCCTGTGGTGCCACTTGCACTGGTGAGAGGCACACGCGGCTATATTGAAAAAATCACTCACCAGATAAACGGTGCATACACAAACGGCTGGTACGACGCTTGCGCCGTTATGATAAGAAGATTTATTGAAACGCTCATAATTGAGTCCTTTGAAAGCAAAGGTATCGCAAATAGCATTAAAAACAGCACTGGCGACTTCTTTTACTTGTCCGACCTAATATCAAATACTCTTTCAGAGCCGACATGGAACTTAAGTCGAAACGCAAGGCAGGCATTACCGTACCTGAAAGATATTGGGGATAAATCTGCCCACAGCCGCAGATTCAATGCAGTAAGACACGACATAGATAAAATATGTCCACAGATTCGAATTGTGGTGCAGGAGTTTATTTACCTAGCCGAACTTAAATAAAGCTAACAAGGAGGATCAAGCCGAATGCACCCGAGCGAAAAAGGGGACAGATTTATTTTCCTGTCTAGCGTCTTTCCCGTCTGATCGCAAAGCGCCATATTTCCCGGCCCAAACCCTTGCGGTCAAGCCCTGCAAGCGCCAGAAACGAAAAAGCCCCATCAGTGATGACGGGGCTTTTGCTTGGCTGTCTGGAGCGGGTGATGGGAACAGCACTCAAATCCTAAGCTATTGATCTAAATGTATATTTTTCCCAGCGTTCTTGCCGCTGTGGACAACATTATGGACATGTTTTTTGCCCATAGGCAAGGTGGGGCAGAAGGAGGCTAATGGGTGCTCAAGGCTACCTGGTGAGACGGGGGCTCGGGGATCGCCATTCGCCGTTATTTATTCTATACACGGCCTCGCTGAAAATCCCGGCTGTGGACATTGAGGTCGGTTAGCAACGGACTGAGGTCGGTCAGCCTACCGGCGATTGCATGACGCACGCCATCCACTGTTTCCAGATGGCCGTTGATTCGCAGCATCTGCGACTTCACCAGTACCCGTCGACGACGTGGTGGCTGCAGGTCTGGACGGCATTCTCTTCCCCTCGCAGGCGCAGCCGGGTGGAACCAATCTGGTGATCTATCGCAGTTCGGCTAGGTCACCGTCGCAGTTGCGTGTCTATGATCCGGACGGGGCGCTGCAGAAGCTCGTGCGGAGCTGACCCGCGGTTAGCTGATTCAACTCAGATGGTTGTGGATGAGCTGGCGTTGCTCCGAGGGCAGCGTCGGGCTCGGCGTAAGGCTGAGCTGCTGGCCGTTGATCCACGCCAGTTCCGCGTGCTGGCCGTCGAGTTGCAGGTGCGCTTCGCGGAAAACCCACACCTGCTGCGTTTCGCCAGCGCTGTGCCGGGGGCGCAATGTAGTAACGGACTGGTCGGTGACCCAGAGCCATTCGTGGGTGGGCTTCGGTGTGCCGGCTTGCCCGCGTAGGTAGCTGATTTCGACCAGATGGCCCTCTGGCGATGTGAACAGACGCATGACCTGGTAGGGCAAAGGCATAGCGAGGCGGCGATCTTTAGGGAAGGTGCGGATTCTGCCAGATATGAGTGCCTTGTTCATCGTGGGGTTCCCTCGCGGGCCGTATTCAGGGTGGCCCAGTCCAGCGACAGCGGGGCGATGCCGCGCGCGACTGGAATGAAAAAGTGAAGAGCTGGCCCGGCGGAGCGCCGGGCGAGGAACAGGAAAGCCACCTCCGACGGTCCTGCGCAGTGGTGGAACGGGCGCCTGGCAAGGCCTCGTCTCACCACGTCACGATTCGCCAGCCGACCCTTGTCGTGGCCTGGGTCGGAATGGATAGGCACGCATCCGAGCACAAAAGGCACCCAGTGTTTCGCCGGCGGGTGCCGGCACTGAATATGGCCGCCGAAGCGGATGACCACAGGTGCCTGGGTGGGTAACAGTGGTCATCCGCTTCCACGATATACACATATGGGAAGAGGGAGTGATGTCCCGAAGTGAAGAGGGCTCCGAACCCGAGGATCCGACCGACCTACCCGGAGCTAATCGGTCTTGGGGGATGCCAATGGCACCCGTACCAGCCTAGGCACTACATCAGCGCTGCTGGTGGGGTGTCAAGTTACGTAGGGAGGTTACTTGTTGCCAAGATGAGTTGCCAGCCGCATTAATGGTAACTGCTACAAAAGGTCATGAGGAGACGGGTGGCATGATTATAAAAAAGCGTTATGCCAAGATACTGGAGCAGGAGGGGCACAACTGCTCACGTGATGTTGGCAATGAGGATGCGATAAGCCTGTTGAGCTTTTTTGCACATCGCCAAATTCTGCACATCCTGCCAGCAGGACAGAAAAGAAGAAAATAGAAGATATTTTTATGGACATGTTTAGCTTGCTCTAGTTTTGTTGTTTTTTTGGAAGCCTTGCTCGATGGAATATACCCTCGTGGTAGTTGGAGTCAAGTGCAAATTTTGCCGCTCGTCGGGATGCTGGATTCTATTGCTTCAACGGATCCACGCATTGCGGGGAATGCATGGAGGTGCTGTCTAGAGAGCGCTCAATGAAAGCTATCATGTCCAATGGGCGTGGACTCCTGGCTATGGTTAGCATCAGCGTGCGATTATTTTTCGGTAGGCGTTTGGCGCAGCGGCGAGCGGTATTCTTTATGGCTCTGTGAGTTTGATGAATTTGTGCGCTTAGTATTAAAGCAAATATTGCATCTTGATGAGTCATGGCGCTGTTCTCTACGGTTACGTCTTTGCCGATCTGTTCTTGGGGCTAGGTGTTTACTGTGGTGCTTAGTTTGTGTTGTGTGGCCGCGCTATGTCAGGTATTTAGGATTCTAAGCGCAGCCTCTTGGAGTAGGGTCGTAGCATCTTCAATTGTGAGAGTGGCACTGCTTTTTGTTTGCTTGCTCATTTCAGTCAGCATTGACAGAATCAGGTGTGTGATTGCTTGGGGAAAGATGGGGCTGAATGATTGAGTCCGTATACCGTACTGAATTATTTCGTCGAGTATGAGTGTGTACTCTGCACGGGTGGCCTCAATGACCTTTTGTTGCTTTGGATTTAGGTTTCTGAGTTCGAGTTGTGCGATGGAGCGACGTTGTGGGTTCGAAGCATTGAAGCTGAAATATGAGCGGATGTAAGCAGAGAGCTTATGGTCGGGGGAGCCACCTGTCGGTAGATCAATTTTAATGGCGTCGAGCAAGTCTGTTTCATATTCGTCGATTAGCTCGAACAGCAACTCTTGCTTACCCTCTATGTGGTTGTAAAGTGACCCGGGCTGCATCCCCAATGTGCTAGCCAGTTTTCGCAAGCTGACATTATGAAAGCCTAGTTCGCTGAACAGCGTCAGGGCAACCTGCCTCACCAGTTGATGTGAGGAGGCATGGTCTACGCTAGACGCTACTCTTGCTGTCATCGGCAACAGGTTACAAGTCGCTGTAGCGGTGTTCATTACGACCGTCCAAGAGTTGATGAAGTACCGACTGACTAATAAGCCGCAATGTGTAATTAGCCAATGTGAGCACTTAAGTAATGTTTAGGGCCTTGCAAGCGCCAAGGCGATACCTTGGCCTCCACCGATACACAGGGTGGCCAAGCCTTTCTTGGCGTCGCGTCGGATCATTTCGTGGATGAGGCTGACCAATACACGGCAGCCAGATGCTCCTATTGGATGACCGAGAGCGATAGCGCCGCCATTGACATTGACTTTGTCGATATCCCAATTCAGCTCCTTGCCGACTGAAAGAGCCTGAGCGGCAAACGCCTCGTTGGCTTCTATAAGGTCAAGATCGTCCAAGGACCAGCGAGCTTTCTCCAGGCACGTTTTGCTGGCGGAGACGGGACCGATGCCCATGATCTGCGGGTCAACACCGGCACTGGCATAGGCCTGGATGGTTGCCAGCACCGGCAGGCCGAGAGTCTTGGCTTTTTCTGCGCTCATCAAGAGTACTGCGGCTGCACCATCATTGATGGTTGAGGCGTTGCCGGCGGTTACGCTGCCATCCTTCTTGAATGCTGGCTTGAGCTTGGCGAGAGATTCGGCGGAAGTTCCGGCTCGTGGCTGTTCGTCAGTGGAGAAGAGCAGTGGCTCACCTTTGCGCTGAGGAATTGCCACCGGGGTGATTTCGCTCTTGAAACGACCGGCTTCGATGGCTGCACAGGCCAGGCGCTGGGAACGTGCGGCGTAGGCGTCCTGTTCCTCGCGGGTCAGTTGGTAGCAGTCGACCAGATTCTCCGCGGTGATGCCCATGTGGTAGTCATTGAAAGCATCGAACAGGCCATCCTGTAGCAACGAGTCGGCGAGCTGGGCGTGACCCATGCGCAGGCCAGTACGAGCTTTGGCTAGCACGTAGGGAGCCTGGCTCATGCTCTCCATACCGCCGGCTATCACTACTTCGGCGTCTCCGCAGCGGATCGCCTGGGCCGCCAGGCTGACGGTTTTCAACCCTGATCCGCATAGTTTGTTCACGGTCAGGGCGGGCACGCTATGCGGCAGGCCGGCATTGATTGCCGCCTGGCGAGCTGGGTTTTGCCCACAGCCCGCGGTGAGTACCTGGCCGAGAATCACTTCGTCGACGCTGGCCGGATCCAGGCCGGTTTTCTCCAGTAGGGCACGAATTACGATGCTGCCCAACTCGGCAGCGGTAAAACTGGCCAGGCTGCCTTGGAAGGTGCCGATGGCGGTACGGGTTGCGGCCACGATGACGACGTTCTGCATGTTTACCTCCGAATAAAAAGCGTGGTGCCATGTCTTTGCGGGAAGACACCACGTTCTGCCATACGGCAGAAAACTTGTTGTTTAAGAACCCTGTTCTCTCGTCGAGGACATGGACTAGTGTCTGCCCAGCGCTCGGGCCACTCGCGAGCCGTTGGGCTTGTCCAGCACGGAGCAGATGCGCTGGCCGGCGGCGATCAGTCGATCCATATCGATGCCGGTGTGGATACCGAGGCCGTCGAGCAGGTAGAGCACGTCCTCGCTGGCGACGTTGCCGGTGGCGCCCTTGGCGTAGGGACAGCCGCCGAGGCCGGCCACCGAGCTGTCGAACACGTTGATGCCTTCCTCCAGGCTGGCGTAGATATTGGCCAGGGCCTGGCCGTAGGTGTCGTGGAAGTGCCCGGCCAGCAGGTGGCGTGGCACTTCGCGGCCGACCACGTTGATCAGGTGGCGGGTCTTGCCGGCGGTGCCGGTGCCGATGGTGTCGCCCAGGGAGATTTCGTAGCAGCCCATGGCGAATAGCTCACGGGCCACGCTGGCGACCTGCTCGGGTGCCACCTCGCCCTCATAGGGGCAGCCCAGCACGCAGGAAACGTAGCCGCGCACGCGGATGCCGTGGGCCTTGGCGGCTTCCATCAGCGGCACGAAGCGTTCCAGGCTGTCCTTGATCGAGCAGTTGATGTTCTTCTGCGAGAAGGCCTCGCTGGCGGCGGCGAACACCGCCACTTCTTCCACGCCGGCCGCGAGGGCGGCCTCGAAGCCTTTCAGGTTGGGCGCCAGGGCGGCGTAGGTGACGCCCGGCTGGCGCTGGATGCTGGCGAACACTTCGGCGGAGCCGGCCATCTGCGGCACCCACTTGGGCGAGACGAAGCTGCCGACTTCCACGTAGCTCAGGCCGGCGGCGCTGAGGTCGTCCACCAGGCGCACCTTGTCGGCGACGCTGATGGGTTGCTTCTCATTCTGCAGGCCGTCGCGGGGGCCGACTTCGACGATCCTGACTGATTCTGGAAGGTTCACTCGACGCCCTCCAGCTCCACCAGCACGGTGCCTTCGCCGACCATCTCGCCTTCGCCGCAGTACAGTGCCTTGACCGTGCCGGCATGGGGCGCGCGGATGCTGTGTTCCATCTTCATCGCCTCCAGCACCACCAGGGCGCTGCCGGCCTCGACGCTCTGCCCGGACTCCACCAGCACGCGGACGATGCTGCCGTTCATCGGCGCGGTCAGGCCGCCATGATGCTGGTGGCTGGCCTCGGCTTCGGCGATCGGGTCGAAGCGGCTGACCGCGTGCAGCTCGCCGTGCCATTCCAGGTGCAGGGTATCGCCCTGGCGGATGGCGTGCAGGCGGCGCTGCAGGCCTTGTTCGTCGATGTGGCTCAGGCTGTCGCTGTGCAGGCGGGCGCCGCCGTTGGCGCGCACCTTGCGCTCGTGGCCGTTGCAGGACAGGTGCAGCTCGATCTCCACCGGGCCGCCGGCGCGCCAACCGCTGTTGGCCGCCCAGGGCGAATGGGCGTCGTCGTGGCGCTGGCGCAGCGGCTCGCTCTGGGCGAAGGCCTCGGCGGCCGCCTGCCAGAAGGCGTCCGGCAGTTCGCCGGGGGGCGGCAGCAGCACCTCCTGGTGTCGCGGGATAAAGCCGGTATCCAGTTCGGCGGCGGCGAAGGCCGGGTGGGCCAGCACGCGGCGCAGGAACGCCAGGTTGGTGCGCACGCCGCCGACCAGAGTCTCGTCGAGCATGGCCAGCAGGCGCAGGCGCGCTTCCTCGCGGTTCTCGCCCCAGGCGATCAGCTTGCCCAGCATGGGATCGTAGAAGGGCGAGACGCTGTCGCCTTCGGCCACGCCGCTGTCGGTGCGGCGGCCGGGGCCGGCGGCGGCCTCGCGGTACAGCGCCAGGGTGCCGGTGGCGGGCAGGAAGTCGTTGTCCGGGTCTTCCGCGTACAGGCGCACCTCGATGGCGTGGCCGTTCAGCGGCACCTGTTCCTGGGTGATCGGCAGCGCCTCGCCACGGGCCACGCGGATCTGCCAGGCCACCAGGTCGAGGCCGGTGATGGCCTCGGTGACCGGGTGCTCCACCTGCAGGCGGGTGTTCATTTCCATGAAGAAGAAGTCGCCACGGGCGTCGAGCAGGAACTCCACGGTGCCGGCGCCGACATAGCCGATAGCCTGCGCGGCCTTGACCGCCGCCTCGCCCATGGCGCGGCGCAGCTCGGGGCTCAGGCCGGGGGCGGGGGCTTCTTCGACCACCTTCTGGTGGCGGCGCTGGATCGAGCAGTCGCGCTCGTTGAGGTACAGGCAGTTGCCGTGCTGGTCGGCGAACACCTGGATCTCCACGTGGCGCGGCTGCAGCACGTATTTCTCCACCAGCATGCGCGCGTCGCCGAAGGCGGCCTGGGCCTCGCGCTGGGCCGAGGCCAGGGTCTCGGCCAGCTCGCTTTCGCGCTCGACCACCTTCATGCCCTTGCCGCCGCCACCGGCGGTGGCCTTGAGCAGCACCGGGTAGCCGATGCGTTCGGCGGCGGCGCGGAAGCTCTCCAGGTCCTGGGCCTCGCCGTGGTAGCCGGGCACCAGGGGCACGCCGGCTTGCTCCATCAGCGCCTTGGCCGCGGACTTGCTGCCCATAGCGTCGATGGCGCTGGCCGGCGGGCCGAGAAACAGCAGGCCGGCTGCCTCGATGGTGCGGGCGAAGCCGGCGTTCTCCGAGAGGAAGCCGTAGCCGGGATGGATGGCCTGGGCGCCGCTGGCCTGGGCCGCGGCGATCAGCTTGTCGATCAGCAGGTAGCTGTCGGCCGGCTTGGCGCCGCCCAGGTCGATGGCCAGGTCGGCCTCGCGCACGTGGCGCGCGGCTGCGTCGATGGCGCTGTGCACGGCCACGGTCTTCAGGCCCAGGGCCTTGGCGGTGCGCATCACCCGGCAGGCGATCTCGCCGCGGTTGGCGACCAACAGGGTGTCGATATGCTTGAGGCTCATGCTTGGTGCTCCTGCCAGCTCGGTTTGCGTTTGTCGAGGAAAGCGCGCAGGCCTTCCTGGCCCTCGGCGCTGACGCGGATGCGGGCGATGGCGCTTTCGGTGTAGCGGCGCAGAGCCGGGCTCAGCACGCCGCTGCCGACTTCGCGCAGCAGGTCCTTGCTGGCGCGCATGGCCTGTGGGCTGTTCTGCAGCAGGTTGGCCACCCAGGCTTCGACCTGGGCGTCCAGCTCATCGGCCGGGAAGCACTCGGCGAGCAGGCCCAGTTCGCGGGCGCGCTTGCCATCGAAGCGCTCGGCGGTCAGCGCGTAGCGCTTGGCCGCGCGCTCGCCGATGGCCTGCACGACGAAGGGGCTGATCACCGCCGGAGCCAGGCCGATGCGTACTTCGGACAGGGAAAACAGCGCGTCCTCGGCACCGATGGCCATGTCGCAGCAACTGGCCAGGCCCACCGCACCGCCGAAGGCCGCGCCTTGCACCACGGCCAGGGTGGGGATCTTCAGACCGTGCAGGTTGTACATCAGTTCGGCCAGCTCGCGGGCATCACTCAGGTTGGCGTTGTAGTCGAGGCCGGCGGCCTGCTGCATCCAGGCCAGGTCGGCGCCAGCGGAGAAGTGCTTGCCGCGTCCGCGCAGCAGCAAAAAGCGCAGCGAGCTGTCCGCCGCCACCGCGTCGAGGGCGAGGATCAGCTCGCGGATCATCTCGGCGTTGAAGGCGTTGTTCTTCTCCGCGCGGTTCAGCCACAGGGTGGCGAAACCGCGCGGGTCTTGTTCCAGTTGTACGGTGGTGAAGTCGGTCATAAAAGCTCCTATGGCTTCAGGCCACAGGCTGCAAGCGGTTTGCCTGCGGCCTGAAGCCTGCAGCCTTACATCCTGAACACGCCGAAGCGGGTCGGCTTGATCGGCGCGTTGAGGCTGGCGGACAGGGCCAGGCCGAGCACTTCGCGGGTCTGCGCCGGATCAATCACACCGTCGTCCCACAGCCGAGCGCTGGAATAGAAGGCGTGCGCCTGCTGCTCATACTGCTCGACGATGGGCTGCTTCAAACGTTGCTCGTCTTCGTCGGAGTACGGCTGGCCGGCACGCTGCGCCTGTTCGCGCTTGACCTGCACCAGTACGCCGGCAGCCTGCTGCGCGCCCATCACGCCGATTCGTGCGTTGGGCCACATCCACAGGAAGCGCGGGTCGTAGGCGCGGCCGCACATGCCGTAGTTACCGGCGCCGAAGCTGCCACCAATGATTACGGTGAATTTTGGCACCTGGGCGCAGGCCACGGCGGTGACCAGCTTGGCGCCATGCTTGGCGATGCCGCCTTCCTCGTACTTCTTGCCCACCATGAAGCCGGTGATGTTCTGCAGGAACAGCAGCGGGATGCCGCGCTGGCAGGCCAACTCGACGAAGTGCGCACCTTTCTGTGCGGCTTCAGCGAACAGAATGCCGTTGTTCGCCAGGATCGCCACCGGATAGCCGTTGATGCGGGCGAAACCGCAGACCAGGGTGGTGCCGAACAGCGCCTTGAATTCATCCAGTTGCGAGTCGTCGACGATCCGGGCGATCACCTCGCGCACATCGAAGGGCTGTTTGGCGTCAGCCGGAATCACCCCGTACAGTTCCTCGGCCGGGTAGCGCGGGGCGATGGGCGCGCGGCTGTCGAGCTGGCCGAGCTTGCGCCAGTTGAGGTTGGCGATGCAGCGCCGGGCCAGGGCCAGGGCGTGTTCGTCGTCCTCGGCGTAGTGATCGGCCACGCCGCTGATCTTGCAGTGCACATCGGCGCCGCCCAATTCCTCGGCGGTAACCACTTCGCCGGTAGCGGCCTTCACCAGCGGCGGGCCGGCGAGGAAGATGGTGGCCTGTTCGCGCACCATGATGGTCTCGTCGCTCATGGCCGGCACGTAGGCGCCACCGGCGGTGCAGGAGCCCATCACCACGGCGATCTGCGGAATGCCCAGCGCGCTCATATTGGCCTGGTTGAAGAAGATGCGCCCGAAGTGCTCACGGTCCGGGAACACCTCGTCCTGGCGCGGCAGGTTGGCGCCACCGGAGTCCACCAGATAGATGCACGGCAGGCGGTTTTCGCGGGCGATGGCCTGGGCACGCAGGTGCTTCTTCACCGTAAGCGGGTAGTAGCTGCCGCCTTTTACCGTGGCGTCGTTGGCCACGATCATGCACTCGACGCCTTCGACGCGGCCGATACCGGCGATGACCCCGGCTGCCGGCACGTCTTCGCCGTAGACCTCATGGGCGGCGAGCTGGCCGATCTCGAGGAAGGGCGAGCCGGCATCCAGCAGGCGGTTGATGCGTTCGCGCGGCAGCAGCTTGCCGCGCGCGGTATGGCGCGCCTGGGCCTTCTCGCCGCCGCCCTCGTGCAGGCGGGCGAGTAGGGCGCGCAGGTCGACGACCTGCTCGAGCATGGCCGCGCTGTTGGCGGCGAACTCGGGGGAACGGGGATTGATCTGGGTGTGCAGGATGGCCATCTTCGGCGCTCCATCTCGTAGCCCGGATGCAATCCGGGACAGGGTTCCCCGGATTGCATCCGGGCTACACGGGCTTATTTGGTCTCGTTGAACAGCTCGCGGCCGATCAGCATGCGGCGGATTTCGCTGGTGCCGGCGCCGATCTCGTAGAGCTTGGCGTCGCGCCATAGGCGCCCCACCGGGAACTCGTTGATATAGCCGTTGCCGCCAAGGATCTGGATCGCTTCGCCGGCCAGCCAGGTAGCCTTCTCCGCGGCATACAGGATCACCCCGGCGCAGTCCTTGCGGACCTGGCGGACATGATCGGTGCCTTGGGCGTCGAGGTGCTTGCCGACCGAGTAGAGATAGGCGCGGCTGGCCTGCAGGGTGGTGTACATGTCGGCGACCTTGCCCTGGATCAGTTGGAACTCGCCGATGCTCTGGCCGAACTGCTTGCGGTCGTGGATATAGGGCACGACCACGTCCATGGCCGCCTGCATCAGGCCCAGCGGGCCACCGCAGAGCACGGCTCGTTCGTAGTCGAGGCCGCTCATCAGTACCTTGACACCCTCACCGACCTGACCGAGCACGTTCTCTGCGGGAACCTCGACATCCTGGAACACCAGTTCGCCGGTATGCGAGCCGCGCATACCCAGCTTGTCGAGCTTCTGCGCCACGGAGAAGCCCGGGGTGTTGGTTTCGAGAATGAAGGCGGTCATGCCCTTGGCGCCAGCGGCCAGGTCGGTCTTGGCGTAGACCACCAGGATGTCGCAGTCAGGGCCATTGGTGATCCACATCTTGTTGCCGTTGAGCACGTAGCGGTCGCCGCGTTTCTCGGCGCGCAGCTTCATCGACACCACGTCGGAGCCGGCATTCGGCTCGCTCATGGCCAGGGCGCCGATATGTTCGCCGGAGACCAGCTTGGGCAGGTACTTGGCCTTCTGCTCGGCAGTGCCGTTGCGGTTGATCTGGTTGACGCAGAGGTTGGAGTGGGCGCCATAGGACAGGCCAATACCACCCGCCGCGCGAGAGATCTCCTCCATCGCGACCATGTGCGCCAGGTAGCCCATCCCCGAGCCGCCGTATTGCTCGGGAACGGTCAGGCCGAGCAGGCCCATGTCGCCGAACTTGCGCCACAGGTCCATGGGGAACTGATCGGTGCGGTCGGCTTCTTCCGCACGTGGGGCGATCTCCTTGGCGGCGAAGCCAGCGACCGAATCACGCAGCATGTCGATTTCCTCACCGAGGAAGAAGTTCAGGCCGGGCAAGTTGCTCATAGTTCCAATCTCCTGTTGTCATTATCGATGTTGGGGGTGTCATCCCGGGCCGCCACAAGTGTGTTTCGGCAGTGTTGTTCGGCCTTGTCCAGTTCTCGCAGCATCTGCTGGATGTCGAGCAGTTGCCGCTCGAGTTGCTGGCGGCGTCCGGCGATCTTCTCCTAGAGGTGGTCCAACTGCCTGCGGTTGCCTCCGGAGGGGGCGTACATATCGATCAATTCTTTGCACTCGGCTAGTGAGAGGCCGATGCGTTTGCCTCGCAGGATCAGCTTCAGGACGGTCCGGTCGCGCGGTGAATAGACACGCTCCAGGCCACGCCGAGCGGGCGTCAGCAGTCCCTGTTCCTCATAGAAACGGATAGTGCGCGTGGTCACTTCCAGCTCGCGGGCGAGCTGGGAGATGCGGTAGTTTCCGGACATGCTCACGCGCCTTCTGCCCGTGCTGAACCCGGTGGACGCTGCTCGAAGCCTGCGGACCGACGATCAAAGCTGGGTCGCATGAATGCGTACCGCCTGGCCGACGTCATGGAACGGTTGGCCATTGCGCCATTGATCCAGCAGGCGTGCCTTCTGCTCCTGGGCGTGGGCCAGGTAGCGCTCCTTGACCGCGCCGTAGCCGCGCACCGCATCCGGCAGCTCGGCCAGCTTCACGGCAAGTTCGAGCTTGTCCTGGCTAAGCGACGCCAACAGTTCGTCGAGGAGCTGTTCGTAGCCGAGCAACCACTCGCGCTCCACCTTGCGCTCGTGGGTATGGGCGAAGGGATCGAGCCAGGTATTGCGCACGCGCCTCAGTTTGGCCAGGATCTTGAAGCCCTTGAGCATCCACGGGCCGAAGCTGCGCTTGGCCGGCTCCACGCCCGGCGTGGTCTTGTTCAGCAGCGGCGGGGCGAGGTGGAAGTTCAGGCGATAGTCACCCTCGAAGGTCGCCTCGATCTTCCCGAGGAATTCGCCGTTGGTGAACAGGCGGGCCACTTCGTATTCGTCCTTGATCGCCAGGACCTTGAAGTAATGGCGCGCTACCGCCTCGGTGAGAGCGCCGGGCTGGCCGGTCAGGGCGCTTTCCGCGACGCAGAAGCGCTCGACGCGCTTGCGGTAGCGTTCGGCGTAGGCCGCGTCCTGGTAGTCGGTGAGAAACTCGCTGCGACGGGCGACGATTTCGTCCAGGTTCTGCGAGAGCTGCCGGTCGCGGCTCTCGACCTTGCCCGCGGCGAGCTTGCCTTGCACCCGTGGCAGGTCGACGGCGGCACGGCGGCCCCAGGCGAAGGCGGCACGGTTGAATTCGACCGCTGTGCCGTTCAGCTCGATGGCTTGTAGCAGGGAGGCCTCACCCACTGGCAGCCAGCCTTTCTGGTAGGCGTAACCAAGCATGAAGGTGTTGGTGGCGATGGAGTCGCCCATCAGCGCAGTGGCGATCTTGCTGGCGTCGATGAAGGTCGCCTGACCCTCTCCAACCGTCTCGCCGATCTGCGCGGCCATGCCCTGGGTACGGAACTGCGGGTCCGGGTTGGCCTGCAGATCGCCACTTTCCGCCTGCCGGGCGAAGGTACGGACGAAGGCGCTGGTGATGCTTTCTTCGCTGTTGACCAGGGCGTGGGTCACGCCTTGGCGCAGCTTGGCCAGAGTCTCGCTGTTGGCGCTGACCACCAGGTCGCAGCCCAGCAGCAGGCTAGCTTCGCCTTCGGCGATACGTGGGGCGAACAGTTGCTCCTGGCGGGCGGCGATGCGGATATGCGACCACACCGCACCACCTTTCTGCGCCATGCCGGCCATGTCCAGGTTCAGCGCCCCTTTGCCTTCGAGGAAGGCGGCCATGCCGAGCAGGGCGCCGATGGTGACCACACCGGTGCCGCCGACGCCGGTGACCAGGATGCTATAGGGTTGCTCCAGTCTCGGCGCCACTGGTTCAGGCAGCTCCCAGACGTCCTCGGCGTTTTGTGCCAGGGCCTTGGGCTTGCGCAGCTTGCCGCCTTCGACGGTGACGAAGCTCGGGCAGAAACCGGATAGGCAGGTGAAGTCCTTGTTGCAGGAAGACTGGTCGATCTCGCGCTTGCGGCCGTATTCGGTTTCCACCGCGACCACCGACATGCAGTTGGACTTGCTGCTGCAATCGCCGCAGCCCTCGCACACCGCCTCGTTGATCATCACCCGGCGTGCCGGGTCGGGGAACTTGCCGCGCTTGCGCCGGCGACGCTTCTCGGCGGCGCAGGTCTGGTCGTAGATTAGCGCGGAGACTCCTGCGAACTGGCGCAGCTCGTCCTGCACTTCGTCCATCCGGTCACGGCGATAGACCGGCACGCCGGGAGCCAGGTCTTTCACATCCTGGTACTTGTCCGGGTCATCGCTGACCACCACGATCCGTTGCACGCCTTCGGCGGCGAGCTGGCGGGAAATCTGCGGCACGGTCAGCGTGCCGTCCACCGGCTGGCCGCCGGTCATCGCCACTGCGTCGTTGTAGAGAATCTTGTAGGTGATCGGCACCTTGGCCGCCACGGAGGCGCGGATGGCCAGCAACCCGGAGTGGAAGTAGGTGCCGTCGCCGAGGTTGGCGAACACGTGGCGGGTTTCCGTGAATGGCGCCTGGCCGATCCAGGCCACGCCTTCGCCACCCATTTGGCTGAAGGTCTGGGTCTGTGGGTAGATCCAGGCGGCCATGTAGTGGCAGCCGATACCGGCCAGGGCACGGCTGCCGTTCGGGACCTTGGTGGAGGTATTGTGTGGGCAGCCGGAGCAGTAGTGTGGCACGCGCTCCATCAGGTTGTTGAACTGCTGCTTGCAGCCGAGCTGGGCTTCCAGCACCGCCAGGCGTACCTGCAGCGAGCCATTCGGATGCAGGCGCAGGATGCGCCTGGCCAGGGCCCGGGCGATCTGCGCCGGAGTCAGGTCGTTGATTGCCGGCAGCAGCCAGTCGGTGTGCGGCAGGCTCCACTCGCCCTTGTCGTCGAACTTGCCGACGATGCGCGGGCGCACGTCTTCGCGCCAGTTGTACAGCTCCTCCTTGAGCTGGTATTCGATCATGTGGCGTTTCTCCTCGACCACCACGATCTCCTCCAGCCCCTCGGCGAACTGGCGCACGCCCTCGGCCTCCAGCGGCCAGACCATGCCGACCTTGTACAGGCGCAGGCCGATCTGCCGCGTCAGATCGTCGTCGATACCGAGGATGTTCAACGCCTGGCAGACGTCCAGGTAGGACTTGCCAGAGGTGATGATGCCGATGCGCGCCTTGGGCGAGTCGAGCACGATGCGGTCGAGGTGGTTGGCCCGCGCATAGGCCAGCGCCGCGTACAGCTTGTGTTCCAGCAGGCGCTGTTCCTGCGCCAGCGGCGGGTCCGGCCAGCGGATGTTGAGGCCACCCTCCGGCAGTTTGAAGTCGGGAATGATCGGCTGCACGCGATTGATGTCGAGGTCGACGATGGCCGCGCTTTCCACGGTATCGGCCACCGCCTTGAGCGCCACCCAGCAACCGGAATAGCGTGACATGGCCCAGCCGTGCAGGCCGTAGTCGAGGTACTCCTGCACCCCGGACGGCGCCAGTACCGGCATCATCACCGCCTTGAAGATGTGCTCGGTCTGGTGTGGCAGTGAGGAGGAGCGGGCGCCGTGATCGTCACCGGCGATGGCCAGCACACCGCCGAACTTCGAGGTGCCGGCGGCGTTGGCATGGCGGAACACGTCGCCGCAGCGGTCCACGCCGGGACCCTTGCCGTACCACATGCCGAACACGCCGTCGTACTTGGCGCCCTGGAACAGGTTGACCTGCTGGGTACCCCACAGCGAGGTGGCGGCGAGGTCTTCGTTCACGCCGGGCTGGAACAGCGTGTGATGCTGTTTGAGGTGATCGCGAGCCTTCCACAGCGCCTGGTCGAAACCGCCCAGCGGCGAGCCTCGGTAGCCGGAAATGAAGCCGGCGGTATCGAGACCGTTGGCGAGGTCGCGCTGGCGTTGCATCAGGGGCAGGCGCACCAGCGCCTGGACACCGGTCATCAGGGCTTTTCCGGTCTGCTGGACGTACTTGTCTTCCAGCGAGGGCGATGTGCTCATGGCTAACCTCCAATTGTTCTTATTGATGCGGCCAGCCTGTGGAGGGCGCATTTGGATTTTGAACAAATTATTGGCTTGTGTTCAGATATCTTGAAGCAATAAAAATATGTTTCAGGTATTTGATAATCAAATACCTGGTGCGGATTGCCCGTGCATTTCGACGATAGCCTTTTGTATTTCGGCGATAGCCCGATTCGTTGTCGCCGTCTCCCCCCTCCCGTTTACTCGTATTGCGCTCCTGTCGAGGGCGCCGCCTTGGTGGCGGAAAACAACAACAACGAGTGAGACGGAGATTTCTGATGTCGAGTGCCAACCTGATAGGAGGCCGCCTGGCGATTGGTGTGGCGGCAGCCCTGGCCTGCGGCGGTCTGCTCCAGGCGCGGGAGTTCGAGACCGCCAACCCGGACCTGAAGCTGCGCTGGGACAACACGCTGCGTTACAACCTGGGTGTCCGGGCCGAGGGCCGGGAGCGCGCGCTGGCCAACAACGCCACCTATGACGAGTCCGACTCCAGGTTCGACCGTGGCGATGCGGTGACCAACCGCCTCGACCTGATGAGCGAGTTCGAGCTGGCCTACCAGCAGTACCACGGTTTCCGTGTCAGCGCCGCCGCCTGGTACGACCATGCCTACACGGATGGCGAGGTGAAGACCGCCCAGGGCAATGTCTACTATCCCGGGGCCTTTCCGGGGCCGAGCACGCCGAGCTACCGGGGTGGTGACTACTCCGGCTTCACCAAGCGCTACCACCGGGGACCCAGCGGAGAACTGCTGGACGCCTTCGCCTTCACCCGTCTCAATCTCGGCGATGTGCCGGTCAGCCTGCGCGCCGGCCGACATACCGTCTACTGGGGGAGCGGCTTGCTGATTGCCGGCCATGCCGTTTCCTACTCGCAGGCCCCGCTCGATGGGCGCAAGGCGGTGAGCAACCCCGGTACCGAAACCCGCGAGATATTCCTGCCGCTGACCCAGCTTTCGGCCCAGGCCCAGGTGACCGACAGGCTGTCTCTCGCCGCCCAGTATTTCTTCGAGTGGGACACCACCCGCGCACCGGAAGGCGGTACCTACCTGGCCTCGGCCGACGTGGCCCTGGAAGGGCCGAACCAGCTGCCGGTCGCGCCCGGCTTCACGCGCCCCCTGATCGACCCGCTGACCCCGGGCAACCGTGGCAACTGGGGGGTGATGGGGACCTACAGCCTCGATTTCCTGCATTCGGATATCAGCGCCTACTACCGTGAATTCGACGACTACAACCCCTGGGGCCTGCAGGTCGGTAGCAGCTTTGCCCGCTACGTCTATGCCGAGAACGTCAAGCTCTACGGGCTGAGCTGGTCGGCCGGACCGCTGCTGGGAGGCGGCTCGCTAGGGGTGGATCTGTCCTACCGGCGCAACGCCTCGCTGATTTCGAGCAATTTCAGCGCGCAGGACAATCAGGGGGCGCGAGGCGACACCTGGCACCTGGTGGTCAACGGTCTATGGCTGCTACCGCGTACGGCCTACTTCGACACCGGCAATTTCATCGCCGAGATGGCCTACAGCCGCGTGCAGCGTGTAACCGACCACAAGGACCTCTTCAAGGGCGAAGGTTACGGTGGCTGCCCGGCAGGCCAGGACAAGGAGTGGGGCTGTGCCACGCGCAACTACTTCGGTGTCGCCTTCAACTTCGCGCCGCAATGGCTGGGGGTGTTCCCCGGCTGGAACCTCTCGGCGCCGATGAGCTTTGACTACGGCGTTTCGGGCAATGCCGCCACCGGTGGCGGCAATGAAGGCAAGTACAGCTACAAGATCGGTGTCAAGGGCACGCTGGACGAGCGCTACGACGTGACCCTGGCCTACATCGGCTACGGCAGCCCGCGCAAGTACGCCGACATCCCCGGTGTGGGCAAGACCGTGGTCGGTGGCTCCGGCGATATCGGCCTGTCCGACCGCAACTGGATCTCGCTGACCCTGAGCACCGCGTTCTGATCCGCCGCCGGCCGCGCGGCCGGCGCAACGCCATGACATCGCGTGCGTGACGAAGGCGCGTCCTGTCCGGCGTTTCCCAAGACCATGAATGGAGGTTTCCATGCAACCGAACATCTACACGATGGGCCTGCTCGCCATCGCCCTGGCCGGCCCGGCGCTGGGTGACGACAGCTATTCGCCCAACGACCTCGGCGGCAAGCTGACGCGCTTCGGCGCCATCGCCGCCGGCAACGCGGAGGGCACCATTCCTCCCTACGAAGGGGGGCTCAAGGTACCGGCCAGCCTGCAACCTGGCGATGGCAGCTGGCCCAATCCGTTCTACGGGGAGCAGCCTCGGCTGCGTATCACCGCGGCCAATGCCGATCAGTACGCCGACCAGTTGTCCGCCGGGCAGATGCGGCTGCTCAAGCAGAATCCCGACACCTACTTCATGGATATCTACCCGACCCACCGCACCGCGGCCTTCCCCGAGGCGTTTCTCGCCGCGACCCAGCGCAACGCCAGCGATCCCGAGTGCAAGTCGTTCAA
The DNA here is from genome assembly GCF_007049795.1 of Ectopseudomonas mendocina. Classification (GTDB taxonomy): domain Bacteria; phylum Pseudomonadota; class Gammaproteobacteria; order Pseudomonadales; family Pseudomonadaceae; genus Aquipseudomonas; species Aquipseudomonas mendocina_D. The sequence continues at coordinate 18,312 of NZ_SCFY01000016.1, forward strand.
CGATGGCCTCTCCATTGCCGAAGCCTGTCGCGGTGGCCTGCCGTTCCCGCTGCCGAAGGACGGCCAGCAGGTGATGTGGAATTACATCCTCAACTATCAGGGCGTGAACGGCTGGGACTGGAATCACAGCGCCTACGTGGTCAACCAGGGGCGTCCGACCCTGACCAACACCAACCGCTCCACGGGCGAGAAGCCCTTCTATCAGCTTGAGGTGCCGGGTCGCGATCCGCGCATCGCCCAGCGTATCTGGTCGCGCATCGTCGCCCCGGCGCGCACCGCCGGGCAGGCGTCCGGCTACTGGGACTACCTCGACCCGGTGACGAGCGCGCGTTCGGCCTGGAGCTACTCGACCGGTCAGCGTCGCGTGCGCAAGGCTCCGGAGTTCGCCTACGACACGCCCAACTCGGCGTTCGGCGGAGTGGCCTTCTACGACGAAATCTTCCTCTTCTCCGGGAAGATGGACCGCTTCGACTGGAAGCTGTTGGGCAGGAAGGAAATGTTCATCCCCTACAGCAACTACGACCTGAAGTGGAAGTGCGACATGGACACCAAGTTGATGGCCAAGCACATCAACCCGGCCTGCGAGCGCTGGGAGTTGCACCGCGTCTGGGTGGTCGAGGCCACACGCAAGGAGGGTGTGCGTCACGCGCAGAAGCAGCGCCGCTACTACATCGACGAGGATACTTTCGGCGCCGCGTTGTACGACGCCTGGGATGACGCCGGGGAAATGTTTCGCGCTGGCGCGCAGTACAACATCCAGGCTTACGGCGCACCGAACAACCCGCAGCAGGATTCCTACTCGCTGTACGACTTCACCCGCGACCAGTACGGCATGTTCGGCAATGGCCCGACCCGATACCGCAAGGAGGCGATCGCCGAGCGCGAGGCCAATCCGCAGACCATCGCCGGCGGACAGACCCGCTGAACCAGCCGAGGAGAGCCAAGTCATGCAACGTCTCGAAGGCAAGGTCGCCGTGCTCACAGGAGCGGGCAGCGGCATCGGCCGGGCCACGGCCCGGATGTTCGCCGGGCAGGGCGCGTGCGTGGTGGTCACCGACCTCTACGAACACGCGGCGCGGGAAGTCGAGCAAGGCATAGTCGAGAGTGGTGGTCGCGCCATCGCGCTGCGGGTCGACGTCGGTGTGGAAGATGACCTGCGGCGGATGATCGCGCTTGCGCTCGACGCTTTTGGGCATCTCGACGTGCTGTTCAACAATGCCGTCAACAAGAATCCGGCGACCTTGCGCGATGTGGATTTCCTCGACTTCAACGAGGAGCTGTTCCACGCCAACATGCGGGTCAACGTGCTCGGCGGCGTGCTGGCCTGCAAGCACGCCCTGCCGCACATGCTGGGGAGGGGAGAGGGGTCGATCATCTTCACCTCGTCGACCAGCTCGATCGCCGGCGAGGTCGCCCAGTTCAGCTACGGCGCCTCGAAGGCGGCGCTGAACTGGTACGTGCAGAGCATCGCCGCGACCTTCGGCAAGCGCGGTATCCGCTGTAACGCCATCCTCCCCGGCGTGATCCGTACCCCGGCGATGGAGAGCTGGGCCAACGTGGCGATGCAGACGGCCTTCCTCGATATCCAGAACGTTCCGCGTCTCGGCGAGCCGGAGGACATCGCCGGCATGGCGCTGTACCTGGCCTCGGACGAATCCCGCTACGTCAACGGCGCGCTATTGCGCGTCGACGGCGGCATGAGCTGCACCACGCCGATGGTGCCGGTCGTGCGCGCTTACCTCTGACCCCTTCATCAGGAGCCGATATGGGACTGTTACAAGAGAACTTCATCCGCGAATTCTGCGCCGCCTGGGGCGATGGCAGCGCCCAGTCGCGGCCGCAGGTCGACAAGATCCTCTCCATGCTGGCCGAGGACGCTATCTGGCAGCTCTGGGTGCCGGGCGGCCCGGTCATTCGTGGGCGCGCCGCACTGCGCCGGGAGATCGAGCGACAGATGAGCTACACCAGCCACAACCTCTGCACCATCAGGCACATGGTTTCCTCCGACACCCTGGTGATGACCGAGCGCGACGACTACGCGGTGTCCAGTGGCAAGCCGATGCCGCATTCGATGGTGGCGGTCTACGAACTCGACGGGCAGGGCCTGATCAAGGCCTGGCGCGAGTACCTGGATACCGCCGACCTGGCGAAGAAAAAAGGCGTGGCGCTCGATCAGGTCGGCGGTCCCGGCCTGGGCGAAGCACTGAGCAATTTCTGGAGAAGCGGATGCAATCGCTAGACACGCAAGAAAGCGCCGGAGCGCTCATCGAACAGAAGCTGCGGACCTTCGTCGAACGGCTGAGTGGCGGCCAGGTGACGGCCATGCAGCGCCTGCCGCGCTGGCGGCCAGCCTGGAACCTGGACGTGCGCCGTGGGGAGGAAGTCCTCCGCCTGCACATCCGCGGCGAGCGCGGCGGCGACGTCAGCCCGTTCCCGGAGCTGCGCCGAGAGGCGGACATCCTCAGCCTGCTCGGCGAGCAGGGTATCCCGGTGCCGCATATCCATGGCTTCTGCGAGGACCCGCCGGCTATCGTCATGGACCTGGTGCCCGGGACCCGCGACGTTGGTACCGCCGCCAGCGACGATGAACGCCGCGCACTGGCCCGCCAGTACGTGCGCGCCATGGCGGCCATGCACCGATTGCCCCTGGAGCCGTTCGTGGCCAAGGGCGTCCGCTTACCGCAGGGCGCCGACGAGATCAGCCTGGCCGGGCTGGAGGCTTATTACCCGCTGTACCTGCGCAACAAGACTCGGCCACAGCCGCTGGCCGAGTTCGCCCTCGGCTGGCTACGCCGCAACGTGCCCAGGCACCGCACCAGAGCCGCTTTCGTGCAGTACGACTCGGGCCAGTACCTGTTCGCGGATGGCAAGCTCAACGCTCTCTACGACTTCGAGTTCGCCATGATCGGCGACCCGTTGGCGGACCTGGCCTCGGCGCGTATGCGCGACAACTACGAGCCGCTGGGCGAGACCTTCAGCGAGCTGTACCGCTATTACCAGGAGGTCAGCGACGAGCCGGCCGATGCGGATGTGGTGCGTTACCACACGGTGCTGTTCTCCACTGTCAGCACCATGCAGTTCTCCGCCACCGTCGCCACGCCGCAGCCGGGCGACCCGCATGACACCTACATCGAGTTCGACCTGGCCCTGCGCCGCGTTGTCGTGCATGCCCTGGCCGAGGCGATGGGCATTGCCATAGAGACGCCGTCACTGACACTCGTCGAGGAGGGAGCGAACGCCCAGTTGCTGACGATGCTCGCCGACGCGGTCGGGCGGATCGAGGTGAGCGATGAGTTCCAGAAGTCCCGGCGTTCCGCCGCGCTCAAGCTGGTCGAGTACCTCGGTCGCGCCGATGCCATGGAGCTTGAGCTGCGGCGCCTGGAGCGGGAGGAGGCCGAGGCGCTGCTGGGGCGGCGCTTCGAGGACAACGGGCAGATCGACGCCGCCCTAGAGGCTTTCGTCCGTGATGCCGGGTCGGAGTACGACGAGCGTTTGCTGCGCCTGTTCATGGCGCAGATCGAACGTCGCGTCCAGGTATTCGGTGGCAGCGCCATCGGCGCGTCGGCCAGCCATATCGACCTGCCGCCCATCTAGGCACGCGGCTCCATCCCCCTTATGCGGCCTCTGGGCCAGGAGTACAAATGATGGGTGAACTCGAACAAGCCAGCGATGCGCTGGCGTTCAAACGGAAATACGGCCCCTGGGCGCTGATCGCCGGGGCCTCGCACGGGGTGGGCGCGGCGTTCGCCCGCCAGTTGGCGGCGCGTGGCCTGAACTGCGTGCTGGTGGCGCGGCGCCAGGACGCCCTGGACGCTCTGCGCCTGGAACTGGTTGCCCACCATGGCGTCGAGGTGCTGGTGGTCAGCCAGGACCTGTCGCATGCCGATGCGGCGAGTAGCCTGCTCGCCGCCGTGGCGGAGCGCGAGATCGGCCTGTTCGTCTACAACGCCGGCGGCGACCCTTTCCTTACCCGTTTCCTCGACACCTCGGTGGAGGACTGGAGCTCGCTGCTGCGTCTCAACGCCTCGACGCCGATGGCGTGCTGTCATGCCTTCGGAGGGCGGATGCTTGGCCGTGGCCGGGGAGGGGTGATCCTGGTTGGTTCGCAGGCTGCCCTGGGCGGCATCCGCAAGCTGGCCATGTACAGCGCCAGCAAGGCCTTCGCGATGAACCTCGGCGAGTCGCTGTGGGCCGAGTGGCGGGACCGGGGCGTGGACGTGCTTAACCTGCTCATCGGCACCGTGGATACCCCGACGATGCGCGAAGCTATGGTCAGGTTGAACATTCCCAACGCCCTGAGCATGCCCTTGCCCCAGGCCGAAGACGTGGTTGCCGTGGCCCTGGACGGACTGGGCAACGGGCCGACGCTGATCCACCCAGACGACCTGGCGTCCGGCGAACCGCACCGGCGGCCAGGCGTCGCGCGCCGCGAACACACCATTGGCAAAAGCGCCGAGGCGGCGGTCTTCATCGGTGCCGATTGACTCGGCAGAGGTTTGAGCATGAAGCATTTCAACAATGAAGAGTTCAAGCGCGGCTGGCATGTGCTGATACTGGCCATCGTTGGCGTGGCCACCAGTTCCAGTTCGCTGCTGCTGTACAGCTTCAGTTCCATGGTCATCCCGCTGGAGCAGGCCATGGGCTGGGCGCGCAGCGACCTGCAGGCGGCGATCACCGCACTGTCCCTGGGCACCATAGTCGCTGCGCAACTGGCCGGCTGGCTCAACGTCCACTACGGCCTGCGCGCCGTCACCCTAGTGTCGCTGGTCGTGCTGAGCCTGAGCCTGTTCATGCTGGCGCGCGTTGACGGCTCGATCTGGATGCTCTACCTGGGTTTCTTCCTGGTGCCCCTGGCCGGTGTCGGGACCCTGCAGATCACCTGGTCGCACCTGGTCAACTTGTGGTTCGAGGAGAACCGCGGCTTCGCCCTGGCGATCATTCTCAGCGGTTCCGGGCTGGCGGCGATCATACTGCCGCTGATCACCAGTTGGGCCATCGGCCGTTGGAACTGGCAGGCCGGCTTCATCGCCCTCGGCCTGTTGCCAGTGCTGCTGGCCCTGCCACTGGCGTTGCGCTGGCTGGTACCGGTGGTGGCGGTTGGTGATGCCCGCGCGCAGGCGCCGATGGTGGAGGCGGTGCGCCACCCCGGCATCTTGCTGCGCGACGCCCTGGGTTCCTGGCGCTTCTGGGTCTGCAACCTGTCCATGACTCTGGTGGTGGCCTGCGTGGTCGGTATGGTTACCAATATCGTGCCGTTGTTGCAGGATCGCGGCTTGAGCGCATCCCAGGCCAGCCAGGTGTTCAGCAGTTTCGGTATTTCGCTGATCCTTGGCCGGCTGGTGGTGGGCTACCTGATCGACCGCCTTTGGGCACCGGGCGTTGCCGCCCTGGCCTTGCTGCTGCCGGCCTTCGCCTGCCTGATTTTCGCCTACACCGAAGCCAACCTGCTGCTGTTCATCCTCGCCACCCTGCTGGTGGGCATCGGTGCCGGTGCCGAGTTCGATATTGCCGCTTTCCTTATCGCCCGCTACTTCGGCATGCGTGATTACGGCCGGCTGTTCGGCGTGCATCTGGGTCTTATCACTGCCGGTGCGGCCGCATCGCCGCTGTTGTTCGGTGCCTTGCTCAGGGACACCGGCAGCTATACGGCCATGCTCGGTTTCTGTTTCGCCTGCTTCGTGGTGGGCCCCTTGCTGCTGCTGACCCTGGGTGGCTACCCGGTGTTCAGGCGCGAAGCGTTACCGGTACATTGAGCCTGCTTGCTAAATATCTAGACAAATTTGCATAATATGTTCAACTTTGTGCCGTCCCTGAACAACAAGACAGAGAAGGAGATTGTCATGCGTGCTGCCATCATTTCCGAACGCAATGCCCCGCCGGTGGTGGGGGATTTCCGTGAGCCAGAGCCGCAGGACGGTGCGGTACTGATCGACGTCGACACCGCCGGCCTCGGTGGCTGGGATGTGCTCGGTGCCTATCGTCTGGGTGTGGAATATCCCTGCGTGATTCGTGGAGAGGGCGTAGGTCGTGCGCCTGATGGCCGGCGCGTGTACTTCGGCGAACGCTCGGTGGCGCCTTTCGGTGCCTGGGCCGAGCGCACCCTGGTGCCTGCCGCCGAGGTGTGGGAAGTGCCTGACGAGGTGGACGACAAGACCGCCATCAGCATGGGTATCGCCGCCACCGGAGCCATAGTACCGTTGGAGAAGGCCGCGATCCAGAAAGGCGAGAAAGTGCTGATCCTCGGTGCTACCGGCACCCTCGGCCAGATCGCCCTGCAACTGGCGCGCAACATGGGCGCCGGCAAGGTGGTGGGCGCGGCGCGTTCGGCCCAGGCGCTGCTGGGCCTGAAGTCGCGCGGCATAGCCGACGCAGTGGTGACCCTGGGGGGCGCCGATGACGTGGCCGCATTGAAGGACGCCGCCGACGGCGGCTTCGACGTGGTCCTCGACCTGGTCTGTGGCCAGCCGATGCTCACCGCGTTGAAGGCCACCAACTGGGGCGCGCGGATCATGACCATCGGCACTGGGGCGGGGCGGCAGGTCAACTTGGACATTGCCGACCTGCTGTTCCGCTCGCTGTCCTGTATCGGCACCGGTCAGCGCCCACCGGCCGAACGCGAGCAGATCTGGCGACGTCTGCTGAAAATCGCCAAGGAGCAGGGAATCCAGGTCGACTATCTCGACTACACCCTGGATCAGGCGGCCGAGGCCTGGGCTACCCAAGTGGCCGGTCCGCACGCGAAGATTACGGCCAGAATAAAGCGCTGATCCATGCCGTGGCCCGAGCGCCATGAGCCTGTGGGAGTGGTCTCAGCCGCGAGGCTGCCATGAACCTATTGTGGTCGCAACGGATCGCCGCTTCCATAAAGGTTGTTTTCGACCTCTGTTAACTTGTGCGACTTCAGCGGCTGCGCTGCCGGCGGAACTCTTCTGGGGTCAGTCCCACTTCCTTACGAAAGGCCGCGGTAAAAGCCGCGGCATTCTGGAAGCCCGCGCCATAGGCGACCTGCTTAATCAGCAAGCGTTGATCGGAGAGCAGCGTCATGGCCTTTCTGACCCGGACCTCCGCGGCATAGCGGCGCAGCGTCTTGCCGGTGGTGTTCTTGAGGCGAGTCGATAGCTGCCTAACCGGCAAGGAACAGGCCGCTGCCAGATGCCGCAAGGACGTATCCCCCTCTGGGCCTGCTTCCAACATTTCCCTTAGCAGCAGGAGTTGGCCAGGGCTGAGTTTGCCGTTCTCCTCGGTGTCGCCGTGGTCACGGAGAAACTCCCGGTGCAGTTCCAGGGCGATGCCGGTCAGTAGGCATTCGATGTGCAGTTCGCTGGCGAAGCCGGGGGTGGTGACCTCTTCCGCCAAACGTCGCAGGGTAGCTTGCAGGTAGAGGCTCTGTAGGTTGAGCATTTCCTCGCAGGCGCGGCTGTTCCAGTCCCAGTGGAGAGCGGCCAGCGAGCCTAGGTTCGCCGGATCGAACATGCAGATCAGCGACTTCTGCTGGTAGGCGCCATGTTTGAGATGGAATTCGGTACCATGAGGAATGAACAGAAGCTGGCCAAGTGGCTTGAAACAGTGCGCGGCATGACCGTCGAAGCTGCCGAAATTGTGTGGGGTGCCGTTGCAGGCGAGGCCGGCTGGCGTCAGTAGCATGCGTACCAGGCAATTCTTCTGGAGCTTGATCAAGGCCGTGCCCGAGCTGGGCCAGTGGGCGTGTTCCAGGCGAATGTCGAAACCTTGTTTGCGTAGCGAGGCTTCGGTCCAGAAATCGCCAGTATGTTCGGATTCGTATTCATTGTAGCTGATCGCGTTCATTTTCAACCTTCAGCAATTCTTGTTCTTGGCGCTGAAATTCGAACGGTCGCGAAACCGTCGGGCAGATCGAAACTGCAGTCCAGCCGGTCTGACCCCTGTCATTGCCCGAGTTTACTCAGCGTGTCGGTGAGGGCGATTCATAAAAATGAGAGACAGGTATTAGAAAAGCAGATGGCGAAGGGTAAAGACATTTCCATGCGACAGCTCCGCTACTTCGTGGCGGCGGCGGATGCCGGTCAGTTCTCCCAGGCCGCGCTCAAGGTGCATGTCTCGCAGTCGGCGATCACCGCGGCGGTCCTGCAGTTGGAGGAGACGTTGGGAGTCAGTCTGTTCGAGCGCCTGCCCTATGGCGTGGCGCTGACCGCCGAGGGCCACAAGTTCGCCCAGCACGCCCGGCACATCCTCGACACCCTGCAGGATGCCCTGAGCGAACCCCTGTTCCTCAGCCACGCGATGCAGGGGGTGGTCCGAGTCGGTGCGTCCTACACGGTGCTCGGGTACTTCCTGCCTGCGCTGCTGGCGCGCTTCAAGCGTAGCTATCCGCAGGTGGAGATAGACCTGATAGACATGGACCGCGAGAGCATCGAGGCTGCGGTGGGCGATGGCCGGCTCGACCTGGGGCTGGCGATCATTTCCAACAGCCCAGACCTGTCCCGTTTCGAGCACCATGTGCTGATCCGTTCGCGCCGCCAGCTCTGGCTGGCCAGTCAGCACCCGCTGATGGCGGCGACCTCGATCACCCTGGAGGATGTCGCCAGGCATGCCTATATCCTGGCGACGGTCGACGAGGGCAACGTATCCACCAGACGTTACTGGGAGGCGCGTGGCTTGGCGCCGGACGTGGCGTTCCGCACCTCCTCCATGGAGGCCTTGCGCGGCCTGGTCGCCCATGGCTTCGGCGTCACCATACTCTCCGACATGCTCTACCGCGCCTGGTCCCTGGAGGGCAAGAAGATCGAGGCGCGCCCGCTGGCGGACGCCATTCCGCCGATGGAGCTGGGGCTGATCTGGCGCCCCGAGACTGCCTTGCCGGAGCCCGCTCAGGCGTTCCGGCAGTTCCTGATCATGACCTGCGCTTCCTGACCGCGGGACTAACAGGTCGATGTCCCACCCCGCGCGCGAGACTTTGGGGCAGATGCCAAGACCACTTCTGCCATTGCGGAAGGGGGGCCGCAGGGTAGGAGAGGGGGCTTGAGCCGATCCGGGTAGCTAGCGCTTCTCCAGCTCGGCCCCGATGGCCTGGAGCAGGCGGGGATCGTCCGCCGCCACATCCGGGGCGAAACGACCGACCACCTGGCCGTCGCGTCCGACCAGGAATTTCTCGAAGTTCCACAGCACCGCCGGTGCCGGTTCGGATTCTATGCCGTAGCCTTTGAGGCGCTCGCGCATCGGTCCTTCGCCGGTAGTCTGGGGCTGTGCCTCGGTCAGCAGCCGATACAGGGGGTGGCGGTCTGCACCGGTCACCACTATCTTCGAGAACAAAGGGAATTGGACGGCGTAGTTCAGGCTGCAGAACGCCTTGATCTCCTCGTCGCTACCCGGCTCCTGTTCCCTGAAGTCGTTGGCCGGGAAGCCCAGCACCTCCAGCCCGGCTTCACGCTTGTCCTCGTAGAGCTTTTCCAGGCCCTCGTACTGCGGGGTAAGCCCGCACTTGGACGCGACGTTCACCACCAGCAGCACCTTGCCCCTGAAGCGGTCAAGTGTCAGGCGCGCTCCATCGATAGTTTTGAGTGGGATGTCGTAAATCGTCTGGGTCATGCCGTTCTGCTCCTTGCGGTTGTGGAAGTAGGGGATTTCTCAAGCGTTTTCGTTGCGCTTGCGGGCGGCTTCGGCGAAGTCTCGCTTGAGGGTGGGAAAGTAGGCGATTTGTCCGCCCATGCCGCCGCTGATGTCGATGGAGGCGGCGCTGATGAAACTGGCGTAGTCACTGGCCAGGAACAGGGCCATGCCGGCGACGTCATCGGGTTTACCGAAGCGGCCTAGCGGCACCACCTTGAGCACCATCGCGTCGAATTCCTCACGGCTCACACCCGGAGGCATCTCCTTGTAGTGGCGGTCCCATTGCCCGGTGTCGATCCAGCCCATGTTCAGGCTGTTGACCAGGATATTGTCCTTCGCCAGGGACATGCCCAGCGAACGTGACAGGGCGACGCAGGAGGCCCGGTTGATCACCGAGGGAATGCCGTCCGGCGTGGGAATGGTGCCGGCCAGGGCGTTGATCTCGATGATCCTGCCCCAACGCTGAGCACGCATATGCGGCACCACCGCCTGGACGAAGCGGAAGTGGCCCATCTGCAGGATATTGGCATGTTCGAGGATGGCTTCCGGGGTCAGCGTATCCAGGTTACCGCCCTTACCCTGGCCAGCGTTGTTAATCAGCACGTCCACGCCGCCCCAGGTTTCGACTATCTCTGCGACGAATGCCTTGACCCCCTCGGTGTCGGTGACATCGACGGCGCGGGCAATAACCGCCTGGGCTGTCGCCTCCAGCGCCTTGCCGGTCGCGATCACCGCTTCCTCGCTGCGGGCGCAGATGGCGACGCGCGCACCCTCGGTCGCGAAGGCCTGGGCAATGGCCCGGCCGATACCGCGTGACGCTCCGGTCACGATGACACGTTTGCCACTGAGATCGATGTTCATGGGTTCTCCTTGGTGAGTTCGAGCCGTTGCCCGTGCGGGAGCAGTGTCTAGGCTGTTCACAGGACGGGACGGTTTGTCGTCAGGCCATTAAAGCCCAATCTGCACGATCTGTTAATGCTTTGTTGAACGATTATTATGATTATGTTTAATTTTGTGGCTGGCGCCTGGTAGCTGTCCATGGGTGATCCCCTGCACGGCCTGGGGCTAGCAAGCGCTTTAGGTGAGCTGCTTTATAGATAAAATCTGTATATAGAATTTCAATCTGTATGTGGAATTTTTGTTTTTTATCAGCTAGGGTGTCGACAGGCTAGATAGAACGATTCCTCTGTTATTGTGCAAAAAGAGGTGAGATTCTCAGGCTTGCCTGATGGCGGTTGGAGTGGTTCTTTCTGTAAGTCGTTGAAAATAAAAACAAAAGGTTACGAGATGAAACAGATCATGAAGCTTGGCCGGAAATCAGTCTCGCTCAGCTCCATGGCGGTGGCCGTCATGGGTGCTGCCAGCGGGGCGATGGCGATGTCGTTTGATGTAGGCAACCCGGATATAAGCCTGCGCTGGGACAACACCCTGAGGTACAACCTTGGCGTCCGCATGGAAGAGCAGGACTCCAAGATCATGAACAACCCGAACTATGACGAGTCCAACGGCAAGTTCGACAAGGGTGACATCGTTACCAACCGCCTTGATCTGCTCAGTGAGATCGACCTGTCCTACCGCAATGATTTCGGCGCACGGGTCAGTGCCGCAGCCTGGTATGACCACGCCTATCGTGATACCGACGTGAAAACCAGTGTGCCGGGTTATGCGGGCAGCTACAGGAACGGACGCTACAGTTCCGAGGCCAAGCGTTACGTCCATGGCCCTTCGGGCGAAATCCTCGATGCTTTCATCTGGACCAACTTCAGCATCGGACAGACCCCGGTCAACCTGAAGGTCGGTCGGCATGCCAACTATTGGGGGGAGGGGCTGTTGTTCGGTGCGCATGCGGTTTCCTACTCGCAGGCTCCTGCCGACGGCATGAAGGCGGTGACCAGCCCTGGCATCGAAACCAAGGAAGTGTTCCTGCCTATAGGCCAGATATCTGCCAAGGCTCAGGTGTCGGACAACCTGTCGGTGGCCGGGCAGTATTTCTACGAATGGGACAATACCCGCCTCCCATATGGCGGCACATACTTCGGTGCGGCGGACTTCTTTTTCGAAGGCACCCACCAGATGGCCGCAGCCCCTGGCTTCAATCTCCAACGCGCTACGTCGAAGCGTGGTCGCGATGGCGAGAACTGGGGGGTGATGTTCAAGTATAACGCCGAGCCGATCGAAACCACCTTTGGCGCCTATTACCGCCAGTTCGACGACTATCAGGCGTGGGGCGCACCGCAAACCGATATTGCGGCGGGGACGTACCGTCTGGTCTACCCGCGTGACGTCAGACTCTATGGCATCAGCGCCTCGCGTGCCATCGGTTCGGCAGCGGTCGGTGCCGAGCTGTCCTACCGCAAGGACGGCGCGCTCAACTCCACTGGCATCAGCCTGGTGGATGACAACGGCGCACGCGGCGACACCCTGCACTTCGTGGCCAACGCCGTCTACGGTATGCCGCGCAACTTTATCGCCAACAACGCCACCCTGGTTGCCGAATTCGCCTACAGCCGCTTGCAGAAGGTGACGGAGCACAAGGAGCTGTTCAAGGGGGAAGGCTATACCTGTAATGATCTGCAGGGCCCTGCAAACAATGGTCGGGGCAACAAGTCCGATGGTTGCTCGACCAAGGACTACTACGCCGTTGCGGTGAACTATACCCCGGAGTACGCGCAGATCCTTCCGTCCTGGAGCCTGAAGGTGCCACTGACCGTCAACTACGGCCTGAAAGGCAATGCTGCTACTTCCGCGGGCGGTAGTGAAGGTGCGCTGTCCTGGTCGGTCGGTGCCACGATGACCTACCGCGAGGAGCATGAGTTCACCCTGCGCTACGCCGACCTTTCGGCCCAGGAGAAAAATACGCTCAATGCCCATGGTCAGCGGCAGGTCGACGGTAACGGCAACGTGGGTGGTACCGATCGTGCCTGGTTGACCTTCACTTACAAGACCTCCTTTTAATAAGTCCAATAACGGAGACTGGTTATGAAACTCCAACTCGCTTTGAGTCTCGCCCTGACAGGACTGTCCGCGTGCGCCTTCGCTGCCGTCACCTCGGAAGAGGCCGCCGAACTGGGCAAGTCCCTCACTCCCTGGGGAGCGATCCAGGCAGGAAACGCCGAAGGTACTATTCCAGCCTATGAAGGTGGCCTGCGCCAGGCTCCGGCCGGCTTCAAGCCGGACAGCGGCTTCTGGGTCGATCCCTTCAAGGATGAAAAGCCGCTGTTCCGTATCACCGCGGCGAATGCCGAGCAGTATGCCGATCAGTTGAGTGAGGGCCAGAAGGAGCTGCTGCGCAAGAACCCGGATACCTGGTACATGGACATCTATCCGAGCCACCGTACCACTGCCTATCCGCAGGAGGTGGTCGACGCCACCATCCGTAATGCCACTACCTGCAAGATCGAAAAGGACGGGCTGGCGGTAAGTCCCGACTGCCGCGGCGGCCTGCCGTTCCCGATCCCGAAGACCGGTAACGAGGTGATGTGGAACCAGCAGTTGCGCTACAAGATCGGCCCTGGCTACAGCACCACTAGGTCGTCCAACAGCTGGGTAATCGACAGCAATGGGCAGGTGACCAAAGTTGCCGAGCAGGCGACCTTCGAGGAAACACCGTACTACCAGGTCACCCAGGCGGATCGGGATCCGCAGATGTACGCCCGTGTCTACTCGCGCAACGACTTCCCCGCGCGCCGTTCCGGCGAGGTCATCGTGCTCAACGACTACCTCGACCCACAGGCCAAGCCTCGCCGCTCCTTCAGCTACACCCCGGGGCAGCGCCGGGTCAAGCTGGCGCCCGAGTTCGCCTTCGATACCCCGGTGGCCAGCCAGGGGGGCGTGACGCTGTTCGACGAACTGCAGATGTTCTCCGGCGCCCAGACCCGTTTCGACTACAAGCTGGTAGGCCGCAAGGAAATGTATATTCCCTATAACGCCTACAAGGCCTATTTCGACTGCAAACAAGACGAGCAATTTCTCAAGAACCACGCCAATCCGGCTTGCGAGCGTTGGGAACTACATCGTGTCTGGGTGGTGGAGGCCACGCTCAAGCCCGGTCAGCGCCACGTCTACAGCAAGCGTACCTACTACCTCGACGAGGATACCTTCGGCATCGGCCTGTACGATGCCTGGGACAAGAGTGGTGCCCTGTACCGCGCGATCTTCCTGAGTGGTGTGCAGATCTACGACAAGACCATTCCCTACAACGTGAAGAACTTCACCTACGACTTCAACAAGGGTAACTACGCCCTGCTCAACGATGGGTTGAAAGGTGGCTACTGGTTCTTCGACAAACCGTACACGGAGCGTGAGATGAACCCCGAGGCCATCGTGTCGCGGGTGACTCAGCGCTGACCGTATCGCTATCCGTCCGTGCGGACTTGGGTTCGCACGGGCATGAAATAGAGCAGGCAAGGGCGCTTTCCGCACGTCTGGGATGCGCCCTGTGGTTGAGGATAAAAACAATGATTAGCCCCGGCCTTGACGTGATTCATCCGCTGCACCGCCGTGCAGATACGGGCATGCGCTCCTGTCGCCACTGGCTAGGTGCCGCCGCATTGATTTCCCTGTTGCCGCTGGTGGCAACCACCCGGGCGGAGGCCGCTGTCGGCGCCGACTCCCTGGATGTGCCGGCGGTGATGATCGATGCCGGTGTGCCAGTTCCTGTGGTAGGCGTTGCGCAAGTCGGTGGGGCACTGGTCAGCGTCGGTTCGCGCGGGCTGATCCAGCGTTCCGACGATGGTGGCCGCTCCTGGCAGCAGGTGCCCAGCCCGGTGTCCAGCGATCTGGTTCAGGTGCGTTTCAGCGATGAGCGCAACGGCTGGATCGTCGGTCATGACTCGGTGTTGCTGCATACCTCCGATGGTGGCGACAGCTGGCAAGTCCAGCTCGACGGGCGCCGTCTGCTGGCCTTGTTGCAGGACTGGTATGGCCAGCGTGCCGAGGACGGCGATGCTCTGGCCGATGACATGCTCCGCGAGATCGGCATGGCCATGAGCACCTCGGCGACGCCCGATGTGTTGGCCGCACCTTTTCTCGATGTGTTGTTCGACGGCCGGGGTCACGGTTTCGTGGTTGGCGCATTTGGCATGATCCTGCACAGCCAGGATGCCGGCGCGACTTGGGAGCCCTGGATCGAGCGCACCGACAATGATCGGCGCATGCACCTGTACGGCCTGGACGAGCGCCATGGGGTGTTCTACGTCGCTGGCGAACAGGGGCTGCTAATGCGCCTGGAGCCGCAGGCAGGGCGCTTCGTCGCGCTGGAGGTTCCCTACGGCGGTACCTTCTTTGGTGTGCGGGCCCTCGACGACCTGCTGCTGGTGCATGGCCTGCGTGGCAACCTGTTCGCCAGTCGCGATGACGGCCAGCAATGGCAGAAAGTCGAAACCGGCCTGGACTCCAGTCTGGTGAGCCTGGTGAAGCGGGGCGGCCAGCTGGTCGTCGTCAGCCAGGGTGGACAGATGGTCGCCGTCAATCCCAACACCCTGGCTGTTACCTCGCTGCAGCCTGTGCGGGTCGGTGAGATCTACGCGGCGAGCATTTCCAGTGTGGCTGAAGACATGTTGGTCGTGGCGCTGTTTTCCGGCGCCCGGGTTGTCGCTATCGCCAAGGCGGACTGATTTCGCCTGCTGGACCCTTTGAGAGAGCGGAAAAATGGTAGAGCAGAAATACAACAGCGGAATGCCGGTGGTCCCTGACCTGCGGGACTTCGACATGACATCCGGCGGGCTCTTCGAGCGGATGATTTTCAATAACCGCGCCCTGGTGGTGGTTGCCTGCCTGCTCGCCACGTTGGTGCTCGGCTTTTTTGCCTCCCGCCTGGAGGTGAACGCCAGTTTCGAGCGGATGATCCCGAGCTCCAGCCCGTACATCAAGAACTACCTGGCTTATAAGGATCAACTGCCGGGGCTGGGCAACAGCATCCGTGTGGTGGTTTCGAACAAGCAGGGCGATATTTATGAGCCGGAGTACCTGCAGACGCTGCAGGAGGTGAACGACAAGCTCTACCTGATTCCCGGTGTCGACCGCTCCTGGATGAGATCGCTGTGGATGCCGATCGTGCGCTGGAAGGAGGTGACCGAAGAGGGCATCGACGGTGGTGCGGTGATGCCCGCCGACTACGATGCCAGCGAGGCTTCGATCGACACCCTGCGCCATAATATCGCCCGTGCCGGCATCGTCGGTAGCCTGGTGGCCAACGACGCCCGTTCAAGCATGATTGTCGCACCGTTGCTCGACACCAACCCACAGACCGGCGGGCCGCTGAACTACGGTGACTTCTCCCGGCAGTTGGAAGAACAACTGCGCTCGATGGAGAACGACAGGATCGGCATCCATATCGTCGGTTTCAGCAAGCTGGTCGGTGACCTGATCGACGGTCTCTACGCGGTGATGCTGTTCTTCGGCGCCTCGGTAGTGATCGCCGCACTATTCGTTTACTTCTACACCCGTTGCCTGCGCAGCACCCTGCTGCTGGTCGGCATCGCCGTGGCCGGTGTGGTCTGGCTGCTCGGTCTGATGGAGCTGCTCGGCTACGAACTCGATCCCTATTCGATTCTCGTGCCGTTCCTGATCTTTGCCATCGGGGTATCCCACGGCACGCAGAAGATGAACGGCATTCTCCAGGACATCGGCCGTGGTACACACAAGTACGTCGCCGCGCGCTACACCTTCCGCCGCCTGTTCCTCACCGGACTGACCGCGCTGCTGTGCAATATCGTCGGTTTCGCCGTGCTGGTGATCATCGATATTCCGGTGATCCGCGATCTGGCCCTGACCACCAGCATCGGTGTGGCCGTGCTGATTTTCACCAAGCTGCTGCTGATCCCGGTGGCGCTTTCCTATATCGGGGTGAGCAAGAAGGCCGCGCTCATCGCCATCGAGAAGGACCGCGCCGGCGAGCAGAATCGTGGTTTCCTTGGTCACGTCTGGCACGGCCTTGACCGCTTCACTGAGCGCCCCTGGGCGATCGCGGTGATTGCCCTGTCGGTGCTCGTTACCGCCTTTTGCAGCGTGGTCATGCTCGATCTGAAGATCGGCGACCTCGACCCCGGCGCCCCGGAGCTGCGCCCCGATTCGCGCTATAACCGCGACAACGCCTTCATCACCGCCAACTATGGGCTGTCCAGCGACCAGTTCGTGGTGATAATGAAGACCAACGATGACGGTTGCCGCCTCTACCAGCCGCTGCAGGTCATGGACCAGTTGGCCTGGCGGCTACGCCAAACCAAAGGTGTGCAGACCACCAATTCGCTGGCCGAGACCGTGCGTTTCTTCACCGCCGGCATGGCCGAAGGCAGTGGCAAATGGCTGACCATCAGCCGTGACCAGGCGATCACCAACTCGTCGGTCGATGCGGCGATGATTTCCTCGCCTGGGATCACCAACCAGAAGTGCTCGGTCACGCCACTGGTCGCCTACCTGGCCGATCACAAGGCCGACACGCTCAGCCGTGTGCTGCATGTCGCCGAGGATTTCGCCCGTGAGCACAATGTTAGCGACGGCGAACAGCCGGTGGAGTTCCTGCTCGCCGCCGGCAGTGCCGGGATCGAGGCCGCCACCAATATCGAGGTGGAAAAGGGCATCGTCACCATGTACCTGGCGGTGTATGGCGCCACAGCGTTGCTCTGCCTGCTGACCTTCCGCAGTTGGCGGGCCACCCTGGTGGCGCTGATTCCGCTGGTCATGACCACCATCATCTGCAAGGCGCTGATGGTCTGGCTGGGCATTGGCCTGAAGGTGGCCACCCTGCCGGTGATCGCGGTCGGGGTCGGGGTCGGGGTCGACTACGCCCTGTATCTGCTCAGCGTGCAACTGGCCGTGCAGCAGCGTGGCGGCAGCCTGGCGGTGGCCTACCGCCGCTCGCTCGACTTCACCGGCCGGGTGGTGGCGCTGATCGGCTTGACCATGGCCGCGGGAGTGATCACCTGGGCCTGGTCACCGATCAAGTTCCAGGCCGACATGGGCATCCTGCTGACCTTCATGTTCCTCTGGAACATGCTCGGGGCGCTGGTGCTCATTCCCGCACTGTCCCATTTCCTGCTCCGCTCCAAGACCAGTACCGAATCGCCCGAGATGGAATACGGCGATGAGAAGCTGGAAGTGCCGGAGCAGGCCGAAAAAGCAAATGTCCAGGCGATTGCCGCACATTAATTGAAGCGAGGCGCAGGTAATGGGGACGGCCGCTGCGGCGGGCCGCCCCGTGCTATGGCCGGCGATTGGAGGTAAGTCCCATGTTCGAGTTGTTGATGAGTGCTGACATGATGGTTCCGGATCCCGACGGGATGACGGAAAAACTGGTGGACAAGCTCGGTGTCTACAAGCACGAGCGCTGGCGCCAGGCGTTCGACAACCATCCTTACATCGCGCACTTCCTGCGCGTGCACAAATCCCTGGCGGTGGCGCCGACCCGTATCGAGCCGCAGTGGCACCTCGACAAGCCGAATCCCGGCGACCCGCTGTTCCACGATTTCCTGGAGAGCCTCAAGGACTACCAGGGCCACCATCGGCCGATGATCACCCACTCCATTGTTCTTGCTCTGCATCGCGAGAAGTTCGCCGTGCTGGTGGACAAACTGATGCGCCGCCGTCTGCCGTTTCGCATGGCGCAGCGCACCCCGGAGATGCCGTTCGACCGCCTGTGGCTCGGTGCCACGCCAGAGAAGCCTTACTACCAGCCCTCGGTCGACGGAGGCCTGTGCATCGAGATCATGGAGACCGAGCCGCTGCAGATGCCGCCGGAAACCTACGCCCTGCCGCCGGCCCAGCCCCGCGACCTGGCGCCGGGCGGCATGATCCGGGTGACTGCCCGCGGCTTCCTGGTGCGTGACTTGGACGAGACTTTGCGCCAGGTTTCCGCCAACCTCGACTGGGAGCCCAGTGGGCCGGTGGAGCACCTGCGCGAAGAGGGCTATCGCCGTGCGCGCATGGGCTTCACGGTAGAGAACAGCGCGACCCTCGATGTGATCGAGGCGACCTACTGGAACACCGATGCTGGCCATTACCTGAACAACTGGGGACCGGGCCCATACTACATCCGTATCGGCGTCAACGACCTGGCTGCCAAGGCCGAAGACCTGCGCGCGCGTGGCACCGCCTTCGAGTGGATCGAGTCGTCCGAGGCGGTTGGCGGCAGGTCGCTGATCAAGGTCGATCCGAAAGAGCTGGACGGCCAGGTGTTCGAGTTCGAGGAGATTCAGGTATGAGCGCCGACCAAGGCCAACTGAATTCGCTGACGATCAACGAGTCGGTGCGTGTCGAGCGAGACGCCACGCTGGGTTGGATCGTGCTGACTCGCCCTGGGCAGATCAATGCCATCAACGACGATATCCGCCAGGGCGTGCCCCAGGCGCTGGAACTGCTGGAGCGCGACCCACGGGTACGCGTCATCCTGATTCGCGGCGAGGGCGAGCGGGGCTTCTGCGCCGGTGCGGACATCAAGGAAAAGCGCGGCGAGGAATCGGCCATCCAGGTTCGCCAGCGCATGGAGCGCTCGCGCTGGATAGAGGCGCTGGACAGCGTGGCCAAGCCGGTGGTCGCCGCCATTCACGGTTACTGCATGGGCGGCGGCCTGGAGCTTGCGTTGGCTTGCGATATCCGCTTCGCCGCGCCGAACGCGGTGTTCGCTCTGCCGGAAACCGGCCTCGGCCTGATTCCCGGCGGAGGCGGTACCCAGCGCCTGGCGCGGGTGGTGGCGCCGGGGTTGGCCATGGATCTACTGCTCACCGGTGAGCGGCTGAACGCCGCGGAGGCCCGTCGGGTTGGGCTGATTACTCGCATGGCTCTTGAAGGGGATAGCTGGCTCGATGAGGTCACGGCCCTTGCCCTGCAGATTGCCGCCAAGCCGCCAGCGGCGTCGGCCTATGTTAAACAGGCAGCGCGCGCTGCACTTGAACTGGACCTCAAGCGCGGTCTCGATCTGGAGCTGGATCTGTTTGCCCTGCTGGCGCCGACCAAGGACAGGCGCGAAGCCGCACTGGCATTCGCCGAGCGCCGCGAACCGCGCTTCACCGGCGAATAGCCGACGACCCCACCAGAACAGGAGAAAGCACAGTTATGAGTACAGGAAAACTTGCTGGACGGGTTGCCATCATCACCGGCGCCGGCGGTGGCCTGGGCGCCGAGTGTGCACGGGTGCTGGCGGCACACGGCGCCAGCATCGCGGTGGCCGACATCAATGGCGAAGCCGCCGAGGCGGTGGCCGAGTCGCTGCGGGCGGCGGGTGGCCAGGCGCTGGGCATCCGTACCGACGTGTCGTCGGAGGATGAGGTGCAGGCCATGGTCGCGCAGGTCAAGGAACGCTTCGGTCGTATCGACGTGCTGCACAACAACGCGGCGGTACTCGATGGCGAGCAGCGCCAGCGCGACCGTGACCTGGCCAACCTGGACATGGATGCCTTCGACCGGGCCATCGCTGTCAACCTGCGCGGCGCGGTGCTGTGCACCAAGCATGTGATCCCGGTGATGCTGGAGCAGGGTGGCGGCTCGATCATCTTCGCCACCTCCGGTCTCGGCGTGCAGGGTGATATGTCGCTTTCCGGCTATGCCACCTCCAAGGCCGCGCTGCTGATGCTGCCCAAATTGGTGGCGGCACAGTACGGCAAACGTGGAATTCGCGGCAACGCCGTGCAGATCGGCTTGGCACCCCAGCATCCGCTACCCGACGCGTTGCTAGAGATCATGCGTGACAACCATTGCACGCCGGAGCTCGGCACCCCGCGGCAGATCGCCGATGTGGTGGCCTTCCTGGCGTCCGACGAGTCCGCGTTCGTGACCGGCAGCACGCTGGTGGCTGACGGTGGCTTCGGCAGCCACACGCCTTCCCTGGTGGCGGTACGCAAGCTGTTCGAGCAGATGGGGCGCAACAGCATGTAAGGACGCCGGAGGCGCAGGGAGGGGGCTGTGATTCACTGGCTGCTGCGCGGCGCCAGTGGCGTAACGCCGGCCTCCGCCAGGCGCCTGCCGGCGCTCATCCAGGCCAGTGCGGCAACGCCTAGTGATAAGGTCATGGCCAGCGCTGCGCCGGAGGCAAGCAGCAGAGGGGTGTGCCAGAAGAAGGGTGCGATGAGCGCTGCCAGTACGGCGTTGAACCCGGTCTGGATAAACAGTTGCAGCGACGAGCCAAGCCCGCGCCGGTCCGGCACGCAGTCCAGCCCCGCCAACACTATGGTGGGCTGGACCAACGCCATGCCGAGCGTGTAGATGAACAGATAGGGCAGATACCATCCGTATGCCGCGGGGGCCCAATAGCAGATGATGAGGTTCCACAGGCTGGCCAGCGCCATGATCGTGAAGCCCGTGACCAGACAGCGGCCGGACGACCAGCGTTGGGCGAAGCGAGCGGACAGGTAGGAGCCGAGCATCATGCCAGCGGTGGCCGGGCCGAACAGCCAGATGAAATCGGTTTCCTGCAGCCCCAGGTGGCGCATCAGGAACACGGGGGCGGACAGCACGTAGATGAAGAACCCGGCGAACATCAGGGCGAAGGTCACCGCCCAGAGCATGAAGGTATCGTTGCACAGCACTTGCCGATAGCCCGCCAGCAAGGTCGCGCCTGAAAAGCGCTGACGTTTGCCCGGAGGCAGCGTTTCCGGCAGGTAGAACAGCACCATGGTCAGCAGGGCCGCACCCATGGCGGCGAGCAGGCCGAAGTTCGCGCGCCAGCCCGCATGCACCTGTAGCCAGCCGCCCAGCACCGGACCGATGGCGGGGGCCAGGGCGAACAGCATGACCACCAGCGCATACAGGCGTTGGGCGGCGGCGCCAGCGTAGAGGTCGCGGATCACGGCCCGGCCGACCACTATGCCGGCCCCGGCGGACAGCCCTTGCAGTACCCGGCAGACATACACCTGCTCGATACGCGTGGCGCAGGCGGCGCCGATGGATGCCAGGGCGAACACCAGTAGGCCGGCGATCACCACTGGTCGCCGCCCCAAGCTGTCGGAGAAAGCGCCATGCCAGAGCGACATGAAGGCGAAGGCGGCGAAATACAGGGACAGGGTGATTTGCAACTCGACGTCCGTGACGCCGAATACCGCCTTCATCTGCTCGAAGGAAGGCATGTAGATGTTGATGGTGAAGGGGCCGAGCATCGCCAGACCAGCAAGCAGGATGGGCAGGAGTCTTGCCGTTGCGGGTGAAATCAAAGGAGGCCTTCTGTCGTTGGGTCGCCGGCCGTGTCACATGCCGGGGCGATCGAGGTTTGGCCTATATTAGACAAAAATAAATAAAGTGTCTTAATTGTTTCTGGGCATGCTTTACCTGGCGGCGCAAGGTCGGCGTGTGGTGGATCCTTTTACTGGCGGTAAAACGGATGCTCACCCGCTCGCCGACGGTTATTGCTAGCGTGGCATTCCCTGCGGGCCGCCAGACGGCGTCCAGCCGCTTGCGAGCAAGACGGTAGCGGCCCGGCGACAAGGTTGCCGGGGCCGCCAGGAACTAACCATAAACAGCGATGAACAAGAACAATCAAGCCATGAATAATTACAACACGGACTTCGATGCGATCATCGTCGGCGGCGGCACCAATGGGCTGTCGGCCGGCTGCTATCTGGGTATGGAAGGCAAGAGGGTGCTGGTGCTCGAAGCGCTGGACAAGGTCGGCGGCATGGCTTCATCGGGCTACCTGATCCCCGAGGCGCCACAGCATCTGGTGCACCCCTGCGCCATGGACATGATGTCCATGCGCGTGCATGCCCACGTACCCCGTGAGCTGGAACTCGAGCGGCATGGTTTCAAGTCGATCGAACTGTCGCCGGGCTACGTCTACCTGCACCCGGATGGCACCTCGCTGGTGTTCTGGCGCGACCGGCAGCAGACGGCCGCGGAAATCCGCCGCTACAGTGCCAGGGACGCCGAGGCGTTCCTCGAGTTCATGGAGGTCATCGACCTGTTCCTCGACATCGCCCTGCCGATGATGCGGGTCGATCCGGCGCGAACCAACCTGATGGCCAAGCTGAAGGTGATAGGGACCGCGCTCAAGCGGCGCAAGCTCAAGCCCGAGCTGATGGCGCTGATGACCGGCTCGGCCCACCAGGCTGCGCGCGAGCGTTTCGAGCACCCGGTGACCATTTCCGCCATGTGTGCGCTGACCGGCCTGGCCGGCGATATCAGCGCCGACGGCGGCGGTATCTACTACGCCCTGTTGGGCTTCCTCCACCGCTTCGGGGTCGGTCGGGTGATCGGCGGCATGCAGCAACTGAGCAATGCCATGCGCGCGCGCCTGGAGGAACTGGGCGGCCAGGTCATGACTTCGGCCCGCGTCGAAGAAATCCTCGCCAGTCTGGGCAAGGTCCGGGGCGTCCGGTTGGCCGACGGGCGTGAATTCACGGCGCGCGCGGTCATCGCCGGGTGTCACCCCAAGGTCGCGCTGGAAATGGTCAGCGCCGGGGAAATGCCGAGGAACCTGCTGACCCGCATCGCCATGGCACCGGCCAACGCCAGGGGCTCGGGACCGCTCAAGGTCGACCTGGCGCTCGACGGGCAGATCTCCGTGCCCCGTTTCGAGGCGGCCAGGGGCGACGGTGTCGACCTGCGCAAGGCCTGCCTGATGATCGGCACGGAAGAGGCAGTGCTGGAGAACTTCGCCGCCAGTGCCCGTGGCGAAGTACCGCGCCTGCCGTACATCACCATGGTCGCGCCCAACTCGGTGGATCCCTCGCAGTCGCCGCCGGGCCAGGACGTGCTCTACATCTATCCGCCGGTGATGCCGGTCAACCCGCGTGAGGGCTGGGATGCGCTCAGGGAACGGGTGGCCGACCAGGTGGTCGAGCAACTGTCCGAATACGTCGAGGGTATCCAGGGGCATGTGATCGGCCGCTGGATCGAGGCGGCGCCTGACTTCACCGCCCGCCTGAACACGGTGAACGGCTGCGTGGTGCATATCGACACCACCTCCATGCGCTCCAGCGCCATGCGCCCGGCCTATGGGCTGGGTGGCGACACGCTGCCGGTCGAAGGACTGTACCTGGGCAGTGCCGGCATTCACCCGGGCGGCGGCGTCAACGGCATGGCTGGGCGGCTGGCGGCCGGCCGGGTGAAGCGCTACCTGGCAAAAGCAGGTAAGTAACAGCGGGCGGAGCGACCGCGGCGGCCTCAGTCGCTGCGCTCGTTCTGGTTCTGCGCAATGCTTGCCAGGATGAAATCCACCGAATACTGGCGCCAGGTGCTCATGCCTTCCTCCGAACAGGTATCCAGGCCGGCTAGGGCGGACATCGAGTAGCGGTTGGTGAACCAGCCGGTGGTGAGCAGAGCGGCGGTGGCGAGAAACAGGCGGGGGTTGATGCCGGCCTTGAAATCGCCGCTCTCCGCGCCATGGCGGAGAATGCCGTCGAGCTTGTCGATCAGCGCCGGCGCCAGTTCGAGGAAGCGGTTGCGGGGCGTCTGGTGGGTATCGTGGTAGTGGATGCCTTCCAGGGCTAGGGCGCCGAGCAGCGGGTCATGGCGGTACTGGTCGAAGAAATGGTTGAGTATCGCGCGCATGGCCTGCCTGGGGGGCAGTGAGTCGACATCCAGCTCCACCAGCTCGGACATGACATGCTCGGAGCACTCGTCCAGCACGGCGACGAACAGCCCTTCCTTGGAGCCGTAGTAGTGATAGATCAGCTGCTTGGTGATCCCCGCTTCGCGGGCAAGCTCCTCCATGCGCACGCCGGCAAGGCCCTTCTCCGCGAACTCCAGGCGCGCGGTCTCGATCAGGCGACGGATCGTATTGCGTTTCCCAGGTTCGTTCTGCCCAGCAGGTTTCACCCTTTTCTCCTTATCACGGCAATGATCGATGCACTTCGTTTGACCCTGGGTAAAACGAATCGGGTCGCAGAAAAAAGGCAGCCCGTTAGTATCCCAGATCGGTGGTTCCGAAAGGATACCGTTACTTGCGGTTGGGCGAGCGGATCGGCGTGTTTCCAAATGAAAACCGCAACGGGACACTCGCCTCCGCCAGCCTGATGGCCTGTCGCCGTACTGGCGTCACTCGACTTCCGACAACAACAATTCCACAGAGTGGTTGAATCCCATGAGTACCAACACCGCCTCCGCCCTCGATCTCAAGAATAACTACTCCGCTGTCTCCGAGACTTATCGTGGCACCGATCTGGACATCCATGCCGTATGCCGCGAGCAGCTCCTGAAATCGCCGATCTATGAGGGCGACTTTATCGCCCAATTCGGCGTGCCGACCAACGCCGGCATCCAGCAGGGTACCCGGCCGACCTTCGCTTTGTTCAAGTACCAGGACGTGATGGCGGTACTGCGCGACGGCAACACTTACACCAGCGGTTTCATCGCCGAGGGCCTGGGCGCCTTCTTCGACGGCCTGGTGATCCTGGCCATGGATGGCGAGCCGCATCGCAAGGTGCGTGCGCTGCTGCAACCGGCCTTCATGCCCGAGAGTGTGAACAAGTGGCGTGGGCAGATCGACGAGGTGATCCGTGAGGAATTCCTCAAGCCGCTGGTGCCGCAGAAGAAGGCCGACCTCATGGAGTTCGGCCTGGAACTGCCGATCCGCATTATGTACGCCCTGATGGGCTTCCCCACCGATGACCCTTCCAAGTACAAGCAGTACGCCGCCTGGGCACTGGCCATGGTCGGTGGCAACCAGATCGATCCGGCGAAGATGGAGGAAGCCCGCAAGCGGGCTGGCATCGCGGTCAAAGGCCTGTACGACGCCATCCAGGAAGTCGTGGTGCGCCGTCGCGCCGAGGGTAGCCAGGGCGACGATGTGGTCGGCCGCCTGCTGCGTGCCGAATACGAAGGGCGGACGCTGGACGACCATGAGGTGATCACCTTCACCCGTTCGCTGCTGCCCGCCGCCGGTGAAACCACCACGCGCATGTTCAGCTCGGTGATGGCGCTGCTGCTCACCACCCCGGGCCTGCTGGAGCGGGTCAAGGCCGATCGCTCGCTGATTCCCAAGCTGATGGACGAAACCACCCGCTACGAGCCGGTGGCCACCTTCAAGGTGCGCGAGACCGCCAAGGACGTCGAGTTCCACGGTGTGAAGATTCCCAAGGGGGCCTTCGTGCAGTGCATGGTGGTGTCCGCCAACCGTGACCCGGATGCCTTCGAGAACCCCGACGTCTTCGACATCGACCGCAAGCTCAAGCCTTCCTTCGGTTTCGGTTTCGGCCCGCACATGTGCATCGGCCAGTTTATCGCCAAGGTCGAGATCAACTGCTCGATCAACGCCATCCTCGACCTGTTTCCCAATATCCGTCTGGACCCGTCGAAGCCCGCTCCCGTCATCGCGGGCGCGCAGTTGCGCGGCGTCTCCTCGCTCCCGGTGATCTGGGACTAAACACCGCCATCCCCTTGCCTTGCGTGCTTTTAGACGATAACGACAAGAGACGATCCCGATGAGAACTTTCAAGACGATTCCCGAGCGCGGCGACTTCGGCTTCCAGCAACTGGTCGGCCCACACCAGGTCACCGGCGCGGCCATGGCTGGCAGCCGTGGCTTCTTCGGCCTGCAATTGAGCAAAAGCTCGCCGTTCGGCTCGGTGCGCGACGAGGACGGCAACATCTATTCATTCGTGCGTTCGCTGCTGGCTCCGGGCGGCACGCCGAACCCGACCAAGTTCTTCTACCTGAATAACCATGTCGACGGCGTCAACCTGCGCATGGACCACGAGAAGATGGCCCGCCAGGCGTTGACGCCGATGCCGGTACAGACCCTGGATGGTGACACCGTGCGTTGGACCAACCAGCCCGGCGAGGCCGGCAACGGCTGGGAGATCACCGCCAACAGCGAGCGCCTGACCTGGCGCGAGGATGGTCTGTTCCAGCTAGAAGGCCGCCTGCTCGGTCCCGGTCTGCAGTGGTACTTGCCAGGGGTGGAATGGGGCACCTTCTATGTGTCGCAGCTCTGGGAGTTGGCCGGTGTCTGCGAGGGCCGGCCGGTGAAGGGGGCTATGGCGCTCGACCAGTTCTACATGGCCGAGGGCGGTGCGATCCATTTCAAGAAGGACCTGGTGGTCAACAACAACAAGCATGTGATCTGGTGGTCGTTCGTCACCCTGTACAAGGACGGCAGCTGGGATGCGGGTTCCTTCATGGTCGGCCACGACCATCTGGGCTATGCGATCTTCACCAACGACAAGGGCGAGGTGCGCGTCACCACCGATATCGAAGGACAGACCCGGCACAAGGAGGGCAGCTATTTCCTGGAGTCGGCGCGGATCGTGCTCGAAGGCAAGGAAGAGTGGGAGTTCCTCCCCGATCCCAGGGGCGAAATGATCGATTTCGTTGGTGGCTTTCCGATCACCGCGCAGCAGGAAGGGCGTTGGCGCCGGGTCGGCGACACTCGCGAGCCTTCGCACTGGCTGGGCTGGGGAGAGTCCGACCGGCGCAACGGTTCGGCGCGCAACGTACCGGGCCGGGATATCTGATCCGAGCTGACGAGCCTCCCACGGCCCGACCGCCGTGGGAGGCTTTTCCGAACAAGAACAAGAGCAGAGGAAACAGGCGATGAGGTTCAAGGACAAGGTGGTGCTGGTCACCGGCGCCGGGCGCGGCATGGGGCGTGCCATCGCTCTGGCCTACGCCCGGGAGGGGGCCAGGGTGGTGGTGTCCGCACGTACGCCACGCCATGGCGAGGAAACCCTCGCACAGATCGCCGCGCTGGGCGGCGAGTCCCATCTGGTCGGCGGCGACATTGCCGACCGTGCGGCGGTCAAGGCCATGGTCGAGGGCGGCGTGGAGCGCTTCGGTGCGCTGGATATCCTGGTGCATTGCGCCGCCGATACGGCGTCTGGGCTGATCGCCGAGATGGCGGACGATACTTTCGATCACTTGGTACGCAGCAACATCCAGTCGCTGTTCTGGCTGGCCAAGGACGCGGCGCCCCATCTTTCCAAGGCGCAGGACAAGGGCCGGATCATCTTCATCTCCTCCGGCGAGGCCAATCGCAAGTACACGCCAACGCTGATCCCCTACAGTTCCAGCAAGGCGTTCATGAACGCCTTCGCCCGTGGGTTGGCGGTGGAGTTCGGCGCGCTGAACATCCTGGTCAACGTGATCGAGCCGGGGTTGATCGGCACCGATCACATGTTCGAGTCCCTGGGTGAGGAACTGCCACACCGCCTGGCCGAGCGTTTCCCCGTACCCCGCCTGGGACAGTCGGCCGATATCGCCGCCGCCGCGCTGTTCCTGACTTCCAGCGAGGCGTCCTATATCACTGGCACCTCGTTGCTGGTCGACGGCGGCGCCACCATGGTGGCCATGCCCAAGGTCGAAGAAATCCTCAAGGGGCATTGAGCCCGGACCGTACGGCCCGACTGACACGGCGGGCCGAGATAGGAGTCCTCATATGTCCGATACATCCATTTCGCCCCAGCGTGCGGCCATCGACCTCACCGAGTTCAAGCGTGGCTGGCGCATCCTGCTGCTTGGCCTCGTCGGTATCTGCACCAGTATCAGCGCGGGTCTGCTCTACGGCTTCGGCACCCTGGTGATTCCCCTCGAACAGGCTTTTGGCTGGAGCCGGGGTGAACTGCAGGCGTCGATCACCTTCCTGTTCGCCGGCGTGGCGATCTCTACCCAGCTGGTCGGTCCGCTGTACCGCCGTTTCGGCCTGCGGCGGGTGGCGATAGTGTCGATCGTGCTGCAGGTGATCGGCTATGCGGCGATCACCCGGATCGAGCATTCCATCGGCTGGTTGTACCTGGCGTTCTTCGCCATGCCGCTGGTTTGCGCGGGAACCATCGCCATTACCTGGACGCAACTGGTCAACCTGTGGTTCGAGCGCAACCGTGGCCTGGCCCTGGCGGTCATTCTCTGCGGTACCGGGCTGATGGCGGTGGTGCTGCCGCCACTGCTGGCCAGGCTGATCGCCCAGTTCGGCTGGCAGGCAGGCTTCTTCACCCTGGCGGCGCTGCCGTTGCTATTCACCTTGCCGATGGCGTTGTTGTGGATGCGTCTGCCGGGCGAGCTCGAACCGGCGTCGCCGGGGGGAAGCGAGACGGTAGCGCAGTTGGATGGTTTCAGCTTCAGCCAGGTGCTGCGCTCGCCGGTCTACTGGAGTTTCAACGTTGCCCTGATCCTCTCGGTGTGCCTGACCGTCGGCATGGTCACCAATATCGTGCCGATGCTGCAGGGCAAGGGGCTCTCCGCCCAGGCGGCGAGCCAGGTTTTCAGCAGCTTCGGCATTTCCATCATCGCCGGGCGCTTGCTGGTGGGCTATCTGCTGGACCGCTACCCGCCGATCCTAGTCGCGGTGATCAGCCTGGCGCTGCCGGCCATAGGTTGTGTGATTTTCCTGTTCGCCGGCGTGCAAAGCATGGCGCTGCTGGTGCTCGCCACCCTGTGCATCGGCGCCAGCGCCGGCGCGGAGTTCGATCTGGCGGCGTTTCTCATGGCGCGTTATTTCGGGCTGCGCGAGTACGCGCGGATCTTCGGCCTGCACCTGGCACTGATCACCATCGTCTCGGGGCTGATGCCGGTGTTTTTCGGCTACCTCTACGAGGCCTACGACGGCTATTCGGCGGTGCTGCTGTGCTGTCTGGCCTGTTCCATCATCGGCCCGTCGATCCTGCTCTGGTTACGGCCGGCAGCGGTGGTCGCGGTCCAACAACAGCACGCCTGAACACTGGGCAGGTGTGTGAAAGTCCGGCGGGCCTGGCCCGCCCATGGCAACCGAGGAGAAATCAATGAGTGCGCAAGAAGCCATCGAGCATTTCCTGCATGGTCAAATCGAATGCTGGAACAACGGTGACAAGGAGGGGTTCTTCGAGCATTACCGCCGGATGTCGCCCGCCGGCCTGAGCATCGAGTACGTCGGCCGTGCCTTGCCGACCGACCCCTGGCAGATCCTGGAAGGCATGTGGGAAAACCAGCAGCCGCGTTTCCGCGTGGAGGTAAAGGAAACCATCATCAACGGCGAGGAAGCCGCCTGCCATCATCGCAACGCGTTGCGCGACGGCAGTGGCGGTATCGAGACCATTGAACTGTACCGTTTCCAGGACGGCAGGTTGTGGGTGCGTTACTTCATCAAGGCGTGAGGAGGCAATATGGGGCGCGACCCTGGTCGTGCCCCATCCGCACTGGGTGACCGTCAGCGCTTCACCCGGGCTGCCCTGCGCGCGGCCAGCCAGCCCTGGAACAGGATCAGAGGCAGGTGCAGGATCACGCCGATACCGAGCAGGCGGGCGGCCTGCCAGCAGTCTTCCGGGTTGACCAGGATGGTGGTGGTCATGGCGCCCATCACCTTGCCCTTGATGACCAGGCGTTGGTCATCGCGCGTGATGGACTTGATGTCCACCATCTCCACACCTTCCTTGCTGAACATCTTCATGCTGCGCTCGCTCCTGCAAGGGGTGGTCAGGCACCGATTAGTTCGTCGAAGTCCAGGCCGGATTCCTCCAGCAGCACCCGCGCCACGTTACGTCCGGAGGCGGCGGTGACACCGCCACCGGGGTGGGTGCTGGCGCCAGCCAGGTACAGGCCGTCCACTGGCGACTTGTACTGGGCGTAGCCGGGGGCTGGGCGGTTACCGGCGATCTGCCAGGAGTAGGAGCCGAAGTGCAGGATGTCGGCGCCGATCATGGCGTTGTTGTGGCGCTCGATATCCAGCGGGGTCATCCACGAGAAACCGATGATGTTGTCGTCGTCCATGTTGGTGGTGAGCTTGCGCAGGTCGTCTAGGAAGGCGTGGGCCACCTC
Organism: Ectopseudomonas mendocina; assembly: GCF_007049795.1. Lineage (GTDB taxonomy): Bacteria > Pseudomonadota > Gammaproteobacteria > Pseudomonadales > Pseudomonadaceae > Aquipseudomonas > Aquipseudomonas mendocina_D. Next base: position 48,546 of record NZ_SCFY01000016.1, read on the forward strand.
CTCGCCGATCTCGTCCCAGCGCTGTGCGCCACCCTTGAGATTGTAGGGGCAGAAGGCGTACATGTTGAGCACGCGCTTGCCTGCCGGCGCGCGGGTCTTGTCGTAGGTGTCCTGGGTCACGTAGGCGATGAAGTCGCGGCGCGGGATGCCGTATTCCAGGTCGCGGAAGGCGCGGGCGAACTCCTCGGGGTCGGAGTGCGAGCGCTCCACCCAGAAGAAGTCGTCCACCGCAGGGCCGACCTTGTAGCGCGGTGCTTCGTGCAACGCGACATGCATGTTGAATGGCTGGAAGCTGCTGTGCTTGAGGGTGCGGATGCGCCGCTCGAATCCCTCGGGCAGTTCGCAGCCGGGGACCATGGAGGGAAATACCTGCTTGGCGTGCAAGGTGGAGATCACGCCTTTGCGAGCCAGTATTTCCTCGCTGCTTTCGAGGATCACGCCGGTTGCTCTGCCGCCCTCGATCTTGAACTGTCTGACCGGCGCTTCGGTGCGCACCTCACCGCCATGGTGTTCCAGACAGGCACGCAGGGCATCGGCGAAAGCGCCGGAACCGCCGACCGGGATGCCTACCCCATAGCGATGCATCAGCGGCAGGATGATGTAGAAGCCGAAACCGGTACCGTTGTCGAACGGATTCATCATCGCCTCGGAGGCGTAGCGGGCCAGGGCGATCTTGACCTTGTCGTTCTCGAACCATTCGCTGATGTAGTCCCAGGCGCTCATCGCCTGGGTGCGCATCAGTTCCTGGCCAACCAGGCTCTGCTCCATCATCAGAGCCTGGTGCGAGGCGCTCGGCGGTGTGTTGAACATGCCCATGACCAGCATGTCGAGGTTCTGGAACACCTGGTGGTTGAAGCGGCGGTAGGCGTCGGCGTCACGCTCGGAGAACTTGGCGATGGCCTGGCAGGTGCGCTCCAGGTCGGTGTAGAACTCCAAGGTGCTGCCGTCGTCGTAGAAGATCGCGGTCATCTTGTCGGGGTTGATGTACTTCAGGCCGAACTTCGCTTTCAGCTCCAGTTCATCGTTGCGCAGCAGCGGATTGGCCTGTAGCAGGGTATGCGCCACCGAGCAGACGTCGTGCTTGAAGCCGGGTACGGTCAGCTCACGGGTCATCACCCCACCACCGACCTTGTCGTTCTTCTCCACCACGCACACGCTCTGTCCGGCCTTGGCCAGGTAGCAGGCGGCGACCAGGCCGTTGTGGCCGCCACCGGCGATGACGATGTCATAGGTCTTGCTCATCTTCTTGTCCTTTTTCTGTCGATTGTTCGTCGAATTGCCACGCCGCCTTTGGCGGCGCGGTGGTTCAGTCGTCGGGGTACCGCTCCATAGGCATCACGCTCGGCCCGAGAATCGGCCCGACTCGTTCGTGGCCCCAGACGCTCAGTTGCTCGGGATTCAGCTCGAAGCCGTCGTGGTGCCAGGGCTCCAGTTCGTGGATGCACTCCACGGCGAAGCCAGACGGGGTGAAGTGGTAGAAAGACAGGTGCGGGTCCTGGCTGTGCTGGCCGAGGGTCATCATCATCGGCAACTCGCGCTGGCGCACGATGTCGTAGGTTTCGCCGAGGTCGCGCAGGCTCCTGACGAACAGTCCGATGTGCTGTACGCCTTTCATGCCGGGCGCGTGGCCGAAGGCAATATCGTGGCTGGTGTGGTTGTTCAGCTTGGCGCGGAAGAAGCCGGTGCGGCCCTTGCCGGCGCCCGCGCCGTACCAGTGGAAGCCCATCAGCTCGATGAAGAAGGATTCCAGTTCAGGGCTATAGTCAGGCGTCATCAGGACGATATGGCCGACGCCGCGCTCGTCGGCGACGAAGCCGCCGTGCGGCCGACCGGGGGTGAACGAGTGCGGTGTCCATTTCTGTCCGTAGAACAGTTCGTGGCGGTAGCCCGCTGGGCAGCGAAAGCGCACCAGTTCACGCACGCCGCGTATCTCACGCAGTGCCGCGTCGCCCACCTCCAGGGCCACGCCGGCCTCACGGAAGCGCGCTACCGCCGCGTCGAAGGCTTGCCGCCCGCGCGCCTCCCAGCCGATATAAGCGATGCGGTCGACGGGGCCGGGGTGGAAGGCGATGCGGTGGCGGCGGTCGTCGCTGCGCAGGTACAGAGAGTCGGGATCGCCCGGTGGGGCGTTGCCCAGACCCAGGCCGAGCACCTGCGCTGCGTACTCGCGCCAGGTTTCCAGGTTCGGGCTTTCGAAGCCCAGGTAGCCGATGCCGATGATGTCCATGATGGTCTCTTGTTGTTGTCTTGAACCGGACCCTCCCGACCGGAGGCCGGAAGGGGGCATGGCCTTGCTTAGAGCGCGGTCTGGGCGTCCGCCTGGGCGAACATCGCGTTGATGTCACCGGAAGTCACCGGCTTGCCTTTCTCGCGCTTGGGCGCGGCGCCGCCCATACCCAGCGCCGGCTCGGTGCTGACGTGCGTGGCCTGAGCGCGCAGGGCTCCGACCGTGCAGTTCTCCCGGCCAAGGATGGCGAACGGATCGTAGGAGAACTCACGCATGGCATTGAGGTGGGTGACCTTGTCGATGGTCTCCTTGGGCAGGCGCTTGAGGCTCTCCCAGGCGACTTCCGGCGAGTGCGGCCAGGTGCAGTCGGAGTGCGGGTAGTCGCATTCCCAGGTGACCATGTCCTCGCCCACGTCCGGCAGGTTGCGCAGGCCGAAATCATCCTCGATAAAGCAGGTGATGAAGTGCTTGCGAAAGATGTCGCTGGGCTTCTTGCCGCCAAAGTCGGCATTGGTCCAGGCATGGTGGTGGCGGTGGGTGAAGTCGGCGCGCTCCAGCAGGTAGGGGATCCAGCCGATACCACCTTCGGATAGGGCCATGCGCAGGTCGGGGAACTTCTTCCACATCGGCGCCCAGATCCAGTCGGCCGCCGAGTTGGCGATGGAGATCGGCATGGAGGTGATCCAGGCGTCGATCGGCGACAGGTCGGAGGCGTGCTCGGCCTTGATGCCGGTGCCGATATGGCAGCAGATCACCACGTTGTTGTCGGCGCAGGCCTTCCACAGCGGATCCCAGTAGTCGCTATGGATCGACGGGAAACCGTGCAGCGCCGGGTTATCGGAGAAGGACAGGGCATGTACGCCGAGTTTCGCCAGGCGGGTGACCTCGGCGGCGGCGGCCTGCATGTCCCACCAGGGCACCAGCATCAGCGGGATGAAACGGCCTGGCGCGGCATTGCACCAGTCGTGCAGGTGCCAGTCGTTGTAGGCCTGGATCGCCGCCAGGGATACGTCACGGTTCGGGTGGTTCTGGAAGCGCTGGCCGGCAAAGCCGGGGAAGGTGGGGAAGCAGATCGAGCCGAGGATACCGTTGGCGCTCATGTCGTCGACGCGTGCCTTGATGTCCCAGGTGCCACGGCGCATGTGCTCGTAGCCCAGCGGCTCCATGCCGTACTCCTCCTTGGGCCGGCCGACCACCGAGTTGAGGCCCATATAGCCGGTGGCCTGGCCTTCGAATACCCAGACATCGCGTCCGCCGTGCTGCTCGACACGCGGCTGAAGGCCCTTGAAGCGTTCTGGCATGTGGCGGTCGAAGGCGCCGGCCGGTTCGATGGCGTGGTCGTCCACGCTGACGAGGATCATGTCTTCGAGTTTCATTGTTGTTGTTCTCCCTTGTCGTGGGTATCAGAAGAAGATTCCGAGGTTCGGTGTGCCGATCACCGCCTGGTCGACGATCACCTCGCGGCGCGCCAGCTTCAGCTGTCCGTCCTCGCGGCGCAGGATGTCGTGGCGTTCGCAGGGGATCAGGTCGAAGTCGTCGAAGTCGAAGCGGCTACGGGTCACCAGCAGGTAGCTCAGCACCTTGTATTCGTCGGCCTTGTCGGTGGCGAACACGCGGACGTTGCTGACCAGGCGCTTGGTGCGCGAGGGCGGGTCCTCGCCCCAGGCGCTCTTGGTGTCGGTGATGCGCATGATCCGCACCATCATCGAGCCGTAGTTGTCGTGCATGTGTTGCACGGTGCGCACCACGGTCTGTGCCTGCTGACGCACCGGGCGGGTCAGGCGGATCGGCAGGTTGTACTCCAGGTCTTGGGTCAGGCTCTCGCCCCACTGGCGCAGTTGCAGGGTGTCGAGCAGCTCGGCCTCGTCGTGGAGGAAGTCGAGGATCTCGTGGTACAGCGGATCGCCGCTGGAAACCCGCTTGGCGCGGTCAGTTGGCGGCAGCGGGGTGGGTTCGAGCAGGCGTTGCAATTCGTTCATGGCGTTTCTCCAGGGTGCTGGGCATGACGTCCGACTAGGGGGACGGCGAGGCGGTCGGCGGTTCAGGCGGTGGTCATCAGTTGGTGCCAGTACAGCCACCATTGCCACTGGGTGTCGTCCTTGGTGAAGCCTTCGCCAACGTTGCCCGGTCCCGGCCAGTCGACGGGCTTGCCAGTCTCGTAGAGCGCCTGGTACTTGAGGGTGATGTCCTGGCTCATCGCGCCCTTGGCGACGATGGTCTGGTGCGGCCAGGTGTCGGAGTCGTCCTGCTCGACCATGCCGGAGGTGCCGAGCAACTGGATCGACTGGCGCAGCATGCGCGCTTTGATTTCCGGCGGGGTGTCCTTCTCGGCGAGGATCCAGTTGATGAACTCCAGCTTGTCCGGCCCCTTGGGCACGTAGGCGTGCAGCGCCATGGCGCCGAGCACGGTGCCATCCGGCTGGGGCAGGTAGATGAACTCGAACAGGCCATTGGGGAAGAAGTTGCCGACCTGTGGCGGGTGGGAGCTCATCAGCTGCAATTGCTCATCGCTGAAGCGCTCGAGCAGCTCCGGAACCATCTCCTTGGTGATGCCCGGCGGCGGCAGCAGGGCGAGCTTTTCCGCGGCGCTCAGGGTGGCCGGGTCCTTGCCGGTGAGGCGGCGGATCTTGCGGTCCAGCTCGATGCAACGCATGGTGTGGCCGTGCTCGGTCCACACTTCGGCGCCGTACATTTCTGGGGTCAGGTCGCCACCCTTGCCCTCGGCGTCCGGCTTCTTGGCGTAGGGGCCGACCTCGCCCAGCCAGCGGTGCAGGGTCAGGGTGTGGAAGCCGTCGGAAGCCGATTGCTCGCAGGCGGTCTTCCAGTTGGCACGGATAACGAAGCGCTGCGGCGGGCCGAGGACTTCCATGCCAGCGGTAGTGCGGCACCAGAGGGTGTCGAAGTACCACTTGGCGTCGCCGAGGAATTCCTCGAAGGATGGACCGTCGATGTTCCAGGTGGCGAAGATCAGACCGCCGTAGAGTGCCACCCGAGCTTTCTTCAGGCCCAGCTCCGCTTTCGTGCGGGTCTTGCCGTGCATGCACTCTTTCTCCACCGGCGCGCCGATGAAGTCGCCGTTGGGCTTGAAGGCCCAACCATGGTAGATGCACAGGTGGGTGGAGGCGTTACCACCGTCGAGGGTGGATATTTTCATGCCGCGGTGTGGGCAGACGTTCAGCGATACATAGATTTGGTTATCGCCAGAACGGGCGACGATCACCGAGTCGGAGCCCATGTCGCGAACCACATAGTCGCCTTTGTTGGGAATTTCTGTTTCGTGGCCGAGGAACACCCAGGTCCTGGCGAAGATCTTCTTCATTTCCAGGTTGTAGAGTTCGGGGTCGGACAGTGTCCGCATCTTCACTTCACGGGTGTCCAGGTCGATCAGGTCCGAGATTTTCGTACCATCGCTCAGTGCCGGATTCGTGTAACTGGTCATGCTCGATCTCCGTTCTTGTTCTTGTCTGACATGAACAAAAAATTGATTTGTGTTCAGTTGCAGGCCGATTATCTGCCCCGTCAACCGCCCTTGAATTGATTTGGGTCAACAAATGCCTGCTGCCAGGAGGGGGCTGGTTGCACGCGAGACAAATAGCTTCAAAGCCATTTGGAATGGGGATTTCGAGCGTAGATAGGGAGGCTCTATGGTGTGCTAGGATGGGGAGTTCGACGAAGTTGTGGACAATATCTGTAAAACTGTCCTATCGAGTCCCTGGTCGCCGGTGCGACCCGTCTAGCGGGGGAGATGTCGCCGTAGGTGCATCACGAGGGTGAAACCGATGGCCGACAAGAGCGCCGAGCAGAAGAAGATCCACGGCAGACCCAGGCTGAAAGCCACCAGCCCCATCAGCGGGCCTGCCAGCCCCACGGCCAGGTCGAAGAACAGCGAGAGGGTGCTCAGGGCCGAGTTGCGGTTGGTCTCCGGCGTGCGCGCCAGGGTTTCCACCGCCAGCCCCGGGTAGACCCAGGAAACGCCCAGGCCGGTCAGTGCCGAGCCGAGGATCGCCACCAGGGGCGAAGGTGCCAGCCAGACGAGCAGCAGTCCTAGAGTCTGCACGGCCATGCAGAGCGTGACCACCCGGTAACCGCCGAAGCGCGACAGCGCATTGGGTGAGGCCAGCCTGGCGCAGATGAAGGCGACGCCGAAGGCGCTCAGGCAATAGGCCGCGTTGGCCCAGCCCAGGCTGTCGAAGTACAGGGCGATGAAGGCGGTCAGACTGCCGAAGCCCGCCGAACTGCAGGCGACGGCCAGGCCGTTGGGCAGTACGGCGACGAATACGCTGTGGAACGGTAAGCGCACGCCCGGCAGCAAGGGCGCGGGTGGCCTCGTGCGGGCGAATAGCAGGGGCAGGCAGCCGAGCAGGGTGATGCCGATACCGATGCCGGCGAGCCCCAGGTGATCCCGTATCAGTACCCCGAGCGGTGCACCTATGGCGGTGCCGCCATAGGCGGCGATACCGTTCCAGGACATGATCTGCGCGGTGCGTGCCGTACCGTGTAGGCCGATGGCCCAGGTGCAGCAGGGCGTGGAGATCAGGGCCGAAGAGATGCCCTGGAGGATGCGCCCGGCCATCAGTAGCGCCAGGCCGACCCAGGGGGAAGCCGGCAGGATGATCGCCAGGGCTGTAAGCAGGCCACTGCCCGTCAGCACGGCCAGCCCCGCCATCACCGTGCGCTTGGCCCCGAAACGGTCGGCGAGCTGGCCGGCCAGTGGACGTGACAGTAGGGTCGTCAGGTATTGCGTGCCGATCACCAGGCCCGCCATCGCGCTGCCGAAGCCCAGGGTGTTCAGCACATGGCCGGGCAGCACGGCCAGCGGCAGTCCGTTGCTGATGAAAGAGACGAAATTGAAGCAGACGATCGAGATGATCGACAGGCCGGCGGGGAGCGATTGGCTGCGGGCTTTCATGGCATGTCGCCTTGTGCCGACGCGAAGTCAGTGACGGCCCGGTCGCCGAGGGGGCCGGGGTTGATGGGGTGACCAACGATGTGGGGCAGGGCTCTCGGTGGTCTGTGCCGCGCCCGCGAGCGGACGCGGCACAGGGCGGTCAGTCGCGGTTGGCGGCCTCCCAGGCCTTGAGTTCGAAGCCCTCGCTGGCCGCTTCGGCGGCAGTCAGCCTGGGCGGGCGGGAGAGGATCTTACGCGCGGCCATATGGTCGCCCGGCCGGTTGCAGGACTCCACGGCGACCAACTGGTCGTCACGGAAGCACAGCACCGAGAGCTGGTGAGCTTCCGGCGAGCCGAGGGTGACGGTGCTGTCATAGCCGGTGGAAAGCCCGGCGATCTGCAGTTTGAGGTTGCCCTGGTCGGTCCAGAACCAGGGCAGCGCACTGTACGGGACCGGCTTGCCGAGCAGCCGAGCGGCCACGTTGCGTGCCTGGTCGGCGGCGTTCTGCACGGATTCCAAGCGAGTCGGCCGCTCGCCGTTCTGCAGGCAGGGGAAGCAGGCCACGTCGCCGAGAGCGGAAATGTGTGGATCGGAGGTCAGCAGATTGGCGTCCACGCGGATGCCGTTCTCGATGGCCAGACCCGCTTCGCTGGCCAATTGGGTGTTGGGGATCACGCCGATGCCGAAGACCACCAGGTCGGCCGGCAGCTTGCGTCCATCCGAGGTTTCCACGCCGCTGACCTTGCCATCGCTGCCTTCGATGCGGGTTAGGCCCTGGCGGAAGTCGAATTTCACTCCCCAGGCCTCGTGAGCCTGGCGAAACAGTTGGGACATCTCCGTCGAAACGGCGCGTGCCATCGGCCGATCGCCGAGCTCCAGCACGTGTACGCTGGCGCCCAGTTCGGCGGCTACCGCGGCGAATTCCAGGCCGATGAAGCCGGCGCCGACTACCACCACGTTGCGTACTTCCCTCACCAGCGGGGCGAGGGCGTCGGCATCCTGCTTGGTCTTGACGCCGAACACGCCTTGCAGCTCGGCACCGGGCACTGGTAGCGGACGATTGTGCGCGCCAGTGGCCAGTACCAGGTGGTCGTAGGCGACCGCCTCGCCGGAGGCGAGCAGGACGCGGCGGTTCTGCCGGTCGATGGCCGTTGCCTGATCATGCACCAGGTCGATGCGCTGGGCAGTGAAGAAGTCGGCTGGACGGAACAGCAGGGCGTTCTCGTTGATCTTGCCGAGCAGGTAGGCCTTGGACAGCGGTGGTCGCTGGTAGGGCAGGCCGGGCTCGTCACCGATCAGGGTGATGCTGCCGTCGTATCCCTCCTGGCGTAGCGAGGCCGCTACCTGGAAACCGGCCTGGCCGGCACCGACTATGGCTACTGATGCGAGTGACATGGGGACCTCTTCTTAGAATTGTGACGCGGGCAGGTGCAGCACCAGGCCGTCGAGCTCTTCGGTCATGAACACCTGGCAGGTCAGGCGGCTGTTGTCGCGGCGCTCGAAGGCGCAGTCGAGCATGTCGTTTTCGGTGCTGTCCAGGGCCGGGAGGCGGTTCAGCCAGGCCTCGTCGACGTAGGCGTGACAAGTGGCGCAGGCACAGGCCCCGCCGCAGTCGGCGGGGATGCCGGGCACGGAGGCAAAGGTGGCGGCCTGCATGACGGATTGGCCAATGTCAGCGGATACCTTGTGTTCGGTGCCATCGTGCTCGATGAAAGTCAGTGTGGGCATGGTCTTCTCCTGGGATGCTCGGGTCAGGGGTGGGCCGCTATCGGCGTCGGTTCGAAGCGCGGGACGCGGCCCAGGGTCAGCAAGAGCAGGGGGCCGATCAGGCTGCAGGCAATGGCGTAGATCAGCATGGGTGAGTAGGAGCCGGTGCGGCTGAGCAGGAAGGCGAACAGCAGCGGGGCGAGAGCGGAGGCCACCGTATTCAGGCCTTGATGCACGCCGAACAGTCGCCCGTATTCGCGCAACCCGAAGTAGCGGGCGACCAGGAAGGCGGCGATGTCGAACTCGGCGCCGGCACCGAAGCCGACCAGGATCGCCGCCAGCAGCAGTGGAGCGAATTCGACGGTGCCGCCGAGGTAGATCAGGCAACCGATGGCCGGCAGGGACAGGCTGACGGCAGATACCACCGGTGGCCACATGCGATCGAGCAGGTAGCCGATGAGTAGGCGGCCGAAGATCAGGGCAATGCCGAAGCCACTGAAGATCAGGTTGGCCTCGCTGGCCGACAGCCCCTTGCTCTGCAGCATGGGCACCGTGCTGGTGACCATGCCGATGATCGAGGAAATCACCAGGGCCAGGGCCAGGTTGCAGGTCCAGAACTTGCTCGAGCGCATGCCTTCGCGAAAGCTCATGCCGGGCAGGTTCTGCAGTTCCTTACCGCGTTCCTGGGCGGCTTTGCCGCCGCTGCTGGAAATCCTGAACCACAGCAGGGTCAGCGGCAGCAGGACCAGCAGGTTGAGCAGGGCGAGGATGACGAAGGCGGCGCGCCAGTCCCACTGCTCGATGCCCCAGGACATCAGTTGCGGAATGGTGGCGGCGGTCAGCCCGGTGCCGGACAGGCCGATCGCCAGGGCCAGGCCGCGATTGCGGTCGTACCAGAGGCTGAGCAATTGGGTCCAGGTCACGGCGAGTGCGCCCATGCCAATCAGAGGAAGGATGGCGAAGGCCAGGTACAGCGACCAGACCGATCCTTGCAACTGGGTGGTGGCCAGGTAGCCCAGCGACAGCATGATCAGCGAGGCCACCGTCATGCGTTTCATGCCGAAGCGCAGGTTGAACCAGCCGACCAGTTGCAGGGCGATCACCGCGCCGCCGAACAGGAAGGAGATGGCCACCTGCTGTTCGCTCTTGCTCCAGCCGAAGGCCTGTTCCAGTGGCACGACCAGGGTGCCGAAGCCATAGAGCAGCGACGCATTGATACTGATGGCGATGCCGACGACGGAGAGCAGCAGGACTCTCCAGCCTTGCCGGAATTCGCTGAGGTCGATCGCCGCTTCGTTTTTGGAAGAAGGCATGGTCTGGCGTCCTTATTGGATTTATTCGGCCAAGCACCGTAGGGGGCTGATTTTTTTTGATCCGTATTCCGATAATAGAATCGAATGCTGTATAGAGAATATTGCGGGGTGGATGGTCTGTCTAGTCATGCCATGCCGATCCATAACAACAAGAGGTCGATATCCATGCCATTCCTGAGAAATCTATCCATCGGCGCCAAGCTCCTGGTGCTCCCCACTTTGATCGTGCTCGCTCTGCTGATCATCTCGGCGGTGGCCTACCGGGGGTTGGCCACGCAGCAGGCGGTGATCGAGGAGATCGACCACTTGCGCTTCCAGCAGTACAGGACGGTGCTCGAAACCTCGACAGCTTCCCAGGCGGCGATGGTCGGCGCTTATGCCACGGGCGCGCGCATTCTCGAATCCAATGGCGAGGCGTTCTCCGAGGAACTGGAGTCCTACCTCGAGGATATGCAGGCCAGTGTCGATGACATGCGCGCCGGGTTGGACAAACTGGCCCGCGAGACTCGCCTGGGCGAGGAGGAAAAGATCCTCGTGCGCGCGGTGGAAGACCAGGCAGGCGTGTTCAGCGAGGGCCTGGCCGATTTCAAGCGCGCCGCGCTGGAGGAGCAGTTGCAGGCAGCCTCGCTGCTGGGGCGGGTGCGCGCCGAGTACTACGGCCTGCAGGGTCAGTTCAATCGCCTGCTGGGCCTGCAGGCGGAGTTGACCGCCAGCGCCTTCGCCGAAGCCGGCGACATGGTACGGCAGGTGTCGCGGATCCTTGTCGGCGTGCTGCTGGCAGCCATCGTCCTGGCGTTGCTGGTCAGCCTGCTATTGCGCGGCCAGATCGTCCGCTCCATCCGTGAAATCGAGCAAGCCTCGATAAAATTGCGTGACGGCGACCTGACCCAGCGTGTGCGGGTCATCGGCCGCGACGAGATCGCCCACACGGCTCAGGCCTTCAACGAACTGATCGACAGCTTCCAGCAGGCCATGCGCCAGGTTGCCAGTGTGGCGGCGTCGGTCAGTGCCTCGGCCGAGGAACTGGTGGGAACCTCGACCAGGGTGGCCGAGAGCTCCACGGCCCAGGCCGGCGCGGTGGGCGAGGTGTCGATGACGATGGAGCAGATGAGTGCGGGTATCGCGTCGATATCCAGGCATGCGGAGAGCCTGCGCAGTTCCGCCGAGGCCAGCCTGCGTGGCTCGGAGGATGGGCATCTGGCGCTGTCGCGCCTGCTTGAAAAGATCGACAGCGTGCGTCATGCGTTCTCCGCCATTCGCGGTTCGGTAGGCGATTTCGTCGAGAGCACCACGGCGATCACCACCAGCATCACCCAGGTCAAGGATCTGTCCGCGCAGACCAACCTGCTGGCGCTCAATGCGGCGATCGAGGCGGCACGTGCCGGTGAGAGCGGGAGAGGCTTCAGTGTGGTGGCCGACGAGGTGCGCAACCTGGCGCAACGTTCGGCGCTGGCGGCCAACTCGATCAATGAGCTGACCGTGAGGCTGGAGAGCCAGTCCGAGGTGGTCGACGAGGCCCTGCGCGCAGGGACAGTGGCGCTGGACGACAGTGGCAGGCTGCTAAGCGAACTGGAAAGTACCTTGCTGCAGGCGGCGGAGTTGGTCGGCGACTCCACGCGCGGAGTGGATCAGATCGCCGATGCGGTGAGGGTGCAGAGTGAGGGAGGGCGGGATATCGCGTCGAACGTGGAGCGCATCGCGCGTATGGCGGGGGAGGGGGATGCGATCACTCACCGGGTTTCCAGTGCCGTGGCGGCCCTGCGCGAATTGTCCGAAGAGCTGAATCTGGCGATGAGCCGCTTTCGTTTCGAGGCGTGACGGCAGTTGTGCGCCGACCGTTCATCGCAGGAGAACGGTGCTTGGCGCAGCTCGTCTTGTTGATTTTTGTACAAAAAATCTATTTTGTGTCTATTTTATACTTGATTTTCCTCTATATTCGTTAGTTTTGAGTCAGTTAATCTGGCTAAAATTTTTGTCATATTGCTGATTTTTAAGGATTATTTTTGATAGGTTGGGTGGGTTGAACACGGGTTGTTTACAAATTTCTTGAAAGTGTTCATTATTTTTCTTGCCTGCCTACATGAGGAGAACCAAGATGAGTTCGAATAAAGCGCGGTTCGAGGTCGTGGTCGACCGCAGTCGGTGCTGTGGCTATGGCCTTTGCGCCGCCATCTGCCCCAGCGTCTATAAATTGGATGCCGATGGCCTGGTGTACGTGGATAGCAAGGTCGTTCCCCCGGAGCTGGAGGACGAGGCGCGTGAAGGCGCCGAGGCGTGCCCGGCCGAGGCGATCTGGCTGGAAGATCTCAAGCCCGACAGCGAATGATTGATGTGGTCGTTGCCGTATGAGCGTGAATAAGAACAAAAAGTGGAGGGTGCTATGAGTGGGCGTCTGGACGGTAAGGTGGCGTTGATCACGGGAACCGGAGGTGGTCAGGGCAGGGTGGCAGCATTGCGCTTCGCCCGTGAGGGCGCCATTGTCGTGGGCTGTGACTTCAATGCCGCGGCCCATGAGGAAACCGTGGCCCTGCTGCGGGCGGAAGGGCTGAGTCTGTATGGCCAGGCCCCCGTGGATCTGGGTGACCACGAGCAGGCCCGGGCCTGGGTCGAGCAGGCCGCCGCCGAACATGGCGGCATCGATATCCTCTACAACAACGCCTCGGCCGCGCGTTTCGGCAAGGTCAACGAGTTTTCCATCGAAGACTGGCATTACACCATCCGCAATGAAATCGACTTACTGTTCTACACCACCAAATATGCCTGGGATCACCTGGCCGAGCGCCGTGGGGTGATCATTAACGTGTCGTCCACGGCCGCCTGGGGTGGTTCCAAGGTGGCGGGCATCGGCGCTCATGCCGCAGCCAAGGGGGCGGTGGTTTCCTTCACCCGCCAGTTGGCGGTGGAAGGTGCGCCGCTCGGCATCCGCGCCGTCAGCCTCAGCCCCGGCTTCGTGGCCACGCCCGGTACCGAAGCGTTCCTGAAGAATCCCGAGGTTCGCGCCGCTCTGCTCGACGGCGTGCTGATGGATCGCCCGGGCGAGCCCGAGGAAGTGGTGGCCCTGGCGCTGTTCCTGGCTTCCAGCGAGGCATCCTTCGTCACGGGCTCCGATTTCGTCATCGATGGTGGTCTGCTGGCCATCTAGTTTCAGGCGGCCGCAGCAGTCGGCCGCGCGTCCAAACGACATGCGAACAATAAGGTGAAGTCATGGATATCATCGGCATCGGTTATATGGGGTTCGAGACCGCGAATCTCGATGCGTGGCGCGAATACGGCCCACAGGTCATGGGCTTCGGTATCGGCAAGTCGCCGGAGAGCGACCCGCAATCGCTGTATTTTCGCATCGACGACCGTCGCCACCGTTTCGCCTTCCATCCCGGCAAGGTCGACCGCCTGGCCTACATCGGCTGGGAGGCGGTCGGGCGCATGGCATTCGAGGATGGTTTGAGGAAGCTCGAAGCCGCGGGCATCGAGTTCACCCGTGGTGATGCTGCCTTCTGCGAGTTGCGCGGGGTGCGTGAAGTGGTGCGTTTCCGCGATCCGGTCGGCTACCAGTACGAGCTGTTCTACGGTCAGAAATGGACGCCGCGCTCGTTCATCCCCGGGCGACCGCATTCCGGTTTCCTGGCCGACGAGCGTGGTGCAGGGCACGTGGTGCTGATCACCCCGGAATACACCCCGGAACTGGAGCGTTTCCTGCTCGATGTGATGGGCTTCCATTGGTATGGCGCGGGCGCTGGCAAGGGGCGTACCGGCTTCTTCCGCGCCAAGCTGAACAACCACACCAGCCATGACATCGCCTATGGCCACGGCCCGGGGCGTATGGGCGTGCAGCACGTCGGTCTGTTCGTGCGCAACGTGCGCGACGTCGGCGAAACCTACGACATCGTGCGTAAGCGCGAACTGCCGATGATGATGACCCTCGGCCAGCACAGCCAGGATCCGCACCTGTCCTTCTATCATTTCACCCCATCCGGCTTTGCCTTCGAGACCATCGCCGAGATCGAGCCTTGGCAGGGCGACCCCTACGAGCTCAACCCCGAGAGCCTGAGCCTGTGGGGCCATGAGATCGTCGGGCCGATCCTCGGGCCAAGCGTACGCACCCCCGAGGAGGTGCTGGACGCCGAGTACCTGTCTGCCAAGAAGCGCTGACCGTGCGCCTGGCGAGGGTCGAGTCGGGCGGCGAGGCGTTCTGGGCGCTGCTCGACCCGGACCTCCAGCGCCTGCGTCGCATCCGCGAGCCGTTCTCCGCCTGGGCGCCGGCCTTGGGGCTGGGGCAGGCAACCCATCTTCTGGGGCTCGATGACGAGCGTCTGGAACTGTCGGCTTGCCGCCTGCTGCCACCTCTGCAGCCGGGCGCGCGGGTCTTCGGTGTGGGGCTGAACTACCGTAGCCACCTGGAGCGCCTGGGTAGTTCACCGCCGGCCCATCCGCTCGCCTACCTGAAACCGGATTCCGCCCTGGTCGGGGCGCACGACGAGGTCGCCTATCCGGCCTTGACCGGGCAGCTCGACTACGAGGTCGAGCTGATCGCGGTGGTCGCCCGGCCGCTGGGCGACGAGCCCCGGGCTAGCGCCTGCCTGCTCGGCTATACGGTCGGCAACGATGTCAGCGCGCGGGACGCGGGCCGGCGCATCGCCCGCCTCGATCTGCTGACCCAGAAGGCCATGGACCGCACCACGCCGGTCGGTCCCTGGATCGTCACTCTCGACGAACTGGGTGGCCCCGGGCAGCCGGAGCTGGATATGAGCCTGAGTGTGAATGGTGAGTTACGCCAGCAGGACAACAGTCGCCAGATGATCTTTCCCGTCGACGAACTGCTCAACTACCTCGACGCCCGCATCAGCCTGCGCCCGGGCGACCTGGTGTTCACCGGTTCGACCCACGGGGTGGGGCTGGAAGATGGCCGTTTCCTGGCTCCGGGCGACCTGGTGGAGGCGCATATCGAGGGGCTCGGCACTCTATGCAATCGCATTGGTACGCCGCGGGTCCTGAGTCCCGCGCGTAGTGTCGGACGGCTG
Source organism: Ectopseudomonas mendocina (assembly GCF_007049795.1). GTDB lineage: Bacteria > Pseudomonadota > Gammaproteobacteria > Pseudomonadales > Pseudomonadaceae > Aquipseudomonas > Aquipseudomonas mendocina_D. Next base: position 63,700 of record NZ_SCFY01000016.1, read on the forward strand.
GGATGGCCCACAGGCGAATAAACATGCACAGGCAAACTTCTTCCGCCCCGGCGGACTCGCTGACGGCTTCGGAGCAGGCTTCATTCTGGGCGCCATTGCGCCATAGGCTGTTCGTCGGGCTATGGCTCGCCTGCGCCATCGCCAATCTGGCAATCTGGATGCAGACGGTGGGCGCGGCCTGGATCATGACCCAACTGACGGCGTCGCCGCTGATGGTTTCCCTGGTGCAGACGGCAATCACCCTGCCGGTCTTTCTATTCGGCTTGCCGGGCGGGGTGCTGGCCGACCGGATGGACCCGCGGCGCCTGCTGCTGGTCACCCAGTCGGCCATGCTGGTCGCGTCCGCGGCACTCTGTCTGTTGGCCTGGGGCGACCTGCTGCAGGCCTGGTCGCTGCTGTTGTTCACCTTCATCCTGGGCAGCGGCAGCGCCTTGGGCATGGCGGCCTGGATGACTACGCTGGTCGGCGTCATCCCGCGTGAGCAGGTGCCGGCGGCGGTATCCCTCTGCGGCATTTCCATCAATGCTACCCGGGCCCTGGGACCGGCCCTGGCCGGTGCTTTGATCGTCTGGTGGAGCACCGCCTCGGTATTCTTGGCCATCACTCTGTGCATGGCCGCGGTGATCGCTTTCATCTTCGTTCGTCTGCCGGCCAGTGCGCGGACGGAAGGCTTGCCACCGGAAACCTTGACCGGCGGTATGCGTAGCGGCCTGCGCTACATTCGTCACTCGGCGGTGCTGTCCAGCGCGCTCAAGCAGGTATTCGTCTTTACCAGTTGCGCCAGCGCGCTGTGGGCGCTGTTGCCGCTGGTAGCCAAGGATGAGCTGGGCATGGACGCTGGCGGCTATGGTCTGCTGATGGCTTTCATGGGGGCTGGCGCGGTGCTGGCTGCGTTTGGCCTGACCAGCGTCTATCAGCGTTTCTCTCTGCGCCGGCTGATCGTCGTCGGCGCCGTTGCTTTCGCTGCGGCAACCCTGGCGGCGGCGTTGTCGCACAGCCAGGCGGTGGTATGCGCCATGCTGGTGCTGGCCGGCATGGGCTGGATGGCGGTAAACGCAACCATCTCCACCGTGGTGCAGACCTACGCGGCGAACTGGGTGCGCGCCCGGGTCGCCTCGGTGTACCTGCTGGTGCTGATGGGCTCGATGGCCTTGGGGGGCGCCCTGTGGGGTGTCCTGGCGCAGTACCTGGGGTTGGGCAATAGCCTGCTGCTGTCGGCGTCGAGCATCCTACTCGGGTTGTTGCTGACCCGTCGCGGTGAGATCGTCATGGGCCGGGAGGCAGATTTCGCCGACGCGCAGCAGACCGACAAGTTGGTGTTGGCCGGGGAGGTGGCCCATGACGACGGCCCCGTGTGCATCGAAGTCAGTTACCGGGTGGCGGCTGCCGAGCGTGATGCGTTCCTGCACGCGGTCTATGCCATCGGCCAGGCACGGCGGCGTAATGGCGCGCGCAACTGGCGCCTGTACCGTGATCTGGAGGAAGCCGACCACTATAGCGAGCGCTTCATCGTCGAGTCGTGGCTGGATTACCTGCGCCAGCGCGGGAGACTGACTCAGAACGACGAAGCTCAGGAGTTGGCCCTGATGCGATTCCGCGATGGGCGGCGGGAGATCAAGCGCTATATCTACCAGGCACCGGTGGAGCAGGTCTGAGGTCTGTTAGTCTCTATATTAAATTTGCTGTGCCTCGGTGTTCTCGGTATAGAATTACAGCATCAAGCCAACCGAGAAAAAGCGCATGGATACTCCAGAGACCGTGGAAGTCGGCGGCGACCGCAAGGTAACGGGTGCGGTCACGGTAAAGCCGGTCGCCAACGCGATCCGCATCCTTCGTCACTTGAGTCAGAGCGGGGCGCCGGAGCGCTCGGTGGATATCGCCCGGCGGCTGTCGATCAACCCCAGCACCTGTTTCAACATCCTACGCACCCTGGTGATGGAGGATGTCGTCGATTTCAATCCGATGTCGAAACGCTATTCGGCGGGGCTGGGGCTGGCTCGTTTAGTCGGACAGTTGGTCACCCAGGGGCAGCGAGTACAGTTGGTCAAGCCGCTGCTGCAGGAGTTTGCGGCCCGTATGCGGGTGACCATTACCCTGTGGCGGCGTATGGGGGAGGACCGCATCGTGATCGTCAGCTCGGCGGCCAGTCCTGCCGATGTCCGCATCGACATGGCCGAAGGACAGCGCTTTCCCATGCAGATGGGGGCCAGCGGACGGTTGTTCTCGACGCAGCTGGATCTCGACACCCCGAAGTTCGAGGCCATCTACGAGCGGATTCGCTGGGCGCGCCCACTCCCCATAGAAACCTTCCGCGAGGAAGTGCGGTTGGCGGCGGAGCGGGGCTGGGCGATGGACGATGGTTATTTCTCGGTCGGCATCCTTGCCGTCGCCGCGCCGGTCTATTCCCCCGAAGGGTCGATCGATTTCACCGTTTCCGCCGTGATGTTTCGCGGCCAGCGCGATGATGAAGGGATCAAGGAGCTGGCTGGCGCGCTCACCGAGTTCTGCTCCGAGCTGGCCGACGTCCTGTTCTGACGCCAGCCGGGCATGCCTTACTCGCGGACCAGCAGCAGGCTGCCGCCCAGTGGTCCGCCGCCTGCGGCAACCACGGATACACGATTCTCCGTGGTCTGACGCCCTTCGGCGCGTCCCCATAGCTGCAGGCATGCCTCGTGGACGTAGCCCAGGCCGTGGGTGCGGCCGCCGGACAACTGGCCGCCGTTGGTGTTGATCGGCAGCCTACCGTCCAGGGCGATGCGCTGGCCTCCTTCGACAAAGGCGCCGCTCTCGCCCACCGGGCACAGGCCCAGTGCCTCCAGCCAGATCATGGTGAGGATCGAGAAGCCGTCGTAGAGCTGCGCCGAGTCGACGTCGTCCGGGGTGTAGTCGGTGCGCTGCCACATCATCCGGCCAACATCGAAGGCCGCCATCTCGGTCAGGGATATCTGATCCCAGGACCAGGGCTGGTTCAACGCGGCGCCTATCGCCTCGATGCGTATCGGCGCATGACGGCCATCGCGCGCGGCATCGCGGCGCGACAAGACGATGGCAGTGGAGGCATCGCAATGCACGTCGCAGTCGAACATGCGCAGCGGCGTGGAAATCATCCGCGACTGCATGTAGTCGTCCAGCGACATGGGGGTGCGGTAGATGGCCTTGGGGTTGCGCATGGCGTTCTGTCGGCAGGTCAGCGCGATCTGCGCGAGCTGTTCGGGCCGGGTGCCGTATTCGTGGAAATGACGCTGCGCGTACAGCGCCATCAGGTTGATGCCGGACAGCACATTGAAGGGCGTGAACCACTGCCAGGCATAGCTGCTGTCGCGCCCCTGGGTCTTGTTGCTCAGGGCACCGGCCTGTTTGTTGTGCAGACGCGCCGAGGCTTCGGTAATGGTGCGGAAAACCAGGACGTGCCGGCACAGGCCGGCGGCGATGGCCATGGCGCCATTGATCATGCCGGCCAGCGGGCCGGGGCCCTCGTAGCCGGCGCCGAACCAGTTGAGGTTCAGGCCCAGGGCGCTTTTCAGGGCGCTGGGGCCGACCGGCGAGAAGGGGTCGCCGTTGTTGTTGTCCCCTGGCCAGCAGGCCACGCCATCGATGTCGTGGCGCTCCAGGCCGGCGTCGGCGATGGCTTCCAGGCAGGCATCAAGGGTCAGGCGCATGGCCGACTTGCTGGATGGCCGGGCCACCTCGGACTGGCCGATGCCGGTGATGGCGACATCTTTCTCGTAGCGCTGCTCAATCATCATTGATCCTTCTCGAACAGGGGCAGCCAGACATCCTCGACGTTCAGGAAGCTGACCCGTACCGGCATGTCGATATGCACCCGCTGTGGATCCATGCCGACGATGTTGCTGACAAAGCGCAGGCCCTCTTGCTCGGCCAGCTCGATGATGGCGACCACATAGGGCACTTCCAGGTCGCTGTTCCACGGCTGGTAGTTGAGGGTATAGCTCAGCACCTTGCCCTTTCCGGAAACCGCGCACGGCGCGACATCGAGGCTCGCGCAGCGTGGGCAGATCGGGCCGGGCGGGTGGAAGAAGCGCGTGCAGTCGTTGCACTTGTGGATCTGCAGTAGGCCGTGCTCGCCACCCTGCCAGAAGGCACGGTTGTCGGCGTTGAGGGCGGGCAGTTTTCTGGACATTCGCGGAACCTGCAGGGGCACTGGCTTGGGGTGCCAATGACTTTAACAATTGTACATATTTTTGAAAAGTGTCATATATTGTTTGTCGAGGCGAGCACATACAGCCAGTCTCGCGCTAAACAACAAGAGGATTTCTTTGCCATGTCCCGGCCTTTGCAAGACAAGACAATCATAGTCACCGGCGGTTTCGGCGCTCTGGGCAACGCCGTGGGCCGCCTGCTGCTGGAGCGCGGCGCGCAGGTCGCGCTGCTCGACCGCTCCGAGGCGCCCGCCAGCCTGGGCGAAGCTTCGGGCCTGCTGCCGCTGGGAGGCGTCGACCTGACCTCCGCCGACTCGGCACAGGCGGCCGTGGCCGAGGTGGCCGGGCATTTCGGGCGGATCGATGGGCTGGTCAACGTGGCCGGCGGCTTCGCCTGGGAGACCCTGGAAGGCGGTAGCCTGGAAACCTGGGACCGCCTGTACCAGATCAACCTGCGCACCGCGCTGGTGAGCAGTCAGGCGGCTCTGGCCCATTTGCTCGAAGCGCCGGCCGGACGCATCGTCAACGTCGGCGCACTGGCGTCGCTGAAGGCTGGGCTGGGCATGGGCGCCTATGCTGCCTCCAAATCCGGCGTGGCGCGCCTGACCGAAGCCTTGGCCGAGGAGCTGAAGGACCGTGGCGTCACCGTCAACGCCGTGCTGCCGAGCATCATCGACACCTCGGCGAACCGCGCCGACATGCCGGATGCCGATGCCAGCCGCTGGGTCACGCCAGAGGCCCTGGCGAAGGTGATCGCCTTCCTGCTGTCGGACGACGCCACGCCCATCACCGGTGCCTGCCTGCCCGTGGGTGGCCGGGTATGACGTCCGCTTTCCCCTGCTGGCACTCGATGGGAGTACAGGAAGCATGAGATTGGTCACCTTTACCGATGGCAGCGGCTTCGAGCGTGCCGGGGCGCTGTTGGAGAACGACCAGATCGTCCTCGACCTGCAGGCCGCCTGCCGGGAGCTGCAAGGGCGCGAGCGGGCTGAACTGGTCAGCGTGCTGGCGCTGGTCGAGGCTGGCGAGGACGGCCTGGCCCTGGCTCGCTCGCTGGTGGAGCGGGTGCCTGCCCAGGCGGTGCGCGAGCGCGCTCTGGTGAAGCTGCGTGCGCCGATCCAGCCGCCGCCGCAGATGCGCGACTGCTCCTGCTTCGAGCTGCACCTGCGACAGAGCTTCGCCGCTGCGCGCCGTGCCCGGGCGCTGCGCACGCCGGACCCGGAAGCGACCCTCAAGGCGATGAATACGCGTGCCGACGAGCGAGTCATAGAGACCTTCAACCGCCAACCCATCTACTACAAGTGCAACCGCTTCGCAGTCATCGGCATCGACGACGAGTTCCAGTGGCCTAGCTTCAGCAAGGCGCTGGACTTCGAGCTGGAGTTCGGCTGCTACATAGGCAGGCGCGGCAAGGACATCAGCCGCGAGGCGGCTCGTTCGCACATCGTCGGCTACACCATCTTCAACGACATGAGCGCGCGTGATGCCCAGGCGGCGGAGATGCCCGGCATGCTCGGCCCGGCCAAGAGCAAGGACTTCGACACGGCGAACATCATGGGGCCGTGCCTGGTGACGGCTGACGAGCTGGGCGACCCCTATGACCTGAACATGGTCGCGCGGGTCAACGGCGAGGAGTGGGGACGGGGCAACACCCGCGACATGCGCTGGGCCTTCGAGGACGTGATCGCCCACATCTCGCGTTCGGAAACCCTCTATCCCGGCGAATTCCTCGGTTCCGGCACGGTGGGCAACGGTTGTGGCCTGGAGCAACTGCGCTACTTGCGGCCGGGCGACCTGGTCGAGCTGGAGGTGGATGGCATCGGAGTACTGCGCACCCGGGTCGGCAGCGCCGGGCAAGTTGTTACCTGATGTGCCCGAATTATCTGCCCCGGGCACAGGAAGCCAGCGGTAGCGGGCATACCCGGAGTGGGGAAGGAGGAATCACCCAGTTTTTGCGCGGTGATTTCTATGTACATTTTTATGAAAAGTGTCTTATATTTTGCTTCGGCTTAATATTCGCCGTAGTGCCCTGAACAGGAGGCAATCATGCTAACAAGAACAAGCCCTGTATTGTCCGACGGAACCAAGGTTTCCGACCTCATCTATCCCGATACCCGTGAAGTGCAGATGCGCGTGCTGTCGGACCGTGAGATCTACGAGCTGGAGATGGAGAAGATCTTCGGCAAGATCTGGGTGTTCCTCGGGCACGAGTCCGAGATCCCCAATTCCGGCGACTTCGTAGTCCGCGACATGGGCTCCGATTCGGTGATCGTTGCCCGTGGCAAGGACGGCGAAGTCTACGTGAACCTCAATGTCTGCCCGCACCGTGGCATGCGTATCAGCACGGCCGACTGCGGCAATACGCAGATCCACAAGTGCATCTACCATGGCTGGGCCTTCCGTCCCAACGGCGACTTCATCGGTTCGCCGGTCGAGCGCGAGTGCATGCACGGCAAAATGCTGCCGAAGGAGGAGTTGGGCTTGAAGAAAGCCCGGGTGACGCTCTACGGCGGTCTGATCTTCGCTACCTGGAATGTCGATGGCCCGTCGTTCGACGAGTTCCTCGGCGATGCCAAGTGGTACTACGACATGCTGTTCTGCCGCTCCGACAAGGGTATGGAAGTGCTCGGCCCGCCGCAGCGCTTCATCGTCAATGCCAACTGGAAGACCGCCGGCGAGCAGTCCGCCGCCGATGGTTTCCACACCCTGACCTTGCACCGTTGGCTGGGCGAGGTGGGCAACTATGCGAAGAAAGGCGAAGGTGAAGGCGAGGGCGCCGATCTCAGCCCCGAGATGATCGGTGTGGAAATCAGTTCGCCGCACGGCCATGCTTTGCGCTGCATCGACCTGGCGCGCAAGATCAAGCGCCTGACCGGCCTCGATCCCGCGCAGCTGTCCGTGCAGGAGAAGCTGGACGCGCTACCGCCTGCCGGCATGACCCGCGACATGGTCGAGCAGCTTTACCGCAACCTGAGCGAGGAGCAACTCGAGGTACTGACCAGCATGCCGCCGCAGGTAGGTGGGATGTTCCCGAACATTCTCTTTGGTTTTGTCTACATTCCCCAGCCGGACGGCGGTGTGGTCGGTTCCATGACCATGCATGCCTATGTGCCCCAGGGGCCGGACAAGCTCGAATTCGTCAACTGGATCTTCGCCGAGAAGGATGCGCCGGCCGAGTTGCGCGAGAAGATGCTGAAGCAGACCATCCAGCTGTTCGGTACCTCCGGCATGGTCGAGCAGGATGACTCCGATACCTGGCCGCACATGACCCTGGCCGCCAAGGGCGCGATGGGCCGTCAGATGACCCTGAAGTACCAGGCCTGCTACGAGACCGGCGCTCCCGAAGGTTGGCCGGGGCCGGGTATCGTCAACGAGGGTTTCACCAAGGACGACACTCAGTGGCATTGGTGGCAGTACTGGCACGAGCTGATGACGACGGAAGACTGATTGTCGCTCCAGGCACAACAACAATTTCAGGAGTTACTCATGGCCCAAGTACAAGAACGTGGCGCCGACCAGATCCAGCCTGGGTCGCCGGTCGGCATCAAGCGTGTCCCGGTTGGTTCCGATGTCTATAACCAGGTGGTGACCTTCCTCTACGAGGAGGCGACTCTGCTGGATCAGATCCGCCTGCAGGAGTGGAGCGCACGCCTGGCAACCGACCTGGTCTACACCGTTCCGCTGCGGCACACCCGCCTGCAGTCCGAGCTGTCCACCACCATCGTGCGTAGCGTGCAGCACTATCATGACGACTACCGCTCGATCATGGGGCGGATCCTGCGCCTGTCCGGCAAGAGCGCCTGGGCGGAAGACCCGCCCTCGCGCACTCGCCGCTTGGTGACCAACGTGTTCGTCGAGGAGACGGAAAAGAGTGACGAGTTCGTGGTGACCAGCTATCTGCTGCTGACCCGTAACCGCTTCAAGGACCACCATGTCGACATCATCAGTGGTGAGCGCCGGGATGTGCTGCGCCTGACCGAAGAGGGCTTCAAGCTGGCGCGCCGCGAGGTGATTCTCGACCAGGCCGTGCTGGGCACGCCGAACCTCGCAGTGTTCCTCTGAAAGCCCTGGCCCGTCCCTCCGTCAGGAGGGGCGGGCCTGCTCTTTCCCGGCCAGCCAGTTCTGGTCGTCCATGCACAGTGCTGCCGCCGTTGCGCTGAAGTCCCAGGTGGACCCCTTGATCCGCAGCGCCTGCGTGGCCCGTGCAGGTTGCTGGCTGTAGCAGCGGCCGGTGCTGGAGGCGTGTATCTGGGCGTCCAGGTTGTTCATGCGGCCCAGCGAGATCAGGGTGCAGCGGCGTAGCAGCAGCGCGGCTTCAGCTTCCTCTTCGGACAGATGGTTGAGCGCCCAGCGAGCCATCCCTTCTCGCAGATTGACCCCACAGTAGGGGGGTGGTTCCTCGATGGTCGAGCCATGCACGTCCCAGCTGAGCAGGGTGGTGCCGTCGCGCTGTAGGAGCGGGTTGGTGCGTTCGTCGATGCGGTCTGGAACCTGGATGTCATAACGACGCTGCGTCGTTCCTCGCGCCGCGTTGGCGATGGCCAGGCCAGCCAGGTCGAGCAGATGCGTGCACTGGTGCTGGGCATCGGTCTGCCGGGTCACCGAGTGGGCGATCTGGCTGAGCGGCATGCCGACCAGCTGCTGCAGTTGTTCGGTGGCCAGCGGGCAGGCGGAGTAGGGGTAGCGCACGGCCTCGCCGCCGATCTCGCTCACGATACCGTCGCAGTGGCGCAGCCAGACGCGGAAGTGATGGAAGTCGTCCTCCAGGGTCGCGCGTACCTCCCTTGTGGCATCCTGTGCTGTCGAAACGATTTCCACCCGGCGTCGGAACATACTGGTCATCGTGTTTTTCCTTGTGCTGTTTTCGCGGGTGCTTGCCGCTGTGGATTGCAGTATATTTGAACACTATATGTAAAAATGTTCACTGAAAAACAAGAAGGAATTCGCTATGAAGCTGTTGCAAGAGCAGGTGGCGCTGATTACTGGCGCCGGCGGTGGTATCGGACGAGGGGTGGCGTTGAGCTTTGCCAAGGCGGGTGCCGCGGTGCTGGTCGCCGAGCTCGACGAGGCCAGCGGCAAGGCTGTGGAGCAGGAGTTGCAGGCGCTGGGAGCGCGCGCGCTGTTCGTCAAGACCGACGTGACCCGCAAGGCGGATATCGAGACGGCCATCCAGCTGGCGGTAGAGCAGTTCGGCGGCCTGGATATCCTGGTCAACAATGCCTTCGCCCCCACACCCAACGTGTTGCTGGAGGATAAGACCGACGAGATGCTGGCCCGCACCCTGGATTCCACCCTGTGGGCCGCCTGGTGGTCGATGAGGGCTGCTCTGCCGCATATGCGCGCACGCGGGGCCGGCAAGATCATCAACTTCTACTCGATCGATACCGAGGTCGGCGCCTGGCTGCACGGTGATTACAACGCGGCCAAGTCGGGAGTCGTCGGCCTGACCCGCAGCGCCGCATCGGAATGGGGGCGCTTCAATATCCGCGTGAACGCCATCGCGCCGACCGCCATGGGGGCGACTTTCCATAAGCTGGCTGCGGAGAATCCGGGGTTCGCCGAGCGCTCCGCGGCCATGCGTCCATTGGGGCGCTGCGGCGAGCCGGAGGATGACATCGGGCCGGTGGTGGTATTCCTGGCCTCGGAAATGTCGCGCTTCGTCACCGGTGAGACCATCCACGTCGATGGCGGGCTGCACTTGCCTGGCTACAACTCCCGCCCGGCGGACGTTCCGGTTCGCGAATACTGACAGGGTGACCGGCGCGGCTGGCGCCGCGCCTTAGCTCCGTGGGTGGCCTGCCAGGCTGGGGGGCTAGCCTGGCCTGCGGGTCATTTCTTCGCGACTTTGATGTCGGTGTCTTCCAGGTCCCAGGTGTCGGCCGTCTTGCCCTCGTCGCGCAACTGATATTTCAGCACGCGTCCCTGCGGGTTCTTCGGCAGGCTGTCGCGGAACTCGATATAGCGCGGCAGGGCGTAGTAGGGCACCGAGTCGGTCGCCCAGTGGAACAGCTCCTCCGGCGTCAGTCGGGCCCCCTGGTGCAGCACGGCGGTCACCTTGACGTCATCCTCGCCCTTGTCGGAGGGCACGGCATGCACCGCAACCTCGGCGAGGTCCGGATGGACGGCGAAGGCCGCTTCCATCTCGAAGCTGGAGATGTTCTCGCCACGCCGGCGCAGGTAGTCCTTCTTGCGGTCGACGAAATAGAAGAAGCCGTCATCATCGAACTTGCCGATGTCGCCAGTGTGGAACCACATGTTGCGCATCAGCTTGAGGGTATCCGCGGGACGGTTCCAGTAGCCCTGGAACATGATGTCCGGTCGCAGTGGACGCAGCACGATTTCACCGGGGGTATTGGCTGGTAGTTCCTGGTCGTTGTCGTCGACGATGCGCACGTCGAAATCCGGGATGCGCTTGCCGGAAGAACCGGGAGCCGCATACTCGCCCGCCGCCAGGGAGGTGATCACACAGGCTTCGGTCAGGCCGTAGCCGTTGCCACCGACCAGTTTGGTGCCGAAGCGCTCGCGCCAGATCTGTTTGGTTTCTTCGGTGTAGGGGTTGCCGCGTGCGGTATGGATCTGCCCATGGCAGCGTTTCATCGCGTCGTTGTCCGGCGCCTGGGCCAGCAGGCCGCCCATGCCCCCCAGGATCGAGGCGATGGTCGCTCCGGAACGCTCGACTTCCTGCCAGAAGTTGGAGACCGAGAAGCGCGGCAGGATGGCGGCCCGAGCACCAACCAGGATGCTGGCGATGATGCTGACGCACAGGGCGTTCATGTGGAACAGCGGCAGTGGCGTGATGGTTACGTCGTTTTCGTTGGCCGGGCCGGCGCGTAGTTGCAGGCGAGCCAGGTTGCACATGAAGTTGTAGCTGATCATGCAGCCCTTCGACGGGCCGGTGGTGCCGGAGGTGTAGATCAGGCAGGCAAGGTCGGAGGGTTGTGGCTTGCTGGTAAAAGGCGTGTCGTCCTCGCCACGGAACTCGTCCAGGGCGGCGATCGGAATCCTGCAACTGGCTGGCTCGGCCCGTTCACCACGATAGAGGATTTGGCTGACCTCGCTGAGCTGCTCGGCTAGCGGGAGGATGCGCGGTAAGTAGTCGGCCTCGCAGATGACCAGCTGGGTTCCCGTGTCGGCGATCTGGTGGCGCAGGAACTCGCCTTTGAGTGCGGTGTTGATCGGTACGCTGACCGCGCGGAGCTTGTTGATGGCCAGCCAGCAGACGACCGCGTCTATATTGTTGTCCAGCATGGTCAGCACGGTCTCGCCCGGCTTCACGCCCAAGGCGGCCAGCGCATGAGCCATGCGTGTCGATAGCGAGTCAACTTCCGAATATGTGTATAGATTTCCACTGAAATCCAGCAGGATCCTGTCTGGATGCCGTGCAACCGCTCGGTCGAGTGCTGCGATGACGGTGTCTCTCTCGCCTACGGACCATGTGTCCGGATGACCGATGCCACTCATAGCTCATCTCCTTTGGAGGCCTTCCCCGCTGTGGGATGGCAAATTTTATTTTGGTGGGAGAATGCCATTCTAAATTCAAATTTGTCACTTGTCTCCAGCTAAGATTTGAACAAATCCATGTGGTACTGCCTATATCCTGTGCTAATGTGGCGAAAATTTACCAACTGAGAATCCCTATCAATGTCAAGGAACGCTACGAAGTCCAGCAAAACAGAGCCTATCGCTCCTGCCAGGAGGAAAGCCGCCTCTGCAGAGAAGCCTTCCACTGCGGTTAAGCAGGCTGTTCAGAAAAATGGCCACGCGTCATCGGTGGCCGGAGTCAAGGTAAAGCCTAACCGGCGCTCCGAGGAGACCATTGGCAATATTCTCGCCGCCACCGAAGAGGTGGTGCTGCGCTCTGGGGCGGACAGGATCTCGATCCTGGATGTCTGTCAGGTGGCGGGGGTGTCGCGGGGCACCTTCTATCGTTACTTCACATCCCAGGAAGACCTTCTGGACACCTTCTCCCGGCACAAGCGGGACAGCTTCCATAGCTCTCTGTCCCAGGCCCTGGAGGATATAGCCGATCCTGACGCACGTCTGAATGCGCTGATCGCCTACCTCGACAACTATCTCGAGCAGAGTCGCGCACGTCGTCTGCTGGTGGTGGCGCCTGAGTATGCGCTGGGCTTTTTCCGGCGCATTTTCCATGACTCCATCGTGCGCTTTCAGGATCTGCTGGGCATTGTCTTCGACGAGTGGGACGCTCGGCTCGGAGTCAAGCTCGATCGTGAACTGATTTGCGAAATGATCATCCGCTATGTGCTGAGCGAGATCCTTGTGCCGGAGGGTAGCGGTCGCCGTCTTCTCCCTGTCCGTGTGAGAAAGCTCGTTGCCGCTCTGACCATCGGTTCCACCTCCCGCTCTCGCCGCTGATCCGCCCGCGTTCCCGGCTGCCCTCCGAGTGAGGGTGGCCGCTCTCCTTTCTTCCTCGCGTCACGCCCCGTCCCCCCTTTCCTTCGTCCTGAACCTCCGTCCGGCTGGTTGCTCCGCCGAGGCCTGCGCGTGTCTGCTGCAATGCTCTGGCATGGGCTTTTCCGTCTGTTTCAAAAATAAATTGAACAGATTTTTGATTTATGATCATTTTAAACTTATTCTCTGCCTTGAAGCAGGCTGACGTGCACCCCTTGTGTGCGTGTACGTCTGGAAATACGCGCTGCTAGCGCGACATTACACAACCACAAAAAATGTCACCTCAGAGGTACCGGACCATGCTCATCGATCTTCACGCTCATGCGCCTCATCCCGACTACTACGACCAGCATCCCTATTGGGGGCCTGCTTTCGAGTCTCAGCCCGATGGCGATATCAAGCTGCGTGTAGGCGATTGGATCCTGACCCTGGGGGCACCGGAGCGTAAGAAGGCGCTGCGCGAGGCGCATGCCCGTGGCGAAACGCTGAATGTCGCCGAGTACATGGCCAAGTGGCGTGACCCGAACCACCGCCTCGCGGCAATGGATGCTGCTGGCCAGAGCGCTCAGGTGCTGTCGGTGCCGAGCCATTGCTACATGTACTGGGCCGAGGCCGAGTTCGCTGTGCCCTTCGCCCGCAAGGTCAACGACGTGCTGGCCGGATATTGCTCGGCCGCGCCCAATCGCCTGATGTTCTGGGCTCATGCGCCGTTGAACGTACCGCATGAGGCGGCCAAGGAAATCCGCCGCGCCTGTACCGAGCTGGGGGCCAAGGGGCTGGTGGCCGGCGGTTCCAACTTCGGTGGCATGGAGTTCGATTCCCCCGAGCTGTATCCGGTCTGGGAGGCGCTGTGCGATCTCGACCTGCCGATCTTCGTGCACGGCTATAACCAGTCCGTGACCTGGGGCAAGCAAGCCAATACCGACCGCTTCGAAACCACCGCCATCGTCGGCATGAACTACGATGAAACCAAGTGCCTCTGGTACCTGATCAATGGCGGTGTACTGGACCGCTTCCCGAACCTGAAGGTCTACATCACCCATGGCGGCGGCTTCGCTCCCTACCAGTTGGGACGCCTGGCGCAGACCAACCCGAACCTCGACGTCTATCACAACAAGAAGCCTTTCCTGGACTATCTGTCCAACTTCTACTTCGACGTGGAGTTGCATGAGGTGCCCATGCGCCAGGCCCTGGTCGACATCATCGGTGCGGACCGGATTCTCTACGGTTCCAATTTCGGTGGCAGCGATGCCGTGCGCCATGACCTGACCGAAGGGCTGCGCCTGTCGGACGAGGATCTGCAGAAGATCCGCTGGAAGAATGCTTGCGAGCTGCTGCACATCGATCCGGCGAAATTGGGCAAGGTAGGTGCCTGATGAAACTGGCACGCTGCGCTTATTTCGAGACTGGCTCGTTCTGGGCGGTGGTCGATCCTGAGCGGGACGAGGTGCATGCCATCGCCGGCGAGTTTTCCTCCTGGGCGCCTGCCGTGGCCCGTGGGGGCGGAATCAGTGCGCTACGGCTTTCCGGTTCGGCGCTGCCGTTGTCCAAGGTGCGCTTGCTTCCACCGATCGATCCGGTGAACCGGGTGGTGGTGGCAGGGGCCAACTACGCCAAGCACCTGGCCGAGGACTTCGGCCTTGCCAGCCCGCCACAGCCAGTAGCCTTCCTGAAGGCCTACGGCGCTCTGATCGGCGCCCATGATCCGATCCGCTATCCGCCCTTGACCGAGGAGCTCGACCATGAGGTCGAGCTGGTGGCGGTAATCGGCAGTGCCGAGATCGATCTGGAAGACCCGCTGGCTTGCGTGCTGGGATACACGGTCGGCAACGACGTCAGTGCGCGCGACCTGCAGCGTAGCGGCCCGGCCGGTATCGGCATGGACCTGTTCGCGGCCAAGAGCCAGGACCGCACCACTGGCCTGGGGCCCTGGATCGTCACCAAGGACGAGTTCCCCGTCGGTTCGCCCAAGCTGCGCCTGACCCTCAAGGTGAATGGCGAGATCCGCCAGGACGGCTCGACCGCCGAAATGACCTGGGATGTCGGTCAACTGGTCCGCTTCGTCCAGCAACGTTCCAGCTTCGCCTGTGGCGACGTGTTGTTCACCGGCTCACCGGCTGGCGTCGGCATGGGGACGGGACTGTTCCTCAACCCGGGGGACGTGGTCGAGGCGACCATCGAAGGAATAGGCACGCTGCGCAACGTGGTGAGCGAGAAATCCCGCGTCTAAATCGAGAGCGAAACATGAGCATTGATAAAGAAGAAAAAATCGTAGTGGTAGGTGCCGGCCTGATGGGGACCGGCATTGCGCACGGATTCGCCAGTTCCGGCTATCCCACCGTGCTGGTGGACACCAATGCGGAGTCGCTGGCCCTTGCCAGGGACAATATCGGCAAGATCCTCAGCGACGGTGTGGCGCTCGGTAAGGTTTCCGCCGAGTCGGCAGAGGCGTCCCTGGCGCGCCTGGTCACCAGTGGCGACCTGAGCGAGGCGGCGCGGGGCGCCGACTGGCTGGTGGAAACGGTCTCCGAGAAGCTGGAAGTGAAGAGGGCGGTGGTCGCCCAGGCCGAGCCCCTGCTGGCGCCCGGCGCGATCATTGCCACCAACACCTCGGCGCTCAGCGTGACCGAGATCGCCGCATCGCTGGCCGCTCCCGAGCGGGTCATCGGCATGCACTTCTTCAACCCGGTGCACAAGATGAAGCTGGTGGAGCTGGTGCGTGGCTTGGCGACCAGCGACGAAGTGCTGGTGCGAACGCGGGCGCTGTGCGACGCCATGGGCAAGACCTCGATCGTGGTTAACGAGTCCCCCGGGTTGACCACCAGTCGCATGTCCGCGCTGCTCGGCAACGAGGCCATGTACATGCTGCAAGAGGGTACGGCCAGCGCCGAGGACATCGATACCGCCCTGCGTCTGGGTTTCAACCATCCCATGGGGCCCTTGGAGCTGGGTGACCTCACCGGCTGGGATACCCGCTTGTCGGTGCTGCGCTACCTGCATCAGACCCTGGGCGAGAAATTCCGTCCCTGCCCGCTGATCATCAAGATGGTTGCCGCTGGTCGCCTGGGACGCAAGACCGGACATGGCGTCTATCGCTACGAAGACGGCAAGCGGGTACCGGGTTCCGGGCTCAAGGCGAGTGCGCTATGAAAGACATCGTGATCGTCGATGCGCTGCGTACGCCGATCGGCCGGTTCCGTGGCAGCCTGGCTGGTGTGCGTGCCGACCACCTGGGCGCGCTGGTGATCAGCAAGCTGCTGGAGCGCGTTGATCTGTCGCCCGCGCAGGTCGATGACGTGATTTTCGGGTGTGTCACCCAGATCGGCGAGCAGTCGGCCAATATCGCGCGCACCGCACTGCTTGGCGCTGGCTGGCCGGTAACCATTCCCGGCCTGACCATCGACCGCAAATGCGGCTCTGGCGAGGTGGCGGTGCATCTCGCCGCCGGCGCTATCGCGGCCGGCTCCGCCGACATCGTGGTCGCCGGTGGGGCGGAGAACATGAGCAGGGTGCCCATGGGCAGCAACCGCGAGATCCATGGCGAAGCCTTCGGCTGGATGGCGGCCGAGCGCTACGAGCTGACCAGCCAGGGCGAGGCCGCCGAGCGTATGGCTGACAAGTGGTCGCTCAGCCGTGACGAGCTGGACGACTATGCCTTCGCCAGCCATAGCCGCGCGGCGGCTGCGGCGGATGCCGGGCACTTCGCCAATGAAATCGTCGAGGTGCCGGTCGAAACCCTGCGTGAGCACGGCCTGAGCGATCCTGTGGCGCCACTGCGTGGCGACGAAACTATTCGCCGCGATACTTCACGGGAAAAACTGTCGACTCTGAAGACCAGCTTTCGCCCGGGAACCGGGCGCATCACCGCTGGTAACTCCTCACAGATTTCCGACGGCGCGGCGGCGTTGCTGCTGATGTCGGCGGAAACGGCGGGGCGCCTGGGGCTCAGGGCGCGCGCGCGGATTCGTGCCTTCACCACCGTAGGCTCCGATCCGACGCTGATGCTCACTGGGCCGATCGCCGCTACCTACAAGGTGCTGGAGAAGGCCGGCCTGGGTATCGACGACATCGACCTGTTCGAGGTTAACGAGGCCTTTGCTTCGGTACCGCTGGCCTGGATGTGCGAAACCGGCGTGTCGCACGAGCGGCTCAACGTCAATGGCGGGGCTATCGCCCTGGGGCACCCACTCGGTGCCAGCGGCGCGCGGTTGATGACCACGCTGCTTAATGAGTTGGAGCGGCGCGGCGCCCGCTATGGACTGCAGGCAATCTGCTGTGCTGGCGGTATGGGTACGGCGACCATCATCGAGCGCCTCGATTGAGTATGTCGCGGATTCCCATGGTGCCGCTGGAGGAAATGCCGGCTGGACTGCGCGATGCCATTTCTCGGGGGCGGGCAAGCGGCATGCTCAGCTCCAGCAGGCCCGTCCAGGTCTGGGCGCACCGCCCGGCTCTGGCGCAGGCCTGGCTGGAGCTAATGAGTGGTTTCTATCGGGATAGCCTGCTTGATGAGCGGCTACGCGAACTGGTGCGCCTGAAGATCGCCAGCATCACCACCTGCCAGGCCTGCCAACTGGCGCGTAAGTCCGACACGGTCAGCGAAGAGGATATCGCCTGCCTGGCGACGGACAGCGATCGCTTCGCGCCGGCCGAGCAGGCGGCCCTGCGTTTCGCAGAACTGTTCGCCTCTGACTACATGGCCATCGATGACGAGCACTATGCCCGCCTGTCGGAGTTCTTCACCTGCGCGCAGGTGGTCGAACTCAATATGTACTGCGCCCTGATGCTGGCCGGTGGCCGCATGACTTATGTACAGCAGGCCTATTGATCTTGTTGCTTGTAGCCACTCGATCTCACGGGATGTCTTGAGTAGTTAGTCAAAATGTAAAAAAACGTCCAATAGTGGTCGATGAATGCCTAAGATGGCCGGTAATACGCGGCCCTTCCAGGCCACGTATTCCAACAATGCACAATAAGAAAGGAGACGCCTATGTCCGGCCCAGCACACAGCAATCTGGAGCAGGTCTTCGCCAACGTCGCGAGCAATTACCGTGGTGCCGACGTCGACCTGCACGCGGTGTATCGCGAGATGCGCGAAAAATCCCCCGTCCTCCCGGAGAACTTCATGGCACGCCTGGGCGTACCATCGATTGCCGGGCTTGATCCGAACCGACCTACTTTCACGTTGTTCAAGTACGACGACGTCATGGCGGTGATGCGCGATGCGACCAACTTCACCAGCGGCTTCATAGCCGAAGGGCTTGGCTCGTTCTTCGATGGCCTGATCCTTACCGCGATGGACGGCGAGGCGCACAAGAACATCCGCAGCCTGCTGCAGCCAGTGTTCATGCCTGAGACGGTCAATCGTTGGAAAGAAACCAAGATTGATCGGGTCATCCGCGAGGAGTACCTGCGGCCCATGGTGGCCAGCAAGGGGGCGGATATAATGGAGTTCGCCCTGTACTTCCCTATTCGTGTGATCTACTCGCTGATCGGCTTCCCCGAGGACCGCCCCGAGGAAATCGAGCAGTACGCCGCCTGGGCGCTGGCCATCCTGGCTGGACCGCAGGTCGACCCCGAGAAGGCTGCGGCCGCGCGCGGCGCGGCGATGGAGGCCGCGCAGGCGCTCTACGACGTGGTCAAGGTTGTGGTGGCGCAGCGTCGCGCCGAGGGTGCCACAGGCGACGACCTAATCTGCCGGCTGATCAGGGCCGAGTACGAAGGCCGTTCGCTGGACGATCACGAGATCACCACATTCGTCCGTTCGCTGCTGCCGGCGGCCAGCGAGACGACTACGCGTACCTTCGGCACGTTGATGACACTGCTGTTGGAGAGACCTGAGCTGCTGGCGCGCATCCGTGAGGATCGTAGTCTGGTTGGAAAGGCCATCGACGAGGCGGTGCGCTATGAGCCTGTAGCCACCTTTAAGGTACGCCAGGCGGCCAAGGACGTGGAAATTCGCGGCGTGGCCATTCCCAAGGGGGCTATGGTCTCGTGCATCGTCACCTCGGCCAATCGCGACGAGGACGCCTTCGAGAACGCCGACACCTTCGACATCGACCGCCGCGCCAAGCCTTCGTTCGGCTTCGGTTTCGGTCCGCACATGTGCATCGGCCAGTTCGTCGCCAAGACGGAAATCAATTGCGCGCTCAACGCCATCCTCGACCTGATGCCGAACATCCGCCTGGACCCCGACAAGCCGGCTCCGGAGATCATCGGTGCGCAGCTGCGTGGTCCTCATCACGTACATGTGATCTGGGATTGAGTGGTATCGCTTAAGGGGCGGTAATGCCGTCCCGTTGGCGCCGCTGCTGCGGCGTACCTGGCGGCCTAGGAGGCAGGGTTCGGGAATGCCATTAAGTTGAACATATTTAAAAAAAGTGTTTAGTTTTTCTCTGGCGTGCTCTATGATCAAAAGCACTTCAAGAACCCATTAAGCGAAGGGGAAAACAACAATGAAGGTTGAAGATCTGATTCTCGTCAGCGTCGATGATCACGCAATCGAGCCGCCAAATGCCTTTGCTCGCCATATGCCTGCCCGCTTCAAGGGTCGCGAGCCCCATGTCGTCAAACGCGGCGAGCGTGATGTGTGGGTGTTCGAGGAGCAGGCCACCGGTTATATGGGCCTCAACTCGGTGGTCGGCCGGCCTAAGGAGGAATACGGCATGGAGCCTCTGGGCTATGAGCAGATGCGCCGTGGCACCTGGAACATCAGCGACCGTGTCGACGACATGAATGCCAACGGCGTGCTTGGCTCGTTGTGCTTTCCGACTTTTCCCGGATTTGCCGGCCAGCGCTTCCAGGTGCATGCCGACCGTGATGTCTCCCTGGCGGCGATCCAGGCCTACAACGACTGGCACCTGCACGACTGGTGCAATGCCGCACCGGGCCGTTTCATTCCCCTGATGCTGGTGCCCTGGTGGGACATGCAGGCCGCGGCCGCCGAGGTCGAGCGCCTGGCCAAGCAGGGTGTGCATGCCGTGTCGCTGTCCGACAACCCGGCGATGCACGGCTTCCCGTCGATCCACAGTGACTACTGGGACCCGCTGTGGAAGGCTTGCGCTGACAACAACGTGGTGATCTGCTGCCATATCGGCACCGGGGTCAAGGCCAATCACGCCTCCGACCTGTCGCCGATCGATGCCTGGATCACCTCCATGCCGATCTCCATCGCCAACTCGGCGGCCGACTGGATCTGGGCGCCGATGTGGAAGAAGTTCCCCAACCTGCGCATGGCTCTTTCCGAAGGCAGCATCGGCTGGATTCCCTACCTGCTGGAACGCGCCGACTTCACCCATCGCCATCACAACGCGTGGACTAACTCGAACTTCGGCGGCAAGCTGCCCAGCGACATCTTCCACAAGCACTTCATCACCTGTTTTATCGAAGACAACTTCGGTCTGCAGAACCTGAAGTTCATGAATGAAGACATGGTCACCTGGGAAAGCGACTACCCGCACTCCGACTGCACCTGGCCGCATTCGCCGGAAAGCGCCTGGGTTGGCCTGCAGCACCTGCCCAAGGAGACCATCGACAAGGTCACCCACCTCAACGCCATGCGTGAGTTCTCCTACGACCCGTTCGCCATCCTTGGCCGGGAGAACTGCACGGTCGGCGCCCTGCGTGCGAAGGCCGCCCATGTGAAGACCGAGCCGGCTCTCGGCCTCGGCGGCGCCGACCATGGACGTGACGACGGCAAGCCGGTGACCTCCGGCGACATCAATGCGATGTTTGCCAAGGCGGATGCCGGCACCGCTCTCTGAGGGTTCCTGAGGTGCCCTCTCCTGCTATGACGGGGGGCGTACAGGTTCAGATCGCCTGCCAGTTTTCGAGAGTACGTATGTCTATTGCTCAATTTACCTACAGCAGGATTCCCCCCGAGGCGGAGTCGCTTCGCCGCGAGGTGCGGGAATTCCTCAAGGACAACCTCGCCGAGTACCCGGGAACCTCCAGGGCGCAGTCCTGGATGGGCTTCGACGCGGATTTCAGCCGCAAGCTAGGTAGTCGGGGCTGGGTCGGAATGGCATTGCCGAAGCAGTATGGCGGTAGCGAGGCGGGGCCCTTCTCGCGCTACGTGATCATCGAGGAGCTGCTGGCCGCGGGCGCGCCCGTGTCGGCGCATTGGATCGCCGATCGGCAGAGCGGGCCGCTGATCAATCGTTTCGGCAGTGAAGCGCAGAAAGACCGTTACCTGCCGCCGATCTGCCGTGGCGAAAGCTACTTCTGCATCGGTATGAGCGAGCCGAACTCCGGTTCAGACCTGGCCTCGATCAAGACCTCGGCTCGGCGCAACGAGGCCGGTTGGTTGCTCAACGGGCAGAAAGTGTGGACCACCAACGCCCAGCACTCGCATTTCATGATCGCCCTGGTGCGTACTGGCGAGAAGCAGGCGGCACGCCATGAGGGCATGTCGCAGTTCATCGTCGATCTTAGCCTGCCGGGGATCAGCATCCGGCCAATCCGCGACCTGGCCGGCGGCGAGCATTTCAACGAGGTGTTCTTCGACAACGTCCAGCTCTCTGCCGATTCGCTGATCGGGGTTGAGGGTAAGGGTTGGGAGCAGGTGATCGCCGAGCTGGCCTTCGAACGTAGCGGTCCGGAGCGTTTCCTGAGCAGCATGGCGCTGTTGAAGACGCTGATCGACGCCTTGGGTAGTGCGCCGGACGCCCTGCAGCGTCGCGAAATTGGTCGCCTCACGGCGAAGCTGGTGACCCTGCGCAACATGTCGCTGGCGGTCACTGCGCAGTTGGCCGCCGGCGAGCACCCGACCTGGGCCGCTTCCTGCGTCAAGGATTTGGGCAACCTGTTCGAGCAGGAGATTCCCGAAGTCGCCCAGTTGCTGGTGGAGACCGAGCCGCGACTGATCGGCGGCAGCGAGCATGCCCGGGTCTTGGCCTATCTGATGCAGATGGCGCCGTCCTTCTCACTGCGCGGAGGTACCCGCGAAATCCTGCGTGGCATCATCGCGCGCGGTCTGGGGTTGCGATAATCATGCGAGAACTATTCGAATCGACCATAGAGCGCCTACTCGGCGACTTGGCCACGCCGGAATACGTGCTTGGCTGCGAAGGTGGTGTGTGGCCAGCCGAGCTCTGGACCGCAGTGGAGGAGTCCGGGTTTACCCTGGCCGGCGTGCCGGAGCACCTGGGGGGGGCAGAGGCGGGTTGGGCTGACCTCCATGTACTGGTCCGCGCCGCCGGGCGTTTTACCGCACCAATCCCCTTGGGCGAGGCGCTGCTGGCCAATTGGCTGCTTGGTCAGGCCGGACTCGAAGGGCAGGGCGGCGTCCTAAGCTTTGCCGCAGATGCCCAGCTTGGTTTGCGCGATGGTAAGGTGGACGGCACCGTTCATGATGTGCCCTGGGGCCGGCATGCCGAGGCCGTGGTGGCCATCGCCGACGACGCCGGCACACCCAGCGTGGTACTGCTTGCTCGTGCCGAGGCGGCCGAACAGAGCCACGGACTGAACGTGGCCGGCGAGCCGCGCGATGGACTGCGCTTCAGTGCGGCCGCGGTACTCGCCAGCGCGCCCTTGCCACCTGGCGTCTCGGCTGACGTCCTACTGCTGGGGGGGGCGTTACTGCGATCCGCGCAGATCGCCGGCGCTGCGCAGGCACTGCTGGATATGACCTCCAAGTACGCCGGCGAACGCTCCCAGTTCGGTCGCCCGATCGGTGCTTTTCAGGCCATCCAGCAGCAGCTTGCCGTGTTCGCCGAGCAGTTGGCCGCTGCCGGCATCGCAGCGGAAGCGGCTTTCGTTGAGTCGGACACAGCCCTTGCCGCTCTCACGATCGCCGTCGCTAAGGTCAGCACCGCCGAGGCGGCTAGTAGTGCTGCCGGCATAGCCCATTCGGTTCACGGCGCCATAGGCTTCACTCAGGAATACTCACTGCACCTGCTGTCGCGGCGTCTGTGGGCCTGGCGCAGTGAGTTCGGCTCGGCCAGCCTGTGGAGCCAACGCATTGGTCAACTGGTTTGCGCCAGTGGTGGCGAAGACTACTGGTCGTTGCTCACCGAGCATGCGCAACAATCTCTACCAGGACTTGAGGGACCTACGCCATGAATCCATTTCTGCAGATCGAGCGGGATGGCGGCATCGTCACTGTGCGCATGAACCATCCGGAAACTCGGAATGCGCTGACCTCTCCGGAGCAAATCCAGGAGTTCGTCGACCTTTGTGCCGAACTGCGCAGGGACAGCTCGGCGCGGGTCATGGTGCTGACCGGTAACGGCAGCGCCTTCTGCGCCGGCGGCAACGTCAAGGACATGCGTAGTCGCGAGGGCATCTTCGCCGGCTCGCCCTTTGAACTGCGCAATACCTACCGCGATGGCATCCAGCGTATCCCGCTGGCGTTGTACGAGCTGGACATCCCGGTGATCGCTGCGGTCAACGGTCCGGCGATCGGCGCTGGACTGGACCTGGCCTGTATGTGCGACATCCGCCTGGCTTCCAGCTCGGCGCTGTTCGCCGAAAGCTTCGTGCGCCTGGGCATCGTTCCTGGCGATGGCGGTGCCTGGCTGCTGCCACGCATCATTGGCATCCCCAAGGCCAGCCTGATGGCTTTCACCGGTGACACCATCAACGCGGCCAAGGCGCTGGAGTGGGGGCTGGTGGAGCAGGTTTGCACCCATGAAACCCTGCAGTCCGAGGCACACTCCCTGGCGCAGCGTATAGCGAGTAATCCGGGCCATGCCCTGCGCCTGTGCAAACGCCTGCTGCGTGAAGGCCAGCACATGCGCCTCGATTCGCTGCTGGAGCTGTCCGCAGCCTACCAGTCCCTGGCCCATCACACGGAAGATCACCAGGAGGCGGTCGCCGCCTTCCTGGACAAGCGCAAGCCGGATTATCTGGATCGTTGAGAAAACCGACTGAATTGGAGTGAGTGCAATGCGTGGCGTTTTCCGTGAAGACCACAATATGTTCCGCGAGCTGGCGCGACGTTTCGTCGACCGCGAGATCGTGCCCTACCTGCATGAATGGGAAAAGAACGGCATCGTGCCCAAGGAGGTCTGGCTGAAGGCTGGCGAGCTGGGCCTGCTGTGCTCCACCGTGCCGGAGGAGTACGGCGGCTCAGGCGGCGATTTCGGCCACTCCGCGGTGATGATCGAAGAATTGGCGCGGGCCAATGCCACCGCCGTGGGTTTCACCACTCACTCGGAGATCGTGGCGCCCTACATAGTCGCCTATGGCTCCGAGGAGCAGAAACAGAAGTGGCTGCCGCGCATGGTCAGTGGCGAGCTGATCGGTGTGATTGCCATGAGCGAGCCGGGTATCGGCAGTGACCTGCGTTCGATGCGCACCCTGGCGCGGCGCGATGGCGATGACTACATCGTTTCCGGGCAGAAGACCTTTATCACCAATGGCGGCAACGCCGGGCTGATGGTCACCGCCACCAAGCTCGACCCGGCGGCCAAGGAACTGACGCTGATCTGCATCGAAGAGGAGCGAAAAGGTTTCTCGAAGGGGCGGCTGCTGGAGAAGATCGGCCTCAAGGGGCAGGACACCGCAGAGCTGTTCTTCGACGAGGTTCGGGTGCCGGCCAGCAACCGTCTGGGCGAGGAGGGGCAGGGCTTCAAGTACCTGACTCACCAGTTGGCCTGGGAGCGCCTGATCATCGCCATCCGTGCGGCGCAGTCGATCCATACTCTGCTCGAAGAAACCATTGAGTACACCCGCGAACGCAAGGTGTTCGGCAAGCCGGTGTTGGACTTCCAGAACACCCGCTTCAAGCTGGCCGAGGCCAAGGCGCAAGCAACCATGCTGCGGGTGTTCGTCGACGATTGCCTGGCCAAGGTGATGCGCGGCGAACTGCCGGCGGATGTCGCCGCCATGGCCAAGCTGCTCGGGTCGGAGATGCAGGGCAGGTTACTTGACGAGTTCCTCCAGTTGCACGGCGGCTACGGTTTCATGAGCGAGTACAAGATCAGCCGTGCCTGGGTGGACGCGCGGGTTGCCCGCATCTATGGCGGGACTTCGGAGATCATGAAGGAAATCATCAGCCGCAATCTGTGAGCGTGGTCGGCGGTCGGGAGGTAGGGTATGTCCAATCTTAGAAGGCTTTTGCTGGCGCTATGTACTCTGTTGTCCCTGGGGGTCTTCGCCCAGACAGGAGAGGAGTACGCGCAGGACGCCGAGCGTGCCGCCCGGCTGCTGGACAAGGCCGTGGCTCACTACAAGGCGAACGGTGAAAGTGCGTTTGCTGCCTTCAGCCGGCAGGGGGTATTCGTCGATGGCGAACTCTACGTCTATGTGGTGGATACCAGCGGCGTGATGCTGGCCAGCGGCGGCCCTTCGGCCAATCTGGTTGGGCGTGATATCAGCAGCGTTCTTGGCGACGAGCTGAACAGATCCTTCAAGGAAGCCCTATCGTTGCCGGAAACGGGTGAAACCCATAGCGCCGAATATCGCTGGATGAACTGGGCCGATGGCAAGACACAGCGTAAACGGGTGTTCTTCCAGCGTGTCGGTGAGCGGATCTTCGCTGTTGGCTACTACAAGCCGCGTTCGAGCCAGACCGAAGCGCTGGCCCTGCTGGAGCGCGCCACTGCTGCCGTTGCCGCTGCTCCTGCCGAGGCTATCGGGCGTATTAATGGACTGAGTCCCGAGTTCGTCCAGGACGACCTGTATGTCTTCGTCGTTGACCTGGGCAGCGAGAAGTTCGTCGCCCATGGCTACAACCTGCGCCTGGTGGGCACGGACTTCCGTTCACTGCTTGCGGCCGACAGGCAGCCGATCGGCAGGCAGATGCTGGATGTCTTGAAGAGCAGGGGCGAAGGAGAGGTTCACTATCAGTGGCGCAATCCGGCCAACAACCGGGTCGAGCAAAAAAGTACGCTGATCCGTAAGGTCGGCGGTTATGCGGTGGCGGTCGGTCACTACCAGCGTCCTGGGTCCTGAACATCGCTACAGGGCCTTTCCATGCGGCGGTGCCCCCTTGATCTATCTACTCCCCATGCTGGCCGCGTTGATCTGGGCGGGCAGCACTGTGGTCAATCGTCTGGCCGTTGATGCCATCGAGCCCGCTGCAATTTCTTTCTACCGCTGGCTGCTGGCCTTGCTCGTGCTCAGCCCCTGGCTGCTGCCCAAGGTCTGGAAGCAGAGGTGTCTGATCCGTCGGCATTTCTGGCAGCTGTGTGTCCTTGGTGTACTGGGCATGGCGTTGTACCAGTCGCTGGCGTATTTTGCTGCGCATACGGTCTCCGCCACGTCGATGGGGTTGATCCTCGGCACCATGCCGTTGCTGACCACCCTGTTGGCGTTACCGTTGATGGGCGTACGGCCGAGCCGCTCCGTCTGGTTGGGCTGCCTGCTCTCGTTCTTCGGCCTGGCCCTGCTGATCAGCGCCGGGCAGCCGAGCCGGTTGTGGCGGGAAGGGATGGGCCTGGGCGAGTTCCTCATGCTCATGGCGTCGTTGTCCTACGCGGTCTACTGCCTGCTGCTCAAGCGCTGGCAACTGCCGATAGCGATCTGGGAGTCGCTCTACGTGCAGGTATTCTGCGGGCTGGTGGTGCTGCTGCCGGCGTTCCTGTTGAGCCCTTCGGTGCAACTGACGGCGCAGAACCTACCGCTGGTGGCCTATGCCGGCCTGTTTGCCTCGGCGCTGGCACCTGGGCTCTGGAACCATGCGCTGGAGGTGGTTGGGGCCGAGAGAATCGCCGTATTCATGAATCTCACGCCGCTGTTCACCGGTTTGCTGGCGGTTCTGCTGCTGGGCGAGGAACTGCACAGCTATCATGCCATGGGTGGTGGCTTGATCCTGTTCGGCATCGCCGTGGTACAGGGCCTGGTGCCGATGCTACGTAGGGGTGCCAGGGCTACCGATGGACTCAGGCGCTCCGATACCTGAGCCCATACCCCGCTAATCAGAGAGCGGTGGGGGCATCCAGCTTGAGCAGGCGAATCGCGTTGCCACTGCGAATCTTCTCCCGGTCTTCATCGCTCAGGCCCAGGTTCTCGGTGAGGTCGCCATGGGCATAGGCACCGCCGAAATTGGTGCCGTAGACCAGCCGATCCACTCCGACCACTTCCACCACGCCACGGCGCAGGCCAGGCGCATGCACGTCGAGGTCGAAGTAGAAGTTGTCCAGATAGTCCATCAGTGGCTTGCGGTTGCGCGCATCCGGCGCCATGGCCTGGTTCAGTTCGCTCAGGCGGCCGAGCTGGAATACCGCCATGCCGCCGGCATGGGTGATGTACGCCTTGAGCTTGGGGAAAGCGTCTAGCGCACCACCGCAGATCAGGTACCAGAAGAACAGTGTCTCATCGACGCAGTCGCCGATGATCGAGGTGGTCTCGAATTTGTCGTCGGTGTGCTTCTCGCCCCAGTAAATGGACTGGTTGAAGCCGTGCACCATGATCGGCACGTCCAACTGCTCGAT
This sequence comes from Ectopseudomonas mendocina, assembly GCF_007049795.1. Taxonomy (GTDB): domain Bacteria; phylum Pseudomonadota; class Gammaproteobacteria; order Pseudomonadales; family Pseudomonadaceae; genus Aquipseudomonas; species Aquipseudomonas mendocina_D. The sequence continues at coordinate 90,650 of NZ_SCFY01000016.1, forward strand.
TTTCTCCCAGACCGGGAACAGGCGTTCGTCGTGTGTCTCGATACCATTGAAGTTGGTGCCGCCGACGCAGACGCCCTTGGCGCCCAAGTGCTTGACGGCGCGTTCGATTTCGCTTGCCGCCGCTTCCGGATCGGCCAGGTTGGCATGGCACCAGAAGTCGAAGTGCTGCGGGTCCTGTCGGCAATAGGCGGACATCTCATCGTTGCAGATGCGCGCGTACTCGGTTCCGAACTCCCCCGCCCAGTACATGAAAGCGTGCGAGGGCGCGGAAACGACCAGCTTGTCCACGCCACGCTCGGCCATCAGCCGGCGACGGCTTTCGTGGGTCATGCGGGCCAGCAGGTTGGTCTCGGCCTCCGCGTCGTTCTGTGCCTTGGACGGCTGCTTGGTGCCCAGGGAGAAGTGGCCGACGGTGAAACCGCTGGTTTTCATGAACGGGCCCCAGAACTCGTGGCGGTTCAGCATTCCCTTCGTTACGAGATGGGCATGGATATCGATCAGCACGGCGTACTCCTCGGGTGGCTTGCAGGACGCTGGCATCGATTTCTGTGCCAGGGCTTCGAATATTATTTGAACATAAACAGAAAATTTGTTCATATGATTTATGCGCATCCACCAGTCTCGGAGTGGGTGGCGCACATTTCGCGATCCATCGAACCCGGAGAACAACAATGAGCAAGACATGGTTCGTTACGGGGGCTTCCCGTGGCATCGGTGGGGAAATCGTTAAAGCGGCGTTGGCTGCCGGCGACAGCGTGGTCGCGACAGGACGTGACCTGGCCCGCCTTGAGCGGTTGTTCGCGCCGTATGGTGATCGCGTGCTGTCGCTGCAACTGGACGTCGCCAAGGAAAGCCAGGCATTCGCAGCGGTCGAGGCTGCGGTGCAGCGTTTCGGGCGCATCGATGTTGCCGTGAACAATGCGGGCTATGGCCAGCTGGGCCCCTTCGAGGAGAACGACGCTGAGGCGGCCGAGCGGCAGTTCGTAACCAACGTCTTCGGCATATTCCATGTGTGCCGCGCGGTGCTGCCAGTGATGCGCCGGCAGCGGGCCGGGCACATCTTCAACGTCTCGTCGATCGCCGGTGTGGTTGGTATGGGTGGCGCTGCGTTGTACTGCTCGGCGAAGTTCGCCGTGGAAGGTTTCTCGGAGTCGCTCGCGCAGGAGGTGGCGCAGTTCGGTATCCACGTCACCATCGTCGAGCCGGGGGCGTTCCGCACCGACTTCCTCGACGGCAGTTCGTCTGCCCTGGGCGATAGGGGGCTGGAGGATTACGTGGAGTTCAGCAAGAAGATCAAGACTTCGTCGGAAGCCAACAACCACAAGCAGCTAGGCGATCCCGCCAGACTGGGTGCGATGCTGGTTCGTTTGGCCGCTGAAGAAAAGCCTCCGCTGCGCTATCTGGCTGGCTCCGACGCCCTGCAGGTGGTGACCAGCAAGCTGGCGGCCATGAGCCGGGAGATCGAGCAGTGGCGCGATCGATCGGTATTGACCGATGGGGATTTCAGTTGACGTCCAGGATCGTTTGGCTGCCTTGCCTTCATGCCCGGGTAAGGGCTTGAGTCGTCGGTCGTGGGACGGGTACGGACAGAGCCTGTAGGAGGAGAGTGTTTTGGCACACGACAACAATAAGAAAAGCCGTTTGCTGGACTACCTGTTGATCCTGATGCTACTGGCCTGCGCCAGGGGAGAAGCGCTGGCTGCGCTGAGCCGTCAGGAACTCCAGGAAACGCGTACGCTGGCGACAATGACGACGGTCAGTGCGCTGCTCTACTACAACCTCAACGGCATACCCTATGAAGCCGAGAATCTAGAAGCCTTCACCTACAACCTGAACCGGCTGCGCGAGTTGTCCGCGCAAGTCGGCGATGCCGTGCTCGCCGAACAGGTTCGCCTGCTCGGCGACGCGGTTACCCAGCTTGAGCAACTGCCGCAGAGCACCGCCGATGTGCGCTCGGTATGGCCCGCCTACACACGCTGGTTGCCGGGTGTCATCGAAGCGCATTTCCGCCTGGATAAATCGCTGAGCGACCGCTATGACGCGACACCCGAGGTAGCGCACAGACAGAGCCGGCTGCATGGGCTCAGCCACGATATAGGGCGGATGCTGCTGTCCTATCAGATGGCGTCCTTCCCGAATTTCGGCGGTGATATCTGGATTCTCGACGAGCGGGCGCTCATCGCACTGGATGTTGACATAGAGCGGCGCTTTGCCGAGTTGGCCGAGCGAAATGGTACCGAGACGCTGAAAGCCCCACTCAGGAACTATCGTTTCGTGCGCCAGCACCTGCTCGATCCTGCCGGTAATTGGGCTCCGAATGCGGTGGCGCTCTATCTGGCGAAAGCCATGCGCACCCTGGATAGCGAAGCGCACGCCATGAGCGACAGTGCGCAGGGATGAGGCGTGTCATGGAGACGCCAATTGCTGTCCCGGTGATCCATCGGCACCGGCAGCCGGAAACTGCATTGCAACACCACCACTGGAGAATCGAATAGCCATGTTCACCCATATCACGCTGGGCACCAATGACTTGGAAAAAGCCCGTGCTTTCTACAATGCAGCATTGCCCGCGCTGGGGTACGGCAATGTAGCCAATAAGGACAATGCCTCGGTCTGGAGTGGTGCGGGGTCTCGTTTCGTCGTGCTGACGCCTGCCGATGGCAATGCAGCCACTGTCGGTAATGGCGTGACTATTGGTTTTGTGGCGCCGAGCCGTGCCGCGGTGAATGAGTTCCACAGGTTGGCCCTGCTGGCCGGGGGAACCGATGCCGGTGCCCCTGGGCTCCGTGATTATGGGCCCAATGTCTATGCGGCGTATGTACGCGACCTCGAAGGACATAAGATCGTCGCCAGTTGCATGAGTGTCGAGTGAGGCTTGTAAATCTGCACGGGGCGGGTGGGGCGGAGTAAGTAGTAGAGGGGCAGGGTCTCCGCGCCGGGCTTCAGCGTAACCAGAGCCTTGCGGATCGAGTCTTCGTTTAGAGTCGATAGCCACATTCGTTGCACCGGCCCGTGATGGTGACAACGCTCCCGAATTTCGTGGGCGATCATCTCGCCTTCCCGATCCGCGTCGGTGGCAATCACCACGGCATCTGCTTCACCGAGCAGGTGCTGAACAACACTGAGCTGTTTCGCGGTTTTCGGTTTGACCTCCAACTTCCGCTGCGACGGAATGATCGGCAACTGCTCCAGCGACCATTGCTTGTACTGCTCGCCGTAGGCCTCGGGAGGCGCAGCTTCCCGCAGGTGGCCGATGCACCAGGTGACGGTTATCTCCGGGCCGATCAGGCCGTCTTCGACTTGCCGTTTGGCACCGAGCACCTTGGCGATATCCCTGCCCTGGGACGGTTTTTCGCGCAGGTAGAGACGCATGGGCCAGCTCCGGATAAGGTTTCCGGGCAGGGGCGGCGGACGGCCCGCTGGGCGACTACCGAAAAGCCGAAGTGGCGGTTATCGAGTTGAGGTGTGTTAGCTTTTGGCAGGAAGACGGCGACCCAAAGCGGCTGTGTGAGTCGACCCTTTGCCCACCTTGGGACAAAAGTTCGCCATGCAAACGAGGGCGAGCGAGGAGTCTAGGCCTGTCGTCGATGATGCAAGGTGCCTTTCAACTTATCAGTTTTTTCCAAAGTCCAGCGTGCCGTGGTGCTCTCGAACCCAGCGTCCGACTTTGTCCAGAACATGATGAGCCATTTGAAGTGGCATGTGCTCGTGGATGCGGCCGCTGATATCGCCACCGCTTCGCGCACGATCAGACTCTAGCCGCATGAATCTAGCCACATGCGCATCAACAATCGAGTGGATAGCTTGCTGAAGTTCAGGCTCACCCGAAAAAGACAGGCCAGCCGAGAGTGCCGCGAGGCGGTTAACCGTTAGTGGGTGATGCCTGTCCATTGGGCCGCAAAACGTTTCAAGGAACGCAAATGGGCCGAAAGCGAACATCACAGACGAAATAACCGGTGCCCGGAACTCTGGCACAAAGCACTGCAAGGCAAACGCGTCTGCCTCCAATTCCATCTGTTGGATTGGATCAATCGACTCAGGTATTCGGGTCTCCATGGCCATACGCTCAGATTTGTACCCGGCGTTGAGATGACCTAGGGTGTGGTGTCCCAGTTCATGCAGCACGAGGAACATTGCGGCGGCGCCGTAGCCATAGTTCGATCGCTGTTTGGCTACCTCTCCGAGTAGCGGGTTCAGACTGATTAGTTGATAGCCTGAATCCAAGGCGGCAACCAAAATTGCATGACCGGCGAGCGACGCGGCCAATCCGATTTGGGTAGCCTCACCTGCGATGTCAATCTCAGCGTTTTCGTCCTTGAGTAAGTCCAGCACCAATTGCATATCGGTGTAGTAGCGGAGTAGCTGCAGCAGTCCGACATGCACGAGAATGCAGTCGTGATCCCGGTAGCGCTTGGGGATCGCATCGCACAGCAGTGTGTCCAAACCAAACAAGACAACTCTATCGAGATGAGATTTAGCGTCGGCGGTCAACACCGATCGCTGTTTATTGACTAGATTTTGGTAAGCGTCCGCTCTCTACCGTCTTGACCCTCAGACTTTAATCCGTTTCAGCTAGGTTTGAGGGAGTCAAAACACCCGATGCATCGCATTGGGCGTTCTGTATTTCAGGGGCAGATGCGGACGTTCCACGTTGTAGATATGAACTGCCTGAGGACGTCGTCGGGGTAGAGGACGATCTCGTGAAAACCCTGGTACCCGTCCAGATCGCCCAGTCTGGCGCATGCTTTGCTGCTACTGGCCATGCCTTCAGGCATGCGGCGCCGGCGATGTTGGCGCCGTTCAGATCGTCTTCGCCGGCTTGCTCGGCCTGCTGGTGTTCAGCCATACGCCAGATGCCATCGCCCTGGTCGGTATCGCGATCATCTGCCTGGGTGGTCTTGCCGCCGCCTGGCAGAGCCGCCCGACCCGTGACAGCTTGCGGCGCGGCCGCGAATGAAACGGGAACCGGTTAGTTTTACGTTGCCGTTCCCCGGTACGCTGCCAATAACCCAGGTTACGAACAGGTGGCGTAGCGACTGGGTGTCAACCTCGCTCTCACAGCCAGGTTGACAGTGAAATCGAGCCGAACTGGTCGTGTTTGTCTTGGGTTTCGAACTCACGGCTACGCCAGACATTGGCAATGGACAACTGCCAACGATCCCACATCAGCGCTAAGCCCAACTGGGCATCCCCCACCCATTTCTCGCGGTTGACGGAGTGGCTGTTGCGAAAGGTATTTCCGTCCAGCAGCATGTTGTGTGCCATCAGGCGTCCTTCGAGGTTGGCGAAGAAGAACCAGGCAAACTCTTTGTTGGGACTGAAGTACTGCACGTGGCTAGAGGCCGGTGTGATCGATGCCTGGCTCAGGCTACGATCCAGGCCATGCCCGAATCTCACTCCAGCTCCGGCGGAGGCGTAAGTATAGAGATTGCCAATGGCGCCACCCATGCTGGGGCCGTACTCCAGTTCCAGCCCAGCAAGGCTGTCCTGCTTCCACCAGCGTTTTTCATAACCCAGGTTGACGAACGGCTCGTTCTCCAACTGGTGGTTCCAACCTTTTGGCTCATCACTGCTGGTGACCTTGTGCACGGCGCGCTGCAGTCGTTTGCCGCCTGCCCCCTGTCCGACTAGACCGACATCTAGCGTCAGCGTATCGGTGATGCGCCGGCCATCGCCCTGCTCTGCGGAAAACAGCGTCACGCCGGCGAAGAGCAAGCCCGCGTAGGGCCTGTCGTCCTCCTGCAACTGAACCTGTTCGATCTCCTCGGGCGTGTACATCTGGTGGCCGAATCTGTAGGCCGCATAGGTGAGATCGCTGGCAGACCAGTAAGGCACGACATCGGCCATGCCCCTGATCCAATGATCCTGAGCCGGTTCGAAAGACCAGCTTCCCTCGATACCGTTGGTGTAGTGACCATCCCGGCCACCAGTGAATATGTCGTTTTCCATCTTGAGCGAAAAGATTTCGGCAGATGCACTGCTGGCAATGAGCAGTGTCGAGGCGAACATCATGCTGACTACGGTGGTTTTCATTCGGGGTTCCTGGGCTTGTTACGACGGAATCCGGGGGTGCGATTGTGGCTGAGTGGGTGCGGGGCAGGGGCGGCGAGTGCAATGCAATCCCGCTGAATGAGGTACTGAGATATTCGATGGCGGTGGCACGCACCAGTCGCCATCGACAGCGATGGGTCAGAGGGCTTTGATGGTATGCACCTGATCCTTGTTGAGGCGCTGCAGTTTGCCGTCGGGTTGCTTGAACTCGTAAAAGCCGCTTTTGGCATCGTATTTAGGCTTGTCCAGGGTCTGAATTTCCTGGCCATTGCTGAGCACGATCAGCGAGGGTGTGGAGCAGCCGACGAGCAGGCCGAGGGTCAGAGTGGAAAGTGCGAGAAAGGCTTTTTTCATGATGATGCTCCTAGATTACGAGGCGTATTGAGGCAGGGAGGCACTTCAGGCCTCCGGGGTTTCCGCTGGCAGGAAGTCTTTGTCGGGGTCGTAGTCGGGTTTCAGGTATTGCTGCAGCGCTTCCAGGTCATTCGGGCTGAGGGTGCCGGCGGCCTGCTTCAGGCGCAGGTTGTTGAGGATGTAGTCGTAGCGCGCGTCGTTGTAGTTGCGCACCGCGCTGTACAGCTGGCGCTGGGCGTCGAGCACGTCGACGATGTTGCGAGTACCGACCTGATAGCCGATCTCGGTGGCTTCCAAGGCACTCTGGTTGGAAATGATCGACTGGCGGCGGGCCTGCACGGTTTCCACGTCGGTATTCACCGCACGGAACAGGTTGCGGGTGTTCTGTACCACCTGGCGACGCAGGCTCTCGCGCAACTGCTCGGTCTGGCCCAGGCGCTGATAGGCCTCGCGCACCTGCGAGCTGGTCAGGCCGCCGCTGTACAGCGGAATGTTCAACTGCAGGCCGATGGAGCGCTGCGAAACATCGCTACTGTAAGTCGGCGACAGTGGCAATCCCGAGTTGCTGAAGCCCAGGCTGTCGTTATCGCCCTTCTGGTAGCTGACCACTGCGTCCAGGGTTGGCGCATGGCCGGACTTGCGCTGGCGCAGGGTTTCTTCGGCGGCATTGACCGCGAAATAGCTGGCCTGCAGGTTGAGGTTCTGCGCGGCGGCAGTGTTGACCCAGGTGGTGGCATCGTTGGGCTCCGGCGTGAGAAGCGGCAGGCTGTGCTGGAGGCCTTCGATGTTGCGGAACTCGCGGTTGGTCAGGGTGACCAGCGCCTGGAAGGCATCATCCACCGCACGCTCGGCGAGCAGGCGGTTGGCGCGGGCGGTGTCGAAGCCGGCCTGTGCCTCGAGCACGTCGGTCTTGTCGGAAAGGCCGACGTCGAAACGCTCGTTGGCCTGATCCAGTTGGCGCTTGAACGCCGCTTCCTCGGCCTTGGTCGAAGCCAGGGTGTCCTGGGCACGCAGCACGGCGAAGTAGGTCTCGGCGCTCTGCAGGATCAGGTTCTGCTCGGTGGCGGACAATTCCAGCGCGGCCTGCTCGCTGGTGGCCTCGGCGGCCTGCAGCTGGAACCAGCGGTCGGCACGGAACAGCGGCTGGCTGAGGTTGGCCTGGTAAACCAGACCGCTACGCGAGATGGTCGCGCTCGGCGAATCGATCTCGGTACGCGTGTCGCCGTAATTGGCGCCCGCCGAGAGGTTGGGCAGCAACCCGGCACGGGCCTGCGGCACCACTTCGCGGCGAGCCCGATAATCGGCGCGCGCGGCGGCGATATCGGCATTGTTCTTCGCCGCTTCCTGATAGATGCCTACCAGTTTTCCAGCGACAGGCCGCTGTGTTTCCTGCGCCCAGCCCGTCGTGGAGGTGAAAAGGAGGATCATGGTCAGTGCACTGCGCAATGCGTTCGATCGATTCACGGCGATTCCTGGTGGTCAATGCAGGGATTTACGCAGGCGGGACAGGGCGCCAACGAAGAACAGGCTGCCGATGGCCACCAGGGCCAGCAGTTGCGGCCAGACGATGGAAGGGCCGGCGGCGCGGAACAGAATGGCCTGGGCGAGTTCGACGAAATGGGTGGTGGGCGCCACCAGCATGATCTGCTGCACCAGTTCGGGCATGCTTTCGCGCGGCGTCATACCGCCCGACAGTATCTGCAGCGGCATCAGCACGAGAATCACCAGCAGACCCAGTTGCGGCATCGAGCGGGCCAGGGTGCCGAAGAAGATGCCCATCGAGGTGGTGGCGAACAGATGCAGAGCGGCGCCGAACAGGAACAGCGCAATCGAACCGTGGATCGGTACTTCCAGCCAGCCCTCGACGACGAAGCGTAGGGCGATGGCCGATGCTGTGAGAACCACCAGGCCCATTGACCAGACCTTGGCCGACATGATCTCGAACGGCGTGACCGGCATCACCAGCAGGTGCTCGATGGTGCCGTGCTCACGTTCGCGGATCAGCGCGGCGCCGGTAAGGATGATCGACAGCATGGTGATCTGGTTGATCACCTCGTTCACTGCGCCGAACCAGGAGCGCACCAGGTTGGGGTTGTACTTGACGTGTACCACGGCCTCGACCGGCAGCGCCTGCTGGCTACGGTAGCGGTCGAGGAACTCGCTCACTTCGTCATTGATGATCTGCTGGATGTGTCCGGCACCGGTGAATGCCTGGGTGATCTGGGTGGCGTCGACGTTGAGCTGGATCGTGGGGTTGCGCCCGGCCAGCAGGTCTTGCTGGAAGCTCGGCGGGATGTTCAGGGTGAAGGTGTAGAGCCCGGCGTCCATACCCTGATCCATTTCGATCAGGTCGATGGGTTTGGGTTTGAGGAAGTAGGGCAACTGGAAGGCGCTGATGATGCGGGTGGAGACCTGCGAGCGATCCTCGTCGATTACGCCGATAGTGGCGCGGTGCGGGGCTTCCGGTACGCCTGTGGCACTGGAATAGATGCCGAGGGTGAAAACGTAGAGGATCAACAGCAGCAGCGCCGGATCACGGTACAGACTGCGCAATTCCTTGATACCCAGTTGCAGGATGTTGCTCAGGGTGCGCATCTTATTTCTCCTGCTTTTTCAGGCCGGCGACGCTGAGCAGCATGAGCACGGGAATGGTCAGTAGCAGAGGGATGAGATAGGGGTACAGCTCCTCCAGCCCCAGGCTTTTCGAGAACACGCCACGGCTGATGATCAGGAAGTGGCTGGTCGGGTAGATCTGGCCGATAAGGGCACCGGCGCCCTCCATGGCCGATACCGGATGGATCAGCCCGGAAAACTGGGCGGCGGGGATCAGGGTGGCGATGGCGGTGCCGAAGATCGCCGCTATCTGGCTGTTGAGCACGGATGACATCAGCAGGCCCAGACCGGTGGCACAGGCGATATAGAGCAGGGCGCCCAAGGTCAGGGTGAGCATGCTGCCCTTGACCGGCACGCCGAACACGAACACCGCGAGCATCACCAGTAGGAAGAAGTTGATCATGCCCAGGGCGACGTAGGGCAACTGCTTGCCGAGGAGAAACTCCAGGCGGGTGACCGGGGTGACGTAGAAGTTGGTGATCGAGCCCAGTTCCTTCTCGCGTACTACGCCGAGGGCGGTGAGCATCGCCGGAATCAGCATCAGCAGTAGGGGAATCACTGCCGGCACCATGGCTGGCAGGCTCTGCACGTCCGGGTTGTAGCGGTAGCGCAGGGCGACGTCGGCCCGGTTGTCCGGGATCTGTTGACTGACGGTACGCTGCAGCTCCTGCAGGTAGCTAAAGTGGATGCCCTGGACATAGCCCTTGACGGTGTCGGCGCGGGTCGGCATGGCACCGTCCACCCAGAAACCGATCTGTGGGTTGGCACCGCGCTTGAGGTCACGGCCGAAGTTAGGGGGGATTTCCACTGCCAGGCTGATATCACCGGTGCGCATGCGCAGGTCGAGCTCTTCGTAGCTGCGCAGGGGAGGCTTTTCGACGAAGTAGCGTGAGCCGGCGATGTTCAGCGCATAGGCCTGGCTGGTGGTGGTCTGGTCGCGGTCGAGCACGGCGTAGCTGAGATCCTCGACGTCCATGCTGATGCCATAACCCATGATGAACATCAGCATGACGGTACCGAGCAGCGCCAGGGTCGCGCGGATCGGGTCGCGGCGCAGTTCCATCGACTCCCGCCGGGCGTAGCTGAACAGGCGGCGCAGGCTGAAGCGTGCCTTCAGATCCGCACCGGCGCCTGCGCTGACTGTGCCGGGTGTCTGCGGTGTGTCGTCGGCGCTGGCGGCGTCCTCGGCAACATCCTTCAGGTAGGCGATGAAGGTGTCTTCCAGACTGTCCAAGCCGCGTTTGGCCATCAGACCGCGCGGCGTGTCGCTGTCCAGCACCCGACCAGCGTGCATCATCGACATGCGATCGCAGCGCAGGGCCTCGTTCATGAAGTGGGTGGAGATGAAGATGGTCACTCCGTCCTCGCGCGACAGCTTTATCAGCAGTTCCCAGAAGCCGTCGCGAGCCACCGGGTCGACCCCGGAGGTGGGTTCGTCGAGGATCAGGATCTCCGGCTGATGGATCACCGCCACGGCCAGAGACAGACGCTGGCGCACGCCCAGAGGCAGGTCGCCGGGCAACTGCTCGGCGACGTTGCGCAGGTCGAATTCGGTGAGCATTTCCTCGATCCGCGCGTCCCGTCGTTCGGCAGGTATGTGGAATAGCCGGGCATGCAGGTCGAGGTTCTGGCGTACGCTCAGCTCGCTGTACAGTGAGAACGCCTGAGACATGTAGCCGACCCGCCGGCGGGTATCGATGTCGCGCGGGTCGACGGGTTGGCCGAACAGCGCGCAGTTCCCCTCGCTGGCCGGCTGCAGGCCGGTGAGCATTTTCATGGTGGTGGACTTGCCGCAGCCGTTGGAGCCGAGGAAACCGAAGATTTCCCCACGCTCGATGCGGAAATCGACGTGATCCACGGCGACGAAATCGCCGAAACGGCAGGTTAGCTCGTGCGCCTCGATGGCGATTGCCGCTTCGCCTGAGCTGGCCGGGCGCGGTGGAATCACCAGCGCATGGTGACCACGGCGTTTTTCTTCCGGGAGCAGGGCGATGAAGGCGGCTTCGAGGTTGCTGCTGGCGGTGCGTTCGATCAGTTCGGCGGGGGATCCGGTATCGAGAATACGTCCATCGTCCATGGCCACCAGCCAGTCGAAGCGCTGCGCTTCGTCCATATAGGCGGTGGCGACGATCACGCTCATGCCGGGACGGCGCTGGCGTATGCGATCGATTAGATCCCAGAACTGGTTGCGCGCCAGCGGATCGACGCCGGTGGTGGGCTCGTCGAGAATCAGCAGATCGGGGTCGTGGATCAGCGCACAGCACAGGCCGAGCTTCTGCTTCATGCCGCCGGACAGCTTGCCCGCCGGCCGATCGGTGAAAGGGGCCAGGCCAGTGCTGCGGGTCAGGTCGGCGATGCGCGCCGCGCGTTCGGCCTGGCCCTGGCCGAACAGGCGACCGAAGAAGTCGAGGTTCTCGAACACCGTCAGCGTCGAGTAGAGGTTCTTGCCCAGGCCCTGCGGCATGTAGGCGATGCGCGGGCAAACCGCGCGGCGGTGCTGGCGCGAGGCCATATCGCCGCCAAGTACCTCGATCGTGCCCGACTGGATGCGCCGAGCGCCGGAAACCAGTGCCAGCAGGCTCGACTTGCCGACGCCGTCCGGGCCGATCAGGCCGATCATGCGCCCGGCGGGAACCTCCAGATCGACCCTGTCGAGCGCGCAGTTCGTCTTGTAGCGCAGGCTCACGCCACCGAGGCGTGCCACTGGTGGGGGCGGGGTCATTGCGGCACCCGGATGCGCAGGTGCTCAGGCCACTCGGCCTCTGAGTCGAGACGCAGGTAGGCCATGCCGGGGACGCCGGTTTTCACCTGCTGCAGGTGTTTGCTCAGCAGTTCGGGATCGAGGCGCGCCTTGACCCGGAACATCAGCTTCTCGCGCTCACTGGCGGTCTCCACCGTCTTCGGCGTGAACTGGGCGACGCTGGCCACATAGCTGACCCTGGCTGGAATCACGTACTGCGGTGCGGCGTCCAGCACCAGGCGCACCTCGCTGCCTAAGGGCACACGGCCAGCTTGGCGCTCAGGCAGGAAGAACGTCATGTAGACGTCGCGGAGATCTACCAGGTTGAGCACCTTGCCGCCGGCGCCTAGCACCTCGCCTGGCTGGGCTACTCGGTATTGCACGCGGCCGGCGCGGGGCGTTTTGAGCTGGCTGTCGTAGAGGTCGGCCTGCAGCCGCTCGACGCTGGCGCCGGCCGCCTCCACAGCCGAGCGGGCTTCGTCCACCTGGGCATGGGCGGCGCTGATGCCGGCCATGGCCGAAGCCACCTGAGCACGGGCGGCGGCCAGTGCTGCCTGAGCGCTTTGCAGTGCAGCCAGGTCGTCGTCCAGTTGCTGGCGCGGCAGGGCATTGCGCTGAACCAGGGTAGCGGTACGGGCATGACGCTTCTGCGTGGCGGTCAGCTCGGCCTGGCGCTGCTGCACCATGGCCTCGGTGCTGACCTTCTCGCTTTCGCGCAGACTGACCTGAGCGATGGCGGTGCGCTCGGCGTTCTCGGCCTGGCGCACCTGGGCGCGGGCCTGCTGTAGCTGGGCCTCGAGCACCTGGGTGTCCATACGCGCCACCACCTGACCGGGCTGGAGAAAGTCGCCCTCGTCCACCGCGATGCTGGCAATCCGCCCAGCCAATTTGGTGGCCACGTCCACTTCGGTGGCTTCGATGCGCCCGTTGGCACTGGCGAAAGCGTTGCCCAGCTCCTGGGGTTGCAGTTTCAGCCACAAGGCGAAACCGGCTGCGACAACCGCCGCTACCAGCCCGATACGGATGACCATCTGCTTGGGTTTCAGCGCCGTCATCGGTGTGCGTCTCCGAAAGTAAGTGCATGCACGACAGTCCTCGGGGGGCTCGAGAGGCGCGCGCTTGAGCCCTTACTTTGCCTAAACTAGAACTGATAGTCTAGTTTACTGGCGCCTATTGTGCGTTCCGGCAACAGTGTTGCCAGAGGATCCGCTCAGGCCCGGCTTCTCGCGGGTGCACTTCCAGCCGTACGCAGCCACCGCGGTCGACGTAATGATCAACAGACGATTGGCCCAAACAGCAAGCCTCAAGCTCACCGTAACGGGCCTTTGCCGGTCAGGAAACCCACAGAGCGATCCTGTTTATGGCAAGGCTGGTGGGAAAGGTGCTTCGAGCTACCGCCTGCCCGTGCGTTGCTTGTCCGGGGCGAAGCCGTGGGCGGCCTCGATGGCGCCGATGTAGGCGGCCAGTGCTCTCGGGATTTCCCGGGTCAGGATACGTTGGCGCAGCGCTGCGTCGTATTCGAGCGACTGCTGGGTCAGCATGCCAATTGGCAAGCTGAATAGGGTGGCGGCATAGGCATACTGCTCCTCGGTGCTGGCCATGGGCAGGCGTAGGGTGAGGGCACGCAGGAACATGGCGTGTACCTTCTCCTCCAGTTGCTGGTCGCTGGTGGGCGGCAGGGAGCTGCCGCTACGGCGGATGAGGTGGAGAAAGTCTGGATGCCGCACAGAGTACTCAAGATAGGGGCGCAGCAGTTGATCGATCAACTGCTCGTGGGTGCAACTGGCCCAGAAGGTGTCTGGCTGGGCTTCTACTTGCTCGGCGGTGACCCGCAGAGCGTCGAGATGACGTTTGCCAAGTGCTTCCAGAACGCTACGTTTGTCCGGGAAAAAATGGTAGAGCGAGCCTATTGAGGTCTGTGCAGCATGGGCTAGGCCATGCATGGTCAGCGCGGCCTCTCCCTGAGTGATCAGCAATCGGGCGCAGGCATCGAGCACGCTGTCGAAACGTTTCTGGCCACGGGCCTGGCGAGGTTCTCGCGCAGTATCGGTGACTGGGGGCATGGGGTGTGTCTTGCGTTTTTTGTTGGAGGACGAATCATAACAGGGGTTGGTCAAATCGATCGAAAGTAGACATATTCGTCTAATTGTCCGATATTGCGTGCTGTCCAATTCTCCTGTCCCACCATGAATCCAGCCGTCTATCTCGACCGTTCCTGCATCGTCAGCGCTAGATGCAGGTCTTTCCTTCCCGTTACGCTACTGCTTGCCGCGTTGTTGTCATTGGCCGGTTGTGCGGGAGTCAAGGTCAACGCGATCAGCAACGAGGACTACCTGTCGTTGCGCCGTGGCGACGTACTGACCACCGGTAATCTCAGTGCCTCGGCTACCACCGCGCTGCAGGTGGTGGGCGTTGATGAGAAGAGCTGTCTGACGGATCTGCCGGCCTGTCGCGAGAGGCTGGCCGATAACGGCGGTCTGGACGATGAGCGGCGGCTATCGGCGCTGTCGGAGTTGTGGTTGAAGACGGCGCTGGATCTGGACAGGGCAGGCAGTGCTGAGCAGAGCCTGGACGCCTACCTGGAAAGCGCCCGTTTTGCCTACGCTTACCTGTTCTTCAGCACACGCTCACCGAGCCAGCGGGCGCTGGAGGATCGCCAGACCCAGGTGCGCGACTACTACAACTTCTCGGTGCAGCAGGCACTCGCCGGACTCTTCGAATTGAACAGGGGGCGAGCGCGACAACCTGAACACGAAGCGGGCAACTTCCGCCTGCGATCCGGGCGCTGGGAGATTTCCGGTAGCATGGATCAGGTACGCTGGGCTTCTTCTCGTCTGCTACCACAGGAACTGCTCCCAGCCGCCTCGCTGTCTTTCGCCGGCTTGCGCAACCAGTACCGTCGCGATGGTCTGGGCGCCGAACTGGTGGCTGTCACCGACAAACGAGTGGTCAGCAGTCGCAGTGATGCGCAACCCTGGAGCGAGACCCCCTTCCCGGCGCTCAGCGCGGTGGCGCGCTTCCCCGGCGAGACCCTGGAGCAGGTGTTGGTGGGCGAGCAGGTGGAAATCTTCGGCTACGATCCCTACCGCCGGGACAGTGTCGAGATGGCCGGTATGGAGATGCCGCTGGCGGCCAACTTCACTTCTGGCTATGGCCTCTGGCTGGCCCGTTCCGGGTTCGCCAGGCAGTCGCTATTGACCTTGGTCGGGCGCGGTGAGGTGTTGGAGAAACCGCACCTGTACCTGTTGCAGCCTTACGATCCCGAGCGGCGCATCGTCATCATGCTGCATGGCCTGGCCAGTAGCCCGGAGGCCTGGATCAATGTGGCCAACGAAGTGCTCGGTGACGAGGTGCTGCGCCGTAATTACCAGATCTGGCAGATATACTACCCCACCAACCTGCCCATCGCCTTCAACAATCTGGAGATTCGCCAGGCCATCGAGCAGACGCTGAAACACTTCGATCCACAGGGTGAGGCCGTGGCCAGCCGCGATATCGTGCTGGTGGGCCACAGCATGGGAGGGGTGCTGTCACGTCTGTTGGTGTCATCGTCCGGCGAGCGGATGTGGACTTCGCTCCAGGGGCGCTTCAAAGTGGACGGCAAACGTCAGCGCCAGGCACGCACGGCTCTGGCACCCTACCTGGAGTTCGAGCCTTTGCCGCAGGTCGGACGGGCGATCTTCGCCGCCGCACCGCACGGCGGCACGCCTTTCGCCGAGAATCGCCTGTCGCGCTGGGCGGCCGGCCTGGTCAAGCTGCCGGTATCGGTACTCGGTCGGCTCAAGGAGGTCACCCAGGTGCTGATCGACCCCAACTCGGCGGCGCCTGTAGCCCTGGATCGAGGTTTCAACAGTATCGACAACCTCAGCGATCAGGATCCTTTCATCAGGGCCGCGGCACAACTGCCGATCTCGCCACGGGTGCATTATCACAGCATCATCGGCAGGCATACGGAGGCGCCGTCGTTGCTCGATACCAGCGATGGCGTGGTGCCGTATCGCAGTGCCCATCTACCTGGCGCCACCTCGGAGCTGGTGGTGCCCTCCTGGCACAGCGTGCAGGAAACCCCGGAGGCCATCGTCGAGATCCGTCGCGTGCTCCATGAGCATCTTGACGAACTGCAGGGGGATGATGGGCGATGATCCGCCATGTCTCACGTCTGTTGCTGCGACTAGCACTCACTCCGCTGGCGCTGCTGGCCATTGCCTGGGGTGCCCTCACGCTGGTCTATCGCTTGGACTGGCCAGCGCCGTTCGGCATCGTCCTGGCCATCGGCTGGTGCCTGCTCGGCGCCGCCTTGCTGGTGCTGCTGTGGCGCCGGCCGCCGTTGTGGGGCTGTGCTGGCCTCCTGTTGGCTTTCGCCATACACCTGGCCTGGTGGAACACCCTGCAGCCTTCCCTCCAGCGTGACTGGGCCGACGATGTGGCGCATACCCTCACCGGCCGGATGGAGGGGGGACGGTTGTTACTCGAGAACGTGCGCAACTTCCACTGGCGTTCCGACGAGGACTATGACGTCGCCTGGGAGCATCGTGCCTACGACCTGGATCGCCTGGCGTCGGTGGATCTGGTCACCTCCTACTGGGGGATGCCGGCGATCGCCCACGTCATCGTCTCCTTCGGCTTCGATGACGGCCGCTTTCTCGCCTTTTCCGTGGAGATCCGCAAGGAACGAGGTGAGGCCTATTCCGAGATCGGCGGTTTCTTCAAGCAGTTCGAACTGAGCATCGTGGCTGCTGACGAGCGCGATGTCCTGCGCGTGCGCAGCAATGTGCGTGACGAGGATCTCTACCTGTATCGCCTGAACATGTCGCGCCCGGCGATGCGGGCGTTGCTGCTGTCCTATGTCGAGCAGGCCAATATCCTGGCCGGTCGGCCACGCTTCTACCATACCCTGACCGCCAACTGCACGACCGTGGTGTTCGACATGGCACGACACATAGCCGGCGGCCTGCCGAGGGATCATCGCCTGCTGCTGACCGGCTACCTGCCGGGCTACCTCCAGGATATCGGTGCCCTGCAGCCCGGCTACACGTCTGCGCACCTGCGCGAGCGGGGTCGGATCACCGGGCCGGCGCGGGCGGCCGATGGCGTAGAGGATTTTTCCCGGCAGCTTCGCCTGGCCATTCCCGGCTGGGAGGAGATGCAGGACATCGAGAAGAAGGAGGGGCAATGAAGGAACTGAACATCATGCTGCTGGTGCTGGTCACGGCGTTTCTGCTGCTGGGCATCGGCTTCAGCAGGCGCGACAAGGAGTGGGGGGTGGTGCTTATCGCCATGGGAGTGATTTGTGTACTGGCGACCATCGGTTACAGAATTCGGATTGCCTTGGGCTAGATTCTTCGGGGCAGCGGATGCCGAAATGGATAGGACGATTCATACAGGGAATCACGGTGAGATTGACGTCGATGACAGCTGCTCGCCAGTTATCCCTCCTGAGTTGTCCACGCGACGCATCGCTTCAAGATGTAGTGCCAGCGGTCAGCCTCTGAACCATTACTGGTTCAGCTAGCTGATTCGCAGAGGGAAATACGCCCAGCCTGGCAGGTGAGTTGGTCATCTGAATATGCCGCCCAATGATATATGGTGCGGCGGTTGATTGCAGTAGTGCGCGTGGTGATCGCAGTAGTTCCGGGCCGCTGCGCTGTGTGGGGATGCCTGGTTTTTGACGCTGTGTTCAGAGCAGCCAGGCAGCAACAGGAGCAGGCAGACAAGGGTGCCGAGATGCGATTTCATAGTATTCCCCCTTTTGTTCTTGTAGTACTCACTTAGCGGGTAACTGAATAATAGTCAGTATTTGAGTGGGATACATACCTTTGCGATGTTGGGGCGATACCACTTGTCAGTTCGTTGCGAGCGTGGAAGCTGCCCGCGAAGATAGGGGGGCATGGCTCCCGCATCCTTCGGGCGAGCGATCTGAGCTTGGGATTATGCGGAGAGAGGTCGACGACATTCCTGGTTATCAATCAGGCGTGTCCTGCCAAGGAAGGCTGCGACCAGAATCACCAACTCCTGGTCTGTGGCAGTGGCTGCTTGCAGCGTTCGAGCTGAGCGGATATCCAGGTAGTCAAGGTTAAACCCGGCCTGCTCCAGTGCTGCGCCGGCGCTTTGGATCAAGGCGGAGAAATCTTGCCCGCCTCTCTCGATAGTTTCTACCATCCTCTTGAGGTTTTCGTACAGGAGGTGGGCGATACTGCGTTCGGACGGGCTGAGGTAGCCATTGCGTGAGGAGAGCGCAAGGCCGTCGGGTGCCCGGACTGTTGGTGCGCCGAGGACGCGGATGGGAACGTTCAAATCCTGAACCATGGCCCGGATTACGGCCAGTTGCTGGTAGTCCTTCTGGCCAAATACTGCGATATCGGGTTGTACGATATTGAACAGTTTGCTGACCACGGTCGCCACGCCTTCGAAGTGTCCAGGTCGGCTTTCACCGCACAGGCCTTCGGATACTCCGGGAACTGACACGCTGCAGTGACTAGATAGCCCGTTCGGGTACATCTCTTCGGTATTCGGGGCGAATAGCAGATCACACCCCGCCCGAGCCAGGGTATCCCGATCCTCTTGCGGTGTTCTCGGATAGGCTTGCAGATCCTCCTTCGGGCCGAACTGTAGCGGATTGACGAAGATGCTGGTGACTACGAAGTGACTTTCCCTGCGGGCCGTTTCCAGAAGCGAGAGGTGGCCCTGATGCAGGTTGCCCATGGTCGGAACCAGGCCTATTGAGCGGTTCTGCTTCCGAATGCCATGGAGGATGGCGCGTAACTCTTCGATGCTGCCGGTAATGATCATGAGGTCTGCTCCAGGTTGGCTGGCGAGGGACTAATCGCGGGGAAGCATGGACAGACTTGGTCGGTTGAGGCATCTGTCCAGCGGTCTGTCAGGACAAGTGCCTCCGTACTCGGGGACGGTTGGCGGCAGTGGCCAAGTAAGAACCTGCAGAGGGGCCATGGACTTGCTTTCGGTGATGAAGATGTCGATCTTGAGCAGGGTATGCACGGTCAGTCCGCATTTCAGTCGATGCACGCCGCCAGTATTTTCCGCGACGTTGCCACCGATGGAGTGGGCAGTATGCAAGGAGGACACCAGCGTATGGTAGAGGTCGAGGGGGGCTGTGCCTGGGTAATGGCGGGTTATGAACTCCATCGATGGGTTCGTTGTAGAGAAGATTCATAAGGTTCACACGCTGGTGGTTTCGTTGTTCTTGGCGCTCGCTGATCCTGGCCCAGGCAGCTGTTCTGGGCTCACGGGGATCGCTGCTGATCCTACCAGTTTTTGTGCCCGATTCATCTTGGAAAGCCTAGGCATGCCTTACTCTAGCGAGTATGTCGCGTCATTTCTTCTCTGAGTCGGCCGATTCGTTCCTGGTAAACTGCCGGCACCAACTTTTATAGATACTGTAATGACGCTCACTGATGCCACGCTTGCGCTGTTGTTGACAGCTCGCATACACGGAACCGACGCCGCAGTCAGGGCCACGGCCAAACGCTGCGTGAAATTGCTGCCGCGCAGCAAGCGCGACCTGATCTATAAGGTGGTTGATAGCCGAAGCCCGCTCGAGTTCGTGGATCTCATGGCCCGTGGTCTTGATCTATAACTGCCTGAAACTGATATCTCCAAATCCATGTTCTCACTCGAACGCGAATTACTGTGGTGCTAACAGGATCAGATAGGGGTTGTTGGTAGGCACCTCCTCGAACAGCTGCCGGGGTTCTTTCAGCAGGTAGCCATGCAGCCGCCGCGACTTGCGCGGCCCCGTCACGTCGCATGTCCAGATGTTCTGGCCGTTGTCGTGCTTGTGGTGCAGCTGCAGCCTCTCGAAGCGTTTTTGCACCCACTGCCAATCTGCCATCTGATCCTGCTTGGCGAGTGCTGCAGTGTGAGGGTGTTCTTGTGCGTAGCGTTGGAACACCCCCGGGCTGACCAGAAAGGCTGTGCCAGACACCGTATGCACCAGGGCCTTTGCGTCATTGATGATGAGCTTGCGGCCTTGGATGCGCTGCCGCAGCCAGGCCATGAAGTGTTCGCCGGAGGGTGGTTCCCGCAGGTTTTCGACGCCCGCGGCGGAAGGAAGAACAAGGGGTGGTGGTGACGTTGAATCGCTCTCCTGAGAAGGTGCAGGTGGTTCATCGATGCAGGTTGCAACTGGCGGCGCAGCCTCCGGCCCCTGTGGGGGCCGTTCGGTATCAGGGGTGCCGAGCAGTGCCAGCAGGGCGTCGACGCTATCGGCAGCGGGCGCAGCAGACGGCGCAGGTGCGGCGTTCGCCGCCTGTGAGGTGTCACCGCTATCGTTGGATGGTTCTGCGGGGGCGTCGCTGGGCTCCACCTCTATCACGACGGTGCCGGAGAACGGTTCTGGTCGATCGTCTCCTTCCCAGATCAGGGCCGGGGCCAGCCGTAGCAGGGTGAATGTGTGCGACCAGCCGGCCTTGCTGGTGACCGTCGCCCGCCAGATCGCCTTGCCGTCAGTGGTGGGCTGGAGCATGCCATGGTCTTGCAACACGTTGAACACGGCAGTGTTGTTCGCGGGGATGCCGTCGATGCCCTGTGCCAACAGATGCGCGCGCAGTTTGTCCGAAACCGTCTTGCTGACGAGCCACAGAGAATCCTGCGTCAGCCAGCCGTCCGAGGCCTGGGGCTGGTTTATTTTCAGTTCTTCTTTCAGCAGGTAGCGCAGGCCATCGAGCAGCTTGCGCTGCAGCGCATGCTTCGGGGCTGCCATAGCGCGTGCGGGATCGCCGCCGAGTGCTTGGGCAACCGAGGCACGGTCGGCCTGAATCACCAGCTCGCCGAGGACGCCGGCGTGTTCGTACTGGCCAGCCAGCACGTACAGTAGTGCGGACCAGAGCGGGGGAAAGGTGCTGAGCCAGTCGAGCAGCTCGGCATCGAGTACCTGCCGGTACAGCAGGCCCGTCGCTGCGCTGTGCAGACGGTACTCGCGATCCGCTCGGTAGCGGAATCGGTAGGTGCGGGTCAGCGGGCCGTGCCAGGGGTGCCAAACGCTGCCGTCGGTATGTTCGACATGTAGATCGACGGCGACTTTACCGATGTCATGCAGCAGTGCGGCGTATGCCATGGCGGCGGTCCAGGCTTCCGCCTGCACTACCTGGTCCTCGGGTGTGGTGCCGGTGGGCAATAGGTACGACTGCCTCAGCTTGAGTGCGTAGGCGACAATCTCCAGGCCATGATCCAGCATGCCCCCTGGGTACGCGTGGTGGTGGCTCTCGGATGCGGGGAATTGTTGAACCAGCTCGGCGTAGCGTTGCAAGGGGGCCAGGTAGAGCGAGGCGAAATGCTTGCGTGAGAGTGAAGTGCGCTGCCAGATGTGCTCCAGCAGGCGTTGACGGCGTGGGGTGGACAGTAGGGAAGCAGCCGACTCCGGTCGCATCAGCCCTTTGCCCTTGTCTCCGGCTTGGGGTGGGAGTGCCGCCGGCGAGAGGCGTTTTCGTTGGAACAGTGCAAGCATCGGTGGCTCCTGGAGTTGCGGCCGGCGAGGGGCCTTTTCCTTTTCCGGATAGACCCGTTTCCCTTGAGACCCCATTCCCTTCTTCCCTTGCTGGAACCCTTTGAATAGCGGGACAGCCTGTCCTCCGCGAGCATCAATGCGACGTGGGCGATATCCATTTACACCGATGATTGCCTCATCAAATGAGAATTTGTATTGTTCCTTTCTGGCTGTGCGTCGGTGCCAGAGGGGCCGCCAGACGTGGCGTTTGAAGGTCACGTGCCATGGCGAGCCATAGGGCAGGTGCTTGTGCCTGGCAGGTTTTTCCCCCTGCGGGTCGCCACCACTAAAATCTCAAGGTGGTGGTTATCACCACGTCCACGGAGGGTGGATATGGACTCCCCGGATCAAAATATGGACACCAGAATCTACGCTGAAAAGGCGTATGAACTCATTCTGCGGGCATAACCGAGTGCCGTACGATCGAGGCTCAGTGCATGCTGCTCGACGCTGTAGTCTGCCAGTGCGCCCTGTTTACCCGGGTCTGGGGGGCGAGCTGATGTTCCTCGATCTGCTGGAGCGTTTGAAGCTCATCGGCCTCGACACGGCGGATGGTGAGATGCCTCTGACCCATCACTGATGCCGGCAGCAGCGTGGGAGCGGTAAGGCACACGTTCCCATAGCGCATTCAGAAGAAAGTCACCGCAGCCCAACGACCCGATGCGCGAGCTGGCCCAGCAGCTTCGTGAGCCGCAGGGCGGTGATCCGGGCTGTCAGCCACCGCCACCTGATTGAGTCGCAGGCCGGCTGACATTACTGCAACACACGCGAAGTCAACATATAGACTCCGCGCGCGTGCAGTGATCAGACTTCAGCAGATCTTGAATCCTCCGCAATCCCGCAGGAACGCTTCGAACTCGCGTACGTTCTCGGCCGAGAACGGGTAGTGCGTCGCGAAGTGTGGCCTACGACCAGTGCTTTCGCAGCTGTTGCATGGCCATGTGCCTGGGCCACGGTGCGGTGGTTCTGCACGCTTGCCTGTGCCGCTGCAGATGGTGCAAGGCTCATCGGGAAGCGCTGCGAGGAAGCCTGCGTAATCCTGCGCGTACTGCTCCACTTCGCCGGCCGCCAGAGCAGAAGCAAGCCGGTCGGCCAGTATGCGCGAGGCTTGGCTGTCGAGTCCCCAACCATCATTGAAATGGCCGAGGTTGCTTTGTGGGATGAGGTCGGGGGCGAGGTGTTCGCAGTACTCCCACAAGGGATGCCACCACCACACGTTGTTGCGGAAATATTCGCCGCGTTCGGAGACAGGGGCTTGTCCTAAAACGTCCATACCCATGGTCGATGCTCCTGGTACAGGGAGCGGCCGTCAGGGACGGGCGGACATGGCCGCCCGGGAGAGTCGGGTTGAGAAAGACGGATGCTCCGGTTTGACGACACGGGACATCCGGGCCGGTGGGGCACGAATGCCCCACTGGGGAGAACAACGATTCCGGAAACCCGCTTGGGCGGGGCGCAGCTACGCCGGATGGCGCCGGATGAGGCCGCTGCAGGGCGCCGCCTGGAGGACGGCGAAAGGCTCGCGAGGAGCGAACCGAACTACCGGGCCATCAGAGCATGCCGATAGGGCGAGGTGGTTCGTCAATAGGCCACTCGACCGTACTGGATTCTGGAACCACAGCAATGTTGTGTGGCTGATTTCCCTTTGTGCCGATGTGCAGCGGTTCGGCCTGTATGTTAGTTGCACTGCCGCATGCCGATGTTCTGTTTGCGTTGCAGCGTGGCGTTATGCAATGCGTCGCGACGCGCCACATATTGGCGCCGGGGGTGACAACCCGAATTAGGAGTCTGCGGGTCGCGTTATGGCGGTCCGCAGGGCGGGTGCGTGCACCCGGCCGGTTGGACTCCTACCGGTTTGTCACCCCTGCGGATCTGCCTCCAGCCCCCTGTGCCGGAGGCGGTATAGAGCTTCAAGCCAGGGAGGAGCCGAACATGGATCGGCTGAGCGAATTTCCCAAATCCAGCATCTATGCCGAAAAGGCTTATGAACTCATCCTGTCGGGAATGAAACAGTGCGAATCTGCGGAGGATCAGCGCCTGCTGCTGGAGTCGCTGATGTGCCAGTGTGCCCTATTCGCTCGCCTGTTGAACGGAGAGCAGGAGTTTCAAGCGCTACTTAAGCGCCTGAAAGATATTGACTCCGACATGTTCGCCGAGCTGATGCCGTTGACGCGACACTGAGTCTATGGAATCCATATGCGTTACTGAGGCGCCGGACAACTTAGGAGGGCGGCTTGGAGCGCCTTGGCGTAGTCCACGTAGGTCTCTGGAGCGTAGGGTACGGCGGTAGTCTTGAAACTTGACTCGCCCTGATAGTCAAGTCTCTGCCGAACTTTCAATGCCCACTGCCGACCATCGTGCCTGGCTAGCAAATCAAAATTGTGCACATTGAGATTGCTGGACTCGTTCAGGCTTGAGTAGCGATAACGTAGATTTTTGTACCAGCCCTCAATTCCAGTTATGGCCCGGATGGCTGCATCGGCTTGTTCTCTGTCAGCATCTTCCAGAGTGTACATGTCTCCAATAGTAAGTTGCCCGGTTCCTTCGAGCACTGATATTGGCGCTGGCAATGGCTCGCGACTAATTAGGCGTGAATTGTTGCAGTCGAACACCCATTTACCTGTTTTTACAAAATTGTCTGCATAGATAATCACGCCGTTACCAAGGTCTTGCTTATACACGCTCGTCATCACTTTGAATCCATAATAGCCTGCTATTAGCAACGCGGGGAGGGCAATGGCACTTAGAGTCCAAAAGACATTACTTCGGTAGAAATTCAAAGTGACCTCCTGGTGCCCCAATGGGTGTATCGCCTGAAACTACAGGATTGATAGCCCCTATGATCTGGTAGGTGAACGCCTGGTCTTCATTAATCTCATGGCGTTCATTTTCTAACTCCTTCCATCTTTCACACCATTCTTCTCCTTGCGTGGAGTTACCGCTAATTCCACAAATCTTGCCTAGCTGCCGCTCTTCAAACGAGCCCCAGGTGTTCTTGTAGTCCGACCTCCGAATGTAGGCCCGCATTTTGATTTGCAGGTGATCTGCCAGCAGTTGCGCCAAGCTCTCGTTGGTCTGCGGGTAGAACTGGACGGCATCTTCGATGGGGAAAACCGAGCGATTACCCATGCCGGTGCGACAGGCATAGCTGTCCAGCCGAGCTGTACCGGCGAATGCCAGCGGCGAAACCTTGGTGTAGTTCAGGACGTTGAGAGACATATCGAACCGCTCGGCGAGCTGGTAGCCGAAGGCAATCTGATGAGGAATGCCATGGCTGAACAGAGACAGGTGCTCTATGGGCGAGAGCTTACGATCCTTCCCCTGATTCAGGTAGTCGATAAACTCCTCGATGTTCGCCACGCCAACGAAAGTGGCACCATAAGCCTCGGCTGAACGGCGGGCGGCATTTAGCATCAGGTGACTATACGACGGGGTGAACACCACCAAGGTGCGAGCTAGACCTGGCTTGCTACGTTTGAACTCGGTCAGCTCGCGCACTGCCTGGCCGATAAACATCATTTTGTTGCCCGAGCGGCCGTCGTATTGGCTGCCAGCGACCGCAATCAGTTCAGGGCTCAGCTCCTTCTTACGCGCTGTTGTAGGCGAACTGCCCGGTTGCACCAGCGCCCCGGAGAGTAGCGCGCGCTGCTCCAAGTATGGATCGGCCAGCAACTCGGCCATGAGCTGATCGTCCACCGTGCCATCCTGGCGTACAGCACCCAGTTTGGCGAAGTCCACGATGCTTTGAACCATCCCCCCGCCAAATGTGAAACCGCCGAAGGTATTAGGACTGCCAGAGACAATTGTGCCGCCGTGGCTGGTGGGGCTTCCGAGGTAAGCCAAGGGCCGATTACCGATTTGGATAGAAGGAAATCCCGTGGTGATGACCGCGCCGCAGCCGCAGACGTCGCCGACACGAGCGGCACCCAGGAAGTTGATTTGGGTATCGGGAGAGGCTGAGGCAATAGGCGATGTTCCGTGGCCTGGGATCGGGCAAACGTGCATATCGCCAAGTCGGGCTGCGGGGATCATGCCATTCCTTGGTGCTGTTGATGTTTGCTCCTGATAGTAACTAATTGAAATTGTGCAAGTTTCTGCGCACTTGTGCTCGGGCTCAGAAGCGGCGCGGCATAGAAAATTTTCGTAGTTCTCGAAACTGCTCCAAGAGCCCGGGGGGGCGTAACCGATATTTGCTTCAGCGTCCCTCAAAAGGCCAATTGTCTGATTTGCGGCGACAGGGGCTTGCCGGCCCTGGAAAATCGGGATTTCATCATGTCTACAGCGGAGTTTTGCGCGCGTTATGGTGTCCTATGCACAAGTGCACGTTTTATGCGGGCCTTAATCAAGAGCACAATAGAGCCGGTACAGAGCGAGTATTGAGAAAACATGACAGGAAGACCTTGAGGTAATCACCATGAAACCTTCCGTACAGACTTCACCTGCGGAGCGCCTGGGTCAAACGCTAGGCCGGCTGTGGCAGGGGTACCTGCGTCAGGAGCGGAAGGTGAGTGGCTGGCTGGTTGCTCAGGGTCTGCCGGCGGGTGTTGCCAAGGCGGTGTTGCTGCTCGTCAAGCTGCTGGCGCTCGGTGCGCTGCTGTATGTCGCTTTCTGGCTGGCGCTTTTGCTGGTGTTCGCAATCGTGGCGGTAAGTGCGGCCCGCAATTCGGACTGGGAGACTCCAGAACCCGAATGGACGAATGGAACCGCCGGCTTTGGGCTCTATACCCACGACGGCCATCGCATCGACCCGCACGTGTCCGACGACGACTGATCTGTAGCTGCCTCGCTATTTCTTCGAGGCAGTCTTCGAGATGGCTTTCGTGGCCCCTCCCATCGCCATGGTGCCGCCCTTGCCGCCGGCGGCCTTGGCATCTCCCGTACCAGTTGCCATGCCCTGCAGCAGGTTTCCAGCGTGAATCCCTGCCCACGACAAAGCCATTACCCAGAATGTCGGTAGGACGATGAACATCGCGGCCATCACGAAGCTCAAGAGCAGATCCCCGAAGGTGTTGTTGAGCCCCATGACCACGCTGAAATTCATGTGTGGGCGGCCGAAACCCATGCCCCACCCGTACAGCGCATCGAGGATCGTCGAGTCGATCCAGCGCGCCAGTTGGAGCCAGAAGTCGACGAAGAAGAGTGCGAACTGCACGACGCTGACCGTCACCACTGTCTTCAGGTTATATGTGCCGATCATCAGGATGAGCGGGATGCTGATCACCAACGCCATTTTGAGCAGGGCGAGCACCATGGGCAGGGCCTGGCGCACGACATCCATGGCGGGGAAGAAGCCGATTGCGCCAACGCCGAGGCCTGCGTCGCTGGCGGCGCGGGTGGCCATGTTCGGCAGCGTCATCATGATCTCGCCACCATAGTCGGTGTAGACGGACCCCAGGTTCAGCTTCTGCCGGCCGGGCGATGCAAGGGCGCGGATCACCGAATCGTTGACCTGCTCCTGGGACAGAAAGCCGGCCCAGTTGCCGATCCGGGTCAGCAGGCCGGGGTCTACCTGTTGCAGCAGTCGCGTGCGCAACCCGTTGCTGTCGGACCACCACTGGTTGCAGGTCGGATAACCCGCACCGCTGGGTACCTCGGCCAGTCCTGCGTCGCGGGCACTGTCGTATGCCCAACCCTCGCGTGGCGTCTTCGCGCGGTAGGTGTCGTAGTAACCCGGGGTGTCGAGGAAGTAGTGCGAGCCGATCCAGCTGACGTCGTGCATCTGCTCTTTGCTCAGAACCGGCCGATTCATGAATAGCTTCGCCCTGGCCGGGCCGTAGCACTGGTGGGCGAAGTCGGTCATTTCCTGCGCGAGCACGGGATCGTCGATGCGGGTGGCGTCGACTTCCATCCGAATCTGCCGGAGATCCGTGCCACAGGGGATCGCCGCGACCGATGCAGCGGTGATGGCCCGCGAGATCGTGTGCATGAATGCCCACCAGATCGGCACTTGCGCCGACTGGTTGTTAAGGGTGCTGAAGGACTGCGACCAGCCGGTTTGCGATGGCAGTGGCACGCTCACCTGGCATTGCGCCGAGCGGCCGCGGTCGAACCAGAGTGTGTCGAAATCGACATCGATGAAAGGTACTCCGGCGAACAGGATGACCACGATGGCGACGAAGATGCGGCTCTCGATGCGAACCGCTGAGAGCGCGCCTTTATTGCCTTCGTCCGCTCCTTCGCCACGCGCCCGAAGCCATTCCTGAACGATGATGGCGAGGAACGGGATGGCGAACACGCCGCTGGCGACCAGGACGGCCCAGATACCGTTGTGGACGACCCAGGAAACGAGGGTCAGGTAGAACTCCAGGTAATCGGTCGTGTAGAGCGTCATCTCAGCATCCGGTCATCTGGCTGATTTCCAGTGTCGCTACCGCAACGACTGCGGCAATTTCGGCCCGCAACAGGCGCTGGCGAGCGCCGGGCTCGCGTGCGAGCACACGGCGGCGCATCCACATCCAACCCCAGGCGGTGCCGGAATAGAGCATGAGCCGCCAGGCCAGGAAGTGACTGGCGTGATCCACCAGCCACTGCCGCCAGCCCTCGATGCCGCCGGCCAGGTGGATGCCGAGCACGTTTATGGCGGCGGCTATCGCCAGCAGCAGGATGACCCACAGCATGATGGAGGCCGCGCGCCGTAGATGATGGGGCCACCCTCTGGTCAGGCTCATGGGGTGCCGCCGCTTGGTGGACGCTGCAGTTGATCGAGTCGGTCGGGGATCGGATCGCCCTCGTAGATGGTGCGGGATCCCGCTGCGCGGAGGGTGTGCCGCTGGATGATGGCCATCGGCGAATTGCCGGCCAGCTCGCGGCGCAGTTGCAGCTCGGTTTTCAGGTTGTGGATCTCGCGGTCGAGCAGATCGCTTTCGTGTGAAACCGCCTTCTGCGCCAGCTCGTTGGCTGACACGTTCGGCTCTTTGCGCCCGGTCAGCAGGGTACGCTGCAGCAGCAGGGCTTTTTCGAGCACGCTGGCCAGGGCGATTTCCGAAGCGAGGCGTCGCGCCAGAATGTCTTGGTCGGGCTCGTCGCGCAGCGCCTCGATCACACCGCGCGTGATGGGCAGCGAGGCACTGCCGGCCGCCTGCAAGTTGTCGAGACTCAGGGGACGGCTGCCGACGATCAGCTCTCGCAGGGCTTCGAGCTTGGTTTCGTACTCTTCTTGAATCAATGGGGTCAGGCCCACACCGGGAACCGTGACAGTCTTGGTGCAGGCTTCGCAGGTGCGTTGTTCTTGTTCGCCCAGCACCCGGACAGCCCACGCAGAGGCAGCTGCGGGTGAACTCCAGGTCTCGCAAGTCAGGTTGCCGCCGCAGTTACCGGGGGCGATCGAACTGGTGTCGTCGACATCGCGCCCGTTGACCAGGTTGTAGCCTGCAATGACCACGTCGCTGACGATGCGAATCGGGCGCTGCCCTGCGCCGCCGGCGTTGTCGCCTCCGACCCAGGTCACACCTTCATTGCCACGGCTCGTTTCGGTCTGCTCGATGGCGGACACCGCATCAGTGCTGGCGACGGCCTGCTTGAGCACCATGCCATCGGCGAGCTGGCTCCATCCAACCTGGCCGCCGGCCACGTCGGCCATCTTTTCGGCCATGGAGCGACAGGCCAATTTGGAACGATCGAAATCGAGCCGTGCCTGCAGGATGCCGTTAGTAAGCAGATTATACAGGCCTGGGTCCGCGCGCTGGATGATCAGCGCTGGTAGCGACGCTACGGCGGCTGTGGCGTTCTGGATCACGCTGGACATGATGGTCTGGAAGCCATTCGTGATGCCATTCAGCTGATTCTGGATCGTCGTGGAGAGCGACATGTCGCCGCAAATCAGGTTGGCATTCCAGCCGACTCCGACCCCGATCGAGCGCATATTGGAGATGGGCGACATCGACACGGCGCGACCGCCGCCGATCGAATACAACACATCGTCACCGATCACGGAGCCTTGGTGCTGCACACCGTACTGGTTGACGCTGGTTTGGGCCGAGGCACTGTCGCAGGTCAGCGCCAGGACGGCAGCCAGCAGGGCAGGGCGTAGCGTTTCGGAGGGTGAGGACGCGCAACGGATCATCGCGGCGTACCTCAGTAGAAATCGACGCTGCCAAGAAACACCTGGCCTTCGCGTTCGCAGCAGCTGTAGGGCCGCCACAGCGCCCAGGCGTAGTCGCCTTGTTGCGCCTGTACACGGGTGTTGGCGTGAGGGAAGACCGCGCACGTGGGGGAGAGCGACGGCGCCAATTCCTGCCACTTGCCTGTTGTGGAGTCGCTCTCGACCAGTTCGCCGGCTGGCCAGTAACCGTCCTCGGCGTCAGCGAGCAGGGGTTGGTAGACGTGGAGCTGGCCGCGACGGGTGACGACATCCCCGGCACGTTGGGCCACTACGGCACCGGCGATGTGGTCGTCGCTTTGGTGCAGGAATCCGCCCCGTGGATAGACGTTGCCCCAGAGGTTGAGACCGGTTCGGCTACCGATCTCGCGCATGCCGGGGATCAGTGCTTCCGGGTACACCATCTCGGGAATGTTGTAGCGCCATGCAACGGTATCGAGGGTGCTCAGCAGGTAAGGCATGAAGGCGGTGCCGGCACCCTGGCAGGCATAGCCGGAGGATGAGGCGAACCGACTGAACACATGGCCACCGGGGTGGCCGATGACGTCCGAATTTTTGAATTTCGCCAGGTTGTTTTCGTGATCCTCATTCGTCGTGCCGTCGCCGCCGGCTTGGGCCGAGGCATTGGGCATGCTCATGGAGCGAACCTCGATCCAGGGGTTGGCGCCGGTATTGGAATAGCTGGACACCACCGCATCGGGCACGTAGTGCCGGACTTTCACCGACGTACGCACCGAGCAGCCGCCGTAAGTGCAGTACAGCCAGTAGCAGATGCCGACGACGCGATACGCCAGGCAGTCCGGCGAAACCGTCGAGGACGCGATGGTCGCGGTATTGAGCGCGAACGACGACGAAGCCGCCGTCAGCAAGATGGTGGCGATGCCGGCGCGCAGGCGGCGAGAGCACATCATGGCTGTGCCCTCCTGTGCGCCTCGATGAGCGCAACGGCCGCTGCGACGTCCGGCTCGCCATAAACCACATAGCGGCGGTTCACGATCACGGCAGGAATCGTGGTAACGCCGAGGCTCCAAGCATCGACCACACCTTGGTAGGCCGAGCCGATGCGTTGTTGCAGTTCGATGCCGCCGTCTCCCAGGCGCCGCTGCACGAGGGCGGCACTGCGTGTGGGGTCGGCAGGTAGATGGGCGGACAGCTCGGCCTTGATACGAGCAGGTTGATCCAGCTCGATGAGCCGAACGCCACTGGGAGCGTGTACCGGGTGCTGGCTATCGGTGACGACGATAATGTCGTCGGCCTGCGCTAGTGGGCCGAGCAGCGCGGCGCAAAGCGCTGTGGCAAGGGGATACTTGCGCAGTGGGGGCAGGCAAGGCGTCGGCGCTGGCATGTCGAACTACCGTGAAGTGGGTGGTGCTGGCAGTTGACTCGGCGGCAGGGGGCACGACGACAAACAAACGGGAATCGCGCCGCTCCGATTTAATCGCGAGCCGGACGACGGCGCGGGAGCTGGAGGAGGGGCTGGATACGCAGGCGCGCGGGGCGGCTCGCCCTGGTGGGCGGCCGACCCCGTGCAGGTGGGGAAAGGATTGCGCCGCGCAGCGACGAGGGACTACATCAGGCCATTGCGGGCGAACGAGAACGGCTCGCCCAGGCCAACGATGAAGTGATCCAGCAACTTCACGTCGACGCAGTCCAGCGCACTTTTCAGGCACTGGGTCAGTCGCTCATCCTGGGGTGAGGGATCGGGGCAGCCGGACGGGTGCTGGTGAGCGATTACCAGGGCCGCGGCGTTGTGAGCAAGCGCCCGCTGAATAACCACGCGGGGATGAATTTGAGCTGTATCGATGGTGCCCCTGAACAATGTTTCACAGGCGATGACCTGATGCTTTGAGGACAGGAATACAGCGACGAACACTTCGCTGGGTTCCGGCATCAACTTCAGACGCAAGTAGTCGCTGACGGCCTCCGGGTTCTGCAGTTGGGGGCCGTTGGCGAACAACCGGCGCTCCAGCAGCTCGATGGCCTGGGCGATGATGCGGTTCTCGTGGTCGAGAACCGATGAGGGGCAGGATTTTGCCAGGGAGTCGATGCAGGCTAGGGATGTGAGCATGGGGTTGGCCTCCGTGGGAGAGTTCGGAGGTATGCCCGTGGAGGGTTTCCCTCCGGGGACGGTGGTGGTGTCGGGATGAGCAGGCATCCGCCATTGCCTTGGCGGTGGCTGTTCGCACGGGGATGCGAGGCGAACGGGAATGGTCAGCGCGGCAATGCGGCGCCGTAGCCTTGAAGACCGTGGCTACCGACTTGCAACGCCAGTCGAGCGCAGCCAGACGCGCAGGACGACAAAGAATGGGAAACCGGCGAGTCCGATTTCGCCTAGGTTGTCGGCATAGGTGGGCAGATTCAGAAACGGTGATGCCGCACCGGGCTGCGTCGGTGTAGAGCGGCGCATCGCCGAGAAGCTTCCGGGCAGCGAGTTCGAGGCTGTGCCAGGCGAAGGCTGTGATGCCAGCCTGGATGGTGGCGGCACTGACCGGCTACGCGGGGCGAGTGAGGGCGGCGTGTAGCGTGAGAGGCAGCTAACGATCCCTTGGAACAGGCTTGCTTGATTTAGCTGATGGAGTGTCTGAGTTCAAGGTTTTTGGTTATAGTGTACATTTGGCGAAAAATTGTGTGCTCCGGCAGGATGGCCAATGAAACCACGTTATCAAAAATTCAATCCAAAGAGGCGAATCATTGAGGCCGGTCAATTGGACTCTGAGCGTCTAAAAGAATTGAAAGGTGCAATTTCATACGGTGGTAATCCAGAGCATAAGAGAAATCCAGGAGATTTTGGATTGAAGCCACCAGCAGACCCTCGCCGAGGAAAGTCCTTGTGTGATGTGGCGGAAATTTTTAGTCGTGCAGAGGCGTTGAAGTTGCTTCAGGATGGCATTGGAAAAGAGTTGGTCAGTGACAGGGAAGATAATGGCTGGCCGAAGAATATTTGGTCTGTTACAGAGGCAGGTGTTCCACTGGAAGCTCAATTGGAAAACCCTGAAACGGGCCAGTATCACGGCTACCCGATGCCTGATAGTGATCCTTTGGCATCCGAGGTGATTTCTCGCTGGAGGAATCATGTCTGACATCACTTTTTCGATTGACTGGTTGTCCTCGGATGGGGACTCCCCCGTTTTTCGAGATACATCGGGGCATTTGGCGATCCACCTGGATACGTTTTGCCTAACTCGCAACGAGGACGTGTGGTCAAGAACTGTGCGTGACAAAGTTCTGGTTTCGGCATATCCCTTGGCGTTATGGCTTGCATCGTCCTGGTGGAGGTTGAACTTCGAGCCTTTACCACACATGGGAACCAGGCCGCCGTTGGATTGGCGTATGGCTCATGAGTTGGGCGCGGCCAATCACGGTTATGTATGGCCAAGAGTCATTTTCGCTCCAGATGGGGAGATCGTGAATGTTTGGGCTGAGCAGATACGTTTGGATGGACAGTCTATTCAGTATCTTTATGGGCTCGAAACACCTAGCGCTGTAAAGCTCGATAACTTTCAGCGCAGGATCGCGGGCTTTATCGAAAGTGTTCTAAGTCGTCTAGATGCCCTAGGGCATGGTCGGACTGACCTGGCCGAGCTCTGGTCTTTTATCCGGGAGGATAGGGAAAACCCCGAGGTGATGCGGCTCCGAATTCTGGAAGCGCAAATGGGGTACGACCCGGAGGAGTGTCCACAGGATATTATTGCCAAGGCATTGAGTCTGCAGAAGGAAACTGGGCTGAGCGCCATGTCGGAGCTGGCTCCGGTCTTTGGGCGTCGAGGTAGGGATGATACCGGGCTTGAGGGCATTATTTCTCTTGCCTCGCAAAATGGAATCCTGGGGCGGCCACAGGTGTCCGCTGAAGATATCCAATTGGCCTCGTTCTCAGGTGCTCCATGGCAGCGTGGCGTTGATGCCGCAAGGAAACTCCGTGCGAAGCTGGGTAACACGGACGAACCTATAAAGAATACAGTTCTTTTTGACCTGCTGGGTATTACCGAGGCGCAGGTTAGCGGTTGGGAGTCTCCTGATAGGAGTATCGTGGCGGTCGCCAAGCCTGTAAAAACGGGTGAGCTTAACTACCTGCCTCGCAAGAAACATCCACTTTCGAGGCGTTTTGAGTTTGCTCGTATGATTGGGGAGGTCTTGGATCAGCCTAGGGCGAATGACAATTGGCTGGTGTCTACTGATATCGCAACAGCTAAGCAGAAGCGTCAACGTGCTTTTGCTGCTGAGTTTTTGTGTCCGATTCATTCACTGACCGGTTACTTGAATGGTGACTATTCGGAAACGTCCTTGGAGGATGCTGCCGAATACTTCAATGTCAGCGATAAGATCGTCGAGTCCTCACTAGCTAATTACGGTTATCTGGATATTTCATCTACAGAGCCGAAAGTGCCATATCGATCAGTTGCATAATGTGGTCATTCAAAGAGTCAGGGCTGAGAGTTCTAATTCGCCATCTATCCGATGGGCGTCGCGTTAGAGTGGCCCGACTCAGCTCAGATGGTTGTGAATTAGCTGGCGTTGCAGCGCGGGCAGCTCCTGCACCGAGCTTGCCGTAAGGGTGAGCTGTTCTCCCTTGGGCCATGCCAGTTGGGCGTGTGGGCCGTCGAGTTGCAGGCGTGCTGCACGGGCCCGCATATCGTCATTGGTGTGCAGGAGTTGCAGGCTGGTTACGGACTGCTCGGTGACCCACAGCCATTCACGGATAGGCTTCGGTGCATCGGGCTGCCGCTTGGCGGAGCCGATCTCGACCAGATAGCCTTGCGGCGATGAGAATATGCGGGTGACCTCGTAGTGCATGGCGATGGGGCGGCTTCCAGGGAAGCGGCGGATTCTGCCAGATATGCGGGCCTTGTTCATCGGGGATGCCTCAATGAGCCTTGGTCAGGTTGGCCCAGTCCAGTGGAAGAGGGGTAATGCCGCGCGCCCGGTCGATGTTCTCGGCGATCTTGAGTGCGGCGTCGAGTTCGCTGATGCCATGCTGCTGCATGAGCTGGTAGCGCTCGGCTTTTTCTTCCGGTTCTGTTTGTGCCAACGCGAGGTACAGACTGGGTGGCACGACGCGGAACAGTAGCTCCATGCTGCGCGACAGCAGCACGCCTTCTGAGAATTTGCCGGACTCCTTGCGCGCGGAGAGCATCAATGCCTTCTGCGCGGGCGTGAGTTCGCGGAACTTGGCGATCTTCTCCACCTCGTCCGGCGGCATGCTGAGGCAGAGCCACCATTCCATCATCGCCAGCATCGGTTCGGCCGCTTTCGGCAGGTCGTCCAGGTTCTGCGTCGCGAGCCAGAACCAGGCCCCCAGTTTTCTCCACATTTTCGTAATTTTCAGGACATAGGGCGCGAGCAAGGGATTGCGCGTGATGATGTGCCCCTCGTCCGTGACGTTGACGATGGGCCGGCCGAGGAACTGGTCACGCTCAGCGATACTGTTGACGGTGTTGATCAACGAGATATAGGCGATCGACAGTTGTGCGTTGTAGCCCTCCCTGGCGTAGGTGGCGAGATCCACGATGGTGATGTCGGCTTCCGGCCAGGGCGTGCCGGGTCGGTCGAACATCTCGCCATCTGCGCCCTGACAGAACATATCCATCGCATCGGCCATTTCCAGCAGCCGGGCGCGGCGAACTTCGGGCAGGGTGGTGTCGCGGCCACGCTCGCGCAGCGCATTGCGTATGTCGCGGGTGAGTACCGTGCGCTGCTCGGCGACGCAGTGCTGGGCAGCGTCGAGAATGCACTGGCGAATCAGGCTACGATCCGCGCGCGTCATGCGTGCTTCTTCCTTGTCCTCCCCTCCGGTGATCATCAGGCGGGCCGTGATTTCAAGCTCGCCGAGCACGTCGCGCTGTTCGTCGCCATCGGCAGCGGCGTCGTCTTCGTCCAGCGCGTCAGCGTCGAGCGTCTGTACCTGGCTGGGCGTTTCCACCAGCCGGTGCGCATCGGCGAACGGGGCGAGACTGACGCCCGCACCCGGGGCGAGCTTCACGCGATGTACGGTGAGCCCGAGGCGCGCGGCGAAGTCGCCGTACAGGCCGAAGCTGTTACCCGCCTCGACGATGAACAACCTGGGCCGGTAGATCGCCGTGACCTGGTTGAGCAGGTTGTTGAGCGTGGCCGACTTGCCGGAGCCTGTTGGGCCAGCGAGGAACAGGTGGGCGTTCATCTGTCGGTCGAGGCGATTGAGCGGGTCGAAAGTGATCGGCCCGCCGCCGCGGTTGAACAAGGTGACGCCTGGATGCCCGGTGCCCTGGCTGCGGCCCCATAGCGGGGCCAGGTTAGCCGCGTGCTGGGCGAACATCAGTTGGATGTACCACTGGCGTTTGTCTTTCGCCGGGTCGTAGACACAGGGCAACCAGCGCAGGTAGGTGTTGAGGGGGGCGACTTCATCTTCTTCGCGTACCGGCTGTAATCCGGCACCGAGCAGCACGTTGCCGAGCTGCAGGCCGCGCGCGTCAAGCTCGGCCTCGTCGCGGCCGCGCAGGTAAAAAGTGAGCGCGCCGCGGTACAGCTTGTGGGCGCTGCCGATCAGGCTGCGGGCCTGCTGCACATCGGCGCGGGCCTGTTCCGACGCCAACGTGTCGCCCACGGCTTTGCGGCCGAGGTGATTCAGGTGCGCTTCGAGCACATCCTGCGGGGTGATGACCAGGGTGAGGCACATCACCGTGTCCTCGGGCATCTGATCCATCAGGGCGTTGATCGCGTCGCCCTTGCGTGTTTCTCCGGTGACATGGCCCGTCGAGGGTGGGGCGCGCAGGCGGTCGACGGCGATGGCGCGGTGCGGCATGCCATCGAAATACCACTGGCCCAGGGCGGCATCCGAACGTGGCTGGCCGAAGAACAGCCGCTGCGCAAAATCGCTGCCGCTGGCCAGCTCGATTTCGCCGGGCTCCTGTTCGTCCGGGTAGCGGGTCAGGGCATAGAAGCGTTCCCGGTCTTCGGCGCTGTTGCCGAGCTGGGTTGGGTGGGGATTGAACCAGCGCAACAGCCAACCGTGGATCTCCGCCGCGCCGAGACGCCGGGCGCGCACACCGGCATGGGCGAGGCCGCCGGCGAGACGGTCGCAGACCCGGTTGAGCGCCTGCTCGGGCGATTGGCCACGGCGCTGTGGTGCCTGGCCGACGTGGCGGTAGACGACCAGCCGCGTGCGCCGGGTCTGACCGCGCCAGGGCAGGCGGGTGACGGTGCTGTCCTCGAACAGGCCGCCCGGCTTGGCGATGGCCTGCAGGTGGTGGCCGAAGAAACGCAGGTAGAACTCGGTGAACGCGCTGCCCTGGGCGCGGGGCTGGACGTAGTGGCGCAGCTCGTCGAGGTAGCGATCCCAGTTGGTGTCGTCCTGAGCGTAGAGCTGCACGACCCAGGGGTTATCCTCGAGTTCGTCGAAGGCATCCTGCAGCATGTTTTCCAGGGTGTCGCGAACCTGCAGCAGCCAGGCAGGTTCGCGTCCTTCCGTGCCGACCGGGAGCAGCTCGTAGAAGGCCGCTACCGAGGTGCCGTCATCGAGCAGCATGCACTGCGACTGGGGCAGGTACTCGGCCCAAGGCAACAGGTCGGTGAAGGATGGGGCCGCGTTGTAGAGCGCCTGCTCGTCTGCCTGTGTGGCTGGCCGCCGCGAGGTGCGTGCGGTGCCGGGTTCGGGGATGCCGTTGGCGTGCAACTCGGCGACGTGGCGTTCCCAGGCATCCGCTGGTGGCGCGGGTTCTTCGGCCTGGGGGCGGCACTTGAACTGGAGCCAGGCCATCAGTAGTCCTCGATCCGCTCGCCAGGCAGGGCGTACTGCACCCTCTGGTACAAGGGAAACAGGGTCGTGTAGCCGGGCACCGGCACCGGGTCACTGCCGGCGAGGTGCGGGAACACGTACATCAGCAGATCGGGATTGGGCAGCCTGTGGAACTGCCGATAGATTTCGTTCTGTGCTGTGCGGGTGTAGCGGGCCTGCATGCCAGGCGCGGCCTGTACATCGGCCTCGGTCAGCGGCCGGCGCAGGGCCTGGCGTGCATCGAGCAGTTGCCGGGCGCTGCCGCCGCCGGTCTCGAGGTTCCAGATGTCGAGCATGGTGGTGTCGTCGTGCGGCAGCAGTGCTTCCTTGCTGGTGGCGCAGCCGCCGAGCGTGAGCGCGACGGCCAGCAGTGCCAGGCCGTCAGTCCAGGTCTTGCGCATGTGGGCTTCCTCCAAGGCGGTGGTCGACGCGGCGACCTTTCGGGTCGTAGTCGATGGTCAGGGGTTGTTCGAGGTGTACCGCCACCTTGGCACCGGGCTTGACGTAGACGGCGGCGAATGCCTGCCCGTAGAGCTTGTTGACCCAGGCCGACATGTCCTGAACGCCACCGGCGAGGATGCGGCCCATGGCTTCATTCGCGCCGATGCCGACGGTGCCGATGGAGCCGATGGAGCCATCGCTGCTCATGTAGGAGACCTGGCCGCTGTCGGAGTCGATCAGCGACGCGACGCCAGCGCCGGCTGAGGTGATCAGGGCCTGCGTGCCGAGATACTGCTGCGCGTTGCTACGGCGTTGGCCACTGACGCAGGGGATGCCGTGCGGATCGCTGATCCAGCCCATGCCGTCCTGGGTGTTGCTGCTGTTCTGTTGGCGATTGCCACCGCGCTCGTCGTCTTTCGGGAGAGTGCGGATGGTGCCGTCCTCGAACACGAACGTGACCGAACGGATCTGCCCGCGGACGCAGGAGAGGGTCCAGTCGCCCGAGGCTGTACCGCTGACCACGGCACCGGCTACGTCGGGAATGTCGATGCCGTTCGCAGTGAGGTTGTCTTTCCCGATCAGGACTTTGAAGGGATACGGATCGCTGACGGTTCCATCCACGGGGACGCGACCGATCAGTGCCGTCATGGAGATCGAGCCCATGAGCGTCGCGTTGGTCGGCACGGTGTAGACGGCTGTGGTCTCTGGCACACCCGCCGCGCGGCGGCCGGCGTCGACGGCGGAGCTGGCGGTGGTTTCGAGCGTCTTCTGCGCCGGTGCGAAGCTAGTGGGAAAACTGAAGCTGGAGGTATTGCCGGAACTGCGCTGCTTGCCGTCGTCGCGCCGATCCTCCGGTTCGACCCAGCGCATGGTGTCGCTGCTCAGGCTGTCGCCTGGTTCCAGGCCCAGGCCGACTGGTAGGTCGGTAGGATCATCCTTGCCAATGCTATCGAGCCGCTGCTGCAGTTGTTGCAGCAGGCCCTGGGTTTGCTGCCGCTCGCTGCTGACCTGCTGCCGGTCCTGCTGCAACTGGTTGCGTTCGCTTTCGAGGGCGGTCTGGATACGCTGGTCGATCGCGCCTTCGCGTTGCCGCAGCCGTTGGTTCTCTTCGCGCTGGACCTTGTTGTCGCTCAGCGCGGTCTGCAACTCGGTGCGCAGCTGGCGAACCTGAGCGACCAGCGTCGCCACGGTGTCGCGTGGGGTGTCGCCTTCGATGCCGAGCGCTTTGGCTTCATCGGGCGTGAGCCGGGCAGCTTCATCCGGTGCGTTGGGCGCGTCGTTGCCGCCGGAGAACAGCTTGATGCCGACGAACACCAGCAGCAGCGCCAGGGGGATCATCAGCCACTTGAGCAGGCCATTACTGTGCATCGCGGCCTCCGTCGTGTTGCGGCACGGGCAGGTTGAGGGCGGCATCGACAGGCGCGATGGTAGGTAGCAGGGCCTGCGCCAGCCCGTGTCCACGGGTGACGAGGTAGACGACGGTGGTGTCGTCCGGCGTGCCGTTCGGCCCCAGCGTCGAATGCTGGAAGGTCGCGGTGAGGAAGTGCCCTTGCAGTGCACGCGGATCCAGGTCGAGCCAGTGCGTGGCGCTGTTGCGCAGGCGCACGGCACTGACCCAGAGGTCGTCCAGACGCCATGCCGCGAGCGCCTGGGCCTGTACCTGCAGCGTCGGCAGCAGGCTGTCCAGCGGCAGGTCGCGGCGCAGGGTGGCGCGCATGACGCCTGGCACGGGTTCGACGGTGCGCAGCGGTGCGTAGAGGTTCTGTGCCGCGTAGCGGGTCAGGATCACCGGCTGCGGTGTCGCTCGCACGGGCGGAGTCGCTGCGGCACTGCCGACATCTGCAGCGATTTGAGTGGCGGATGGTGGGGCTTCGAGGATGCGCACGGGCTCCAGGGGCGGCTGTCCGTCCTGGGCGGGCTCGGCGGCGATGTCGAGCAGAATCACGGTGCCGGTATCGGCATCCTGCAATTGCAGGCGGGTCGGTTCGATCGGCTCGTATGCCAGCAGGTAGATGGCGCCGGCAGCGCTCTGCACGCGCAGGCGGTTGCCGATCGACGCAGGCACGCCAACGCGCACGTTTCGATCGACGAAGACGATGCGCTCCTGGTCGACCACCAGCGGCAGGGCCAATGGTAATTTTTCCCAACGCAGAAGCTCGGTGGCCTGGGAGGCGCTGCACGAGACCAGCGCGCACGCCGCGAGAGCCAGTGGTAAGAGGCGGTTCATGGCATGTTTTCCGGGGAGGGGGCGGACGTGGCCGCCGGATCGACAGGGGGAGCAATGCGCTGCGGAACGCCGTCGTAGCAGTCGATGGCAAGCCCGAACGGGTTGCGCTGCGGGTCGACATCGATGCGCAGGACCTTGAGCGGGTAGCGCACCAGGGCGCGCTTGACTTGCTCCGAGGCGTAGTACTCGTCCGCCGTGACGTCGAGGTTCACGACCCATTCGCGGCTGGAGACGGTGCGCACGCGCAGCGTGGGGTTGTCGCTATAACCTCGCCCGGGAATCTCGTAGATGCCGCGCACACGGCGCCGCAACTCGCCGGCATTACGTCGGTACTCGTAGTCCTGCTGCAGGAACGCCTGGCAGGCGGGCGTGAGGTAGGGTGACAGCGCGTGCAGGTTGCGCGGGTAGTCGTCGTCGCCATTGCTGGGCCAGCGCTGCAACTGCTGCCAGACGTAGATCGTGAAGGCATAAACGCTTTCGGGCGGCACGTCCCACCATTTGCGCGTACTGCCTGAACGCAGGTCTGGTGGCACATGAATCGTCAGGTCGCGCGGTGCGCTCCACCAGCCAACACTCATTACCAAGGCCAGCATGACCAGTACGCCGGCCCCTATTCGCAGCGTCCGGACATGGGCCTGCAGGTGAGCGACTTCGTTCTTGAACCGGCTCACGGCGCCTTGCTCCGGCGCGTGGTCCAGTAACCGGAGCGAATCACCAGCGTATGGCCATCGGTGAACGGCGCGAGCTGTGGCAGATGGGTCGCGACCCACCACTGCAACTGGCGGTACAACCAGGTTTCGGGTCTGCCGCGCTTGAGCCGGCGCAGTGCACCGCCACCGATGAAAATGCCAGCGGTGACCGCCAGCAGGATGGTCGTGGGGACGATGGCGATCGTCGCGAACATGATGGCCAGCGGAATGCCGCTCGCGAGGCCGATCACGCCCGACGATCCCGCGCAGACCCACAGTTCATTCGCCGTCAGCCCGCGCACCACCACGGGGTGACGGTTGAGGCGGTGGGGCATGAACGCCACCGTCCCATCCGAGCGGATGTCTTCTGCCATGGCGGCGTCTCCGGTCTCAGAGAACGCCGATGGCTTCGGTGAGGAGCCAGATACCAACCACGAGGAGGATAGCGCCGACCGCGACGGTCAGACCGAATTGGCCCCAGGTCGAGCGACCGATGTGGATCTCCGCATAGCGGGTGTACGCGTGGTAACACACCCCGACAAACATGGACGCGACCACCAGCAAGGCGATCAGCATCACGATGTCGTAACCGTAGTTCTGCAGTGTTTGCATGATGCCCGTGCCAGTGCCGCGCGACGGGTTTTCCAGGGTGGGCAAGGCGGCCTGGGCGAATGGTGACAGCACGCCGAACATCGGCAGTGCAGCCAGGCTAGTGAAGTGGTGGGGGCGGTAGGCGCGGGAGAGCGGCTTCATCATGGCGACCTCTTACGAGAGCAGGAAGAAGGTCAGCACCAGGTACAGCACGGCAAAGCGCACCACTACGACCAAGAACTGACGTTGGGAAAGCTGTTCCTCCGCCCAGCCGACGTAGGCGCTGCGTATCGCCCAGGCACCCCACACGAGCAGCACGGCGAAAACCGCACCGAGCAGTACGATCGAGACGTCGGAGGGGAGGACGCCGCTGTTGGCCTGGAACGCGGTGGTCTGCGCGGCGTTCATGGCGCGACCTGTGGTTCGAGGAGCGGGGCGGCAGGCTGGCGGTAGTCACCGAGCAGCACGGCGGGGTCGCGCGGTTGCGCGCGCGTTGGAGTCAGGTAGTCGCGGATGCCGGCGCGTACGCGGTCGAGGTCGGCGCTCAGGCGTACGTAGTCGAAGTGGTAGCGGGCGCGTCCTTCGTGCGGTTGGGTAGCGTGTTGCGCGATGAGCCGTTCGATGCTGTCGAGTTGGCGCAGTGCGGCTGCAAGTCGGGCGTGCTCGGGCGTCGTGTCGTCGGCGTTGGCATGGCCTGAAAGAACCAGGACGAGCAGCAGTGGGGCCAGGCCCTGCGCGTAGTGCCTATCGGCTGGTGGAAGAAGGAGCATCGACATTCACCAATCCGCGATTTGCGAGGAATGGCGAGATGCTCCCGAGATGCCTGTGATGGTGCCTTAAACAATGGGAACCTAAGCGTGACCGGTTTCCTTGACGGCTATTGCGCTCGGCGGTTAGGAATG
This sequence comes from Ectopseudomonas mendocina, assembly GCF_007049795.1. Lineage (GTDB taxonomy): Bacteria > Pseudomonadota > Gammaproteobacteria > Pseudomonadales > Pseudomonadaceae > Aquipseudomonas > Aquipseudomonas mendocina_D. The sequence goes on from NZ_SCFY01000016.1 coordinate 132,605, forward strand.
GGGTGGTTTATCGAACGGCCTGCTGGCCTGTGATCAGCGCGGAAAGGTGAGAGGGGGCGGTGGATGCGTATGGGCGGGAAGCACGTTCGGGAACTTACCTGGTTGAAGGGTTTTTTCCGCAGGCGATTAGAGGCGCAGCAACAAGCTCGCAGCGAGCGCTTCGAGAATGTTATGGCGCTGGCCAGGGAGGTGGCGACTACCGACCCACTGGGGTTGTCCAGTATGGTTCGCTTGATAGCGGGGCCGTTGCAGGCACGAACCTTGACGTCCGCCGCGTACCACCCCCTGCATGAGGTACGGAACGCTTATGACCTGTCCGACTTCATTGGTTCGATACTCGTGGAGGTGACCCCGGAGGGGGTGACCGCTGCCAATGTGATTGGCGATTCGCAGCCTGAGCGTTATCGCTTGCAGCTGGGAAGGGATCCTATCCTTCCCGTCCCCTGGTCGCGACCTCGGCTGATGAACGCCATCGCCAACATTGGCCATGCGCGCTGTATGGGGCAATGGCGTGCTGACTTCAACCATAAGGTTGAACTGCTGCTGCCGTTCGGCCTTGCCCTGGTGCATGGCGGCAACCACTCGCTGGCTGCCGGGATTGCCAATGCCGAGGGCACGGTCGTGACCGGGACGGTGACAGACCTTTCACCGCTTTACGCCCATGTGCGTTATGACGGCATGAGCATGGTCAGGACTCATGATGCCCGCCGCCTATGGGAACCCGTCGACGAAGAGCTCGGCATCCTGTTCGAGATCGGGCGCTTGATGGTGGAGCGTGGGGTGCGCTATGACGCACAGGTGGTTGCTGAAGAGGATGAGGACGAGGCGGGGGATGAGCGGTTCCCCATCTGCTACCGTGTTTTCTTCGATGGCCAGGATACGGGATATTCACTTTCCAACAGTGGCGCCACGCGGGCGCTGCTGCAGGCAGGCATTGAATCCGGTAGCGCCAAGGCCCGGTCGATCATTGTCGATGGTGCGGCGTTCATTCATAGGAACCGTGCAGGTAGGGAAAGACGTGTGGAACTTGCGCACTATGGGCGAAGGCCTCTCGTCGATGACCTGGAGCGTGTTAGCCATTTGTCGATGGGAGGGGATGATTGAGGTAGTTGGTGGTGCGCGGTGGCACTCACAGATATTTTTTGAAACTGCTCGCGGTGATGTTCACCGCCAGGCCGAGCAGTGCGGCGCTCGGCAGCAGTACCAGGAGCGGATGCACGCTGATCGGCAGGGTGAGGTAGATGATCCACGGCAGTACCGCCAATGGCATCAGGCTCGCCTTGGCTCTGTGGTAGATGAAACCCGACTCCCGCCCTGCACCGAACTTGCGAATGTCGCGCCGCACCAGACCATCGACCATCCCGACGAAGGCTGCCAGCAGAAACAGCGGCAGCGTCAGCACCAGGACCAGCAGCCGAACCATGAACGTCAGAATCGTGAACGCAGCGGCGATCAGGTAGCGCTCGCTCCAGACGTAGACCTGGCTAATATAGAAACGGATGTCTCGTGCATCGCCATGGCTGGGCGCGCGCGAGCGTGCCGATGCCTGGCTCATCCAGTCGAGCAGGCCGGTTTTCACGAAAATCCATTCGTAAGCGCCTTCGACAATCTGATGCGCGGTGCGGCCCGGCTCCTGTACCACCGCGCTACGGGTGAAGTGCGTGGAAAGGTGGTTCAGTTCGTAGTTGAGCATGCCCTGGGCGTGACGCCAGCCTTGTTCGGGCCAGAATAAATGCATACCGATGCACTCGATGATGATCGACAGCAGCAGCGAGCCGATCAGTACGCCGAGCATGCGCAGCGGCAGGGTGACGATGCTGGCGAGCAAGCCTTGTTGGCGGGCTTGTTCGCGCTGGGTGGTACTGGCTGGGTCCCTCATGGCCGTGCCTCGGCATTGCTTTCCTCGGTGGCGGCGAGGTGGCGAAATCCATCGAGCAGGTCATCGGGCAGTGGCTGATCCTGCAGGCCGGGAATGCCCTGGTTCTCCCACCACTCGCCGGCCTCGGCATAGTGCTGGCGCATGTAGCCCGCGAGCTGCTGCAGATCCTCGGGCATGATTTCGTCAGGATCGGGCGCGGGCAGCGGCATGCGAATTTTCCACAGCTGCCCGCCTTGCAACAGGGCAAAGGCCTGGCCCTTCGGCAGACCGACCACATGCGCTGGCTCGATCATCGGCACACTTGCGGTACTGATGCGGTCCTGCGCATTGGACGTGAAGTCCGTCGCCCCGCGAATATCGGAGCTGTCGGTGGCACCGCTGACCAGGGTGGTCGTGTACACATCTACTTTCGGCAGTTGCCGGGTGAGCAACTCGGCGGTCGCGGTTTCGCGCACCCTCAACATGAATAAGTTATTGAAGTTTCCGATCACCTGCGATGCTTTCGCACGGTTGCCGATGCGGGCCTCAATGTCGGAGAGCGTCTGGGTGTATGC